>NZ_JAATHD010000005.1:302682-364899 GCF_011947265.1 Paenibacillus sp. HB172176
ACGTCTACGCCGGCGCGACGGTGACGCTGTATGACGACCAGGACCAGGCGGTGTCGAGCGCTCCGGCGGATCAGGGCGGAGGCGTGTGGCGCTTTGCCAATCTGAATAACGGCGGCACTTACTATGCCATTCAGAGCTTGAACAATGTGGTCAGCCTTAATTCATTGTTCGTAACATTGCCTGACGTGCCGGAAGCGCCAAGAAATGTAGTTGCGGTATCCGGGAATCATCGGGCGGAAATTACCTTTGAAGCTCCTCTTCAGGATGGCGGCAGTCCGATTACAGGCTATGAGATTTTCGATTCCAATTCCAACCTGGTCGGCAGCGTGGGAGCAGATTCAAACTTCCTTTTGGTGACAGGACTTGTGAATGGCTCTTCATATACGTTTACGGTAAAAGCGTTGAATGCGGTAGGCAGCAGCGAAGCTTCCGCTCCATCAAACGCCGTAACGCCAAGAGCGCCTATTGTCTCGGTGCCGGTTACGGGACGAAGCGTGGAAGTATATGTGAACGGCAAGGTACAGCATATTGGAACAGCAACGGTTGAATTCGTGAATGGTCAGCAAGTGACTACAATAGCTGTAGATGAAGATAAGCTCATGCAAAGAGTCGATGAAGAGGGCGAAGGCGCGCTCATCAGTATTCCATTATTATTGAATAGCGACGTTGTCATCGGCTTGTTTAACGGTCAAATGCTTAAATATTTGGAGAATAGAAGCGCAGCATTGGAAATTCGTACCGAGAAGGCGGCTTACAGACTGTCTGCAAAGCAAATGAATGTGGATGAAATTTCTAAAATGTTTAGCGGCGACTATGCGCTGCGGGATATTCATGTGAAGATTGAAATTGCTGATCCCCTGAGCGACACGATTCAAGCTGTCGAGGAAGCCATAGATCAGGCTGGCTTGACAATGGCTGTTGCACCGTTGAATTTCAAGGTGAGCGCAGTAGCTGATGATATCGAGGTGGAATTAACCAGATTCGAGAGCTATGTTGAACGCGATATCGTAATCCCGGATAATGTGGACCCTGACCGGATTACAACGGGAGTCGTTGTTGAGCCCGATGGTTATGTGCGTCATGTACCGACAAGGGTGCTTGAAAACAGTGGCATCTATTATGCGCGAATTAACAGCTTGACGAATAGCACGTACACCTTAGTATGGAGCCCCAAGACGTTCAAGGATATGAATCAGCATTGGGCGAAAGTCGATGTGAACGATATGGGCTCGCGCCTGATTGCAGGAGGAACCGGCGGCGAAATGTTTAGTCCGGATGACTATATTACGCGCGCCGAATTTGCAGCTATCGTGGTTAGAGGCCTGGGCATGCGACTGGAAAACGACGCTCTTGCGTTTTCGGACGTTCGGTCCGCAGACTGGTTTGGCAGCGCGGTTCAAACAGCATACTCTTATGGCTTAATTAATGGATTTGAAGACGGCACATTCCGTCCAAACGATACGATTACACGTGAACAAGCAATGGCTATTATCGCCAATGCAATGAAAATTACCGGTTTGGACGGGCAAATTGAAAATCCTGATTTAGAGGCTATCCTTCATGGATATGAGGATGAGGATGCAATTGCCGATTGGGCGAAGACCAGCGTTGCACAAAGCGTGCAATCGGGCATCGTGTCCGGTATTGGCGGTAACAAGCTTGCGCCGAAAGCATATATTACGCGCGCTGAGGTTGCGACAATTGTGAAGCGTCTGCTGGAAAAATCGGAGCTGATTTAGCAAGACTCGCAATCAAACGAGCCCCTTCTCCATGAAGGGGCTCGTTTGACATGCAATCGACGGGACGCAAGAGGTTCACTCCAGATTTGCGTGTCTGCTGAACATGGCGGCTGAATCGATTTCCTTCATTTCCATGAGCTTTAAGATTAACGCATCGCAAAAGAGGAATAAGGACTGCTCGAACAAGGCTCCCATAGGCTGTATCGTTTTATCCATTTGAGTGAGCTGATTTTTGGGCGTTCCTTGCAATTGGACGGTGAAATTTGCAAGGCGGCCAAGCGTTGATTCAGGAGAGATTGTGATAAGCCCGACCTCCCCGCCCAGGCCTCTTGCCTTCTCCGCCATGCCGACGAGACTTTTTGTTTCTCCCGATCCGGAGCCGAGAATAAACAAGTCGCCCCTGTCCAAATTTGGCGTGGACGTTTCGCCGACAACATAGGCTTCAATGCCCATTTGCATCATGCGCATGGCAAAAGCGCGCATCATCAAGCCGGATCTTCCTGCGCCTGCTACAAACACTTTGGGTGATCGATGGATGCAATGCAATAATTGCTTGGCCTCATCATCTGAAATCAGGGAGGATGAGTGACGAAGCTCCTTCAAAATTTGCTCCACATATTGTACAGTCTGCATAGGCCAATTATCCTTGTCTAACTAATTTCAGCATTTCAGCTGCAGTTGCCGCTTTATCCTCAGTGCTTGTAATGCCGCCGCCAACAATTACGAGATCTGGCTGTGCTTGTATAACTTCAGGTAAAGTACGTAGCTTAATGCCGCCAGCAACAGCAATCTTTGCTTGCTTAACAACACGCTTGAGGACAAGCAGATCCTCGAATGAGTTCTTCCCAATGGCTTGCAGGTCATAGCCTGTATGCACGCAGATGTAATCAACGCCGAGTGCATCCAACTCCTTCGCACGAGTTTCGATATCCTTAACGCCAATCATATCTACAAGAATTTTTCTTTGAAGCTTGCGAGCTTCCTCAACAGCGCCTTTGATGGTCATATCCTCTGCAACACCAAGAATCGTAACGATGTCAGCGCCAGCCTCGGCTGCTTTCATGACCTCGTAGCCAGCGGCGTCCATCACTTTAAGGTCGGCGAGTACTATCATGTTTGGGAAAGCGGCTTTTACTTCTTTAACCGCGCGAAGTCCCTCATTAATGATAACCGGTGTACCGATTTCGACAATATCAACATGACCTTCGACTTCTTTAATAACTTCCAGTGCCTCAGGAATATTCACAAGATCCAATGCCAATTGAAGTTCCATATTGTTTTCGCTCCCAGCTTTTTTTTTATTTTTTTTGGTATAATAATGCGACTATCTCTCTCTGCAAGCGGCCCGCTTTGCTAATCATAAAGGGAGAAGCTAAGAATGAGAAGAATGCACTTTTTTGTGCGATGGTTACAAAAAAGTAACAATTGCGTATGGAGGGTTATGATGTCTGATTTAAGAAGAGAAATTATGGATAAAGTCAATAACGGGGATTATAACTGCGAGAAAGAATTAACGCTGTCTGTTATCGGGGGGAAGTGGAAGCTGATCATTTTGTGGCATCTTGGCAAAGAAGGGCCGCAACGCTTTAGCGAGCTTCAAAGGCTTCTGCCGAAAATTACGCATAAAATGCTGACGAGTCAATTGAAGGAGCTTATGGAGGATGGCATTATTCATAGAGAGGTATTTCCCGAGGTGCCCCCGAGAGTCGAATATTCATTGACGGCGCTTGGAGAAACACTGCTGCCGATATTAGAAATGATGTACGCATGGGGGAAAAAAAGAATTGCGGATATAAGCGAAATGCGCGAACAGCCTGCCGCAGCCAAAGATGCTCCAATACGGTATCGATGAAGAGTTGCCCGGGCTTAGCGCTCCAGGGTCGGAATGCGCGAGGCGCAGCCTGGAGCGGCTCGGCATTTCCAACGATACGTGCGGGCATCTCGCAGCTTGGACTGCGGCTGGCCAATAAGAAAGGCTAGCAGCCAGCTTCTTCGTAGCGACGCATAGTCGCGATTTCGCGAGGCAGATGAATGTCCGGCGCCTCCCAGTCCAGCCATTCTCCGCTCAGAAACCCTTCATAGCCTTCCTCCATCAGAATGCTGACCACCGAACGATGATCAATTTCTCCTTCGCCTACAGGCAGGAAAGTCAGCTTGTCGCGATCAAGCAAGCCATCGTGGAAATGAACATGGCACAGCCACGGCTTCAAGATACGATAAGCCTCATCCATGGCTGTGTTGCCCGTTCGCAGCGTATGCATAATATCCCAGACAACGCCTACCGCCGGATGATCGGCGATTTTCATGATGGCTGCCATTTCCTCGGGATCGGACCAGTCGTCATGCGTTTCTACCGCAAGTGTGACGCCCGCTGCTTCGGCCAGCGGCGCCAGCTCGCTCAAAGCCTTGCCAATTTGTTCCCGCGCCGCCAAGCGGTCCAATCCTTTCGGGATGATGCCGCAGAATACGCGCAGCAGCGGAGCGCCGAGCTCGCCGGCAAGCCTGATGTAAGCTTTCGACTCCTCCATATTGGTTTCTAATGTGTCCGGATTGGAATAGTGACAGGAGACGCTTAGACAATGCAGATCGACGGAGCTTGAGGAGAGCTTCGCGCGAATGCTCGCGACCGCTTCCGGCGCAAGGCCAAGCTCGATGCCGTGGCCATGCTTGGCTCCGCTTCGTATTTCGATGCCGGCATAGCCGTACTCTCCAGCCATGGCAATGATTGCGGACAAATCGGCATGGGGGCAAGAGAAGGAAACAAATGCGTATTTCATGCGCGTTCGCCTCCCTCTTCCTCGATGCGCACCGGTTTTTGCGCACGGGCGGATGCGTACAGCCCATCCATGATTCGCTGAAGCTGCAGCGCTTGAGGGAGAGCGGTGGCCGGTTCCCTGCCTTCGAGAATCGCGCGGGTAAAGTCGAACAATGCGCCTTTGTCAACCCAAGAGGAATCCTCATCGCCCTCCCAGACCGTGTGGCTGTCAATGCCCGTTTCGGCATTCAGCGTTGTAGCGACGATCGTCTTTTGGGAAGGCCAGGTCATATGAAGCGAGATGCTGCCCTCGCTGCCGATGATTTGCCAGCTTCTCTCTCTAGGCGCAGCCATAAACTCTCCCCGCTCGTAGGTGATGGAGACATTGTTCTTGCACTGAATATACGCCGTTCCGTAGACTTCCGAATCCGCGCCTTCCGGAAAATAATCCGCAATCGGATCCGCCAGCCCCCACATGCGAGCTGTAATCCATTCCGGCTGCAAGTTCCAGCCGGTCAGGCCGAGCAAATAGTCGAAATCGTATATGCCCCAATTGGCGACAATGCCTCCGCCGTTTATGGCTGTATTCACGCGCCAAGCCGGAGGCGCGACTTCCGGTCTGCCGGTTGCCGGCTCGTTCACCCTGCAGCGCAGAACGCGAACAGCACCGAGACGGCCTTCGGCAATCCATTTGCGAGCAGCTTCCGCATGCTCCAGAAAACGGAAGCGCGAGGAGCAGAAGCCCACTGTCAACTCTTTCTTCGCTGCCATGAGCTGCTGAATTTCATCGGATCGAATAGCCAGCGGTTTCTCCAGCAGCACATGTTTGCCGGCGTCCAGCGCGCGCAGCGCCATTTCCGTGCGAATGTTGGTCGGGATCGCCAGAACGACGGCATCGATGGACGAATCCGCAAGCAAAGCGGAGGCATCCTTGTACATCCGTTCGGCCCCGAACTGTTCAGCGGCTCCTCTGGCAGCCTCCGGATTGGCATCTGCCACGGCGGCAAGCTCTACCCATTCCGCCTCGCGGGCTGCTTTCAAATGCTGCTTGCCAATGACGCCGCAGCCTATAATTCCAACTCTTACCTTTTCCTTTGACATGCTTCGTTCCTCCTTATGATTTCAATGTAACTGAAGATTGGGAGAGGCGATGATTCCAAATCAGTCCGCCGACAACACCGCACATCCCGATTACGACATTCCATTTCAATGATTCATTCAACCACAGAACCGACAACAGCACGCCGACAAGGGGCTGCAGGTAAATGAGCGGCATAATGCGTTCCATTGGCAGTCGGGTTAACGCCCATGCGTACAGCCAATAGGCAAGTCCCGTCGCCGCCAGACCCAGATAGCCGATTGCCAGCCACTGCTCTGAAGAGGAGAATTCCGCAGGCAGCGGTTCTCCCTCCGTAAACAGGATCATCATCCACAGGAAGACGACCCCCGCGAACATGCCCTGCACATTAACGGCTGTCGTTGCCATTCCTCTCCCGAATCGTTTCGTCAGAACGGTATACCCGGAGAAGGCAAGCAAGGCAAGGATCGCCATGCCATCCCCCATCAGGCTCGCATGCGAGCCTGACAGCGAAGGCGCGACCATTACGGCAATACCGACCAGCGATAAGCCTGCGGGCAGGAAGGCTCGCGCGTCGCCGCGTCCGCCCGCCAGTCGATTCAGCAGCATCGTGCAGATTGGCGCCATGGACAGAATCAAGACAAGATGACTGGCAAGCGTGGCGCGGGCAGCCGCAAAGAACAGCCAAATCATGATGCCGTAGCCCAATACGCCCGCAAGCCATATCGGAATCAGCCGACGTACAGAGGGGTGACATCGCCTCTGGCTGCTTGGCGATAGAGAAGCCTCTGGCTGCGCCGGATGCCCTGTCATCGAGGAGACAGCGCCGCCCGGCAAGCGGTCGCGAATCATCCCCCCTGCTTGAAGCAGAAGCAGCAAGGACAGTCCGAGTCCGACTCGCCACAATGCCAGGTCAAGCGCTGTTTCCGCGGTTCCCAAGCTTTTGCCGACAGCGGCCGCCGAACCCCAGAAACCGACGACCAGCAGCATGGCTGCGTAAGGCAAGATGCATTCTCCTTTATAAAGAAATTTGCGGCGGCGAAGCGGATTGGAATCGCCTCGCTGAACCGCTTCCGACATCAGCATAGCAAATTGCTGATAATCCTCTGTTGTCCGAAAATGACGCTTCGTTGCGCTTTTGCCCCGACGCGAAGCGAGGTTCATCGTCTGGAGCATGAATGCGGTATAATGGCAAGTCTTTGCTATATCCACGATGGAGGCTCCTGATTATAATTCAGATGCGCCGGTTTTCCGGCTTTCGGATTTTTGTATGCCATTTCAGAAAAGGAGAGTGCTGCATTCATGATCAGCTTCAGGAGCATACGCCGCGAGTTGACGAAGAATCGTTCCTTGTCCGGAGGATTCCCTTACGGCGTGAAGGAGCCGTTGTTGGAGCGAATAACCCAAAAACCGCATCTCGGCAAGCTATTGCGGGAAATTCGGGATTTCGCCCGAATTGCAAGAGAAACCGGGCCGCCTGCGCTTACATTTCAGCAATTTCACCGCTTTGAGGAGCAAGGCACGCGGCAGGAATACGAGGAGCCGTATTTCGACCGCAGAGGCAGGCTGCTCGCGTTAGTGCTGGATTGTCATTTGGAGGGGCATCAGGATAATAAGAATGCGCTGGAAAATCTGATTTGGGACATCTGCAATGAATACACATGGTGTCTGCCGGCCTGTCTGCCCCATGGCTTCCCCGCTGCGGCAAGCCGCCGCGTTCCGCCGGAATGCGAGGTGGATCTCTTCGCGGCGGAGACGGCTCATGCGCTTGCCGAAACGCTGTATCTTGTCGGAGAATGGCTTAATCCCTGGCTGGGTTATCGGATACGAACCGAAATAGAACGACGCGTGTTTCGTCCGTTATTTCATGATCCCGTACCATTCGACTGGGAATCGCGCGCGAACAATTGGTCGGCTGTCTGCGGGGGGGCCGTCGGTATGGCGGCATTGCTGCTTGAGACCGACAAGGAGAGGCTCTCCGGCATGATTGACAGAGTTGTTCGCAGCCTGGAATGCTTCCTGGAGGGCTTTGGCGAAGACGGGGGCTGCGCGGAGGGAGTGGGCTACTGGTTCTACGGCTTCGGCTATTATGCGTATTTCGCGGACATGTTGTATCAATACACGGATGGTGATCTCGATTTGCTCGCGGACGAGAAAATACGCGCCATCGCGGCCTTTCCCGCAGCTGTCGCGCTTTCCGGCGGCAAGAGCGTCAATTATTCGGATGTCGGAGGGGTAACGCTTCATACCGGCTTGCTAAGCAGACTTGCGCAGCGGCTTGGCTCCCCGATGCCGGAAATGAAGAAGGTTCCGAAGCTTCGGGCGGATGAATGCTATCGATGGGCGCATGTGACTCGCAATTTGCTGTGGACGGATGCATCCTTGTTTGGCAAGGCGTCTCCCGAGGGCGAAAGCAAGCTCGAGCATTTGGCCGTAGCGGTGGAGCGCAGAAGGTCGGGGAATACGATGTTTGCTTTTTCGGCCAAAGGCGGCCATAACGATGAGCCGCATAATCATAATGACCTCGGCCACTTTATTCTTCATGTCGGGGGAGAGAATCTTCTTGCCGATCCCGGGGCCGGTCTTTACACGCGCGATTATTTCGGCGAGAAGAGATACGAGCTTATCCATAACTCGTCCGAGGGGCATTCCGTGCCGGTTGTGGATGGACGGCTCCAGCAAGCGGGCAGGGCCTTCGAAGCGCAGGTGCTGCGCTGGTACAGTGACGAAAGCGCGCTGGCATTCGAGCTGGATTTGACAAGAGCATATGACGCTTTGGATTTGCAACAATTCGTCCGTCGATTGGAGTGGCGCTGGCAAGGGGATGCCTCTGGCGCGAAGGCATTGCTTACGCTTGACGACAGCTTTCAATTTGGACGGCGGCCAGGCGAGCTCGTCGAGCAATTTGTAAGCTTGCATCCTCCGCTTCCGCAGAACGGCGAATATATTTGGAGAGGCTCAGGCGGCTTCGTTTCCTTGCAATACGACAATGACGCTTTCGATGCCAGGGTAATCACGGCAGAAACAACAGATTTTGCGGGTCGGCCGCAAATCATTTATCGGCTGCAATTGCGGGCGTTGAAGCCGGCCGCGCAAATGGAGAATCGCTTCCTGTTTCGCTGTTTTGCGCCGGAAACCCGGTAATACCGCGATATTGCGGCATATCACTTTCTTACGAATGACAAGAAAGCGTTATCATGACATGTTTTTGATTCTTGTGCGATTGGGGACTTCTCCACTACGATGGGCACAGGCAAACGGGATGACCCTCATGGTCGCTCCGCCTCGCCCGCGATTGAGTGCCGAGTTATCCCTCCGTCGCAACTGCGGAATTTGATCGAAGGAGAGAAGGAAGGCATGAAAAATTCGCTTATGAAGAAGTATATCGCGCACAAATATTTTTTTCTGATGCTGCTTCCCGTTCTGGTTTATTACGGCATCTTTCATTACGCTCCCATGTACGGCGTGGTCATCGCGTTTCAGGATTACCAATTTCTGAAGGGAGTGGGCGGAAGTCCCTGGGTTGGACTGGACAACTTCCGCGAGCTGTTCGGCGGACTGTATTTCGGAACGGTACTGCGCAATACGCTGATTATTAACTTCTACAAGCTGGTGTTTGGCTTCACGGCTCCAATTGTATTGGCCGTGTTCATTAATGAGGTGTCCGGCAAATGGTTCAAGAAATCGGTGCAGACAATCAGTTATTTGCCTCACTTCCTTTCATGGGTCGTGCTTTCCGGCATGATTATCGAAATGCTGTCGCCAAGCCGCGGTCCGGTAAATATGCTGCTGTCTCTCTTCGGAATGGAGCCGATCTTTTTCATTACCGAGCCAGCCTGGTTTCGCGCCATTTTGGTTAGCTCGGATATTTGGCGGAGCGTCGGCTTTGCTTCCATCATTTATCTGGCCGCCATTGCCGGCATTAATCAGGAAATGTACGAAGCAGCCGATGTAGACGGCATTAGCCGAATCAAGAAGATATGGTATATCACGATTCCGTCGATCGCGCCAGTTATAGTCATTATGCTGATTCTCAACTCCGGCTCGATTATCAATGATGATTTCGAGCAAGTGTTCAATCTGTTGAATGCGAAGGTCATGGATGTGGGCGATGTGCTCTCGACCTACACGTATTCGGAGGGCCTGCTGAAAATGAACTACAGCTATGCCGCAGCGGTGGGACTGTTTAAAAACGTCGTTGCGCTCGTTCTCGTGCTTTCCGCCAATTACATCGCAAGCAAGCTCTCTGATGACACCATCTTCTAACCGTGAAAGGATGCAGCCGCATGAATTACAAAAAATCCGCATCGGACAAAGTGTTTCTGAGCATCGTATACAGCTCGTTGCTGCTCTTGTCGATTACGACGCTCATTCCGCTGATGCAAGCAATCACCATTTCACTCAGTCCGCCGGAGGTGGTCAACAGCTATGGCTTTCATTTGCTGCCGAGCAAGTTTGACTTGACGGGTTACGAGCGCGTTTTCCATTATAACGTCATCTGGACGGCATACGGCAATACAATCATGCGAACGCTGCTCGGCACAATGATTACGCTGGTGCTGACCTTTCTCGGCGCTTATCCGCTTTCGAAGCGGGCATTGCCCAACCGGAAGCTGTGGACCGGCATTATTGTGCTGACGATGTTTTTCTCCGGAGGATTGATTCCCTCCTACCTGCTGATCAAGGGAATCGGTCTTATGAACACGATGTGGGCGCTTGTCCTGCCGGGAGCCGTCAGCGCTTTTATGCTGCTGATCGTTCGAAACTTTATTACCGCGCTGCCTGAAAGTCTTGAGGAATCGGCAAAGATTGACGGAGCCAATGAGCTTGTCATTTTATTCCGGATCGTACTGCCGCTATCGCTGCCGATTATTGCTACGGTCGGCTTGTATTCCGGCGTTAGCCACTGGAACGCCTGGTTTGACAGCATGATCTACATTCAGGACGAGAGCAAGCAGGTGCTGCAGTTGATTTTACGCAAAATTTTGCTGGAGGGTCAGGATGTCGCATCCGAATCGGGCTCCGGCTCGCATGCGGCGGCGGTTAATTCCGAGACCGTGAAGATGGCGGCGCTGGTCGTTTCGATTCTGCCGATTCTGTTCGTGTATCCGTTTCTGCAGAAGTACTTCGTGAAAGGCACGCTAATGGGTTCTGTCAAAGGTTGACTCTTGATCCCCGGATCAGGTTAACATACACTTTTATTAATGGAGGGATTCGCGGCATGAACAAAACAATGACAAAAATTGCCGGAATGACGCTGACGCTTGCGCTTGGCATCGGTCTATTGGCAGGCTGCAGCGGCGGGAACAACGGAAACAACGAGGGCAAGTCTGAAGGAAGCACACCGACTGCGACAAATGCGCAATCGGAGAGCGCAGAGCCGATCACGCTGGAATGGCTTGGCTATGATTCGTATGGTCAGCCGGATGCCAATTCCGCCGTCGTCAAGGCGGTGGAGGAGAAATTCAATGCCAAATTCGATTTCTGGTACATCGATTCGCAGAAATGGGAGGATAATCTGAATGTGAGACTGGCTGCCGGTGAAATGCCCGATGTGCTCAAAATCACGAATCGGCAAAACCTGCCCAAATATGTAACGCAAGGCATTATCGCGCCAATTCCGCTTGAAACGATTCAGAAGTTCGCTCCGACCTATGCCAAATTTCTGGACGAGAATTATCCGGAGGTATGGGACGGCGTCAAATATAACGGGGAAATCTATGCGATTCCGATGACGAACCTGAACGGCACGTATCCGACCGTCGTCATCTGGCGCGAGGATTGGCTCAAGAAGGTCGGGATTACGAAGATTCCGGAGACGATCGCCGAATACGAAGAGGCGTTCACCAAGTTCCGCAATGAGGATCCGGACGGGGATGGCAAGAAGGATACGTACGGTCTGTCCGACTTCGCGCTTCCGAATATTCTCGGCGCGTACGGCTATCCGGGCATCAGCGATTTCAAGGGAGCGGCCAAAGGGGATGCCGGCCGATCGATTCAATTCACAATGAAGGACGGCAACGTTGTTATTGCCGCTATTCAGCCGGAGATGAAGGAAGCGCTTGCAACACTGCAGAAATGGTATAAGGCAGGACTTATTGATCCCGAATTTATCACCTCCGAGAATACGACCGGCTATTGGGCGGATTCTCAGGCCTTCTATAACGGGAAAATCGGCATCACAGGCATGTCGATGTACTATCACTGGCGAAATGAGCTAAACCCGGACGTTCCTGACGATGCGGGCGGCGGCCAATATAAGGCCTTCAAGGAAACCGCGCCTGACGGAGAAGCGGTGTTCGGCGTGCCGGCTGTCGGCCCGAATGGCGCTTCGGGGACGCCGATGTGGGATACAGCCAGCCATCCCATTGCCATTACGACCAAGGCGATGAAGGACCCGGCGAAGCTGGAGCTGCTGTTGAAAATGATTGAGGCGGCATGTACGGATTATGAGTATTATCTCATGCTTACAAACGGGGAGAAGGATGTCGATTGGAAGCTTGATGGCGATAAATTCATTAATCTATCCTCCTCGGATACGCTTGCCGAAGCGAATGTGAAAGGCAAAAATGTGCTGAATGCGAAGGTTTCCTACGATCCGTTTATCAAGCAGCGCGACAAATTCGATTTTGCCTTTGCCGACAAATATGCGAAAACTTCCGGCTACAGCGCGGTTTACGTGCCGAATCTGGAAGCCTTCAGCAAATATTCGAATACGCTTAACAAGCTGACAGTGGATACTTATTTCAAAATTATTACGGGCGAATCATCGGTGGATGCCTTCGACGATTATGTCGCCACCTTCCGTGCAAACGGCGGCGACGAGCTGGAGAAAGCGGCAGACGAAGCCTACAAGCAAATGGTTGGAGAGTAAGAAAATAGACTGGCGGATTGGCGGCAAGTCCGTCAATCCGCTTGTCGCATGTCGAATAGACGGGGAGGAGACGAAAGATGGATGGAGCGAAGGGAACGGGAAGCCGTATATTCAAACGGCTGCTTGTCTTTAATTTAATTGCCGTCCTTATTGTCTCAATCGTCCCCCAATTTGTGTTCTACCGCTATTTCATGACCATGTACAACAAGGAAGTGCAGGGGCTGAGCATGCAGACCGTTCGGCAGTTTCAGAACGCTGTCGACGAACCGATTGTGAAGGCGGTTGTGAATTTTCCGAATCTTTACATGTCCGAGCTGGAAAGCAACGACGCGCTGGTTTATCCGCTGACGCATGATATTAGCCGCAATTCCGCGGCTATCCTCAAGGTATCCAGACGTATGGACGACATCAAGAACAATACGCCTTACCTGCATTCCATCGATCTTTATTATCCGAGAGGAAATTTGCTTTTTCTTGGCGATCGCGTCTGCATGCTGAATGAATCCGAATGCGCGTTGGGCGGCAGAGAACAATGGTTCCGCTCCTTCGAGACTTCCGATACGACCATTGAATGGGTGGGAGCAAGAAAAGCGGGTCCATTCGATCCATCGCTCATTGCTTCCTATGTGCGGAGCATTCCTTTCTTCGGCAGCAAGGAGATTCGACAAGGCGTTGTTGCCGTCAATATCGATTTGGAGGAGCTAGGCGGTCTGCTGCGCAGTATGAGACCGCCGTCGGAGGGAGCGCTGCTCATCATTGACGAGTCGGGCGAGATTATTGCCCGCAATGATACGGAAGCCCCTATGTCCAATTTGCAGATAGAGCCCTTCCTGGCAAGGCTGCTCGCCGGCGAGGAGACGGACATGTTCGACGCCAGAATAGGCGGTCAGGCTAGCGTTGTTTCGTTTGTCACTTCTTCTTATAACAATTGGCGCTATGTCTCTATCACATCCGTTGAAGACGCCTACCGCAAGTCTAATCAATTACGCGGCTGGATGCTGGGCATCGGCGCGGCCTTTCTGGCCATTAATGCGCTGATTACGCTCTGGCTGACTACAAGGGCGCATCGACCGATTTCGAATCGAATGGAAAATTTGCGGCAAAGTTTGGCGCGCCATATGCCGATTGTTCGCCACAATTACATTCTTGGTCTGCTGTTCGGGACAGCGCAAGAGACGGAGAAACCTGGCGATATTCGTTCGATTCTGGGGTTCGAGCATAACGGCAGGCAAGCCTTTGGCTTTGTGCTTCGTATTGAACGATCAGACGCGGCCAATCATGAGGAATCGCTGGCTGCCGATTTTCATCTAATCGAAATTTTGGAAGGCCTTGCTATCCCTGGCGATATTGCGGCAGTGCGAGGCGAGCGCTCGCAAATTTATGGTTTTGTCAGTTTAACCGGGGAAGCAGAATTATCCGATACCGTTTCGCGTATAGCCGCTGCTATCAAGGCTGCGGATGAACAATACGTGCTTTGTCTCGGAAGAGTCTATTCGTCGGATGAGTCCTCTATCGCCCGTTCTTTTGCGGAAGCGGAGGAGGCGCTGGATTACGCCTTCCTGTTGCCGGGAGGAAATGCGCTCTTCTATGAGGAGCTTGCAAGCGAGCATCTCAAGGAGCCAAGCCATCTGCCGAAAGCTCTGGATGATTTGCCGGCCGCGATTCGGGCGGGCGACGAGAAGAAGCTGTTCCAGCTTATTGGAGATTTAATCTCCGACATTCGCCAAGGCGGCTATACGATTCGTTATTCCCGGAATGCGCTGCTGGACATGGTGCTCGGCATCGACAAGACGATGAATCAATTGGGCTTTCAATCGGCGGAGGTGTTCGGAGGCGATCTGCGAGAGCAGTACGAGCGAATTGGACATATCGAGGCGTTCGAAGCGTGGATGAACGGCGTCGCGGGAACGGCCATGGGCAAGCTCAATGAGCGCAAGGAGCAATTCGATCATGAATTTGCCGACAAAATCGTATCGTTCGTCAACAACAGCATCTCTCATCAGCTTTCGCTTGCTTACGTGGCCGAGCATGTCGGCGTTAGTCCTACGTATTTGAGCAAAATTTTCAAAGGTCTTACGGGCAGCAATTTCAATGAATACGTGACCGGACTCCGATTGGAGAGGGCCGCGTCGCTGTTGCTGGAGAAGAAGCTGTCGGTTCAGGAAATATCCTATCGCGTCGGCTATCAATCAACGCATCACTTCATCAGACTTTTCAAGGAAAAGCATGGTTTGACGCCAAAACAATATCAAAAAACATATGCGGAAGACGGCGCGAAGCCGGACGAGGAATAGGGAAGGGCTTTGCGCCGGTTGCCGCAAGGAGGAATCGCTTTGCGCATATTGACCGGAACGCTGATGCATGAAACCAATACCTTTAATACCACGCCAACGACGCTGGCGGATTTCCGTCTGCTGCGCGGCCACGAGCTGTTCCAGCATGCCTTCTGGAGAGGCAATGCGGAAGCGACAGGCGGCATAATCGAGACGCTTCAGGCGGAAGGGGCGGATGTTGTTCCTTCCGTGCATGCCGTCGCGATGGTGTCGGGCATCGTGGAGAATGAGGCTTATATAACGATTAAGGAGGCTGTGCTGGAGGCGCTTAGAGCCGCTGGACCGCTCGACGGCATATGCTTCTGTCTGCATGGCTCGATGTACGCCTCCGGGGTTGAAGATCCGGAAGGCGACCTGATGAGCGCAATTCGAGAGGAGGTCGGAATGGAGCTTCCGATTGTCTGCGCGCTGGATATGCACGCAACCGTCACCGATCTCCTGGTTCGAAGCGTCAACGCCTTCGCCGTGTTTCGCACGGCACCGCATACGGATCGTTACAGCACAGGCGTTCGCGCGGCGGAGCTGCTGCTTCGCATGATACGCCGGGGGCAGCATGTCGTGACCGTCTCGGCGTCGCTTCCCTTCCTGGTCTGCGGAGAAAATTCCATGACGACGGTGAGTCCGATGAAGGAGCTGATCGCGGAGGTCTATGCGGAGGAGCGAGAGAAGCATGTGCTGAACGCCGATTATACGCTTGGATTTCCGTGGGCGGATACGCCTTATCACGGCGTCAGGGCGCTGGTGTCGGGCGAAGCCGAACAGATCGAGCTTCTGATGGATACCGCGATTGGCATGGCGGATCGCCTCTGGAAGCAACGCGAACGCTTCGTCTATTCCGAAGCGGCTTATCCGCTCGATGAAGCGTTGGACGCGGCTCTTCGGGCGCCGAATGGAACGGTAATGCTGTCGGATACAGGCGACAACCCGACCGCCGGAGCGAGCAGCAATCTGACGATTGTGCTGGAGAGATTGCTGGAGCGCGGCATCGACCGGGCTTTGCTGGCGGTTATCGCCGATGAAGCCTCCTTCGCGGCATGCCGCGACGCGGGAGAGGGATCGGTGCTTGAGCTGTCGCTTGGGCGCCGCCATTTGCAGACGAATGAGGGTCTGCCCGTGCGCGCCGAAGTTGTCTCGGTTCACCTGGGAGTGGACGGGACGGGTCGAAGCAAGGAGCGTTGCGACGCGGCGGTCGTTCGGATCGGCGGAGTCGATGTGATAATAGCCGAACGAAGAATCGCGGTTTACGATCCGGAATATTTGACGATGCTCGGTTTGCGGGCGGACAACTATCGCCTTATTGTCGTGAAGAGCGGCTATCTCAGCCCGGCATACAGAAGCTTGGGCGTTGCAACCCTGTTCGTGCTCACTCCGGGCGAGTCTACAATCGCGCTTAAGGACATCAAGTATGCCAATGCGCTTCAGCCGCTCTATCCGCAAGACCCCGTTGCGGCATGGAACCCGGATGAAGAGCGAGCGAGAATGCGCGAGGAGGCTGAACGTTATGCGCGTTTTGTTGCGCCCGATCACCGTCATGAGCCGATATTCGCTATTCCGTTCAGTCCGGAAGGCTATGCGAAATACGGGGCTCGTGTGACGAAGCGGACGCTGTCGCAGTTGAAGCCGCTCTATGATGATCAAGCGGCGGTCGATGCGCTGCTTGCCTGCGGAGATCCCGTTGTATACGAGGTGTACGAGATGCCTTATCCGTACAGCGACACGGATCTGCTCATTAATATTACAGTGCTGTTCCCCGGAAGAGTGGGACGTCAATATCATATGACCAAGGGACATTTCCATGCTGAACCGGATACAGCTGAGGCTGTAATTGGTTTGGAAGGGGAGGGAGAGATGCTTCTGCAGCGCAGGAATGGCGAGCTTAGGCGCGTTGCTGTGGGCAAAGGAATGATTAGCTATTCCGGCGGCGGTTGGTCGCATCGCGTCGTGAACACGGGTCTGCGCCCGCTGATCTTCTTCGCGGTAAGCGGAGCGAATATTGTGCATGATTATGCAACGGCGCAGCATCTTAATTTCAAATAGTGACTATAGGCTGTTCTCTCGTTTGCGGTTACGGTATTGAACTGGAGTCATGCCGATATTTCTTCTGAACAGTCTGCCGAAGTAAGGCGCGTTCTTCAATCCGACCCGCCCTGCGATTTCGCCGGCGGAAAGCGCGGTTGCGGTTAGCAGCAGACAGGCTTCTCGCAGTCTGCGCGCCGTTATATATTCGGTTAACGTGGCTCCGGTTTCCTGGTGAAACAGCCGCGACAGATGGGACGGCGAGACGAATAAATCATCCGCGAGACGACTTAGCTGGAATTCTTCATTGAAATGGGCTTCAATCCATTGCATCGCCTTCTCCGCATAACGCATGGAGCGGGGATGACTTGCGATATCGTCGAGCGTTGTCTCGTCGGAGGGGAACACGCGTCTCAGAAGCTGGAGCAGGGCGACGACCGTCAATGCGATTTCTTCAAGACGCCGTTCCCGCTCGGCGGCCTGGAGCGCTCCTTGACAATGTGTCAGCAGGCGCTCGGCTTCCGGCGCAAGCCCGTTCCCGTTCAGCGCGAAATGCTGAACGGGCAGCTTGCTCCGCCACAGCGAGCGATAGAAGCGCTGAAGCGCCGGAAAGGCTGCCAAGCGCGAGTCGATTGCGGACGGATCGAATACAAGGACGCTGCGTTCGTAGCCGAGCTCGTCCCGCATATGAATTTTGTGCAATTGATAAGGCTGAATCAGAAGCAGCGAGCCCTTGGACACCTGAGCGAGCTGATCGCCGATAATAACTTGACCCTCGCCCTCATGAATGAAGAGTATTTCGATGCCCTGATGGGCGTGGAAGTAATAATATTCGGATTGTCGCACGCGGTGATGCAAGAAAAATTGCTCCTTCAGCTCGATTCGCTCAATCAGCCCCGAATGCTCTCTGTTCATCTTCAGCGAGACCTCCTTCTTCAACAACAATTAAGACGTATCATACCACATCTTTGCCGACGATTCATGGCATGCGACATCCCAATAGAGAGGTGATTGAATTGTTTAACAAAATGCCTGTAAACCTCATTCGACGCTCCGAAACGAAGCTATCAGAGGGCTACAGCGAGATTATGCGGGATTTAGAGGAGAGACTGGCAGCTTGCGAGCGGGGAGGCCGCATCGTCATTGACGGCACGAATGGCGCGGATTTCAATCGCTTCGCCGCGGAGCTGGAAAATGCGCTTGCCGCTCTTGGCGACAGGACGACTCGGATAGCCGTACAGCGTTTTCTCAGAACAGACGATAAGCTGCGGCAACGCTTCGCCGGGGATATTACTGATAATCGCGCCTTCGGACGAATGACGGAAGGAGGCCTGGAGGATTTCTTCCGCGCGGATGCGCGCGCGGCCTGCGAGGAGGAAATATTACAGGCTCGCGTATCCAATTGCAGCGAGAGGGAATGGGTCATTGTCGCGGGAGTCGGGGCGTATTTCCTGACCGGCGGCGGGCAGTTGAATGTATTCCTCGATTTATCCAGAGAGACGCAGCAGACGCTTCACAAGGGCGAGCTGAACAATTTCGGTTTTCAAAGCGCGGAGGATGCGCTGGAGAAATATAAAATCGCTTTTTTCGTAGAATGGCCCGTTCTGGAGCAATATCGTAAACGTCATTTACGGGAATTCGACGTGTATGCGGATATGAATGACGGGACTTGGCCGATCGCGGTCGGCGCTGATGCACTGGTTGAAATGATCGCGGAGCTCGCAGAGGGGCCGATGCGGGTCAAGCCGTTTTTTGCTCCGGGCGTGTGGGGCGGGCAATATTTGAAGAAGCTTGCGGATTTGCCGGGGGATTGGGAGAACTGCGCCTGGAGCTTCGAGCCGATCGCGCCGGAAAATTCAATTCTGCTGGGCGTTGGCGGCAACGTCATAGACGTGCCGTTCATGCTGGTTATGAATTTATCCTTCGAAGCGATTCTGGGCGGAAGGGTTAGCGCCTTGTTCGGCGATTTCTTCCCCATTCGGTTCGACTATCTCGATACGATAGGCGGCACGAATTTGTCCGTTCAAGTGCATCCAAAGCAGGCGTATGTGGAAGAGAACTTCAACTATATTCTGGAGCAGCAAGAATCGTATTACATCATGGAGAAGAAGGAAGGATCGAAGGTCTATCTTGGATTGACAGACGAATGCGAGAAGACCGAGTTTCTGGGGGCCGTTGAAGAAGCTCAGGATACGGGCAATGGAATCGACCATACGTTGTATGTGAAGGAATGGGAGTGCGAGAAGGGCGATTTGTTCCTGATTCCGACGGGAACGGTACATTGCTCGGGCAATGACAATCTGGTATTGGAAATCTCTTCGACTCCATGGTGGTTCACGTTCAAAATTTATGATTATGTCCGACCTGGGATGGACGGCAAGCCTCGTCCCATCAATATCGATCATGCCAAGGCGAATATCGACTGGCATAAGAAGCCGGATTGGGTCAAGCGGGAGCTGATAGGCGTCCCGACGCTTGCGGGACGGCAAGGAGCAAGCGAGGAATATCGGCTGGGGTATCGGGACGACCTGCTGTTCTACGTTAATCGAATTCATCTTGCCGAGGCGGAGGTCTGGGAGGAGGATACGCAAGGCGAGATGCTGATGTTCAATCTGGTAGAGGGAGAGAGGGTTCGGATCGAGCCATTGTCAAATTGGAGCGCAGCGGTGGAGCTGGGGTATGCGGAGTCTTATATTTTGCCGGCGGCGCTGGGGAAATTCCGCATCGTCAATATTGGCGGAACGCCCGCCAAGCTCATTAAAGCAGGCGTCTCTCCGCAATGGGATATCAGGGTTGTTCATGAATAAATACGCGATCGCATTCGACATTGGAGGCAACTTCATCAAATCGGCCGCTTTAACCGCCCAAGGCCGGATTTGCCCGGAAACGGTCGCAGTCTTCCCATCCTTCGCTCATCTGGGCAAGGAGGAGCTGATCGATCGGCTGATGAGTCTCATTCGCTTTCAGGCTAACTGCATAGCGGATAGAAATGCTTCCCTGTACGGAATCGGGTACGCCTTCCCCGGCCCCTTCGATTACGAGAATGGCATCAGTTATTTGACGGGACTTGATAAGTTTGAACGGCTGTACGGCGTTAATTTGCGAGAGGCGTTGACGAGACGGCTGGAGGCGGACACGGCGCTTTCGCGGAAGCTGGAGCCGGAGTTTCGGATCGTATTCGATAATGACGCCAATCTGTTCGCGCAAGGGGAATGGTTGACAGGCAAGGCGAGCTCGTACAGACGATTGATAGCCGTCACGCTGGGAACGGGCACAGGCTCCGCATTTATGGATAACGGCCTGCTGATTAAGGAGCGGTCCGATGTTCCGCCGAACGGCTGGATCTATTCCGCGCCGTTCGGCGAGAGCATCGTCGACGATTATCTGTCGAAGCGAGGTTTGTTAAGACTTGCGGCCTTGCAAGGACTGGATATGACGGGGAGAGATGTGAAGGAGCTTGCGGAGCTGTCTCGTAGCGGGGATGCGCAAGCTTTGCGCGTGTTTCGTCAATTCGGGCGTCAGTTGGGAGAGGCGCTGAATCTGTTTGCGCCAGCCTTCCGGGCGGAGGCCGTCATTCTGGGGGGGCAGATCGCGAAGTGCAGCGATTTGTTTCTCGACGGCGCATACGAAAGGCTGCTGGATCGCGCAATCGTCATTGAAGTAAGCAAGGATACCTCGCTCAGCGCTTTTGCTGGAGTGGCTCGGTTGCTTCTAGCGAAATGAAGGAAGATTGGACTGCACGTTGTCAAAGAGCAGTCAAGAAGAATTAGAATGGGACTGGAGCCAACCCGCTACAAAGTGTTATGATGGAAACGGGTGATGTTGACAATGACGAAAGAAACGAAAAATCCGGAAATGACAGAATCCGGGAATGATGCGCAAAACGAGAATAACGCCAAATTGGCGGAATTGATTAAAGCCGTTTTTCATAATGGCGTAACGGCACTGAAAATGTTTTTTGACGAAGTAACGGGTCAAGTCGTCAATCAGGAAAGATTAGGTCCAATTTTCGTATTTCAAGTGAAAAACGAGTCGCAGCAGGTGTACGCATGCGGATTTTTCCTGCAGGAGCTGGTTGCGAGATTTCAATCCGGCAATGATCCGGCCCAGTGGCTGTCTTCCTTCTACTTCGATCTGATGGAAGAGGAAGGCGGGAAGCCGCTTCCGAAGCCTCCAAACGGGGAAGTAGAGACGAAAGCGCTTATTGACGGCAAGCTTGTTCCGCATTGCATCGAAAGCATTCGAGAAGAATTCGCTCCGGAGCAAGTCCATGCGGGTCTTGGAATCGTGAAGGAGCATGGTCCCGTCTTCGAAGCGGGGTTTCCCTCGATTAAGGATGGAAACAACGTTTGCGCCGTTCCGCTTCAGGTCTTGCTGACGCACTGGCTATTGAACCGGAATCCTGCAGACATTCTCATCAGAGGCTTGTACAACATTAAAGAAAAGCATGGCTCGGAATAAGGCTTCAGTCCATATCGATTGCAAAAGCCAGTATGACTAGCCGAACGATCCCGATTTATCTTCCGTTTTGAACACAGCCCGCGCAGGCTCGTGCAGATGGAAGATGAATCGGGATTTTTGTGCTTCATGGCCCTACACACATCAATATTTTAGCCGCATATCAACATTTAAAGATTGGGGCTTATTCTATTGACTATCAATCGAATTGCGATATATTTGTTGGTATAGCTTACCTTGTTTCGCATGCCAAAATAGTAAAAGAGGCTTTTATTGATGAATAAAAACAAAGCTGAGGTACTTGAGAAGCTGCACAACAAACAAATACGTATGCATAAGCCTTCGCAGGGTCTGCCTGGGCGAGAGAAAGATTTGTTGTCGTTGTTATTCGAAGGCAACGGTCTGTCCGTTGATTATCAGCAGCCCTCCTGGCAGAATTGGTACCGAGAGTTTTTTGAGAACACTGCGGAAAGGCTCGATATCGTCTATATTCCCGATGGATGGCTGCCGGCAGCGATCAGGCTAGGCAAGCTGCGGCCCATTCCTGAACAGAAAGAGTGGACGGCTTGCTATACGCGTTCGATACTGGAGAAGGGTATGCGCGACTCTCGACTGTTCGGCATACCGGTATATGGTGCAGTCTGGTGCTTGCTCTATAATGCCGATCTGATGGAAGGCGCCGGAATGAATCAAGCACCCCGAACATGGCGTGAGCTGCGGAAATGTCTTCAACTATTGCAGGCAAAGTATCCGGACATCATACCCTATGGCTTATCGAATGATTCCGACGGCCATTTTATCGATCACGGCTGGATTTATTTGTTTGCCGGAGGACGATCCCGATGGGATAAAAACGGTCGGTGCATGATTAACAATCAGCATACGGAAGCGGGCTTGCGCTTTCTGAGGAGCATGATGGATCAACAATTGATGACTCGTCCTGAGCTATCCAGCGAGCATATAAAGCGCTTGTTTCTGGATGGGAAAATCGCGATGACGATTGGTCCGGCGGATATTGTGCTGGAGCATCGTATGCAGGAGCAAGGTTTCCGGCTTGGAAGCTCGCTTGTCCCCTTCCCCGAAGGAGGAAGGTCTCAGTCGCTTGCTTCCGTAGGATTGTATGGCGTGTCGAGCAATTCGCATGCAAGCGAGGCTGCCGTGAAGGAGCTTCTTGGCCTTCTTGCCTCCCCGAAGATGCTGCAGAGGCATGCAACTGCAGTGGGAATGATTCCTGTTCATAAGGGAGGAAGCTACTATCGCGGGGACGAGTGCATGTCGGTCTATGCCAAGCAGATGGAGAAGACCTCGCATCTGCCTCATTGGCCAATTCCGTATGCGAACTGGGTTAATGACCACATATTGTCTTTCTTAATGGGTGAAGGTGAGCCGCTAACGGTATTGAACCATCTGTCCGAGCGTATTAACGAAGGCTTGCTGGAGATTGGAAAAACGTCAAAGCGGGTTTGATTTCAAAGGGGGATCAGTATGATTTCATTGCAGAATGAATATATGGCCTTGACATGCAGCGAAGATGGAGAAAATCTTATCTTGCATGACCTGACTCGGGGAACAAAGTGGGAATGGGATGAAAAGAGCCTGATTGCTCATCATAGTGTCGATGACGAAACGGTCAGTCAGCTTGTTCCCGTCAAAGCTCAGATCAGCAACGAAGCTGGTCTATCCATTACTTATAAGGCTTTCAGCGAGAGCCTTCGTGTTGATTATCTCTTGAAGACGGATTACATAGAGGTGACAACCGATATCACCGAAGGCTCCGAGATTGTGTCCTTATCGCTGCCTGGATCTTTCAAAGCAGAGAACGGACGAACGGATTATGTACTCCCGATTATGCAGGGCATGCTGTGGAAGGGGAAGGGAGAGCCCTTCGATTGGCGCCTGCTCGAAGGGGGGCATAGAAGATTCACTATGCCGCTAGTAGGCTTTCTCGCAGCTTCCAGCGGGCTGCTTGTGACTGTAGAGACAAGGGATGATCTGACCTTATGGGTCGGCAAGGAGCTGCATGGACGATGCTGGGCGACATTCATGCAGGAAGCTTCTCTGGGAAGCATGCGTTATAAGCGAGCTGTGCGTCTCTACTTGACCGATGGAACCCATACGGCAGTCGCCAAGAGATATCGCCAGAAGGTTATGGATGAGGGGAGATTCAAGAGCTGGACAGAGAAAATCTCGGAGAGGCCTGCCCTGGAGAGTTTATTCGGCACCTTGATGTGCTTCATAGGCTATTGCGAGGACGATCTGGATTATGTGTCGGAATGCAGCAAATTAAAGGAAGCGGGCTTTGATAAAGCACTGATTTATCCCGCCAGATTCAGCACTTATCATCGTGATTTCCAAATGGGAGGCTTGCCTCCGATTCATCTCGATGCACAGCAGACAGAGGAAATAAAAAAATTGGGATTCGATGTTGCCCCTTGGTCATGGATTAACGAAGCGATGGACGACGGGACGAGCAGCATTCAAAGCAAATATCGATTGTCGGCGACGGGCTCCTATGTTCCTTCCTGGTCAATGGACGGTCAGGTCTGGAATCAAATCTGTACATCCGGCATGGCCGATTACCAGCGAGCAGCTTCACAAGGCTTGCTTGCGGACATGACATGGGATCATTTCGACGTTATTACTTGCGCAACGCTCGGCGAATGCTACGCCCTTGAGCATGAAGGACATTCCGGGCGAGCGTTATCGAGGTCGGAAGATCGTCAATTCATCCGCAAGCTTTTGGAGTCGGGACAAGCGGGGGGCAGGGCGGTCAGCTCGGAAGGCTTCAATGATAATTATGCGGATGTCTATGATATGGGGTCGGTCAAGGCCTTGCCGATGTTCCGACATTGGCCGTTTTGGCCAATTCCTCTAACGATGCTGATATACCATGACAGCATGATTCATACCTGGTGGGAAATGCACAGCTACAACAATCATCGCTTCGGTCGTGTACAGGAAAACGACATGTTCGAATCCGGCGGCGGCAGACCACGCTTGCAGGCCGCTATGGACGCCCTCTACGGCACCCCGCCTGACGTATTTCCGTTCGGTACGCAATATATGTGGACAGGCAAGGGAAATGATACGTTCGCATACAAATTCCGCTTTGAGGATCCCGCTGTGCAGGAAGCGCTTCGCGAAGCGCTTCCGGTTGCCAAGCTGCATGAACGCATAGGCAAGCTTGAGATGGTCGATCATCGGATACTGTCCGAGGACGGGAATGTGCAGGAATCCGTTTTTGCTGACGGAACACGGATTATCGCTAATTTTGCAGGGGATTTGCGTTCGAATTTGCCGGGCATTGAACCGATTCAGGCAGAAAGCTGGCGAATTGAGAGTTAGTGGATGAATGCTCAAAAAGCTCCTTTAAGGAGCTTTTTTTCCTGCTGCACTATCCCGATATTCTTGAGGCGTGCAGCTATAATATTTTTTAAAGACTTGAATAAAGTAGGGGGTATTAAAGTACCCGAGCTGTTCCGCAATTTGGTATACCTTCAGATCCTCATGAAACAGCAGATGCAGCGCCTTCTCCATTTTCAAACGCAGAATATAATCGCTTAGCTTCTCGTCGGTTTCCAGCTTGAAAATTCGGGATACGTAAACCGGATGCAATTGAACAAGATCGGCAAGCGTCTGCAAGGATATATCCTCGGACAAATGCTCCTGAATATATTTCTGCACCTGCTCCGCCACATAACGCCGGGAAGTCTTGGCCTCGGATGACATTTCGGCGCTTATCTTGTCCAAGAGACGATAGGACCATTCCTGCAACTGGTGAACGGAATAGAAGGATAGTCCAGAGTCAAACCGCTCATAATCCGCTCCGATGACTTCATAGAGCAATCTGCCTTGTTTATGCGTAATGAAGGAATAGGCATGCGAAATATGCAGAAATACTTCAAGCAGCATCTCACTTTGTCCTTCTCCGACGAGCACCATCTCTTCAAATATGGATGCCAGTTTGTCTCTTGCTGCATCCCATCGGCCCGCTTCAAGGAAATGCAGAAAGAAGGGCGGCTCGTACAAGGTCTTCAGCATGGGCAAGGGCTGCAAGCCGCGTGGTTCCTTAAGAGCGAGTAGGAGCCCTTGGTCATGACTGGAATGCTGTCGAACCGCTCTTAGCAGGCTTTGATACATGTGCGGAATATTGGAGGGAAATGCATGCCAATCCGACACGACAAGAGATACAGGAAATTTCAGACGACTCATAATGGTGCCTTGAAGCTTGATGACCAGCGATTGCAGCAAAGCATGGGATGACTGCAGCGCTTGCTCGTAGGACTGTGCTTCCAAATGGTCGATTTGTTGTTGAGCAAGGAGAATGACATAGTCATGCCATTCAATACAAGGCCAGATCGAGAAGGATGCACCCAGGATTTCCTGTGCTATTTGAATGACAGAAAGCTGCAAGACTTGCAAATCATTTCGCGATTCTTCCGTTTCCAGTCGAACAAGCAGCAATACAGAAGGCACATGGAACAGGAACGGAATTTGCAGCTGGTTGAGCTTTTCCTCGAACATGGATTCTGTATAAGGCTTGCCCTGAAGGATTTCATTAAGGAATTGGCTTCGCAGCAGAGGCAGGCTTTCGCCCAACGTCTTCAAAACTTGATCATGCGAACGTAAGATTCTCTGTTCTTCATACAGGTGGTCAACGGCTGTCTGAACGGCATGAATCATATCTTCATCCCGCACGGGTTTCAGCAAATAATCTTCTGCGCCGTTCTTAATGGCCGTCTGCGCATATTGAAATTCGGAATGTCCCGAAATTAGAATGCAGCGGGTCTGCGCCCATATCCGCTTAATTTCCCGAATGAAGTCCAATCCGCTCATTCCCGGCATGCGAATGTCTGAAATGACGATATCGGCCGGTTGACGGCGCATTTCCGCAAGCGCTTCTTCCACAGAGCATGCCGTTGCGATGACATCTATCTTCAATTGATCCCACGGTATGGTTGCTTCCAAGCCTTCAATAACCGCAATTTCATCATCAACAATCAGGACTTTGTACATCATCATGCTCCTCTGCTATTCGATTTAGTTGGAGTTCGCGGGAAGGCCACTTTAAGATGACTTTCAATCCGCCAAGATGGGATTCTTCCAATTGCAGACCAGCTTCCTTGCCATAGGTTTGCTTGACGCGCTGATAGACATTCCACAAGCCAACGCCATGTTCCTCCGATTCGGGCAGCATCCAGGCGTTTCTTAACGCTTCCTTCTCGGGATGCGACAGTCCGTTGCC
The DNA here is from genome assembly GCF_011947265.1 of Paenibacillus sp. HB172176. GTDB lineage: Bacteria > Bacillota > Bacilli > Paenibacillales > Paenibacillaceae > Pristimantibacillus. The sequence continues at coordinate 329,181 of NZ_JAATHD010000005.1, forward strand.
GTTATCATCCACCTCAATGTGAATGAAGCCTGCTCTGATTCCTGCCGTTATGTGAATTTCGCCCAAGCCAGGCTTTGGTTCGATGCCATGCTCCATGGCATTCTCAACAATAGGCTGAAGCAGCAGTCGAGGCATCTGCATATCACCTAATTGCTCATCTATATCGAATTGATATCGCAGACGATTCATGCGGAGATTCTGTATGTTCAAATAATTGCGAATCAAAGAAACCTCATCGTTTAACGTTGTTTTCCCTTGCTCCATTCTTGTGCTGTATCGATAATAATCACCAAGATCGAGGGCCATGGCTATAACGGATTTGGTATCGCCGACGCTTGCTTTGTTCTTGATGAAATATAAGCAATTATATAAAAAGTGGGGATTGATTTGAGCTTGCAATTGTTTTAATACAGCTTCTTTGGTTTGCAGCTTCTCTTGGTATACATTCACGATTAATTCCTCAATCTGTTCGGCCATTTTGTTAAACCGAACAAACAAGAAGCTGAATTCATTGCGAACTTGACGCAGTCTTGTCGAATAATCCCCGATATGAATGCGTTGCATGCCTCGAATCAACTCCTTGATCGGGACCTGTACGTTTCGATACAACAGCAGAGATGCGAAGAAGCAACACAGGAAGATAGAGAGAATAGAAGCGTAGAACCACATCCGGCTTTTGGAGATGGGTGTCAGAATTTCTTCAAATGGCACATAGTCGACCAAATACCAACCGAGCGTATCTGAATAGATATAGTGAACCCAATACAAATTGCCGTCAATGCGGCTTGTAAAATGATCTTCATTGCCTTGTATACGTTTCGAAATTTCAGGTAATAAGCTTTGAATACGCGGATCTTCATTTCCGTTTTTGTTTATTGTCTGATTCGAAGAATGGTAGAGAAAGGCTCCTCCGTTATTGCTGGAGGTATAGTTATCCAGCATGCTTGCAATATTATCCCCGGGGAACTTGATTTCCAAGATGAGTCTTGCGTTCTGTGGCTGCTCTACGGCTGTGACCGGGTCGACGATGTATTTGATGAATGTAGAAGTACCGGATTCTTCTGCGCTCTCATAATGCCAGGATCGCCACATTTCCGTATGCGAGAGATCGGGAAAGCTTTGATACTCGGAGAAAGAAGCGACTGCTTGTTTGGCAGGAGGGGATAGAATGGTTACCGTGTTTTTCCATATGCCTGAGATGGCCAGCAATTGAAGTTTCTCTTCTATCGATGTTCGCATCTTGATAGAGTTATACGCATTTAAATCCTCGGCCATATCCCGGAATTCCAGAATATCCGGATCGCGGCTAAGGGTGATGGCATAGGTAGACAGTTGATCAGCTTGAGCGTCTACCTGATTCAGGAAGAAGTGGGCATTGCTCGCTATATATTCCTGCACTTCATGCTTGACAACGGCTTCACTGATACGATTCGAATAGCTGTAGCTGGTCAGGATCGGTATCATCATCAGAAAGATCAGAATGTTGATTTTCATAAAAATACTGATGCGTCTCTCCATGCCTATCATCCTTTATCGTGACATCGGTGGAATTCTATTATAGCAAAAAGGCAACAAGCCGCGATATACCGCGGCCTGTTGCTGTCGAACGATGCGTTCGGGACGGAATGAACGCTTAGTCAGCCTCGAATACAATATCCCTGAAATATCCGCCGTTTCCGAAGGTGGAATCAGGCATGTCGCCCAGCGTTGTGCCAAAGAGGCCGCTGCCGATATAGGTAATTAAATTGCCGTTATTAATCGGCGAATTGAACAATCCGCTTGTGGCTGCGTAATAGTAATCCGAGCTGGTAGACACATCGACGATATAGTCGGTACCCGCGTCAATAGCCAAATCCGGTATGTCATATTCCTTCCATCCGGCTGTTCCTGAAGCGATATTCCACGAATACGGACCGGCTAGCAAGATTCCGTCCGCCTCCCAAATACGCACCTGATGGACGCCGCCCTCCGAGGCTCCCGCATATATTCTTACTTTGGTAATCGTTCCGTCGACATTTGCCTGGAACAAAGTTCCGAGCTCATAAGAAGTCGAATCGTTATAGTGATTGGCTGGAACTTCGCTGGTGAAAATCGTCTGTTCTCCGGAAAGGGGAGTTGGAGACGGCGTTGGCGTTGGAGTCGATGAGTCTGCAACAAAAACAATATCCCTGAAATAGCTGCTGTTATTGTAGGAGGAGCTTGGAATGGTACCAAGCGTCGTACTGAACAGTCCGCTTCCGATATAAGTGATTAAATCGCCATTGTTGATCGGCGCATCGAACATTCCGTCGGCGGCGGAGTAATAATAGTCTGAACTGGTCGATACATCAACGATATAATCCGTATCAGATTCGATTGCCAGATCCGGCATATCGTATACCTTCCATCCGGCTGCTCCTGAAGAAATGTTCCATGAATACGGACCTGCAAGCAGCGTACCGTCCGCATCCCAGATGCGAACTTGGTGGATGCCGCCTTCTGAAGCGCCGGTGTACGTTCTGACATGGGTAATGACTCCGTCTACGCTGGTTTTGAATAGCGTTCCGAGTTCATAGGACAGGTAATCGTTCACATCATCATCGGGCACCTGAGTAGTGAATATCGTCTGTCCGTCAGGAGCCGGTGTTGTCGTCGGCGTTGGAGTCGGAGTAGGAGTTGGAGTCGGAGTAGGAGTTGGTGTCGCAGTTGGTGTCGGTGTTGCAGTGGGCGTCGGTGTCGGCGTCGCTGTGCTGCCGGATTGCAATTCGTAAGCGCCCATATCGACGGCCGCCCCGAAAATACGGGAATTGCCATCCAGATCATCGCTGCCCGTACCATATGCGGCGGTTCCCGCATTGACGGAGGGACTGCTGGACTGCAGATGGAAATCCGAACTCGCAGCGTCAACGAACAGCGGATTGATGCCAAGCAGATTTCCGTTCGTCGAAGCGGGTACTTCCGTCGAAGCGCCGTCGATTTTATAGGAAGCATTGCCCGGATTATTCATGTCATAGGTCAGGTTGTTGCGCCAGATAACGTCGCTCATGGCGTCGGTTCCGTAATGGCCGATGAGAATAGCCCGGTTATCCGAAAGCGTAGAGGAATCCGTAACGGCGATGTTGTTGGCGAGAGTCACGTTGCTTGAGTTCACGACATAGAATTCGCCGCGCCACGTAGCGCCGTCATCTCTCGTGCTGTTCAGGTAGGCCGTATTATTCCTTACCGTCACGTTGTCACTAATATACACCTCGATGCCGCGTCCGCCGTTATCATAGGTCAAATTATTCTCGATGAGCGTGGATGCGGCGTATTCGCCAAGCGTGCTTCCGTTCTGAGTATTTCGTGAATCGTCGAATATAATGCCGTTGCCGTCCGTCTCGGCGGTGCCAGGTAAATTATCGTTGGAGTAGCTGACGTTATTGCGGATGATATTATGAAATCCGCTGTTGGTGTCCGAGGCGTATGCTTGCCAAATCGATATGCCGCTGCCGGCATAAGGCATGTAGTAGGCGCAATGATAGACGGTATTGTTCTCGATGAAACGATAGTCGCCATGATCAAGCTGGATGCAGCTTGCGCCCGTATCGTGAATGATATTGTTGAAGACCTTGGTGTGATGGCCGCCGTCGAAATGCACGCCGCCGGAATTGGCGCCGGCGCTTAATTCGAAGCCGTTGATTTCAATGTAGCTGGGAGCGCCGTAGAACGGTTCGAGATTATAGCCGGAACCAAGCGAGGTGGAGTTGATATACGCGCCTCCGGGTACTTCGGATTTGATTGTAATGTAGGCGCTGGAGGTTCCCGATAAAGTGCCCAAATCGACGCTTTCGTAATAAGTGCCGCTCTTGACAAGAATCGTGTCTCCCGGACCGACTACGCTCACGGCGTGCGAAATGGTCTGGAAGGGAGAGGTCGAGGTTCCCGCATTGCTGTCGCTTCCTGTCAAGGATACATAATACGTAGAGCCGGATGCCGCGGCCGGTAGGGCCGCGTAAATCATGAACAGCGTCATGATCAGGAGCATTGCGGTCAATCGCAAGCCTTTGTTGTTCCTTGCGTTCATTCTTTTTCCTCCTCTTATTTGGTTGGATGCGCTTTCGCCTATATCGTAATCAGCGCGGGACAAGAAGGGTAGACCAAATATGCAAGATGCATGTTGGATTTTAAAGATTGGAATCAATTATTGAGATATTGACATGAAGGTTGCATATTTGATCTTTAAGAGAGCTCCCGCAGGCTGGTTTAATAGTGAAGTACGGACCATTCAAGAGCGGAGGTGAAGAAGCATATGGAAGCATCATCAGCAAGCCGATTCAGAAGGACATGGATTTTGTACGCCATGCTGCTGCCGGGCATAGGCTTTGCCCTTGTTTTCAATTACATGCCGATGCTAGGCCTGGTTATGGCCTTTCAGGATTATCAGCCTTATCAAGGCTTCACGGGCTCGGCGTGGGTTGGATGGAAGCATTTTGAACAGATCTTCACAGATCCCTTTGCCCCAAAAGTAATCGGGAACACGGTAATCATCTCCGGGCTGAAAATTATTTTCAATTTGCTGGTACCGCTGGTTTTCGCGCTCCTGTTGAACGAACTCAGGCATATGAAGGTGAAAAGCACGATCCAAACCCTTGTGTATTTGCCGCATTTTCTGTCGTGGGTCATCCTCTCGGGCATCCTGCTTGATGTGCTGTCTATTCATGGCATCGTGAATGAAATTCTGAACAGCTTGTTCGGCGTTTCGCCAATTATGTTCCTCGGGGATGGCGATTGGTTTCGAGTTAGTGTTGTTGCCAGTGATGTCTGGAAGGAATTCGGCTTCAATACCATTGTATTTCTCGCGGCATTAACCGCAGTGAATCCTGCTTTATACGAAGCGTCCGAAATCGATGGCGCCAACCGCTGGAAGCAGACTCTGCATGTTACGATTCCGGCCATCATGCCTATCGTGGTTGTTGTCGCCACCTTGTCGCTAAGCTCGATACTTAACGGCAGCTTTGACCAGATTTTCAATTTGTACAGCCCAATTGTTTATGACAAGGGTGATATTATCGATACCTTTGTTTACCGAACGGCCTTGCAATCCGGTCAGTTCAGCTTTGCGACGGCCGTAGGCATGTTCAAATCGGTCGTAGGACTTCTTTTTATAGCTGTTTTCTACAGAATTGCTTACGTTTATGCGGATTATCGTATTTTCTAAGGGGGGGCGTGCATGTACTACAAGACGCGATCTTACCGCATTTTTTATGCAGCCAATCTTATCTTTCTGCTCGCAGTGTCCATATTGTGCATTCTGCCGATGATTCATATCCTGGCTGTATCGTTTAGCGGGGCTTCTGCGGCAGACAATCATTTGGTCGGACTTTGGCCGGTTGATTTCAAGCTGGAGGCCTATAAGAAAACAATTGGCAATCCGCTCTATCTGAATTCCATCTGGATTTCGGTGAAGCGCGTTTTCTTTGCCACCGGCTTGAGCATGCTGATTACCATTCTAACGGCTTATCCGCTTTCCAAGAGAACTGGAGTATTGCAAGGAAGGCCGTTTTTTCTTTGGTTGTTCGTCTTTGCCATGCTATTCACGGGCGGGCTGGTTCCAAGCTATGTGTTGATATCGAAAATCGGCTTGATGAATTCATTCTGGGTTCTTGTTTTTCCGAATGCGGTGCAGGTTTATAACGTGATTCTGATGCTTAATTTTTTTCGGGGCATTCCGCGAGAGCTGGAAGAGGCTGCTTTCATTGACGGAGCCGGCCATCTAAGAACGTTGGTGTTAATCTATCTGCCGTTGTCTCTATCATCGCTTGCCACCCTGTCGCTCTTTACGATTGTATTCAATTGGAATGCTTATTTCGACGGATTAATCTATCTCTCGAACCGGGAAGCCTACCCACTCTCGACCTTGCTGAGGACGATTGTCGTACAGATTGATCCGAGCTCGATCCGCAATCTAAGCACGGATGCCTTGAATCATATGTCGGATCGGACTTTGAAGGCGTCTCAAGTCTTCCTCGGAGCGCTGCCGGTCATTATTATCTATCCGTTCTTCCAGCGCTTCTTCGTCAAAGGAGTCGTCCTTGGGGCAGTAAAAGAGTAAAGAGGCTTGAGGAATACGAATGAGTAATCAGGAGGGGTTATTAAATGAATGCAGCAAAGGAAAACGAACGTATTGAAATCATGACAGCCTCTCTCTATTCGGCTGTTATCAGCGATACATTGGACGATCTGGGCTATCGCAACCAGGTGATGAGGGAGACGCTTCGTCCGCTTGAGGCAAACGATAAAATTCTGGTCGGAAGAGCAAAAACGATTCTGGCCGCGGATTGCTATCATGTGCAGGACAATCCGTATGAGCTGGAGATTAAAGCCATTGACAGCATCAAGCTCGGCGAAGTGGTCGTAGGCTCGACGAATCAATCGGTACGAAATGGCTTCTGGGGAGAGCTGCTCTCCACAGCATCGAAGATGCGCGGAGCTCGCGGCGCCGTCGTCGACGGCTTGATTCGTGATACCCGAAAAATTATAGAGCTTGGATTTCCGGTTTACTGCACGGGGTTCAAGCCCGTTGACTCCAAGGGACGGGGCATCGTCGTGGACTATGATGTTCCCGTAGAGGCGGGTGGCGTAATCGTCTATCCAGGCGATATGATCTTCGCCGATCGTGATGGCGTTGTTGTCATTCCGAATGGCCTGGTGGATGAGGTCATTGCCAAAGCTCTGAACAAGGTGAACGGAGAAAACAATACGAGACGGGAGCTTCTTGAGGGCAGGACGCTGGGCGAGGTCTATGCGAAGTATGGTGTGCTGTAATGAAGGCCTTGGTCTGGAGCAGAGATGAGAGCATAGAAAAAGTGGACAATTTGCCCGAGCCCTCCATTCGGTCGAGCGAGCTTCTCGTAAGGGTGAAGGCTGCGGGAGTATGCATCACTGATATTCATATGATTCGAGGAGAATTGAATTTTGCAGAGCCGCCGTGGATTCTGGGTCATGAGATTTCCGGTGTCGTCGAGAGGACGGGCTCTGATGTTCAGGGCTGGAAGCCTGGCGATCGGGTTGTCGTGGACCCGGTTGTCGCGTGCGGACACTGCAAGTCTTGTCTTACCGGGAAGAAATATTGGTGCGAGGAGGGCGGAGAGCTTGGCACGACCCGCGGCTCGGGCGGGTATGGCGAGCTTATTGTGGTCAAAGCGGATAATTTGTACCGCATGCCGGCTGCGATGTCCTTCGCCGAAGGAGCGATGATGGAGCCGCTGAACTGCACGCTGGGAGCGATTGAACGGGTATTGTCCCTTGTCGGGGCGAATGTCATTGTATTTGGCTCGGGGCCTGCAGGGCTTCTGTTCGTTCAGCTTGCGAAGGCATACGGGGCCGCGACGGTTACGCTGATTGGCAAGGAAGACTATCGGCTTGCGCTGGGCTCGAGGCTTGGAGCTGATGTGACGGTTTGCTTGAACAGCGAGTCGCTCGAAACGCTTGGCGATAACCAATATGATGTCGCCATCGAAGCATCGGGCAACCCGCAGGCGGTGGAGGATTGCTTTCACTTCGTAAGCAGGAGCGGGACGGTTGTTCTCTATGGCTTGCATGGCTCAGGGGAGAAAACAATCGACAGCGACAGAATTGTCGGCAAGGATCTGACGGTGGTGACCTGCATCTCCGCGCCATTGCTTTGGGATAAGGGACTGCGCCTTGTCTCGGCAGGAAAGATCGACTTAGGATCAATGATCTCCCATCACGTCAGCTTCGATCAGGCAGAGAACGTTCTTGGGCAGATTGTGGGGGGCACGCTGCAGCATTATACGAAAGCCATGATTCACTATGCAGGGGAGGGGGAGAAGCGATGAGAATACTGGCGATTGGCGCGCATCCGGATGACATCGAATTGCAATGCGGAGGAACGCTCGCTTTGTATGCGAGGCAAGGCCATGCTGTGTACATGGCGGTATCGACCAATGGAGACAAGGGCAACCACGATGTGGAGCCGGCTCGCCTTGCCGAGCTTCGGAAGGCCGAGTTCGAGGCATCTTGCGCTGAGCTGGGGGCAACGCCGATCTGGATGGGCTTCGAAGATGAATACCTTGTTAACGATCTATCCGCCAGACTGAAATTCGTTGATGTTATTCGCAGCGTTGATCCTGATTTGGTCATTACGCATGATCCCAACGACTATCATCCCGATCATCGCTATACGAATCAGTTGGTATGGGACGCGATAACACTCGCCGGTGTACATCACGTGAAGACGGAGTATGCGGCGACCAAACGTCAAGTGACTTTGTATTATATGGATAATCTTGGGGGGATTAACTTCCAGCCTGCTGAATTTGTGGACATTTCAGAGGTGATAGACATCAAGAAGCAAGCACTCGCCAAGCATGAGAGTCAAACGAGGATTTTCCGCGAGCTGCTGAATATAGACTTGCTCGATGTCGTGGAGACGATCGGGAAGTTCAGAGGATACCAAGCGGGCTGCGCTTACGGGGAAGGATTTCGCAAGGTGGAGGCCTGGTACCGCGGCGTCACTAAGCGCTTGCTTCCGGAAAGCAAAGGTCCTTCATCCTTTCAATATAACAATCTGACATAGGAAGAAGAGGGGGGCGCATCGATGAAGATAACCGGAGTCGAAATGCACATACTGGAGAATAAAACGGATTACGGTATACAGGATGACGCGTCGGATTCGAGAGGACCGAAATATACGATGATGCTCAAGGTGCATACGGATGAGGGTATAACCGGCATTGCCGATTCGGATTCGCATCCTCATATTGTGAAAGCGATGATCGAAGCTCCGATCTATCTGCCCTCTTTCTGCGAGGGACTTCAGCATGCCGTAATCGGAGAGAATCCGTTCGAATATGAGCGGATCTGGTCCAAAATGTATCAGTCCTCCTTCTATCATGGCAGGAGGGGGGCGGCCCTGCATGCGATGAGCGTCATAGATATCGCGATTTGGGACATTATCGGCAAGCTCTGCAATCAACCGGTAAGCGTTATGCTTGGCGGACGCAATCATGAGCGAATTACCGCTTATGCAAGCACCTTGTTCCGCTCCACTCCCGAGAAAATGAAGGAAGCTGTTGAAAAATACAGAGGACTTGGCTTCAAGGCGATGAAGTTCGGCTGGGGAGTGGTCAGGGATGATCCGAGGCTTGCCGTCAAGCTGGTGGAAGCGGCCCGGATGGAGGCTGGCGATGAGATGGACATCATGATTGACGGCATGTGGACGGCGGATGTGAAGCTTGCCGTTCAAATTATTAATGAATTGAAGGCTTTCCAGGTGTTTTTCGTGGAGGAGCCGCTCATCTCCGACAATCTTGCGGGCTATCGCAAGCTGTCGCAAGCCGTCGATGTGAGAATCGCATGCGGAGAGCAATTGGCGGGTCTCTACGAGTATAAGCAATTGATTGACGAGGGGGATGTGGATATTATCCAGCCGGATCTGTCCAGAGCGGGCGGCTTGACGGAAGCAAGGAAGCTGGTCACGATGGCGGAGCAGGCGGGGAAGCTGGTGATCCCCCATGCCTGGACCTCCGATGTGCTGACCGCGGCTTCTCTCCATTTGAACAGCTTTCAAACGAATCCGGTTTTTCAAGAATTCTGTACGAACGATACGCCGCTTAGCCGGGAATTGGTTAGAAATCCGCTTGTGCTGGAGCAAGACGGCACGCTTCTTGTGCCCAAGGGACCTGGTCTTGGGATTGAGCTGGATGAGCGGGCGATTGCCCGGCACGCCGTTGAGCATTTAATCATTTCATGATAACGAACGCAGAGGGAGGAGACTTTAGGTGTTTGATTGCCATACGCATTTATTCGGGGAGGGGCATGTCGGCGGAACGTTCCTTAGCGACGCACGAAGAGCGTGGGGAGAGCACTGGGAATTAATTGCAACGCCGAAGCAGCATGCGGAGCAATACAGGCTTTCTGACGGAGCCATCGTGCTTGCCTTCAATTGTCCTGCAACGGGAGTCCTTGTTCCTAATGACTATGTAGCCGATTATGTGCGAAGCGATTCGACGCGGCTGTTCGGCTTTGCAAGTGTGAATCCCCATGACGACGACGCTCCCCGGCAGCTTGAATTCGCAGTGCGGGAGCTGGGCTTGTGCGGCCTGAAGCTGGCCCCGATTTATCAGAACTTCTATCCCGATCAGAAGTCTTACTTTCCTTTGTATGCGAAGGCCGATGAATTGAACATTCCCATCCTGTGGCATCAAGGCACCTCGTTCGTATCGCAAGGCTTTCTCGATGCCTCGCGTCCGGCTATGCTTGATCCGATCGCCAGGGCATTCCCGAAGCTCAGGATGATTATCGCGCATCTCGGTCATCCATGGCATGGTGAATGCGTGGCGCTTGTTCGGAAGCATCCGAATCTGTACACGGATCTTTCCGCGTTAGGGACGAGACCTTGGCAATTCTACAACGCCATGCTACATGTGATGGAATACGGCATTTCGCATAAGGTGCTCTTCGGAACTGACTATCCTTTCTTTACCATGGAACAAACGGTCGCGGCTTTACGAAACATTAACGCTTTGACAGAGGGGACGGCTTTGCCGAGAATTCCGAATGAAACCATCGAATCGATCATCCACCGCAATACGCCTGAATTGCTAGGTTTATGATCCGGAAGGAGAACAATTGAAGCATGAACTACAAATCATTAGTCGGACTTCCCGTTTCACCGATTCATGTTAATTTGAATAAGCCGGTCGGAGCGTTCGAATGGTGGCGTCATACCATCAGCCATGGCGGAATCAACAATCTTCCCTTGCCGGAAGCAGTGGCGAGCGGAGCGCGAAGGCTAAAGCCCCGTCTTCTTCGAACGTTCATTCAGGAGTATTTCAATATTTACCCTGAGCATGGTGTATATGATTGGAGCAAGCTTGATCCCTATATGGAATCTCTGCATAGCACCGGCGCAGATGTTGTGGCCAGTATTTGCTTCAAGCCTCCCTTGCTTTTTCCGGTCATTGATTCCGCCATCTGGCGCCCCAACAATCTAACAGAATGGCAGAGATTGATTTCCGAGCTGGTCAAACGCTACTCCATAGACAAGAAAATCGTCAGCTACTGGGAAATCGGAAATGAAACCGATTTCGGAGAAACTGGCGGGTGTCCGTATCTGATTACGGATCCGCAGGATTATTACGACTACTATGTGTTCACGCAGGAAGCGATTCTGGAGGCGTGGCCGGAAGCCAAGGTCGGCGGGCCGGCAGCAGGTGATTTCAATCATCCCCTGTTGGAGGGATTCATTCAGCTTTGCATGGCGAATCGCACCAGACTGGATTTCGTTAGCTGGCATATCTACAGCGATCACCCGAAGGATCACGCATTAAGAGTCAGGCAAGCAAAAGAATGGCTTGCTCCTTTCGGCGAAGTCCGACCGGAGATGCTGATTACCGAATGGAATAAGAGCTTTGAGTCTTTGCCGCTTGAGGAGATGGAGCTAAGCCCGCGCAAGGCGGCATTTACGGCCGCTGCATTGCTTGCGTATATGGAAGAAGGGGGGGATTGGACCTTCTATTATCATGTTTGGGATCAGCTATTCTATCCTTCCCAGTTCAAGTCGTTCTACAAGGATTTGCCGATCATGATCGAGCATTGGAATGAGGCGCCGCACCGTTTCGGCCTATTTGGTGTATCGGGGGAAATTCGGGCTCCGTATTTTGTATATCTTATGATGTCGCGAATGGGAGACCTTCGGGTGGAAACGGTTGCCGAGCAGAGGGATTTACGGGCAGTGACTGTCAGACGACCTGGTGTGATAACGATTATGCTTGTGAATTACAACCCGAATGAAGCGGCTGATTGCATCGCCGTCACGCATTTGCAAGGCCTGTCCGAGGGAGCGAAGCGACTCGAGGTTTTCCGACTGGATGAAAGCCGGACCTGGGATGAGAAGAGTCTCGAGCTATTGCCTGTCGAATCCAGGCTAATCGATACGATTGACGGTTATGCGTTCAAGCTTAACCTATGGTGTCCGGGCGACAGCGTCTGCTGGGCAGTCCTTACGGATCTGTAATCAAGCAAGGAGGGATTTGCATGATACGCGAATTAAGGGCTGCGGATGGAGCAGAGTTATTAGAACTGCATGAGTTTGCCTTTCAATATGCTATTGAAGGAGAAGCGGAGAGGCAACGTTGGTTGGATGATTTCGATCCCGAAGGCTTTTGGGGCTGCTTCGTTCAGGGCAAGCTGGCTGCGGCTCTTCATATTGCGAACTTCGAAATTTGGCTTAACGGCAGGAAGATTCGATCTGCGGGCATAGGCAGCGTAGCGACGTCGCCCGAATACAGGCGGCTTGGACTTGCCCGTAATCTGCTGACCCATGCGATTACGCATATGAGAGAGCAGGGCATTGCTTTATCGTTGCTGCATCCGTTCAACATCTCGTTCTATCGACGTTTTGGCTGGGAGCAATTTCACGAATGCAGGGAACTGGAGCTGATGACTGAGCAATTGCCAAGATGGGGCATGCCCTCGGGCGCATTCCGGGTTGTCTCTCGTCCCGAGGAGATTTATCCGGTATACGAGGCTTATGCGCAGACCTATAACGGCATGCTCTCGCGTTCGCCCGCCTGGTGGGAGAAACGCGTGCTTCATAAGCGAGGCAGTCGAATCGCTGCCTACGAGACGGATGCGGGAGAGATGACCGGATATTTGTATTATCAGGTCCGGGAAGGCATCATGACGGTGCATGAACTCGTTGCGACGGACAATCAGGCAAGGCGGGCTATATGGAAATTCATTGGGGATCATGACTCCATGATCAAGCGGGTTTCTGTTCGGTTGCCTATGGATGATCCCTTCCCGTTCATGTTGGGCGATATGAAGCTGCAGCAGAGGCTTGTCCCATTCGGCATGATACGTATTGTGGATGCGGCAGACTTCCTTGCCCGCTATCCCTTCTCACCGGGACATGCCTGCACGATACGTCTGCATGTTCGCGACGAAACGGCATCATGGAACGAGGCAGGCTTGGAAATTAAAATTTCGTCTGACGGAGAGGCGGAGATTAGCAGAAAATCGCCGGAGACCTTCGGAGAAGATTGCTTATCTTGCTCGATTGGTACGCTCTCGTTGCTGGTAATGGGGAATAAGCGTCCATCGGCAATGGCGTCCATCGGGGCGCTGCAAGGCGGCAAGGAGCAGATCGAGCGCCTTGAGAAAGCGCTCCTCGGAGGAAATATTTGCTTGATAGACGCCTTCTAGGAGAAGGGAGGTTGTGCATGAATGAAAGAGCTGATTATTGATGGAACGGGCGTACATGCTCTGGAGATGGCGGAGATTGTCGAGCGCATTAACGCTGATCGCCAAGCATGGCATTTGCTTGGTTTTCTTGAGGAGGCTCAATATACAGAGGAGTCGCTGCTTGGATACCCTGTCTTTCGAGAGTTGGATTTTCTAATTCAGCGTCCGCATGTTTTCATCGCGACCGATCATGAACGCAAGCTGGCAAATCTGTTCCCGCGAGAGCGATTCGCCACATTAATCGATCCCTCTTCCTTTGTCTCCCGCACGGCATCCATCGGCAATGGATGCGTGATTTATCCGAACTGCTTTATCGGGCTTCATGCCGAAATCGGAGATTTCGTGTTCTGTCTGAGCGGAGCCATTATTAATCATGATTGCCGGATCGGAGAACGGACGGTTATCGCCAGCGGCGTTAAGCTGGCGGGCTCTGTGATGCTCGAAGCCGATTGCTATATTGGACAAGGGGCTAACATCAGGCAGAGGGTACGGGTTGGCGGCCACAGTCTCATTGGCATGTCAGGGAATGTTCTGAAGGATGTCGCCCCATACAGCATTATGGTCGGCAACCCCGCCGAACTGCTTCAAAGGAGCGGGGATTCACATTCTGGATAAAGGTAGATTAAATTTACAACCTGCATATCGAATTTTAAAGATATGCTGTTATTATTGAAATGTTAACATGCAAGTTGAAATGTTGTTCTTCCGACTGAAATCGATCGATGTTTAAATAAAAGCGAACAACCCATTACACTGTGGAGGTCGATAGAAATGAAGAGACACTGGAGAAAAACCACCCCGTTCTTTCTGGCAATGATCCTGACTGTAAGTGTTGTATTGTCTGGCTGCTCAGGCAGCAATAATGATCCGGAGCAATCTACGGATGCTACGACCAATCAACCAGAGGAAACACAAAGCGGATCAGATGTTACGCTTCCTGACAGCGCAGACTTGCCTTACAACCCAGTGAAAACGATAACCACGTATGCTTGCGATTCAGGCAGTCCTCTTCCTAATGGTGAGACCTTGGAGGACAATGTGTTCACGCGCTGGTCGGAAGAGACACTCGGTATTAAGACAGAATATTTGTGGGTTGCGCCTACGCAGGACGATGCCTGCACCAACAAGATGCGTCTTGAAATAGCAGCGGGGAACAACCTCCCTGATATTATAAGCTCGTATGATTACAAGCTGCTTGAGGATTTCGTGGCAACGGGACAATTCCAAGAGATCCAGCCCAATTTCGACAAATACGCATCCGATACATTCAAGCTCGGATACGAGCAACATCCGGAAGTATGGAATGTCGGCAAAATCGACGGCAAACAAATGATTCTGCCATTCATTGAAGCGGCCTATCAGAATGACCCGGTACTCTGGATTCGCAAGGACTGGATGGATAAGCTGGGCTTGGAGCCTCCCAAAACAATGTCCGATCTCGAAGCGATGATGGAGGTATTCAAAAATTCCGATCCCGACGGAAACGGAAAGAATGATACGATTCCGCTTGCTCTGTCGCTCAAAGAATATTTCTCCAATATGATGGGTGATGCTGAATGGATACTGGGCAATTATGGAGCATTGTCTGGATACGGCACTGCGCAGGGGGTATGGTTGGAGAAAGACGGTAAGCTCGTCAATGCGGATCTGCAGCCAGAAGTTAAGGAAGGGTTGAGCAAGATCAAGGAATGGATGGATTTAGGATATATTGATCAAGAGGTAGCCATGCAGAATACTTTTGATGCCGGAACGCTGTTCACCAGTGGAAAAGCAGCGATTATTCCAGCCGCTTTTTGGGTACCGCGGTGGCCTTTCTCGACAGACTTCACAGATCCGACTGCTGAGTACGAAGCCTATCCGCTCCCAACCGCAGATGACGGCACCTCGATGCATCTCACGACGAGCATTGCGAACGGAGGCTTTATCATCAACAAGAACTTTAAGGACCTTGATGTTCTCTATACCTTGTTGAATCGTGTATACGAATATGCGGATCCAAAACCGGGCAGTGAGTTTGAATATGGCTTTGCCGAAGGCTACGATTATAAGCTGAATGAGGATGGCACCGTTTCTTACGATCTTGAGGAGGCTTTTGAACCTATCTCCTATAATGGGATTATTCCAAAACCGCAAATGCCTGACTTGGAGCTGAGCTTCTACTCGCAATACGTTCATGGAGAAGTCGAGCCTTCCAATCTCCGTGAACAGCAATGGGTAAGTGACGAGGTTACGTTACAGGCTGGCGCTGCGGCATATGACCAAAAGGATAGCAGCGTTCAGAGCGCATACAATGGTCCGGATACGCAGACGATGAAGGATAAAGGCGAATTGCTGAAGAAGATTGTAATGGACGCCTATATCAAAATTATTTATGGTGAAAAGCCTTTGGATTATTTCGACGAAATGGTCGAGCAATACAACAAGCAAGGCGGAACCCAACTGGAGCAGGAAGTTAATGAATGGTATAGCGCAAACAAATAGTCAAGAACGGCAGAAAGCAAAAACCCGCGATGCTTCGCGGGTTTCTTCTGCTGTTTAGGGTCAAAGCGTCAAATAATTTCTAGGGGATACGAGGCTTCCTTCGTAATGGAAATCTGTATCGCCGAAGTTTACTATGATGCGTCTGCCGGATGAGAACAAGGACTCCTGCACTTTATGATCATCGCTAATAAATCGATGCATGACAAGCTCGTCGTAACAAACTTGCTTTAGCCAATCACAGACAGTATGGTTGCTCTTCAAGAAGCTTGCTTTAAAGCTGTCCCAACGATCCTGATCAAGGGACCAAAGCGGTGCTGTCCCATAAAGCATATTGAATAAATCCTTCTTCCACCAGATTTCCGGGCAATGATGATTGCAATCCTCCCATCTCCAGGAAGTTACGACGGCATCATGATAGACGAGCTCATACAAGGGGACTCGAGTGTATTCATTGATTGAATATTTCAAATAGTCTTCATGCGCGGTGCGTGTTCCCAACATTATCGAGGGCTTCGGATTGCTGCTCCAATTTCCTTTGTAGTAGATCGTGCCTTCCGTTAAGGTATCCTTGCAGATGAACCAGGTTCGTTGCAGCGTCATCATGCCATGAGCATAAACACCGTGAGAACCGGTGAAATCCGCTCCGAATTCTCCGCCCAGAAACAGGTTGTATTGATTTTCGAGCAGCTTGTAATTTTCGATAATGGCTTCGGCATATTGTTGGCGCGTCAGTCGGTGCTCAGGATGATGACATTCGTAGATTCCGTTCGATTGATAGACATCAAGGAAATAGGTTTCATGGGGATAGATGTCAAGCTCTTTGTCCACGCGCTTGACGATTTCAGAACGAACCGCATCAGGACAGATATAGTTGCCGAATTCGTTGGAATAGCAGTTGCCATCGATTTGTCGCGCCGTAAGGTTATCGAACATTCCGGGGAAGACATTTCTCTTAAGAGGCATCCCTTTGATTTCCTCATTGCCTGGATAAGCATCCGGATGAATATCACTGAAGAGCTCGTAAGCTCCTGTCGCGTAGCCCAGAGCTTTAAGCTCGTTGTCAAAGCCCGGCTCCGGATATGGCGTATGATTGGGATCCCAGAGAATGAGTGCTTTGTCTATGCCGGCTGCCTTGAGCTCTTCGACAAACCGCGTTTCGCGCGCCTTGTCCCATACATAAATATGGGGCGCACCCAGAATTTTTTCGATTGCCGGAAATCGTTTTTGATTCTCCTTCAAACGAATAACATCGTTCTTCGGCCAAATATAGGCTCTATAACGCTTGCACTGCGCGACATAGCCGCCTTGATCGAAGAAGATATACCGAATTTTTCGTGTATAACCGAATTGTCCCATGGAAGGAAGCCATACCGGATAGAAGGTTATGAATCCATTCTCCCGCCCAAGCCGGATAGCGGCATCGAAAGGGGTTTCAAATATAGCCATATAGCCTGATTCCAGCGCGGTATCCGTCATTCCGATCCAAGACATGGCGGCCCCCCCTCCTGCAAAGAAGAAAGGCTTCTCCTCCAATGGATAATAATCATCGTCTACCGGCAGCAGCAGGCCTTGACTATCGGTTTGCAGCACATAATGTTCTTTATCCGGAGGGATGAAAGCATTGGGGAAAACGAGCTTGTCGAATTTGGTCGTCGCTTTGGAGGAGAGAGAGATGCTTAACTCGCAGTCTGCTGTTAATTCCAAGCTTGCATGCCAGGTAGACAAGCCTCGCGTCAACTCTATGTTCAAAATATGGTCTTGTTGAATGACCTTGGTTACTTGAAGTGTGTCGCAGAACGGCGCTTGTTTCCATATTTTATTCATTCTTTTGTCTACAACCTGAATTACCCTGGTCTCGGAGTCGAATGTCAACTGCAGGTTTGAATGGAATAGCTTCCAGCTGCTCTTCGGATTGAAACTCATAATGGTAACCAACCTTTCTATCGTTATCTATTCAGAGAAAGGTTACCATTCTGGAAGTAAGGATGATATACAGACCCTATCAAAAAATAACAGAAATCTATCATAGGGATGTGGTATGCATGAATTACTGCCCTGAAGAAAAATTATTTGTCGGTTGCGCTGTCGAGTTTCCTTTTCATTGCGATATACAAGAAGTGGGCGAAGAGGGTTTCATATATCGCTCGCATTGGCATAGCCATCTTGAAATTCTCTATGTGTTCCAGGGAACATTGCTAATGATGATGGAAGGGGAACGATTTTGTGCATCTGAAGGAGAATTGATATTTATCAATGCTCATAAGGTTCATTCTGTAGCCGTAAAGCGGGGAAGTTCTGCTCGATATTTGGTAATTCGCTGCATCCCTGATATCATGTACAATGCGGGCGTAATGGAATCCAGATATCAATCGGATTTTATTGCAGAATGCCCATTCTTTGACAGTCATTTTGACAACGAGAGAATCAGGAGGACTTATATTCCGGACATTATGCAACAACTCTGCTTCGAGTACAGGAGAAAGGCTTATGGATACAAGCTTGTTATCCGATCCGATATGTTACGTCTCTTTCTTTGGTTTCTTCGCGAGAGGCGCACTAATAAGGCTCTGGATTTTTCGGCGACTTCAAAGAAGAGCTTGAATCGTCGATATACGGAACAGTTCGAATCCATGCTCGAATATGTACGACAGCATTATAACGAGCCTATTTCCCCCAATATGGCCGCCGCTATGTGTAATATGAGTTACAGCCATTTTTGTCGAGTTTTTAAACAATTAGTCGGCAAAACGTTCAGCGAGCATATCCATTGCTTGCGAATAACTGAAGCAGAGAAGAGGCTTCTCACATCGAATCAGAGCATCACTCAGATTGCATATCTATGCGGTTTCTCCCATCCCAGTTATTTCAGTAAACAATTCAAGGCATATCGAGGCGTTTCACCTCAGCGTCTTAGAAGGCTCCTTCTCTCGGATGAAGGGCCGCAGCAGGAATGAGATAATTTTGAGAGGATCGACAACCTTCGTCTGGAACAGCTTGTCGCCCCAATAGCCGTTCAAGGCATGGACGATGAGATCCAGAGAATCATTCGTGAGTCGTTCCGCGCCCCGTCGCAGTATCAGGGATCGCTCATAGCTGTCACGCAGCGGCTTGGTCAGCTTCTCGTAGTTGCCCTTGCCGCATAAATCGTAGGCTGCGTAAATGCCGGTCAGCAGCGAGCAGTATTGGCCAAAGCCAAGGAAGGGCATGAGGGCGCCGAAGCAGTTGCCAACATAGAAGGTGTTGCCAATTCTGCCGGCATCGCAAAGGCCTATCGAATACCCGTGAATATGGAAATGATCACTCACTTGCAACGGCTGCATCAGTTCATTCTGGGCTTGAGCATGCACCATTCCCCATTGCCGCTCCGCATCGAGATGCCGGTTTTTCTCGATTTCCGGGACGGCGAGCACAAGATTGGCTTGTGTCTCCGAGAAGGGAATGAGATAACCGTAGCCGTAGGGAGCAAGATGATAATCCATCCAAACCGCGACCTCCATGGTGTCGAAACGTCCCTCGACCGTGGCTCCCTTCAACGTTACGGTGAAATCCTCTCTGAAATTGCCGGTATCTTTGGCTGTCTGCGGATCGCCGGTAGCGACAACGACATGCGTATATTGCTCGAGCAGCTCGGAATAGGTTTTGTTCGAATGATAATGAATCTTCGCCTTCACCTCTTCGCCGAGCTGCGCTTCATAGGTGTTGGGAACACGGCCTCTTTGATTGGTGAAGCCCAGCTGTCCTTCGATTACGGCCTTCTTCGTTGGCGAAAATATACGCATTCGTTCAATAGCGGCAATGGGTCGCAAATATATTCCGAATTGCTCGGACAGCGCCGCGATGCTGTCATGCGCTGGCTTGGTGAACAGAGACAGCATGACCTCTCCATACACAAATCGATCACCTATTCGGCTGCGCTTCTCGTATAGGACCGGTTCGATCCCATGCTTCTCCAGCGTGGCCGCGCAAGCTAATCCGGACAAGCCTGCCCCCATTATGGCTACCCTCATGGCGAAAATCTCCTTTATCTTGCATAATTCCCCTTACTTTTCGCCAATCGGATTCGAATTATTCTGTTACTTATCGATGCCTGAATTCAGTTCTCCCTATATTCGGACGGGCTGCAGCCGGCATACTCCTTGAACACCTTCGAGAAATAATGCTGATCGCTGAACGCGAGAGCATCAGAAATCTCTTTGATGAGCATGTCCGGCTTTGTTTGCAGCAGCATGCAGGCTTCGTCGATTTTCAGCTTCATGTAATAATGAACGAAGGTTTGGTTCGTGCAGCGTTTCATAATGCGGCTCACATAGCTTGGGCTGACATGGAATTTCGCGGCGATGTCGGATATCGAAAGCTGCGAATATTTGTTCAGCTTTAAATAGCTGTCGATTTGCTGGAACAGCTCGTCGGCGCTCTTGCGGTTCTGGGCGATTACTAGATCGAAGCCGTATTCGGACCATTCCAGCAATGCTTGACAGAAGCTCTCGTAGCTGTCCAGTTCTAGCATTCGACCCGCTTCATCCGCGAGCGCTTCCCATTCGGGGGATTCGCTTGCTTGAGAGGCCTTCACGAACGTCTCGGCAATCATTTGCAATAAATCATCCAGCGTGGAGACGCGAACCGTGTCGAGCTGCCATCTCTGCAGCTGTTCGGAGAGCTTTAACAGAAATTGCTCTTTGTGTCGCTGCTCGATCATATCTGAGAATTGGGCCAGCATTCTCTCATTCTCATGCTCGCGGTGCGGCGCGTATCTGCGCTGAAGATCGATGAATACGGGCATGGCTACTCTCAGTTCTTCATGGAGTGCCTGCTCAAGCTTGTCGTAATGTACATTCAATCCGCTGAGCTCCACAGGTTGAAAGCTGCTCGCCATGGACATGGGCATATGATGCTCGCGCAAGGTTTTCGATACCGCTTCCATCCAGTCGCAAGCGTTCTTGTAGGTTTCGATGACAAAGGTTTCGGTGAGAACAAGAAAACGATCTTCCTTCTCTAACGGGAAGACTCTGCAGGGATGCGGGGAGCAGGTGAGAGAGATTAAATTCTGAATAGTTCCCGCATTCGCATCCGTATTAACGGGCGTGAAGGGCTGCTGGCGCAGCAACAGCATGAATTTGGATTCTTGCTGATAGAAGGCTTCGTCAAGCTGAATATGCGACAGAAATTCATGAGAAACGACGCCTCGGAAATAGTCAAGTTTATCGGTGCGCCGCTCCTTGAGCTGATCGATGACGCGTTCGATAACCTCAATTAATGTTTGCTTCTCCACGGGCTTTAGCAAATAGTCGAATACCTGAAGATTCAGCGCTTTTCTCGTGTATTCGAAATCGCTGTAGGAGCTGATGAGCACGACCTTCAGCTGAGGGTACAGCTTCCTCGCTTGCTCGATCAGAGCCATGCCGTCGAGCTTCGGCATACGAATATCCGTCAGCAGAATATCGACGGGATTCTGTCCGAGCCATGTCAGCGCTTCTTCGCCGTTGGATACCGCAGCGGCTACAGTGATGGGAAGCTCGGCCGATTCCAAATGCGATCTTATATTGCGAAGAATCGGCTTGCTGTCTTCGGCAATCAGGATCTTGAACATGCTTTTTCCCCCTTTTCTTAGTCAATAAAAGTCCTCGGTCAAGGAAGCGATAATCTGCACGGTAACGCCTCTCTCTTCTCCCGTATTGTTATAGAGATTGAAGAACAATCGATTCTTGTACATCAGCTTAAGCCGGTTTACTGTATTGACGACGCCCATATTGCCTATCCCTGAAGCGTGAATATGGAGCTCATGCTCGCGATCTTCGGAATTCACGATATTATTCATAATTTCCTTGATCTTGTTCTCATCCATGCCGTCTCCATTATCGCTGATTTCAATGGCCCATATCCCGTTATAAAGCTTCACTCGAATATCGATTCGCCATGGAGGATCGGTGTTCGTAAACGCATGCTCGATGCAATTCTCGACAAAAGGCTGAATGACCAGTCGCGGCAGCTGGATTAATTCGGCGGAATGATCAGCGGAGACTGTCCATTCCAGATCATCTTCATAATTCCGTTCCACCAGCGACAAATAGTTGCGGGTATGAGCGAGCTCTTCCGCCAGCGTCACATGCTGGTAAGGCGATGACACAATATAACGCAGGCTGTCAGACAAGCGCTTGCTCATGTCCACGACTGCCTCGTTCTTGCCTTCCTGTGCGGCTATGCTGATCAGATAGAGGGCATTATGGATGAAATGCGGCGCGATTTGCGCTTGCAGCGCCGAATTTCTTGCCTTTACTTCCTCATGCAGCGCCAGCTTCTCCCGTTCGATGGATTGCTGAAGTCTGCCGAGCAGCTCCTGGAAGGAATCATTCAGCGCGATAAGTTCATTATTATGGGATCTGCTGTCTACCTTCACGTTCAGATTGCTGTATTGAATGCGGGTAATCTGATTGCGAAGCTTGCGTATCGGCAGCAGAAAGCTTTTGGATGAGAAATAAATATAAATAAAGGAAAACAGCATCAAGGCCGTCATCAGCAAAATAGACAAATTCATGACGGAATTCACCGGTCCGAGAACCGTCTTTTGCGGCGTCACCAAATAGGTTGTCCAGCCCGTTATCTCTGAGCGGTTGTATGCAGTATAGTTGCCGGCTCCATCCTTGTACATGCCGCTGCTATGTTCCTCTTCGATATGAAGATCAGGCAGTTCGGCATTTTCGTCTAACGGACTGGAGCTCGCTACTACCTGCATATTCTCGTCCAGAATATACATATCCCCGACCTTGATATTCTCCGTCGGCAGTTCCAGATAGGAGGGATTAAGCACGATGGACAGATAACCGTAAATTTGACCGTTCTGATTAAGGATCGCTCGCGAGAAAGCCATAAATCCGGATGGGAAACGACTTAGCACATAGCCATGCTTCGCATCCCCCGAAGTGAGGCGTTCAGCAATTTCTGCAGGGAGAGCGGTCGGGTTATCGAAGTAGCCGACATAGGAAGCGATCGCTTGTCTTTCGGTTGTGAAAATAATCATGTCGCGAATGCTCATCGTCGGTCCGATCGCCTCGAACATCATGTCCTTCAAATCCCTGCTTTGATTGAGCCCTGCCGCGGTATGAGTGGAGGATAAGCCGCTGGACAGGATAGTAAAGATCTGTTTGTTGGATATAATACGATGGGACAGCTGAATTTGGCTATTCATGTATTCATCGAGCAGGTTGCTGGCGGTTGACGCGGTGACCAGCTTTTCGCTTTCGCTGTTTTGCTTCAAGGGCTTGATAACCATCCAGTTGACATAGGCCAGGAAGCAGCAAAGCACGATAACAAGCAGAATTAAGAAGGTTAGAAGCAGCTTGGTTTGCAAACTGGCATGTATGGGAAAAAGGCGTCTTTTTTGGTTGAATAGTGCCAAATTCATCCCTCCGGGAGTATATAATGCTCCTACTGTACCATTGACCGGGCAGAGATCACAAGTCGTCTGCAGTTCAGAATATTACACATCAACGGTAACGGTGAGCCATGTAACTTCATGAATTCTAGCTCTATAATCGTAGTTGTAACGACATGCAGCACCTAACAATGATCCAATTCACTTTACGAGGAGGAAACAAATTGAAACAAAATGCAAAGCGCT
Source organism: Paenibacillus sp. HB172176 (assembly GCF_011947265.1). GTDB lineage: Bacteria > Bacillota > Bacilli > Paenibacillales > Paenibacillaceae > Pristimantibacillus. Next base: position 352,504 of record NZ_JAATHD010000005.1, read on the forward strand.
TTTCAATGGGGGTTGCGACGGCATTGCTGGCGATTTCGCTTACAGCATGCGGAAGCAACAATAATGCAAACGGAAACACTACAGACAAAAACGGAAAAGTAACGATCGAGCTGGCCATTTCGAAGAGCTCGCAGGATTCCGCGTTCGTCGAGCAATCCTTGCTTGACGAATTCGAAGCAGAGACGAACATCAAGGTCAATTTGCAGCTGCTGCCTGCGGAACAAACAACGACCGTTCTTCAAACCAAATTGGCGGTAGACGAAGCGCCGGACATTGTTCAATACAATCTCGCAAGCGCGACAACCGATCTAAACCTGGAGCGCAATTTCGAAATTCTTGACGATGAGCCATGGGTAAGCAGAGTCGCGAACAAGGACGTGCTTTCCGCATACGGACATGTCTACAGCTTCCATGTCAGCCAAGACACCGGCATGCAAGGCGTTGTCTATAACAAAGACATGTTCAAGGATCTAGGCCTGGAAGTTCCTACAACTTACGATGAATTCCTTGCCGTGTGCGAGGCGATCAAAGCAAGCGGCGTAACGCCGATCTTCATGCCATTTAAGGATGCTTGGGCAGCCAATGTCTATCCAGGAGCCGCTTTCGCGGATTATGCGGCCAAGAACGATCCGACGATGTTCGAGGATCTGAACGCGAACAAGCGGAAATGGACGGATGTTCCGGAGCTTCAAAGCTTCCTCGATCAACAATACGAGCTGTACAAGAAGGGCTATACGAATACGGATATCCTAAGCGACAGCTACGATATGTCCGTTGGTAAATTCCTGAACAAAGAAGTGGCGATGGAATTCATGGGCGACTGGCTCATCCAAGATATTGTAATGCAGGATCCTGATATGAATATCGGACTGTTTGCAATTCCTGCCACTGACAATCCGAAGCTAGGCGCAAGCCCGCTCGGCGGTCAATTGTTTATCCCCAAGAAAGCCAAGCATCTCGAAGAAGCGAAGAAATTCCTTGCGTTTATCGCGCAGAAGGATGTAGCGCAGAAGATTGTAAACGAGCAAAGCTATGTTTCGAACTTTACGGATGTAGAGACTCCGGAGCTTCCGGCTTATAAACAAGAAATCGTGGATAACTACATCACGCCAAAGAACACGACCTTGACAATGGACGCTTATATGCTCGTGGATCGCAGCGAGCTGTACAGAAGCTTGCAGGATCAGTTCGCCGGCGCGAAAACTTCCGAGCAGGTTATGAAAACCTGGAACGATAAATTCGCAGAGCTGATGAAGGATATGGGCGTAGAAGGATTCTAATTGCAAGAAATCAACTGCTTGAACGAAAATGAACGAACGGCCGCAGATGAACGTGCAACAGCGGCCGTTTCCGCTTTTTTTTTCTAAATATAAAGACTTATGGGATGTGAGAGCATGAAACAAATGAAGAGCATGTACGCTTATTACTTGGTCTGGCCGGCGCTTCTGATCTATTGCCTATTCTTCGTTGTGCCGGCAATTATCGGTCTGTACTATTCCTTCACGGACTGGCGTCTGGATCGTTTGACGATATCCTTCATTGGATTGGATAATTTCAAAAAAATATTTACGGACACTACACTTTTGCTGGCAATGAAGAACACATTGATCTTCGCGATTGTTACGGTCGTCGGCAAGAACGTGCTGGGCATCGCGCTGGCAGTTGCTTTGAATATGAAATTAAAGACGCGTAATTTGCTGCGTGCCATCTTCTATTCGCCTTCTATTCTAAGCATCTTGGTGATTAGCATTATCTTCACCCCGATGCTTAGAACAGAAGGAATGGTTAATCGCGCTCTCGAAACAATCGGACTAGGCTCGCTGGGTCAAGCATGGTTAACGGATCCTTCAATCGTTATTTTAACGATTGCCGCCGTGTCGATCTGGCAGCAGGTCGGATTCCAGATGGCGATCTATTTGGCAGGCTTGCAGTCCATCTCCAAGGAATATTATGAAGCGGCTACGATTGACGGCGCCGGCTCTTGGAAGAGCTTCTTCAATATTACACTGCCGCTGCTGCTTCCGGCGATCAATATAAACCTGATGCTGACGCTTATTGGCGGTCTGAAGGTATTCTCGGAAGTGTACGTCTTGACGGGCGGCGGACCGGGCAACGCGTCTCAGGTTGTCGGCACGATCATTCTACGCGCCTTCGGTGAAGGAAACTGGGGGCTGGGCACGGCGGTTAATACGCTGTTGTTCGTCATCGTTACGATCATCGCGATTCCATTGCTGATGTTCATGCGGCGCAAGGAGGTTACCGAATAATGAGTTTCTCACGCAAATTGACCATACGCAACTATATTGTCGAGATCCTTCTCATCTTGGCATCTCTGCTCATTATTATTCCTTTGCTGCTGATGATTTTCGGTTCGTTCATGACCAGTGCCGAGGTCAGCTCATTCAAGATCAGATTGCCGGAAAACTGGCAATTCTCGAACTACAAGAAGGTATTCGAAGAAGGCGGACTCATGAGGGCCTTCTGGAACGGCATTCTTATCACAAGTCTGTCCGCCATCCTGAACATTGTCACGTCATCGGCGGCGGCGTTCGTTCTGGCCCGCAGAGAGAGCAAGCTTTCCAGCTTCCTGTATTTGTTCTTCTTCATGGGACTGATCGCGCCGATGTCGACAATCACAACCATTCGCGTGGTGCAATGGATGGGCTTTTACGGCAGCGTGTCCAGCGTTATCTTCATTTACGCGGCGCTCAATACCGCATTCAGTATGTTCCTGTACAGCGGATTTATCAAGACCATTCCCAAGGTGCTTGATGAGGTGGCCTTCCTGGAAGGAGCGAATCTGTTCCGCGTCTTCTTCCGAATTATCACGCCGCTCATTATTCCGGTTAACGCGACCGTGGCGATTATGGTATTCATGTCGGTATGGAATGATATTACGATTCCAATCTATTTCCTGACCGACAGCTCGACCTGGACGATGCCGTTATCCGTTTACAATTTCTACGGCAAGTTCAGCCGGGATTGGAATCTTATCTTTGCCGATCTCGTATTGACCTCGCTTCCGGTGCTCATTCTGTACATCTTTGCGCAGAAGTATATTGTCAGCGGTTTGACGGCAGGCGCAGTCAAGGGGTAGAGATATACACGAAATAGAGTGTAGAGTTGCTTCGAGAGTCATTCATGACTTTTGGGGCAGCTCTATTTTCGTAAAGGTTATGAGGCGAAGATGTGGGGACCAAGCATTATCGGTTTCGGTTCGTACCATTATTCGATGATCTTCGTATACGGTACCCTTCTCAAGGGGGAGGAAAATGCAGAATACTTGTCTGAAGCTGAGCTGGTTGCTCGGAATGTCTGCACGAACGGAAGCCTTATCGATACCGGCTGCGGTTATCCCGGCCTATTGAAGTCAGGGAGGGGCAACGGTGCTTGGTGAACTGTACTGCATCGATGAGGTTATGCTGCAGAAGATAGACGAGCTTGAGGATTACTTCGGTTCAGGAGATGCGAGGAATCTGTACGAGAGGGAGCAAGCGGAAGTTTACGTGAATCAGGGCAAATACAGGGCATGGACGTACTTCTATTTGAAGAGCAACGGGGGCGATAGCATTATCCCGTCAGGGGATTGGAGGCGGCGGTGAATAATCATATCAGTGCTGTTTTTATTTAGTACGCAGCAGCTCGTCAACCTTTGCTTTCATGGTTCGGGTAGGCAAATCTGTCGTGGCCGCTTAATAACGTATAGCTCCCTTCCTTTCGGTTCCTCTGGACAGTGAGCAGATTCATGCAGTCCCATATGAATCTTCGCAGCTTCCTGATGCGTTAATCCAGCATATTCTGACATGACTTGCTCTTTTGCTTATTCAACTGGAAAAGCTCCAGTATAAAGTTGCGCCTGAGGTCCTAATTGTAAAGGGATGTCAGGCTTTTTGCTGCGCAGTTATGCTATTCTAGTGATTAAGATAAAGAAAGATGTCTCATTCCAACGGAGGCTGCTATGCTGGTCTATTTCAAAGATTTCATTATTAATGTTTTCTTTATCTTTTCTCCGCTCGTATTCTATCCTTACATCTACAAAACCAAATCCAATCCGTTCCTCTATCCACTATTCATGTACAGTCTGTTCGCATTCGCGCTCGTCATAACGATGACCTTTCCGATAAAGGTGGGCGGAATCATATATGATTTTCGTTCTGTTCCTCTGGTGCTGGGCTCCTTGTACGGCGGGCTTCCTGTGCTGGGATTGCTCTATGTCACCTTGCAAATCTATCGATATTGTATGGGCAGTCCTCATGGAATAATGTACGCGCTTGCGTTACTGCCCAGCATGATAATTATGGCCCTGATGGTCAAAAGATTTGCCGGCATGAAGCTCTCTAGCAAGATAATATTCGCGATTCTGTTAAGCTTCCTGATCAAGCTCCTCACATTCACAATTTATCTTAGAGCAATCGACCAAATAGAGTTGCTGTTCAACAAACCGATTGCAATTGTAGAAACCTATCTGATTCAAGCGGCTGTCATTGCTCTTTGCGTTTATTTGATTGAGTTTCTAAACAGACATTTTCACATGCAAGAGGAAATCGCCAGAAGCGAGAAGATTATGATTGTAAGCGATCTCGCCGCTTCTGTGGCCCATGAGATTCGAAATCCGCTGACTGTGGTGAAGGGATTCATCCAATTGCTGGGCTCCGACAACATAAGCAAAGAGAAGAACAGCTATTACAAGCAAATTTGTCTGGAGGAGCTCCAGAGAGCGGAGATCATTATTAACGACTATCTGTCGCTGGCAAAGCCGGATCCTGAGACGGTTGAAGATATACACGTGAGAGATGAGCTTGATTATCTGTCGAATCTCCTTAACACTTACGCTGTTTATAATAATATTGGGGTCGAGACGGAATCGGGCTCCGATTCCAAGGTCATTATTCTTGGAGACAAGTACAAATTCAGACAAGCTATTATTAATATCGGGAAAAACGCCATCGAGGCTATGAGCAAAGGAGGAATGCTGAGGCTGGGCATGCAGTGCTCGAATGAGTCCGTAACCGTTTCGGTCCAGGATAACGGAGTCGGCATGAGCTCCGAGCAAATTAAGAGGTTGGGCATTCCTTATTATTCGACGAAGGATAAGGGGACCGGGCTTGGTACAATGGTCTCATTCGCAATTATTAAGAAGATGAACGGCAAGATCGATATTAAGAGCGAAGTAGGCAAGGGAACGGTATGCAAGCTGATATTTCCCCGAAAAATGAATTAATCCCGGTATGCGGGAAATCCGCAAGATGATTTTCAGCAGATCTTCAGGCTGCTTTCATGTTGGAAGATCGTTGTGCAAGTATAATAATGGAAACCATATGCACAGGAGCTGATTATCATATGAATTTATCTTCGGTATCGGGAAACAGCGCGTCATTCTATTCAACAAGCACTAGCTCAAACGACACGGCGGCTTTGGAGAAGCAGCTAGAGAAGCTCCAGACAGAGCTGAAGGATATAGCTGCCAGCAAAGAGGATGAGAAAACGAAGCAAGCGAAGACCCAGCAGCTTCAACAGCAAATTCAGATGATTCAGCAGCAAATCGCTCGTCAACAAGCGAATAAGACGCAAAATGCGCAAGCTGTGCAAAATGTTTCGAGCAATAACGGGAGCGCCGCTGCCAAAAACGGAATTGCTCAGAACGCTATAGATTTTCGGGTTTAAATGTTTCAAAATCGCAAGCATGGGTATATATCATGTGAGCGAAGTGATTGCCGGCCTACGCGTAAACGCTGGGTTGGCAGTAGTGTCAAGCTCAATTCGTGAAAAGCTTGGACAGTCTAAGCCGCATATGCATGTTTGCCGAACCAGGCAAAGGACTGTCTGCAAGGATAGCATGAAGCAAGCAATGTACTGATGCCATGTTTCCTAAGAAGAAACGCCTCCCGGTCTCCTTTCAGGAGAAGTCGGGAGGCGTTTCTCGCATCATGACGAGAATGGCATCGAAGAGAACTGCCCCAATCCCCGCCAAAAATATTTTTTGGAATACGCAGGAACTTAACATTCACCGACGAGGATTTCTTGTACAATAGGGTTAGAATTCTACGTCGGAGGTTATAAACATGAAACCGTTCACAAAAACAGAGAAAAGCTGGATGCTGTATGATTCGGGGACCTCGGCTCATTCGGTTATTATTTCCACTGCAGTCTTCCCGTTGTTCTTCAAAGCGGCAGCGGAAGACGCAGGCATTGAGGCGGCCAACTCAACCGCCTATCTGGGCTACACCGTCGCGATCGCAACCTTCATTCTGGCGATACTTGCGCCGATTTTGGGCACTATTGCCGATTATGAAGGAATGAAGAAGAAGATGTTTGGCTTCTTCAGCTTGCTCGGCGTGACGTTCACGGCCTTTCTGACCTTCGTGCCGGGCGAGCATTGGCTGCTGCTGCTTATCTTCTACACCATTGCGGCGATTGGCGCTTCAGGCTCGAATGTGTTCTACGACGCCTTTCTTGTCGATGTCACCGAGGAGAGCCGAATGAATCGCATCTCCTCCCGGGGCTTTGCAATCGGCTATATTGGCAGTACGATTCCGTTTATTGTTGCCATCGCTATTATCATTTTGGCGCAAGAGGAGATTCTGCCCCTGTCAACCCCAACCGCCAGCAAAATGGCTTTTTTCATTACGGCGGTCTGGTGGCTCGGATTTTCGCTGCCAATGCTGCGGAATGTCGCGCAGAAGCATTTCCGCCCAAGGGAGCCGCGGCTTATTGTGAACAGCTTCAAGCGCCTCGGAGAAACGCTTTCGGAAATCAAGGAATACCGCGCACTATTTCTATTCCTGCTCGCTTATTTCTTCTACATTGATGGTGTCGGCACGATTATTACGATGTCCACCGCTTACGGAAGCGATCTTGGAATCGAATCGACAACTCTCCTTATTATTCTCTTTGTGACGCAAGTAGTGGCTGCTCCCTTTGCCATTCTATTCGGCAGGCTTGCTGACCGATTCTCCGGCAAAAAAATGTTGTATGTCGGCATCATCATCTATATCATCGTGTGTGTGTATGCGTATTTCATGAAATCGGCGCTCGATTTCTGGATTCTGGCTATGCTTGTCGCCTCGTCGCAAGGCGGGATTCAGGCGCTTAGCCGCGCTTACTTTGCCCGGATGGTGCCTAAGGAGAAGGCGAACCAGTTTTTTGGTTTTTACAATATTTTTGGAAAATTCGCTTCTGTTATGGGGCCGCTGCTAGTAGGCTTGACCTCCCAGTTGACGGGGAAGTCGAATATCGGCGTGTTTAGTCTTGTAATCTTATTCCTGATCGGCATGATCCTGCTCGCGCGCGTGCCGAATGAAGAGGAAGCTGTAAGCATCGTCTCTGGCGGGGATGGGTCGAAGGATGCGGCATTATGAAGAGCATTGTGAGGATTTCAGAAGGTATGGATTGAAATCAGGAGTACGAGAAGTAAATTGCGGTAGCCATCTGCTCATTTGTTGGTTAAAATTATGACACAGTATAGAGAAAGAGAAGGTGTGGGAGATGGAAGTGAAGTTTTGTTCAAGCTGCGGACAGGAGATGGAGACGCGCGAGGTGGACGGTGTTCAAAGACGGGCTTGCAAGTCTTGCAGCTTCGTGCACTGGGGCAACTACAGTATTGGCGCCGGGGCGTTGGTGAAGAAGGATGACAAGCTGCTGCTTGTGCGAAGGGCGCAGGAGCCGGGCAAGGGGTATTGGACGAATCCAGGAGGCTATATCGAACAATTGGAGCCGATTGAGGAGACCATTGAGCGAGAGGTGCTGGAAGAATGCGGAGTTGTTGCCGAGGTGCTCGGCGTAGCGGCATTGAGAGATCAGCCTAGAGCTATTCATAATGTATATATTGCGTTCGAAATGGAATATATAAGCGGCGACCCGACTCCCGACGATGTGGAGGTGGATGCCGCAGGCTTCTATAGCGTAGAAGAGATGGAGACAATGAATGTTGCGCCATTCACGAAGTGGCTGATTGATGTGGCGTTTCGAGGCCAGTCCCGCGGTCTTCTGAAGGATGAAGCTCCGATTGTGCCTCTGAATGGCAATGGCTTGTTTCGCGTATAGCAGTGCTGTGTATGAATCGCATGAATCATATTCGGAAGCTGGTTTTTCTGCATAAACAGGAAAAGCTCCATTATATATAGCCTCCTTTACTCCATTCCGCCTACCAGACCGGAAAAACTCCAGTATATATCCCTCTGTGTCGAGAAATTGTAAGCTAGATATAAGCAGGAGTAGATCCTGTATAAATTCGTTTCAATCCCTCCTCTCAAGGTTAATAGTCTCAAGAGTGATCCAAACGCTTGTGAATTGCGTGTCACTACATATCAAGCGAAATCATTCTAAAGTATACAGAGGGAGGAGGTGAAACGACAATTGATCGACACAAACAGAATACGATCTGTTCTGATGTTGTCCGGAATAACAGGATGCCTGGTGGCGCTGGGGTTCGTTCTGCAAGCCATGTTCGCGCCGCAGGTGTCCGCGGGAATATTAGGCGATGTGATTAGTGGGATCGTTCAAGAGGAAGAACCGCAAGCGGAGGCAGATTCTAAAAGCGCAGATGGGAATGAAGCTGTGCCGGATGAAAGCTCGACTAGCGATGAAGACTCGGGAGACGGATTATTGTCGCTAGACTTGCCATCCTTGAAGATCGATACGCCTGTTGCAGAAGTGGAAACGCCCAAAGCGCAGGTGTCTGGTGATGGATTGATTCCTTCGGTAGAGGTGACAACACCATCCGTTCAGATTGAAACGCCTGTCGCTTCCATTGACCTTCCTAAAGTGAATACAGAGATATCAACGGACGATTCATCGATCCTTCAAATTGAAGGCGAAGATGATGATTCGGATTTGTTGATTGATACACCAATCGTCGATGTAGATATCGATATGGAAACTACCGCATTGCCTAATATTCCTGATTCTGTAGAGGACTTACCTTCACTAGCGCCAACTGCAGAGCCGACATTGGTTCCGGAAACGTCGTCACCGATTGCGACTGTTACAATCACGGTGCCCAAAGCGACGCCGACGACAGATGACGTTGGAATCGCAACAACATCGCCGACTGAGGAAACATCCGAGAGCCTGACAGCAGAACCAACGGCTGCGTCAAAGGAAGAGCCCACAGCCTTACCAACAGTGGATGTGACAGTGAGGCTTGCTCCTGAATCGCCGAAAAGTCCATCAAAGCCTGATACGAAACCGACTGAACAAGTGAAACAAGGGAAAGAACATACTTCTTCTCAATCGGGGCCGAATAAGGATCAGGATAATCAATTGAAGGTTACGGCAATCGTTGTCAATACGAACAGTGGAGGCAATCAATCTTCGCAAGTCGGCGCTGGTGCGCAGGGAGCTGCGTGGAATATGCAGCCGGTTGTGACAGGAATCTTTCAATCAGAGAAGCTTAATCGCACCAGCGTGCGATTAGCTGAAAATTATTCATTGGGTCTGGATCAGTGGTGTCAACCGCCGCCGGAACGCCCGCCGCAAACATCTTCTTCTCACTCAACCAAGATTGACCACTAATTAAAAATGAGAAGGAGTGTTTGTAAAATGAAAAAATGTCCACAATGGGTGAAGGTTTCTATGTTCTCAGGTGCGTTGTTAGTTGGCGGAATTGTTGCTTCCGGTGTTACTCATGCTTCCAGTTTAACTCAGAATGGTCTTGGACTTGGTCTAGGAATTGGCGTGAATGTAGATACGCAGATCAGCGCTGAGTCTTCCTATGAGAGTGATTATTCAAACAGTCGTTCGAATGGAAGCGGGATGCTATCCGTAAGCGAAAGCAGCACGGATGTGCAAGCGGGTCTGGGTCTGAACGTTGCAGCAACAGCCGAGTCGGACACGAGCGCAAGCTATGAGTCGAACGACGAGTGGGACAACGACCAAACGGCATCCGAGAGCGAAAGCAGCACGGATGTGCAAGCGGGTCTGGGCCTGAACGTGGCTGCGGCAGCGGAGTCGAACACGAGCGCAAGCTATGAGTCGAACGACGAGTGGGACAACGACCAAACGGCATCCATGAGCGAAAGCAGTACGGAAGTGCAAGCGGGTCTGGGTCTGAACGTTGCAGCAACAGCCGAGTCGGACACGAGCGCAAGCTATGCGTCAGACAACGACAACAACAGCACTTGGAACGAAACAGCTAGCAACATTGATGCAGGTGTGGGGGTACAAGCAAATGTAGATGCTTCCTCCGAAACGATGTATCAAGCTTCATCGGATAATGATGATTACTCTTATAGCAGTGGCAGCATGTCCTCCAATCAAGCTAATATTGGACTCTGGGTCCAAGCGATGTTGGAGCAATCGAATCATTACCACTACATGATGAGGTAAGCAACAAAAAGGTAAGCAACACAATTGAAATGGCGGCGCTTAGGTTTTCTCCCTAAGCGCCGCCATTTTTTTATACACGAAATATAACGATCATAATTATCCTGTCTCATTGCCAATAAATCTTGCCCGTCCACACTTCAGGCTCTGAGCTCGCATAGCATATAAAGTTGAATAGAATGCGAGAGGCAGGCGAGCGAAATGAAGGACATTGGCGTCATAATGGAAATTCCATTCAATAGCAGAGAGTATAGCAAACAAATCTATGATCGGAACTGGATTAATTACCGCATGGAAATCACAATGAAATATACGGCGAAATGCTTGAAGCAGCAGACAAGCAGCGACTTCACTGCACTGTTCCTGTACAAGGATGAGACGGAGCAGATGATCAAGGAGGCGCTGAGCCGATATGAGAAGCTTCCTCCGAATATTCGATTTGTGCCGGCGAGCCAGTCGAGATCCATCGCAGCAGAAGCTTTAAAGGATGCGAGCTTGACCTATTCCGTGCGGCTGGATTCAGATAACATGTTCGCGAAAGATTATATGGAGAGATTGCGCGGCGCGACGGTAAAGCCGGACATACAAGCCATTGTCACGCAGCAAGGATATATTTATGATTCCATTCATCATAGACTCGCACGCGTAACCTATCCCTCGCCCTCTTTCTTTGCGCTAATCTATAAGACGGAGGAATTTCTCACAGGCAAAAAATATCCAATGCGCACGCATCATGATGCAATAAAGCTAAAGCATATGCTGATGCCGGGAAGGAATTTCGTTGTTGTCGTGCACAAAACAAACGCATTGAACGAGTTCAGAGTCGGCAGAAAGTCGGATTTGATCGAAAGCTCCAAGATCGCAGAGGTGTTAGACGCCTTCATTTGAGCGTACAAAAAAAAGGATACGGTCCCGTGTTTATCGAGACTGCGTATCCTTCTTTGCGTTATTTCTTGGTGCCGTGCTGCTTGCTCGCAAGAACGGCATTCTCTTGTCCTTGACCACGTTTTTTGTTCTTCTGAGCCTTGCGCTGGCTGTCTTGCACTTGTTGAACAAACTCATTCGTATTATCCATAGTTATCCTCCTAACAAGTTTGTATTTTATTGAATTTGTGTACGCTGGTCCTCGGAAATTTCGCTTAACGCTTGTCCTGCATCCTCTCCGGTCGTATTGCCCAATGATAGATCCCCAAGAGCAAGCACGCCGACCAGTCGATCGTTCTCTACAACGGGTAGGCGCCGAATTTGATGAGCCGCCATCAAATCAGCGGCTTCTTCCGCGTCCATATCCGGAGAAACCGTAATGATTGCCTCGCTCATCACATCTTGAACGGGACAAGACCCCGGACGTTTCTTCGCGTAGCCGCGCACGACCAAATCGCGATCTGTCACTACCCCTAGCAGCTTGCCGCTGTCCTCTACATGGACGACAGGGACAAATCCAATATCATTCTCCGCCATAATAACGGCAATCTCATATACATTGTCTCGCAAAGTCACGCATTTGCAGTCACTCGACATCAATTCGCTTACTTTCTTCAATTTCGCTGCCCCTTTCTTGCCTTAAAATGGTTACCCCCGCATAGCGTGCGCTATTTCGCGTGAAATTATCCATGATGATCGCGAATGGTCGCCCCTGTATAATGGCGGCGCTTGCAATTTCGGTTTATTAAAAAAATATTGGATATCGGATCGTTATAATTTTTTAAATAGGCATGTGCTATAGTAACAGAAGCGACCTGACAGGAGTGATATGAGCTTGAATAAAAACTGGATGCAACGCATGCTTTTTATATAATTTGAACTAAAGAAATCGATAGTTACATCCTGACACAAAGCCGATCGATAATGGAACTTGGGTTTTTCATAATTTCGTCCATGAACAACCCGACGTTTTTTCGAATGTCGGCAACGGTGTGATAGAACACATTGTTGATTACATTGGATTTTAGCCATTTCCAGAGCCCTTCAACAATATTCAACTGCGGGCTGTAAGGCGGCAGAAACACCAATTCGAGTCGACCATTCAGTTCGTCCAGGAACGGTTGTAACAGCTTGGCGTGATGAATCCGG
>NZ_JAATHD010000050.1:0-4671 GCF_011947265.1 Paenibacillus sp. HB172176
CACTCGGTTTTCTTATAAAGATCATAACACAAATTGGATTGACTGAAAACCATGAAAGAGCTTAAAAAAACCTGTATAAAAACCTGTATAAAAACCTGTATAAAAACCTGTATAAAAACCTGTATAAAAACCTGTATAAAAACCTGTATAAAAACCTGTATAAAAACCTGTATAAAAACCTGTATAAAAACCTGTATAAAAACCTGTATAAAACATTATAACCCGTATGAAGGAATTTGAATGAGAGATCGAAGAAGGCCGGAACATCCTATAACACCGTATTCACGCTGCGTCGCTATCGCTCCTTGGTCCGGCCGAAGTAGGAAGAAGTAGTTTCGATGAAGATGATTCAGTAGCAGGGAAGCCAATTCAGCCGGACAACCTTGCACAGCCTAACCGCGTCGCGGCCACTCCCTCCGGTCGTTTAAGGCAGTGAAGGTTCGTGAATACAAAAACGTTAAGTGAAATCCTTGGGGGGAAGAGCAAAAACTAGAGAATGTAAAGGACTATTTAAGGCATAGAGGAAAGTTCCCATCCGGGAACGACATTGACAATGCAAGCCAGTGCACAGCGGAAACTTTCCATACGGAAACTGAAAATTGGAAGCCAGTCGGGCATACTCGAAGATACAAAGGAAAGTTTCCATACGGAAACGGAAGGATTGAAAGTGTGGAAAGGAGCTCGAGGATGTCCCCCCAAGGACAACACTTAACACCGTATTCACGCAGCGTCGCCAAGCGGCTCCTTGGTCCGGCCGGAAAGGGATGGTTGGCCGGACAACCTTGCACAGGCTAAGTCTTCGACCCGGCCATCTGATCGCTTCGCTAGGTCAGATTCGCTGCTTAAGCCAGTGAAGGTTCGTGAATACAAAAACGTTAGATGAAACCTGCGAAGAGCATATAAAACCCCAAAATTCCTTAGATATTCTTTCATCTATCTAGTCAGGAGAGGCTATTATGAATCCACCTAAGCATATCGTTTCGGCAGCTGCAATTGTAATAAATGAAAAAAACGAAATGTTACTTATTAAGGGACCAAGAAGAGGCTGGGAGATGCCTGGTGGTCAAGTTGAAATCGGAGAATCTTTAAGTCAAGCAGCCATTAGAGAAACAAAAGAAGAATCAGGAATCGACATCGAAATTATTAAATTCTGTGGAATATTTCAAAACGTAGGAAATTCAATTTGTAATACATTATTTTTAGCAAAGCCTATAGGTGGGGAGTTAATAATATCATCAGAGAGTTTGGATTCAGGATTTTTCCCAATAGAAGAAGCACTTAAAAAAGTTGAATGGAAAGATTTTAGACAAAGAATTGAATACTGTTTAAGACCTGAATTGCAACCCTTTTGTATAGAATTTATTGATAAGAAGAATATTTGAGAGTATTTCAGGAAGTCGCAGGCATCATCTAACACCGTATTCACGCTGCGTCGCTATCGCTCCTTGGTCCGGCCGAAGCAGGAAGAAGCGGATTCGATTGGAGTATATCAGTAGCAGGGAAGCCGATTCAGCCGGACAACCTTGCACAGCCTAACCGCGTCGCGGCCGTTCCCTCCGGTCACTTAAGGCAGTGAAGGTTCGTGAATACAAAAACGTTATAGGAAATTCCGGCAAAGCGTATAAAACATATAAAACCGAACAAATATTCTACTTATTACTTTTCTAATGTGGTAAGATATAGAAGTACAATTGAATCTTGGGTGGTCATAGTTTCCCTTCGAGAGGAGGTGAAGCTATGGAGGTTAAAGACGCATTGACAATCATGTTCCTATTCGGAATGTTTATCCTTGCCCTCTTAACATACATTAACTCGAACAACAAGAGAAAGTAAAAACCCACCCCAAGGTTCCAGCCAAAGGTGGGTTTTTATTCCTTTTCGACTTTGAAGGGAATAAACCATCCAAGCCAATTGTATAGCCGAGTGTTAACGCACTCGGTTTTCTTATAAAGATCATAACATATATTGAATTGACTGAAAACCATGAAAAGAAAATGTATAAAAAGCTGTATAAACCCTGTAAAAGAGCTTGTATAAAACCTTGTATAAAACCTTGTAACCCGTATGAAAGAATTTGATTGTAATATCGAAGAAGGCCGGAACATCCTATAACACCGTATTCACGCTGCGTCGCCTCCGGCTCCTTGGTCCGGACCGAAGCTGGAATAGAACGGCTCTGTAAAGAAGCCGTTTAAGTAGCGAGGAAGCCAATTCAGCCGGACAACCTTGCACAGGCTAAGTCTTCGACCCGGCCATCTGATCGCTTCGCTTGATCAGATCCGCTGCTTAAGCCAGTGAAGGTTCGTGAATACAAAAACGTTATATGCAATCGGGGCAGGGCTATTAAGAGCAAAGAAAGAAACAATATAAAGATTGATTACTTGGAGTTTGGTGATAGAATTGGTGCTTTCCCTTTTCTTCTTCTCTTACAAATGGTTAGCGTTCGAAACAAAACCCTTCATAAGATCAATTACTGTATAATATAACCAAATCAATAAATGAAGCCCCGAGTAATATAAACAAAAACCCAAATGAATGAAAAGAGAATGGTATAAAGACGAAGACATAAGAGCATTAGAATAATAAGAATAGAAAATAGAAAGGGATTGATAAACGAATAAAGCCTTGGTAGAAAACGATAAAAACTAGAAAAAAGATTAGAAATGATTTTGAGAGTGATTCAGGAAGGCCCCGACAACATATAACACCGTATTCACGCAGCGTCGCCAGGCGGCTCCTTGGTCCGGCCGAAAGGGATGGAATTGGCCGGACAACCTTGCACAGGCTAAGTCTTCGACTCGGCGATCTGATCGCTGCGCTAGATCAGATTCGCTGCTTAAGCCAGTGAAGGTTCGTGAATACAAGAACGTTATCGGAAATTGCCTAAGAGCAGTAAAAGGAGGAAACCATGAACAATATAAAGGCTGTAATCTTTGATCTAGATAATACAATTCTGGACAGGACAATTACTTTCAATAAATTTGCAATGACTTTTGCAGCTAAGTATTTTCCACATTTGAATGATAGAGAAAATATTATTCGCAGGATTATAGAATTGGACGAAGACGGATATAAGAATAGAAACAAACTGTTTGAAGAACTTGTAGAGGAACTGCCATGGAATAAAAAGCCTAAATCATTTGAATTACTGAAATATTTTGATGACCATTTTGTCTCAAATGCTTCTATTATGGAACATGCTAGAGAAGTAATACAAATTACTAGAGAGAAGTATAAGATTGGAATTATAACAAATGGAAGATCAAAAATTCAATATGGAAAGATTGAACAGTTAGGAATTAGAAATCTATTTGATTTTATTATTGTATCCGAAGAGGCAGGTTTTCAAAAGCCAAATGTTAGAATATTTGAGTTAGCAATAGAAGGACTTGGAATGAGACCAGAAGAATGTTTGTATATTGGAGATCATCCTATTAATGATATTGAAGGTGCGGGGATGGCAGGAATGGAGACGATATGGATTGAAGTAAACCATCCCTGGAAAACAGAAATAACTATAAAACCGAAACATAAAATTAAAAGATTAAGTGATTTAGTGGGAATACTCTAAGAAGAGGCAACGTCCGATAACACTGTATTCACGCTGCGTCGACTCCGTCTCCTTGGTCCGGACCGAAGTTGGAATAGAACGGCTATAAGGAAGCCGTTTAAGTAGCGAGGAAGCATATTCAGCCGGACAACCTTGCACAGGCTAAGTCTTCGACCCGGCCATCTGATCGCTTCGCTTGATCAGATTCGCTGCTTAAGCCAGTGAAGGTTCGTGAATACAAAAACGTTATCTGCAAGATCTGCCCCAAGAAACTTGAAAGTAACTCATCCACAACGTCCTGTTGTTTGAAGCCAATCAAGAAGTGATAGAAGGGACAAAATATGAAATCGTATTTTGGAAGCGGATCAAGGAAGTCAGCGTAACAACATTCAGCAAATTGTATTTTGGAAGCGGATCGAGGAAGTCAGCGTAACAACATTCAGCAAATTGTATTTTGGAAGCGGATCAAGGAAGTCAGCGTGTCAACATTCAGCAAATTGTATTTTGGAAGCGGATCGAGGAAGTCAGCGTAACAACATTCAGCAAATTGTATTTTGGAAGCGGATCGAGGAAGTCAGCGTAACAACATTCAGCAAATTGTATTTGGGAGCAGATCGAGGAAGCTAGCGTAACAACATTCAGCAAATTGTATTTTGGAAGCGGATCGAGGAAGTCAGCGTAACAACATTCAGCAAATTGTATTTTAGAAGCAGATCGAGGAAGTCAGCGTAACAACATTCAGCAAATCGTATTTTGGAAGCAGTTCGAGGAAGCCAGTGTGTCAACATTAAGCAGATCATAATTGTAAGAGAATAAAGAAGTATGCCTGGAAACACTTTGAAAATTGATTTAAGAGAAGTGCTTTGAGGGTCGACGTCCTGTCTTAATTCGAAGAAGTGGGGCAGATCCAACAGATAACACAGTATTCACGCAGCGTCGCCTCCGGCTCCTTGGTCCGGACCGAAGTTGGAATAGAACGGCTCTGTAAAGAAGCCGTTTAAGTAGCGAGGAAGCATAATCAGCCGGACAACCTTGCACAGGCTAAGTCTTCGACCCGGCCATCTGATCGCTTCGCTTGATCAGATTCGCTGCTTAAGCCAGTGAAGGTTCGTGAATACAAG
>NZ_JAATHD010000050.1:4769-8020 GCF_011947265.1 Paenibacillus sp. HB172176
ACAACCTTGCACAGGCTAAGTCTTCGACCCGGCCATCTGATCGCTTCGCTTGATCAGATTCGCTGCTTAAGCCAGTGAAGGTTCGTGAATACAAGAACGTTATATGAAATCAGCGTAAAGCTATAAGAACATAAAACAATAAAACTATAAAAGAAAATTTTAACAATGGGCTTTCCGCTATTAATTCGGCTGAAAGGATGATGTGAAACATGTTCAAGCTTAAAAACCGGAGAATTTTACTGACTGTATTGTTTGGGTTAGTTTTTATAATTTCGAGCTGTTTGGCAATTCATTTTTTGAAGACTAATAAGAGTAATCCCAGTATGAGTGGTTTAATGACTCTGTCTCTAATTACATTTATTCTGACTGTAGGAAATTCTATACTATTGATGATGAGGAAATACAGAAGTTAATATGAAGAACTAAATTAATGAAGAAAGAGATGGAAATCAATTTTGAATAAATACTAAAGATGTATTAAGGCTAAGATTTTGAGGGTATTTCAAAGAGGACGCTGACATCATATAACACCGTATTCACGCTGCGTCGACTCCGTCTCCTTGGTCCGGCCGAATCAGGAAGATGTGGTTTCGAAGGAGATAATTCAGTAGCAGGGAAGCATAATCAGCCGGACAACCTTGCACTGCCTAACCGCGTCGCGGCCGTTCCCTTCGGTCACTTAAGGCAGTGAAGGTTCGTGAATACAAAAACGTTAGGCGAAATGACCTAAATGATGGAAGGAGAAGAAAAAATGTTACAGTTTCCTATATTGGAAACCGAAAGATTAATACTAAGGCAGATTAAACAAGAGGATTCGAGAGAGATCTATAATTATTTCTCTTTGGAAGAAGTAACAAAATATTATGATTTAGTGAGTTTTACGAATATCAATCAAGCAGAAGAATTAATTAACAGATGGAATCAAAGATTTGAAAGAAATCAAGGAATTCGCTGGGGAATAACTTTAAAGTCTGAAAACCGAGTAATTGGAACATGTGGGTTTCATAGTTGGATGAAAAATCATCACAGATCTGAAATTGGATATGAACTTACGCCACAATATTGGCGTAAAGGCATTATGACAGAGGCAATTTTGAAAGTAGTTGAATTCGGGTTTAATAATTTAGAATTAAACCGAATCGAAGCATTTGTAGAACCAGAAAATGTGAATTCAAGGAAGGTACTTGAGAGAATCGAATTTAGGGAAGAAGGAATATTGAGAGAACATTTTTATTGGAGGAATCGGTTTGTCGACACTGCAATATATTCAATACTGAAGAAAGACTTTAAAGAAAAGTAATTTGTAAGTTTAATCAAAGAAGAGGTCACTTCGCCTAACACCGTATTCACGCTGCGTCGACTCCGTCTCCTTGGTCCGGACCGAAGTTGGAAGAGAACGGCTCTGTAAAGAAGCCGTTTAAGTAGCGAGGAAGCATATTCAGCCGGACAACCTTGCACTGCCTAACCGCGTCGCGGCCACTCCCTCCGGTCGTTTAAGGCAGTGAAGGTTCGTGAATACAAAAACGTTATGAGAAATTGCAGCAGAGCCAATTAAAGATCAACACATTTTTGCTATATGATTAGCGTGCAAACTATAGAATTTTATAAAACAAAGGATATTAGTTTGGAGGTGTATCGATGAAGATTAGAAGTTCAGTCTGTGCCTTAATTATTCGAAATAATCAGATTCTAACTATTAAGAAACAAGAAGACGAGGTTATTGAATATATCATGCCAGGTGGCGGACAAGAATTTGGAGAAACACTATTAGAAGCTCTTCATCGTGAAGTTCGTGAAGAGGTTGGGGCAAGTATTATGAATGCTAAATTGATATTTGTAAGAGAGTATATTGGAAAGAATCATGAAAATGCAGATAGAGACAAAGGACTACACATCGTTAATCATATTTTTTCTTGTGAGATCGAAGAAGAAAATAAGTATGAATTAGAGCCAGACCCGGATCAAATCGGAATTGAATGGATAAACATCGATGAGCTTGAAAAATATAAATTTTACCCTAAAGATCTTATTGAAGAGCTTAAAAAAATTGATGGAAGTAAAGGAAATGAAACATATATAGGAGATATAAACTAACCCATAGAAAGACATTTTGTAAGTAATTCAAAGAAGGCGGCAACATCTCATAACACCGTATTCACGCTGCGTCGCTATCGCTCCTTGGTCCGGCCGAAGAAGGAAGATGTGGTTTCGAAGAAGTTGATTCAGTAGCAGGGAAGCCTATTCAGCCGGACAACCTTGCACTGCCTAACCGCGTCGCGGCCACTCCCTCCGGTCGTTTAAGGCAGTGAAGGTTCGTGAATACAAGAACGTTATCTGCAAGATCTGCCCCAAAGACTTGAAAGTAATACAATCGCAACGTCCTGTTGCTTGAAGCCAATGATGAAAGTAAACATGTTTGAACATCCAAATACGAGTAGTAGCCAAGGTTACTGTTTTAATAGTTCAAGCGCAACACTTGGATAGGTCAAGATCAAATGAGGAATAGTTCAAGGTCAACACACGAATAGGTCAAGGTCAAATGAGGAATAGTTCAAGGTCGACACATGAATAGGTCAAGGTCAAGGGAGGAGTAGTTCAAGGTCGACACATGAATAGGTCAAGGTCAAAGGAGGAATAGTTCAAGGTCGACAAGCGTATAGGTCAAGGTCAATAGACGAATAGTTCAAGATCTAAAGCATATTAAAAAATTGTGGGTCGACGTCCTGTCTTAATTCGAAGAAGTGGGGCAGATCCAGCAGATAACACCGTATTCATGCTGCGTCGCTATCGCTCCTTGGTTCGGACCGAAGTAGTAAGAAGAAAATTCGAAGAAGCACATTCAGTAGCAAGGAAGATTATTCAGCCGAACAACCTTGCACAGGCTAAGTCCTAGCGGACCCGGCCATCTGATCGCTTAGCATGATCAGATTCACTGCTTAAGCCAGTGAAGGTTCATGAATACAAAACGTTAGACGCAATGCTAAGACATTAA
Organism: Paenibacillus sp. HB172176; assembly: GCF_011947265.1. Taxonomy (GTDB): domain Bacteria; phylum Bacillota; class Bacilli; order Paenibacillales; family Paenibacillaceae; genus Pristimantibacillus. Next base: position 7,762 of record NZ_JAATHD010000050.1, read on the forward strand.
GGGAACGAGTAGAGACAAGAGAGAGCTTGCGGAAAGTTCCCATCCGGGAACGACATTGAAATGCGAACCAGTGCATAGCGGAAAGTTCCCATCCGGGAACGACATTGACAAAGCGAGCCAGTGCATAGCGGAAAGTTCCCATCCGGGAACGACATTGACAATGCGAGCCAGAGCATAGTGGAAAGTTCCCATCCGGGAACGACATTGACAATGCAAGCCAGGGCATAGTGGAAAGTTCCCATCCGGGAACGACATTGAC
>NZ_JAATHD010000051.1 GCF_011947265.1 Paenibacillus sp. HB172176
TTCATGGACGAAATTATGAAAAACCCAAGTTCCATTATCGATCGGCTTTGTGTCAGGATGTAACTATCGATTTCTTTAGTTCAAATTATATAGGATTAGATATAAGGCCATAGCATTGGTACTCATGAGGTACGGGAATAAGACTTTAACTGTAATTCAGCAAGGGGGGATTTCATATGGACGAACTCATTAACAAAATCATTGAGGATATCAATAAAACTGGATATCCAACTGAAATGAAAGTAGTAAATCTTTTTCAGAAACGAAAATGGAGTTGTAGAGAAAATCAATATTTCATTGACCAAGATGAGGATAAGGGCCGTGAAATTGATTTAAAGGCTTATACTAATAAATATTACGAAGAATTAGGCCCAATATATTGTTGGTCTATGTTATCTGTAGAAATAAAAAAATCTGAAAAACCATGGGTTATATTTACTACCAAAAGAAGGGGGACTGATACTGGTGGATATGGATTATTAAATCATTGCAATAATATTAACAACTCCATTTTGAATTACAAAGATATAATGGAAAAATATCCTGGTAAATCTACTAAGATAGGTCGAAATGAATATGTAGCTTTAGCAAAGGAGGGTCATCCCCAAATATACAATGCTATTCTATCAGCAGTTAAGTCAGCCATTGAAGAGCATAGATTAGCTGAAGATCATAAAGAAGCTAATAGCGATAGTTCCTTTGATATTGTCTTCTATACACCTGTTGTTATTTTGAGTGGAAAGCTATTTGAAGCTTACTTGAATTCTGACAACGAAATAGAAATTAATCCTTCTAATCATATTGTATATAATTTAAACTATGCTTCTCCAAGCTATGTTAGAAATTCTTATTTAGTTGACATTGTTACAGTTGATGGACTGGAAGAGTATATAAATTCTCATGAAAGATGGCTCCAATATATGAATAATAAGATTAGGAATTCAGTAACAGAAGAAGCTTGAATAGAGGACAACATTCTATTCAAGCTTCTTCTGTTACTGTTCCTTGTTCCTGCTTCAACTTCAGATATGAGGATGTCCGTAGTTCATACGTATTTTGCTGATGAAGCAGGGCGTGTCGAGTGATTAGACTAAACGGGTGATGTAAAGGCATAAGTGAAGACGAAATTTTACGATAGTAACTTTGATTTCCAAGATATCTATACTCAATAAAAGCGAGGTTGAGCCTATGATACCTACTGCTCAAACTTTCAGGGAAGCACTGGAAACCCTATTATCGGATGCTCGAGAACGTGGTAAAGAGTACGTCGATGTTGTCTCCGGGGAACTTCATGCAAAAGTAGGAGGTTATCCATCTTCTAATCACCGGATGCCCACGTGCTGTTCAGTAATGAAGCAACAAATGAAAGTATCCGATAAAGAACTTTTTGCTCCTCCTAAGGGTAAGGGAGCTGAATTAAAGATAAGGTATTTTCTTTAAATCTGTTGCCACAATTGTTTAGAGACCTTCTACATGACTATATCTTACCAGTTCACGCCGCTGGCGCTGTGAAGCAGGTATATCGGGCTTAGATTAATCGGGGGAATAGTGGCGGCGAAAATATATAAATTTAGATTACTGCGTTTACAAGAAAGGATGAAAGTGGTATTTTGGTCCTAGTACTTGTTCAATAGTCATGCGCTATTTTTGACAAGTTTGATTGAGAATGAAAGATGGCAATTCAACATAAGGGGTGTAACTATTGAGGGCCAAAACTATTGTCTTATTTAACCACAAAGGTGGAGTAAGTAAAACAACAACAACTTATAATTTAGGTTGGAAATTGAGTACACTTGGTAAGAAAGTGCTTTTGGTTGATGCAGACCCTCAGTGTAATTTGACGAGCTTATTATTAGGAGATAATTTTGACGACTTTTATCTTAATGAACCAACCAACTCTGCGAACCTAAAGGATGCAGTCAAGGTGGCTTTTGAGGGTAAGCCGAGACCTATTACGGCTATCGATTGCTTTACTCCTGAACACAATCCTAATTTATTTCTTATTCCAGGTCACATGGATTTATCGGAATATGACCCATCATTGAGTCTAGCCTTAAATAGTAATAATGCAATTTCGACATTACAAAATCTCCCTGGTGCTTTTTATGAACTTATTAAGCTTTGCTCTGAAAAGTATGATATTGACTACGTTCTCATTGATATGAATCCAGGTCTAAGTGCAATAAATCAAACGTTCTTTATGTCTTCTGATGCATTTATTATCCCTACAAATCCAGACCCATTTTCAATAATGGCGCTTAAGACTCTAAAAACTGTGTTACCACGGTGGAAGAGGTGGTCTCAACAATCGATAGAAGTATTTAATGATGCTTCTTATCCTTTGCCTAACAAAGAAATGAAATTTATTGGCGAGATTGTGCAAAGGTTTAATCTAAGAAATAAAAGGGCAGCAAAGCCTTATCAAGGTAAGATTGATGAGATAAAGGCATACATCGAAGAAGAACTTGTGCCGGAACTTGAAAGACATTCAATGACGTACGATATCTCGGAATTGTTACGGGAGGGTAGGATTGAGAACCACTGCTTAGCTGAAATATCAGAATTTGGAGCTTTACTACAAAAAGCTAATATTGCAATGGTGCCAGTATTCGCCTTAACAGATCAACAAATAGGAGAAACGGGCCCAGTTTTAGAGCAGATGGCTTTAAATCGAGATAGATTTAATCGTATTTTCACAAATATGGCTAATGTTGTTTTGGAGCTAGTGAGATGAACTCATCCTTTCAACTGTTCAAGTCAATTTTAGAAGATACAACGAATTCAAAAGTCCTGTATCAATTCTTAAAAGATGTAGTCAAACCCCCGTATGACTATTCAGATTTGTTAAGATGGCAGTGGGCGCAATCTGTATCCGCTTTAGATAAATTAATACATGATTTAGTAAGAGTGGGAATGGTAGAGTCATTTTTAGGAACGCGCGCTCCCACCCCCAAATTCCTAAGCTTTGGTTTTACATTAGATATACATTTTCAGCTTAATCAAAATACAGCCTCCGCAACACTTTTATTCGAACAGATGATTACACAAAAGCATGGTTATCTATCCTTCCAAGAACCTGACAAGATAGCTGATGCATTATCAAATATTTGGAGTGAGCAACATAAATGGCAAAAAATTTCTATACAACTTGGATTTGACGAGAATTACACAAAGACTATGTTGAAGAACATTACTATTCGACGGAATCAAATTGTTCATGAAGGTGATTACTCCAACATACTTTTACAGCGACAACCAATCTTGGAGGAAGATGTCGACACTGTAATCGATTTCATTAAAAAGTTGGGGGAAGCGATTTATAATTTAGTTAAGCTGTAGCCTGTCTACGAGGCTCTATAGGATTACTCTTAGATTGGTATTTGTTCGCTGACACCAATGTTGACCTCAATTAAAACATAATATCTATAGGCGGTGTGAAATATGACTTTTAATTTAAAAGATGTGAAGAATCAAATAGAAAAATATGAAGTTATATGGAAGTTTAGAGTTGTCTCCGCTGAAATCAATCTAGATATCGACAAGATACCAGCAACCGAAATTAATTTTAGAACGCTTATTCCTGGATCAAATACTATATCCGGAATTTCAATTAGAAATAATACAAATTCATCTGAATTTTCGTTCTATGCAAGTGATATCAATCCAGAAAAGATCGAAATTAAAGAAGGATTAATTACTATTCAATTAAAGTCAGGAGCAAAGATTTTATTTTTCTGTACTCAACCAACTTTTTAATAATGCGTTATTAACGCTTATCAACTGCGTAACTAAGCTAATACATGACAAAGACGAATTAGTATTTGATACGTAAAGGAGACCGTCCATCAAAGGCGTTCTCCATTTGTTTACCCATCCATACCATCCCGAGCTTCCATCTGCTCGTAAGCTTCACCCAAGCCAACAGAGCGGTAATACTCTCGGGTTGCTTGTTCCATGCGCTCCATAACCGCAGAGTATTTCTCCTCCGGTACAAACTCCATGATTACTGCTATAACAGCGTTCTCCCGTGCAGCCTCACGCACCTTGATTTCCTCCAGCCCATAGTGTGTATAGCCCCCGGTTGAGCCATTGGTGAGCTTGTGCTTCATCTCCATAGCTTTGATGGCGGTGACAGGGCTGATCACTTCCATCTTGCTCAACGTGTCGAAGCCCTTTTGAATTACTTCATCCAGTAGCTCTAGGTCATGTCGAATACGTTTCGGACTGTCTTGGTCGGTTAGTTCTTTTTCCAGCATGGCTTTGACCTTTGCTCGTTCTTCGGCACGGTTTTCCTTATACTGTGTGTTACCCTTTTTTCTTGCCTTATTCCGCGCTGAATCTTCTCGCGCCTTCTTGAGAGGGTCTTCCTTCGAGTGAAGAAGTTCCATCGTAAGCCCATTTACAATCGCTTCCCGGCGCTGCTTGATGTAAGAATACATGGTGGGAATACTGATCGGGAAGCCGATATCATTACACCACGCCACCAGTTCCATCACAGGCGTACTGTCATCAATCATCTTGTCTAAAATGGGTCTGCTATGCCATTTAACCAGTGCCGCTACCTTGCCGGGCTTGAATTTGTGCGTTCTATCTTTGAGTGGATCTTGCTTCTTGCTCATCATGCTCACCCCGTATCGTTAAGCTTTATAAAAGTAATATAACGATGGGGGTGGAGATTAAAGGTTTTTGAAGTTTTACAGCCAGCAATTCATACAGGTGGTTTTGGGGAATGTACTTTCATCTGTCACCACGAAACAACTGCTCACCCCATGATCATTAAGGTGAGCAGTTATGAAAGTGTTCTTACGTAAGCGTCAAATCCCCCACACATATTATTCAATGAAACATCATGAGAAAATGAAGGCATCCTAGAAAACGGGAGGCTTACTTATGACAAAAAAAGAACAACGACAGCGTGAATGGATGACAAGGATTGCCGACTACCGAGCAAGCGGTCTTACCATGGCCGCCTGGAGCGAGGCTAATCATGTCACGCTTGAACAATTAAAATATTGGACGCGGAAACTCAAAAAAATCGCTTCATCAGACAGCTTCGCCACCACTCCTCGCTTTATCCCTGTCTCCGTAGCAGAACCTGTTTCTCCCCGAAAGTCCGCTTCATCACTTGTCGTTCAGATCGGACAGGCGAGCATTACTCTTCAAAGCGGCTTCGATCCGCAATTGCTTCGCGAGGTCGCCAAAGTATTATGCGAGGAGACATGCTGACGCTATCAGGCACGCAGCAGGTTTATCTTGCGACGGGTTTTACGGATCTACGAAAATCAATCGACGGTCTTGCCGCACTCGTGCAAGAAGGTTTTGGTTTGGATCCCTTTTCTCCAAGTCTATTCGTCTTCTGTAATCGCGGACGCAACAAGCTCAAGCTGCTCTATTGGGATATCAATGGCTTCTGGCTCGTGTACCGAAGGCTCGAACGCGGAACTTTCCAGTGGCCGACCTCTAGCGAACAAGTCGTGACGATCACTTCTCGGGAGCTTCACTGGCTGCTCGACGGACTTTCGCTTCATCAGCGGCAAGCGCATACCCCTGTACCTGTCACAGTGGTCGTGTAGCCGTTCCATTGTTCGCTAGATTGTCACCGATTTAGGCAGGGAACAACTCTAGCCATGACGAAGTTGTATGCTATGGAAAATCGAACGGAAACCTCACCGACAATCGAAGAGTTACAACAGAAAGCAGCGAAGTTAGAGCAGCAAAATGCAGAACTCTCAGCTAAGCTCAAGTGGTATGAAGATCAATTTCGCTTGGGCCAACAGAAGCGCTTCGGCGCATCCAGCGAACGGACGCATCCGGATCAACTGGCATTAGATCTCTTCAATGAAGCCGAGGCCGAGGCTAATCCAGCACTGCCAGAGCCTACCGAAGAGGAGATCACCTACAAGCGCAAGAAGAGGGCTGGAGCTCGTACGGCGAAGCTGGATGCGTTACCCGTTGAAACGATCGAATACGAACTAAGCGAAGAGGAGCAAGTCTGTCCTTGCTGTGCAGCCAAGTTGCATGGGATGAGCACGGAAGTGCGGCGAGAGCTGAAAATCGTTCCGGCTGAAGTGAAAGTGGTCGAGCATAAGCGCCATGTGTATGCCTGCCGCCGCTGTGAACAGGAAGCGATTCGCA
>NZ_JAATHD010000052.1 GCF_011947265.1 Paenibacillus sp. HB172176
CAGCATTAACCAGTGGGAGAAGTTGAATGTCTTCTTGCAAGACGGTCGGCTCGAGATCGATAATAATCGAAGCGAACGCTCGATTAAACCGACCGTTATCGGCCGTAAGAACTTCCTCTTCAGCAATACGCCGCGCGGGGCCAAGGCAAGCGCAACCATCTATAGCATTGTGGAAACAGCGAAGGCGAATGGTCTGAAGCCGCAAGCCTATCTGCAGTATCTGTTCGAACAGTTGCCGCAGCTTTCAGATTCGACAGACTCAGAAGCTTTGGGTAAACTGGCTCCTTTGTCGCCGTCATTGCCCATTATCTGCCGATTATTTACGAAATAACGAAAGCGGACAGCCCTCTCTATCGAATGGAGGGCTATTCGGCGTTTCGTCATCCTATTTGGCTTCCATTCCAATACCCATATCCTAAATCGTGTCTTGATGTGTGCTGGATTTGACGCTTACTTATTATCTATCTGAGTTAAGTCAAACGAACAACATAAAGAGAAGCTTATCATTGGAATCTTAGGGCACAACCATTCATTTGTATTTTATTTCATTCTGTTGAGAAACACGGAAAACCTATCATGCTTTTATTTTCAACACTCAAGATGCCTGTTTTTAGTTACATCTCATGTAATTTATTGTAGAATAATGTTGTTAGATATTTCTAAAATTAGGAAGGTGATAATTTTGTTTGGAAAGTATAAAAACACAGATGGAGAGTTAAAAAAGTATTTCTTAGAAGATAGGCCACTCCAGAAGATAAATGACGATAAGTTTCAATACAACCAGGTGGCCGAAATTTTATTTGATCTTCTCAAACAAAATAATTTTCCCACCCATATTGGTTTATTTGGTTCTTGGGGATCTGGGAAAACTTCCGTAATTAAACTATTGGAACGTATTCTCGAAGCTGATAAATCTTACGGAGGCAATTTTATAATTAAAACAATAAGTGTATGGAAATTCGCAGATGATGCTCCGTCCTTACATAGAAAAATTGTACGAGAAGTTCAAACAGAGCTTGAAGTCCCTGATGAAGAAGGATTGATTAATGAAACTACAAAAATCGAAAGTATTACTGGCAAAGGATTGTTTGCAATCTTGTTTGTAAATAGTAAATTGTATAGATGGTCAACCATTGGCTTTCTCTTTATAGTAATGATTTCAATTGCTTTATCAATTTTATTAAATGACACTACGTTCACCGCATATATTTCGACCTTTATCTCGGTCTCTACAATAGGACTAGTCCTTGGAGCATTAAAACTATTTATTGGTTCCTATCAGCGTGGAAGTCAATCTAGCGTTAGAACAATCCCATTAACTCACGGAGATCAATATGAAGCAAGATTTAAGGCAAGTGTGGGAAGATTTTTAGAAAAAAATCGAGGAAGAAATTTAGTTCTCGTTTTTGATGACTTAGATCGACTGCCCCCCAAACAATTACTTGCAGCTTTAAATACAATCAAAACGTTCCTTCATTCAAAAAATTGTGCGTTCATTATTCCTTGTGATGAGAAGGTTCTGAGAAACGGCATCAAATCTGCTTTTGAGCAAAAAGATATATTAGAGGATAAGGACTCCAATTCCGATGATAAATACGTATCGGAGTTTATAAATAAGACTTTTGACTATCAAATCCATTTGCCAATATTAGAACAAAAAAACATGAAGAGGTATGCAAGACAATTGCTAATAGATCAAAAAATCGATTGGATTAACGATCAGGAAATAAACATTGACAAAGTGCTTGGCATATTAATCTATAGTTCAATAAAAACTCCACGCCAAGTAAAAGCTTTATTAAATTCATTTTCTTCCAACTGGCAGTTGGCAAAAAAACGAGATAATTCATCTGGTAAGAAATTACTTTCATCTAATCCTTTAGCTGTTGCAGTTTTCACAGTACTTCAGACAGATTTTCCTGAGTACTACTTGAAGTTAATTTCTGACCCATACCTCATAATACGTAATGATAGCCGTACTGATGTACTTAATGCTTTCTTAACAAGAGTTAATAAATGTATACCAAAAGATGATCCAAGACCTTTTATTTATTTTAGTAATGAAAAGTTAAATCCCATTACAGGAAAACCAGAATTGAAAAAAATCAAAGAATATTTAATTAATGCCCAATTAGATCTATTTGTAGCTGCATATGAAAAGCTTAATGACTTAGATCGGGGGATATTGCTTTCTTCTGTCATTGCCGATTTTGATGATGATCCAGGGATTGAGGTTGAAAACTGTATTAAAACTTTAATCGAATCGCAAACTAACCTTGACGTTATTTCAGATATGGATATCAATAATTGGGATCTGCTTCTTAGAGATAATATGGACACGCTATTGGAATTTCCTCCATCAAAAGTCTGTGGTATTTTAAAGCATTTAACTTATGACAGTTCAACATGGGTCGAATATGGGATGAAAATTAATGTTTTAGAACATTCGGGAGATATATTGCTTCTGTGGATTGAAAAACCTGATTATATTAACAAGCTAGCAATATCTAATTTGGGGGGGGAAATTGAAGATGCATACATTGAAAACAACGATGGATATTCTTTAGCCGCATTCATATTTGAGGTTTCATCGGAGCACAGTATTATGAATTCATTCGACTGGATAAAAATCCTAAAAGAATCACTAGACACTAATGTAGTTCCTGAATATACATTATCTAATTGGTTAAGAGAATGGTCGAATAAAACACACAAATCTATAGACGTATCTTTAATAAACGAATTACTTAAAACTTATGACTTCGAATCTGATTCCTTCGTTGAATGCATTGGTCAATTATGGTGTGAGCGTTATACTCGAAATGAAGAGGATCTAGTTAATTTAATACATATCATGGAGCATGAGAATTTTTGTGGATTTACTGAAAACGATTTTGATAATATTAATAGTTTTATAAGTGAGGCACCTTATAAGAGAATTCATGATGTTGTAAGACCTATTTTGGATAAATGGTGGGAAGATAAGCGCTACGAAAAAGCAGTAAATTTCATAAATACATTTTCAAAGAGCCCAGGGACGCCAGGTTTTTGTGAGAAAAACTTCAATTTTGATCTTGATGACAGCACTCAAAATGTTTTCTTGGATACAATTGTTAATCGAGCTAAAAATTTATCTAATGGCATTCCAAATATTACTGAAGTATTAAAATCAGAGAATAATAGCTCCGCGACCGAACATAGAAATTCAAGGACTCCCGAAGTAATAAATACGTTATTACAATCAAAAAAATTAAAAGAAGCGTTAATATCCATTAAGGAGGAGTTCATGCAAATTACTGACAACGTAATTTGGCTAAATTGGTCTGAGCAAGTTGTAAGGGATCGGCTTGAGATCGTTTTTTTACTATGGGGTGAAGATGAAACTGCAAAAGCTTGGCTATTCGATAGTATTAATTATTTAGTAAATGTATCGAAAAACATCATTCATTCTCGTCGTCCATATAGTAGTAATGCCTCACGGTACATCAACATTTTTGTTCAATTTATGTGTAACAAGTATAAAGAAGAGAATTGGGATCAAATACTTACCAATTGGGTAAGCATACCTACGCATAACAACACCAGCTTAAAAATTGACTTATTTGCGATTTTGGATTCCACAGCAAGAGCAGAAATAATAGGTCATTTAAACCATAGATGTACCGTAGGGTGTGATGCATATAATACATTAATGGTGCAATATTTTGATCCTTCCCTTAGTTCGCATCGGGAAGCAATTTCTACACGTTGGGAAGTTATTAGCTCTGAAAATAGGAAAATGAAAATTGAAGAGTTTTCTAGCAATAATGAAAATGGCGAGCAGGAGAAAGTCATAAAGTTAATATTGAATCAGATTGAAAGAAATCCACTCACAATATATCTAGATGAACTTATCAACTGGAGCATTAGGGATAATCTAAGAAAAACATTCACTTATACTCTATTAAGTAATCTACCGTATAATACTGTAGCTGAATGGGTTAATAATGCTATGGATAGCATGAATAAAGAAGGTTTTAATAAGTGGAGGAGCCAAATCATTGAGGCTGCCATTAGCCAAAAGAAAATTAACATCCGAGATTATGAAAACATTTATAGAGTAGCATTAGGCTTAGGAAAAGAAAGAGCAAAACTTGCATTACAATTACTATTGGCAACTAATTTGACTAAAATTGAAACCAGAAAATTTAGAGATGCAATAATTGATCTTGACAATGATTATCCTGACTATGTGAATCAGTTTGGCTTTAGATTTAAGAGAAGAAAGTAATACCTTCACACAGAAATCGCCGTTTTACCAATTCGAATTCTTATATAGTAAGCTATTTGCATATGAAATTCACGTTGGATTCGCAATGCAGGTCATCTCTGCGATTCGCAAATTTGTCCATATGACGCCTCCTTCCAATCTCTGAGTTAACAAAAAGAATGGCCATGCCGAAGAAATAATTCCTTCAGCATGGCCATCACTTACCAACTTTGATGTAATTTAAAATATTCCGACCAATGGCCATATACTGAAATACGAACCTTGGTCGACTTTTGAATCCCATTGCTGTACGTGACAAAGAATACAAAATCATAGTATCCCTTGCTTATCTTCTCCAGCGACTTGTCTGCATTCGCATTTCCGATAAATCCAGACCAGTCCAGGCTATTTACCGATTCAAGCTGTGTATTCCCAATACCAACAACGGACACGTCCACTCTTGTTGCCTTCGTTGCACTTGTGCCGGTATTTGTGGTTTGGGCAGCTAAAACAAAACGTTCACCAGCCCAGAATGTAGATGCTGATCTCTCATGCCCTGGATTAGCTTCATTCCAGTCCAAACGATGCTGTTCCCATTCCTCTGTATGAATGACTTGAGCCGTAATTCCAAGCTCCTGTACACTCACCTTCTTATTAACGACTACAGCCGGTGCTTTGCCATCACTAACAGTCATTCGCATTTGCCAATTGCCTATCTGCAGCATTGGCATACTCGGTCCTGTAGACGGATAGTTAGAGCCGGTCGGCTGCAAACTGTAATCGTATGTCGTTTTGTTCCCGCTCGGATCCGTCAGCTCGTACAGCACGCTGAGTGTATCCCCGTCCGGATCAGTAACTGCTGTGCGGAAGTTTACCGTGTCTCCTTCGTATACCGGCTGCGGCGACCAGGTGAAGTCTGCTGTCGGCGGCTGATTCGTTTCAATATAGAAGTATTTCGCCGCGCTCCAATCTCCCCAGTCATAGCCGTCATAAACGCGTACCTGCACATACATATTCACATGCTCCGGAAGATCGGAGCTTGCCATCCAATTCAGACCGTCGCCGTCCTGCACTCCCGAATCAAGCTGCATAATGCCGCCGTAGCGATACACGCGCACTTGGTATCTTAACTGCTCGTCCCCATCGGCGTCCGCATAGCTCCACTGGAATTCCGGCCGCAGCACCGTCAGCTTCGTCGGACTGTTCTGATTCGTACTCGCCGGCACCGCCACACTCGCTGTTGGCTTTCGATTCACAATAGCAATCTCGTGCTCAATCTGTGCCGTCGCCCCAGCAGAATCCTCGACAAGCTGCCTGATCGTGTAAGCGCCTAGCGTATCGAAGCTGGTTGACCAGCTTGTTCGCGACGTACTTTTAATCGTTTCCGCGCTATTCGTTGTTGTATTCTTCACATAGTAGGTATGCGGCAGCTGCGTGCGATCGCCATCCTCTGCATCGCTGGCGGTCGAATGAATCGTTATCGCATCTCCCCGATAGGTACTCGTCTTCGATGTCGTGAAGCCCGGCGTTGGCGGCGTGTTTGGCGTTGCAATCTGCCCGATGGTCAAATACTCCACATGGTACTCGCTCCACGCGCCGTACTCATCCTTGACGGCCATCCCGATTTCATAGGTTCCGGTTTCCTGCGGCGCGACTAGCTTCTCCGCTATATAAGCTCCGCTAGGCGTGACATGGTAAAAGCGCTTCTCCATA
>NZ_JAATHD010000053.1 GCF_011947265.1 Paenibacillus sp. HB172176
ACTTCTATATCTTACCACATAGAAATAGCAATGGATAGAATATTTGTTCGTGTTTTATGTTTAATACGCTTTGCCGGAATTTCCTATAACGTTTTTGTATTCACGAACCTTCACTGCCTTAAGTGACCGGAGGGAACGGCCGCGACGCGGTTAGGCTGTGCAAGGTTGTCCGGCTGAATAATCTTCTCTGCTACTGAATTAGCTTCTTCGAAACCTCATCTTCCTGCTTCGGCCGGAACCAAGGAGCGATAGCGACGCAGCGTGAATACTGTGTTATCCGATGTCACTGGCTTCTTAGAATCGCTATCAAAATCCCTTTAATATCCCTTCAATAATTTCGATTTTTTCAGTATCCTTCTTATTTCTTGTCGTTGTTCTATATCCATCTTTTACTGATCTATTGTATACATTGTGATATTGATCAAGTCTTAAAAGTTTATATCTTATGCCCTTATACTCCCGTTGTTCAATTTCCTTAATATTAATTGCAGCATATTCCTGTAGATCTTCAATATCAGAGAATCCGATTTTGTGTTGTCCATTACTAAACTCGTGTTCATTCTTATCAATTAGTTTATATCCTTGATCTTCCATTTCGCACTTAAGATCTTTCCATCTTTCTTGCATGAACTCTAAAGGAATTAATAAATCAATGTCTTTAGGATTAAAAGATTTTCTTGTTAAAATTTCTAATCCAAGCGACCCATAAAGCAATGGACTTATTTCGAACTTTTCATTTAAGTTCTTCGCAATAACTAAAAAATGATCAAATAATGATTGAGTCATATTATCTTCTCCAATGTTTTAGTATTCTCTATTGTTTTCAAGGTTTCAGTGATTTCGGATAACGTTTTTGTATTCACGAACCTTCACTGCCTTAAACGACCGTAGGGAGTGGCCGCGACGCGGTTAGGCAGTGCAGGGTTGTCCGGCTGAATTGGCTTCCCTGCTACTGAAATACTCCAATCGAATCCACTTCTTCCTGCTTCGGCCGGACCAAGGAGCGATAGCGACGCAGCGTGAATACGGTGTTATACGAAGGATCTGACTTCTTTGAATTCTCCCTCAAACGCTCTTTAGATTTTAAATCGATCTTTTATCATGTCTGCTACTTTTTCTGGTGTTAAATTCGTGTTATTAATCTTCATATAATTCGATTCTTCAAATTCCCCTGGAAGCGAATTTAGTCTGTGATTTTCCATTGTTCTTAAAAGATCACTTTCAGATTGTTCGAGATTTTTTTTAGTCGGTTTATGTAACAAGCGATTTTCAGTTTTATTCCGTTCTAATCGCACTTTTACATCAGCTTCAAGTTCCACTAAATAAACAGATCCACCCTTTGATTCAAATGTGTTAGTCAAATTTTCAATGTACTTCCAGTCTTCTGGTAAATCCAAAGCCCAAACAAATGTGAATATTAATCCTTCTAAGTCACTGGCAGCTACTTCTTCAAATATTTCTTTTCGGAATAGTCCAACTAAGCGCTTTCCCGATTTGCTTCCATAACTAAAAAAATGAGACACAAGTTCGATTGTCATATGGTTATGAAATAGTTTTAGATCCGTTTTTCTTTCTAACTCTTGGCCAACCGTCATTTTTCCAACGGCTTGAGGACCGAATATGATCACCAGTTTCATAAGAATCCTTTCTGAAGCAGAATTAATATTCTTGAAATTTGCACTTAATTGGTTTTCAGATCTTTCGTATAACGTTTTTGTATTCACGAACCTTCACTGCCTTAAACGACCGTAGGGAGTGGCCGCGACGCGGTTAGGCTGTGCAAGGTTGTCCGGCTGATTATGCTTCCTTGCTATGAATCCACTTCTTCGAAACCTCTTCTTCCTGCTTCGGTCCGGACCAAGGAGCCGGAGGCGACGCAGCGTGAATACTGTGTTATACGCAGTAGCTGCCTTCCTGATTTACTTACAATATTCTTCTAAATTCCATAATGCATTATATATTGTTCATTAATTAAAGCTTGCTCCGCAAACTTCATTAATCCTTCAATTTCATTTAAGTATACTCTTTTAGCGATTTTGATTCGTGTTTCTTCCCAAAATGTATCACCGTTCTCTTCTTCTCGCCAAACTGTAGGCCCTTTAAAATTAATGATATCAGGTGCTTCAAGAATTAATTCACACCATTTCCCTAAGATTTTAAGTAGTTTCTCTACACCTTCTTTATGTATGAATGTCACACCATAGTAATTGAGTCCGTGTCCAGCAACTTTAGATTCTGGATTGAATGTGGGTATCCAATTAAGAATATCAAAGATATACAAAATAATGTCATCTGGAATCTCAACTTTATTCTTCCATGTATTTCGATTGTGATAGTACCAATCAATACGATCGCTAATTTGGAAGTCATTCGGCAGTAAAAAGAATTCATGATTTAAACTCATAAGATCACCTGGGAGTAAATATCCCTATTATTTAATTGATTTGCAGCTATTGCGTATAACGTTTTTGTATTCACGAACCGTCACTGCCTTAAGTGACCGAAGGGAACGGCCGCGACGCGGTTAGGCAGTGCAGGGTTGTCCGGCTGAATTAGCTTCCCTGCTACTGAATCATCTTCCCCCGAGACCACTTCTTCCAGCTTCGGCCGGACCAAGGAGCGATAGCGACGAAGCGTGAATACGGTGTTAGATGATGCTGCCTCTTCTTCGAGTTCACCTTCAAATCGCTCTTTACATGTTTAATATAAATCCTGTCTTTTTGCCTTTAATAAATCCTGTTCTTTCATAAAAGTTATGTACTTCTTCTCTTTTAGATCCAGTCATTAACATCAATTTATAACAATTCATTTCTTGGCTTATCAGTTTGGCTTTTTCTAAAGCCAACTGGCCAAAGCCTTGTCTCCTATAATCCTTATGTGTTATTACATTCTCTATTAATCCATACGGTCTTGCATTCCTAGTCAGGTTTTTAATGATTACCAGTACACAAGATGCAACAATTAATCCATCATGTTCAACAACTATTATATTCATATTCATATCATCTAAAATATCATTCCAGTGATTAGACAATTCTTGACCTCTGATCAATTCGGGATCATCTGGTTGAAGGAACTTATAAAGTAATAAGAGGTCATCCAATTCATCTACATGAATTAATCTTGCTTCAGTCACTTCAAAGCACCTGCTTTCAAAATTGGGGTTAGGCAGTTTCATCTAACGTTTTTGTATTCACGAACCCTCACTGCCTTAAGTGACCGGAGGGAACGGCCGCGACGCGGTTAGGCAGTGCAGGGTTGTCCGGCTGAATAATCTTCTCTGCTACTGAATCATCTCCTTCGAAACCTCTACTTTCAACTTCGGTCCGGACCAAGGAGCCGGAGGCGACGCTGCGTGAATACGGTGTTATGTGATGTCATTGCCCTCATCGATTTGCTTTCAAAGGCCCTTTAATAGATTTATGACTTCTTTCTTATTTCTAACGACATAAGGTACTCTACGATAATTTCTTACAATTTCAATTACTCTTTCAATATCATATTGATGATTCCATCTAATCATCATTGCACATAAGTTTCTAACCGACTGCTTGTAATTCCATGGTCGTATGCCTGTTCGAGATAAGATAAATCTCTTGATGATCCTATAATCTCTTCTAAATACATTGGGGTTAAGTATAAAAACTGCATCGGCATTTTCGATTGACTTTAGTGTCCAATCCTTATACTGGACACCTTCTACTATCCATGAAGTTGAATCTATTATAGATTTAAAAGTCGCATTTCTTAGTTCCTCAGAGAATTTGAGATTATCTGCACTTCGATCCCAAATAATATTATCGATCTCATAGTACGGAATTTCGTACATTTCTGACAATTGCCTTGCCAATGTTGATTTGCCACTTCCACAAGAGCCAATAATCCGAATCCTCATTGGACCCCCCTAATTTTTGGGATTTGTGCATTGCAATGATTTCACATAACGTCTTTGTATTCACGAACCTTCACTGGCTTAAGCAGCGAATCTGATCTAGCGAAGCGATCAGATAGCCGGGTCGAAGACTTAGCCCGTGCAAGGTTGTCCGGCCAACCATCCCTTTCCGGCCGGACCAAGGAGCCGCTTGGCGACGCTGCGTGAATACGGTGTTAAGTGTTGTCCTTGGGGGGACATCCTCGAGCTCCTTTCCACACTTTCAATCCTTCCGTTTCCGTATGGAAACTTTCCATTGTATCTTCGAGTATGCCCGACTGGCTTCCAATTTTCAGTTTCCGTATGGAAACTTTCCGCTGTGCACTGGCTTGCATTGTCAATGTCGTTCCCGAATGGGAACTTTCCTCTATGCCTTAAATAGTCCTTTTACATTCTCTGGTTTTTGCTCTTCCCCCCAAGGATTTCACTTAACGTTCTTGTATTCACGAACCTTCACTGCCTTAAGTGACCGAAGGGAACGGCCGCGACGCGGTTAGGCTGTGCAAGGTTGTCCGGCTGAAT
>NZ_JAATHD010000054.1 GCF_011947265.1 Paenibacillus sp. HB172176
CAGCGTCGATTTGACAGGCAAAATGAAAGCCTCCAATGTTCAAGTCACTGGAGGCACAATGCAAATAGGAAGTAAATTTGGTGTTGCTTCTGATGGCACATTGACTGCCAATAACGCTAATATTAGCGGCAACATAAACATGAATGGCGGTAGTATAAATTGGGGTTCTGTTCCTAAAGCTTCATATAGTGCAGGTGAAGTCGGCGCTTTATCAACAGGTTCTCCAATGCTAACCAATATTAGTCCTTATGGAATTTATACTGGAACACTAGATGCCAATCAAATTAATGCGGGTAAAATTACCTCTCAATACATTGATGCAAAAAATCTTTCTGCTGAGAAGTTGTACACATATCAGGCAGATCCAAATGTGACAAACGGATATCTTACACTTTCAAAAGGATCAACACAATCGTTTGGTGACTTGGAACTATGGTTTGGTAGCAACAGATGGTTTACAATTTATAATAATGTTGGGAGTGCAAGCTTACGATCGAATAACACAAATTTCTTGTCATCCTCAGGTTCATCAACGACAGCTCATGGAAGCTGGAGCTTTACTGGTTCTGTATCAGGAGTAACAGCAACTTTTGGATGACTAAGAAATAAGCGGAAGCAATAACTCTAAGTAATAATCATATTTAATCGCCCATTGTCCATCTATTTTTTCAAAAGGAATTTTTTCCACTAAAATCTTCCCATCAGAATTCAATAAAGAGTATTTTTCCGAAGGAATATCTAAAGTGAAATATGTGCCATTTGTAGGCTTTGACATAACTTCCCTGAGTCCTACATAGTCAATTCCTTTGTATGTGTACACTAATTCAAATCCAAAATCCGATCTGACAGTGAAACTAAAGGAAGTATTTTCTCCTTTTTCATTGTCTGTATCGGTCCCTTCTTGAATTGTAGTAGCTTCATCTCCATCAACAGCAGGATTATTAACGATCTCAACACTGCGCTCAGCATTATTCCAACTAACTTCTGCTCCAACCAACTCGCCTACATCTTTAAGGTAGACATATGTCCTGTCGTTGTAGGTGAGGATTGGTTGAGAAGTTTCCACCTTTTCACCATTCAGTTTAAGTGTAACGGTGTTGTTGATATAAGCAGACACTTTTTCCAGAGCAGGGGCAGCATAGCCAGATATTCCAGTCATAAGCAATGCTCCTGCAATAAAACTAGTTGCGCCTATGGTTAGTTTTTTCATTGTGAAACCTCCGTTTGATTTTGATTATGTGTTTATCCAATTGATCATCATAATAGTAACACATATTTCCAAGATGTTGTTCAATTTCTTTTAAGAAGAATGCCGAACCCGCTTTGTTTAGCCTGCTTGAAATGGAAGAAAGCTCGGGTAGGGACAAGATTGTTCTAGGCGATTTCATTAACGTTGATTATGAGTTGTCTGATGTACAACATTCCAACTCCCTTGCCGCCAATAAATATGCCTATGACAATAATATTGAGCGAACAGATGAAGTTTCGCAGATATTAAGCACGACCTGGAGTGCGATTGACAGACAAATTGAAGGTGGATTGAACAATTCAATTAGTATGTCTCGCAGAGGGATTATTGTAAGTGATTCGAGTGATCCGCAGCGAATGGTTATTGTTCAGAACGGCGTCATTGCTCTCTCTAAAGACGGTGGATTGCATTGGCAGACAGCAGCCAGTGCGGATGGGATCATCGCAGAACGTATAATTGGACAATTAATTGCAGGAAACAATCTTACGATTACCAATCAATCAGGCTCATTTACCATTGATGATAATGGAATGACGGCAACCGAAATGGATTTGGTTATCACGCGAACAGATAAGAAGAGTCGAATTAAGCTCAATGCAACTAACGGGCTATTATTACAAAAAAACACAGGCACTACGGCGAGCCCTGTGTGGAGTGATCAAATCGTGCTGGATACGAATGGCGATGTCATTTTCAAAGGCAAGGTTGAAATTGGGTCTGGCAATAGCCTATTTAAAGCTGATTCAAATGGCATTTCATTGGGAAGCTCTACCTTCGCCAACGCCCCCTTCAGCGTCGATTTGACAGGCAAAATGAAAGCCTCCAATGTTCAAGTCACTGGAGGCACAATGCAGATTGGCTCTAAGTTTGGCGTTGCTTCTGATGGCACATTGACTGCAAGTAATGGTAACTTTAGCGGTAATATTACTATGAATGGTGGTAGTATAAATTGGGGTAACACTAACAGTGATCCTGTTGCTAGTGGAGCTGCGAGTGCTGCCGGTAATGCCCAGTCTACAGCAGGTGGTGCATTGGCAACCGCAATTGCAATTGCTAATGGAACATATGTAGGCGGGGATTCCACATTTATCAGCCAAAAAGAAATTCGCACTCCAACTATTGTTTCAGGAAGTATAAATGGAGCCGTTATTACAGGCGGTATCTTTCGAACTGATGAAATTGGTAAAAGGCTTCAAATGAATAGCTCAGGAATACGTTCATACAATGAATTTAATGAACTCAATGGTATTGTAATTGATAGCGGGAACTTTAGTTTCGTAGACTTTTACTATTTAGGAACCAAATGTGGGGAAGTTTCACAAGTTGCAGATGATATAAGAGTTTTTGCAACATCTGGTTCTAATGGAAATGGTGGTACTCAGTTGCTCCTAGAAAGCATATGGTCTAATGTAATTATATCTGCAGGAACAGGAAATGGCAGCACATACGGTGAAGTCAAATTTCGAGGAAATGTTAATTTCACCAATGCAAATGTCACAGGAATTACAGCTAAATTCGGTTAATTAAATATTTAACTCAAAGGAATAACTGTAATTATCACCTAAATATTGAAAAGTTAATATAACTTTTCCTTTATAAACAAAATTATACTTAAAATCATCAATGATGTCGGAGTCTTTTACTGCAACAAAGTATTTTTCCATAAATTGACTTGTGATCATCTTGGAAAAATGCAATTTCGATTCTTTTTTTGTCATTTTTTCGAAAGCAAAGTACTCTTCATCGGTCATAAAATAAGATCCTATATTACTCTGCGGATCGTAACTTATTTTCTTTTCCTTGTCTATAATAGGATAAAACTGAGAATAATCATAGTTGTCTTCACCATCGTTAAGTTCTGTAGCTTCGTTACTCAAATTAACATCATCTTTTTCATTTTGATCATTACCAACATTATTACTAACAATTTCAACACTTCTTTCATCATTATTCCAACTAACTTCTGTTCCAACCAACTCGCCGACATCTTTAAGGTATACATATGTCCTATCGTTATACGTGAGAATTGGTTGAGAAGTCTCCACCTTTTCACCATTCAGTTTAAGTGTAACGGTATTGTTGATATAAGCAGACACTTTTTCCAGGGCAGGGGCTGCATAGCCAGATATTCCAGTCATAAGCAATGCTCCTGCAATAAAACTAGTTGCGCCTATGGTTAGTTTTTTCATTGTGAAACCTCCGTTTGATTTTGATTATGTGTTATCCAATTGATCATCATAATAGTAACACATTTTTCCAAGATATTGTTCATTTTCTTTTAAGAAGAATGCCGAACCCGCTTTGTTTAGTGTGCTTGATATGGAAGAAAGCTCGGATAGGGACAAGATTGTTCTAGGCGATTTCATTAACGTTGATTATGAGTTATCTGATATACATATTACTGCCAAGATTATCGGAATGAGTACAGACT
>NZ_JAATHD010000055.1 GCF_011947265.1 Paenibacillus sp. HB172176
GCCGTTCTAGTAGCGAGGAAGCCTAATCAGCCGGACAACCCTGCACTGCCTAACCGCGTCGCGGCCGTTCCCTCCGGTCACTTAAGGCAGTGACGGTTCGTGAATACAAAAACGTTATAAGAAATCCCCGCAAAGATTTAATTACTAAAGATTGAGGTGATTGTTTGGATCATGGAATATTTGGCATTGATCAAAGTGTTTTAAAAGTCCCAAGAACGATCGAAAATTCTTTAAGAAGATTGCGTCGTTTTGGTTATAGAATTGATTCTGCATCACGATTTGAGATTTATAAAACAAAGTTCAATAAATTATATTTAGAATCAATAATGAACCAGAAATATATGTTAGAAGATAATGTTCAAGAAGAGCTACTCTATGGATACAAAGATTATTGGGAATTAATACGAATATCTGAGTCAAAGACAATTCTGACCTCAATGGATAAATCAGTAAGGAACGAGATTAATAATATTTTTAATGGTAGTATATTAGAATGCAAAGATTCGAAACCATGGAATTTTCAATTTCAATACAATTTAAGTTCGATATTTGAACATTCAGGATTTAAAGTTGACCTGAAAGAACCAGATTTTGTATTTAGATATAAAGGAAAGACTTATTCAGTAGCAGCAAAGAGATTAATTAGTAAAAAAGGCATTCAAGCTAACCTTGAAAAGGCTGAAGAACAAATTAGTAAGACTGAAAATTATGGATTTATAGCAATATCACTCGATAAGATTTTTAGAGATTCTAATAGAATAATTACCTTATCTGATCCAGATAAATCAGTTCGAGAAGCAAATGAAATCATACAAAATATATTGGCGAAAGATTTCGTAACTGGACATTTCGGACGAAGAAGTAGTCAAATACTTGGAATAATTGCTTACATATCATTTCCATATTATTCAACTTCAGATAAACCACTGTTTGAATTGGGGTATACCTCATATATTATGTTTTTACCAATTAATGAGCCTGATTCACCTGAATGGAATGAGGCAGTGGAAATCAGTGATCAATTGCACAAATTAGAAATAAACAATAATGCTGGATTTTGAATGTAAATTCATAGAAGGCGGGGACATCTTATAACACCGTATTCACGCTGCGTCGCTATCGCTCCTTGGTCCGGCCGAAGTAGGAAGATATGGTTTCGAAGAAGTGAATTCAGTAGCAGAGAAGCCTATTCAGCCGGACAACCTTGCACTGCCTAACCGCGTCGCGGCCGTTCCCTCCGGTCACTTAAGGCAGTGAAGGTTCGTGAATACAAAAACGTTATATGAAATCTGAGCAAATCTAAATGAATATGAGAGTTGAGGCATGATGCTTATGAAAGAACTTCAAATCAATAATTTAAATTATGTTCATCATGTTTCATTGTTTAATCATTATAGAATTTTAGATACAATTACTGGTTTTTCTGCTAGCCTAACAGCAGGTAGCATTAATGGACTTGTTGGTGAAATGGGATCTGGAGGTTGGTTAGTTTCTTATTTATTAGCAGGTAGGATCAATGATCTTACTGAATCAAGTGCAATATTATTGAATGGGCAAGTGATTGGAAATCAAACATTAAGAGACATCTCTTGTTATGTTGGCGAAGGGGTAATAGAAAGCCCGTATAGAAAGTTGAAAAACTATCCAGGAAGATTGAAAAGGAAAATTTTGAATGTAAAAACAGTTGCAGATCAAATAAAACTAGGAATATTGAAGACAAACAATACCATGACATTAGAGAAAATATCTGAATTATTTGATTTATCTGGTCTTAACGAAAAGAATGAACGGAATGGAAGAATTTATAGACCATTAGAGTTCCAGAGCGGAGAGGTTTGGCGTGCTTCAATGGCAATTGGAGTAGCGTATCAAAAGAAACTATTTTGCTTCCCTTGGTTAGAACCGCATTACTTAAAATATATATTAGCAGGCGTGAATCTAGAGTACATAAAGATGTTAAAGGAAATGGGATGTATGTTACTAATTCCAATAAGTGACGATAACTATTTAAAAGATATATCAACACAAAATCTATACTTGAAAAAGAGAAAAATAATTTTGTAAGTGACTCAGGAAGGCTCAGACTTCATATAACACCGTATTCACGCTGCGTCGCTATCGCTCCTTGGTCCGGGCCGAAGTAGAAGGAGAGGTTTCGAAGAAGCTAATTCAGTAGCAGGGAAGCCTAATCAGCCGGACAACCCTGCACTGCCTAACCGCGTCGCGGCCACTCCCTCCGGTCGTTTAAGGCAGTGAGGGTTCGTGAATACAAGAACGTTAAGTGAAATCCTTGGGGGGAAGAGCAAAAACTAGAGAATGTAAAAGGACTATTTAAGGCATAGAAGAAAGTTCCCATCCGGGAACGACATTGACAATGCAAGCTAGTGCACAGCGGAAAGTTTCCATACGGAAACTGAAAATTGGAAGTCATTCGGGCATACTCGAAGATACAATGGAAAGTTTCCATACGGAAACGAAAGGATTGAAAGTGTGGAAAGGAGCTCGAGGATGTCCCCCCAAGGACAACACTTAACACCGTATTCACGCAGCGTCGCCAAGCGGCTCCTTGGTCCGGCCGGGAAAGGGATGGTTGGCCGGACAACCTTGCACAGGCTAAGTCTTCGACCCGGCCATCTGATCGCTTCGCTAGGTCAGATTCGCTGCTTAAGCCAGTGAAGGTTCGTGAATACAAAAACGTTAGATGAAATTACCGCAGAACTATTTGAAAAACTCATTAAAGGTGATGATGATTTGAAGAAATTGATTATTTTTATGTCATTTATGATGCTATTATCATCTTGCAGTCTAAACATCGTTAATAATGACTCAACCCATCAAAATCTAACTTCTCGCGAAGCGGAAGATCGAGGTTTTGTTGTTGTTGGAATATCAGGATTAGCAAACATCGAAAAGATCGAAAATTTCTATAATGATTATAAGTCTAAGAATGAAAGTAGTGTATCTCTTGCTCGTTATACTGATGAAGGGGACCCTATTTATGTGGATCTAGATTTTAACGGAGAAGAAATTGAATATACATATGATAACTCGAAGGATAAATTTGGAGGTAAAAACAAAGGAGTAAATAAGACTACTTGCAAAAATATTATGAAAAGAACAGAACAAAGAGGAGAACAATCTGGAATTGAATATTACTTGAAAGAATGCGAACAAGATATTGGGTACAGTGATAAAGAAAATAAAGAATACTATTTAATATTTATACCTGAAGACTAAACAATGTATTGAATGAAACTCGAAGAAGGCTGTAACATCATCTAACACCGTATTCACGCTGCGTCGCTATCGCTCCTTGGTCCGGCCGAAGCTGGAAGAAGTGGTCTCGGGGGAAGATGATTCAGTAGCAGGGAAGCTAATTCAGCCGGACAACCCTGCACTGCCTAACCGCGTCGCGGCCGTTCCCTTCGGTCACTTAAGGCAGTGACGGTTCGTGAATACAAAAACGTTAGGTGAAAGGGATGAAGTGCGTATAAAAAAACAAGCTCAAAGGAGACTATAATGATTACTCGTTTAATGGCTACCGCTTTTCTTTTT
>NZ_JAATHD010000056.1 GCF_011947265.1 Paenibacillus sp. HB172176
CAATCTTACGATTACCAATCAATCAGGCTCATTTACCATTGACGATAATGGGATAACTGCAACAGAAATGGATTTGGTCATCACTCGAACAGATAAGAAGAGTCAAATTAAGCTCAATGCAACCGACGGGCTATTATTGCAAAAAAACATAGGCACTACGGCGAGCCCTGTGTGGAGTGATCAAATCGTACTGGATACGAATGGCGATGTCATTTTCAAAGGCAAGGTTGAAATCGGTTCTGGGAACAGCCTATTCAAAGCTGATTCAAATGGCATTTCATTGGGAAGCTCTACCTTCGCCAACGCCCCGTTCAGCGTCGATTTGACAGGCAAAATGAAAGCCTCCAATGTTCAAGTCACTGGAGGCACTATGCAAATAGGAAGTAAATTTGGTGTTGCTTCTGATGGCACATTGACTGCCAATAACGCTAATATTAGCGGCAACATAAACATGAATGGCGGTAGTATAAATTGGGCTAACACTAACAGTGATCCTGTTGCTAGTGGAGCTGCGAGTGCTGCCGGTAATGCCCAGTCTGCGGCAAATAGTGCCCAAAGCATGGCCGCTGCTATTGCTTCTGGAAACTATAGCGGGGGATCATTTATTAATAATAAAATTATCTATTCCCCGATAATCATGACTGAAACTTCCGGTCAATATTTGAAGTTAGAAGGCTCTCGTCTTGATTCCATTGATGGCAACACTAAAAAAGGGATGTCTCTAGATGGCTCTAACGGCCGCATTGAATGGTTTACTTCTGACTCACGAATAGGTTATATAACCAATTGGCGTGATGACTTCAAAGAAAATTTATTACTATATCATCAAGGAGCAGTTTCAATTCAAGGACAACTTTTGGAATTGCTGCTTCCAAGTATCCACATTGGACAATCTGGAGGACAATCAAGCACTAACACTACATTTTATGGGAATGTCGATTTTTCAAATACTGACAATGTTAGTGGACTTTTCGCAAAATTTGCATAGTCTATTGAATATCCCACATAAGGTATTCGGAATAATGGTCTGAATCATCGTTTAAACTATATCTTATACCAAATTGATCTGGACTAAAACCTTTTTTAATGGGTCTTCTAATCTCATATATATTATCACCCGTGTATAATCCAGTATTTCCATCAATCTTTTTCAAAGCTTCCACTGGCACTGATTCATAAAATTCTATTTCCCCTTGAAAAAATAATGAGTACCCAAAAACAGCATCAAAGAGCATTGGGCGTGTAGGATACTCTTTGGGGATGGTAATTTTGATATTATATTTAAACAAATTTGTTTCTTCATTCTCTCGTTCAATGATTTCAAAGTTATCTATGTCTACCATCCACTGTCCCTTTGTTAAATTTATTATTTTAGGTGAATTTTGCACCCTAATGTTCTCATTCCCAGTCTCTTTGATTACGTTACCAATCTCAACCTGTTTTAATTTATCATTCCAGTTAACGGGAACATCGAGCATATCACCAACTCTTTTGAGTGGTACATAAGTATTCCCGTTGTAGTTCATAAAGGGCAGGTCATCACTCTTAAACTCTGTT
This sequence comes from Paenibacillus sp. HB172176, assembly GCF_011947265.1. GTDB lineage: Bacteria > Bacillota > Bacilli > Paenibacillales > Paenibacillaceae > Pristimantibacillus. The sequence goes on from NZ_JAATHD010000056.1 coordinate 1,558, forward strand.
CCATTAATAATTACTGGGAAGTTAAGAGTAGTTAAGACAAATTGTTTTGCTGTGTCTGCAAATGCTGTTAAAGTTGTCATAAGCAATGCTCCTGCAATAAAACTAGTTGCGCCTATGGTTAGTTTTTTCATTGTGAAACCTCCGTTTGATTTTGATTATGTGTTATCCAATTGATCATCATAATAGTAACACATTTTTCCAAGATATTGTGCAAGAAAACTAAATCCGCTTTGTTCAACATGCTAGATATGAAGGAAAGCTCGGATAGAAGCAAGGTTCGTAGGTGATTTTATTAACGTTGATTACGAGTTATCTGATATACATATTACTGCCAAGATTATCGGAATTCGTACAGACTACGAAAGCGATACGATTAGTTTGACCATTAGCAATGTCTCCAAGAATCTGCTCTTCCAGGACAAACAGGTTGCTCAAATAAAAAGTGCGATTAGTACATCCAATTCTTTTGCCGCCAATAAATATGCCTATGACAACAACATTGAGCGAACAGATGAAGTTTCGCAGATATTAAACACGACCTGGAGTGCGATTGACAGACAAATTGAAGGTGGATTGAACAATTCAATTAGTATGTCTCGCAGAGGGATTATTGTAAGTGATTCGAGTGATCCTTCCAAAATGTTGATCATTCAGAACGGAGTTCTGGCCATTAGTTCTGACTCAGGAAAGCACTGGCGTACAGCCGTCACCAATCGGGGTATCATCGCAGAACGTATAGTCGGACAATTAATTGCAGGGAACGACCTTACTGTTACAAATCAATCAGGCTCATTTACCATTGACGATAATGGAATGACGGCAACCGAAATGGATTTGGTTATCACGCGAACAGATAAGAAGAGTCGAATTAAGCTCAATGCAACCGACGGTCTATTATTGCAAAAAAACATAGGCACTACGGCGAGCCCTGTGTGGAGTGATCAGATCGTGCTGGATACGAATGGCGATGTCATTTTCAAAGGCAAGGTTGAAATCGGGTCTGGCAATAGCTTATTTAAAGCTGATTCAAATGGCATTTCATTGGGAAGCTCTACCTTCGCCAACGCCCCCTTCAGCGTCGATTTGACAGGCAAAATGAAAGCCTCCAATGTTCAAGTCACTGGAGGCACAATGCAGATTGGAAGCAAATTTGGTGTTGCTTCTGATGGTACATTGACTGCAAGTAATGGGAATTTCAGCGGTAATATTACTATGAATAGCGGTAGCATTAGTTGGGCTAATGTGAATACTGATCCTGTTGCAAGCGGTGCTGCGAGCGCTGCCGGTAATGCTCAATCTACCGCGAATAGTGCAATATCTACTTCTGCAGCTATCGCCGGTGGTAATTACAATGGTGGCAGTTTTATTGATGGTAGAAGTATTAAAACTGCCAATTTTCTTGGTGGAACAATCGAAATAGGTTCACTAGGGAATAACAACGTATTTAAAGCTGACAGTACTGGCATTTGGCTAGGGCATCAGAATTTTGCTAACGCTCCATTCAGGGTTGGTGTAAATGGAAGTCTAGTTGCCACTAATGCGACAATACAAGGAAATATTTCGGGCAGTAATATAAGTTCTAGATCTGGTGGTGGGGCAGGGACAGTGCTAACCTCAAATTTTGGAGATATTAAAGTCTCTGGACAGTGAAAAGTTCTCGTCAAAAAATGGACACATGGTAAAACAACCCAATCAAGCGAATCTGTGATATCCTTACGGTTCCTACGCCGGA
>NZ_JAATHD010000057.1 GCF_011947265.1 Paenibacillus sp. HB172176
TCCGGCGTAGGAACCGTAAGGATATCACAGATTCGCTTGATTGGGTTGTTTTACCATGTGTCCATTTTTTGACGAGAACTTTTCACTGTCCAGTAAGGTCTATAAGACTAATTAAAATGAGGCTCCTGTCGCTTGCAGGAGTCTTTCTTTTTGTCGAAAATGGGAAAATTTTCTGGAGTTTGAACGATAAATGGTCTATGATTATTGTAATAGTACGTTGTTAAATCGTGGTTCTGGTGGCGAACCGAGTCGCAAATAAATGAGTACTTTAAACTAGAATGTGGAGGGCTAGTATGAGTTCAAAAATGAAAATGAGTTGGGCGCTACACCCTACTGCTGGAAGAGTGTCAGTCGATGATATTCAACTAGATGAAACATTAAATGATTCACTTAAATGTGAGTTTTGTCATGTTGATTTAAGCTTTGTTGGAACGTATATAAAGCAGGACAAATATGTTGCACCTATTTTGCGATTGAAAAAAGGTAAGAAGAACCATTTAGAATATGACGATGGAGAATGCCCTTATAATAAATCCAACAGCCAAACTCAGACACTTCGTAAAAGCAAAGTGGCAGGTGTTGTCCTTGATAAAGAAACGGTTATTAGGGTTAACATCCCTGTTGAATTAAAGAAATCTTTGATGGATTTATTATCTCAAGACTTAATTCCTAAAAAGGAAAAATTGGAGAATCCTAAAACTAAAAAATCCCCAGGGAACTATTCAAATAGTGAGGGTGAACTATCAGATTACATAAACTCAGCAAGAGCTTTTGCGAAAATAGCTAAGTATTTTGAACAGAATAAAGTTCAGAATTATCTTGAATTTAAGTTTTTTGGAATCACCGCAAAATGGATGGATATATATTTTGAAGAGTGGGATAAGGTCTATGGAAAATTCCAATCAAAATCACCAAAAGAGCTGATTTGCTTACGAGGAATCTATGCTTCAACGGGCCAACCATATGTAGATAATAATGGGTATGAGTGGGTGCATATTAAATTAATGAAAAAATCCGTAACTTCACAAACCGCTTCTCAAACATTTACGCAGATAAAACTATTTAAACCGATGTTCATCAACTTTTTGAAACAATTAGATGAAGCAAAGAAAAAGGCTGAGTCCTTAGAAATAACCTTCTTTGGAAGAATTGAAAGATACGAAATGGATGGCAATAAAAACATAAAAGGGGTTGCGGTTCTGAGAAGGCAGATTCATTTTGAGAAAAGAATTATTAAGCATTAATTCAAAATCATGGAGGGTCTATATTGGAAATGCCAGAATTAAATGATCCTTATCTCATAGCAAGAGTGTCTATCACAGAAAATACGGACAATGCACATTTGCTAGAGGTAGATGGGGTATGTCCGTTATGTGGTAATTACTTGCTCATACCAAAAGGCAAACGTATGAATAAAAAATATCAAATTGCACATATATATCCGAATAGTCCAATTCCCAATGAATTAAAAGAACTCCAGGGGCTTGAAAGACTAGGGACTAACTGCGAAGAGTTTGAAAATAAAATAGCTTTATGTAAGGATTGCCATGGATATTATGACGACCATAAGACTAAAGAAGAGTATTTGAAACTAATTAAAATCAAGAAACGTTTGATGGCTGCTTCTAAAGCAAAGATATCCACCTCGCATCAAGACATAGAAGATGAAATTGTATTAGTTATCAATTCATTGATGAGTATTGATCCTGTATCGCTGCAAAAAATGGAGTTAGAGTATAAGGCATTAAAAATTTCTAGCAAGATTGAGATGACATATTCCATTTTAAAAGTTAAAATAGAAACATACGTTTGCATTTATTTCAACCTAATTAAAGAAACATTTCAGAGCTTGGATCAAGAGAATAAAATAAACTTTGATTTAGTTGCTTCAGAAGTTAGAGCAAGCTTCCTGAAATGTGATGAAGAAATTATTAGTAAAAGTGAGATATTTGAAGCACTCGTGAAATGGCTGAAATCTAAATCAAATGGTTCATCAAGTGAGGCCTGTGAAGCAGTAATATCTTATTTTGTTCAGAGTTGTGAGGTGTTCCATGAAATTTCCCAATAAACTATATACTTATAATGATAGTGTTATTAGTAAGCTTCCTGTTATTTTGAAGCAAATTGAGAATAATAAGGACCTTTCTCTCTCCGATTTATATTATAGTGTCAACAGTAAATTTCAAAATATTACTGAATTTCTAGATGCACTTGATTGTCTGTATACATTAGGAAAAATAGAATACAGTTTTGATTCGAGGAGAATTAACAATGTTATTTGAAATTATTTGTGATCAGTTTAAACAGAAGAGAGTTGAATTCCTTCCTACATTAAATACCGTACTAGGGGATGATTTTGGGAGTAATTCCATTGGTAAGTCTACGTTTCTTATGATTATAGATTTTGTGTTTGGTGGTAAAGATTACATTCTAAAGTCAGCAGAGATTCAAAGACATGTGGGCAAACATACTATAAAGTTTTGTTTCATATTTCAAGAAAAAAGATACTACTTTTTGAGAGACACCGAAGATTTAGAAATGGTAAGTGAGTGTGATGAATCATATAATGTTGTATCAAAAATCTCACTCTCTCAGTATTGTGAATTTTTAAAGCATAATTATAATATACACCTCCCCAATATTAGTTTCCGAGACATAGTTGGTAGATATTCACGAATTTATGGGAAAGAAAATCTAAATGAGAAGCGCCCTTTGGATGTTGTTTATAATGAAGCTGCTGGAGCGCCAATAAATGCAGTATTAAAGTTGTTTGGATTGTTCAGTGTGATTTCAGAATTAGAGGATTTATTAAAGCAAAGAGAAACAGAACTAAGTGCCTATAAAAACGCACAGAAGTATAACTTTGTATCCTCAATTGGCAAACGAAAATATAATGAGAACTTGAAAGAACTTACCCAATTAGTTGAGACAAAAGATCAAATTTCAAAAGATCTCGATAATAATTTATTAGATATTGATTCGGAAAAAGCAGAAGAAGTCATCAAATTAAAACAAAGGCTCTCCATTGCAAAGCGTAAGAGAAGCAAATATTATTCTCAATATATAACTATTGACTCAACTTTCGCAGAGTCAAAATGGTCATTACAGTAGGCATGACATAGGTTTGAAGCCGAATGATTAGTTGACTTGACGCCATAGAAAAACACCGCTTCATTTGGTAAAGTGAAGGTGTCGAACAATCACTACCATACA
>NZ_JAATHD010000058.1 GCF_011947265.1 Paenibacillus sp. HB172176
CGCGCGGCACCTGGGCCACCGTTGAGGCCAGCTCAAGCGGAAGCGACATCGCCAACCGCTCCCTGACCCCGACGGGCGGCGCCCAGACGGTGAATCTGACCGTTCAACGCTGGAAGGATCAGTAATCGCGCGCTGCTGGCGCTAAGTAACGAGCAAGCAGATGGAGACTTCTCTCCATCTGCTGCAATAAGCTTGCAAGAGGCTGTTTCGAAACAACAGCCCCTTGTTTCTATTTTATTGTTAACGCTTTCAATCATAAGGAGGAATGCACGCATGAAGCTAAGACGACGACTGCGGCACAGTATCGTATTCGCGCTAGGTTTACTCTTAACGTTGCAAGCATTAGCCACGTCGGTTTCCGCAGAAATTGCCGCTTCTCATGTTTATCATAACCATATGCCTAATTTCTGGGCTTATTACGATGTCAGCCAATACGCTTCCACACCGGTCGGCAGCCCAATTCGCTATGCCTATGACGGGCAAGTCATCAATTTGAAGAACAATCCTCCGGCCAACTATGACTACTATTTGCCTAACGGCTCCCCCATGCCCCATGACGATCTTGTTTCTTATTATTCGCATCACGCGAAGACCGGCGCGTACTTAAGCTGGCCCTGGAGCGTTGCGGACACGCTGAAGAACACGCATCCGGAAGCGCAAATGCATGTGACGATGTCCGGCGCGCTCCTTAATAACGTGAACAGCCTCGTCGAGACCGGCACAGTCTCCGGCTACTCCGACGCCAATTGGGGATCACCATGGAAGAATGCCTACGATACCTTCAGAACGACAAATAACCAACGCACGCTCGATATGATTCATTTCGCAGGCCATCATTCGATGGGGCCGCTTGTCGGCAACGAATATTTGCTGAAGGATTTGATCTATCAGGGAGCGGCGCTGGCCCAGCCCTTCTTTCTAGGCAGCAGCTATACCTCCTCCAAGGGCTTCTTCCCGACGGAGCTGGGCTTCTCGGAAAGAATTATTCCCGTGCTGGAGAAGCTGGGCATCCAGTGGTCGGTCATCGGCAACAACCACTTCTCGCGCACCCTACAGGATTATCCGCTGCTGAACAGTCCAGGCACCGATACGCTTGTATCGCCGCCAAATCGCGCAGACTTGCAAAACACAAGCAACGTCGGTTCATGGATTAGCCAGCCTATGTTCAACGAGCAACAGGTCACGCACAACAAATTCCCGTTCGCATCCACGCCTCATTGGGTCCAATATGTCGATCCCGACACCGGCGCCTCCTCCAAGGTTGTCGGCATTCCGGTCGCCCAGGCCGAATCCTGGGAGGAGGGCTACCTCGGACAGGTGAAAGCCGATGCGCTTAAGCCATTCGAGGGACTGACGCCGCAGAAGCAATTTTTCGTTATTGCGCATGATGGCGACAATTCCTCCGGACGAGCCGGCTCCGAGGAAACCTGGAGAAATGCGGGCAATGTGACCTACAGCGACTCCGGCGTCAAGGGTCAGGGCATCGACGAATATCTGCTGTCGAATCTTCCTGCGTCCAGCGATGTCGTTCACGTCCAGGACGGCTCGTGGATCGATACGCGCGATTCCTCTTCCGATCCGACCTGGTATCATTGGCATCTGCCCTTCGGCATTTGGAAGTCTCAATTCTCCGCCTTCAACACGGCCAATCAAACACAGCTTGCGCCGAAGCAAAATCTGTCCGGCATTGAAGACGGCATGACCGTTTCCTTCGAGAAGGGCTATCACTATCTGGAGCGTAATTTCGCGCTCTTGCAGGCAGCGCAAAATTATGCCGAGACAGCGGAGCAAATCTGGCTGGACGACAATCCGAACTATTGGCAGCCGACAACCGCGCTCGACAATCAGATTACGTATCCCGGCAATCAGCTTAATCCATGGATGCTGTCTTACCCGGTGAAGGGCAATCCGCTCAATAATTACGCCGGCGGAGCCAACCCGGCAGAGCTCGCTTGGTACTTCCTGCTGCCCGCCATGGATTCCGGCTTCGGCTATTATGACGAGAATGTGGACGACGGTGTAAAGCCTACTTTATCGTTTAATCAGTCGCTGTTTTTCTCCAAGCCTTATGTTGAGGACAATCTGCTGAAGGATAAAACAGGCCCTTCCGTCTGGTGGCCGCAACGCTATCCTTATAATCCGGGCAGCGCGAATGTGAGCAAAGCCGAGGGCTGGACCTTGCATCATTTTGACAACAGCTTCGCCATCTACTCGTACGCTCATGATGTGAGCGGCATCGCGAGCATGAAGGTTAAGGTACGCACGCATGAGGACAGTCAAGCCTCCGCAACGGACAATACCTACAAAGTGTACGATCCGGCTGCTTTGCAAGCTCAAGGCGTGCCCAACATAGATGCCAGCAAGGTTGGCGCATGGACAGAATATGAGATGAATGTGAGGGATCTGACTCCGGACATCAACGGAGTAGCCTGGCAGCCATCCAGCAAAGAAATAATGGAGAAGGTGCCCGCCCAGGAGATCGGCGATCTCTATTATACCTATCTTTCCGATTATCGAGATCAATTGCTGGATTACTATATTGAATCAACAGATACGAAAGGCAATGTGACACGCAGCGACATTCAACAGGTATACGTTGGCGCAGGCAAATACAATCTGGTTAATGGAAAATATGTGGAGGATATTAACGGAACCGTAATGGGCACTCATCCTTTTATTACCGATCAGCCCGTTATTCCTGACGATGAAGCTCCAAGTGCGCCGAGCGCAGTCAGCGCTCAAATCGTAAATGCATCCGCAATCGATGTGTCATGGACGGCCTCTACCGACAATATCGGCGTCACCGGCTATGAAATCTATCGCAACGGCACGCTTGTCGGCACATCCGCATCGACCAGCTATACCGACAACGGTCTCGCCGGCAGCACCAGCTACGTCTACACCGTCAAGGCGATGGACGCCGCCGGCAATCGCTCGGACTTCAGCGATCCTTCCGCCGCGGTAACGACACCGGCCGGCAACAGCGTCACGATCTACTACGAGCAAGGCTTCTCTACGCCTTATATTCATTACCGTCCTGTCGGCGGCACGTGGACGACCGCTCCCGGAGTGCCCATCCCCGCCTCCGAGACGAGCGGC
>NZ_JAATHD010000059.1 GCF_011947265.1 Paenibacillus sp. HB172176
CGAACCTATCAACCTCGTCGTCTTCAAGGGGTCTTACATACTGGGAAATCTCATCTTGAGGGGGGCTTCACGCTTAGATGCTTTCAGCGCTTATCCCGTCCGTACTTGGCTACCCAGCGGTGCTCCTGGCGGAACAACTGGTACACCAGCGGTACGTCCATCCCGGTCCTCTCGTACTAAGGACAGCTCCTCTCAAATTTCCTGCGCCCGCGACAGATAGGGACCGAACTGTCTCACGACGTTCTGAACCCAGCTCGCGTACCGCTTTAATGGGCGAACAGCCCAACCCTTGGGACCTACTTCAGCCCCAGGATGCGATGAGCCGACATCGAGGTGCCAAACCTCCCCGTCGATGTGGACTCTTGGGGGAGATAAGCCTGTTATCCCCAGGGTAGCTTTTATCCGTTGAGCGATGGCCCTTCCATGCGGTACCACCGGATCACTAAGCCCGAGTTTCCTCCCTGCTCGACTTGTAGGTCTCGCAGTCAAGCTCCCTTATGCCTTTGCACTCTGCGAATGATTTCCAACCATTCTGAGGGAACCTTTGGGCGCCTCCGTTACTTTTTAGGAGGCGACCGCCCCAGTCAAACTGTCCACCTGACACGGTCCCTCCGCCCGATTCAGGGCGGCAGGTTAGAACTCCGATACGATCAGGGTGGTATCCCAAGGCTGCCTCCATCGAAGCTGGCGCTCCGATTTCATAGGCTCCCACCTATCCTGTACAGATCGTACCAAAGTCCAATATCAAGTTACAGTAAAGCTCCATGGGGTCTTTCCGTCTTGTCGCGGGTAACCTGCATCTTCACAGGTATTAAAATTTCACCGGATCTCTCGTTGAGACAGCGCCCAAGTCGTTACGCCATTCGTGCGGGTCAGAATTTACCTGACAAGGAATTTCGCTACCTTAGGACCGTTATAGTTACGGCCGCCGTTTACTGGGGCTTCGGTTCACAGCTTCGGAGTTACCTCCTAACCGCTCCCCTTAACCTTCCAGCACCGGGCAGGCGTCAGCCCGTATACTTCGCCTTACGGCTTCGCACAGACCTGTGTTTTTGCTAAACAGTCGCTTGGGCCTTTTCACTGCGGCCCCCTCGGGCTATTCACCCTACCGAGGCACCCCTTCTCCCGAAGTTACGGGGTCATTTTGCCGAGTTCCTTAACGAGAGTTCTTCCGCGCGCCTTAGCATGCTCTGCTCGCCTACCTGTGTCGGTTTGCGGTACGGGCACCTGGATCTCACTAGAGGCTTTTCTTGACAGCCGGAGTACATGACCTTCGCTACTGCAATTTTCGCTCCCCATCACAGCCCAGCCTTATAGCCGGCGGATTTACCTACCGACAAGCCTCACTGCTTGGACGGGCACTTCCATCAGCCCGCGTCACTGCCCTTCTGTGTCACCCCAATCGCTCAAACAATCTTCGGTGGTACAGGAATTTCAACCTGTTGTCCTTCCACTACGCCTTTCGGCCTCGCGTTAGGTCCCGACTTACCCTGAGAGGACGAGCCTTCCTCAGGAACCCTTAGGCTTTCGGCGGACAAGATTCTCACTTGTCTTTTCGTTACTCATACCGGCATTCTCACTCATGTACAGTCCACCAGTCCTCACGGTCCAACTTCAACCCATACATGACGCTCCCCTACCCAATGCAGCAAGCTGCACTGTCATAGCTTCGGTGGTGTGTTTAGCCCCGTTACATTTTCGGCGCAGAGTCACTCGACCAGTGAGCTATTACGCACTCTTTAAATGGTGGCTGCTTCTAAGCCAACATCCTGGTTGTCTGTGCAACTCCACATCCTTTCCCACTTAACACACACTTGGGGACCTTAGCTGATGATCTGGGCTGTTTCCCTCTTGACAATGGATCTTAGCACTCACTGTCTGACTCCCGGTAAGCATGTCGATGGCATTCGGAGTTTGACTAGACTTGGTAACCCTTGGCGGGCCCCGCATCCAATCAGTGCTCTACCTCCACGACACTCATATCCGAGGCTAGCCCTAAAGCTATTTCGGGGAGAACCAGCTATCTCCGAGTTCGATTGGAATTTCTCCGCTACCCCCACCTCATCCCCGCACTTTTCAACGTGCGTGGGTTCGGGCCTCCAGTGCGTGTTACCGCACCTTCACCCTGGACAGGGGTAGATCACACGGTTTCGGGTCTACGACCACGTACTCATTCGCCCTATTCAGACTCGCTTTCGCTGCGGCTCCGGCTTTCCACCTTAACCTTGCACGGGATCGTAACTCGCCGGTTCATTCTACAAAAGGCACGCCATCACACATAAAATGTGCTCTGACTTCTTGTAAGCGCACGGTTTCAGGTTCTTTTTCACTCCGCTCCCGCGGTGCTTTTCACCTTTCCCTCACGGTACTGCTTCACTATCGGTCACCAGGGAGTATTTAGCCTTGGCAGATGGTCCTGCCGGATTCCGACGGGGTTTCACGTGTCCCGCCGTACTCAGGATACATCTCGGAGAGTGCTGACTTTTGGTTACAGGGCTTTTACCTCTTCTAGCGG
>NZ_JAATHD010000006.1 GCF_011947265.1 Paenibacillus sp. HB172176
TCCGGCGTAGGAACCGTAAGGATATCACAGATTCGCTTGATTGGGTTGTTTTACCATGTGTCCATTTTTTGACGAGAACTTTTCACTGTCCAGGCCTTTAATATAAGCGATAATTATCGCGAGCTTGCGATGGAGGAGTCGTTCGCGCAGCAGTTGGTTGGCGATCAAGGCCATTATGAATACAAGTATGAAGGACAAACCTATCTGATCCATTATGCCAAGGTCAAATTTCCGGATAATTGGATGATTGTCAATGTGCAATCCAAAGCGAAGCTGTACAAAGAATTTCGATATATGCAATGGATGACAATCAGTGTCATGATCGTATTCAGCTTACTCGCCTTGTTATTGTCTCCGAAAATTACAAAGCTTCTTCTTCATCCCTTGACAAGATTGCGCATGCTGATGAAGCAAGTGGAGCATAACGATCTATCGGTCAGATACGACAGTCCGTTCAATGATGAGTTGTCTCAGGTCGGACAGCGGTTCAATACGATGCTGGATCGAATCGAGGATTTGCTTGGCGAAGTCATGGAGGTCGAGGCTGAGAAGCGGTTCGCGGAGGTTAAGGCGCTTCAGGCGCAGATTAATCCTCACTTTCTCTATAATACCTTAAATACAATTGTGTGGAAGTCGGAGTCAGGAGAGCATGAACAGGTAAGAGAGATGATTATATCCTTATCTCTATTGTTTCGATTGGGCCTCAATAATGGCAACGACATTACGCATTTGGGCAAGGAACTGGAGCATGTCGAGCAATATTTGTTCATACAAAAGCAATGTTACGGCAAGCTATTCTCCTATACGATTATATGCGAGGATAGCAAGCTTCAAGCTCTTCCCATTCTCAAAATCCTGCTTCAGCCTTTGGTCGAGAACAGCATTTTGCACGGCTTCAAGGATATTCAACACAAAGGGCTCATCGAAATCTCGATTCGAGCAGAGGATAAGCATGTTGGATTGACTGTATCGGATAATGGGGTAGGATTCGACGCAGCGTCTCTGGAACGCTCTCTACAGCATGAGGGTATTGTAACGAAAGGCTACGCGCTTCGCAATGTGTACAATCGATTGAAGCTGTACTATGGGACAGAAGCGCAAATGAAGCTGAGTAGCGAGCCTTATCGGCTTACGACTATAGCCTTGAAGATCCCGCTTAAAATGCCTAAGGTCGAAGAACTGCCATGGGAGAAGGGAAGTGAATGATCAGATGACGAATCAAATCTTGAAGATGGTTGTGATTGATGATATTGAGACTGTTGTCAATGGCATTGTCAATCGGTTTGATTGGAAGGACTTTGATATTGAAATTGCAGGAACAGCCTTCAATGGCGACGAAGGTCTTTCATTAATCCGCCGCACAATGCCGGATATTATTATTACCGATATTCAAATGCCGAAATTAAGCGGAATTGAAATGGTCCAGAATGTGTTAAACCTCATACCGGGAAGCAAAATTATATTCATAAGCGGCTATTCCGATTTCGAGAATGCTCAACAAGCCGTCAAGCTTGGCGCTTTTGATTATATTCTAAAGCCGTTTACATCCAAGCAGTTGCTTGAAGTGATTCAGAAGGCAAGTGCCTTAAGAAGGGAAGATCTGAGCAAAGCGGAGCAAAATATTCATATGGTTCAAAAGCTTAGAGAAAGCATTCCCTTGCTTCGTCAGGATTATTTGAATCTGCTTATCCGATATTCTTCAGACCCGGAAGCGGTGAAGAAACGTTGGGATTTGCTTGAAATTGATATGAAGGAAGAGAACTTGGCGGTTGCGGTCGTTGAATTAGATGACAAGGAAGGCAAATATACGATACCGATTAATGAAATGGAGCTTATGCGCTTCGCCGTTCAAAACATTATGGAGGAAACGCTGCAAATGCACACGAATGGGATTATCTTTCGTGATGGGACGAGCAGGTTCGTGTGCATTATGAATCATTCCCCGGTGCTGTCGCCTGAAGAGATCGGAGAGCGTTGGCGGGAGCATATTAAGGCTTTCGCCAAGCGAACCGTATCCATTGGCATCGGTAACACCGTTGACCGCATCTATGAGCTGCCAGCCTCTTATCAGCAAGCTCTGACTGCGGTGTCCTATCATTTCTATACAGGGGGGGATTGTGTCTTCTCCTCTGGAGATCTTGGACAATATCAGGATGAAAGATCTATTCGTTTGTCTGTGGAGAAGGAGAAGGAGCTCTTCTACACGATAAGATCAGGCAATATGAACAAATTGGTTGAAGAGTTGGAGAAGATCTTCGTAGAATGGACACGCTTGAATGAAACTGATCAATGGCCAAGTCCCGATCGATTGAAATTCTCTTATTTGGAGCTGGCTTTATCCGTTGACAAGGAATTCGCCTCGCTTACCGAGGATCTGGACAAGCAGAGCTTCGATCATAAATTTAATGAGCTTATGTATCAGTGCACCACAATCGACTGCTTAAAGCAGACAACGTTAGATCTTTGCGGCTTATATTGCGCTTTATTCGCCAAAAAGCATACGCCGGAAGCAGATTTAATTGTAGCGGAATCGATTCGTTATATTCGAAGTCATTTGCATATTAACGCTACGGTGAGCGACTATGCGAATCAGGTTCATTTGAGTCCAAGCTATTATGCGAATTTATTCAAGAAGGTAACGGGGCAATCCGTTATCCAATTTGTGTTGCAAGAGCGAATGGAGGAAGCGAAGAAGCTTCTCCTGGAGGGAATGACTGTGCACGAGGTTGCATCTTCTGTTGGCTATGAAGAGCGAGCCTATTTCAGCGAAGTATTCAAGAAGCAGCTTGGGCAGACGCCGACCGAATTTAGACAAGCGTATCATGGAGGGTGAACAAGTGGAATCGACTGCAAGCAGGGATTATTTGAAAGCATTGGTTCGAGATACGAAGCAGCTGCTGGAGCTGCGCGATGGATATTTCACAGACGGAGCTTTATTGGCCATTCTGGCCTATCGCTCCGAGAAGAGTTTCAGCTATTCTCAATACTTTGCGAGTTAAAAGGTTCGGAGGCGAATGTCCATTTTGTACAGTATAATGTCTCATTCGTAGCCTGTGGCGAGCAAAGCATGAGACTATAATGTACATACATTGGAGTCCAGGAGGCTAAAGGTATGAATGAAAATGAAAAGATTTGGTTTGATCGGCCTGCCGAAATTTGGGAGGAAGCGTTGCCTATTGGCAACGGAAGGCTGGGCGCCATGGTTTTCGGACAGATACAGAACGAAAGGATAGCGTTGAACGAAGACAGCGTATGGTACGGAGGGCCGCGTGATCGTAATAATCCAGATGCATACGCGAACATGGAGGAGATCCGCTCGGCTATTCGAGAAGGAAGGCTGGATGAGGCTCATGAATTGGCTTTGATGGCCCTGTCCGGAGTGCCGGAATCACAGAGACATTATCAACCGTTAGGCGATATCGTCATTGACTTTGACGATGTGGCGGCAGCTTCTTCCTACCGGAGAGAATTGGATTTGAAGCAAGGCCTTGTCCACATCCATTATGATGCTGACGGAAGACATTATGAACGGGAAGCCTTCGCCAGTTATCCCGATGCGGTCATGGCGTTTCGATTTCGGGCCAACGAGCCCGGTGCTCTGTCGTTCAAAGCAAGATTGACGAGAGGGAGAAATCGCTATCTGGAAACTGTCGAGCAAGCGGACGGAGCGACACTCCTGATGAAGGGAAATTGCGGTGGAGCGGGAGGCTCTGATTTTGCCGCTGGATTACGCATTGTCATTGAAGGCGGAACTATAAGAATGATAGGCGAGCATCTTGTAGTCAAGGGCGCCGCAAGCGCAGTCGCATTGCTCGCCGCATCTACAACCTTTAGATCGCAAGATCCCGAAGCTGAAATTTTGGAAACGCTGCATCGGGCAGAAGGACTTTCCTATGAACAGTTAAGGGAAAGACATATTGAGGATTTCCGCCAGTTCGCGGACCGGGTTTCCTTGACAATAGAGGCACCCCGGAATTTGAACGATATTCCGACGGATAGGAGATTGGAGCGAGTCAAGGACGGCAAGAGCGATCCGGCGCTGTCTGCGCTTCTCTTTCAATATGGACGTTATTTGCTGCAATCAAGCAGTCGCCCCAATTCTTTGCCCGCCAATCTTCAAGGCATCTGGAACGAGCATATGCTTCCGCCCTGGGACAGCAAATATACCATTAATATTAACGCGCAGATGAATTATTGGCCTGCTGAGAGCTGCAATCTGTCAGAATGTCATGAGCCGTTATTCGACCTTCTGGATCGAATGCGGGCGCAAGGGCGGATCACAGCCGAGAAGATGTACGGCTGCAGGGGATTCGTCGCGCATCATAATACGGATATTTGGGGAGACACGGCTCCTCAGGATTTATATTTGCCTGCAACGCACTGGCCGATGGGCGCCGCATGGCTATGCCTGCATTTGTGGGAGCATTTTCTGTTTAATCCCGACATCGCGTTTTTGAAGAGGGCCTATCCGATAATGAAAGAGTCAGCCGAGTTTTTCCTGGATTTTCTGGTTGATGCAGAGGATGGCAGACTTGTGACAAGTCCATCCGTTTCACCCGAGAATACCTATATCCTGCCGAACGGGCAGTCAGGCACATTATGCATGGGGCCATCTATGGACAGCCAAATCTTGTATGAGCTCTTCGGAGCTTGTATGGCAGCGGCAGATCGATTATCAATTGATCAAGGCTTCCGGGCAGAATTGGAAAGCGCGCGACAAAGATTGCCCGAGCCGTCGATCGGCAGTCACGGACAGCTGATGGAATGGATGTACGACTATGCTGAGGCAGAGCCTGGCCATCGTCATATCTCGCATCTGTTCGCGTTGCATCCAGGAAGCAGGATTACGATTAAAGATACTCCGCTGCTGGCGCAAGCAGCCCGTATCACGTTGGAGCGGCGATTAGCGCATGGAGGCGGACATACAGGCTGGAGCCGAGCCTGGATTATTAACTTCTGGGCACGGTTGGAAGACGGAGAGAAGGCTTATGAGAATATCGAAATGCTGTTAAGTCATTCTACCTTGCCGAACTTGCTTGATAATCATCCTCCCTTTCAAATAGACGGCAATTTCGGCGCTACTGCGGGGATTGCGGAGATGCTGCTTCAAAGTCACGCCAACGAGCTTCATGTGCTGCCTGCCCTGCCAACGGCTTGGCCGAAGGGTCGGGCGACCGGACTCAGGGCTCGAGGCGGATACGAAGCGAAGGAAATCACCTGGGAGAGCGGCAAGCTGATTCGCGCAGTTATTCACGCGAATTGGGATGGTCTGTGCAGGGTTCGAGCTCATATCCGGCTGGCGGTAACAAAGGATGGCGTGCCGATAACGGTCAGCTCTACGGATGACTTCGTTGCGGAATGGGAAGCGGAAGCAGGCTCCACTTACGATCTGCATCCAATGGGAGAAGTGGATTAGAAGCATGAAAGACGGGAGAGATTGAATTGAATAAATGTCATCAAGCGTTATGGGGAGATCAAGGGGACGGAACATACCTGAATCCGGTATTGGCATCCGACTATTGCGATCCTGATGTGATACGGGTAGGAGAAATCTATTATATGATATCTTCTACCATGCAGCTGTCGCCAGGCATGGTGATTCTGGAATCGAGGGATCTGGTTAATTGGAGAACGATAAGTTATGCAATTCCAAACCTGGAAGAATTGAATCCCGACTTGAATTGGGATCGGATGTCGGCCTATAACGAAGGCGTATATGCCGGTTCGATTCGTTACCTGGAATGGAAGGAAAGAAAGGCTGACGGAACGTTAATCGAAAAAAGCAAATGGTTTGTGCATGCTTGTCTATGCAATCACAGCTTTGTAGTCTCCACGGCAGATGAAGTAACAGGACCCTGGAATGCCGTTTATATGACCGACAGGAACGGAATGAATTTAGTTGCGCAGCCTGGCGGGCAGCTCAGATGGGCGGATACTTGTCCATATTGGGAAAAAAATGAAGACGGCACTTTAAAGGCTGCTTATTTCATTGTCAGCAAGATTGACGCCTGGTATCCCCGCTTGTTCCTGATGAGTCTGGACGGGACTCAATTGCTCGATGGAGATATTCGTTTCATGAGGATGCCGGGAGATACGACTCGGGCTCGCACCGGTCATACCCCATTAGAGGCAAAAGGTTCAGCCATAGACAGCGGGGATCCGCTTGGGGAAGTGTTGGATAAGAGATATATAGAGATTATTCCAACCAGCAAAGCTATTCCGGATGCATACAGCACCTCTTTCGATGAATATGGGAATAGCAAGAGTATATTGTATGCTGAGCATATCCCGAATCGGGAAGGGACAGTGATTTGGGATGTATTCACGGCTGAAGGCGCCAAAATATTCCGGTTTGACCCCGAAACGCAAATTGGTCAAACGACCTTCAGCGGGAGAGGAGGCAGCCAAGAAGCGGTCGCAGATTATATGTATATATATAATAATGAGGTATGGGATGGCCAAAGACTGCCTGTGCTGCATCGAGCGCGGAGCATTTATGGCGATAAATACGACGATAAAGGCAACTATATCGCAGCCGGAACCGCAGCTGACCCCGGATCATACGAGACGCAGCGATTAATGGTTAATTTGACTGAACCGGTGAATACATGGGAGCCAAATCAAGGGGCCTTCATTGATGTTCCGCCTCATATGTCCGAAGACGGCCTGGAGCATTGGTATTGGATAACCCAGCAAGGAAACGAACGGGTATCTGCGCTTGGCCGTCCCACTTCGCTTTTGCCGGTGAATTGGATAGACGGTTGGCCGATGCCCGGTTTGCTTGACGATCAGGAAGATTACTGGAGCGCAGGCGAGGCAGATCCGGCTGCTAACGTATACGATGGAACCGGCTTGAACGGAAGCAAGTGTCATACAATGCATCATCCCCATGCGCGATTAAAGCCCGGTTCCTTTGTATGGCAAGGGATAAAGCCCCCGATAAAGGGCAAGCATCCCATTCTGCGATTTCAAGATAGCGATGATTTTCAATCAGAGCGTCTTTCACCTAATTGGCAGTGGAATTATGCGCCTCGTCCAGGATACTGGTCGTTGACTGAGCAGCCCGGAAGATTGAGATTATACGCATTTGCTACCGCTGACGGCAGTGATAACTTCTTCAAAGCAGGCAATACCATTTGTCAGAGATATGTGCAATCGAATAATGCACAGATCGAGATCAAGCTCGATATCTCGAACATGATGTCGGGGCAAGAAGGTGGAATCGCACATTTTAACGGAGGCGTCCAGTACTCTTCATTTGGCATTAAGAGGGATAATCAAGGCTGGCGCTTGGCCTATAACGGGGTTTCCGGGGGCCGATTAGAGGATGCAAGCGTTTGTATCTCGCTGCGTTCAGTGATTGATGTTCATAAAGTAAACAGGTATTTCTACAGCGTCGATGAGGGGCGTACTTATCATCTCTATGGCGAAGCGTATCAATTGGCTCCGGGAGGCTACAAGGGAGATTATATTGGCATTTACACGTATAACAATGCTGCGGCTGGGAAGCTCGGAGCAACAGAGAAGCCTGGAGAGAATTATGCCTTCGGTTATATTGAAGTATTGAATTTCAAGTATGATTAAAGGCTCATGCGTCAGATATGCTAAGAACAACATCATGTTCGATACATGAAATAGCCAACCAGTAAGGCTATTATTCTGACAATTGTTTTATACGCGCCTTCAAACAGAGCTTTAATGCAACTTTAAAATTGATAGCGATTTCATATTATGAGAGTGCTCTTGGGAGCAAAAATTCCAAATATGAGGAGCGATGAATTGATGCAACGAATTCAGTGGAAGCGGTTCTTTTGTTTGTTCGTAGTGGCTATGACAATCGTTTTGCCTGCAAATGCCTTTCTAACAACAGAAGAGGCTCATGCCGACACCTTTGTGCATCCGGGGATTCTTCACAATGCGACAGATCTCGCGCGAATGATTAACAACCAGAATATCGTGCCTTGGAAATCAGCTCTGGAAACCTTCGAAACAGATGATAAAGCATCATCCAGCTATGCGTTGCAAGGGCCTTACAGCATTGTGTGCCGTAAAGCTGCATCTGTGCCGGAGTGCAGCAGTCAAAATTATGGGAACAGCGCTTTGGAGAATGACGCGCGAGCTGCCTATTATAACGCTCTGCTATGGAATGTAACGGGCAATCAGGCACATGCAGACAAAGCCATACAGATATTGAATGCCTGGTCCAACACGCTTACTTCAATTGCCGGTACGGATGCTCCGCTAGCCTCCGGAGACAATGGCATCTTTTTGGCGAATGCAGGCGAGCTTCTTCGTTACAGCAGCTCGGGCTGGTCTTCAGCGGATGCAACAAAGCTGGAAGATTTGTTGGTCAACACATTTTATCCCCATGTGGAGACTGTTGGAGACGCCAACTGGGGCGGATCGGCGATGAAAACATTAATCTCGATCGCGATATTTACGAATGATCAATCCATGTTTGATTACACTATTAACCAATTCAAGACCAATTCATGCGCTTCTGTAACGAGAAACATTATTGCCAGCGGCCAAATATCCGAGTCGGGGCGCGATCAGGCACATGCTTTGGGAGGTTTGGGCAATTTGATCGTTGTTGCCGAAACGGCCTGGAAGCAAGGCGTTGATCTCTACAGCGAAGGAGATAATCGATTGCTGGCGGGGTCGGAATATTGGTCCAATTATAATTTGGGAAATCAGCCGGCTTCTTACGATACAACTTACGGACGATGCACGATGGGGCCATGGGGAGCCATAAGCGCTACTTTAGCAGCGGCTCCTATACGCTGCGCGGCTCGGGCAGCGATATTTGGAATTCGCAAGATCAATTTCGCTTACGTACCATTAACAGGAGACAGGACGATTACTGCGCGCGTTGTCAGCCTGACTAACACTCACTCATCAGCCAAAGCGGGCGTAATGGTAAGGGAATCATTATCCGGGTATGCGAGTAATGTCTATGCGGCGATCAAGCCGTCAAAGATGATCTTCCAGAGCCGTACAGCGCCAGGAGCCATTACAAGCGCGATGGACACTTCAGCATCAGGCGCTCCATACTGGGTAAGGCTGACGCGTACCGGCAACACGGTTACTACCTATCATTCTGCAAATGGTACTTCCTGGACCCAGACAGGTACGGCGGCCTTGTCAGCTTCGGGAGCAGCTTATTATGGACTGGCTGTGACATCCCATGCCAATTCGATCCTTGCTGCGGCTGTGTTTGACAATGTTTCCATACAATAGCCTCATAAGTTGATCCAGCAGGAATAACATAGCGCAAGCTTCGGGAGTTGCACGCCTGGAGCTTGCGCTTGTTTATTAGGCCCCTTGAATGATCTGCAAGGATAAGTGGATATGTCCTAAATGTCGGGTACCTTGTCTATTTCGTCGCCTGTGTTGCAGAAGAGGCAGAACTATAATGGATATACTGGAAGGCGCTTGGATGGCAAGAGTCGAGCAGATTTGATATACTGGCCTTAAATTTGTCGAAGATTTATGAAACCGCTTAACTTATTGTGGGAATAAAGAGGGATGAGAATGACCAGGTGGCTCTCAATCAGACATAGCATATTCTTCAAATTCTCATTGGCCTTTCTTACTGTCGGATTAATCCCGTTGCTCGTTCTGGGCTTTCTCGCGCTCAATCAATTCAGCGGACAAGTCGAGAGGCATACAGAGAACAACTTTAGACAGATGATCCTTTATGTAAGCAGGAACGTAGACGACACGCTGCGCCAATATAATGAATTTTCGAAAATGATGTATTATAACCTTCAAAACCGGGAAGAGATGGACATTCCGGTTCGCAGGGAAATCGATGAATATGGGACGCTCAACCAGCTGTCGATAGACGATTTTCTTCGAAATGTATTATTCAGCGACGCCCATATTCAGAACGCTATTTTTGTCCGTGAAAGCGACGGACAGGTATTCAAGCAATCGCGTACAGGAAAGCTCTTTGATTCCAATCAGCCGTTCCCGCCTGTAAGCTGGTCTTACGCGCTAACCGCCGCTCCGAATCAATTGGCCGTATTTCCGCCGCATCTCGATTATTATTTCAGCTCGACCGATCAGGTAATCACCTTTGCACGTCAGCTAAATGACATATCCGGAAAGCTGGGGCCCAGAATGGATGTACTTGGGACCTTGTTTTTTGACGTTGATATGGATTTGTTCGATGCGCTTTTCAAGCAGACCTCATTCGACAGCCGCGACGAGATGGTTATTGTGGATAACCATGGCTATATTCTCTACTCCAATCAGAGGGACAGGGCCGGAAGGCGCTTCGAGGAACCAAGGGCAGGCCAATCAAAGATTGTATTCTCCGAGAGCATTCCATTCATTGGCGGTCGTGTGGTCGGTCTGGCAGCCAGGTCCAATCTGTTCGCTTCTCTTGGCCAGATTCGCGCAACCGTCATTCTTGTTTCGGCGATTTGCTTCCTCGCGCTTCTTCTTCTCGGGATGCTGTTCTCTCAACGGTTCACGCGTCCGATTCTGTCAATTATGCGACAGATGGTGCGTGTTGAATCCGGACAGCTGGATCCGACTCCCGTGCCGAAACGCAAGGACGAGCTTGGACGGCTGGCATACGGATTCCAACGAATGATAGAAAGGCTGCGCCAATTCATCGATGAGGCGTATGTTGCCGAAATCAAGCATAAGCAAACGGAGCTGAACGCGCTCAAGAGCCAGATTCAGCCGCATTACTTATACAATACGCTTGAAGCCATTCGAATGACGGCTGTCGCCAATGATGACGAAGAAGCTGCCGATATGATTCATTCCTTATCCCACCAGCTTGAATATATGATTGATTATGGGGAGCAATGGGTTACCGTGGGGCGGGAGCTGGAGCATCTGGACCATTATTTCCGATTAATCTCCGCTCGTTACGGCGGCCGCATTGAGTTGCAGATCGAACTGGAGGATGGTCTTGCCAGGGCGGAAATTCTGAAGCTCACCCTGCAGCCGTTGGTTGAGAATGCCGTACAGCATGGCATACGAACGAGGGGCGGGCATGGCAAAATATCGGTAACCATTGAAACCGGCGAGGATGGGAAGCTGTGGGTCACCGTAATGGACAATGGAATCGGAATCGACGAAGCCAGACTTGAGCAAATTCGAAAAAATCTGGAGGACTCTTCCATCGGCGATGGCGGTCGGAGCATTGGAATTCGGAATGTGCATGAGAGACTTCGCTATGCTTGCGGGGAGGATTATGGACTTGAGCTGGAAAGCCGCTATGGAGTCGGTACGTCGATTCGAATGAAATATCCGCTGAGAAAGGAGCTTGACACAGATGGCCATGATACGAGTTCTATTGGTGGATGATGAGCCGCTTATTCTGCGAGGGCTTCGCAAGCTGTTGGATTGGCGGGAATTCGGCATGGAAATTGTGGGTGAAGCTTACGATGCCGAGGAGATGTGGAGTGTGATGGACGAGGCTCGACCGGATTTGCTTGTCTGCGACATTAATATGCCGGGCGCGAGCGGAATTGATGTTATTCGTCGATTGAACGAATCGGGCCGTCCGGTGAAGACGTTGTTCATCAGCGCTTATCGGGACTTCTCGTACGCGCAGGACGCGCTAAGGTACGGCGCTGTTGAATATCTGGTTAAACCGATTGACAAGCATAGACTGGGGGAGGCTCTTCGCAAGGTGGTTCGTCTGCTTGATGATCAGACAGCCAGGCTGCGCGACAAGGAGAAAGCCGAGCGCTTCGAAACCCGGAAGAGAGCGGAGACCATTGAGGAGCTTCTGGAGCGACTTACGCATGGAGAGAAGAACGCTGCCACTCAGTTGAATGAGCTGGGCGTTATTGCGAGAAGCAACTATTTATCGGTTTGCTTTGGAGAATTGGAGTGGGAGGAAGAGAAGGGGGGCCGCTGGCGCAATCAGGAGAGGAAGCTTGTTGATTTCGCAGTGGAGAACGTACTGTCGGAATCCATATTGCCAAGCGGAATCGGCTTTTGCTTCCGCCGTGGACAGTTCTATGGCTTGTTCTTTCAGCATGATCAGGAGGAGGAAGCCGGCAGATGGGCCGAGGAGCTGCGTCAGAAGATCGAGCATTATTTGAAGGTTCCGTTCACGATTGGAATAGGTCTGCCTGTTTCCGAGCTTGACAACGCGGAGCTATCGGCTCGAACGGCGCTGAAGGCGCTTGAAGCCGCATATATGCATGGGCGCAATCGGGTTATCGATGCCCGTCATATTAGCCTGCCCGAGGAGAGAAAGCCGGATCCGGCATCGGGCATCTCGAAGGCGTTGGAGCGGCTTGTGAAGAAAGCCGGGGAGGCTTCCGATGAAGCAGATGCCGCCATAAAAGAGTTGTTGGAGGAAGTCAGATCGATGGCTCCTGGAGGAAAGCCGGGCGCCGTCACGCTGATGTACGGCATTCTCGAACGCTTCTACCAAGAGCTATATGAATCGGGAAGAGCGAGGGAGCTTGAGGAAGCGGAGGGGCGGAAGCTGTTGGAGAGAATGAGCGGCTTTCGTACCTTCGAGTCCATGTTCAGGTTTGTGGCGGAACAGATGGCATCGGCGCTTCGGCAGCCGGCGCTGCCTGATGGATGCGAAAGGCAGCAGACGCAGCGCATCATCGCCTACGTTGAAGAGCATTATCGGGAGAATTTGACGCTTGAGGTCATTTCGGCTCATTTCTATATGAACGCATACTATTTCAGCAGCGTCTTCAAGAAGCGCGTAGGGGAGAATTTCAAGGCGTACTTGACCAAGGTTCGGATGAAGCACGCGCTGCGGCTGTTGACGACGAGCGAGAAGATGGTGTACGAAATTGCCGAGGAAGTCGGTTATCCGAATGCCCGGCAATTCAGTCGCATGTTCAAAAAGTATTATGGGCAATTTCCGCAGGATTACAGGTCGGGCGGCGAAGCGGAAGCATTGTCCGAGGAGGACCCGGGAGATGCCGATGACCAGTAGAATGGGAATAATGCTTCTTGGAGCCAGCCTGCTCTTGACCGCTTGCAGCCGGTTTTCTGTAGATAACGGCTATCATAGCCCTGACGAAAGCTCGTCGCCGTATACATCCTTCACCATTGTGTATCCCGGCGGCGATTTATCTCATAAGCAAGGAGTTTCAACCACGATTGCGCGGTTCGAACAATCTCATCCCAATATTGGCATAACCGAAGGGAAGGAAAGCGGGACAGGCTCTTATTCGGACTACCTGAAGACGAAGGTGGCAGTCGGAGAGTTTCCGGATTTGATCGAGATCAGAGATACGGAGCTGTTCGCAAGCGCCGGCTTGTTGGCGGAGATGCCCGAGGAATTGCTGTATCCCTTCTTGTCCGTCGAGAAGGTGAACGGCAAGGTTTATACGCTTCCGCTGGAGAGAACACCCCCTCAAGGCATTATTTACAACAAAAGCTTGTTTCAACAGGCGGGTATTGATTCACCTCCCCGAACGTATGGGCAATTTCTATCGAACAACGACAAGCTCAAGAAGCTTGGAATTGTTCCATTGGTCGTCGGCGGCAAGGATTTGTGGCATATGGGCTTCTGGATCAACAAGTTTATGATTGATGAGGTATACGCAAAGGACCCCAATTGGAATTACAAGCGTACACAGCATCTTGTAAGCTGGACAGATCCTGAACCCTCGCGAGCCATGGAGCTGCTGGCCGGATTGTGGGAACGCGGCGATGTCGATGCCGATTACGAGACGACGGCAGACGGTCAGACAGCCTCTCTACTCGTTTCGGGAGAAGCGGCAATGTTATTCTCCGGACCGTGGATGTTCAACCAAATTCAATCGGCGGATCCGGCCTTCTCTTACGGCTTCTTCGTTCTGCCTGACGAGGCGGGCCATGTGAATCTGGCAGGAGCTCCATCCGCCAATGGATGGGCGATTTCTGCCGAGGCAGCGAATAACCCGGCTAAGCTCGAAGCCATTCAACAGTTTCTGACGTTTTTTTATGACGATGCTCAGTATTCGGATTACTTGCAAGCGGTTAACGGCTTGTCTGCCAAAGCGAGCGCGGAAGATGAACCGATGTCCGAGGCTATGAAGTCCTTGATGGATGCGCTTGACGATTCGCATACAACGCTTGCTTCGCAGATGAACAATTACGGCGGAGACAATTTGCTGCCTCCGATGTTCCGCGACTGGTTCTACAAGAAGATGATGAAGGTGCTCTCTGGCGGCGAGTCGCTGGAGGAGGCGCTGACGGAAGCTGACCAGGAATGGGATCGCGAGGTTCAAGCTATGAGATGAATGGAGAAATACGCTTAAAAAAAGGAACCTGATCTTAAAAAAGATCACTGAAGATAAGGAAAAGGAGTCGATGGATACAATGGCGTTCAGCTTCAAGCATGCATCTTGCAGATTTTGCGTTGCCGCCGCGTTAGCCGTCTCAATCTCCGCTTGCAGTTCGCCGTTCAGTCCGAAGCAGACGGATGGAGCTAACATCAGCGGCGGGGCAACGGAGCTTTCGCTGATGTTTTTCGGCGACAAGCCTGAGGACTGGGATCTGGTGGTTGATGCGTTTGTTCATCAGACGGATTCTTCTTTGCATGTGCGTCTCCGAACAGAATGGGATTCGGTGGAGGATTATGCGAAGAAGCTGATGTTAAAGCTGGCGGCAGGCGAAGAAATGGACGCCGTCTTCGACGCATCCTGGATGAGTCTGGAGAAAAACGCGGCACAAGGCTATTATCGCAACCTCGACAGCTATTTCGGGAACGATGCTTATCCCGGATTAAAGGCCGCTTTTCCCGAGGCGTTTTTGGACGCCAATCGTATTAACGGCCATATTTATGCCATTCCGTTGACTCAAAGCTATCATGATATCGAGATTCTCTATATTCGCAAGGACTTGCGTGAGGAGTTCGGAATGTCGCCGATTGCCAGCTACGATGATCTCAGGCGGTATTTCCAGCTGGTTCAGGAGAAGAAACCGGAGATGATTCCGCTGGCGCTCAAGGGAGATCGCGGCTTCTTCCGGATGTTCGACAGAAGCGGGAAAATGCTGCATTACAGAGCCGCTCCTGACGCCATTGCCGGAACTGGAATCGATTTTGCGCTGGCTTTGTCCGAAGACGGCAAGCAGGTGCTTGGAGCTACCACATACGGAGATCCGGCTTCTTACTATGAATCGCTGCCGGCGCCTATGAACAATCCGGATGATCTGTACGCCTCTCTTGACAGCTATGTGAAATGGAACGCTTATGTGCAAAGAGATGTATTGAATGAACGCAATGCGGCTGTCTTGTTCGAATCGGGAAAGTCGGCGGCCTATGAGGGAACCTTGTCGGGATGGAACGCTGTTCGCCAGGATTTGAAGCAATCCATTCCGGGAGCGGAGCTGGAGGGCTTTGCCTACAAAACCTGTCAAAGGGAGATGCAAGCGGGCTGTATCGGGACCGATTACCGCGCTTGGAATAATCTTGCGATACCGGTAACGTCAAAGCACACCGAGCTTGTCATGCGATTCGTCGACTGGATATTCCAATCCCAGGAGCATCATGATTTGTTCGAGCTGGGGATTGAAGGCGTGCATTGGAAAAGCGAACCCGACCGCCTATTCAAACGTCTTCCGGCCTCCTCCCGGTATGTCTTCCCTGCCTTTCTGCTGACCTGGAATCCAACGCTCTCGCGCATCGATGCCGATAGCGATCCTGAGGCGCTCAAGCTCTTGCAGTACGCCTCCAAGGCTTCAAGCTATTATCAATTGCCGCTCGCTGGCTTCGCATTCAACCCCTTGCCGGTCAAGAGCGAGATTGCAAGAATCCAGCCCGTCGCGACGCAGATGCTTCAGGTGTTCAAATCAGGCCTGGATCCTGCCTGGAGAGCAACGGCTGCGCAGACGAACCAGAGGCTGCGGGAAATGGGACTCGACCGTATACGAGAGGAGTTGATTCGACAAGCGCAAAGTTATTTGGACGATGGTGGAGTTTAAAGCGATACCGGCATCATTTTTGGACGCGAGAAAGCAGCGTCTATTTTTTTTGCCCGGAGAGTGAATGCAATCGCTTTAAAAAGCTCCCTTCCAACTTAAAAAGCGGCATTTAAACGCTTGGGATTCAAATGGTAAGGTTGTCTTGCGACAAATCAAAGGTTTGAATACATGCGAAACGGCTTGATAAGGAGGAACTATGAATTGAAAAACACAGCTATGGTTAAAACGCTTTCGCCTAACGCACCGGTTCGCGAAAGGAAGAGCGGAATGGTGAAGGAGCTTCGCAAGAATGGCATGTTATATCTGTTAACCCTTCCAGGAATCGCGCTCATCTTTGTTTTTTCCTATCTGCCTATGGGCGGAATTATAGTGGCATTCGAGAACTTCAATGCCATTAAAGGAATTACGGGCAGCGAGTTTGTCGGCTTGAAAAATTTCGAGTTCTTCATTCAATCGAATGAAGTGCTGCATGTCATCGCCAATACGCTGTTTCTGAATGTCTTGTTCATTGGCTTCGGTACGGCGGCTTCCGTCTCGATCGCCATTATGTTCTCGGAAATCGGCGGCAAAAAATTCAAGAGAATTGTTCAGACGGCGGTAACCTTGCCGAACTTTCTGTCCTGGACGGTCATCGCCATGTTCGTTCTGGCGCTGCTATCGAGCGATACAGGCATGCTGAACAAATGGTTGTCCGCATTTGGAATTGGTCCGATTGCTTTTTTCAACGAAGCGGCAATATGGCCTGTCATTCTTGTGCTTATCAAAATTTGGCAAGGAGCGGGCTTCGGAGCGATTGTCTATCTGGCCACCATCACCGGCATTAACCCGGATATTTATGAATCCGCGTCTATCGACGGCGCTAGCCGCTGGAAGAAAATCGTCTACATTACGCTTCCGTTATTAAAGCCTACCGTTATTCTGATGATGTTGCTGGCAATGGGCGGCATATTCTACGGAGACTTCGGGATGATCTATGCCATTGTCGGCCGCAACGTGCTTCTCTATCCGACAACGGATGTTATCGACACGTACGTATACCGGGCATTGATGGATCTGGGAGATATGGGCATGGCGGCTGCCGTTGGCTTCTTCCAATCGTTGATCGGCTTCATTCTGGTCGTCTGCGTCAACCAATTGGCGCGCAAATTCAGCCCGGATTCGGCGCTGTTCTGAATCATTCTATTACTGATTGAAAGCAGGTGCACACATGATCAAGGAAAGCGGCGGAGATCGCCTGCTCAAAGGCTTTATCTATATTGCGCTTACGCTTATGGCTCTGTATTGTCTGGTGCCATTCGTCTCTGTAATCAGCAGCTCGCTCTCCAGCGAGGCTTCCGTGTTAAGAGACGGCTACTCTATCTTTCCCAAGGAATTCTCGGTAAGCGCGTACAAGCTGATTTTCAAGGATGACACCATCTACAAGGCTTACGGCGTAACCTCCTTCGTGACGGTTGTCGGGACGATGCTGGCGATGGTCGTGACATGCTGCATGGCTTATGCTCTCTCCATCCGAACACTCAAATACCGCAATGGCATTAACTTCTATGTCTATTTTACGATGCTGTTCCATGGAGGGCTGGTTGCCAATTATTTGTTGATATCCAAATACCTTGGGATGAAGGATTCAATCTGGGTTCTGATTATTCCGGCGTTGATCAGTCCGTGGAATATGTTTTTGCTTCGCAATTTCTTTAAATCCGTTGATGAGTCGCTGGCCGAATCAGCCAAAATCGATGGAGCCAACGATCTGTACATCTTCTACAAAATCATCTTGCCTATATCGATGCCTGCTCTGGCAACGATTGGTTTATTCTATGCAATGGGTTTTTGGAACAAGTGGTTTGAGGCGATGCTCTACATTTCCGATCACGACAAGTTTCCACTGCAATATTTGGTTATGAGAATTATGAATAACGCGGAGTTTGCGAATCAGCTGTCTTCGCAAATCAATCTGCCAAATTATGTTGTGCCAACATTGACAACCCGGCTGGCGACGACTGTCGTCACGATTGGACCGATTATTTTTCTCTATCCTTTCCTGCAGAAATATTTCGTCAAGGGATTGATGGTGGGAGCGGTCAAGGGCTAACGTGAGCGAGGCTGAACACGCCTAATCGGCGGTTTAGTATAGAAGCTGTTCAAGTATATAAAGGGAGGAATTACAAAGATGAAAGCAATTTCGAAAACGTTGACATCTGCGCTTGCGCTGACGTTAATGGCGTCAGGCCTTGCAGCCTGCAGCGGCAACAACAACGGGGAGGACAACAATTCGGCTCCGAACAACTCCGGCTCGGCGACGGCAACTAGCGACACTGGAAGCAAGCTGGATCCGGTCACCTTGAAGATTATGTTATTCGGCGACCGTCCGGCGGATCTGGACAAGGTAATTGATCAATTCGAGAATCAGACGGAAGACAGCTTGAACACAAAGCTGGATTTCGAGTTTAATCCAAATGCCGATCACAAGCAGAAGCTGACGCTGAAGATGTCAGCAGGCGAGACGGTGGACGCAGCCTTCGATGCGCCATGGATGACGTTGAACCAGAATGTCTCGCTTGGCTATTACCAGGAGTTGGACAAGTATTTCAACAATGACGAATATCCCGGCTTGAAGGCTTCTT
Organism: Paenibacillus sp. HB172176; assembly: GCF_011947265.1. Lineage (GTDB taxonomy): Bacteria > Bacillota > Bacilli > Paenibacillales > Paenibacillaceae > Pristimantibacillus. Next base: position 18,537 of record NZ_JAATHD010000006.1, read on the forward strand.
TCTCGGAGGATTTCCTGAACGCGAATAAGATTAACGGCCATATTTATGCAATACCGCTTACAAACGCATTCTACGATATTGACGTTGTCTATATCCGCAAGGATTTGAGAGAGAAGTACGGCATGGATCCGATTGACAGCTACGATGATCTCCAGGCTTATCTGGAGAATGTCATGAAGAACGAGAAGAACATGATTCCAATGGGCAATAAGGGAGATCGCGGCTTCTACAAGATGTTCAATCTGGAGGACAAGCTCACGAATGCCAAGCTGATCTCGGGGACAACTCCAGCGTTTAACGTCGTGCTGTCTGACGACGGCAAGAAGGTGTTAGGTGCTGTGACGCTTGGCGATTCGGCGGATAAATTCGCAGATCTGCCAGCTCCGTTCAACGATCCTTATTATTTCTACCCGCAATATGACAAATACGTGGAATGGAACAAGTATATCCAGACGGATGTTCTGTCGGAGAAGGATCATGGAGCGTTGTTCGCTTCGGGCAAGTCGGCAGCCTCGGAAGGAACAATCGGCGGCGCCGCATCTACCCGCGAGAAGCTGAAGTCCGCAGTCCCTGGAGCGGATATTGAATATTTCATCTATAATTCGCATGTTCGCAATATGGAAGAGGGAGCAATTGGAACCGATTACAAGGCGTGGAACGATATTGTCATTCCAGTGACGTCCAAGAATATCGACCGCACCATGAAGCTGTTCGACTGGATCTTCAGCAGTCAGGAGAACCATGACCTGATCGAGCTCGGAATTGAAGGCCAGCACTGGACCAAGGACGGCGATCGCTACTATAAGATGACGGATCAGACCAGTAACTATCTGTTCCCTTCTTATGAGTTTACATGGAGCACAATGTCCCGTATTAACGGCAATAACGATGAAGCGACGCTTAAGGTTCTGGATTATCAATCTCAGAACAGCACCTATTATCTGCAGCCGCTGTCCGGATTTACCTTTAATGTGGAACCGGTCAAGTCGGAAGTAGCCAAAATCGGACCGGTTGGCGGAGCTGTTGATCCCGTATTCAAGAACGGTATGGATAAGAATTGGAAGGAAACGGCGGCCAAGGTTAACAAGCAAATGGAAGCGCTGGGTCTGGAGAAGGTTCGTCAGGAGCTGATCAAGCAGGTTCAAGCCTTCCTCGACGCTGGCGGAAGCAACTAATACACGCGCATGATTTAAAAAAGAGGCCATGGGACTTCATGTTGCACATGAGCGAGCCCATGGCTTTCTTCTTCAGGCAGGCAAGGGAGGATTCATAATATGCAAGCATCATCACAACGCGTCAAACTGCAAGAGTTGGTCGAATGGGCAGAGCAATTGGCAGAGGCTCGCGGGCCTTATTACACCGACGGCGCGCATCTCGCTCTGATAGACATGATTGACGAGGCGCGGAAGGCTCTGGAGGGGGCCGAGAAACCCTTCGTCCGCAGTCGCGAATTCCTCGCGCCGCGAGATGAAGAAGCGATCCTCTTCGCGACGAGGCGCTACACGATGACGCCTTCTTATCTGCCCGAGGGGCAGGTGCATCATGAGTATGGATTGGAGCCGGCGCTTCAGTGGTTCGAGAAGCAGGATATGATGCATGGAGGCGCAGAGAGGTTGCGAGATCGAGCTCATGCGGCTATCGGCCAAGCGGAGACGGCCTTGCAAGCGGCGACATGGGGCGAGGAAGTCGGCAGCTTTGACAAGGCGGCAGGAACGAGGCTTGAGCATGCGGTGGAGCACGCGAAGGAAGCTCTGTCCGCTCATGCTTCTGCAAAGGTTGCCGGCGAGCCTCTGGCGCTGGCCGTCGTACAATGCCTGAATCGATATCGGGAATTCAGGCATTCACGCAGGCTCCGTCGCAATGATGAGTCAAGCGCTAATTTGTATCTTTCGCAGGAAGGGATGGAGCGGCTCAAGGAAACCGTTCGCTGCGATGCCGCGCTTCGCGAGCAATATGAACGCATCGTAGAGATTTCGAATCGCTACACGCTGGAGCAGATCGAGCAGGCCTCCTCGCTTATGATGACGGAAACAATCGACTACGCTCATGCGAATGAAGCGTTCTATCTCTGGAGCTCTACGGACAAGATTGTCAATTTTACGACTCCGGAAGGCGCTGCGAGCGCTTCCCTCTCGTTCATCCTGCCTTCAGCTAATAATGAGCGCGAGGGATTGGGGCATGTCTGGATTGATAATGTGCAAATTCTCTCGGCGGTCGGCGGTATTCTCCCTCTGCGGAATGGCGGCTTTGATGAAGGCGTTGATTCTCCGGCTCACTGGCAAGGCGAAGCGCTCCGAGGCTTTCCCGTGCTTCGGTGGGAGGATCGATATCCCTATTGCGGCGGAGGCGATCGTTCTACGGTCGATCGAGTCAATCCTTCCTCGCAGATCGACTTTGACTATGCGGCGGGAGATCAACGGCGATCAATCTATATCGAAAATCCGACCGCAGACGACGAAGGCGCCTGGTCGACGGCAGAGGATTTCGAAATTGCCGGCGACGCAGGCTATACGCTTACGTTCGCGGCCAAGCTCGACGGGAAGCTTCGTTCGGGGCTGAAAGCCGTGCTTCGCTTCAAGGATGAGAGAGGCGAGCTGCTAGAGGAGTTCGTCTATTCATTCAACAGAAAGTCATCCCTGCCCAATTCCTGCTTCTTGCTGACCCTGCAATGCGATGCGATCCGTTATGCCATGACGGGAGACATGCATTATGCCGACAAGACGAAGAAGGAGATTCTCTATACGCTTAACGATTTCTGCCAAGGCGCCGAGCACTGGCTGGTAACGAATGAACGTCCGCAGGGAAGCGACTCCTACGGCGCGGTTCAAGGCGGACGAGTGCTGTGCAGCGTGGCGGTCTCCTATTCGCTTATTCGCTCAGCAAACATCTTCACGGCTGAGGAGAAGAAGCGATTCTATGCGCTGATTGACTATATGCTGCGCTATATGCTTGATTTGCGGGACAGAACCGAGCTGACGATGGAAGAGGCGCAACGAGGAAGCAGCAACTGGCAGACAGACATGTGCGCAGGCACGGCCATGATCATGTTGGCGCTGGATGATTTCCCTAACCGGCTGATTTGGCTCAACAATGCGCATTGGGTGCTGGAGTCCCAATTGCGGCTTAATGTCAATGCGGATCATTCCTGGCCGGAATCGATTCGCTATCATCATGCCGCGCTTGAGCGATTCGCCGGTTATGCGAGAATTGCCCGCCATATGATGGGTGATAATTGGTTCAAGACAACGCCGCTTGGCCGAATGTTCGGATTCAGCATTCAGGTGCAAACTCCGGCTTATCGTTACTTTGACAATCGCATCGGCACACCGCCGTTCGGCGATCATGTGCTGGGCGGCGGGGGAGAGTTTGCGTGCTTCGGCATGTACGCCGGTGAAATGGAAGAAGTGGATAGGGAATTGGCGGAGCAAATGCTTGAAACCTGGCGTTTGGCGGACAAGCCGCGCAAGGGCTTTTGGGGCGAAGCGGTTGCTTTCGACAATCTGTTAACGGCTGGAGAGATGAACGGCGGCTGCAGGTTGAACCTGAAGTCGACGAACGAGCTTGCGCAAGCCGGCATCTATGTGTTCCGGAAGGGATTCGGTACCGGAGACGAGAGCTATCTCGCCATTCATTCGAGTCCGAAGCCGATTGGGCACGGCCATCTCGATCAAGGATCTTTTATTCTCTATAAGCATTCCGTCCCGATTGTGATGGACTCCGGGATCGAAGGGTATTTCGACAACAGCACCAGCTGGCATATTAGCTCTTATTCGCATGCTTGCGTGCAGTTTGCCGCGAAACGGCAAGTCACTAAGAGCAGAAGCAGTGGATTCATTAATCTGACAGCGGGAACGTTCAGTCTTGAGCGAGGCTGGGTTGACGTGCCCCGAACAAGCAAGGTTCTCTATTGCGAAATTGAAGAAGAGGTAGAGCGCATTGCGATTGAAATTAAGAATGGTGAGGGAAGCGGAAGACATATTCGAACACTCTGGCATTTGGTCGCGCCCGATTTGTATGTGATTCGCGACGAAATCGAGGGCTTTGAAGGAGATGTTCTGTTCAGCTTGCCGGTGGCAGCTCGCGATTCTTCGATTGAGGGGAATCGGGTTTACTCGGAGGGGGCGTATGGAATCGATCTGGAGACAACGTTTCTCTCTCCTGTTCGCAAGATTTGGCTGGAGAAAGGACGCGCCGCGCCGTTCTTCGAGCGCTCGTCTGACGGTTCGTGCATGCTGGATTATGTGAGAGCAACGGCGAACTCGCGTGAAGGCTTCCTGACTGTGCTACATCCGAAGCGGAGGGGGGCTTGTCCCTTGGAAGCTGAGCTTGAAGGAGAAACCTTATGGCTGACACACGAAGGAAAGCGATTCCTTTGCGAGCTGGGTCGACCATAACTTTGACAGCACAGAGCTCTTGCAGCAGTTAATTTTGACCGCAGCCGATGCGGCATTTGAAACGGAGGACGATTGGAATGAAATCCACGCGATCATCTTTTTTTGCGAAAATAATGCTCGTCACGCTGCTTGCTGCGCAGCTTTTCTCGTTTGGCGCAGGAGCGGCCTCGGCGGAGGACAACGGGGATACGTCTTCAGGCGAGACGACGAGCGAATCAACGTCGGTCACCTCGTCGGTGTATGCCAAGCTGGATACTTCGCCAACGGGCGTAACCTATTCTGACTCGCATGGCTCGGGAGCTTTGGCCTGGGACGATGACATCGAGAGCTGGCCGGATGTATGGAATTCCTCGGAGGCCTGGTCTCAGATCGATTTCGGGGACGGTAAAGAGAGAGTAGTCAAGCAAATCAGATACTATCCGCGCCCAGGCTGGACGCAACGGATGGTCAATACGAAGTTTCTGGGCTCCAATGATGGAGAGAGCTGGGATCTATTGTATGAAGTGACCGTCGATAACGGCTTGCAATGGACCACTGTTGATTTGCCTAACGAGAACGCTTATCGCTATATTCGTTTCGTCAGCCCCACGTACCAATGCTTGAACGTTGCGGAGATTGAGCTATATGGACATGGGAAAATGGTGAAATTCGATACATCGCCGACCGAGGTGACGTATGCCGATTCCAATGGCTCCGGCGCTCTGGCCTGGGACGAGGATCTCGAAAGCTGGCCGGATGTGTGGAATGCGTCGGACGCTTGGACACAAGTGGACTTCGGCCAAGGCAGGGAGAAGGTGGTCAAGAAGATTCGTTATTATCCGCGTCCGAATTGGACGCAGCGGATGGTGAACACGACGTTTCTTGGATCGAACGATGGGGAGAATTGGGATTTGCTGCATATGGTAACGACCGATAACGGCTTGCAGTGGACGACCGTCGATCTGCCGAATGAGACCGCTTACCGGTATATTCGCTTCGTCAGTCCGACCTATCAATGTCTCAACGTGGCGGAGATTGAGCTGTACGGCTATGCCTCTCTGGAGGAAGACTCGGAGGAAGCGACAGCCTCCAAGCGAGAATCGCTGGGACGTCTTCTGAGCTTCGCCAATAACGAGCTTGAGAAGACATCGGCGGGGACGGAGCCGGGTCAATATCCGCTGGCGTCGAGAGATGAATTCGTCAGCCAGATTACGGTGACGCAGCAGGTTTATGACAATGAGGCGGGTAATTGGAGCAAGGCCGTCAAAGATTTGGTGAAGGCAGGCAGCGACTTCTTTGAAAGCGCGGTCACCTCGGATACTGTGATTGACGCCAAGGCGAACAAGCTGGAATATTCCATGTATCGCGTGGAATTGGTCGATCTGGTGTGGCAGGCCAAGGCGGCGCTGCTAATCGAGCCGGAATATGTGTCGGCAGGCAGCAAGCTCGCGCTGCAGGATCAGATTGATCATGCTGAAGCAGTACTGGATGGAAGTTATTCCATTCCGTTCGTGCGAAATCGAGCTTTCCTAAAGCCGCGCCCCGATGAGGATATTCAGCGGGCCATCAAGTACAATTCTATGGTTAGCGGCTACGACAGCTCGCAATACGGTCTCAAGATCGCACTTGTCTGGTATCAGAAGCAGAATGTGATGATTGATCTGGACGGCAAGGCGAGCTACATTCTCTCGGTTGCTCAGGAGCTGCTGAACAGGGCGACGCCGGGCGAGGAGGTTGGACAATATCCAGCGGACCGAATTGGCGCCGTCGCCAGCGCAATCTCGCAGGCGCAGACGGCAATCGAAGCCGGCGCTCGCAGACCAATTGCGCTTGCTCTTGTTCAACTGCTCGATGCAGAGAAGGAGCTGAGGGAAAGCGTTGTTCTGCGAAGCTCCGTCGAGCCGCTGTCGAATATGTATTTCACGGCGGAAGAGATCGAAAGCTTGAAGGACAAGGTGGAATCGATTCCGGCCTTGCAGGAGCAATTCGATACGGTCAAGCAATATTCGGATGACATGACGCTAGAAGAAATCGAGGATCTGGATCAGCTATTGGTAGAAAATCCGGATTATGAAGCCTTGAATCAGAACTATTGGATGTGGAGCGGTATTAGCAATCAGAACTTTACGGCTCCGGCAGGAGCGGTGTCAGCAAGCTTGCGCGTCACCCTTCCGGCTGCGAGCAACGAGAGCGACGGACCGCTTGGTCACGTCTGGTTCGATAATGTGAAGATCGTTCCTTCCAGCACTGCCGGCACGGTCGATATCTCGAATGCGAGCTTTGAGTCGGGCACGACAACGCCGGACAATTGGGAGGGGGTCGCTGAGCAAGGATCGCCTGTCATGAGCTGGGAGAGCCGGACGAATTACGCGAGCGACGGACAGAAGTCAGTGTATATCGAGAATCCCACAGCCTCCGATCAAGGCTCATGGGTATACAATCAGCCTATTGCCATAACGGGAGGCGCTGATTATACACTTTCCTATTCGGTGAAGCTTGACGGCGTCGTCGCAAGCGGAGTTCAGGTTATTCTGACCTTCAAGGATGCAAACGACAGCGTGATCAGCGAATACACCTCGCAGACCGATCGCAAATCGAGTCTGATTCTGAATTTCGGATTAACGATGCAGACGGATGCGATTGTCTATGCGGTAACCGGTGATATTTCCTACGCGGAGAAGGCCAAATACCGGATTCTATGGACGCTGAACGATTTCCTGCAGGGCACGGAAACCTGGTACGCGTACAATCAGCGGCCTTACGGCATCGACGCGTACGGTGCGGTGCAGGGAGGACGCATCGCGGCCTCCGTCGCCTCGGCGTATACGCTGATTAAGGATGCCGGCGTGTTCTCGGCCGAGGAATATCAGACGCTGATCGACAGGCTTGAATATATGCTTCCTTATCTGAGCGACTTGAGAGATCGCTCGGAGATGAGCCTCTACGATGCGCAAGCGAACACCAGCAACTGGCAGACCGATATGTCGGCGGGTTCCTCCATGCTGGCGATGGCGTTCCCGGAGCTGCCTCACGCCATTACCTGGCTGAATAACGGCAAGCAGCTTCTGGCTGGACAGCTTGAGTATATGCTCAATGATTCGGGAAGCTGGCCGGAATCGATTCGGTATATGATCTCGGCGGAGCAGCGCTTCTCCAGCTATGCCAAGGCGCTGCGCAATTCAACCGGCGAGGATTGGTTCAAATCGACGAAGCTCGGCAAGATGTTCCAATATAATCTCGATGTTCAGACGCCTCCTTACGAGTATTTCGATAACAAAATCGGAACGCCGGATATTGGGGATCATTTCTTGACCGGGGGAGGAGATTTCTCCTACTTCGGCATCTATTACAATGAAGTTGCGCAGCAGAATCCCGAGTTGGGCGCGCAAATGTATGAAACATGGGTGCGAGCGGGCAAGCCGATATCGGGCTTCAACGGCGAGGCTGTCGCGCTGGAGCATTTCTTCGCGCCAGGCGCCTTCGACAATCCGAACAATGTGAGGATTGATCTGCAATCATCGGATACGTACAAGGATGTTGGTCTCTACTTGTTCCGCAACAACTTCAAACGAGACAACGAGAGTTACCTTGCCTTCGTTGCCAATGAGACGGCGCTGGGGCACGGCCATTTCGATCAGGGCTCCTTCATTCTTTACGCCAACAGCGTTCCGCTGGTGATGGACCCGAGCATCGAGGGCTACTTCGACAGCAGCAAAAACTGGTATGTGGGCTCTTCCTCGCACAGCACGGTTCAATTCAAGAATGGAACCGGGTACAGCAATACCCCGACGACAAGCGTGCCAGGCGAATTCAGCGCCGGACCGCGACTCGACAAGGTGAGCACCACCGTTAGCAACGGCGGAGGCGCGGGCACGCAGAAGAGAACGATGCTGTATGTGAAGAACGGCATTAACGCCTATATTGTCTGGGATCAAATCGCCGGCGCGACCGACGGCACGATCTTCAATCTTCCGATAGCGGCTGTCGGAACGACAATTGAAGGCAACAAGGCGGAATCCGTGGGCCATTACGATATGGATCTGGAATCAACCTTCCTGCTTCCGGAAAGCGCAGAGATTACCCAGGAATGGGGACGCAGCACGCCGCTCACTCCTCTCGTCGACGGAGCGCAGCAACTGAACTATGTGCGCGTGAAGGCGGGAACGAACGAAAACTTCCTTACCGTGCTCTATCCGAAGGAGAAGGGACAGGAGGGCTTGCAAACGGAGCAGCTTGCCTCCGCATCAGCTGACGTCGATTTGTTCAGGCTTGCGACGGAGGACGGCAAGTGGATCGTCGCTGCAGCCAACAAAGGAGCGTCGGAGCAAGCTGTAACGGTGGATGCCGGCGAATCGCTTATTAATGTTCAGAGCGGCGAAAGCTACAGCGCTGACAATGAGGGAATCGTTGCGCTTTCCGTTCCTGCCGGTGAGTTGCTTGTTCTGAAGCCTGCTTCGCTGCCGGATGGCGCTCCTGCCTCGATCGAGATTAACGGAGCCGCTTCGCTTGATCTTACGACTGTCGGACAAGTTAACGCCAATTATCAGGCCGCGGTCATTGACACGTATAACGATGCGATTTCCGGCGAAACGGTATCCTGGTCGCTGGAAGGAAATCCGACGGGCGCGAGTATAAGCAGTAATGGAATTCTTACGGTAACGGCTTCGCAGATAACGACTTCGACGCTGGTTGTGCAAGCGACTAGCGGGGATTTGACGGAGTCCTATTCGGTGGCCTTGTCGTTGCCGAATTCGGGTAATCCGAATACGGGTTCGCCCCCGGTCAATAACGGCTCGAGCAACGATACCGATTCAAGCGTGAATGTTGATAAGGGAGAAGGCGTGCTGTCGATTTCGAAGCTGCCCGTCAAGGATGGAGCAGCAAGGGCGTCCGTGTCGCTGGACGAAGTGAAGCAGGTATTGGCCTCGGCGGACAAGAGAATTACGCTGAAGCTTGAGTATGACGGCGATTCTCCGGAGATTCGACTGGAGCTTCCTGCCGAAGCGGGGGCGTTTGTCGCCAAAGCAGGCGCGGGGCTGCGTGTGGAGAGCGGCATGGCATCTATTCAGATTGATTCCGACTTGCTGGCTGAATGGACGAACGATGGCACTGGAATCCTGACATTATCGCTTCGTCTCGTCGATACCGATACGCTAAGCCTTGCCCTTCGAGGAAAGCTTGGCTCTCATCCGCTTGTCGAGATTGCCGCGCTGCTGGATGGCGTTGCCTTGCCGCTGCCGAAAAGCAGCAAATCGTTAATAATTGAGCTTCCCTACCAAGCGAGCGCGACAGAGCGCGCCCATCAGCTTGTCGTCTATGAAGTGGAGGGCAATCAGGCAAGAGTTATCGCGAACGGAATGTACGATTCCGCAAGCGGAATCGCGCATGTCAAGCCAGGCCGTCTGGGTACTTTTGGACTCGGCTATGTTGAAGTGAATTTTGCCGATCTGGGTCATGCGCTCTGGGCCGAAGAAGGCATTGAAGCGCTGGCGGCCCGCGGCATTACGACGGGCAGAACCGCAGCGCAATTCGATCCGTCGGGCGAAGTGACCCGCGCCGAATTTGCCGCGCTGCTGACGAGGGCGCTCGGGCTGACTGCTACGGGCGACGCGTCCTCCCGCTTCTCGGATGTTCCAGCCGGAGGCTGGGCGGATCATGCGATAGCCGCCGCTTACGAGGCGGGAATTGTGAACGGAAGAGAGGATGGCACATTCGGAACCGGAGATTCCGTTACGCGTGAGGATATGGCCTTGATGCTGCATCGCGCCTTGGGTCTGAGCGACTCGAATGCTTCCTCCGCGTTCGTTGATGAGGAGGAAATTTCCGGCTATGCGCGCGACGCTGTAGCGAGCTTGCAGGATTCAGGCTTGATTCAGGGTTCGCCTGACGGCACATTCAAGCCGAAGTCGCATGCCTCGCGCGCGGAAGCCGCGCTTATCCTATACCGTATGTTGAAGTTTTAACAGAATCCGTTAAGAAGACGGCGGGCAGGAAGCAACTTTCCTGCCCGTCTTTAATTCCCGACAGAGCATGCACCTGTAATAACAGCCATAATGAAGTTTGACAGAATCTATGATCCAGGAAGTGAGAAGTATGAAGCAAGTCATTAAAGTTCATGAAGGAGGGCTGCATGTCGTCATCGAGGTAGACGGCAGCGGCGACGTTCGACTTCTTCATATGTCCGTTCTCCCGTTCGATGAAGCCTTCGTAGGCGGGGATGAACAAGCGGCCAAGTTTAGATTAATCGAGGTGCAGCTTGCCGGAGAGAACAAAGCTGCCCATCATGGCTCCAAGCATATTGAAACCTTGCCCGGCAAACGTTTGCTGTATCGTGAGCATACACGCGTTAAGAATGAAGAGGGGACGTTGCTGTCTATTCGTATGGAAGATCCTGCTACCGGATTGCTGGCTGCGGTTCATATGCAATTCCACACGCAATTTCCCATTGTTAAAGCGCATACGACTTTGACCAACACAGGAACGCTTCCGATCGGGGTGGAATATGTTTCGACGTTTGCATTGAACGGGCTTGCCAAAGAAGGAAGCGGCAGTTGGGGAGAGAAGATGCGCCTGCATATTCCGCATCATTCCTGGTACGGCGAAATGCAGTGGCGATCCTGCTCGCTGCCTCAGCTCGGCCTGACGCCAGTCAACCGGTTTACGTTGAAGCGCATAACGGCGACCAGCAATGGAACGTGGTCCAGCGCGGAGTATTTGCCCATGGGTTGCCTGGAGAACGAACAAACGGGCACATCGTTGTATTGGCAAATCGAGCACAATGGATCCTGGCACTGGGAGATCGGCGACCATTATCATCGCTTGAATGACGATGCTTCGACAGACGAAGGCCATCTGTATCTCAGAGTCGGAGGTCCGACCGAGCAAGAGAACCACTGGTTCAAGCAATTGCTTCCGGGAGATTCGTTCGAAGCGGTTCCGGCTGCAATCGGGTCTGTATTCGGAGGCCTTGAAGAGGCTGCCAAGGAGCTGACCAAATATCGGCGAATCATCGTTCGTTCCCACTGGGATTTGAAGAGCAAGCCGGTCATCTTCAACGACTTCATGAATTGCTTGTTCGGCGACCCTACAACAGACAAAATCTTGCCGTTAGTCGACGCCGCGGCTGCTGCGGGCTGCGAAATCTATTGCATCGACGCAGGATGGTACGCCGACGGAGAGTGGTGGGACGGCGTTGGGGAGTGGCTGCCGTCTGAGGCTCGCTTCCCGGGCGGCATTGAAGAGGTGCTGGGCCGGATTCGCGAGCGGGGAATGATACCGGGACTGTGGCTTGAATTGGAGGTCATGGGTATTCAATGTCCGTTGGCGGAGTCGGTTCCCGACGAATGGTTTTTCATGCGGCATGGCAAACGAGTAATCGACAACGGACGTTACCAGTTGGATTATCGGCACCCGGATGTGCGAGCGCACGCAACGGCCGTCATTCGCCGTCTGGCGGAGGATTATGGCGTCGGTTATATCAAGATGGATTACAATATCAATATTGGAATAGGAACGGAGAGGGAAGCAGACAGCTTCGGAGAGGGTCTCCTGCAGCATAATCGGGCGTATCTGGCATGGCTGGACGAAATCATGATTGCGTATCCGAATCTCGTTATCGAGCATTGCAGCAGCGGGGGAATGCGTCTTGACTACGCCATGCTTCGCAGACATCCCGTCGCTTCAATAAGCGATCAGACTGACGCCCGCAAGATGGCCGTTATTGCCGCAGCTTCGCCGACCGCATTGCTGCCCGAGCAAGCGGCCGTCTGGTCGTATCCGTTGCTGGAAGGAGATGAAGAAGAAACGATCTTCAACATGACGAACGCCATGCTGTTGCGCATTCATCAGAGCGGCCATCTGGCCGCGCTGGATTCGCGAAGATTCGATCTCGTCCGCGAGGGCATTTCCTATTATCAATCCATAAGATCCAGGCTATCGGAGGCGGTGCCATTCTGGCCGCTGGGCATTCCGCGCTTTGGCGACGACTGGCTCTGCCTTGGGATGAAGGCCCGGGAATGCGCTTATGTGGCCATATGGAGATTGGACGGTGCAGATGAGCAGATAATTCCGCTCCGGAATCTTCCAGGGGGCATTATTGATGTTCGATGTGCTTATCCGTTCATGGACAGCATGATTTCCTGGAAGCTCGAGCTGTCGACGGGAATGCTTCGAATCAAGCTGCCGCGACCAGCTATGGCCCGTTTGTTGGAAATCACGTACGCATAAAGCGCAGCATATGAAATTAGATTAGCGGGAGGAATTTAGAATGAGAGACGGGGATGCGTTTTTAAGCCATTTGTATACACAGGCAAGTGAGGATCATTTGCGCAATCGCAGGTCTTCTTCGAATGAAGAACGCCGGGAGGCATTAAGGAGGGCCCTTCAGCAAACTTTGGACGAATTCGAGCGTAATGAACAAGTTGAGGCTTCAAGGCTGGAGGAAAAGCGCGCATACGGTGATTATACCAGAGAGAGAGTCCAGCTGGGCGCAGTTGCGGGGCTAAGCTTCCCGGCCTATATTCTTCGACCGGTCGGCGCTAGCGCTTCGGAGCGACTTCCCGCGGTCATCGCCGTTCATGGTCACGGATATGGCAGCCGGCAGATTTGCGGAATGAAGGAGGACGGTGAGGAGGATACGGGATCCGGGGATATCTACCGTCATTTCGCGCTGCAGTTGGTTCGTCGAGGCTTTGTCGTTATTGCCCCGGATGTAATCGGCTTCGGCGAACGCAGACTCCAGGCTGACCTGGATGAGAACCCGAATGCGCCAAGCTCCTGTTATCGCTTGTCCACCGAGCTGTTGCTGCACGGGAAGACGCTCGCCGGCCTGCGCGTTGCCGAAATGCTCGGCGTATTCGACTATGCGGCAGCTTTGCCGGACATTGATGCGGAGCGAATCGGTATCGTAGGATTCTCCGGAGGCTCGCTTATTGCTTATATGGCTGCCGCGCTGGAGCGGCGGATTAAAGCTGCGGTGCTGATCGGATTTCCGAACACGTTCAAGGACAGCATCTTGTCGGTTTTTCATTGCATATGCAATTATGTACCGGGACTTCTGTCCGCCGCTGAATTGCCCGAGCTCATGGGCCTGATTGCTCCGCGGCCTTTGTTTCTTGAATCAGGAGAGAGGGATCCCATCTTCCCAGCGAAAGGCTTCAGGCAAGCGGTTCAAGAACTTCAGGAGATCTATCGCGGCGAAGGAGCGGAGAATAGTTTGGGATGGGATCTATTTCCTGGCGAACATGAGGTTAGCGGCCGGTTCTCCTTTGATTGGCTTGTCAAGGAGCTTGCGATTACGAAGAATCATTCTTAATCTGCGCTGGCAATTGCAGAGTTATATACTTGGAGAAGAGGTGACGGCTATGACGAGATGTCCATTCTGTCCAGTATATTGTCTCTTTCGTTGCCTGTGGCGCAGAAGGGCTGAGACTATAATGAACATATCAGACGGATGGAAGGAGAGGCATATTCATTATGATAGCCATTGCAAAGCATTGGGAGAATCCGGGCATTCTTCATCTGAACAGAGAGAAACCCCGGTCGCATTTTATTCCATTCTCGGATTCGGAATCGGCGGCGAGCAATAAACGCGGCAATTCCGCCTATTATCAAGCCTTGAACGGGGCTTGGAAATTTCAATACTACAAAAGCATAAATGAGGTGAAGGAGGAGTTTTATCGGGACGCATTTGACATGGACGACTGGTCATCCATTCAGGTGCCTTCCTCTTGGCAGACGAACGGCTTTGATCAAATGCAGTACGTTAATTATTATTATCCCATTCCCTGCGACCCGCCCCATGTGCCTGATGACAATCCCGCCGGTTTGTATGTGAGGGATTTCGAATTGCCGGCGGCATGGAGCGAGAAACAAACCTATGCCGTGTTCGAAGGCGTCAATTCTTGCTTCTATCTTTGGATTAACGGCGCGTTTGTCGGATATAGTCAGGGCAGCCGCATGCCGGCCGAGTTTCAAATCGCTCCGTATCTCCGCGAGGGAATAAATCGAATCGCGGTGCTGGTTTTGAAGTGGTGCGACGGAACGTATCTGGAGGATCAGGATATGTGGCGCTTCTCGGGCATTTTCCGCGATGTTTATTTGCTCGCTCGGGAGAAAAATCATATTCGCGATGTCTTTAACCGGATTGAATTCAATGAGGGACTGAGAGAAGCCGCGCTCTATTCCGAGATTGAGACAAGCGGCTCCCTGATGCAGGTGAGAGCGGAGCTGCGGCAGCCTGACGGCCAATTGATTGCGGAGACAACGGCTATTGCTGACGGGAAATGTGAGCTTGAGATGAAGGTTGAACGACCGAGATTGTGGAGCGCGGAGGAACCGTATCTCTACGAGCTGTATGTGTACGCCGATCGGGAAGTGCTGCGGTTTGAGGTCGGCTTTCGGAAAATTTCCGTGGATGAGGGGATATTCCGAATTAACGAAAAGCCGGTCAAGCTGAGAGGCGTCAATCGGCATGACTTTCATCCGGAGCTCGGAGCTGTCGTTCCGCTTCAGCAAATGATTGAGGAATTAAAAATTATGAAACGCCATAATATTAATGCCATTCGCACCTCTCACTATCCGAATGATCCGAGGTTTCTGGAGCTTTGCAATCAATACGGATTTTATATCGTGAACGAGGCGGATCTGGAATGCCACGGCTTGGCGCACGGGAATGGAGCCGATGGCGATTTCACAGATCGAGGCATTCAGTTGCTCGGCGCCGATCCTTTATGGCGAGAGGCATTCATAGATCGCGCCGTTCGATTGGTTGAAAGGGACAAGAATCATCCAAGCGTGGTGATGTGGTCGATGGGGAATGAAGCGGGTTGTGCGGAGAACCACATTGCAATGGCGGAATGGACAAGAGCTCGAGACGCATCGAGGCCGGTTCATTATGAAGGCGCTAGCATGCACAAGGACAGGCAACTGGCTTGTCTGGATGTGGAAAGCAAAATGTATGCCGGAGTAGAAGCGCTGGAAGCCTACGCGCAGGATGAAAGCAATTGCAAGCCTTTATTTCTATGCGAATTCAGCCATGCCATGGGGAATAGCTCAGGGGATTTGCAAGATTACTGGGATGTAATGAATAAGTATCCGAAGCTGATGGGAGGATGTGTATGGGAGTGGCGCGAGCACGGCGCGTTAGCCACTGCGGAAGACGGAACCGCTTATTATGCCTATGGAGGCGATTTCGGCGAGTACCCTCATGACAGCAATTCCTGTATAGATGGATTGGTTGATCCGGAGCTTAATCCGCGCAGCGGATTATTGGAGTTGAAGCAGGTGCTGGCGCCTATTCAATTGCAGGCGATTAATCTGGAGCGCGGAGAGATAAGCGTGGCGAATCTCTATGATTTTAGAGACTTATCTCATGTCAGCCTGTTCTGGAAGGTGGAGAAGAACGGTCAATTGGTCGAGCAAGGGAGGATTCCAGAGCTCTCCGTACCGGCTGGCGAGAGCTGCCGACTGACATTGCCGTACGCCGCGCCGCCTTCCAGAGCCGAGGAATATCTGTTGACGATTTCTATGCGCTTGAATAAGGAGATGGACTGGGGAGAGCTTGGTCATGAGGTGGCATTTGCTCAGTTTTGTCTGCAAGAGGCGGAGTACGATTGGAATACTGTTGCAAGCGCCAAGCCTGTACGCGAGTTAAAGCTTTCCCATAACGAGGACGTCCTGACCATTAGCGGGCATAACTTCAACTATGAATTTCAGCCTTCTCTCGGCGCCTTTCGGTCGATATCTTATCATGGCGTGGAGCTGTTGGCTGAACCAACGGCTTTGCGGATTTGGCGAGCGCCCGTAGATAATGACAAACCCGTTATTCGGAAGTGGAAGGATCAAGGCTACGATCGGGTTTTGACGAAAATTCATCATTGCGAGTGGGAGCAGACCAAGGCCGGAGGCCTGTCCATCCGGGTTCAATATTCGCTGGCTGCTGTGAGCAGATTCCCGGTTGTGCGGGGCGAGCTGTTCTGGGATGTGGATGCCCATGGCTCCATTACGATGCGAACGGAAGCGGAAGTGAAGGAGGAGTTCGCTTATCTGCCTCGCTTCGGTCTATGCGTGGTCATGCCCAAGGGCTATGGCGAGGTGGAATACTATGGCTACGGTCCGCGGGAATGTTACCTTGATAAGCGTCAATATGCGCGTAAAGCCAGGTACCAACAAAAGGTAGAGGATATGTTCGAAAATTATGTGGTGCCGCAGGAGAATGGCTCTCGGGTGGGAACGAGCTGGGCAATTGTCTCCAATCTTCAAGGCATGGGGCTTCAATTCCTTGCGAAGAACTCGTTTTCTCTGAATGCTTCTCGCTTTACGCCGCATGATCTCGAGGCTGCCTCGCATGCTTGCCGATTGAAGCCTCGAGATGAAACGGTTGTTTATCTGGATTACAAAATGAGCGGCGTTGGCTCGGGCTCGGTCGGTCCGGAGCTGGCTCCCCCTTATCGGATGTCGGACAAGACGTTTGTCTATGAACTGACTATGCGGCCGATTGGCAAAGAGGATGAGTAATCGAAAAACAGGAGGAACGGAATATGAAGGTGCAATTTCAAGGAGAAGCGTCAAAGCTTAATCATATCTGGTCGGTCTGCGTAGGAGCCGGCCGCGCGAATGAAGGGCTTCGCGTCGACTGGCAGCGGCATCTGAGGGACGCTGTACATGCCTGCGGCTTCAAGTATTTGCGATTTCATGGGCTTCTGCATGACGATATGCATGTATTCAAGCTCGTGGACGGTCAAGCTGTATACAATTTTCAATATGTGGATGTATTATTCGATTCGATGCTTGAGAACGGGATAAAGCCCTTTGTCGAATTTGGGTTTATGCCGTATGATCTGGCTTCGACCGACAGCACGCAATTTTGGTGGAAGGGCAATATTTCGCCGCCGAAGCAGTACGAGAAATGGGCGGAGCTTATTCAACGCTGCGTCACGCACTGGATTGAACGATATGGACAGGAAGAGGTCAGAACCTGGTTCTTCGAAATTTGGAACGAGCCGAATCTTAGGCCGTTCTGGGACGGAACCAAGACGGATTATTTCAAGCTTTACGAGATTTCGGCGCACACGATTAAAGCGATAGATCGTCATCTTCGCGTCGGAGGACCCGCAACAAGCAATTTCGTGCCGGATTCCAGGTTTGATGGCGAGAAGGAGGATGTGAACGCTCATCTTACCTTCCAGACGGATGATTTGAACACATTGAGCTGGAAGGGCGTATGGATTGAAGATTTTCTTCAATTCTGCGAAAAGGAAGGGCTGCCTGTCGACTTTATCTCGACTCATCCTTATCCGACGGATTTCGCCTTGGACGGACATGGGCAAACGAGCGGACGCTCCCGCTGCAAAGACGCAACGCTGGATGATGTGTTATGGCTGCGCAAGGTGGTTGACGCCAGCGCCTATCCGAATGCCGAAATCCATCTGACCGAATGGAGCAGCAGTCCGTCCTCCAGGGATTACAGTCATGATTATCTGCCTGCGGCAGCCTATGTGGTCAGGACGAATCTTGCAGTCTCGAGGTATGTTGATTCCTTGTCCTACTGGGTATTTACCGATGTATTCGAGGAGGTGGGGGCGGGGCCGACCGCCTTTCATGGCGGCTTCGGGCTCATAAACCTGCAAGGCATTCATAAGCCGACCTACCATGCCTATGCCTTCTTGAATCGACTGGGCGAGGAGGAGCTTGCCCGCGAGGAAGGCATAATTGTAACTCGCACGCATGATCGAAAGCTAAGCGCGCTATTGTATCATTATCCCGAGGATTATCGGAGCACGGTCCCGATGTCGATGTACCCGGATCAAGCCATTGCCCGGGAGGCTCAGCAAGCCGGAGCGGACAAGCAATTCCAATTGCGCATGGAAGGGCTGCCCGCGCATGCGGAATATACGCTCCGGATTCTCGATCGCGAGCATGGCGTCGCGATACAGGCATGGAATGAAATGGGAATGCCGAACTCGCCGTCGAAAGAGCAAGTGCGGCAATTGTCTTCTCATGCGGATGAGCTTCGCCGCATGACCTTCGAGACGGATGCGTCAGGCGTATTGACCATTGATGTGACGTTATCGGCGTGGGCTGTTGCCATTCTGGAAGAAGCAGAGACGGTAGAGGGCTGAATAATAGGAGGATGCTGTCAACATGAATGAGAACCGTTGGTTGAATGATATATGGAGCAAGCTGGAGGTTAAAATGTCGGCGCAATGCGACCGCGTCGGCGACCGGATTCCTTACATTCCGGTGGATGGCGTCTATCAGGAGGATAAGGCAGAGACGGATATGTATTGGTGGACGAACGGTTTCTGGCCGGGGATGCTGTGGCATATGTATCATGCGACGAAGGAAGCCAAATACAAAGAGGCAGCGGAGGGCGTGGAGAGGAAGCTTGATGCCGCTCTCCAGGGCTTTGAGGGCTTGCACCATGACGTCGGCTTTATGTGGCTGCATTCATCTGTTGCCAATTACCGATTAACGGGGAATGAAGCCTCCCGTTCGCGGGGGCTTCACGCAGCCTCTCTGCTCGCAGGCAGATATAACCCTGACGGTCGTTATATTCGTGCCTGGAACGACGCTTTCATCTCATGGATGATTATCGACTGCATGATGAATATTCCACTGCTCTATTGGGCGAGCCGGGAGACGAAGGATCCGCGTTTTGCCGCGATAGCCAGAATTCACGCCGATTCCACGCTGAAGCATGCGATACGAGCGGACGGTTCCTCCAATCATATTGTTGAGCTGAACCCGAACACGGGTGAATTTGTTGCAGCGCCTGGCGGCCAAGGCTATGAAACCGGCTCGTCGTGGTCGCGCGGGCAAGCTTGGGCGTTGTATGGCTTCGCGCTTAGTTATCGACATACGGGGGATCAGAGCTATCTGAATGCCGCCAAGCAGATTGCCCATTATTTCATTGCCAATGTATCCTTAACGAACTTTGTGCCGCTTGTCGATTTTCGGGCGCCGTCAGAACCGCGCTACTGGGATTCAACCGCCGGAACCTGCGCGGCCTGCGGCCTGCTTGAGCTCGCGGAGAGTGTCCCGGAATTGGAGAAGCCGCTGTATCGTGAAGCCGCAGTACACATTCTGCAAGCCATTGACAAACGCTTCTGCAATTGGAATGAAGCCCAGGATTCTATTGTAGCGGGAGGCACGGCGGCTTATCACAGCAGGAACGGCGACTTCGGCGTTCCCATTATATACGGCGACTATTTCCTGATTGAAGCGATCATGCGTTTGCGGAATCAGCATGAGCTGCTCTGGTAATTGCTTCTTGCAATGAAGGGCGGATTCAATAGAATAATGGCGAAGTTCTAAGCACAGAAGAAACGATGAAGTCTGCCGAACAGACTTCATCGTTTTTTTTCATACAGACTTTCTGCCCAGGCTTCAGTTGAACTTGAAGGAAAGCACGGTTAAAAATTTGCACATGACCGAAAAGGAATGTACATTTACTTGTCTGGTCAATATTCATACAATGAAACTGTACTCGCAAGAACTCTTCCGGAAGAGTTGCAGTCTTTCATTACATGCTTGTTGGTTTGAAAATTAGAGGAGGGTTTCTCACTGATGAAAAAGATAAACTGGACAGTCATGCTACTTGCATGCGTCATGTTGCTTGGACTGCTGTCTGCATGCAGCAATTCATCCGGAAACGGAAATGCGAACAATCAAAATGAAAACGGAAACAAAGCGACTAATGCACAAGAAGGCACGAAGAAGGAAGATGTGACGATTACGCTGGCGACGGCGGCGGGAGATTCCTGGCTTCGCCCGATCGACAAGGAGATTATTGCCGATTTCACCAAGGAGACCGGCATTAAGGTCGATATACAGACCTATCCGGCGGATCAATATGCCGGTGTGTTGAAAACAAAGCTCGCTGCGGCAGACGCGCCCGATGTCAGCCTTGTCTGGCCCGAAGCGAATTCCGCGCAATTTCTTCCTGACGAAAACTTTCTTGACTTAAGCGGAGAAGCCTGGGTGCAGGATATGACGGAAGCCGCCAAGAGAAATGGAACCTATAACGGGAAATTGATTGGCTGGAATCCCTCCGGCGGCGACAGCGGCTGGGGCGTGATGTACAATAAAGAGATTTTCGAGAAGCTGGGGCTGAGCGCTCCGACAACGTTCGAGCAATTCATGGAGGTGAGCGCTCAAATTAAGGCAAGCGGCGTTACGCCAATCTTCGAGCCGCTGAAGGATACATGGCATTCCGGAATTTGGCTCGCGCTTTCAGGCCCGCTTGCCGACAAGAATCAATCGGGATTCTTCGAAGGGCTGAACAACAATACGGCAAAATTCGCCGACAGCCCGGTGCTGGAGACGTTCCTCGAACAATACAAACAGATGTACGACAAGGGCTATTTCGGTGATAACGCGCTTTCCAACACCTTCACGCAAGGTCTTGATTCTCTGGAAAGCGGCAAATATGCGATGTTCATGATACCGGCCACCTTCGATGTTCAGAGCGAAGCATCGGGCTCCACCTTCGATTTCAGCAAGTACGGCGCATTTCCTTCGCCATTTGGCGACAATCGCATGCTGGCTGTGTATGATGGCACGATCATTCGCACGATCTACAAAAACAGCAAGCATATCGATGCGGCAAAGCAATATCTGGCTTACATCAGCAGACCTGAGGTGCTGGAGAAGTATTACGCCAGCGTTAATTTGAACCCGGCGTTCCAAGCCTTCGAGCCGGTTCAAGCTGATATCGAGAAATCGCTGATTTCGAATTCGGACGGCACGAATAACACGGTTATGGAGGCGGGCATCAAATTCTGGGACGGCAACAGCATCGGCAATTATATCATCGAGTTGCTGCTCGGTCAGAAGAGCGCCAAGCAGGTGCTAGAGGCGATCGACAAGGATCGGATCAAGCTGTTCGAAGCGCAGGAAAATTAGAAGAGGGCGATTGAAATGAGATGGTTTATGCCCGCGTTGGCTAGAGCAACAGCAGCAGCGGGCATTTTCCATAGGTTAAGGAGAAGGATGCACCATGAAGGATAACAAGATCGAGAAGAGAATGTATCCCCAATATTTAATTATACCGGCGGCCATTATTTATGTTGTTTTTTTCCTGGGGCCCAATCTTACCAGCTTCTATTATTCCTTTACGAATTGGAACGCCTATTCGCAGACTATGAAATTTATTGGGCTGGATCATTTCAGAGAAATATTCAGCAGCTCGTCGGGCGACTTGCCGGTCATGATTCATACCCTTATTTTCACAGTCTATACGACGGTGTTGAAAATTGTGTTCGGGTTATTTCTGGCGCTGCTGCTTAATGAAAAGATACGAACGAAAACGGCCTTACGAGCTATTTTTTATATGCCGATTACGCTGCCTATCGTCTTGCTGGGCATTATGTTCTCGCAAATATACAGCCCGGAGGGCTTGATAAACGCCATTTTGAACGGTATCGGCCTGAGTGACCTGACGCATGCCTGGATTGCAGATCCGGATTTGGCGATCTGGTCCATTGCGACGGTGGAGGTGTGGCGGGCCTCCGGCTTTGCCATGGCGATCTTTCTCGCCGCGCTTCAAATGATTCCCAAAGAAATCTATGAAGCGGCGGAAATTGACGGCGCAGGTCCCTTTCAGAGGCTGTTTTATATTGTTTGTCCGTATTTGTATCAGGCGTTTGTCATATGCACCTTGCTCGGCATGATCAGCGGCATGAAGGTATTTGATCTGGTGTTTGTGATTACGAACGGCGGTCCGGGACGTTCGTCCGAGGTTTTGAATGTGACCATTCTTAATGAATTCTCGAAGGGCAGCTATGGCCTTTCAACAGCAATGGGCTTAATTCTTTTCCTGGTCATTACGATCTCTTATTTTATTGTGAACAGCATTTTCAAACGATTTGAGGTTGATGTCACATGAACGGGAACCGAATCGCTGCGCGCATAGCGGAAGTGTCGCTCTGGCTATTGGCCTTGCTCATATTTGTACCGTTGTATTTCGTATTCGTCAATTCGTTAAAATCCTCGGCCGAGGTTCAGACGATGACGCTTGCTCTTCCATCCGTCTTTCATTTCGATAATTACGCGAAGGTGTTCCAGAATGGCAATATGCCGCGCGCCTTTCTCAACAGCTTTATCTATACGACTGGTGCGACGACGATTACGTGCATACTCGCCTCGCTTGCGTCCTATATTATGATTCGCAGAAGATCATTGTTGAATCGCATTCTGTTCAATTTGTTCGTTATTGGGATGATTGCTCCCATGAATATGGTGACAACATTCCATTTCATTAAATCGCTTCATCTCATCAACACCTATACCGGCTTGATTTTGTTGTATACCTCGCAGCTGATGCCCTTTACTATTTTTCTCTACAACGGCTTTATCGGCGGCATGCCAAGGGAGCTGGACGAGGCGTCTACCATTGACGGCGCCGGACCGCTAAGAAGATTTTTCTTCATCATCTTTCCGCTTCTGAAGCCGGTAACGGTGACGGCGCTTATTATTAATTTCGTGAATTGCTGGAATGATTTTATTATTCCGCTTTATCTCATTACCCAAACGAACAAATGGGGAATTGTGCTGCTGCTCTTCCAATATACCGGACAATTTTCCAATCATAATGAATTGCTGCTTGCCGGCGCAATGCTCGTCGCGGTGCCAACGCTAGTTCTTTATGCAATTGGTCAGCGTTATATTATTTCGGGCATGACATCGGGAGCGATCAAAGGATAGGGTATCAGGCTAGCGCAGAAGGAAGATCAAGCCCGCCGCTCATTTCGCGGCGGGCTTGATCTTTTGTGCGCAATGCGTTGACTCCTTCTTTATCTATGCCTGGAGCGGTATTCGGAGGGAGACATGCCTGTCTTGCTCTTGAATACCTTGCTGAAATAATGCTGATCCTCGTAGCCAGTCATTTCTCCGATGATTTTCAGCTCCAGGTCGGGATGCTCGACAATTAAGCGCTTGGCTTCATCGATGCGGATTTTGGTGACATACTTCAAGGGCGTTTCTTTTTTGTGTTTTTTAAATATTTTGCTTAAATAAGCGGAAGTGAAATTGAACTGCGCGGCAAGCTCCTCCATACTAATATCCTCGGCATAGTTCTCTCTAAGAAATTGCTCGATTTTATCGGCGATTTGCTCGGCGGGGTCGCCGCTCGCTTCGGACACAAACGCTCGTTTCAGCACTTGCAGCATGATTGTCCGCACATCGGCGTAAGTCATGCTCTCGCTGAGACCCTGCAGCAAATAAGCCTCCACTTCGTTCACGCTGATGCGGACGGCATTCGCCGATTCTTTGCGAAGCTGACGTATCCATTCGCTGAGCGAACGCTCCACCGCGCGCTGGGGCGCCTTGTCTTTCTCCCATCCCTCGCAGATTTGCCGGATCATCATGTCGATCTGATTCGGGTGTCCCACCGAGGCGTGCAGCTTGGCGGTATGAGGCATAGTGGCTTCGGGAGCCGGCGCAGCAGCTTCCTCCTGATAGAAAATCGCGGATTGTCCAATGACGACATTTCGTTCCATTCCCGCTCGAAGCGCGAGCGCATTGGACCAGATTTGTTCATGCGGGATGCCTGCCAGATCGCAGCCTATCGTCAAGGCGTAGGGCTTAACGATAGCGTTAAGCGCCTGGAGTAAACCTTCGGCAATTGTGGAGATTTCCGAGGCGCTCGCTTTGGTCTTCTCCATGGAGAGAATGAGCAGCTTCTGATTCACCGCCTTCTCGTCAATCAGCCACCAATTCCGAATCGCCGGGGGCAGGGCGGAGATGGCGGCCTCCCAGTTAATGTTCTGCCAGACGGCATGAACCCTATGCGCCGTGCGGAAGGAAGTCATGGGGTTAAGCAGACTGCCTATATTCAACAGAATCATGAAGAATGCGGAATCGTCAAAATAATTCGTATGATCGCTAATGAAATTGCCCTGCAGCTCGGATGTAATCATCTCTCTCTCGAATGCAGCGCGCTTGTCCAGAACATGGCGGGAAATCGCTTGCATAACCTTCGTCAAATCCGCCGGCTTGAGCGGCTTGAGCAGATAATCGGTAACCCCGAAGCGAACGGCCTGACGAGCGTATTCGAAATCGTCAAAGCCGCTCAGAACGACGATCGGCATGTCGGGATAACGGCTGCGAACCTCTCGAATGAGCTCAAGGCCATTCATCCTGGGCATTCGGATATCGGTAAACAGGACATCCGGCTGCAATTGCTCGATGGAGCTTAGCGCTTCTTCGCCATTGTACGCTTCGGCTACGGCCTTGAAAGAGGAAGAGGCCTCTTCAATCTTGCGAATGATATGGCGCCGAATGACGGCTTCGTCTTCGGCTACTATAAATCGAATAAAGGGATTCACTCCGGCACCTCCGCAATTTGTATTGGACCTCCGATTGTTACGCAGGCTCCGCCTGCCAGACCGTTGCTCAAATCGAAAATCAACTGATCGCCGTAAAGCATTCTCAGTCTCATATAAATGTTGACCAGGCCCATGCCGTCAATGCTCAGTTCGGGTCTATCCATTTTGGCGTCAATTTCCTGCAGCCTTTGCTTCAGAAGCGTCAGCTTGTCCTGGCTGAACCCAGGGCCATTGTCCGAGACGGTTACGATCCACTTATTCGACAGCCGCTTTCCGACAAGTCGGATCTTCCATGGCGGATCGGCGTCAAGAGCGTATTTCATGCAATTCTCGATGAGCGGCTGTATAACCAGCTTGGGAATGCGCAAGCCGTTCAAGCTATCCTGCGTGTTTAGCTGAATTTGCAGCATTTCACCATATCTTTCCTTAAGCAAATAGATGAAGTCCTCCACATGTCGCAGCTCCTCCTCGAATGCAACGGGGTGAAAGGAGCTGGAGGAAACATAGCGCAGCATGTTTGATAGTCCCATGCAATAGTTGACCGCTTCATCGTTTCGCTGTTCTTCGCACATAATGCTAAGCACAGACAAGGAATTGTAGAGAAAATGAGGGTTCATCTGCGATTGCAGCGCGATTAGCCGGGACTGCAGCTCATGGGATCGGGCGGAAATAACCTTCTCCAGAGAATCCTTTAATCGATTTCGCATATCGGAGAACGTTTGGTGGAGCTCTTCAAGCTCGTCCAGCTTCGATAAGCTGCCGATGGGCATTTGACGATCCAGCTTGTCCAGCTCCAGAATTTTGATCATCTTCTTGATTCTTCGTATCGGCGTGGACAGACTGTTCGCCACGAAATAGGAGGTGGAGAGCGCCAGCAGCAGGAAGAGCACGCCAAGCGCGATAATGTTATAGGTGAACGTATATACGGGCTGCAGCAGCAGCGATTCCGGCTCGGCGAGGAGCACCGTCCAGCCGGAAAAATCGGATTTGTTCATCGAAAGAATGGTGCGTTCGTTCGTAATCGGATTGCGAGCGATGGTATTGTCCCATTTTGTCGCCTGACCGCGATCACGATAATGCTGAATCAATTGAACGGTATCCTCGTCGGGCTGCAGCGGATAGATGATATCCCCGTTTTCGTTGTAGACATAAACATACTTGTTTTGTCTGGTGTCATCATCGGGAGCAAGAACGGCTCTTTCAATAATTTTCTGAAAAAAAGCATAGGTTTGCTCCACCTCGATGACATTATCCGGCCGCATGCCGTATATTTCGGCGAAGGCCATGCTTAGCGAGATGACGGGAGAGCCGCTCGTTTCGTCAGGCATGGTGTGAGGAGGAGAAATATATTTTTGGCCTCCTTGCTCCAGCGCCTCATGAATCCAGGATAGCTTTCGTTCCTTCTGCAGGTTGTCGTTATAGGATAAATATTGATCCCCGTATTCGAAACGAAAGCCGTCGTTTCGGTACAAATTCAGTCTGTGAAATACAGGCTGCGGGCCGTTGATGGAAAAAATAATATCGTCCAGCTTGATATTGTTTTCATATTGAACGGCGGGATCGCTCGTATAACGAAAAAAAGCTTCCTTCACAGAAGCAGACAATAAAATTTTCTGGGCAGTCGCATACATATTGTTGAGCTCAAGATTTAACGTGTCCGAAATATTCGAAGATAGCTGATTCATCGTGCGCGTCGAATCCTCGCGCAGAATGTCGGACATGTATACGGTGAACGACACCAGAAAGAAAATAATGATGAACCCGATAAGCAAGGCGTACCGAATAAAGATTTTGCCGTGAATCGATCGTAATCTGATCATCTCAGGAATACCCCATTTCAGGAAATGGAATCGCATTGTCCTATGATATCAAAATAAGCTGGAAATTAGCAATAAGCGACGATTTATTTCATGTGCTCGTTGATAAGTTAAAAATTTACACAAGCGTTGGCGCATATTGGACATTCCCAAAAGCTGCCGATTTTTTTACAATAAGCTTGTTGAAAACGCTTTCTAAAAAGGGGGGTTGACGGCGTTAGACTGGCAATCAGGCAGGCAGTATAGTCAAGATTCGCACAATAAGAGGAGGAAAATGAATGATTCAAAAAGGAAAAGGGCTTTTGAAAGGCATGACAATCTGCATCTCCATAATGCTGGTTCTCGCGCTGACATGCTCGATTGCAGCGACGCAAAACAAAGCGCATGCGGCCGGAAGCATGCGCCGCGTCATCGACAACACGCATCCGATGCTGATTATGCAATTGCTGCGCGGCTTCAATTACACAGGAGATTCCGACTTTCGAAGAGATATTAACTATTCGTGGGATATCAAGCAAGCCTGGGCGGCGCTGCCCGATGACATTAAGCCCTATGTCGTGTTCGTGCTTCATCCCGGACATTACGCCGCATGGGCGAATCAACCAAGCCTTGCGGATTCGCGCCAATGGGTCGAGGATAATTTGGCCGAGGGAGAGGATCTGAATATTCCCATGATGGTGCTCTACGGGGAACGGCCGACCAGCGGCTCGGACGGCATGACCTGGCTGGAGAGTCTGTATCAGACCTATTCCAATATGATCGGAACGGACATTTCGGAA
The DNA here is from genome assembly GCF_011947265.1 of Paenibacillus sp. HB172176. Taxonomy (GTDB): domain Bacteria; phylum Bacillota; class Bacilli; order Paenibacillales; family Paenibacillaceae; genus Pristimantibacillus. The sequence continues at coordinate 45,833 of NZ_JAATHD010000006.1, forward strand.
TTGGTCAGCCAGAATTCGGCTTTGCCGGGGCTGCTTGCGCTTGCCAATGAATATGGCGGTTATCATGTTCACGGCGCCATGGAAGACAACAACGTGTTTGCCAACGCGATGAAGACGCAGACCTATTACGATTCGATTGCCCAGTACAGCGACAACTTCATTCCCACCTTCAAGATGGTGCATAAAAACTATGATTATGTCAATTCGGAAGCGCTTGGCTTGTGGATGGCCGGAGCGGCCGGTCATTGGGGGCCTTACTATGACAGCTGGCCGTATCCTGCCAGCAATGTTTTCGGCAATTCCTCGAATGGCGGAGGTCCCCGCACAACGAGAGGGGTCCCGGAGACGCTTTACAGCATGCATATGCTGGACAGCTACTTGCACGGCGCTACCGTTTACCAGCTTGAGAATCAATTGGACATTCCAACGGTGAACAATTTGTATACGCCGTTGTTCTACGAATCCATCCTGCCCGCATTCCGTTATATTATTTCGCATCCAATTCCTACAAAGGCAGAGGTTATCGCCAAAACCGAGGTTGCCTTCGATGCATCCGCGGGCACGATGACGGAGCTGGACGATACGCGAACATGGGGCGGCGTTCAGAATCAAACATCCTTCTTCAAGGGATTGTACGAGCGGCAACCCGACGCGAATTCGAACTCCGGCCTCTGGTATTGGCTGCGAACGACAGGACGGTACGGCATGATTCCGCAAATTCCGAAATACGCGCCAACGAGCGTACTGGCGCAATTCCCCAATGTCATGGACTTGACAAGCTATAATGCCAATTATACGAACGAGGCGACCAAAAAGGCCTACTTCGACACGCTATATTCGTCTGTGTATTCGGGAGATGCCTTTGCGGAGAAAAACAACAATGATTGGCTTGTTTATAATACCCATTACACATCGAACACGAACGAGAGCGCGACTCTTCCTCTTACAGGCGGATCTTATTTCAGTCAATTGGCGTTCACGACGCTTACGCCGCATACCTGGGCCATGATTGACGATAATGGATCTTCGATGGATATTCTGCTAAACAATTATCGATCCGATCATCAGCAGGATCTCTATGTGCCTTCCGGGTCGCGAAGCTTCGAATATCTGGACTATTATAACGCTTACAGCTATGCCATGGAGCCGAATGACACGACGCTGAGGGAGACGGTAATCGAGGTGTCGGCAACGAGCAAGCCGACGATTACGATTGGCGGTTATGACGGCCATTATTCGTATACCGAGAGCTGGGACGCCGTCTCCATGACGGATACCATTACCGTTAATCATAACGGACCTGTACGGCTGATTCTGTCAAGCAGCGCAAGCGATGCGCTCTACTGGACAAGAACGGATGATTTGGACAGCTCCATACTGTACGCAGGCGCTTGGACGAGCGGCACTTCAACGGGCAATTATCAGTCCAGCTATACCTCGACCTCTCAAGCCGGAGACACGGCCTCCTATTCCTTCTTCGGGACGGCAGTGGAGTGGATTGCGAATATCGGACCAAGCGGAGGCGCGGCGGATGTCTATATCGACGGCGTTCTGGATGCCTCCTCCCTAAGCACGAACGCCGCTTCGGCAAGCAACGGCCAGGTTGTGTACAGGAAATCGGGTTTAACGAACAGCTATCATACCATTACCATCGAGAACAAGACGGGCACGATCGGCATCGACCGCTTCTCCTACATCCCGGCGAAGCTGCAACTATCGAACAGCATCAGCTTCAATGATTTCAGCTATGGCAGCGCCGCTGCGGATCAGGATACGAATCAGGGCTCCAATCATTGGACCATCCAGGACGGGCAGATGAAAATTATTCCATATGATTCCCCATGGACAAGCGATGTGCCTGTCTATATGACCAAGCAGAGCTATACCGGGGACATGACATACGAGGTGAAGCTGAACTCCTTGGCCGGCACGGCCGCAAGAGCGATGTTCCGCGCCAATCCGGCTGCAAGAACGGGCTATTCGCTCATGCTGGACCCGCTTGGCGACAATCCGTACAATGACGGCTCGGCAAGCCTGAAGCTGTACAAGAATGATTCAACGCTTCTTGCAACGAGCAATCCAACGCTTGCGATCAATCAGCAATATGATGTGAAAATCGTCATCAGCGGCACCACCATACAATGTTATGTGGATGGCAATTTGTATATCACGGCGACAGATTCATCCTATTCGTCGGGCATGGTGGGCGTGAAGGTCGAGACGAACTACGGTTCTGCGTCGGAGGAGGCGGTTCTGGTCGATGACGCTTCGGTTACGCAGAGCGGAACGATCGTATACAGCACGGATTTCAGCAGTTGGAGCGCAGCGTCGGACTGGGTGGGCGAAGGGGCGTTGGCGTTCGACGATTGGCCGGAGCGAACAAGCTTCGATTTTCCATGGCTGTGGAGCGTCTCCAGCGGATCGTGGAATGTGCTGAATGACGATACGAAGCTGACGGGCGGCACTAACGGTGTGTATAATGTCACGGCGGCTGCAAGCGCGGAAAGCTTCTCGATTGCAGGAAGTCCCTCCTGGTCCGATTACAGCTATAAGACGATGCTGAAATTCAAGTCGGGAAGCCTGTATGATGCGGGAATGCTTATCCGGGTAAGCGATGCGGACAATCTGTATAAGGTCGGCGTAACGACGAACGGAACGACGGGCACCGTCTCGCTGAAGAAGAAGGTGAGCGGCGTTTGGACAACGCTGGCCTCCACGAGTCGAACGATTCCTGTAGAGAAGTGGATTTCATTCGGCGTGGAAGCGATTGGCGAGCATTTCAACGTAAGCATGAACGGACAACGCATTTTGAGCGCGTCCGACGATACCTTCTCATCCGGCTCTGTCGGATTGTCGGCCTACAATGGAACGAAGGTGCAATTCGACGATGCCTGGATTGCCCAATTAACCTCATCCGCCGTGCCGGTGACAATTGACGATCGCGATGCCCTGGTATCCTATACTGGAGCCTGGTCTGCGTATGCCAGCACATTGGATTATGCCGGTACGGAAACGGCGAGCCGCGCCGCGGGAGCCTATGCCGAATTTTCGTTTACCGGGACGAGCATTTCGTATATTGGCATGAAGCAGCACAACATGGGGTATGTGGATGTATACGTAGACGGGACGCTTGCAGCGCAAAATATTGATTGCTACGCCGCTTCGACCACGAAGCAAGTGGTGCTGTTCAGCCAGTCCAGCCTCACCTACGGAAGTCATACCATTAGGGTCGTTGTTAACGGTACCAAGAATGCGTCCGCTTCCGATTATTACGGAGCAATTGATGCATTTGTTTATCATTAATGGAAGGATCGGAGGGCAGTAAACATATCAAAATCGGATATAAATGAGCAAGATTGTGCCTATTCAGTGCAAATCTCGCATGATACAGTAGATAGATGGATTGGATTGCTCATAATTCGTCCACTATCAATGGGAAAGCGGTGTTGGCATGAAGCTATCATATCAGAATGCAGCTCAAGCCTGGACGGATGCTCTGCCCGTCGGCAACGGCCGATTAGGCGCAATGATATTCAGCGGAGTCGAGACGGAAAGACTGCAGTTAAATGAAGAAACGTTGTGGTCGGGAAAGCCGCGCGATTGGCATAATCCGAAAGCGAGCGAGGCGCTTCGGCAAGTTCGTGAAAGCGTCAATCAGGGACGTTATCAAGAAGCGGACAAGCTTGCGCGGGGGTTGATGGGGCCTTATACAGAGTCCTATCTTCCTTTCGGGGATTTGTATATTCAATTCGAGCACGGGAATGCGGCCAAGAACTACAATCGGGAGTTGTCTCTGAACGAAGCAACGGTTTCGACGGCATTTTCGATTGGCGAAGTTGTCTATCGCCGCGAGGTTTTCGCGTCTTACCCGGATAATGTAATCGTAGTGAGGCTGGAAGCCTCTCAGCCGGGCATGCTTTCCTTGCGAGCATGGCTTCAAAGCCCGCTGCGACATCAGATCATTGCGCTTGATCATCAAATCTTGCTGGAGGGACAAGCTCCCGAGCATGTTGCGCCAAGCTATTACGCGGATTCGAACCCGATTCAATATAGCGCTGAAGTGAACGCCGAAGCGATGCGATTCGCCGGTCTGCTGGCGGCCAGACATGATGGAGGAACGTTGAGCGCTGAAGCGAACGGTCTGCATATTCATGAAGCAACCTCGGTGACGCTTATCTTTGCGGCATCGACAACCTTTGCGGGCATTGGGGCTAAGCCGGGACGCGACCTGCGTCAAGCCGTGAATGCCGTTACCGCTACGATGGAAGCGGCGCTTAAGCGAACGGAAGCCGAGCTGCGGGAGCGGCATCTTGCGGATTACAAGGCGCTGTTCGATCGGGTAGTTCTGAAGCTGGGTCCGGATCTTGCGGTTAATGAGAATGGAAGGGAAGTCTCGTCGACGGATCTTAGAATTAGGGAAGGCGGAGGCGGAGATCCAGCGCTTGTAGAGCTTCTGTTCCAATATGGACGTTATCTGATGATTGCGAGCTCCCGCAAGGGGGGCCTGCCTGCAAACCTGCAAGGCATCTGGAATGAAAGCACGAGACCGCCATGGAGCAGCAACTGGACGCTTAATATTAATGCGGAGATGAACTATTGGCCTGCGGAAACCTGTCATTTGGCCGAGTGTCACGAGCCTCTTCTGGCGTTAATCGGCGTATTGGCCGAGAATGGCAAAGAAACAGCCCGTCGCCATTATGATGCTAACGGCTGGGTCGCCCATCATAATACCGATGTATGGGGACAGACCTCTGCGGTAGGGGAATATGGACGCCATGGCGACGCGGTATGGGCGTTTTGGCCGATGGGAGGCGTTTGGCTTTGTCAGCATTTATGGGAGCATTACGCCTTTAACGGCAATCAGGCGTTTCTAAGAGATACCGCCTATCCGATTATGAAGGAGGCCGCTTTGTTTTGCCTGGATTGGTTGATAGAGGACGAAGATGGAAGGCTCGTCACTTCGCCATCAACCTCGCCTGAACATAAATTCCATGCGGACGACGGGCTGGCGGGTATTAGCAAAGCCTCGACCATGGATATGTCCCTGATCTGGGATTTGTTCACGAATGTGACGGAAGCTTCAGCCATTCTGGATTGCGATGGGGAATTCCGCAAGGAAATCGCAGAGAAGCGTGACAGATTGCTGCCGTTCAAGGTGGGGCGCTATGACCAAATTCAAGAGTGGTTCGAAGATTTCGAGGATGAGGACATCCATCATCGTCATGTTTCGCATTTGTTCGGCTTGTACCCGGGTCGCCAGTTGACGGAGCAATCGGCAGCCGAGCTGATCTCGGCTGCGAAGCAAACGCTTGAGCGGCGTGGAGACGACGGCACAGGCTGGAGCCTGGGATGGAAGATCGGACTATGGGCGCGATTGGGAGACGGGAACCGGGCTCTTAAGCTGGTTGGCGACATGCTGAGGCTGGTGCGGGCCGATGAAGCGGGCAACTACCATCATGGCGGTGTTTATGCCAATTTGTTTTGCGCCCATCCCCCGTTTCAAATTGACGGGAACTTCGCGGCTACCTCGGGCATTGCGGAGATGCTGCTGCAATCGCATCAAGGTTTTCTGGAGATGCTTCCTGCTCTTCCCGAGGCATGGTCGGAAGGAAGCGTATCGGGCTTGCGGGCGAGAGGCGGCTTCACGGTCGATATGCGTTGGAAGGAAGGGTTATTGCAGGAGGCTTTCTTGACACCCGATCATGACGGGCCGTGCTTGCTGCGATTGCCTGAGGGCATGTCGGTGTTCGACCAAGAAGGGGAGCCTTCCTCTTGCTCAAGCGCCAGTGGAGTGATGGAGCTATTCGCCCGTTCGGGGAAAACGTACGGGATAAAGAGGAGTTAATATCGTTTTATGATAGGGGACGCCAGGAGGCGTCTTCTTTTTTTGCATTCGAGGAGATTGCTGATTCTTTCCTTATTACCTTATTGCAGGTCTTGGAAAAGGACAGTGTTTTCTGTGAAATGAACCGTTTTCATAAAATGTATGCGCTTTTATAATGAGAATCAAGAGATCGCAGCAAAGCACATTTAGAAGCAATAAACAGAAAGGAGGGCGATTCCCATTCAGAAATCTGCAGCTCTAAAGCAATTCAAAAGACAGTTGCCCTTCCAGGTATTCGTATGGGTCGGATTGATGTTCTTGCTTATATTCAGCTATATTCCGATGTTCGGCATTATTATTGCCTTCAAGAATTATAAGCTGTCAACCGGCATTAGCGGCATCTTCAGCAGTTCTTGGGCAGGCTTGTCGCATTTCAAGGAACTCATCAATGATTATAATTTTCCAACGCTGGTTCGCAATACATTGGTGCTCAGTCTGTTAAAGGTCATATTCTCGTACCCGATTCCGATTCTGTTTGCGATTATGCTAAGCGAAGTCAGGCATGTATTCATGAAACGCTTTGTACAGACAGTCAGTTATTTGCCTCATTTCATTTCCTGGGTTGTTGTTACCGGCATTTCCTATGCGTTCTTCTCGACAAGCTTCGGCATTGTCAATGATTTTCTATTATCCATTCATCTGATTAAGGAGCCGCTTGATATCTTGACGAATCCGGATGCGTTCTGGGGACTGGCTGTTTCAACGGCGATTTGGAAGGAAGCGGGCTGGTGGACGATCATTTTCCTGGCAGCGCTTGCGGGTATTGATCCATCCCTGTATGAAGCGGCCGAGATGGACGGGGCAGGCAGGCTCAAACGAATTATTCACATTACCTTGCCAGGGCTCAAGAGCGCAAGCATCGTAGTTTTGATTCTTACAATTGGCAGCATGCTCGGCGGAGGCCTGGTAGGCTCGAATTTCGAGCAATCCATGCTGCTCGGCAACACGATTAACAGCGAGAAGTCGCAGATCATTCAAACCTATGCCTTTAACATCGGCTTGGCGCAAGGAAGATTCTCGTTTGCTATGGCCATTGATCTGATGCAATCGATCATATCCGTCATTCTTATATTCAGCAGCAATACGATAGCCAAGCGTGTGTCCGGAAGCGGATTATTCTAACGAAAATGAATGATGAGAGTGGTGAGCAGTCATGCGCAGAAGAAAAACGCTGGAGGATCGGGTGATGGACATGATCATCACAATTATCCTCAGCATGGTGGTATTCGGAACGCTGTATCCGTTCTATTATATTCTGTTGATTACTTTTAATGAAGGAACAGATACCGCGGCAGGAGGCATGTATTTGTGGCCAAGGCATTTCACCTTCGGCAACTATCTCTATTTCCTTAAGGATCCGAAGTGGATTAACGCATTTGGCATTTCGCTGTTAAGGACGCTTGTCGGAACGATGCTTGGCGTGCTGTTCACCGGCCTTGTCGCCTATGGGCTTGCCAAGCGGGATCTGATCTTCCGCAAGAGTTACTTTACGATCGTCATTATTGCGATGAATTTCTCTGGCGGCTTAATTGCCTTCTACATGGTGCTGAAGAGCATCGGACTTATTAATACGTTTGGCGTATATGTCGTTCCGGGTATGCTAAACCTATTCTTCCTGCTAATTGCAATCGCTTTCTACTCTGAAATTCCGGAGGAGCTAGGTGAGTCGGCCAGAATGGACGGCGCTTCGGAGTTGAGAATTTTCGCCAGAATTATTATTCCGGTTTCGATGCCGCTGCTTGCGACAATGAGCTTGTTCATTGGGTCGGGCCAATGGAATGCCTGGCTGGATTCGGCTTATTTCGTGCAAGACGAAGGTCTTCGAACGCTTACCTATCGCATGATGCAGGTTGTTAATCAATCCATGGTGCCTTCGGGAGATGCCCAGGCTGCGGCGATGTCGCGTACGAGCGTAACGCCGTTCTCGGTTCAAGCGACCGCGATGATTGTATCCATCGTACCTATTCTGGGCGTATACCCTTTTTTGCAGAAATATTTTGTCTCCGGCATGATGCTGGGTTCAGTCAAAGGATGATGAGGTTTTTCGGAGGCCGCTTCCTTATTCGAGCCGGCAGCCTTAAAATAAGACTATTAAAGTTGGGGGAATGGCAATGAATAAGCGCTATAAGCTTCTTGCAGTCATGATTACAGTATTTTTATTGGCGGGGGGGTTATTATCGGCATGCAGCAACAACAGCAATAGCGGCAACAGCGGTAATAACGGGACGGCAAGCACGAACAATGGAACAACAGAAGAGAATTCTGGAACCGACGAAGGCTCCAAGGATCCCGTTGAATTGACGATGTTCGTAGACGCCACGTGGTATCCATTCCAGGATTGGACGGGAGAAATACCGGAGATGATCACGAAAGCGACCGGCGTGAAGCCGAAAGTAACGGTTGCGACAGATGATAAGCAGCTTGCTCTAATGGTAGCTTCGGGAGATTTGCCGGATATTGTGGTTTCCTTTAACTTCAAGCTGATGTCGGACGGCAACATCAGTCTCCCTTATAATGAAATTTTCCCGAAATACGCGCCGGACGTGAAGTTTGATCCTGTCAAGGAGCTTGTGAATACGGTCAGCGACGGCAACTATTATGCGATCAGGAATGATTTCTCCACCGAATCCGAGTGGAAAGATAATCCATACGCTCATATGATGGTGCCAGGGCTGACGCTTCGCAAGGATATTTTGGAGGAGATGGGAAATCCTGAAATAAAGTCGCTTGCGGATTTGGACAATCTATTCGCAGCCGTTAAGGAAAAGCATCCGGACATGACGCCGCTTATTCTGAATCCGAATTGGCAAAGACCTTACTTCGATACACAATTCGGAGCAGTGGGCGGATTCGCGGATAAGGATGGCAAGATTGAATATTATCTCAGACAAGACGCCACGAAGCAATCCATGCTGTACATGAACAGCTTGTACCGCAACGGCTATGTGACTTCAGAGAATTTCGCCTACAAGAATGAAACGGAGACGGAGCAAATGATGGTTTCCGGCAAAGGCTTTGGTTATACATGGACCTATTCGGGAGCCGATCGTCTGAATGCGGAATCCGATTACGATTTTATCCAGCTTGCCGAGCCGCTGAGCGATGACGCTTCTGTGGTTAGCACGGGAACTGGCGGACTTGGCATGTATGTGACGAAGGATAACAAAGATGTGGAAGCGACTGTGAAATTCCTGGAATATCTGTACTCGGAAGAAGGCTGGAGATTAGCCGAATGGGGAATCGAAGGCGAAGACTGGACATGGAATGACGCCGGCTATCCGGAATTCAATTATAATGTTCAGGATTTGGAAACACTGAAAGAGAAAGGCGTTTATTGGTGGGGTGTGCCGACAGAGACAGGCGTCGGCATGGCGCTGGGATCCTTCAAGGAAGGCTCGGAAACGACTCGCCAAGGCGAAGAGTATTCCAAGATTACGAGCTTTAACCCGGCTATTGGCATGATTAATCCGGAAACGGATTCTCCCGAACAAATTATTCGCACGAACATTGACAATATGGTGAAGACGGAGGTTACGAAGGTATATCTGGCACCGACAGAAGCTGAAGCGGAGAAGGCGTACGAGGATATGCTGGAGAAAGCCGAGAAGATCGGAATGGCGAAGCTTGAGGCATGGGCCACCGAGCAATATGGTCCTCTGAAGGAGAAGTACGATAGCTTGACGAAATAAGATTTCGTTTATAAGCTCATAGGGAAGGCTTGCCGCAAGGCTGCTTTTCCTATGAGCTATATTGCATTTAGTTTGCGAGTCACCGGGGAGAATGAAGCTTATGCGAATGAGTACAAAAATGGTTGTTGGCTATCTTTTTCTTATCGTTCTGCCGTTTCTTATCTTCTCAGCGTTTGTCTATAATCAGCTTTATGGACGACTGGTTAGTCAGTATCAACTGACGAATCAGCAAAATATGGAGCAACAGGGAACAAATCTGGAGGCCAGACTGTCCAAGATTGAATCCTTATATTCCATCTATCAGAACAATTCTGCGCTTCTCGACTTCCTGAGAGGGGATTATGTGTATGACAGAGATCTCATCTTCTCGTATTTGAAGGAGATCAGTCCCGCGTTCGCCTTCGCGTCGCTTGGAGAGCCGATGGTTGAACAGCTCGTCGTGTATCCCAAAATCCAGGACAGGCTGTTGTCCTTGAAGGAATTCGCAGATTACTCGGAGCTGGAGGGCAGGCTGAGCGCTGAGGAGAAGGCGGAGCTTCTGCCGGCAAGAGGGCTATGGAAGAAAACAACCAACACGGATTCGGAGCCATCTCTGGTGTACTATCACAAGCTTTATAGCGAAACCTATACTAGCGAACTTGGCATTGTCGAGATTACAGTGAAATCAACCATTATCGATGAACTTATGAAAGCGCTTAGCGTCATTCATCCGAAGAATACCGTTATTCTGTTGAATGAGGAGGGTACTGTATTCAGCTCCATGAGGGAGACTCAGATAAGCTCGGATTTACTGCGGAAGATAGAAGTCGCTGTCTTGAACAAGCAAGAGGATACTTTTCTTGTGGATGATGAGAAGCTGATGGTCAATTCGGCAGTAGTCCCCCGATTAGGCTTGACTATTATTGAAATCAATAAACAAGATACCTTGTTCCAATTTGTAAAGACGAAGCTCTGGCTCGCAGCAGTCGGCATTGTACTTCTCGGCGTGCTCAGCCTGTTTTATTATTTGTTGTTGTCATCGCTTACCAAACGGATTTTGTTATTATCCCGACATATGCGCAAAGTCGGCCTGGATGATATGGGCACCCCTTACTCGGGAAAGATAGGCAAGGATGAAATCGGATTTCTCTTGTTGAATTACAATGCGATGATCAGGCGAATCGATGAACTCGTCAATCGTGTGCAGAAGGTCGAGCTGCTGAAGAAGGATGCGGATTTTAAAATGCTGCAAGCTCAGATTCAACCTCATTTCCTGTACAATACTCTGGAGACGATGCGAATGCTTGCCAGATCGAATAAGGATTATAAGGTCGCCGACATGGCTTATTCTCTCGGGAATTTGCTTCGGTACAGCTTGACGCAAACAAATGATACGACGCTTCAAGAGGAATTGGAGCATGTCAAGGCTTATATTGCCATTCATCAGATACGGATAAGGGAGCTTCACTTCGACCTCGAAGTGGAGGAAGCGCTGCTCTCGCTTCGCTGTCCAAGATTTATCTTGCAGCCGCTTCTGGAGAACAGTATGATTCACGGGCTTGCGAACCTGCGCGGGCAGAAACGAATAGCGATTCGATTCAAGAGAGTGCAGGAAAGTATTGAAATTCAAGTGATGGATAACGGCGAAGGCATTCCGGAGCCGAAGCTTTCGAATCTTCGTATGAAATTATCAGGGGGGAGCTTAAACGATATTCGATTTTCGACCGGAACGGGCATCGGTCTTGGCAATGTCGTTGAGCGTGTCAAAGCTTATTACGGCCATTCGTCCACAATGCTTGTTGAAAGCGGCGCGGGCCAAGGAACAACGTTCACCCTTATTCTTCGGAAGGAGGAGGAGATTCACCATGTTGAAGCTGATGATCGTGGATGATGAGCCCATTATCCTGGAGGGCATTCGAGATATGATTGTGGAAGAAAATACGCCATTCGAAAAAATGATATTGGCTTATGACGGTATTGATGCCTTGGAGAAAATCGACTTCTTCCAGCCTGATCTTATTATTACGGATATTCATATGCCGGGAATCGACGGGCTTGAATTCATTAAGCAGGCGCAGCTTAAAAAGGTGAAGCGATTCATTATTTTAACCGGGCATGATGTGTTTGAATACGCGAGAAAAGCGATTCATCTTCAGGTTGTCGATTATATGCTCAAGCCCGTCAACCAGCGCGAGCTCGCTGAGCTTCTCAAGAAAGTCGCCTTGACTTTAATAGAGGAAAAGCAGCATAGCGCAGAGTCTTCCGGATTGAGCGATTCTGCAGCTTCGCAACAAAACGAGAATATATCGCTTATGATGGCCTATATTGAAACGAACTTTATGAAGGATATTTCCTTGCCTGATATAGCCGCCAATCTGAACCTTCATCCGAGCTACGTGGGGCAAATGTTCAAGCGGGAAACAGGCCATACCTTTGTTAAATATGTAAACGAACTACGGATTGAAAAAGCGAAAAAGCTGCTAGAGGGGACGAAGGATATCCCGCTTGATAAAATTGCAAAATGCGTTGGCTATGACAACAGCCGTACTTTTTATAAGATTTTTCGCAAGTCGGTAGGTGTAACTCCAGGGGAGTACAGGAAATCGGGCGACCAGAAATAAAAACACGTTCTTTCTTTTTGTTGCAAAAATAGGTTACTTCTGAACACAAATTAGATAATTCTCAGGCTCTCTTTGAGGGCTTTATTTCGGTATGATCAATTCCATGAAGCCTTTCATTAATCTATGCCAGGAGTGTGTTCTATGACCAGTGCAGAAACAGAATTGGAAGCAGGATTTTCAAGCCGCAGCCAAGACCTTGACGTATTCCGGGGATTTGTCAATCCTCCTGCAGGTTACGGAGAAGTGGCTTTCTATTGGTGGGTAGGCGAGCCCCTCACGAAGGAGAGATTGACCTGGCAACTGGAGCAACTGAAAGATCATCATATCTCCGGCTTGCAAATTAATTATGGACACAGCGATGAGGGAGGAGACGCATGGGGGCTGACCTATCCAAGCGATCCTCCGTTGTTTTCGGAAGCGTGGTGGGAGCTGTTCGCCTGGTTTGCTGAGAAAGCCGGCACATACGGCATCGCGGTCAGTCTGAGCGACTATACGTTATGCGGACCTGGACAAGGATGGTATACGGATGAGATTCGAGCGCGCAAGCCGGATATTACGGGAACGAATCTTGCGCATTTGGACTGGCTTATGGAGAAAGAGGCAATGCAAGTCGAGAGACAGCTTCCAACAGACGTGATTTCGGCTGGCGCTTTCTTGACGGAAACTGATGAACAGTCGAAGAAATGGATAAATCTGATTCCCTTTATCCATCATGGGAAGCTGCTATGGGACAAGCCGGACGGCAGCTGGCATATATCGATTGTCTATGCGGAGCATAAGCCGCGATCCATCGATCCGATGCATCCGGATAGCGGTGTGATGGTCATAGAGCATTTTTTTGCGCGCTTCGAGGAGCGGCTGTCAGGAATAGACAATGCCAAGCTAGGCTTCTTCTTCTCTGATGAGCTGGAATTCGGCATTCGTGGGAAGCTGTGGAACGACAGGTTCCGAGAAGCGTTTATGAGTCGCAAGGGCTATGACATCGTGGATGAGCTTTCGGCTCTGTTCATCGATATCGGGCCTCGAACGGCCAAGATCAGACTGGATTACGGAGATGTGATGGTGTCCTTGTCCGAGGAGCATTATTTCATTCCGATATTCGAGTGGCATCAGGAGCGCGGTATGATTTATGGCTGCGATCACGGCGGCAGAGGCAAGGACATTACTGAATTTGGCGACTACTTCCGCACGCAGCGCTGGAATCAAGGCCCTGGCTGCGATCAGCCCGATTTCGAGAGCGATTTGATCAAAAACAAAGTTGCCAGCTCCATCGCCCATCTATATGAGCGGCCGCGAACCTGGCTGGAAGGCTTCTATGGCACCGGATGGGGAACGACGACTTCAGATGTGACAGATGCGATATTTCGAAACTTTGTATCCGGTCATAATCTGCTGACGCTGCATGGTTTGTATTACACAACCTTCGGAGGCTGGTGGGAATGGGCACCTCCGTGCAATCATTTCCGCATGCCGTATTGGGAGCATATGGAGACGCTTCTGGCATGCACGGAGCGTCTCAGCTACCTGCTTAGTCAAGGCGTTCATGTCTGCGATGTCGCAATCGTCTATCCTGTGGCGGCTATGGAGGCAGGGCTTGACGGTGAAGCGTCGGTGAGGTCGGCCTTTGGAGTTGGCGAGCATTTGTACAAGCAAGGAATTGATTTTGATTTTATCGATTTCCAGTCTATTGAGCGTTCTTCAATAGAGGATCGCAAGCTCTGTGTTGCCGGGGAAGCGTATCGCGTCTTAATTATGCCCTCTATGCGCGCGGTGCGATATTCCATGCTGGAGAAGGCGCGAATGTTCCATGAGGCAGGCGGCATTGTCATTGCGCTTGACCGGTTGCCTGAAGCCAGCGAGCGAATGGGCGCCTTTGACTCGCTTCTGGATGATACTGTTCGTGCCTTATTCGGGTGGACGTCGATAGAGGCCGCCGTACAGGGCGGCAGTCGAGCACAAAGGAACGAGGCAGGCGGAACGGCGTATACCGCACATTCATTCGAGGAAGTTGAGGCTATTATTAATGGCGCATTTCCGCGCGACTTTGCTTGTGGGATTGAAGATGGAGACTCTGAGGTTCCTTATGTGATGCATCGCAGAATTGGCTTTCGCGATATGTACGCGATATACGGGGGAATGAACGGCTCGGAATGCTTCTTCCGAAGTCACGGCAAAATCGAGCTGTGGAATCCGTGGGATGGGACAGTCACTCGATTGGAAGCTAGCCGCATTACGGCTGAAGGTACTTATATTAAGCTGCCGCTTAGCCGAACGGAGATACAGTTAATTGTCTTCACGAACCGAAAGCAGATCCATGCAGAGGAGCGTGTGCCATGGGAGCCGAGGCTCCCGAATGAGTCCATATCTTTGCTTCAATCGATGCCATTGGATGGAGAATGGGGCTTTGAACTCCGTCCAACAATGGATAATCAATTTGGAGATTTTCGTCAACCGCCGGAGGATTCGCTCATAGGAGCGGAAGCGCGCCAGTTCCGATTCTCATATGAGGATCACAGATTGTTCAACACCGAGGAGTGGCGCAACGCTGCCTTCAATGATTTCATGTGGGAGAAGGTGACTTATGGTTACGGTCCTTATTTGTGGCAATTTGGTCCGCTCCGGCGTTCGGAAGTATCCGAGGATATGGAGAACGAATTTCTTCAGTTGAAATCAGCGCCAAGTGAATATCGTATGGAAGCGAGTGGGAGCAACTATGAATGGAGCAGATATGTCTGCTCGACGAGATACGGAATAGAGGGAGATCCTGGACATCAAGGCTATCATGGTTTAAAGGGCGAAATCACGAATGATTTCATCGCCATTGGCCGGCCATCATTCGATCTGACGGGCACGCAATATGACATGGAAGAAGACAGTATCGCCTATCTGTGGTCATCGTTTCATTCAATTGACGGTCAAAGCGTGCGATTGCGAATGGGAGGCATTCTACCGGAGAAATTATGGCTGAATGGTGAATGGATGGAGGAAATTCCCGATCAGCTTAAGGTTGAAAGAGGCGTCAATACAGTGCTGCTTCGTTATGGGCGAGCCGGGCGAGGACATGTGCTCTTCGAGAGCTTGAACGCCCCGGAGAAATGGAAGCAGCCATTGCCTCTGGCAATGACATGGCATAATAAGCCGGGAAGCATAGCCTATGATGCCTATCCTGACGCAAGCAGGCCACTAGCAGGGTGGTATCGCTTCACGGCTCCTCCAGGGCTTGAAGGCATGGAGCTTGCCGCTTTCGGGACGGTTCAGGTTTGGGTGAATGGTGTGGAATGGAAGGTTGATCAAGTGGATGCCATACGCCATGACGGTGCTGCTACGTATCAGGTAACATCCTTGGTGAAGCAGAATGAAGTTAGTCTTGCAGCCGTTCGTATTGCGTACGATACCTCGAATTATGCGGGGGCGGCACTGCCGGATCCCATACGATTGAAGTGTGGAGAAGGACTGATACAAGCTGGAGACTGGTCTGCTATCGATGGATTAACCTGTTATTCCGGAGGAGCGGTATACAGGCGCCAGCTGGAATGGGCGGTACCGGAGCGATCGCAAGAATACAGGGCAATACTTGAACTGGGAGATGTATCAGCATCTGCAGAGATCAGAGTCAATGGCCAGCATGTCCGAACTTTAGTGAGGGAGCCGTGGACTGCGGATATAGCTCCTTGGCTGCTGACGGGCGACAATGTGCTGGAAGTGTATGTATGCAACACGCTTGCCAATCATTACATGACGATTCCGACACGTTATCGAGGCGAGCTGGCCTCGGGGCTGCTCGGTCCGGTCACGCTGAACATCCTGGTTAATGAATAATGCCGATTGCGGCATGCAGCAGCTAATGATTATTTGTTGCGAGCTCTGAATTGAGTGGCGGTTATCTTGTAAAACTGCTTGAAGGAATGGCTGAATTGCTCCAGGGTCGCAAATCCGACCCTTGCGGCAATACCGCTTATCGATAGGTTCGTTGTTGTAAGAAGCTGGGCTGCGGCGCTCATGCGGGATTGTTGTTTTTTTTCCTTGAAGGAGACGCCGTATAGCTTCAGCACGATTCTCTCGGTCTGCCTGGTGCTCAGACTTAGCCTGTTCGCAAGCTCTGATAATGTAAGGGCAGCGTATTCGTATAAGAAGCTGTTTTCTATGGTAAGCAGTCTGCTGTCGTCCATCGTTTTCTCAGGCGCATGCTGCTGCGAAGGGCGGAGGTTCGAATACTGTCTAACCGTTCGGGCAACAATCATTTCTAATACATTTTTGGCCATATGATGGAAGCCGAGCGGCTTTGAGCTTAGCTCGGATGAAAGCATCTTGAACAAGGGCAACAGGTTCTCATTGTCCTGACCGATCCAGAACGGGGTGTTCACAAGCAGCTCCGACAGAGAATGGCTCGACAGACCATTGCCTTTGTCGGTGCAGGAGGAGGAATCTCCGGAGACCACCTCAAAGAAGATGCAATATTCGGCCATCGGATCTGCGGGGGCGGGAATCTGCTCGTGCAGCACCGCCGGCCCTGTCATAAACAAGGTTCCAGGCATGAGGGAATAACGTATTCCGTCAGCAATCAGAATGCCCTGGCCTTCAGGAATATAGTGGAGCTCATAGCTCCCGCGACTATGACTGTGCTCGCGCATTGTGCTGTGGAAATAGCCGAATTTCACATACAAGACATTGAGTATAAAGCCTTCAAGCGCGAGCTTGATAGCCAGATTGCCGATATCAATTGGAGGCAGACGCTCCTCTGTGTTCACTTCTGTCATAATGCGACACCTCGTTTGTGAATGTGGTCGTCTTCGTTCATTACATCTATCCGGCTGCATCGCTATAATTATAGCGAAAGCACGGCAATTAGGAAATGTGGGAGGAAGCTTATGTCACTTACTGCTGCACGAAGGTTTCAACAAGGCAACTATGCTAACAGCTACACAGAATTGCCCTTGACCGATCCGGGCTACGAATGGCGGGACGGCATGATCAGCGGCAATGGCGAGAACGGTTACATTACGTCAGGCGCGCCTTATTCGGACAGCTTTATCTTCCAGAACATGTGGTTTAACTATCCGTCCGGAGACCCGAGAACCATTCCAAGCGAGCTGACCGAGCAATTAAGCGATGCAAGGTGGAATGTATTCAACCAGAATGATCAATGGAAAATCAAGGATGAGAACGGCTCGACCCGAGTTAGAACATTCTACTACAGCTATCATCCCGGCCATCAGCTTCGATTGAATATGTCCAATAGAGGAAGCCTATCGAGCTATGAGCGCTCGACCAATTATGAAACAGCGGAGACAAGCGTGCGCTACACGGACGAATTAGGCGAGTGGAGTCGAAGCTCCTTCACCTCGCGCGCAGATCATGTTTCGATTACGAGAATAGAGCAATCGACTGCCGGCGCCAAGATAAATATGACGATTTCCATTGATGATGTGTCCAGCATGAGCCGCGCCCGCGACGGCTCCTCCGAATTATCCGCTCTTCTATACAAAAAGCTGGTAGATCCCAACGCGGACTACATTGCACAGGTCGCGCATTATCCGGCTTATGAGGGCAGCGAGCTTCGCAGAGGAGGTTATGCGGGATTAACGCAGGTTCTGGTTGTGAATGGAAGGAAGAACAGAGTGCTGCTTGAAGCAACGAATGAAGCCTTGAATGTTGGGGGGGAGCAGAACCCGGCGATTCAAATTACAGATGCAGACGCAGTGTATCTCATTACGCAATCCGATCGGACGTTCGACATGGGAGAAATCGAAGCGTTCACCGAACAAACGGTCTATGCTCTTATGGAGCAATTGCTCGATCAAACAAACAGGGTGGCGCAAAAATATGTGGATGCGGCAGGCCGTTTCAACTATGCAGCAGCTCTGGCCCCCCATGCCGATCAGCATGCTGCCGAGTTTAACGCTGTCCGCTTTTCCTTGTCGGTGAATGAACGCGATAAATATGCGGATAACCTGACTTTGATTCAAACGCAACAAGGAATGAAATCGAGCATTCATCATGCGTTTATGGAGCAAGTATACAATCAAGGGCGCTATGCGATGATCTGCTGCGGCGGCTCCAGCGCGCCTCGCTTGTACGGAATGTGGACCGGCGAGTGGAATCCGGGCTGGCGCGGCATCTACACGCTTGACGCCAACGTGAATTTGCAGGTCGCGGCCATGAATACAGGACATCTGAAGCAGGCGCAGCTTGGATATATCGCATTCTTCCTGAGAAATGCGCCGGACTTTGCTTCGAATGCCCGAATGGCGTACGGAATGCACGATGCGTTGCAGGTGTCCGTCAATTCTGACGGCGATCGGGGCATGCATGTCGAATATGATAATGATTATCCGTTCGAATACTGGAACGCCGGAGCGAGCTGGTGTTTGCTGCCCATCTATGAATACTGGCAATGCTATGGCAATGTACAGATCCCGATTGTAGAAGCGATGAGAATTCAGGAGCTGCAGCCGCTGCTCAGCGTGAATGACGGCGGACTGTCCGATGCGGAATTCGAGGCTCTACTGCGCAAGGGAGTCCTCGATTTGGAGAAGGACATCCTGCTGCCTCTTCTGACGAAGCAAGCGAATTTCTGGGAACAGATTTGCACGCCGGAATATTATACGGATAGGAACGGCAATGCGTGTCATCAAAGCGGCAAAGCATCGTTGCTTCCAGGCGAGAAGTATATCATTATCCCAACCTATTCGCCGGAGAATAACCCGATCGGCTATAACAGCACGATTACGGCTAACGCGACAATGGATATATCCGCTGCCAGGGATGGTCTCTTAATGGTCATTACGATGGAAAAGGCGGTTAAACGAGAAGGCTTTGAAAGCGCAGTCGCCAGATGGGAAGCTCTATTGGAGCTGCTGCCCGCCTATAAGTACGATACAGACGGCGCATTGCGCGAATGGGCGATGAGTGAATATACGGAGAACAATAACCACAGACATCTGAGTCATCTATATGTTGCGTGGCCTGGCTATGAAACGCAGAGCGATAAATCGCTAGGGAATGCATCAAGGCTCGCTCTGGAGAATCGCGACAAATATAATACGAAGGATGCGACGGCAGGGCATGGCTGGATGCATAAGGCGTTGGTCAGCGCACGGCTGAAGCTGGGTGAGGGCGTAGTGTCCTCGCTGCTGCCGATGATGACCGATGCCGGCTATTATCCTTCGCTCATGACGGATCATGATACGAATCGGAGAAATCATTGCTATTGCACGGACACCTCCTTCGGCGTTGTAGCCGCTGTTCATGAGGCGCTGCTGTACTCCAATACCGGAGAAATCGAAATTCTTCCAGCCTTGCCTTCTGATTGGCGGATGGGAGCCATTGACGGCTTGATGGCAAGATCGCAGATTGAGGTAGAACAATTAAATTGGGACACGGCTTCCCATACCGCGCAAGTCAAGCTTTGCTCGAATGTTGACGATAATCGCATCAGATTAAGCGCGGGCCTTCCATGGTCGAAGGCTATTGTGGACGGATGCGAGGCTGAAGCGCTCAGTGATGAGAGAGGCAAGCATATCCAGGTAACGCTAAGCAAGGGAGCAACGGTTATGATTGCATTCCTGATGAAATAAGCAACCAACCTGATCGTTCTGAACCCGCATCCTGTTGTCAGGTGCGGGTTATACATGATGAATGGTTGTATATTGAATCAAAAGGGAACATAATTAATGAAAGAAGACAAACAGCGTATCTCATTCATCAGGAGGCCGATTATGTATAAAGTTCTAATTGCGGAGGATGAAATGCTGGTTCGTCACGGGCTTCGAAGCATGATGAACTGGAGCTTCTACGGCATGAATGTGATTGCGGATGTAGCAAACGGACAAGAGGCATGGGAGATCTTCCTGAAAGAAAAACCTGATATTGTCATTACCGATTTGAAAATGCCTGTGATGGGCGGAATGGAATTAATTAAAAAGATAAGAGGGGAAGGCGCAAGCAAAACAAAAATTATTATTTTAACCTGTCTGGAGGAGTTTGGGCTTGTTAAAATGGCGATGGAGTACGGTGTATCCTCGTATATTCTAAAGTTGACGATGTCCACGCAAGAAATGGAAAACATCTTGCAAAATGTGAAAGAGGAATTGATGCTGGAGCGAAGCCCGTCGACCGCTATGCCGCTGGATGACCTGAGTTTAATCAAGGGCAAGCTGATGCGCGAATTTATTTTCAGCAGACTATACTCTGCCTCCGAGTTCGCTGAGAAGGCCAGGCGGCTCAAGATGAAGCTGGCGCCGGAGAGACTGGTTGTCTGCGTGATGCATATTGCGAATTATAATGATTTTATTGCGCGATTTAAGGACGAGAAGGGGATTTTGGTGCAATTCGCACTGAATAATGTGTTGATTGAAATTTTGGATCATGGAAATATTGGAGAGGTTTTTGTAGACAAGGAAGAGAAGTATATCATCGTCATGAATATAAGCGCCGTCTCCGACGAGTGGGCGGTCAAAGGGAAGATTGCCGGAGTGTTGAACCGAATACGGGATTATCTCTCCTTGTATTATGATTTGAAGGTATCCTTCGGCATCAGCGAGATCGGCAACGGCTTCGCACGATTGCCAGCTATGTATATCGAGTCGGCTCAGGCGCTGGAGCAAAGCTTCTTCATGGGCAACGGCGATTATTACTATGGCTGCGAGGTCGACATTGAACAGCTTATACGAAAAATTGGCGACGGACTGCAGCATATTCTAGGCTTGGTCGAAGCACCTGCCATTCGCAATCTTATAGCCGGCATGGCGCAGTCGCTTCATCCGGATTGGCTGCAATCAAGAAGCAGCGTGCTGAAGTGGTTCTCCAGATCGTTTCAGGAAACGATTCCCTTGCTGTTCTCGCAGCCTTCCGACATGGAGGAAGCCAGAGAAGCGTATCTGGACAAGCTGAGGCGATGCGATAATATAGACCGAATGATGGAGCTGTTCACACAGCTTGTGCAGGAGACCAGGGAGTCTCCCATGCTGCTGAATCAGTCGCATACCAAGGAGATCGCTCATGCCATTCGCTATATCAATGAGAATTATCATAAGGATATTTCGTTGAACGATGTGGCGGGGATAGTGGGCTTAAGCCAAAATTACTTGAGCGCGCTTTTCAAAAAAGAAGCGGGCGTCAAATTTGTCGATTATTTGTCCAATGTTCGGGTGGAAAACGTAAAGCGCCTGCTGCGGGAAACGCAATTGAAGGCGTATGAAATCGCGGAAATGACGGGATTCTCAGATGTGAGCTACTTGTGCAAGGTGTTCAAAAAAAATACGGGCACGGTTCTGAATGATTATCGCAAGAGAGAGAACGGGGCAATGGACAGTCATGAGGAATAAAGCCGGCATTCATTTCTTCTCTTCGTTGAAAGCGCAACTGATTCTGTCCTTCATTCTGCTTAGCGCGCTTGTTCTTGCCTTGAATTCGCTGTTAAGCTATCGTACCAGCTCGCAGCTATTCCAGAATCGCATTGAAGATGAAACGCTCCGAAACTTTCGGCAATCCGAATACAATATTACAACCTATCTGAATGAAATCGAAAAGCTGACCAATTTAATCTCCATCGATCCGAGCGTTCAACAGCTGCTGGTTGAAGGCATTGATAGCGAGCCCGATACGATTGTCGCGATTAATACGTTTATTGCTAAAATGACCGGCTTTATGTCCGAATACAGCTATCTGGATTCAATCTACATGGTGACGGATGAAATGAAGATTGTTGGAACGAATCGAAGGAACGTCCTATTGATGAGGGAAGGAGTGCGTAAGGAGGCCTTTCAGCGTTCGCTGGTTTATACGGCAGGGAAAATCAGCCATCCGAAGACCTCGTTTATAGGAGGCTACACCTTCGGCGAGCTTGGGGAAGGGTGGTTGGAGACTACTGTTTCGACGCCCTCGAAAGCGATTGTAGCGGTTAAAGGGATCGGCCTGGGTCTTCAATTCAAACAAATCGCAACGCTGATGATCGTTATAGATGAGCAAACCTTAAGCGCGATTTACGGGAAATTTTCCGATACGGGATCCGGCAACATCTCTCTGTTAAATGAAGCGGGAGAGGTGATATCAAGCACCGATTCGGCTGCCATCGGCAACAAGTATCCCTATGCAGAGAACGTAGTCAGTACGAATGCCAGCGGAAGCTTTACAGAAAAGCTGAACGGCGAAACGATGCAAATCGTCTACTACACGATGTCCGACAATCAATGGTCGCTTGTCAACGAAGTGCCAACAGCGGTTTTTTCCAGCGATATCGTCAAGCTGCAGCGAACCAGCATGGTTATATTTATTTGCAGCATCTTGTTTATTTCCTTCCTGTTTGTCTTCTGGGCAGAAAAGTTTACCAAGCCGTTAAATCAGCTCCTATATTCCATCCGGGAAGTGGGCAGAGGCAAGGTAGGATCGGTCGTCAAGGAAGTGCCCAACAATGAGATTGGCTTGTTGATTAACCAATTCAACCGAATGTCGCTTGATATTCTCCATCTGATTCACGAGAACAGCCAGATGGAGCGAAGAAAACGCGAGCTTGAAATGGAAATGCTGCAGAATCAGATTCAGCCTCACTTTCTCTACAACACGCTCAACACAATTAAGTGGATGGCGCTCGCCATCAAGGCCGGTCATATCGCATCAAGCATCGAAACTTTGGGGCATATCATCCGGCCGTTGTTCAGAAATAAGGAAATGTTCTGGGAGATTGGCGAGGAAATGACGTACATTCAGCATTATGTGCGCATTATGAGATATCGATACGGAGAGGATCTTATCCTTATCGTCCATTCGAATGCGTTCATCCGGCAGCATAAGATTCCGCGTCTTGCGCTGCAGCCGCTGGTGGAGAACGCCATTCTGCATGGCATGAAGAACAAGGACGAAAATAAACGGATTGAAATTTCAATGGATCATTCCAGTGAGGATATCGTCATCTGTGTAGCTGATAACGGCGAGGGCATGCCGGAGGGTCTTGCGGAGAGGCTGAATCGTCAATTTCTGCAGGATGCTTCGCTGCAGTCGGACAGCGGCGACGGTATCGGACTGCGTAATGTGGACAATCGGATCAAGCTGCATTTTGGAAGCAAATATGGCTTGCACATTCAGAGCGACACCGACACAGGAACGAGCGTATATTTGAGCATACCGACCAAAATAAAATAAAAAAACAGCCCCCGTTCGTTTGATGAACGAGGGTTTTTTGTGGGTTCATTCGTGGAATCATAAAATTTAACCATTTCCATCATAAAAAATTACAAGCCCGGCGCTCATCTCCTCTCGAATAGGGAATAATCGTAATTATTTACAAGCTGATCTGAAATGGTTATATTTGCTCGTTTCGCCGGTCTTGGTACGATAAGGACACAACAGAATGGATGGAGAGGGATTCAGAATGAAGAACGAAGAGAGGACGATGAATAGAAAACCGTTTAGCGGAATTCAGAAGAGGCGGCTGTATTTGTCCTTGTGCGCGATTCCGTTTGTTGTGTTCTACCTGACATTCAGTTACGCGCCTCTGGCGGGATGGTTGCTTGCGTTTCTGAACTTCAAGCCGGGCATCCCGCTGGATAAAACGCCGTTTGTCGGCTTGGGCAACTTCGATATTATCCGGCAGGATTGGTCGAATACGATTCGGGTTATTCGCAATACGCTTGCAATGAACGCTTTCCTGATCATCTGCGCACCGCTCCCTGCGGTTTTCGCGATCTTTCTGAACGAGATGAGAAGCAAGCGCTACAAAAAATTCGTTCAAACGGTAACGACGCTGCCCAATTTTATCAGCTGGGTCATTATCTTTTCCATCTCCTATGTTTTTTTCTCCAGCGAGGGCTTGCTGAACGCGCTATTGGCGCTGCTTGGCATGGAGAACAGCTCCTCCAATATTATGGGCAACGGAGACGCCGTCTGGTATTTCCAAACCGCGCTTGGCGTCTGGAAGACGCTTGGATGGAATGCGATTATTTATCTCGCCGCGATATCAGGCGTAGACAATGAATTGTATGATGCGGTTTACGTGGATGGCGGGGGAAGATTTCGCAAGATTTGGCATGTTACGGTGCCAGGCATTATGCCGACCTTTGTTGTTTTGCTCATCCTGCAGCTCAGTAGTATTTTGACGACGGGCATCGACCAGTATCTGGTATTCCGCAACCCGCTTGTCGCCGATGCGATTGAAACGATTGATTTGTATGTGTACCGGCTAGGCATTCAGAATAATGATATTTCGTATGCGACCGCCGTGGGCATGATTCAGACGCTCATCAGCATTATGCTGCTGTTTGCCGTTAATCGCTTCTCGAAAAAAATAAATGGACAATCTATCATCTGATCGCATCAAAGGAGGCTTGCCGACATGAGAGTAAGCGCGAATCGAAAAACGGGAGCGGGGACCGCGCTGTTTGTGTTTCTTAATTATGCTGTCTTCACTCTGTTTACGCTGCTTTGCCTGTATCCGTTTTATTATATTCTGATTTATTCGCTCAGCGATCCGATTGAGGCGCAGAAAGGCTTGTTTCTATGGCCGGTTGGCTTTAACTTGAACAGCTACGCCGATGTATTTCAGATCAAGGCCATCTACAATGCCCTGTTTATCTCCATTGTAAGAACGATATCGGGCACCTGCATTACGGTGCTGAGCTGCTCCTTCCTCGCTTATCTGCTTACCCGGCCGGAGCTTTACTTGCGCAAGACAATCTATCGCTTTGTCGTGATTACGATGTTTTTCAATGCCGGTCTGATTCCGTATTATATGACGATTAAATCAATTGGTCTTATGAACAGCTTTCTGGTCTACATCATACCGACGGCGTTATCGGCCTTTTACGTCATCCTGATCAAAACCTATATTGAATCGCTGCCGGAGTCGATGTTCGAAGCCGCGATGCTGGATGGCGCAGGATTTCTTCGCATCTACTCGCTGATTGTCATGCCGCTGTCCAAGCCGATTATTGCGACAATCGCCGTCTTCTCCGCCGTTGGACACTGGAACAACTGGTTCGATAATTATTTGTTTGTCTCTGATCCGGATTTGCGCACTCTGCAATATTTGCTCTATACCTATCTGACTCAGGCGGAGAGCATTGCCGCCAGCGTCAGGGAATCCGGAACGGCCAATATGGAAGCGATGAAGAACGCCATGATCCTCTCGCCGCAGACGGTTCGCATGACGCTTACAATGGTCGTCGTTCTGCCGATCCTTGTCGTGTATCCGTTCTGTCAAAAGTATTTCACGCAAGGCATTATGCTTGGAGCAGTCAAAGGCTAGGATGAATGCAGGATGAATCAACTGCCATGCAGTTGTTAATCAAATACATGAAATTTGGGGGGAAGCGTATGAAGCGGATTATGAAGTGGAAATTGCTGCTGATTGTTGTAATGTCGCTAGTTCTGGTATTTCTTGCCGCATGCAGCAAGAATGGCAATGAGGGGAACAAGGAGGCAACCGAAAACGGCGGCAGTACCGGCGAGAGCGAGCCCGTCCATCTGACCTGGGGCATTCAGGGAGATACCAAGGCCAACGATTCCGGCTGGCCATACGACACGATTCAGGAAATGGAAAAGCAGCTCAATATTAAATTCGATATAGTGGATCTTCCCGAAGAAAAGCTTAAGCTGATGCTTTCCTCCGGTACAGAATTGCCGGATATTATCACGACGGGCAATCAGGACATCGCCAAGCAAATGATTGAGGGAGGCTTGGTCATTGCGATGGATCCTTATCTGGAGCAATATGGCTCCGATATCGTCAATAACTTCCCACTAAGAGCGAATTTCTCCAGAAAATCATTAAGCGACAGCTCGGAAAATCTCTATTGGGTGCCTTTCCAAGCGGGCAATGACGGCTTTACCGGGAGCTTCGGAGTCGGTTATTTCACGCGTTGGGATTATTTCAAGGAGCTTGGCGCGCCCGTTATCGGCAGCGACGAAGAGTACTTGAAGATGATAGCGGAGATGGTGAAAGCGCATCCGACAACGGAAGACGGCAAAAAAACATACGGCTTCGGCTTGTTTACGGACTGGAATAAATGGCCGTACGTTATGCTGAAGAGCAGCACCAATTT
The DNA here is from genome assembly GCF_011947265.1 of Paenibacillus sp. HB172176. Classification (GTDB taxonomy): domain Bacteria; phylum Bacillota; class Bacilli; order Paenibacillales; family Paenibacillaceae; genus Pristimantibacillus. The sequence goes on from NZ_JAATHD010000006.1 coordinate 72,042, forward strand.
TGTAGTCGATTGCAATGCCGGCTTCTGCGATGTGAGAACGAATGAAATTGTGGATATGTACAACGACGGGGACAATATTTTGTGGCAAAGTCTGCAATTTTATAACAAGGCGAATCAAATGGGCATCTTCGATACCGACAGTCTGGTTCAGAAGTATGCCGATTACACGGGGAAGATTACCGGCGGTCAATATATGTCTGTGCTCGGTTCCTGGATGTTCAATGATTTCAATACCGCTCAAGCTCAGAAAGATCCGAATACGCTGGCTGCCTATGAACCGATTCCGATTGAAGGCATGAGTGCCTATGCCAACGCGAATTATGAAGCGGGGCTTGCCAACCGACTTGTCGGAATTACCAAAAGCAGCAAAAACCCGGCCAAAGCGGTCGAATTGATCAATTTCCTTAATTCCTATGACGGCATTCGCTTGCTTCAAAGCGGTATTCAAGGCGTGCATTGGGATATGGTGGACGGCAAACCGCAAATGAAGGAAGAAGTGCTGAAAGCTGCGGCAAGCGGCGACGATAAAGTGAAGAAGGAGTGGGGTCTGCAGTTTGACGTTAACTTCGCCGGCATTTCTCCAGGGGAAACGCATCCCGACGGCGCTCCGCTCAGCTTGTTCAACACAACGGAAGCCTGGAAGCTTAGCATGACGGCCGCAGATAAGGATTTTGCCGAGCACTATGGAGCGGAAACCAAAAACGATGTCTACATTAACCTGAAGGAAGAAGGCAAGTTTTTCGATATCAGCACATGGAAAACGGGCATTAACGCGCTGCTCGAATCGCCGCCTGACGATATTAAGCGAATCGGCACTCAGTTGGAGGAAATCTGGCTTAGAGGCGCGCCTTCCGCTATACTGGCCAAAACCGACGAGGAATTCGAAGCGGCGAAGCAGGATACGCTGAAAAAGCTGAAAGCGGCAGGCTCGGAGAAATATTGGGCATGGTATCAAGAGGCATGGGAGAATGCCAAGTCCAAATACGCCGAATTTGCCAAGTAAGCCGGGGGCTCCGATATGAAATCATTAAAGCAGTTGATCGCAACGGCCGATTTGCGTTATGAAGGAATTGAGCGAATAGCGGAAGCGGGTCTTCCTTTTGGAAACGGGAGGATGGGAACGCTCGTTTGGCTGACGCCGAGGGAGCTGCGCATGCAGATTAATCGTGTTGATTTGTTCGCCAGCGATGCGGCATCGACCTCTTTCTCCGACCTTGATTCCGATTATTACGGAGGCTGCGGCTTGATTGATATTCAATTTGGCGAGGCCGTGTTCACAAGTCAGACGCGTCAGCATTTGTCGGTATATGATGGAAGAATCGAGATTGAAGCGGAGCAGGTGCATATCGCCTGCTTCGCCCTCCCTGATCAGGACGCGTTTATCGTGGAGATTACCGATAGGCGCGAGCTTCCGAAGCCGATATCCGTTCATCTTCGAACGATGCGAGGCGGCAGCGAATATACGGTTGGGAGACGACCGTATATTCATCCGTCTCTGCGTAAGGATGGGGCATACACGTATGTAAGAACACATCATCATCTTGCCACCTCTATATTGCATCAATCAAATAGACGACTCTCCTTGACGCAGATTTTTGAAGAGGGGCAATACGACAGCCGCTCGTTCCTTGAACTGGAAGGCTTTGGTCGGACTGCGGAGGCATGGAATCGCAACAGCGCGGAATCGGTGCTGACGTTTGAAGCAGGACGCGGCTCATTAACGGTAGCGATCGCAACCGCCCAATCCTTCGATCGGCAGGAGAAGCTTTGCACTGCGCTATCTGCCATCGGCGCGGAGTCGTTTCCGGCGTTGTCGGCAAACGCAAGAACCTGGTGGCATCAATTCTGGTCGAGAGCGCCTCTTATGCGACTGGAAAGCCAGGACGGTTCAGCGAATGCGGTTGCTATGCATGCCGTCTTTTTTCTATATCTGATGGCAAGCGTGTCACGGGGCAGCCATATGGCTCGATATGCAGGTCTTCTCTTCAAAACGGCCGGCGACTTCGGAATGTGGGGGGCGCAATATTGGTGGCATAACCAATCCTGCTATTACTCGCCTTTGGTTGCAGCCGGCTGCTTCGAGCTTGCCGACGCGTTCTATGAACAGATCTGGAACAATAGAGCCGCTTACCGAACAGCCGCCCGGCAGCAGTGGGGCAGTCAGGGGATGTTCATACCGGAAACCTGCTGGTTCAACGGCCCTGACGAATTGCCGGAATCGCTTGCTTCGGAAATGGAAGAGCTTTATACCAACAGGAAGCCATGGGAGGAAAGAAGCGCAGCCTTCAGGCTCAATGCGGAAGGCCGCAACCCCTTCGAATCCCGATGGAACTGGCAATGCGTTGTCAAGCCGGAGGATGAGGAGACTGTTGCGCCTTACAGCTATGTGAACCATATTTTCTCGACTACGGCCAAAATCGCTTATTTGTTCTGGGTGAGATATCGGACGACAGGCGATGAGGACTGGCTTCGGAACAGAGCCTATCCGATGCTGAAGGATGCAGCTGATTTGTATTTGCATTTGCCCTTTGTGGAGGAGGGGGAGGATGGTTATCTTCATCTGCGTCATGTGAACAATCACGAGGACATGTGGGACGCAAGCGATACGATATCCGAGCTTGCGGCCATTCACGGCATACTTCCGATTGCGGTTAAAGCTGCGGAGATTCTGAAGCTCGATGAAGAGCATCGTCATGTATGGAGTGTCTTCGAGCGCCGTATGACGCCTATTCTGACAAATGTCAGCAAGGGAACGCTGGCGCCCCGACAGGAAGGCGAGGAAGAATGCTGGAGCAGCGGCGCAGGTCCGGTGCGACGCGGACGCGAGTCGTATTACCACGCGATGGATCCTGTTATCTTGTACGACCTGATAACGCCGGCTACTCCTGACTCGAGGCAACGCAGCCTTGCGGAGAGCACTTATCGCAAATGCTTGCAGCTGCGAGGCTTCGGCACGTCAGCTTGCAGTATCGGCGAGCTGGATCCTTTCGTTATTGCTCCCGGAAGAATGGGGGATAAGGAGGCTGTCGAGCAATTTGTGCCTAAGCTGCTTCTGGAAGTTTCGCCGGATAATTTCTGCGATCCCGAGGGCTCCGGCTTTACAGTCATTCTTGATAATCGATTGACTCTGAGAGAAGGTCCGCAAGCGATTTCGGGGCAACGTATGGGTCAGGCAACGGAAGCGATGATCAATGCGTTATGCCGCGCGTTCCCGCCTTCTCCTGCGGAAGAGCCCGTGTTGCATCTGTTCTCCGCGTTGCCGGAGAGCTGGGACGCCGAAATTCGGCTGCCTGCCGCCAACGGCTATCAAGTGGAGGCGTGCAAGAGAAATGGAACAATCGAATATGTGAAATTGACAGCGTCACGCGACCTTCCCTTGCTCGTGTGCAATCCCTGGGGGGAGAGGGAGGCGGTCATTGATTATGGCAGCCATTCCGAGCGGCATTCGGGCAAGCAGTTTCAGGTGAAGGGCAGTTGCGAGCTGTCCGAAGGGGCAGGAGATTAAGCAGCACATAATGGCTAATATCAAATGTCGTCAGGGCGTTCCGCGAACCATAGCGTCGCGGAACGCTTTTTGTGCTAACTATAGCTTATAAAATTTCGAGTAACGTACTTTCTAAGACGATTCTAGCGATAGATAATTATGCAACATCTGAACTTGTGAATAAATAAATCGAAGAAACAAGACTTTGTGTTAGATCCCCAATTCGTGTTCCACAAAGACACCCCTCCTCTTCCCTAAGCGAGTGCTTCGCTTGCGGCAAACAGACATCTTCGCAATTATCCAGAAAAGCTGAAGCTGTTCTATTTGACAAGCAGATACGAATTTGTTCCGATATGCACATTCATAGTTAGATGCATGTTCATAAAATATAAAACATTAAGGAGGTGTCTCAATTGAAAAGCAGCGTGCAAAAAAAACAAAAGAAGCATACTCGGCAAGTAGTCGTCCGAAAAAAAGTCTTGTCAGCATCATGTTCAAACTCTAGTCATGTGAGTAAAAAAAAACGAGGAAATAAAAGAAAGGTGATTAAATGTAAGAAGCTGATTCTCATCAAAGGTCCAAAAGGTTGTAGAGGAGCAATAGGCCCAACTGGCCCAACTGGGGCAACTGGTCCAACCGGCGTAACCGGGGAAACTGGTGATAGAGGTCCACGAGGCAAACGTGGTCATGAAGGGCATCGTGGTAAGAAAGGAGCAACCGGAGCAACCGGAGCAACCGGAGCAACCGGAGCAACCGGAGCAACCGGAGCAACCGGAGCAACCGGAGCAACCGGAGCAACCGGAGTAACCGGAGTAACCGGAGCAACCGGAACAACCGGAGCAGACGGAGCAACGGGTCCGACCGGCTCGACGGGAGCGGAAGGAGCGACGGGTCCGACCGGCCCGACGGGAGCGGAAGGAGCGACGGGTCCGACCGGCTCGACGGGAGCAGACGGAGCGACGGGTCCGACCGGCCCGACGGGAGCAGACGGAGCGACGGGTCCGACCGGCCCGACGGGAGCAGACGGAGCGACGGGTCCGACCGGCCCGACGGGAGCAGACGGAGCGACGGGTCCGACCGGCTCGACGGGAGCAGACGGAGCGACGGGTCCGACCGGCTCGACGGGTCCGACCGGCCCGACGGGAGCAGACGGAGCGACGGGTCCGACCGGCTCGACGGGAGCGGAAGGAGCGACGGGTCCGACCGGCCCGACGGGAGCGGAAGGAGCAACGGGTCCGACCGGCCCGACGGGAGCAGACGGAGCGACGGGTCCGACCGGCCCGACAGGAGCAGACGGAGCGACAGGTCCGACTGGACCGACCGGTTCAGCAGTCGAGCTGGGTGGTATTCAAACTCAGCTTTTGGAAGCTCCAGTTTCAATAGACGATGGTGACAATGTTGTATTTGACACGTTAGTCAATGATCAAAGTTCGAATATCAGTTACAATTTGGGGACTGGAGAGTTTACGATTTCGGCAATTGGTTTGTATTATGTTGAATGGTGGGTCAGTACAGATGGAGCAGGCACTTCCCCGTCTGTCACTTTTAGTATTCTTTTGGATGGCGGTGGAGATATTTCGGCTTCCTCGCCAATTCCAACCGGGCAACTAAATGGCAGTGCTCTTCTATCAGTTGCAACTGTACCGGCCATTCTTACTTTGGTTAATGCTACGGGGCAGACTGTGGGCTTTGGGCAAACACCTGTTCAAGCCAATATAGTCATTTCAGAAGTCAATGTGCCCATTTAACGCTGGTTTCAAAGGAGGTTAACATGAGCGATATATTATTACAGTTGGAACTTCTTAGTTCTGGTACAGTGAATACCGGAAGTAATATTGTCTTTGATACAATCGTATACTCTTCCGGGAATATTAGTTATAACGTTGTAACCGGAGTAATTACTTTTAATGAAGCGGGCAGATATGTTTTGAACTGGTGGGTTTCTACTCAATCTTCCTTTTCTACTAATGGAGCTGTATTTGCCCTCAGTTCTTCCCAAGGCGATTTTCTTGAAGGAAGCTCTCCTATCAAGACAGGGGTCGTACCCGGATTAGGAGTTATTGAAGTTAGTGCTGCGCCAGTAACCTTATCGTTGGTTAATGCCAGCACTGCTGCAGTTTTTCTTCCGACATTCATTCCTTTGAAAGCATCTCTTGTTATCGTGCAGGATGATGTTTCAGTTCCCGGACCGACAGGTCCCACCGGGCCAGCAGGGGCGACTGGCCCAACCGGTCCGACAGGACCTGTCGGACCAACGGGAGCAGATGGAGCAACCGGCCCAACCGGTCCTTCAGGCGGTCCCGCAGGGCCGACTGGTCCAGAAGGCGCGACGGGTCCGACTGGAGCGAACGGAGCAACAGGAGCAACGGGCCCAACGGGAGCAGATGGAGCAACGGGTCCAACCGGCCCAACAGGTACTTTCGAGCCTAACCCATTCGACGTTTATGTTTTGGAGGGTGCAGTTGGAGGGGATGGAACTCAAGCTAATCCGTTTGGCACGATTCAACAAGGAGTTACAGCTGTTTCTCCGACAGGTACTGTACATGTGCTTGGCGGAACTTATCCGATTACTTCACAAATAACAATCAATAAAGCTGGAGTAACAATTCAAGGTTATCCGAATACACTTATATCCTTACAGTCAGCCGTTATAGCGTTTCTTGTAACCGGGGATGGCATTACTATCGACGGATTAACGATTACAAGCGATAACCCTTATGCAGTAGAATTCATTCAACTCTCGGGAACCAACCATTTGCTTGTTAACAATGTGATATACGGACCGCCTCAAGCGGGTCCTTCCACTGGTTGGGTTGTGAACAGGGGATTTGTTACACAATCGAATGTAGTGAATTTAATTGTAAGAGACAATATTTTTTATTCAATGAGGCAACCGGCTTATTTAAATCCAAATTCTCAAGGTCATATTATAAATAATATTGTTTACAATACTCGCGGCTTTGTTGTTGATGGGGCAGTGTTCGTATTTTCAGGCAACTCATGGGGCAGTCCCGTGAATGCAGTCGATATTGCTTTGTTAGTAGGGACTGTCTCTGGACCTCCATATGATCCTTTAACCGATTTGGCAGCTAATAATAACGATGCTTCAATTAGTGATCAGAGATAGACGAGATTATCTTAAACCTTCAGTAAATCAATAATTCGTGGACAGAAAGCATATTGAAACGATATACATCAATAGGATATCCATTTCGCTATTCAAGCGGATGGGTATTTTTTTTCATTAAACCATGGGATAAACAGATTAGCATTGAAAGCTCGTTGTTCGGGGACCGGAGTGATTTGGAATTGTAAGGCTTTATGGATTACGACGAGGGTAAGCGCGGTAGACTTTCTTCTCGAAAATAGGCAGATGGCGTCCTGTTTGCAACCCGTTCGTGCTACACAAATTGTATGTTGTACGAATAGGGACACTTGGCAGCTTTGGCGATAAGGAAGATTTGTCCGAAATGTCGTCTTTCATGTCCCTTTTGTTTAGAGCCTGGACAGACGGATAGCTTCTAAAATGTAAATATGACGCAACGGGAGGTATGCATGTGAGTTTTTCCTTTGATATTCCCCATTGGAGAAAGATACGATTAATAGTCAATACCGATGCCAAGAATGAGGCGGACGATCAGTATGCGATCGCGCATGCGCTGTTAACGCCAAGATTTATCGTAAAGGGCATTATTGCGGCTCAATTCGAGAATAATGCCGAAGGAACCGGACGCGTGGATACGATGCTGCAAAGCTATGACGAGGCGTGCAAGATTATAGAGCTTATGGATATGACAGGGCGTGTTCCGGTTTATAAAGGAGCGGCTTCCGCTTTGCCAAGCGAGCATGATTCTCTCATGTCGGAGGGCGCGGAGGCCATTATCAAGGAAGCGATGGCGGAGGACGATAAGCCTTTGTATGTTGTGTTTCTTGGTCCTCTGACAGATCTTGCCGCAGCTTATCTGACCGAGCCTCGCATTGGCTCTCGATTGAAGGCGATCTGGATTGGAGGGGCCGCATGGCCGCGAGGCGGCTGGGAATTCAATCTCCGAAACGATATTCATGCAGCGAATGTTGTAATGAATTCCAATATCGAGCTATGGCAAGTTCCTAATCAGGTATACTGCACGATGAGGGTCAGCATTGCCGAGCTGATGTATAAGGTCAAGCCTTACGGAAAAATCGGGGAATATCTGTTCCGACAACTGATGGAGTACAATGAACAAGCGACAAGCCCCGGCTGGCCCAAGGGAGAGATGTGGGCCATGGGGGATTCGCCGGCCATCAGCTTGCTGCTGGACGAGCATGACTATGGCTATGAGCTCAAGCCTGCTCCTAGAATAACATCGGACATGTATTACGTGCATCACCAGACGGAACGGAAAATCAGGGTTTATCACACCGTTGACGCCAGATTTACGCTGGAGGATCTGTTCGCCAAGCTCGCTCTGACCTACGGAGCTGGAGCTCGCGAATGAGCGGAATTCAGTCTGAAGCAGGTAGGCGTAACCCCGGTCGCTTTCTTGAATTGTCTCATGAAATGTGTTTCAGTGTTGTAGCCGCACATCTCGGCAATTCGGGCGATGGCGATATCCGTGGTGGATAACAAGTATTTGGCGCGTTCGATTCTGCTGGCAATCACATCGGCCACTGGACTGACGCCGAAATAGTGCTTGTACAAATGCTGAAAGCTTGATCGGCTCATGGATAAATCATTCGCCAGGCAATCAATTGTCCATGGGAGAAAGGGCTGATTGTAGATTTTCGAGCGGAAAATGGACAGCTTGTGGTAATGAGAATTTCCCCGATTCAAGCCCGGCTCGTGTATGCTGTTGCTCAGCTTCAGGAAGAACAGCTTCAAGGAGGTCTCCAGAGTATCCATGCGATTCCGACTGCCGGTATACATTTCATAGCATAATTGATTGATCAGCAGCGACAACTCACGTGCATTCCCGATTTGCACAAGCTGATTTCTCGGAATATCGAGCGTCTCGAGAAACCGAATTTCCTCCTCATTCATCTGAAAATGAAACCAGTCATTGGAAAATACGGAGCCGAGCGCGCGATATGATTGGGGAACATGCTTGTCGTAGAGAATAAAGGAGTCTCGTTCGGCGGCAACCTCGCGGTTTCCAAAAAAGAATAGAGCCGGACTTTTAAGCAGCAGAAGAAGATAGTCGCCGGAGCCGCCAGGCCGATGAATGCGGAAGTTCGCATCATGACGATGATGGTACCCGATTCTGACAAGTTGCATGGAAACCTCCAGATTGAAATATGAATGGTTGATATCTATTCTAATCTCGACAGAGCGGAGTTGCAAATGATGGTTTGCACAATAGGTCAGCAAATAAGGACGAAGCGCAATTGTCTCGCGCGTTCCAATTTCTTATGCTAGTCGTATCCATGAAAACGACAAGAGGTGATTCAGCATGAAATTGCATATGACGGAAGAGCTTGGCGCAGCAATCAATCCCGGGATGTTCGGTTTGTTTTTTGAGGATATCAATTATGGTCTGGACGGCGGTTTACACGCGGAAATGATTGAAAATCGTTCCTTTGAGTTTATCCAGACAACAGGCGGAAATCGCAGCTACCGGGAATCCTATAGCGGACTTTACGGCTGGAGCGCATATCCGCCGGGCGGAAAGGAAGGAAGCCTTGACATTCAAAGCGATTATCCGCAAAATCCAATCAATCCGCATTACCTGGTTTTTACTGCCAAAGAAGCGGGACAGGGTTTTGCGAATAAAGCTTATGACGGCATCTATATGAGGAAGGCTTTGTCCTATCGCATTAGCTTCTACGCCAGAGCCGAACAGTACGCCGGAAGCGTCGAGGTAGTGGCAGAGAAGAACCATCGTGTGGTTGCGAGCGTCATTGCCGCAGAGGCGATTAGCGACAAGTGGATGAAGTATGAAGTGAATATGATGAGCGATGAGACTCTGGAACGCGGAACATTCGTGATCAGGCTGAATCAGCCGGGAACAGTATGCTTTGATTTTATCTCCATGATTCCTTCCGATGCGGTATTGGGCTTGTTCCGTCAGGATTTGGTACAATGGATGCGAGAGATGAAGCCAGGCTTTCTTCGTTTTCCCGGGGGCTGCGTGGTGGAGGGCTATTCGCTTGGCAACCGCTATCAATGGAAGCATAGCGTCGGCAAGTCGGAGGAACGACGGCCGATCGGCAATCGTTGGGCGCTTCATGGCAATAAACCGGAAAATCAGTTCACGAGTCCCTACAGTCATTACAATCAGACGCTCGGCGTTGGCTATTATGAATATTTTCTCTTATGCGAGCATCTCGGAGCAAAGCCGATTCCCGTCTTAAGCGTTGGGCTTGCCTGTCAGTTCCAGTCTTCCGAAAATGTGCCCGCTGACAGTCCCGAGTTTCAGCAATACATTGATGACGCGCTGGACTTAATTGAATTTGCGAACGGTTCTCAAGCAACAAGGTGGGGAAAACTTCGCGCAGAAATGGGACATCCCGAGCCGTTCGGATTGGAATACATCGGAATCGGCAATGAGCAATGGGAGTCGGAGCATTCGGATTTCTTCCGCAGGTACGAAAGATTTCAGGAAGCGATTCATGAGAAAAATCCCGCTATTCAGCTTATTGGATCGGCCGGACCGGATGTTCATTCGGAGAAATATGCAGCCGCATGGAGCTATTATCGGGCGAAAGCGAAGCAAAATCCTGATTTTGTCTATGCCGTGGACGAGCATTATTACGTAAAGCCTGAATGGATGTATGAGAACCTGCATTTCTATGACCAATATCCGCGGGACATCAAGATATTCGCAGGAGAATTTGCCGTCCATTACAGCAACGGAATGAATGCTCCTCATCTGAACATGTGGGGCGCGGCGCTGGCGGAAGCGGCGTTTATGACGGGGCTCGAGAGAAACGCCGATATTGTGACGCTTGCCTGCTACGCGCCGTTGTTTGCCCGGATCGGCTATACGCAATGGTCGCCGGATATGATCTGGTTTGACGGCGCAGTGTCTTACGGGACGCCGAGCTATTATGTGCAGAAGCTGTATAGCACATTGAAAGGCACTCATGTGTTGAAGACGAGCGTAGAGGAAGAGGCAATTCCGTTCACAGCCTCCTATGATCGGAACAATTCCACCATTATTCTGAAGCTGGTTAATCCGCTGCCGCGCACCGTTTGGGTGAAGCTTCAATCGGAGATGCCGCTGGAGCAATTGGGGGAGCTATACAAGATGGAGGGCAAGGAAGACGCCTTCAATTCCTTGGAGAAGCCGCAGCTAATAGCGCCGAGAAAGTCTTCCTTTCTGTGGCGCGAGGGAATGGAATATGAGCTGGAGCCGGGGTCTTTTCATGTTATGAAACTGTTCTGTCAGACGAAGTAGCATTTGGATAGACATAAGCAACGCAAATGACGAATAATGTGCAAGGAATAAAGGGGAAACAACGCGTTCAAGACGCGTCGTTTCCCCTTTAAGCTCATGCCTTGCTTATTGGAGCCGATAAGCCCAATGATTGGTAGGACCGATGCCGGAACCGACAGCAATGCCATGCTCGATGGCCGCCTGAATGAAGGCTTTGGCCTGCCGGACGGCGGGTTCCACGGCCAGTCCATGCGCGAGGCCGGCAGTCAGCGCCGCCGAGAAGGTGCAGCCTGTGCCATGGGTATGAACGGTGTCGATACGCTCGGCGGCAAACTCGCAGAAGCTGGAGCCGTCATAGAGCAGATCGACAGCTTCGGCTCCCGACTCGTGCCCTCCCTTCAGGACGACATATTGCACGCCGAGAGCGGCCAGACGTCTGGCCGCTTCGCGTTTCTCCGCGGCATTGCGAATCAGGATGCCGGATAAGCGCTCGGCTTCAGGAATATTCGGGGTGACAACCTCCGCGAGCGGCAGCAGCTCGCGCTTGAAGGCGTTCAACGCCGCCTCTTGCAGCAGCACCGATCCTCCTTTGGCAATCATGACGGGATCGACGACGACGCGCTTCCACTTGAAGGCTTTCAGGGAAGCGGCGACAGCCTCGATGATTTCGCTGCTGAAGAGCATGCCCGTCTTGAGCGCGTCAACGCCGATGTCTTGTCCAATCGATCGGATTTGCTCATGAACGGCCTCGGGACTCAGCGGATAAACCGCCTGCACGCCGATGGTGTTCTGCGCGGTTACGGCCGTTATGGCCGACATGCCGAAGGCTCCCAGCTCTTGAAAGGTTTTCACATCGGCCTGGATGCCCGCGCCGCCGCCGCTGTCCGAGCCGGCTATGGTCAAAGCGCGGGGAACGCTGCTGCGCGAATGCAGGGACTCAGTTGACATGATCGATCGACTCCTTTCCTCGTACGATGTCGAACCTCCGTGGCGAAAAGCAAGCATAATAATTCGGCACAGCCTGATCGGCAATGCGATCTGCCACTAGCTTCGCCGTAATCGGACTGAGCAGAATGCCGTTGCGGTAATGGCCAGCCGCGAACATGACGCGTTTCGCGGAATCAAGCTCGCCAAGGAAAGGGTAACCGTCCTGGGTCGACGGACGAAGCCCCGCCCATTGATGGAAGGGGACCAGCTTCTCCAGCTTCTCAATGACGTTCTTGTTCCATCCCCTCAAGCGGTTGATTCCGCGCTCGGTGACGGATGTGTCGAAGCCGGCAATATCCTCCGAAGCGCCGCATACGAGCGAGCGGTTGGCTTTGGCGACCAGGTAGCCCTGATTGCTGAACAGCATATGGCGAACGGGTCTGCCGTCCTCGCATGCGCCAACCTCTTCGCTCCTATACGCGCAAATTTGTCCGCGTATGGGATAGATGGGCAATGGCATGCCGAAGGTATCGGCAAGCTCCTGCGCCCAGGCGCCGGAGCATACGACAAGCCGATCGCCTTCGAAGCGGCGTCCGTCGCGGGCTTCGAGCACGATGCTTTCTTGCCAGCTTGCAACGTCGACGCTCTCCAACTGATCGAAGATGGCAACGCCGGAGCGGAGGCAGGCGTCCTCAAGCGCTCTCACATAGTCCGGCGCATACAGATGGCTTTCCTCGGGGGTGTAGAGGGCTGCCTTGACTTGTCTCGACAGCAGGGGCTCCCTAGTGAACAGTTCGGGAGCCTCGACAATTTCACCCGTCGAGCCATGCTGCCGCTGCCACAGCAGTCGCCCTTCGAGCGCCAAGCGATCCGCTTCGTGATAGGTCAGATAGAGGCTGCCCGATTTCGTATATTCGAATGGAATGCCGGAGTGCGTCCGCACCCGCTCCACCCACTGCGGATAGAGTCGAAGACTGTCCAGACATAGACGAAAGAAAGGATCGGGACCCTCGACATTTTCGGAGTACGGGGCAAGCATGCCGGCGGCCGCTCCGGAGGCCTGGCCTCCGCAGCGAGCAATCTCGAGCACGGTAGCCTGATATCCCCGGCTTTGCAATTCGTAGGCGACGGACAGGCCGATGACCCCTCCGCCCATAATGATGATGTTCTCGCTCATGTGCGCAATACCAGCTTTCTGTTGAGGGATTAGCAGACTAGTTTAGCTTGAAATCGTCATAACCGCTGCTTGCCGTGGCATACTTCTTCTTGGCAATCCGGCCCGACAGGTAGGAAAGCCGGCCGCTCTCGATGCCTAGCCGCATGGCTCTTGCCATTCCGATCGGATCGCGGGCCTTCGCAACAGGCGTGTTCATCAGCACGCCGGAGCAGCCCAGCTCCATGGCCTGCGCAACATCGGCGACAGAGCCAAGCCCCGCATCGACAATAATCGGGACGGAGGCTTCCTCGACGATTAATCCGATATGATAAGGGTTCAGAATGCCTAGCCCGGTTCCGATTGGCGCTCCTCCCGGCATGACGGCAGCAGCGCCTGCTTCCTCAAGCCGCTTGCACAGGATCGGATCATCGGTTGTGTAGGGCAACACGGTGAAGCCTTCCTTCACCAGTTGTTCGGTAGCGCGCAGCGTCTCGATCGGATCGGGCAGCAGCGTCCGTTCGTTGCCGCTGATCTCGACCTTGATCCAGTCGCTGAGGCCGGAGGCGCGGGCAAGACGGGCGATGCGCACGGCTTCTTCCGCCGTGCTTGCTCCCGAGGTATTGGGCAGAAAGTGGAAGGACTCCGGCTCAATATGCTGCAGAATGGAATCATCGCCGGCGGCGTCCAGGTTGACGCGACGAATCGCGAAGGTAAGCACCTCCGCGCCCGAAGCTTTAATTGCTTCTTGCTGAACATAGGGGTTCGGGAACAGTCCCGTCCCGAGGAACAAGCGGGAATGCAGGACGCGTCCTCCGATTTGCCATGTATCTTTTGTCATGCTTTAACCTCCTCCCACAAAATGAACCAGTTCGATTTTGCTATTTTCGTTCACGTTGACGGACGACCATTGCTCCTTCGTCAGAACATGGCCGTCGGCCTCTACAACGATTGGTTTATCCAGCAGCTCATAGTAGGATACGATGTCTTCAACCGTTCGCACATCAAGGCTCTCTCTTTTTCCGTTAATCATAAGTTGCATGGGCTCTCCTCCTATCCGTTCAGCTTCTTCAGGAAGGCTTCGCAGGTTCCCTTGACATCGTCGCTTCCTACAATTTCGCTCACGGCGCAGATGCGAGACGCTCCGGCGGCGATAACCTCGTCCACGTTATGAAGCTTGATGCCGCCAATCGCAACGAAGGGAATACGGATACGCTCCGCGACCTCGCGGACATAGGCTACGGTTACGGGATCGACGACATCCGCCTTCGTGGTCGTCGGGAAGACGGGGCCGACGCCGAGGTAGTCGGCGCCCTGGCTTTCGGCGAGCAGCGCTTCTTCAATGGCGTGCGTCGAGATGCCGATAATTTTGTCGCCGACCAGCTTGCGCGCTTCGACGAGCGGCAGATCGTCTTGTCCAAGATGCACGCCGTCAGCGTCAACCTCCATGGCAAGCTCGATATGATCATTGACGATGAAGGTTACGCCGTATCGGCGCGTCAGCTCCCGAAGCGCTCTGGCTTTCTCCAGCAGCTCGGCGCGAGCGCTTGATTTGTCGCGCAGCTGCACAATGTCGACACCGCCGAGAATAGCTTGCTCCATAACGTCAACAAGGCTTCGTCCGGGATGGAACGTTTCTCCGGTGATGGCGTATAGCTTGAAGTCTTTCATAAGCTCATCTCCTCTTATTGTATCAGCTTCCGATATAACGATCATAGATAATCTTCGCCCGCGTCAAATCATCGGTGCCTTGCACGAGCACCCGACCATCCGGGAACAGCACGAGGCGCTCTCCATCCGGCAGCTCGACCCGCAACAGGTAAGGATTAAGCGTCAGGCTTGCTGCGACCGGACTCAGGCGATGCTCCCAGTCGGCCAGCTTCATCGGCCCCTTGCTCGCGAATTGCACGGTTTCCCTCCCGCATAGCGCGACGGCTTCATCGCCGCGGGCTTGGAGTGCCGGATACTGCTTCAATTGGCAGCAGGGGCAATCCTTGCGCGGCGCGCCAAGCTTCATCTCGTAGAGGCGATTGCCCCAAAGATCGACCGAGAGAAGGGAATCTCTTCGCGCCTCCTCGGCGCCTACAAGCAGCTTCAGCGCTTCCACCGCCTGGAAGGAGGCGATAATGTCGACAATGGGCGATATGACGCCGATCATATCGCAGGTTTGCCCGTCGGCTTCCGCCGCAGGCACGAGGCAGCGGAAGCATGGCGTAGCGCCGGGCACCAGCACGGCGCACATGCCTCTGGCGCTTACGGCGCCGCCGTAGATGAACGGAATGCCTTGGCGGAAGCAGGCATCGTTCAGCAGGTAGCGCGTTTGGAAATTATCCGTGCCGTCGAGCACCAAATCGACGTTATCCAGCAGTCCTTCGATTGTCGAGGGCGTGACGTCCATGACGAGAGCTTCTATCTCGACCTCCGAGTTGATGCGGCCAAGCTTGTTCTGCGCGGCAACGGCTTTGGGCAATCCCTGCTCGACATCGTTCTCGTCGTACAGAAGCTGGCGTTGAAGATTGCTTGCCTCCACATAATCCCGGTCGACGATGCGAACGAAGCCGACGCCGGCTCTCACCATATGATTGGCGAGCACGGTGCCCAGCGCTCCCATGCCAACGATGCATACCGAGCTGCTTCCAAGCTTGCTTTGTCCAGCCGACCCAATGGGCGGAAATAAGATTTGTCTGGAATATCTCTCGTTCATCTGCCAGTTCACCTCAATTATAAATTACGGAAGGCTTCCTCGGGCGCGACAGCTTGCTTCAGAAGTCCGTGCTCTTGCATCCAATCGATGACGGATTGCCAGTTCTCGCTTGATTGCGAGCCGAAGGCTTCGCCGCCGGCATCCATGAGCGGCATCAGAATGTCCAGACTTTGCTTCTCCACGTCGTCATCCAGCGGGAATTCGCCTTCTTGCTTGTCGAGCAGCAGCGCCAGCGCTTCATCCGGATGCTCCGCCGTATATTGCTGCCCCTTGGCAGCCGCTTCGATGAAGCGGCGATAGAGCTCCTGTTTCTTGTCGATGCCATCCTCGCTGGCAATCAGTACGAGCTCGTAATAATCGGGCACGCCGTATTGCGAAGGGTCGAAGGAGACTAGCTTCACGCCTTCCTTCTCCAGCAGCAGCTTCTCGTGATTCACATAGCCGCCGATAATAGCGTCCACCCGCTTCGTTGTCATGGCCGGGATGAGATCCCAGCCGATATCCTGATAATGAAGAGCGGAGGCGTCGCCGCCGTCATGCTCCACCATTGTGTTGACGATGGCTTCGTCCAGCGGGATGGAGGGATAACCGATTTGCTGACCGACCAGGTCCCGCGGACGGCTTATGCCGCTTTCTTGCAGCGCGAACAAGCGGTTCAGGGGATGCCTGACGATAGCTGCAAGGGAAACGACAGGGATGTCCTCCGCACGGGAAATCGCGACCTGCATCTGATAGCTGAGAGCGAGATCCGCCTTGCCGGTTGCGACCAGCTTGACGGCGTCATTCGTATCCGCCGGTGTTTGCAGCTTGACCTTGAGTCCTGCTTCCTCGAAGTAGCCGTTCGCTTCGGCGGCGTAGAGGAAGGTGTGGACGGCATTGGGATACCAGTCGAGCAGAACCGTGAGTTCATCAAGCTTGGCGTTGGCGTTCGTGTTGCTTGATGTCGTCGAACAGCCCGCAAGCAGCAGGGAGCAGAGAGCAACGAGCATAACGCTGGAGCGTAGAATGGAAGGCAAGGAATTACGTTGTTTCATATTCATGTCAACTCCGATTTCTAGTATGGAATAATGGTGAACCGAGTCTCAAGACCGACGATGAGCGAGCAAGAGACGTTCAATGCACTGAATGGTTAAGAACAAGCCAATCCCCATGATTGACAGCAGCAGCACGCCCGCGAATACGGCGTCGCCGGCCAGCATGTGGGACGCTCGCTTCGTATACATGCCGAGCCCGGCCTGACCGCCAAGCCATTCTCCCAGCGTAGCGCCTCCGACGCTGATGGCGGCAGCGAGCTTCAGGCCGGTGAAGAAGCCGGGCATCGCGGAGGGGAGCTTCCACTTGACGAACAGCTGGCGCTGGCTTGCGCCCATCGTTCTCAGCAAATCGCCGGTATCGGGGTCTGCGCCGCGAAAGCCCGAAGCGGTGTTGACCGCAATCGGGAAGAAGGTGAACAGAATGACGACGGCTACCTTGCTGCCGAGCTCGTAGCCGAACCACATGACCATAATTGGCGACAACGCGACAATGGGAATCGTCTGCGAGGCGACGAGCAGCGGATACAAGGTGCGTTCCGCCAGACGGGAACGGTCGATGACGATCGCGAACGACAGCCCGAATACGGTCGATATGCCGAGGCCGAGCAGCGCTTCCCACAGGGTAACACCGAAATGACGAAGCAGCGGCTGTCTGTCCTCCCATAAAGAGACCAGCACATCGGACAATCTCGGAATGATGTAATGCGGAATGCCGGCGAGCGGAGGACCAATCTCCCATAAAGCGGCGAGCAGCAAAGCCAGAGAGAGGAGCGGCGCGTGCTGACGCAGCTTCTGCAGCATGAATCTCATCGCAGCGTCGCCTCCTTGTGCGGGGCGCTCCCCGGCGCAGGCTCGTCATGCTCGGCAAGATGCGCTTGCGCCGAATGATCATAGAGCCGAAGCAATTGCTTCTTGAGCGCAACAAAGGAAGGCTCCATCACAAGCGCTTGCCGTCTCGGGCGAGAGAGCGGCACGTCGAATGCTTCGAAAGCGGCAATCGGCGATTGGGCGGCTACGAGCACGCGATCCGACAGCAGCAGCGCTTCATCCACATCATGCGTAATGAATAACACGGTTTTGCGATGCTGCTCCCAGGATTGCAGCAGCCACTCCTGCATGGAAGCGCGCGTCATGGCGTCCAGCGCTCCGAACGGTTCGTCGAGCAGCAGCAGCTCTCCGCCGCCGAGCAGCGACCGCAGGAACGATACGCGCTGCCGCATGCCGCCGGACAGCTCATGCGGGTACTTGCGCTCCGTTCCGGCCAGCCCCATGTCCGGCAGCAGCTCAAGCACCCGGCTGCGCGCATCCTTGCGCTTTGCGCCGCGCAGTTCCAGACCGATTGCGGCATTGTCCAGCACGGTGCGCCAGGGCATCAATCCATCGCGTTGCGGCATGTAGCCAATTCGTCCATGCCGGGCGGCGGAGGCGACGTCCATGCCGTCCGCTCCGATACGAATCGAGCCGCTCTTCGCGGGGAGAAGTCCGGAGAGGAGGCGGAACAGCGTGGTCTTGCCAAGGCCGCTCGCCGCCAGCAGACTGACGAACTCGCCTTGCCTCAGCTCAAAGCCAAGCTGGTCGAACATCGGCGGTTCTCCGGGAAAGCCGAAGACGAGACGATCTACCGCAAGCGAGACAGGGGGCTGCTCCAATGCTGCGACGCCGGCGTTCATACCGGCCACTCCTCAAGCTTGTAGGCCATGTCCCAGAACAGATATTCCAGCCGGGACGCGGTGACGAAATGCTCCTCGAGTCTCAATAACTCGCGCTCCGGCAAGCCATCCCCGAGCCGATTCATCTGATCGACGCACCAGTCCGTCAATTGTCCGAATTCATCGGAGCTGTACATTAGAATCCATTCTCTGAACAGCGGATGCTCCAGGGCGCCGGGAACGGCCGCCAGAGAGACGCCGATCTCGCGGTAGCTCCACATGCATGGCAGCAGCGCCGCAACTACTTGCGCAAGCGAGCCGCTCGCGGCCACATCCAGCAAATATTTGGTGTAGGCAATCGTCGTCGGCGCCGGTCGCGTTTGCTCGAGGTCGCTTCTGCTTACGCCGAAGCGCTCGGCGTATTGGCGGTGCAGCTCCATCTCGACATGCAGCGTGGAATGATAAAGCTCCGCGTAGCGGTGCATCGTGTCAAGATCCGGCGACTTGACGCTGGCAATGGCGAACAGCTTCGCATAATCAATGAGGTAGACATAATCCTGCTTCAAATAATAGATGAACCGTTCCTCGCTTAGCGAGCCGTTGGCAAGCTCGGTCAGGAAAGGGTGTCTGTGACTCTGTTCCCATAGGGAACGGCTTGACTCGTAGAGCCGCTCAGTCAATAAGGTCAATGCTTCTCCCTCCCTTCTTCAACCAAATGATTCACAGGCGCTTCAGGTCTGCTTGTGCTGCACCACTCGCAAATAAAGGCAATCATAATCTGAACATAGGCGAGAAGCTCTTGCTTGTCGGCGCTTTCGTTCACCGCGTGGGCATGCCGTAGCTCTCCAGGACCGTAGATGACGGTAGGAATGCCCGCTCTTGCGATCCATCCCGCGTCAGTTACCGTCGGACTCATGTCGATTTGCGGTTCGGCGCCAAGCAGCGCATAATGACTGCGCGCGAGCTGCAGCAATCCCGCCTCCGTTCGATCCAGCGCCAGCGAAGGGAAGATTTCGCCGCGTTCCTCGATCATTGAGCGTCCTCCCCAACGGAAGGTCGGCGGATGCTGACGAAGCCAGGGATCTGCGCTTGTTATACGCATGAGATGCTCCTCGATCTCGCGAGCGACCGCTTCGTAATCCTCATCCGGATAGAAGTGAACGGTAATCCACAGAGCGCAGCGGTCCGCGATGAATGCGGCGTGGCGGCCGCCTTCAATGACGGCGGGATTGATGGTGGTGGAGCCGGGAGGAAAGCCGGGATAGGCTTTCTCGACCGACCAGCGCCGCTCCAGCTCCTGAAGACCGGCCACGAGCTTCATCATTTTCTCGATGGCGCTGATCCCTTGCGCGTTGCCGTCTTCGCGAAGAAGACGAGCTCGCATGCCGTCATGCTGCGTCTCTGGATGTTGAATCGTGATCCACCCCGTAATGACCCCGCCTTGTCCCTGAATTGCCAGCGAGCTTGTGTCGGCGACGATGGCAAAGTCGGCTTCGCAGCCTCTTTCAATGCAGGCTCTTGTGCCTGCTTCGCCTGCTTCCTCGCCAATGACGGATTGCATGAGCAGATCCCCCTGAAGCTCAATATTCTCTTCATGCAGCAGCTTGAGCGCGAACAGAAGGGCGGCAAGCCCGCCCTTCATGTCGGAGACGCCGCGGCCGTAGACGCGGCCGTTCTCGTGCGCGAGCCGGAACGGATCTCGCTCCCATTGCGCGTGATCTCCCACCTCTGCGACATCGATATGGCCGTTGAGGAGCAGACTGCGATAGTTCGCGCTGTCGGCGCCGCGTTTCAAGGCGGTTACGTTGGGATCGCCGGGGTAGACGTCCCATACGGAGGCTTCGAACCCGCAAGCTTGCAGATACGAGGCGACATATTGCTGGGCTTGCCCGGTGTTGCGGGCAGGAGGACTGACGGTGGGATAGGCGACAAGCCGCTCGAGCAAGGTCCATAATTCGTCTTGTCTCGTCTCGGCGAGCGCTTGCAGTCGGCGGATTTGATCTTGCATGGCATGTTGCATAATGGAAGGAAGCGCCTCCTTGAGCATAGAGTAGGATAGCGCCGGACATAGAAAAAACCACTCGAGAATAAACGAATGGCTTCAATTCGACTTGTTCTCTACGCCAGCATTATCTGGATCAGATTAACGGTCAGGGAAATCAGTTCCCACTCTCAGCCAGACTTCATCCAGCCCCCGCACACGATTTTGTTAGCACAACTATATACCAGTACAGGGGAAATGGCAATACCCTCGAGCGCTCGAGGAAATGAGGCAAATTCTGTTCTCTTAAAATCATGACAAGCATAGAATAAATCTCTCGTGATAAAATCAATATTGTAGGCGTAATCAAACAAGGGTTGAGGAGGAATAGCAGCCTTGTCATGTCTTATATCCGGGATTGAGTAGGCGTGCAACCATATTCTCGTCTATACAGCCTGGCGAAGTAATCTGGCTCCATTCCGACGTATGCCGCAATTTGCCGAATGGTCATCTCCGGATGATCAATAATTAAGAGATGAGCCGTTCGCATACGGCTTTGCTGGAGATACTGCAACGGGGAAATTTGATAGGCCTTATGAAACAGTCTGTTAAGCTGCTTGGAGGAATAACCGACATGAGCAGCAATTCCGGTCACCGTTAAGGAATGACCAAGATGGTCATGAATGAAACGAACGGCGTTCTCTACGACGGAGCCTGGCAAGGGCTCTGCCTTGCCTGTGGAAGCGGGATATCGCGACTCTCTATGAAGATGGTTGTCCTTCTTAACCTCAAGGAGCATATTGAATAATAGCCGAACGGCCTCCCATGGATTGGAATGAGCGCCTAGCTGGGACCAAATCTTCCTGATGAAGATGTAATAAGGAGCTGTATCGGCTACAGCTTGAACAAACGCGTTGCGAGCAAATCCCCAGCCCTCGAGCAATCCCTTTTTGCTTTCGTTAAACGTCACATATCCGACCTGCCAGGGCTGTTCCTGTTCATCGAGCGGCATATATTCATTAGGAATCTTGGCGGGTATATACAGAATGGTTCCGGGCTTTACTATTTCCCAGTTTTTTTGTCCGAGAATACGAAAGCGGCCTTGCCCGGAAAAGGTGACAAGCAGCTGCTTTGCGGAAAAACCATCGATTCTTGTAATGGGGATTTGTATTTCCGTACCGGCGGTGTAGACCGTGAATGGCAAGGAATCATCATATTTGTAAGAGCTGTTCGTTTTAAGAGGAAGCATATCCATTCAAGTCACCTCGACATGTCCAATATATATCTTGCGATCTATATCGTATCCTAGGATTGAAGCCAGAGCAAGAGCGCAGGCTCGGCCTCATTTCCTCGCAGCCGAAGGCGTGACGCCTTTGTGCTGCTTGAAAAGCTTGGTGAAGTAATTCGGATTATCGCAGCCGACCATGCCTGCAATCTCCGTAATCGAATCGTCGCTCTCCTGAAGCAAGCGCTCGGCCTCGTTCATGCGAAGCACGTTCATGTATTCGACAAAGGTGCGGCCAGTCAGCTTCTTGAAGCTTTTGCAGAAATGATGCGGATTGAGCTTGACGAATCGAGCGGCTTCAGCAACCGTCATTCTCTCGGCATAATGCGTCTCGAGATGCTGAAGCAGAGCTTTGAACGCGTCCCTGTTCCGGGATGGAATAGCACTCTTCCTATCCGCAAGCCGAGCGGGGATAAACTCTCGGGCCAACTGGGTAAAGAGCAGATGAAGCAGAGATTTGATCACAAGCTTGTATCCTGGGCGTTTTGCAATGAATTCCTGAAGCGACTGCTCCAGCAGCCCGTAATATTCGGAACAATGCTTCACGTGGCGAACGGGTTTGACCGGCAATTGCAGCCTGCCTTCAAGGTAAGGCGCAACAAATTTGAGATGCTCCGGATCATGCGTCCAATCATTGAATAAGGAGGCATTGAAAACGAATGAAATGTATCTAATCGGTCCGTCATAGCTGCTGTAGCCGACATGCAAGCCTCCGGCAGGCACGAACAGCACATCGCCCTCCACCGCTTCGTAAGCTTCGCTGTTAATATGAAAAACGGCGCTTCCCTTCTGCATCGCTATGATTTCAAAATGCTCATGCCAATGCATATACATGATGCTCTGGTTTACTTTGCATGCCTCATGGCCATTGAGGAATAATTGGAAGGGATAGGCTTTCTCCCCCAGATTCGTGAATTCCTTCAGTTCTTTGGGATAGGTCATCGAGTCACGCCTCCAGCACAAGATTAGACTAGTTTTACACACAATTATTGAAGCAACTGGCGATTATCGCCGTTATACTAGAGTTGTTCTAATCACTATAAGTCAATATCGGAATGATGTATAGAAGCAAAGCAAAGAGGAGCTGACGAAATGACGAGTAAATATCGGGTAGTGGTCGCAGGCTGCGGCGGAATGGCGAATACTTGGGTGGGCTATGCGTTGAATCGCTCTGATACAGAAATTGTCGGGCTGGTGGACATCAAGCTCGAGTTTGCGGAGAAGATGGCGGAGCGGCATGGATTGAACTGCGGGCTGTACACGGATGTGCAGAAAGCAATCAAGGATACGCATGCTAATCTTGTCTTCGACGTGACGATTCCCGCGAGTCATTTCTCTATCAGCACGACAGCTCTGAGGAATGGGTGCAGCGTGTTCGGAGAGAAGCCGCTGGCGGAATCGATGGCAGAGTGCAATGCGATTGTTCAATTATCGGAGCAGACGGGACAGACGCATGCCGTTATGCAAAATCGCAGGTATGATCCCCGCATTCGCGCTTTGCGGGGGCTTATCGAAGGGGATTCCATCGGCAAGGTTGGATTTATCGGAGCGGATTTCTTCATCGGCGCTCATTTTGGCGGCTTCCGCGATGTGATGGCCAGTCCATTGCTGCTCGATATGGCGATCCACACCTTCGATCAGGCCAGATTGATCTCGGGGGCGAATCCAATGTCCGTGTATTGCCAGGAATTCAACCCTCCCGGCTCGTGGTATGAAGGAAGCGCGGCCGCCATCTGCATCTTCGAAATGTCGGACGGGTCAATCTTCAATTATCGCGGCTCATGGTGCGCCGAAGGCGCGCCAACCTCATGGGAAGCGTCATGGCGCGTTACGGGCTCCAAGGGAACGGCGATTTGGGACGGAATTGGAAATCCTTATGCAGAAGTGGCAGTCGAAGCCGAGCAGAGCGGGAAATTTATCAAAGATTACATGCGAGTGGAGTCAGAGGTTCAAGCGACAGACAATTCATTTCATCAAGGCTGTCTCGACGAGATGTTCTTATCGCTGGAGGAAAACCGCCATGCCGAGACCGATTGCCGCGACAATCGATACAGCATGGCGATGGTGCTTGCGGCTCTGGAAAGCTCGAAGAAAGGACGGAAGGTGGATATCGTCGCTTTCATGAACGGGGAGTCGTAGTGCTCTCTCCGCGCATCTCCGATATCGTCGCGTTTACTTCGCCGCCGAGTATGAGCAAGGCTCCCGTCAGGAAGAACCAGAGCAACAGGACGATAACGCCTCCAAGCGCGCCGTAAGTAGCGGAATAATTGCCGAAATTGTTCAAGTAGAAGGAGAAGGCGAGCGAGATGAGCTGCCAGAGCAGCGTTGCGGTGACCGCTCCCCAGATGACATCGCGATAGAAAAGCCTGCGTATGGGCGCAATGCGATAGAAGAGCATGAGTACGACGATCATTATGGCCGAACCGACTCCCCATCGAATCGCCTGGAACATGCCGTCGGACAATTCGGGAATATAGAAGAAGAAGCGAATGCCCTTCAGCAACAGCTGGCCGAATACCGGCAGCAGTAACGTAATGACGAGCACGAAGACGAGCAGGATGGTCATGCAAATCGATAGAAGCTTCGCCTGAATGAACGGGCGATGCGATTCTTCATTATAAGCGCGGTTAAGCGCCCGCATAATCGAGCCAATTGCGTTGGAGGCCGACCATAAGGTAGCGATAGCGCCGAACGAGAGCAGCCCGGTTTGCGGATTCTCGAGAACGGAAGCCAGATTTTTATCGATGACATCGACTGTGCCGCTGGGGAAATATTCTCTTAGCAGCTTGATGACAGCATCGCTGTCCAGAGCGAAATAAGGCAGAAGCGCAATCGCGAACAGCAAGAACGGAAATAAGGACAGCAGAAAATAATAGGCGATTTGAGCTGATAAATCGGTAATTTGATCTCCGGCGACCTTGCGGAATAGAAGCTTGAGAAACGGTTTTGTTTTCGATAAAGGCATGAATGCCGCAGCCTCCTTTTGCCGTAGTTTTATATGTACGTAGTATATCCTTTTTTTTAACCGATTTCAGGCTCCTCTAATCAAAGCTTGACTGCCCAAGAAGCGGAATGAGACAATTTGAGTAGAAAGGAGCTGATCCTGTTCATGAAAGAGGAAATCGCAATTGGAATGATAGGAGCGGGAGGCATTGCGCGGGTGCGCCATATTCCCGGTCTCAAGAAGCTGAGAGGCGTGAAGCTGGCGGCAGTGGCCAATCGCAGCTTGGCGAGCTCGAAGCAAGCGGCCGAGGAGTTCGGCTTCGAACGTTATTATGAGAACTGGAGGGAAGTGGCGGATGACCCCGAAGTGGAAGCCGTATTCATATGTACGCCTCCCTATATGCATAAGGAAATGACGAGCTACGCGCTATCGAGAGGCAAGCATGTGTTCTGCCAGGCGAGAATGGCGATGGATCTGGAGGAAGCGTTGTTGATGCTGGAGGAGGATCGATCTACTTCCTTAACGACGATGCTTTGTCCGCCGCCGCATTATATGGCAGTCGATGTATTCGTGAAGCACTTGATCGGCGACGGGCAATTGGGCGAAGTTCGGCATGTTGTCCTGCAGCAAGTGACGCCGGCGTACCAAGATCCGGATAAGCCGCTTCATTGGCGTCAGACGAAAGCGATTCAAGGCATTAATATGCTCGAGGTCGGCATGCTAGGAGAAGTATTGAACAGATGGTTCGGACCGCTTGCTTCTCTTAGCGCGAACGGAGCAACATGGGTGAAAGAACGTCGGACGCATAATGATGAATACGGAGAAGTAGAGCTGCCGGATTCGGTCAGCCTGACGGGCGAGTTTCTAAGCGGAGCGACTTTAACCGCTCTGTTCTCCGGCTCGGCGGCAATCAGCCAGCCCTTCATGCTGATTCACGGCAGCAAGGCTTCGCTCCAATGCCATCCCGACGAGCCGTATGTCACGTTATTCACCGCTGAAGGTGAGCGTAGAGTGGATATTGGGAAAAGCGAGCTTAAGGGCTGGACCGTGGAAGCCGACTTCATTCAAGCTGTGCGAAACGGCGTGAAAGGATATCCGTCCTTCAAGGAAGGCACGAGATATATGGCGTTCACTCAGGCGGTGAAGCAATCGCTTGATGAAGGAAACGGTGCGATGAAGGTGATGAATATCCACTAGCTCGGGCGTTCATCTGCCGTTCATAGATCTGTGCTACATTGCTCCTGAATGTACACGTTACAAGGAGGAATTTGGCATGAAAGTATGGACATTGGCAGCTGCGGCAGCGCTGCTTATTGCAATGTTAGCCGGCTGCTCGAATGCGAAGGAACAAGGGAATTCAAACGCTGCTACGAATCTATCCGCCCAAAATGGCGCGCAGACCGGGAATCAATCCGGCATAGGAAACGGTAATTCGCTGGGAGATGTATCTGCGGGCAGAGAGGGCGGCTTCCAGGGCGGCGGGCGAGTCGGCTTTGGCGGCATGACGGATGAGAATGGCAACGCCGCGAGTCTGATGGGCAAAGTGAAGAGTATGAATGTCAATACGATTACGGTGTACAAGTCCTCCTTCACGCCGGGCAGCGGTGCACCGGCGAATCGGGGGAACAGACAATCGCAGCCGCCGAGCCAAGCAGGCGATGCGGGCGCGCAGCCGCCGTCTTCCAGCAATCAAGCTGTACCCGGTCAATCCGGCGATGGAACGGAGCGCCCATCCGGTGGTTTCGGCGGCGCAGCCAATATGTTCTCGGATGAAACCGAGGATATTACCCTGTCGGAATCTACGATTATCCAAGCCATGACCATGGGAGAGGATGGTATGATCTATGGGGATGTTGCGGCGACGGATTTGAAGATCGACGATGTCCTCACGATATGGCTGAAGGCTGACTCGTTTGAAGCGACTCGCATCATAGTTGGCGGCATGAGCGGATATGGAGGCAGAGGCGGCAATTGATGAGCGTTTTCTCATGATGGAAGTCGATTCATTCTTCTCGTTGCTGGTTAATGTAACGTAGCAACACATTAACAAGTATGATAAACGAGAGGAAGATGATGAAGATGAAATATCATATGAGGAAGACAAATCCAACAAAGTTATTGTTGACGGCTACGATATGCGCATCCATTATGTTCGGAGCTTCCGCATGCAACAACAATAACAATACGAATCTGAATAACAACGAAAACGCGGGCACGAACGGCGCGATGAATGCCCCTATGGCAACCGACGGTACGGTATTGCCAAGTGAAGGAGCACAATAATAATACGATAGCATTCGATTCGCATGAAGAGACTCCCCGCCCTTCCTCAGATTGAATAAATCAGAGGAAGGGCGGGGAGTTTTTGTTGGTTTCCGGTAGGCTTACAGGATCCCTTAACAACGATTGAGACTAAACAAGTGATAAGGGCAGCGTGGCAGAGATATATGCATCTGCCATGCTGCCCTGCGTCACTTCATAATCTATAATTCTGACTTCGTAAATCCTAAAACATCGTAAAAACATAGTTGACCAGGAAATAGAGGATGCCGAAAAAGATAACGAGATAAGCTGTATACTTAATTAGCGTAGATAGCACCAAGCTTGAATCCGATTTCTTCTGTACATGCGTCTCCTCCACGTCTACGTTGCGATTTGTTGTGTTCATATCGTTGCTCGCCTCCCTGTTGTTTGGCATGTTCACCGTATTATTAGCATTCGCATTTCGTCTCTCGACTGCATTCATGAAGCATCTCCCCTTTCTCAAATCTGGTTGTTGCCGATACTTGTAACTACCCGGCGGCAACCCGCTTGAAACAAAGCTTTTGAGAATAAAGGCAGATAGACTATACTAGAGCAATAGGAGGTGGAGAAATGGGCGAGAAGGATGAACTGGTTCGATTCGGCGTATCGTTTCCGGCGCCGCTCATTGAACAGTTTGATCACTTTATAGATGAACAAGGCTATACGAACCGTTCTGAAGCGATTCGGGATATGGCCCGCAAAGCGATGTTGGATTCTTCAGGACTAGGCGGCGACGAATATGTAGCCGGCACGATTGTCGTTGTGTACGATCATCATGTGCGGGAACTTCCCATTGTGCTGATGGATATTCAACATGATTTCCATCATGATATCGTATCGAATATGCATGTGCATCTGAATCACGACCAATGCCTGGAAGTGATTGTTGTCAGGGGGCAGCTCACAAGGCTTCGGAAGCTTCATGAGCAGATTCAGACTCAGAAGGGCGTAGCATACGCCGAGCTTTCAGTCACCTTTGCGGAGCAGCAGCCGGTTGATGGCAGCCATTTTCACGCGCCGCATCATCATCATCACAATCATGAAGGATAATATAGAATGGAGCTGAACGTGGATGAGCGAAGTGAACAAACGAGAATTAATCGCCTATATTTCCGGAGAAACGGAGGTTGAGGGTAAGCAGGTCGAGTTGGTGCTCAAGCATGAAGAGGACTTTATTAACAATGCCAAGGGAAATGCCAAGGGCGAGGTTGACATCGACAGCGATGAGCTCGTGGACTATATTATGGGACGCTCCAACGTGAAGCTGAATGAGATACAGGTAGAGGATATTCTCGAGAGCGAAATGGATTATTTGATGAAGAAGGGTCTTGCGGGATATCTGGATTAATGTCGCTGCGACTTCCAGCTTTTCCGGTATGCAAGAGGCGTACATCCTTCGCGATTTTTGAACAATTGGATGAAGTGGCTTGTCTGTTCAATGCCGGCGGCTTCGGCAATTTCGTCTATCGTCATATCTGTATGCTTGAGTTTATCCTTGGCGAAGGCAATACGGACTCTGATTAAGTACGAAATGGGAGAGTAGCCGATATGCTGTTTGAATTGCTTGGACAGATGAAACTTATCGATTGAAAGTAAATTAGCCAAGCGATTTAAAGACCATTTTTCGTTAAAGCCTTGCTCCAGAAGCTGTACGGCGGTTGCCACGATCGCTGGAGCTCCTTGCCCCGCCAATCTCATATCGCGCGTCGTGAATAGAAGCTCGGTTAACAGCTCGGTAATGATCAGCGAGCTTTGCAATTCAGTCCGAACATTGTTAGAGCGATGCTCCGCAAGCAATTGCAGCATGAAATCAGGCACTGGCGAAGTCGCGGGCAATGTGATGACATTGTCCGAAGCTTCTCTGAATCGCTCATAATATCCTCCGACATTCCCTCCGTTGATATGTGTCCACACGAATTCCCATGGCCCGTGCTCCATTGCTTTATAAAACTGATAAGGCATGCAATGGATGAAAAACAGCTGATGCGGCTTTAAGCTATAATGATACCCCTCATACTCCAGCTCTCCTACTCCAGAGACTGTATAGACCATCAAATAGGAATCAAGCTGTTCGCGCTCGGTATAGTAGTTGCTGTTGGCATGGAAATGTCCGATTTCCTGCACATAGAATAGATGCGCTCTGGCGAAGGATGAAGGGGTTGCAATCCGCCATTCCGAATCGGTGCTCCAGTCGTGCGAGGCTCTCTCGCGATATGCACACATTCCATTCTCCTCCTTGCAAGATTCTAGTATTTTTCGCCAATATACTCGGATGTATAGGATTGAGACAGCGATTACAATAAGATCATCATTCTATTGTTTCATAAATCGCTGAGGAGGTAAAGGGAATGCAACTTCCTGTTATAAAACCGGCTAAAAAAGCAAGAATCGGATTGTATTCTGTCGGTTTGCAAGCGTATTGGGCACAATTTCCAGGCTTGCAAGAGCGACTGATCGCGTATGGAAGATGGATAGAAACCCGGGTTTCGGAATGGGCGGATGTTTGTAATTACGGTTTGGTCGATACGGAGGCGGAGGGAAGAAGAGCGGGTGAATGGCTGAATCAACAGGGAGTCGATCTTGTCTTCTGTCACGCCGCTACGTATTCAACCAGTTCAACGGTTCTGCCCGTTCATCAAATAAACAAGGCTCCGCTCATCGTGTTGAATCTTCAACCGGCGGCGCGCATTAATTATGAGCAAACGCATACGGGGGAATGGCTCGCTCATTGTGGAGCCTGCCCTGTCCCGGAATTTGCGAACGCTCTTAACCGCGCAGGCATCGCGTTCAGGGTGATCAACGGTTTGCTGGGTCTGGAGCATACGCCGGACATTTCTTTGGCCGATGAGGTAACGGCTCATCGACCGGAAGCGATCCGCGCATGGCAAGCGATCAAGCAGTGGTCGGAAGCGGCGGGAGTGAAGAGAACCCTGCAGCACAGCCGTTTTGGTTTTCTGGGAAATACGTACAGCGGCATGCTCGATATGTATAGCGATTTCACGATGATGCAGGCGCAGACCGGCATCCATGTCGAGATGCTCGAGATGTGCGACTTGGATCGGCAGCTTCGTGAAGTCACGCCCGGGGAAGTGAAGGCAAAGCTTGAGGAGGTTCAAAGCCTGTTTCAGATAAGCGGCGATTCGCCGTCCGATCCCCTCGCCCGCAAGCCAACGCAAGAACAGTTGGATTGGTCCTGCAAGGTTGCGGCTGCGCAGGAGAGATTGGTTCGAGAATATGATCTCGATGCGCTGACGTACTATTATCACGGTTCACCGGGAGGCGAATACGAGAAGCTGCAAAGCGGATTTATCGTCGGCCACTCCCTCTTGACAGCGCGCGGCATTCCCTGCTCTGGCGAAGGCGATTTGAAGACAGCGCTCGCCATGAAGATTTGCGACATACTTGGAACGGGGGGCAGCTTCTCGGAAATTGTTGTCGTCGATTATGATGATCATACGATTCTTCTTGGCCATGACGGTCCGTTTCATACGGCGATATCCGAGGGAAAGCCGATTCTTCGCGGCATGGGACTCTATCACGGCAAGCAAGGAAGCGGCATATCGGTGGAAGCGAAGGTGAAGATCGGGGCAGTTACAACCTTGAATGTGACGCAGACCTTCGATGGAAGATTAAAGCTGATTTCCAGCGAAGGAGAATCAACCGATGGAAGGATTATGCGAATCGGCAATACGCAGACTCCCGTTCGATTCAGCGTTCATCCGGATGTCTATATGGAGAAATGGTTTGCGGAAGCGCCGACACATCATTGCGCATTGTCCATCGGGCATCAGGCGGGTCTCTATGAGAAGGTTGGAGATTTGTTGGGCAGTGCTCATGTCACCTTGTAAGCTGTAAGGATTCCTTTCGCTTCACATGGTGTATGATTCGCCGGAATACAAGCTCCGCATTCGTCTATCTCTGCATAGAATGAAGCAACAGCTTTCACTCGGAAGGGATGCGGCGGATTTGAGCAGGAGAAAGGCAAGGATAATCTCGTTGATTCTGTATGTCCTGTTTGTCATCGCGCTGACCATCAGCACGATTATTCATTGGAATTAGATAAATCCCGGATAGCGCGCGTCGTTATCCGGGCTTCTTCTTGTCAACCGTTGTAGCGGCTGGTTTGCTTCTGCTTGCGATAGTCCTTCGGCGAGAGCTTCTTCTTCTCCCGGAATATTCGCGAGAAGGTCGTGTACGAGCCATATCCGACTTCAAGCGCGATTTCGGATACGCTCATGTCGGTTGATACGAGCAAGCTGCAGGCTTGACGAACCCGGAGATCGTTCAAGAGCTGGAGGAAATTTTGGCCCGTCGTTTCCTTGATGACCTCGCTGATTCGGGAGACGCTGAGCGAGAAGCGGGCCGCCAGATCGGACAGCGGCAGTTCATCCTCATAATGCTGATGAATGTAATGGATAATCGGCCAGATCGATGTTCTTGCGCCCGCCGTGGCCTTCATCCTCTCCTCGCGACGGCATGAATCCATCCGCCTGGCGCGATCGAACAAGACAAGCACCTCCCTAAGGCGCAGCTGAAGCATCGTTCGTCTCCAAGGCTCGTTCCCCTGGTATTCCTTGTACATATCCTCGATCAAACGCTTCATGCGTGCGCTGTCTTCCTCGTTCAACTGCATATACGGCGTCACCTCGCTCTGATCGATCAAGCTGTTCAAGCTCTCGAGCTCTCCGGATTCCGTGAGCAGGTTTATATCGAACATACAGTTATACAGCACGAGCGTACTGCCGTTCTCCGTGAAAATCTGATGCACCTGGTACGGAA
Source organism: Paenibacillus sp. HB172176 (assembly GCF_011947265.1). Lineage (GTDB taxonomy): Bacteria > Bacillota > Bacilli > Paenibacillales > Paenibacillaceae > Pristimantibacillus. Next base: position 103,641 of record NZ_JAATHD010000006.1, read on the forward strand.
GAACGAAAGTGAAAGTGCCGGATTGCATGGGATGTACGACATCATTGATCTCTTCCGAGCCGGAGCCTTCGACAACGAACGAAAATTCGAGATAATCATGGCGGTGCTTGCGATAGCCGTCGCGAAGCTTGTTCAAACTTATATGAAAGGGAAAGGCAGTGTCCATATTCGGATACGTTTTCAAATAATCGGGAATATAAGTCATGTGGATTTCGATCCTTCCGAAAAATTGAGATGTTTATCGAAAAATGAGGATGCAATCTTGTCCCTGTTATTTTAACATAAAGAGCATGACTATGATGTCCAAACAAGAGGATGTTTTGAACACGCATTTTAAGGAGGAAATGGAATGTCAGCAGCTAACAAAATAAGAATCGGCATTATCGGCGCGGGAAATATCGGCGGCGTGCATGCCAAGGAATTCACAAAATTATCCGAGCAATGCGAGGTCACTGCGATAACGGACGCGTATCTTCCGCTGGCGGAGGAGAAAGCGAAGCTCTATGGAATCGCGAATGTCGCCGCATCCCCGGAAGAACTGATCAACCGGGCCGATGTGGATGCCGTTGTGATCGGCGTTCCGAATCAGTTTCACGCTCCACTTGCGATTGGTGCTCTGGAAGCCGGCAAGCATGTGCTGCTGGAGAAGCCGATGGGCATTAACAGCGAGGCTGCGGGACAAATCTATAGAGCGGCCAAGAAGACGGATCGCATTGTCATGATCGCGCATCAAATGCGCTGGGAATCCATTGCGATGCAGATTAAGGAGCAGGTGGAGCGCGGCGAGCTTGGCAAGATTTATACGGCGAAAACGGGCTGGTACCGCCGCAAAGGCATCCCGGGCTGGGGCACCTGGTTCACCCGCATGGATCAATCAGGGGGAGGACCGCTGATCGATATCGGCGTGCATATGCTCGATCTGGCTCTCTATATGATGGGCAATCCCAAGCCGGTATCCGTGTACGGCTCCACCTACGCAGCCTTCGGTCCGGAGCGCAAAGGCATCGGCACCTGGGGCCGTCCGAATTGGGACGGCATCTACGATGTGGAGGATCTCGCAACAGCCATGATTAAGATGGAGGACGGAAGCTCGCTTACTCTTGAGGTCAGCTGGGCGGTTCATATGGACACCGAGAATGCGCCGTTCGTTCACTTGATGGGCACGGAAGGCGGAGCGAGCTATAGGGGAGCTGCCGGAAAGCTGCTGACGGAGAAATTCGATCGACCGCTTGAGACGCCGCTGAGCAAGCCGGAGAATGACGAAGGGGAGCGGACGCGTCTTAGCCGTCACTTCCTGGAAAGCATTCGCGACGGCAAGCAGCCGATTACTTCCGCGCTTACCGGCTTCACGAACAACCTGATTCTTGACGCCATCTACGAATCATCGCGGACAGGCAATGAAGTGAAGCTGAACTGGGAAGGCATTGAGTAGAAGGTAGCCAGAGGGATAAGGAGGGATTTCCATGTTAAAAGGGTTATCGAGAGCAGGGCTCGGGGCGCTCGACAATGATAAGCAGTTGATTGAGCTTGCGGGTAAATTCGGTTTTCAAAGCGTGGATGTGAACGCGAAAGATTTGATCGATCAGTATGGCCTGGATGGCGCGCGCAAGCTTCTGTCCGAGAACGGCGTTGTTATCGGCTCAACGGGTCTGCCGGTGGAATGGCGGAAATCCGAAGAGGATTTTCTTGCCGGTCTGGAGAAGCTGGCCGGCGCTGCGGCGGCTGCGAAATCGCTGGGCTGCACGCGCTGCTGCACCTACATTCTGCCTTCCACGGACCTCAAAGCCGCGCATTTCATGGCGCTTGCGACACGTCGCCTGCGCAGCTGTGCGCAAATTCTTGGCGCGTACAATATTCGTCTCGGCCTTGAGTTCGTCGGACCGCATCATCTTCGCACGGCATGGGCGAATCCATTCATCTGGACGCAGGAGGAGACGCTGGATTGGATCGAGGCAATCGGCGAGCCCAATGTAGGTCTGTTGTACGACGCGTATCATTGGTATACGAATGGCGGCACGATTGCCGACATCGAAGCGCTTCGCGCGGATCAGATCGTTCATGTCCACATTAACGACGCGCCGGATGTGCCGGTAGAGGAAGCGCTCGACAACGGACGCTTGTATCCGGGCGAAGGGGTTATTGATCTTGTATCCTTCCTGAAAGGCTTGCAAGCAATTGGTTATACCGGCTCCGTGACGCAAGAGATTTTGTCGGCGAAGGCGCCTGAAGGCACTCCTGATCAATTGGCCGAGCGCTCCAAAGCCGGCTTCGACAAAGTATACGGCGCAGCCGGACTATAGTCGAAAGAGCTTATTCCACAGGCTTAGTGTTTCGGTTCTACTTTCATACGAATGATTTCATTCCGCCGCTCAGGCATTTAGCCTGAGCGGCTTTCGCATGCAATCGCTAATTTTGATATGATAAATGATGAAATATGACGGGTATGCCCGCTTAACCCTATGCGTTAAGATGGATGATAGCCCGCTTAATTAGGAGGAAAGACAGGTGAGCGTTAAGATGAAGTCGTATGACGAGCAGAATTTCAAAGAGCATGAATCCCATCCAGCTCCTTTGAAGCTTTGGTATAGAGAGCCGGCTAATGCGTTTGAGGAAGCGCTTCCAGTCGGAAACGGAAGATTAGGCGCTATGGTCTATGGCGGAGCGGCCGAAGAGGTGTTGCTCTTGAATGAAGATACGTTATGGTCGGGATTCCCGAGAGATACGAATAATTATGAAGCGGCGCGATATTTGAAGCGCGCGAGGCAACTGCTGATGGAAGGGAAGTACGAGGAGGCCGAGGCGTTGATAGAGGCGAAGATGCTTGGCGTGAATTCGCAGGCATATCAGCCTCTTGGGCATTTGAGAATCAAACAGAACTTCTCCGGCACGGCTTTTACCGATTATAAGCGGGAGCTTTGTCTCGATACGGCAGTCGCTTCGGTGAAGTTTCAAGCAGGGAACAGCTCCTATCGCCGCGAGACGTGGGTCAGCGCAGCCGATCAAGTACTGATATCCCATTATGAGAGCGATACTCCGGGAGCAATCGAGCTTGCCATAAGCTTGGACAGTCCTCATCCGTTTAGCGTTCATGACGGCGGAGAAGGAAGGTTGATAATGAATAGCCGCTGCCCTAGCCATGTAGCGGATAACTATCATCGCGACCATCCCTTCTCCGTTCAATACGAGGAGGATCATGGCATCATCTATCAAGCGATGCTTGAGGCGGATACCGACGGAAGCGTGATAGTGGAGAGCGGTCAAATGAACATTATCGGCGCAAGCTACGCGGTGTTGCGAATAACGGCGAATACAAGCTTTCGCGGCTTCGACCGGATGCCCGGCCAAAGCTATGAGGAGCTGGAAGCGCGCAACCTGGAGCAGCAAAACGCTGCAGCCATGCATAATGTCGAAGCCTTGCGTCTGAGGCATATTGAAGCGCATCAAGCGGTGATGGGCCGCGTGCATTTGCGGCTTGAAGGCAATGACAACAGGGCTGGCGAATATGCTTTGCTTCCGACGGATCAACGATTGACCGCCTATAAGAACGGAAGCAAGGATCTTGCGTTGGAGGCTCTCTATTTTCAATACGGCAGATATTTGCTTCTGTCAAGTTCGCGTCCAGGCACGCAGGCCGCGAATTTGCAAGGCATCTGGAACGAGCATGTTCAGCCGCCTTGGAACAGCAATTATACGACCAATATAAATGTAGGAATGAATTATTGGCTTGCCGAGTCATGCGGGCTGGGCGAATGCCATGAACCGCTGTTCGACCTGCTGGAGGAGCTAAGCGTCACGGGCGCGAGAACGGCAGCGGTTCATTACGGCTGCGAGGGCTGGACCGCGCATCACAATGTCGATCTGTGGCGAATGTCGAGCCCTTCGGCGGGACATCCAAGCTGGGCGTTCTGGCCAATGGGCGGTGTCTGGCTGTCACAGCATCTATGGGAAAGATATCTGTTCCGCCCGCAGCTTGATTATCTGCGCGAGAAAGCGTATCCCATCATGCGCGGAGCCGCCTTGTTCAGCCTGGATTGGCTGCAGGAGAGAGACGGCGGCGAGTTGATGACGCTTCCTTCCTCCTCGCCGGAAAATAAATTCGTCACAGGAAGCGGCGGAGTGAGCAGCGTTGCGATCTCATCGGCGCTTGACGTGACGCTTATTCGCGAGCTGTTCCAAAATATGCTTCAAGCGCAGAAGCTGCTTGGAGAAGATGAGGCGCTTCGAGCGCGTATCGAGGATGCGCTCTCCCGGCTGCCGGAGCTTCGGATAACCGGGGAAGGCTTGGTGCAGGAATGGCAGGATGCCTTCGAGGAGCATGAGCCGGGCCATCGGCATGTTTCGCATCTCTATGGTTTGTACCCGGGGAGCAGCATTAGCGAGCTTGTGCGGCCGGAACTGGTGGAGGCGGCCCGATTGTCGCTCGACAGCCGGATCAGCAACGGAGGAGGACATACCGGCTGGAGCTGCGCATGGCTCATTAACCTGTTCGCAAGATTGAAGGACGGGGAGAGAGCGCATCATTTTATCGAGGTACTGTTATCGCGGTCGACGCTGCCGAATCTGCTTGACAATCATCCGCCATTCCAGATCGACGGAAACTTCGGAGGTGCGGCCGGCATAGCGGAGCTTCTGCTGCAGAGCAGCGCGGACGATGGCATCGCGTTGCTGCCTGCCTTGCCCGTGGCTTGGACGGAAGGCGAGGTTCGCGGCTTGAGGGCGCGCGGCGGCTTCGAGGTCGATATCGCTTGGCGTCAAGGCGAATGGGTGAAAGCGCTTTTGACTTCGAAATATGGCTCGCCTCTGTCTATCGTGAACAGCGGCGGGCTGCGGATAAGGGACGAAGAAGGCAAAGAGCTGGGAGGCGCCGGGGACCGCATACCGACGGAGATTGGCCGAGTTTACGATGTCACGCTGAACACGCCGGCAAAGTCTTGATCCGCACCGCCTGATTAAATCGGGAAGAATGTAAGGAAGCTCTGAGGGGGAATGCGTGATGGCAGTGAAGCAAACAACAACGAAAGGGAAAGACGGCTTTCCTTATCTGAACGCAAAGCTGAATTTGAAAGAACGAGTCCATGATCTCGTCTCGCGTTTTACCCTGGAGGAGAAGATCGAATCGATGCTGCAATATCAGCCCGCCATTGATCGGCTTGGCGTGAAGGCGTACAAGCATGGCACGGAAGCCGCGCATGGCATGGCGTGGCTGGGCGAGGCGACAAGCTTCCCTCAGCCAATCGGTCTTGGCTGCACATGGAATCCGGACTTAATGAAGCAGATTGGTTCCGCCATCGGAGACGAGGCCAGGGTGTTCTATCAGCGCAATCCGGAGATGAACGGACTGACTCTGTGGGCTCCCACGGTGGATATGGAACGCGATCCGAGATGGGGGCGCAACGAGGAGGCTTACGGGGAGGATCCTTTTCTTACCGGAGAGCTGACTTCCGGTCTCGTTCAGGGCATGCAGGGCGATCATCCCGTCTATTACAAGTCGATCGCGACGCTTAAGCATTTTATCGGCAACAATAATGAAATCAATCGAGGAAGCTGCTCGGCGAGCATCGATCCGCGCAATATGAAGGAATATTATCAAGCGGCATTCAAGCCGGCCTTCGTCAAAGGCGGAGCGAAGTCGATGATGACCTCCTATAACGCCGTCAACGGGGTTCCTACGATTCTGCATGAGGACGTCGACAAGGTTGTGAAGCAGGAATGGGGCATGGACGGCTTCATCGTCAGCGATGCCGGCGATTTGCTTGGCATCGTGAGAGATCATCATTATTACAAGACCAACAAGGAAGCGGTCGCGCATGCGATCAAAGCCGGCATCGACAGCATGACCGACGAGAAGGAGAAGACCTGCGACGCGATTAGAGAGGCGTTATCCGAGGGTCTGCTTGCGGAAGCCGATCTGGACAAGGCGCTGCGGAACACGTTCCGGGTGCGATTCCTGCTTGGCGAATTCGATTCGGAGGAGAGCAATCCCTATTCGCCTACGCCGGCATCGAAGTTATGCGCTCCCGAGCATGCGGCGTTATCGCTCCAGGCCGCGAAGGAATCCATCGTTCTGCTCAAGAACGAGGGAGAGCTGCTTCCGCTCAGCCGCGACAAGTCCTCCGATATCGCTGTCGTCGGTCCGCTGGCGGATGCGGTGTATCGGGACTGGTATTCCGGCACGCTGCCTTACAAGGTGACGCCGCTTGAGGGGCTGCGGAGCAAGCTTGCCGGTCCTCAGAAAGTTACGATTCGCTTCAGCAGCGGCAATGATTGTCTTCGGCTGGCGACCGCAAGCGGCAGGGAGCTCGTTCTCGACGCTGATAACGGCAGCAGGCTGTCCAGCGGCGAAGCGGGCCAAGAAGGGGAAAGCTTCGAGTTGACGGATTGGGGGCATGGCAGCCTGACTCTGCGCTCCATGTCCACGGGAAAGCTTCTAACCAGCGCGGATGACAAGCATCTTGCAGCAACGGCGGACGAAGCTTTCGGCTGGTTCGTGAAGGAGGTGCTGAAGCTGGAGGAGGGGGAGAGCGAGCTTCTAACGCTGCGAACCTGGAATGGCAAGCGAGTTCTATCGTCGACTGCAGAATCGCATAACGCATGGACCATTGAGGACGCCGCCGCTTCTCCGGCTTCCCATCCGGACAGCGGAGTGAGGAAGATTCTTGAAAGGGACGGAATCGCCGCGGCAGCCGCGGCTGCCAAAGCTGCGGAAACAGCGATCGTAGTCGTCGGGAACAATCCTCTCATTAACGGCAAGGAAGAGATTGACCGTCCAGATCTTGCGCTTCCCGAATCGCAGCAGCGGTTAATTCGAGCTGTATTAGCCGAGAATCCGCGAACAATCGTTGTTATGATCGGCAGCTATCCGTTCGCGCTTGGAAATTTGATTAACGAGATCCCGGCTATTGTCTATCTCGCTCATGCGGGTCAAGAGCTAGGCAACGCGCTTGCCGAGGTTCTCGTCGGCGATTATTCCCCAGCCGGGCGGCTCAATATGACCTGGTACAAGTCGGAAGATCATCTGTCATCCATTATGGATTACGATATTATGAAATCCGGCAGAACGTATATGTATGCGAAGGACGAGCCGTTGTTCCCGTTCGGTCACGGCTTAAGCTATGGTCTATTCCAATACAGCGATTTGATTGTGAAAGAAGTCGCTGTTCAAGGAAGCCGCGACAGGGAGTGGCAATTGAGCTTCCTCTTGAAAAACAATTCGGGTCAAGCGGCGGACGAGGTTGCCCAGACCTATGTCCGCGTTATAGGTTCCAGGGTGCGGCGTCCGTTGAAAAAACTGGTCGGATTCAAGCGAATTAGACTGGACGCATGGGAGCAGAAGCGCATAACGATTAGCGTTAACGAAGAGGAGCTTCGCTTCTGGGATGTGACGCGAGGCAAATTTTGTCTGGAATCCGCCTCTTACGAGTTCATGATCGGCGCTTCCTCAAGCGATATCAGGCTTTCGCTATCGCTGCGGCTTGAAGGAGAGGTCGTGCCTCCCCGCGATCTGTCGCGGATGACGCAAGCGGATTGTTACGATGATTATGAGGGAATCTTCCTTGACGAATGCAAGGAAGGCGGAACTTGTGCAAGAGCAATCGAGAGCGAAGGCCGCATGAGCTATCGATTCATTGATTGGTCGCAGGGCTCCGGACGATTCTCCGGACGCATTCGTTCGGCAGGCGGAGGAGAATTGATTCTGCAGGCTGTCAGTCGCGATGGAAGCGAAGCGGTGGAACTGGGAACGCTTCAGCTTGATTCCGAAGCCGAAGCCGGATGGATGGATGTCGATGTGGAGCTGTCGCAGCCCGTTCAAGAAGGAAGCGATCTCGATATTGTGATTAAAGGCGGGCTTGCGCTTAGTCAATTCAGCATCAAATGAACAGGTTTGGTTTTGGTTCGAAAAAAGCGTATGTGATAGAATGATTAGACTGTTTGCATCATCTGCCGGAGGAGACTGCCCAGCATGAAAGCCATCCACAAGCTTGCCCATCGCACGAATAATATACGAATCAAGAACAAGCTGATTTTCTCGTTTATTCTTGTCGTATTCGTTCCAATCCTGATCGTCGGCATCTTCTTGACGACGGCGTTCCGTCAGAATGTGCTCGATCAAGCGACGAAGCAAGTGACCAACAATGTGGAGCGGGTCAAATCCCAGACTGCCGATATTATCCGCATGCCGATCGAAATTTCGGATAATTTGCTGAGCGACAGCCGCTTGATGAATGTCGTTAATACGAAATACAGAACAACCTACGAGATCGTGGAGGCTTACCGCGATTATCATGATTTCCGGGACTATGTCCGACTCTATAACGAAATATACAATATTCGCTTCTATTCCTCCAATACGACGCTGCTAGAGAATTGGGAGTTTCTGAACATTAGGCCTCAGACAGAGGCGTTGCCTTGGTTCAAGAAGGCGATGGACGAGGACGGCATTCATTGGACTTACATTGCCGATGAGACGAAGAGCAATCAGTCCTATCTCAGCCTGGTTCGGAAAATCAACTTTCCGCTGTATCGTTCCAGCGGCGTGCTTGTCATTAGCGTTGATCAGAATGAGCTTAATAATATGGTGAAGCAAGAGCCGTTCGAAACGATGATCTACGACGATAAAGGCATAATCGTTGCGGCCAAGGATACGCAATTGGTTGGACAGAATATTAATACGCTCGACTTTGCCAGCGAATTGATCGATAAGGAGGTTGGTACGTACGAGCTTCGATATGACGGCAAGCCGTCCCGAGTCGTTCTCGACGAGCTGATTCCGTCATCCAGCAAGAACGGGCTTCATATCGTATCCGTATTCTCGATTGACAGCATTGTGGGCGGAGCGAACCGGATCAGTCTGCTTGGCCTCATGATTATGCTGATCAGCGTCGTGATCGCATGGATTCTTATCTATTTCACCTCATCGATTATCGCCAAGCGCATGCTTGTGCTTCATAAGGACATGAATAAGGTCGCGATGGGTGATTTGAACGTCATCTCGAATATTAGCGGCAATGACGAGATCGGTTTGTTGTCGAGACAATTCAATCATATGGTCGTCAGCATTCGGAATCTGATGGACGAGGTGGCGGAATCGGAAAATCAGAAATCCCAGCTTCTGCTCAGGCAGAGGGAGATCAAGCTGAAGATGATGGCGAGCCAGATCAACCCGCATTTTCTGTTCAATGCGCTGGAATCGATTCGCATGAAGGCGCATTTGAAGGGCGAGAAGGAGATTTCCGTTGTCGTCCGGATGCTGGGGAAGATGATCAGGCAAAATCTCGAGGTCGGCACTGGCTTGATTAAGCTGAAGGCCGAGCTTGAAGTCGTGAGATGTTATTTGGAAATTCAGAAATTCCGCTACGGGAACGATCGCCTTTCCTTCGAAATGATTGTCGATGAAAGCTGTGAGATGGTGGATATACCGCCTCTCATCATTCAGCCGCTCGTCGAGAATGCCGTCGTCCATGGTCTGGACCATGTGGAGCAAGGCGGCAAAATTACAATTCGCGTGCAGGATGAAGGAGAGAAAGTCTCTATTGCGGTTGCGGATAACGGCAGCGGTATTGAGCCGGAGCGGATGAGCGAGATTCGGCAAGCCTTGGATGACATGGAGGAAGAAAGCGAATATCGAATCGGGCTTCGCAATGTTCATCAGCGGCTGATTATGATCTACGGAGAAGACTGCGGTCTCCGGCTGCACAGCGAGCCCGATAAGGGTACGATGATTAGTCTCGACATACCGCGAGGGGGTCAAGTCCATGCATAAAGTGCTGATCGTGGATGATGAGCCGATGATTAGGGAAGGTCTGCAGACCTTGGTCGACTGGAGCAAATACGGCTTCGAGGTGGCCGGCACGGCTTCGAACGGTCAGGAGGCTGTTCAGCGGCATAGGGAGCTGCGCCCGCAGCTTCTTCTCATAGACATACGAATGCCGAAGATGGACGGACTCAAGGCGATAGAGGCGATTCGGGAATTCGACGAGAGCTGCCATATTCTCATTCTGAGCGGCTATGCGGATTTCAATTATGCGAAGCAGGCGATCGGTTTCGGCGTAGACGGCTATGTCTTGAAACCGATCGACGAGAATGAGCTCGAAAGCTTTGTGGAGCGAATTTCTACCTCGTTAAGCAATCAGGCTTTCCCAGCTTCCAGGCAGGATCCTCGAGCTGCAGCCTTGCTTCGGGAGGAGCTGCTGCAGCAGCTGCTGGAGGAGAGGCTCGAGCATGACGGCTTGACGGAGGAACAAACCGCGCTTTGGTTTCAAGGGCGCCTCTGGCCTTCCCGCTTGCTGCTGATCGAGCTGTACAGCAGAGAGCATTCGCTAACGATGAAGAATGTCGTAAGAAAGCGGCTTGATGAGCTCGTCTGCGTGAAGGAGGCGGGCTGGACCTTTGCGGCTGAGCCTTATATTGGCATTCTGCTCAAGGACCTTCCCGAGCTTCGGGGGGGAGCGGAACAATTGAAGGACTGGCTCGCGAAGGCTTGCGAGGGCAAAGCGAGATTCACCGCCATGCTCAGCCGCACAGTGAAGGATATCGACGAGCTTTCCGCCGAAATTCCGATTATGAAGACGGGACTGAAGCGGCGGTTCATGCTGGAGGGCGATAAGATTTATTCGACGTCCATGATATTGGACATGACGTCCGCACTGCGCTCTTCGGAACCCCGTCTGGAATCGGTCTTGATCGAGGAGCTGGCCCATAAGCTATTCTATATGGCGGATATCGGCAGCAAGGACGGATTGATCAAGACGTTAGACGAAGCTTCTGCGAGACTTGCGGAAGCTTCCGATAATGAACAACAGCTGAAGGGCAATTGGGCGCAATTGCTGACCATTATGCTGAACAAAGCGGCTGCTGCTCATCAGCAATTGAAGCTGAAAGAAGATCTGGCCATGATTACCGGTCTCTATCTTAAGCATCACTATAATGAAATGCTCGATCAACTGCGCACGCAGCTAATCGATCTGACGGAGAAGATGGGAGCTTCGGATCAGACCTCTGTCATGAAGCGGATTTTTGATTTTATCGATCGCCATTACGACGAATCGATACGGCTCGAGACGCTCGCAGAGCTGTTCAACTATAATAGCGGCTATCTTGGAAAGCTGTTCAAGAGCCATGCGGGAGAAAGCTTCAACACGTATCTTGACAAGGTTAGAATCGCCAAATCCATTGAGCTCCTGCAGCAAGGGCATAAGGTGCATCAAGTGGCCGAGCTCGTCGGATACGCTAATGCAGATTATTTCCACAGCAAGTTCAAGAAATACAAGGGGATATCGCCCTCGGCCTTCAAGCAAAGCGGCGGCAAATAAGGACTATCTTGAAAACCTTCATTCCTTCAGGGATGAAGGTTTTCCTATGCATGATCACTGATTTTTATAGGAATCTTATCAGGAGGAAGGCTAGTTTTGACATGACTTTATATCGGATTTATCGGGTGTTTTCCCCTTCGGTTAATCCGTTATGATTAATGCATAAGGAAGTGGAGAAAGCTGCACAAGTAAGCTGACCCCATCGCAAATATTCAGGAGGAGGAAGCTTATGAGAACGCTGTCACAAGGGGAGATTCAAGAGATAAAGCCGGCAGTCATGCCGAGCAAGCTAAACCGTTTCCTGAAGCGGATGCTTCAGAATCGTTATTTGTACTTTATGTCGCTGCCGTTCGTTGTTTGGATTGTAATCTTCAGCTATGTGCCGATCTGGGGCTGGCTGATGGCCTTCCAGAATTACAAGCCGAGATTCTCGATTCTGAATCAGAAATGGACAGGGCTGGACAATTTCAAGGAGCTGTTCGCGGATCATCAATTTTACATGGCGCTGCGCAACACGCTTGGTATGAGCGTTATGGGACTCATGGTCAGCTTTACGGTGCCAATCATCTTCGCTTTGTTCATTAACGAAATCAGAGGACAATTTTTCAAAAGATCGATTCAAACGATTTCTTATCTGCCCCATTTCGTATCCTGGGTCGTAGTTGCGGGCTTGGTCACGAAGATGCTGTCCACGGACGGAGGGGCGGTGAACCAGCTGTTGATGTCGCTTCATCTCATCAATGAGCCGGTGCAATTCATGGCGAAGGGCGAATGGTTCTGGAGCATCGTAACCGCTTCGGATGCCTGGAAGGAGACGGGCTGGAATTCGATTATCTTCCTGGCGGCCATGTCGGGCATCGATCCGGAGCTGTACGAGGCTTCCACGGTCGACGGAGCCGGAAGATTCCGCAAGATGTGGCATATTACGCTGCCTGGCATTCGCACAACCTTTATGGTGCTGTTCATTCTGTCCATCGGACATTTGATATCGATCGGATTCGAGAAGCAATTCCTGCTCGGCAATCCTCTCGTCAAGGATTATTCCGAGGTGCTGGATCTGTATGCGCTCAATTACGGCATTAACTTAAGCCGTTATTCTTACGGAACGGCAATCGGCATCTTCAATTCCGTCGTGAGCATCTTGCTCGTATTCGGCGCCAATACGATCTACAAACGCGTAACCAAAGAATCGGTCATCTAGGAGGGCTGCTGTCATGAATACCTTATCGAATCGAAATCTCAGCGACAAACTATTTGATAGCGGCGTCTATATCCTGATGACGCTGATCGGAATTGTAACGCTGTATCCATTTCTCAACGTGCTCGCCATTTCATTCAATGATTCCGTTGATACCGTACGCGGGGGAATTACCATTTTTCCAAGAGAATTCACGCTCAAAAATTACGAAACCATTTTTGCCTTCGACGGTTTGCTTACAGGCTTCAAAAACTCTGTTATTCGAACCGTGCTTGGAACGGCAATCGGCGTGCTTGCTTCATCGATGATGGCTTATACGCTAAGCCGCAGAGATTTTCAGGCAAGAAGATGGATGTCGGTGCTGTTCGCTCTGACGATGTATTTCACCGGCGGATTGATTCCGGGTTACATGCTGATGCGACATCTGCATCTCATCGGAACCTTCGAGGTTTATCTGATACCAGCTATTCTGAGCGTATGGAATGTGTTCGTCATTCGATCCTATATCGACGGACTGCCCCTTGCGCTACAAGAATCGGCGAAGATCGACGGGGCCAACGACTGGACGATCTTCTGGCGCATCATTCTTCCGCTGTGTCAGCCGGTGCTGGCGACGATCGCTTTGTTTATCGCGGTCGGACACTGGAACTCCTGGTTCGATACCTATCTCTACAACAGTCAGAAGCCGCAATTCACGACGCTGCAATATGAGCTGATGAAGGTGCTTCAATCGACCCAATCCGGCAGCAATTACCGCGATCCGAACGCTCAGCAGGCCATTGCGTCAGTATCGCCGGAATCGATCAAGATGGCGATTACGATTGTCGTTACCGTTCCGATCTTGCTCGTGTATCCTTTCTTGCAGCGCTATTTCGTCAAGGGTATGACGCTTGGCGCTGTAAAGAGCTAGAACTGATTTCGGCGAAAAAGTTTTGTGAATCAATATTCAACAACATGAGCGGGAGGGAAAGGTCTTTGCTTGAGGGCGAGTTTTTTGTTGGCCTTGACACCTTAAAATTTCAATGAAATCAAGGCCGACAAAACGTGTTTGAGCTTCCAAGCAAAGCCCTATCCTGGCAGTGAATGTTGCATAATGAAAATTTATTCACAATCAATAACAGTAATAGCAGACCATCCGGTCTGAACTATACATGAGCATGACAATGAGCATCACACAAAAAAGGGAGGCAGTAAAGCAATGAGAAGAAAAGCGCAAATCGCACTAAGCATGATGATGGTCCTAATCCTTCTTATCATGGCTGCTTGCAGCAACAGCAATAATTCGAACAACTCGAATGACGGAGGAAATGAAGGCGGCAACAATTCGGCCAATAATACGGCATCGAATGACGGGGCCAATGACGAGGATTTGGAGCCGATTACGATTCGCCTGGTTGCCGGAGATGTTAATCCAAGCTGGGACGACAATCAAAGCGAGGTTGGTCAAGAGCTTCTGAAGAGAACCGGTGTAACGCTGAAGGAAGAATTCCCGGTAGGCGGCAATGACGCCGACATGTTCTCGTTGATGGTAGCGAGCGACGAGTATCCGGATCTTGTTATGCCGAAGGGTAACGCGGGCAAGCTGGTAGATGCCGGCGCCATGATCGATATGCGCGAGCTGATCGACAAATACGCACCCAATCTGAAGAAAATTTACGGAGACTATTACAACCGTCTGAACTGGAGCGAGGATGATGATTCCATCTACTTCCTGCCAATCGACGGCGTAGGCCAAACGTACTTTGAAGCGGGCGGCGGCTTCCAGTTGCAGCACAAGGTGCTGGAGGCGGCAGGCTATCCGGAGATGAAAACAGTCGAAGATTATGAAGCGGCAATCAAAGCATATATCGAGAAAAACCCTACGACTGAAGACGGGCAGCCGACAATCGGCATGTCTCTGAACGGCGGCGAATGGCAAATTCTAATCTCGGTTACGAACCCGGCTTTCCTGGCAACAGGCGCTCCGGACGACGGCGAATTCTATGTCGACCAAGACACGCTCGAAGCGGTTATGCACTATCAACGTCCGGAAGAGAGAGAATACTTCCGCTGGCTGAACCACATGAACGATATCGGTCTGCTTGACAAGGAAAGCTTTGTTCAGAAATATGATCAATACAAAGCGAAGATCGCTTCCGGCCGCGTGCTCGGACTTATCGATCAGAACTGGGATTACGGCGAAGCCGAGAACGCTCTGAAAGCGGAAGGCAAATTCGAGGACACATATGCGCGCTTCCCGATTACGCTGAACGACAGCTTCCAGGATCATTCGTTCCAAGGCACAGGCTATCTTGCAGGCTACGGCATTGGCATCACGAAGGATGCGAAGGACCCAGTACGCGTCATCAAATATTTGGATTATCTGGCATCAGATGAAGGCCAAGTGCTGATCAACTGGGGCATCGAAGGCGAGCATTACAATGTGGTAGACGGCAAACGCGTTATTCCTGAAGAAGTGCAGCAAGCAAAGTCTAATGACGGCAATAACTTCAAGAAAACGACAGGAATCGGAAACTACCTGATCTCCGCTCGCTACGGCGACGGTGTGAAGGATCCGACCGGCAACTACTATACAACGACGTTCCCGGACCAGATCGTGGCAGGATACTCCGATCAAGACAAGAAAACCTTGACTGCATACGGCGCGACGACTTACAAGGATCTGTGGCCGGCAGACGACGCGTTCCCCGAGCGCAAATACGGCGCGGCTTGGACGCTTCCTTTCGAAACCGGCTCGCAGGCGAATGTTATTTTCCAGAAAACACAGGATATTATGAAGAAGCGCATTCCAGAAGCGATTCTGGCCAAACCGGAAGATTTCGACAAAGTGTATGACGCTTTCCTGAAAGACCTGGACGCTGCGGGCGTTGACAAATTGAACGCCGAGTTCTCCAAAATGGTTCAAGACCGCGTGGCGCTTTGGTCCAAATAAGATAAGCAACATCAAGGAGCGGAGAGCCTGTTACCTAAGGGCTCTTCGTTCTGTTATACTCATAGGGATATCGCATGAGAAGGGAGTCAATCATCAAATGATTAATAACAAATTGCCGAAGATCTGGTATGGAGGAGACTACAACCCGGAGCAGTGGGACAGCGAGATCATGAATGAGGATCTGCGCATGTTCAAGCTTGCGGGCATTGATATTGCAACGGTGAACGTGTTCTCTTGGGCGCGTATTCAGCCAAGCGAGGAGAAGTATGATTTCTCCGAGCTCGATCAAATCATGGACAAGCTGCAGAAGGACGGCATCGCGATCTGTCTGGCTACGAGCACCGGCGCGCATCCCGCCTGGATGGCGAAGCGTCATCCGGACGTGACAAGAGTCGATTACGAGGGACGCAAGCGCAAGTTCGGAGGCAGACATAATTCTTGTCCGAATAGCCCGGCCTATCGCAAATATTCAGCTTTAATAGCAGGCAAGCTTGCGGAGCGCTATCATAATGCTCCAGGACTCGTTGTGTGGCATATCTCCAACGAATACGGCGGCTACTGCTATTGCGACAATTGCGAGCGAGAGTTTCGCGTTTGGGCGCAGAAGCGCTATGGCACGATCGATGCGCTTAACAAGGCATGGTATACGAGCTTCTGGGGACATACTTTCTACGATTGGGACGAGATTGTCGTTCCCAATGCGCTGAGCGAGGAATGGGCCGGCAATCGCACGAACTTTCAAAGCATCTCACTCGACTATCGCAGATTTCAATCCGACAGCATGCTCGAATGCTATAAGCTCGAGCATGAGGCGATTCGGAAGCATTCAAGCGATGTTCTCATTACAACGAATTTGATGGGAACCTATCCCGAGCTGGATTATTTCAAATGGGCGAAGGAGATGGATGTTGTCTCATGGGACAATTATCCTTCGATTGATACGCCTTTCAGCTTCACAGGCATGACGCACAGCCTGATGCGAGGCCTCAAGAGCGGCCAGCCGTTCATGCTGATGGAGCAGACGCCGAGCCAGCAGAACTGGCAAGCCTACAACGCCTTGAAGCGTCCGGGCGTCATGCGCTTGTGGAGCTATCAGGCGATCGCGCACGGCGCGGACACGGTGATGTTCTTCCAGCTCAGAAGATCGATCGGCGCTTGCGAGAAATATCACGGCGCCGTCATCGAGCATGTCGGGCACGAGCATACGCGGGTATTTCGTGAATGCGCCGAGCTTGGCTCCGAGCTTCAGAAGCTTGGCGGTCAATTGCTGGATTCGCGCACGGAGGCGAAGGTCGGCATCGTCTATGATTGGGAAAATCGCTGGGCGGTTGAGCTCTCGAGCGGACCGAGCGTGGCGCTGAAATATGTGGACGAGGTGCATCGCTATTATGAAGCGCTGTCCGAGCTCAATGTCGCTACGGATATGATCAGCGTGGAAGAGAGTCTCGACAAGTACCAGGTGGTTATCGCTCCCGTCATGTATATGGTGAAGGAAGGCTTCGCGGAGAAAGTGGAAGCCTTCGTCGCGCGCGGCGGAACCTTCATCACGACATTCTTCAGCGGCATCGTGAACGAGAACGATATTGTCACGACCGGCGGATATCCCGGCAAGCTCCGCAAGGTGCTTGGCATCTGGGCGGAGGAGATCGACGCGTTAATGCCCGGGAAGACGAACGAAATGGTCGTTCGAGCGCAGCGCGGCGAGCTGTCGGGCTCCTATTCCTGCGGCATTCTATGCGATCTGATTCATACCGAGGGCGCGGAGACGATCGCCGAATACGGCAGCGATTTCTATCAGGGCATGCCGGTTCTGACCGTGAACGGTTTCGGCGCGGGCAAAGCTTGGTATGTAGCCAGCTCGCCGGATGGCGCGTTCATGAAGAGCTTCATGGCGACGGTATGCGAGGAGAACGGCATCGCCTCGCTCCTTCCTCCTGTCCCGGGCGTAGAAGTAACGGAGAGAAGCAAGGATGGCGTCAGCTTCCTGTTCGTGATGAATCATAATGATGCGGCTGCGAAGGTTGAGCTTGGCGAAACGGCGCGGCAAGAGCTGCTCAGCGGGGAAAGTTTGTCCGGCAGCTTCGACCTTCCGGCGAAGGGCGTCCTGATTCTAAAGGGCTAAGCTTGTAAATGCTTAAGTGCGTAAAAGTGTGTTAGTGCGCAAGTGTGAAGTTTGTAAGTGCGTTAGTACGTTATTCTAGCTTACGGATGCAGCGCTGATGCTGTCTCAAAAGTCGTTTTGTTCATATGAACTGGATTTTCTCCAGTATTAATGAAATGAAATTCAGGAATAAATCGGATAAGCTGGAATTTCTCCAGCTTATTTTGGTTGTTTTACTTAAACGGGTTCATTTTCATTGTTTATACTGGAGTTTTTCCTGCTTAACTATTCCTTCATATGCGTCTCCCTGTCTGATCCACCTCCCAATCCACTCCACTTTCTAATCATCCAGCCCTCCAATCTGTTCAACCATCCAATTTCTTCCACAGCATAACCGAATAGCAAATAACAAATAATGAACGGGAAGGAAGTTATTCGGTGCGGCAGAGATCGGCGGTCGCGTGAAGGAGGAAATAACGATGGCAATTAAAGTTGGGGGCGGCAACAGGTTCAAGAAGATGACCATGTCACCGAAGGAATATCAGGCATTCGCCAAGGTGAAGGAGCCGCCCCGTTCCATTCTCGGCAATTGTTTGAAGGCTTTTCTGATTGGCGGCTCAATATGCATTGTCGGACAAGCGATTTCCGAGCTGTTCGTGCATCTCATGAATATGACTCCGGAGGAGGCGAGCAATCCGACCGTTGCCGTGCTCATTTTCATATCGGTCGTTCTGACGAGTCTCGGGGTCTACGACAAGCTTGCCCAATTCGCAGGCGCGGGATCGGCGGTTCCGGTAACGGGTTTCGCCAATTCAATGTGCTCGGCGGCGCTGGAGCATCGCAGCGAAGGCCTGGTGCTTGGCGTGGGGGGCAATATGTTCAAGCTGGCTGGCGCCGTCATCGTGTACGGCACCGTAGCGGCGTTCTTCGTCGGAATCGCGCATCTCATTCTGGGCACCGGAGGTCAATGATATGCTTCAAGGCAAACAATCCTGGTGGTTCGAGAGCAAGCCGGTTATAGCAGGGGCTGCTACGGTTGTCGGACCGGATGAAGGAGAAGGACCGCTTGCTGCCGACTTTGATTTCGTGCATCCCGAGCTTGATATGCAGCAGAAGAGCTGGGAGAAGGCGGAGCGGCTGCTGCTGGAGCAGGCATCCGAATTCGCAATTCAGAACGCCAAGCTGCAGAAAGAGGATATACAATTTTATGTCGGCGGCGATCTCATGAACCAAATCATAAGCAACAGCTTCGCGGCGAGAAAGCTTGGCTTGCCGTATCTGGGCGTGTTCGGCGCCTGCTCCACCTCGATGGAGACACTGGCGCTCGCCGCCCAGCTCGTTGACAGCGGGGCGGCCCAGAAGGCGCTTGCCGGAACCTGCAGCCACAATTGCACCGCGGAGAAGCAATTCCGCTATCCGACCGAATACGGCTCGCAGAAGCCGCCGACGGCCCAGTATACGGTAACGGGCGCCGGGGCCGCGGTCGTCTCTTCAGCCGGAGAAGGTCCGATCGTCGAATGCGCGACCATCGGCAAGGTCGTCGATCTGGGCATCAAGGATCCGTTCAACATGGGTGCGGCTATGGCCCCCGCCGCAGTCGATACGATTCAAGCGCATTTCAACGATACAGGAAGATCTCCCGGCGACTATGATCTGATCGTAACGGGAGATCTTGCGGGCGTTGGTCATCCGATTGCGAATGATTTGCTGCTGCAGGACGGCGTGCCGATGAACCATACGGTGTTTAATGATTGCGGCCTGATGGTCTACGATGTGAAGAAGCAGAAGGTGCAGGCGGGGGGAAGCGGCTGCGGCTGCTCGGCGGTCGTGACCTACGGCCATCTGCTCAAACGGATCAACAAAGGAGAACTAAAGCGCATTTTGGTCGTAGCGACAGGAGCGCTGCTCTCGCCGCTATCCTTCCAGCAAGGCGAGAGCATTCCATGTATTGCTCATGCGGTCGCCATCGCTGCGGGAAAGGAGCATGGAGCATGATTTTTCTCTGGGCGTTTGTTATCGGCGGAGCCATCTGCGTGCTCGGTCAGATTATGTTCGACGTATTCAAGCTGACGCCGGCCCACACGATGGCGACTCTGGTCGTGATTGGCGCGATCGTAGACGGTTTCGATTTGTACGAGCCGCTGATCAAATTCGCCGGCGCCGGCGCTACCGTCCCGATTACCAGCTTCGGCAACGCGCTCGTTCACGGGGCGCTCACCGAGCTTCATGATCAAGGCTGGATCGGCGTTATATCCGGCATTTTCAAGGTCACGAGCGCGGGCATTTCCGCGGCGATTATTTTCTCATTCCTGGCGGCTCTCGTTGTCAGGCCGAAGGGGTGAAGCGGTGAAGACGATAAAATCGGTTTTTGAATAGGTGGCGGAGACAGCCGTCAAAAAAAGGTTTGGAGAATCCTGTGGGATTCTCCAATTTTTTTTGTAGGGCGATTGTGTGTCCAGTTCGAACGTCATACGGTAGAATAAGACTATTACCGAATTTCTTCATTCTTTTCTACTATTCTTCGTTTCCAGGAGGTACTGGTATGGATATTCAAATGGCTGATATGCAATTATGCTCCTCGATTTTAAGTAATTTAGATGGCTGTATCCTGGGCAAACACGAAGAAATTGAACGTTTGTTGATTGCAGTAATCGCGGGAGGTCATGTCTTGCTTGAAGATGTTCCCGGAACCGGCAAGACGCAGCTCGTGAAAGCGCTAGCGAAATCTATCGGCGGCCAGTTCAGGCGCATTCAATGCAATCCGGACCTGCTTCCGACCGATATTACCGGTGTTTCCATTTACCACCCGAAGCAGGAGAGATTTATATTCCGACCAGGTCCGATCATGGCGAATATTTTGCTTGCGGACGAGATTAATAGAGCTACGACAAAAACGCAATCGGCGCTGCTGGAGGCGATGGAGGAAGGGCATGTGACGGTCGATGGAGACAGCTTCGAGCTGCCGCAGCCGTTTATCCTGCTTGCCACGCAGAATCCAATTGAATTCGAAGGCACCTATACGCTGCCCGAAGCGCAGCTGGACCGCTTCATGATGAAGCTTTCGCTTGGTTATCCGAGCGAGGAGGATGAGCATCGCATGGTGACGGGCAATGACGGCAACCATCCTTCCGAGCGCATTCAGCGCGTCATGGAAATCGGCGACATTACGTTGATTCAACAACAGGCGCTTGCGGTGCATATGGATGATGCGGTTGGCAAATATTTGGTCAGCCTGGTCCGTGGAACCAGAGAGCATAATCAAGTAAGGCTCGGGGCAAGTCCCCGTGCGGCCATCGCATTGTCCCGCGCGTCCAAAGCGCGCGCGTTTCTCAATCAACGAAGATATGTTACGCCCGACGATGTTAAGGCGCTCGCTCCATACGTGCTGTCGCATAGGCTGCTCCTCAGAACGGAAGCGAGGATGAACGGACTCTCCTCGGAGGAAGTCGTGGAGCAGGTGCTGCAATCGACGAAAGTGCCGATCCGGCTGGAGCGATAAGCTCATGCAACCGGCGAATGCAAGTCGAGTCCGCTGGCCGATTATCGCTGCCGTATATGTTTGCAGCGCGTTTTATTTTTTGTTTCAGGGCGGCAAGACCGCTTTGATGCTTTTCGTCATATTGAATTTGCTGCTGGTGTACCTGTTGCTTGGAAGATGGAGCGGAATTAACCGGGTAAACGGTACGCGCGCATTCACGAGCCAGGGCTCCTCGGCGCATAACAAGACCATTTCGGCGGGAAGTCCGCTGGAGGTTAATCTTCAGGTCAAGGTCCCGGGCTATTATCCCGTCCCTTACGTCATTATCAGAGACGTGCTGCGCCGTCATAACGGACAGCTTCTGCAATTTGAAGCCTCGTTCATTCCCAATTGGAAGAGAGCCGGAAGCGTAACGTATCATACGCCGGCGCTTCAAAGGGGAGAATATCGATTCGCGAACGCGGAATGCGTCACTTGGGATGTCTTCGGACTGTTCGAGCATACGGGGAGCTTTCCTGCGGAAGCGGTATTCAGCGTTCTGCCCCAGACGGTTGCCATCAGGCAGTGGAGCGGATTCCAGCGCGGCGTTCGCGGTCCTTACTCGCATGCCGCCGCTTCGAGATCTGCGAAAGAAACGACGCAATTGAACGGCGTTCGTGAATATTTGTACGGCGACCGGCTGTCCCGAATTCATTGGAATGCGACAGCCAAGACGGGAGAATGGAAATCCAAAGCGTTCGAGAGGGAGTCGTTGCCGAGAACCCTGCTCATTCTGGATCGGCATTTGCCTGCTTATGAGGGCTCATTGCTGGAACGCTTCGAGCTCGCGGTCTCCGTTACGGCTTCGTTCATGGAGCATGGGCTCAAGGACGACACGGCGATGGGATTATTGTCAATAGGGGAGAGCATGACCTATCTTCCCGCCAAATCGGGCATCGAGCAACGAAGCTTGGCGATGAAGCATCTGACCTTCGTCGATGCGGATGCTCCGCGTTCCATCTATTTGTCTCTGCAAATGGCGAATTCGGTGATCGAACCGGGAAGCTTTGCCTTGCTGATTACCGGCGAGACGGGAAGCAGCATGCTGAGGAGCATGGAGTTTCTCTCCCGCAAAGGCCTCACGCCTTGTCTCATTCATGTAGGCTCACGTGGGACAAGGCATGACGAGGGAGCAGGGTGGCAGAAATTGATTCGCGACAAAGGGTGGCATGCCTTCGAAATCAATCAGCTGCAAGAGCTTCCATCGATTTTGGAAGGGAGCGGTATTGCATGAGAAAAACGGTTTCGCATCAGCTTCATTCACAGTGGTACCGCAAGTTGGTGTCGCTATTCGTAGGTCTTACGATTGCAAGTTGCATGGCCATTTTCGACCGTTATTGGTGGAAGGAAAGCTTTGTCATCGGATACTGCACGGTCGCGGTCGCGGTTATCGTGGATCTGCTTCTGCCCCAGCGGATGAGACTGCTTCGATTCAGTCTGCAGCTGGCATCGGCTGTCTATATTACTTTTCGGTTTGCGAGAGTGGAATACGCGATATCGCCTCCGGGCAGCACTTCGGATCTTGCCTGGTGGGTGCAGCAGCATCTCGCGCAGATTCACCCCTTCTTGTGGATTAGCTTGACGCTGCTGGGCATTCATTTCTTGTTCAGCGCCTGGGCTACGACGCGCATGCGCATGGCGGGCTTTGTTGCTGCCGCCTTGCTCATGCTCACCGTTACGGATTCGTTCACGCCGATCTGGCTATGGGACAATGTGGCCCTGGTCGTGTTTATCGGCTTGCTATGGCTGATTGTCAGTCATCTGGCCAAGCTTCAGACGGTGCATCCGGAAAGCTTGAAGCATCTCCTTCAATACCCGGCGGGATTAATTGTGTCGATTGTCATTGTGTTCTCACTGTTCATGCTGATTGGCTTGAATGTGCCTTCGCTTGCGCCGCTCGTTCAAGATCCGTATACCATCTGGAAAAACTCCCGGGGCGAAGAGGTCCAACTGTTTCTGGGCGACAAGGCGGTTCAATCGAACGACTCTTCAAGTCCGAAGCGGAGCGCCAGCTCGGGCTACAGCCGCAATGACGATGTTCTTGGCGGAGGCTTCAACTTCGACTATTCGCCTATGATGACCATTGCGACGAATCGCAAAAGCTATTGGCGCGGAGAGACGAAGGGCATCTATACCGGCGAAGGCTGGACGGAGGCGGAGCGCGGGAACGACTCGAGAACCATGCAGAGCATCGGACGAAATGAATTGCTGTCTGACGGAGATGGTCGCTCGCTTGCGCAAACGGTGGAGATCGATTATACCGTAACGATGATTCGGGAGGATGTCTATCCGGTCTTGTTCAACGCAGCTCCTGTTTCGAGCGTCAAATGGTTGGATACGGATACATCGCCAATTCCGTCCCAGCTGAGATGGCTGCCTCAGTATTGGGAGCTAAAATTTCAAGGGAAAGTCGACAGCTATCCGGAATCGTATGCTCTCACTTCGGCAGTGACGGTGCTGGACGAGGAAGGACTCAAGCAAGTTTCTTCATTAATAGAAGATAATCGGCAAGAGGCGTATTACACGCAGCTGCCGGATGCGCTTCCGGCGCGCGTGCGCCAATTGGCGGAGGCGGTAACGGCGGAGGGCGCAAGCGATTACGAGAAGGCAAAGCTGCTCGAGAGTTACCTGAGTCAGACTTATACGTACACGAATAAGCCGGATTTGAGCAAGCTGTCCGGTCAGAGCGATGACTTCGTCGATCAATTTCTGTTCGAGCTGAAGGAAGGCTATTGCGATTACTTCTCGACCGCCATGGCGGTCATGGCGAGAAGTCTCGGGATGCCCTCGCGCTGGGTGAAGGGCTTCGCGCCGGGATCGCTTCCGAATACGAATACTATGCCGGATGAGCTGCCCTACGGCGTGGAGGCGGAGGAGTCCGCGGAGCAAGCCGGCATCTATACGATTCGCAATTCGGACGCGCATTCCTGGGTGGAAATATACTTTGACGGCTACGGCTGGATATCCTTCGAGCCGACAGCGGGCTTCATCTTTCCTTATACGTTGCCAACGAAGGAAGAAACTCCTGTCGAGGAACTGGATACGGACGATAAGGAAACCACCGTTCCTGAGCCGGAGCAAGGCGCTTCGGACAGCTCGCTGGCGACGCTTTGGCTGTGGCTGGCAATTCTTTCTGCTGCAGCTCTTCTTGGCGGTTTATTGTTCTATCGGCGCGCCCGAATCGCCGCTCTCTGGGAGCAGCTCAGGGAAGGCTCCTATACAGCCAATGAGCGGATTATTCTCGAGACGGAGAGGCTTCTTCGCATCTGCAAGCGCAAAGGACTTCGGAGAGAAGAGCATGAGACGCTTCGAGAGGCCGCTCTTCGATGGTCGAAGCATCAGAAATGGCTCAAGGACGATTTCGTTCTTGTCGTAGACGGCTTCGAGCAAGCCAAATACGGCGCAGCTCCATTCTCCAAAGAGGAATCTCATCGTCTGATCGAGAGAATTCGGCAATTAATCGTCAAATTAAAATAAAATAGCTTGCCGCTTTCGATGATGACAGAGGCTATCCTTTTACAGCCTCGCGGTTATTATGGATTGCGGCAATTTTTTTGCAACCGTTTTGGATTATATGGTATAGTTTCGTAAGATAGCAGGCAGAAAGCAGAGGGATTTCAGTTATGTTCGAACGATTATTGCCGAATATGCGGGTCAATTCGGTATACGATATCAACCTTGAGGAGATTGCTTCTCACGGCATTCGCGGCATTATTACCGATCTGGACAACACGCTTGTCGGCGCCAAGGAGCCGCTTGCCACGCCGGAGCTGGTGGCATGGCTTGCGAAGGTGAAGTCCGCGGGCTTTCAGGTCGTCATTGTGTCTAATAATAATAAAACCAGAGTGGGGAGCTTCGCGTCTCCGCTCCAGATTCCGTTCGTCCATGCCGCGCGAAAGCCGTCGCAGAAGGCTTTCCGCAAGGCTCTCGCTTTGCTCGGATTGGAAGCCGGACAAACGCTCATGATAGGCGATCAGATGATGACGGATGTGCTCGGAGGCAATCGCATGGGTTTGTATACGGTGCTCGTCGCTCCGATATCGCCTGGCGATGAGGGGATGATGACAATGGTGAACAGAAGAATCGAACGTTTCGCGCTGGCCAGATTGCGCAAGCGCGGCTTATGGTACGAGGAGGAAACGAAGTGACGGACAACATGGCAATCAGAAAAGCAACCTCCTGTGCGGGCTGCGGCATTCAGCTTCAATCGCAGCAAAGCGACAAGCCGGGATTCATACCCCAATCGGCTCTTCAGCGCGAGCCCGTTATTTGTCAGCGCTGCTTCAAGATCAAGCACTATAATGAAGCTTCCAGCGTAACGGTCGATCAGGATGATTTCCTGAAATTGCTGGGCAGCATCGGCGCAACGGACAGTCTTGTTATTCATATCGTCGATTTGTATGACTTCGAAGGCAGCCTGATCGCAGGCCTGCAGAGATTCGTGGGCAATAATCCGGTTGTGCTGGTCGTGAACAAAATCGATCTTCTGCCCAAGGGCATGAATCATAACCGCATTCGCAACTGGGTGCAGAAGCAGGCGAAGGAGCAAGGATTGCGTACGGTCGACGTCATTCTGTGCAGCGCCAAGCGAAATATGGGGTTCGAGCATGTCATCGACGCGTTGGAGAAGCGGCGCAATAACCGCGATGTATATGTTGTCGGAGCGACGAATGTCGGCAAATCCACGCTGATCAATCGCTTGATCCGCGATTACAGCGATATGGATCGGGAGCTGACGACCTCCAGATATCCGGGAACGACCCTGGATGCTGTCCATATTCCGCTTGACGACGGTAAATCGATCATCGATACGCCCGGCATTGTCTATCCGAGCCGCATGACCGAGGTGGTTCCCCGCAGCTTCTTGGGTTCCTTGCTGCCGGACAAGCCGATCAAGCCGCTCGTCTACCAATTGAACGAAGGGCAAACCTTGTTCATCGGCAGTTTGCTTCGCTTCGACTTCGTGGAGGGAGAGCGTCAGTCGTTCACGTTGTACATCTCCAACGCGCTTAATGTGCATCGCACGAAGCTGGAACGCGCGGATCAGCTCTATGAGGATCATAAAGGCGAACTGCTCGGGGCGCCGACGCTCAAGGAGCTGGAGAGCATACCGGAGTGGTCCCGCCACAGCCTCCGAGTGAGGCCGGGTTCGAAGCAGGATGTGTTCATAGCCGGACTCGGCTGGATTCAAGTGAACGGCTCGCATGGCGCGCAGATTGATATTTACGCGCCCAAAGGCGTCAAGGTCATGCTTCGAGATTCGATGATTTAGGCGGCTGATTATTTGCAGGAGAGATGGGGGAAGAACGGTGTCGCAAATTCGCGGGGAGCATAGTATTGACAGTCATACCGATCTGTACGGAGTAATCGGGGATCCGGTGCGCCATTCGAAATCGCCGATTATGCTGAACAAGGCGTTCCGGGAGGCTGGGGTGAACGGCGTCTATACGGCCTTTCATATTACGCCCGACAAGCTTGGAGATTTCATCACAGGCGTCAGGGCCATGAATATACGCGGCGTGAACGTGACTATTCCGCATAAGCAGCATGTGATGGAGCTGATTGACGAGATTGACGCGGACGCGCTGGCTATCGGCGCGGTGAATACGATCGTGAACGAGAACGGCCGTCTGATCGGATATAATACCGATGGAATCGGATATGTCCGCTCGCTCAAGGAAGAGGCGGTTGCCAGTCTCGGCGGCAAGCATATCGTTGTGATCGGAGCCGGCGGTGCTTCCCGGGGCATCGTCTATGCGCTGCTGAAGGAGAAGCCCGCCCGCGTAACGATCGCGAATCGCACGATCGAAAAAGCGGAGCAGCTTGCGCGTTCGTTGGATTGCGGCGGGACGGAGATGCATGTCGAACCAAATGAGCGCCTGGAGCCGCTTTGCGGCGAGGCCGATCTTGTCATCAACACAACCTCGATTGGCATGTTTCCGAAGGTGGAGGAAGCTCCTGTGAGAGGAAGCTGGATGAAGCCGGGAGCAGTTGCGAGCGACTTGATCTACAACCCGCTGAAGACGACCTTCCTGAAGGAAGCGGAGGCGCAGGGCTGCATCGTCCACAGCGGCCTCGGCATGTTCATCTATCAAGGCGCATATGCCTTCGAATATTGGACAGGCAAGCCGGCTCCGGTCGATGCGATGCGCGAGATTGTGCTGAGTGCACTGAAACAATCGTAGTTTAAATAGTGGAAAATAACGAAAGAAGGAACCGTACATGCTAACAGGCAAGCAAAAACGCTTTTTGCGCTCGCAAGCGCATCATCTAGATCCAATATTTCAGGTGGGAAAAGGCGGCACCAACGATCATCTGATGCGTCATATTACGGAAGCGATCGAGACTCGCGAGCTGATGAAAATCTCCGTGCTGAACAATTGCATGGACGATCCGAAGGAAATCGGGCGCGAAGCGGCGGAGGCCGTAGGCGCAGAGCTCGTTCAGGTCATTGGCAAGACGATTATCCTATATAAGGAATCGAAGGATCACAAGACAATCGAGCTTCCGCGCTAACGGGAAGGAGGGAACGGAGTATGCCAGAGATCGGCATCATGGGCGGCACCTTCGACCCCATTCATATCGGTCATTTGATTGCCGCCGAATGCGCGCTCGTATCTTGCGGCCTCGATGAGGTTTGGTTCATTCCGTCTGCCTCTCCGCCGCTTAAGAATCATGCTCCAGGCGCAAGCTCCGAGCTTCGTTACGAGATGGTATGCGGCGCAGTCGTGAGCAATCCGCGCTTTCGCGTTAACGATATCGAGTTGCGACGAAGCGGAGTCAGCTATTCAATCGATACGGCGACTGAGCTCAAAAAGCGCCATCCCAACCATGCGTTTCGCTATATTATCGGCTCGGATCGGATTAACGACTTGCAGCAGTGGCATCGAATAGAGGCGCTCGCTTCGCTCGTTTCCTTCATCGGGCTGGAGCGGCCGACGGATACGCCAAGACTCGATGGGCTGCCTCTGTATTTGAAGCAGCGCGTCGAGTTGATTCCCATGCCGTTAATCGGGATTTCATCGACGGATCTCCGCAATCGCATGGCTGCTGGCGAAGCTGTCCGCTATCAGCTGTCCGAGCAGACCTATCAATTTATTAGGAGGCATGGGCTGTATGGAACGGCAAGAGATGATTGACAGAGTCAGCAAGGAGATGCCGGAGAGAAGATGGCGGCACACAGAAGGCGTCATGGCGACGGCAATCAAGCTTGCCGAGCGTTACGGAGAGGATCCGGAACGAGCGGAGCTGGCTGCTATCTTGCATGACGTGGCCAAATATTGGGGGATCGAGAAGCAGAAATCAATCATTGTGGATAATGGGCTTCGCGGCGACGTGCTTCTCTACGACAAGGAGCTTTGGCACGCGCCTGTCGGCGCATGGGTCGCCGAGCATGAATACGGCGTCGAAGACAAGGGCGTGCTGGACGCGATTTGCTACCATACTTCCGGAAGAAGCGGAATGACGAAGCTGGAGAAGATCGTATGGCTCGCCGATTATATCGAGCCCGGCCGAGATTTTCCCGGCGTCGACGCGATAAGAACGCTTGCCGAATCCAGCCTCGAGGAGGCGCTGCTCGCCGCCTTGAACGCGACAATCTCCTTCCTCGCCGCCAAAGAGAAGAAGATTTATCCCCTAACGATCGAAGCTAGAGACAGTATGCAAAGCGCAAACAAAGGAGGCTGACGAATGGCGTTACAATCAGATAAATTGCTCAAGATCGCGGTAGATGCCGCCGAAGACAAGAAAGCGGTGGATGTGATTGCTCTTAATTTGAAGGAGGTATCGCTTGTTGCGGATTATTTCGTCATCTGCAGCGGCAATTCGGATACTCAGGTGCAAGCGATCACGACCGAAATTCGCAAGCAAGCGGAGAAGCATGGCGTGCGAATTCGCGGCATCGAAGGCATGGACTCGGCCAGATGGGTCTTGATCGATATCGGCGATGTTATCGTGCATGTCTTCCATCGCGAGGAACGCGAATATTATAATATCGAGCGCTTGTGGTCGGATGCGAAGGTTGTGGAATTCGCATGAGCCTGACGGCTGGCTTGACGTACACGCTCAAAATATCGCGCGAGGTATCTCCCTACGGCTATTTCCTTACCGACGGCGAAACCGAGGTTCTGATGCATTATACGGAGCTGGTCGGCTCGAAGCCCGTTGTCGGCAATCAAGCGGAAGTGTTCATCTTCTACGATTCCGAGGATCGGATAGCGGCTACGATGAAGAAGCCGCTGCTTCAGCTTGACGAGCTTGCACGGCTTAAAGTCGCGGATGTGCATCCGCGGCTTGGCTGCTTCCTGGAGATGGGGCTGGGCAGGCAGCTGCTTCTGCCGCTGTCCGAGCTTCCGGAGAGCATTGCTTATCGACCGCTTCCCGGGGATGAGGTGTTCGTCGTGATGAAGCATGACAAAATCGGCAGACTGGTGGCGAAGATCGCCTTCGAGGAGGAGCTGTCCCCCCTTGTTTTCACCGCGCCCGCTTCCTGGCAGAACAGCTGGGTCGAAGGCTGGGTGACGAAGACGCTTCAGATGGGCTCCTTCGTCATGGTGGACGGCGGCGTGCTGGGCTTCGGCGTCTATGGACTGATTCCGAGCTCGGAGCGCACCAAGCCGCTGCGTCTCGGCGAGCGCGTGCGCGCTCGCGTCGCGTATATCCGCGAGGATGGCCGCGTCAATCTCTCCATGACGGAGCGCAAGGAGGTCGGGCGAATCGAGGATTCCGAGCGCTTGCTCGCCTTTCTGAAGGAACGCCCGGGCGGAGGCATGCCTTATTCCGATCAGACGGAAGCGGACACGATCAAGCAGCGCTTCGGCATAAGCAAATCCGCCTTCAAGCGGGCGCTGGGCAAGCTGATGCGCGACGGGCTTGTGTCGCAAAAGGGAAATTGGACCTACTTGAATGAGCCTTCCGAAGGAGCTGATGAGGAGTGACTCTATCTTACGGACAGTTCGCGAGAGTGTATGATCAGCTTATGGAGGATATGCCGTATGCGGACTGGCTCGGCTTTGCGAGAGCGGGCTGGACGCGTTACGGCATGCCCTCGTCAGTAGCGGATCTCGGCTGCGGCACCGGAAATCTGTCCATTCCGCTCGCGAAATCCGGCTTTCATGTGTACGGCATCGATCTGTCTTCCGAGATGCTGTCTGTCGCTCGCAGCAAATGGGACGAGACGCCTCAGCAGGCGATCAGGAGGCATGCGGGAAGCATTAGATGGCTTCAACAGGATATGCGCTCCTGGGAGCTTGCAGAGCCTGTGGATTCGGTGATATCGTTCTGCGACTGCTTGAACTATCTGACGGAGGAGAGAGACATAGAGGCGGCTTTTCGGGCCACATACGCGGCGCTCAAGGAGGGAGGCTCCTTCCTGTTCGACATGCATTCGCCGCGGCAGTTGTCACAGTACGCGGAGCAGCAGCCGTTCATTCTCGACGAGAGAGATGTCGCCTATATCTGGACCTGCGATTTCGAGCAGGAGATCTGTCAGATTGAGCATAATCTCACCCTATTCGTGCGTGAGCATGATGCGAGATTTACGCGCTTCGAGGAAACGCATTGTCAGCGAGCCTATGACCCGGATTGGGTGGAGACGGCGCTGAGGCGGGCGGGGTTTAAATCGGTGGAGAGGTTTGCCGATTTTCAGTTTAAGGCTGCCGACGAGCATTCCCAGCGGCTGTTTTTTGCCGCGATCAAATAATTGTCATTTGTCGAAAAAAGGTTATTAAGCAGGAAAAAGACGGAATTTGACTTGGAGGATAAATGAACGGTATCGAACCGGTTATCATCCAAGACAACCGTCTTTTTTGGTGCGGCGACCGAGAAAATCATTCTCTTAAGGCGTCCTTCAGCCGGCTGTTCATGGCGGTCGAGGCTTGGGCGCGCCGTGCCGAAGACTGCTTCAATCGCAACAGCTCCTCTCTTAATTCGGCGTTCGATTGCTCTAATTTCTCGATATACAAGATGAGCTCCTGCTGCTCGCGGCCAGCTTCGTGAAACAACGTCGCGAGCATGCTTCGCGCTTCCTCGGGGGTTATATTCGACACAAGATTTCCTCCCATATACCTATAAAATGTCACTATCCCATCATAGCTTGATCTGTTAAAATAGTCGAGTGGCGCAAAAAAATAGATTCACAATCCCTCCATAATTTTCATTGACTGTACCTATATCTTGATGTAAAATCAAGTACATCACCTAGATGTTGATAGTAAAGGTGCTTTCAATGATCTGCCTCTGGTAAATCATGAACAAGCGCGTCTGCCGCCCATAGACGGCCGGAAGCGCTTTTTGATTGCGATAATAGAGTAGGGGAGAGCGGACGGGATGTTAGTGGTCTACGACTCAAAAACAGGAAATGTGAAGCGGTTTATCAATAAATTGAATATGCGTTCAATGCCTATTGATGAGAGGCCCGAGGTGGACGAGCCGTTCGTTCTGGTGACTTACACGACCGGATTCGGTCAAGTGCCGGAGAAGGTCAGCAGCTTCCTGCAATCGAATCACCGCATGCTGCGCGGCGTATCCGCAAGCGGCAATCGCAACTGGGGTCCGGGCTTTGCGAAGAGCGCGGACACGATAGCCAATCTATATGATGTGCCCGTGCTTTTGAAGTTTGAATTGTCGGGAACGAGTCAAGACACGCAATATTTTGTCGAAAGGATGCGATCCATTGAAGCATATTGAATTGAACAACGAATTGATGCAACGCGGTGCAGACGGATTCTATCAACTGGAGAAAGACAAAGAAGCGGTGAAGGCCTTCATGGCGGAGGTTGAAGAGAAAAGCGTGAAATTCCCAAGCTTGAAGGAAAAGCTGGACTATCTCATTGAAAATGATTATTACGATGATGTATTCGTTAATTATACATATGAACAGGTAGAAGCGGTTTTCCACTTGACTGCGAGCAGCGGCTTCGAATTCCAGTCCTATATGGCCGCTTCGAAATTTTACAAGGATTATGCGATGAAGACGAACAATAAGTCGCAATATCTGGAGCAATACTCCGACCGCGTCGCCATCGTGGCGCTGCATCTTGGCGAAGGAGACGGGGAGCGCGCGCTGCGCATCGCCGACGCGATGATAGAGCAGCGGCTGCAGCCGGCAACGCCAACCTTTCTGAACGCAGGCAAGAGCCGCCGCGGCGAGCTGGTGTCCTGCTTTCTTCTTGAAATGGACGATTCTCTTAATTCGATCAACTATGTGCTCGGCACATGCATGCAGCTCTCCAAGATTGGCGGAGGCGTGGCGGTCAATCTGTCCAAGCTTCGCGGACGCGGCGAGCCGATCAAAGGCGTGGAGGGCGCGGCGAAGGGCATCATGCCCGTCTTGAAGCTGATGGAGGACGCGTTCTCCTATGCGGATCAAATGGGACAGCGCAAGGGCTCGGGCGCAGGCTATTATAATATTTTCGGCTGGGACATTATTGAATTCCTGGATTGCAAGAAGATTAATGCGGACGAGAAGTCGCGCATCAAGACGCTGTCGATCGGCCTGATTATTCCGAACAAATTCTACGAGCTTGCTGCTCAGAACAAGCCGCTTGTGGTATTCGGACCTCATTCTGTACATAAAGCGTACGGCATTCATCTTGACGATATGGATATGGACGCGATGTACGAGGAGCTGCTGGCAAACGAGGCGGTTACGCGCAAGACGGTCATGTCCGCCCGCGATATGCTGACGAAGATTGCGTCGATTCAATTGGAATCGGGTTACCCGTACATTATGAACAAGTCGAACGCGAACAATGTTCACGCGCTCAAGGATCTTGGATCGGTGAAGATGTCCAATCTGTGCACGGAGATTTTCCAACTGCAGGAGACTTCGGAAATTAACGATTACGGTGTGGATGATGTCATCCGCCGCGACATTAACTGCAATCTGGCATCTCTCAATATCGTGAACGTGATGGAACGCAAGAAGGTGAAGGAATCGGTTCATGTCGGCATTGAGGCTTTGACGACAGTGAGCGATCTGTCCAAGATCGACAACGCTCCCGGCGTGCGCAAAGCAAACGAAGAGCTGCATTCCGTCGGTCTCGGCGCGATGAATCTGAACGGCTATCTGGCCAAAAACAAGATTGCCTACGAGAGCGACGAAGCGAAGGATTTCGCGAATACATTTTTTATGATGATGAACTTCTACTCTATTGAAATTTCCATGGAGATTGCCAAGGAGCGCGGCGTTTCTTTCAAAGGCTTCGAGAAGTCGGAATATGCGAAGGGCACTTATTTCACGCGCTATGTCGAGAAGGACAATCGTCCGAAGACGGCTAGAGTGCAAGAGCTGTTCGAAGGCATCGACATTCCTTCGCCGCAGGATTGGGCGGATCTGAGGGACAAGGTGCAGAAGCATGGCTTGTATAATGCGTACAGACTGGCGATTGCGCCGACGCAAAGCATCTCCTATATTCAAAACGCGACTTCCAGCGTAATGCCGATTGTCGAGCATATCGAAACGCGGACGTACGCGAACTCGACAACGTACTATCCGATGCCGTATTTGTCCCAGGACAACTTCTTCTACTACAAATCGGCTTACAATATCGATCAATTCAAGCTTATTGATCTCATTGCCGAGATTGGTCAGCATATCGACCAAGGCATCTCGACGGTTCTGCATGTGAACAGCAATGTGACGACCCGCGAGCTGGCTCGTTTCTATGTGTATGCGGCGCAAAAAGGGCTAAAATCGTTGTATTACACAAGAACGAAGCGTCTTTCCGTGGAAGAATGCACAAGCTGCGCCGTCTAGGGAGAATGCTATAACGGAGCAATCGGTCATCGCTGAACGATCCGATTCACGAATCGGTGAATATGGAAGAAGAGAAGGAGTTTGCCTATTATGAAAGCAGTAAACTGGAATCGACCGGATGATGATTTTACGCTAACGTTCTGGCAGCAGAATGTGATGCAGTTTTGGACGGATGAAGAAATTCCGTTGTCTGACGACAAGATGGATTGGATGCAGATGTCGGATGATGAGCGCACGTTGTATAAGAATGTGCTGGGCGGACTGACGCTCCTTGACACGATTCAAGGCGGCATCGGCATGCCCAAGATCCTGGAGCATGTGGACGGGCTGCAGCGCAAAGCCGTGCTGTCGTTCATGTCCATGATGGAGCAAATTCACGCGAAATCATACAGCAGCATCTTCACGACGCTCGCGTCAAACGAGGAGATCGATTCGATCTTCCGTTGGGTTGAGAATAACGAGCAGCTTCAGAGGAAGGCGTCGCTAATCTCGGCGTGGTACAACAACATTACGGGTCCGCAGGAGCTTTACAAAGCCATGGCGGCATCCGTATTCCTCGAGAGCTACCTCTTCTATAGCGGCTTCTTCTACCCGCTCTATCTGGCGGGACAAGGCAAGATGACAAGCAGCGGCGAGATTATCGACTTGATTCTGCGCGATGAGAGCATTCATGGCTTGTACGTCGGCGTGCTTGCGCAAGAGCTGCTTGAGACGTTCAGCAGCGAGGTACAGGAGCAGCTCAAGGCCGAGGTTGGGGCGTTCCTTCTTGAGCTTTACGAGAATGAAATGATTTATACGGACGGCTTGTACAGCGCGGTTGGTCTGCAGGAGGATGTGAAGGCGTATGTGCGTTACAATGCGAACAAAGCGCTCATGAACCTGGGCATGGAACCGTATTTCCCTGAAGAGCCGGTTAATCCAATCGTGTTCAATGGCATCAGTACGCATACGAAGCAGCATGATTTCTTCTCAAAGAAAGGCAATGGCTATGTGCGGACGATTCATGTAGAACCGCTGAAGGACGATGATTTCGTTTTTAATTTTTAATAGGAAGCTTGGAATGGAAAACCGCTGGAGCTCGAGTCGATTGACTTTTGCCCCAGCGGTTTTGCTGTACAAGCATTCCCAATTTACCAAGAAAAATACTATCCATTACAGGGAGATACATGCTACACTAGTGGGGAAGCATGCTCATCCAGGGCGCATAGGTTCTGCCTAACCAAAGGAGGAAGAAAGCGTGGAAAACTGCTCGATCGTGACGAAGCCCGCACTGCATTTGGTCGGAATCAGCTATTGCGGTCCGTATTCAACCTTTCCAGATGAAGCGATTCGACTGCAGACGGATTTCCTGGCCAGGAAGCATGAGCTGGGCGGAGCTGCCAAATCACCTGTATTGTACAGTCCTTACTACGGCAATGAAGCTTTTGCAACCTATTGGGCTTGTTATGAAGTGCAACATATGGAGGAGGTTCCTCCCGGCATGGTGCAGCTCACCATTCCCGCGCATCGATATGCGATGGTCGGAAGCTCGAACAAGCGTATCGGCGAAGCGTACGAACAACTGAATGTCTGGATGAACGAGCAGAGGCTAGAGAAGCATGAGCAAGCCGTGTCCATGGAATTATTTTATATCGATGAACAGCATTGGGAGGAAGAGCCGGTTGAACTGCTCATACCTCTGAAGGATTAGAACGTGAAGGAGCTGACTTAAACAGCTTCTTTTTTTTGACATATAGGAAAGTATATTATTTTTGCCCATACCTTCTCTATATGTTGCGAGAAACGCGACGTCCTTTTCCAAGGACATCGCGTTTCTTCTTTGCCTTTAATTCGACAATTTCGCCTTGGCTGGAATAGCTTTGTAATCCGTCACCTTGTTCTTGCCGGTGGATTTGGAATAATACATCGCTTCGTCGGCAAGCCTGACCAACTCGCCAACCTGGTTGGCCAGCTTGGTTGTGCTGTAGCCAACGCTGATCGTTACCATCGTCTCCGCTTCCACGCGTCTACGGATCGATTCGGCAACGATCGCCGGCTTCGCGCGATCGGCATTCATGCAGATCAGCAGCTCTTCTCCGCCGTAACGTCCGGCCGCTCCGATGCCAGCGCTCTCCTCCCGCATAATCTCGGAAACGCGCTTCAACACGCCGTCTGCCATATGATGGCCATGCGTATCGTTGAGGCGCTTGAAATTATCGATATCGCAGAAGATAACGGCCATTGTCTTGCAGCTCTGCAAGAGCTGCTCCGCTTTGTTCTGGAAATGCCTGCGATTGTACAGTCCCGTCAAGCCGTCCATAATGGAAGACTGATACGTGGACATCAACCGATCGATGACCCATTCGAAGAGAAGCATGAACAGCAGCGAGAAATAGACGATTGGCGTCAACTGAACGAGCAGCACGATCCAGCTCTGGCCGCCCTCGAACGCATAGGCGTCGGCGATCCGCATCAGCTCGCAGCAGAAGAAAGCGATGAGACTGCCGTAATATTTGCTGTTCATGGCCGCATTGCGGGTTGCGAGCAATATAACGAGAATGACGATCAGGCTGTAAGCGTCAAGAAGCGGGAAGGCCGTGACGGCAGAGAGGCCGGCATCGCCTTCGGAGAGAGGAGCCAACGAATATTGAACGACCGCGAAGATCGCGGCAAGCAGGCTCATGAACACGAACGGCATAATTCTCAGCTGCGCCGACCGGTAAGTATATAATTTCATGAATACAAAGTTTATAATGATAAAAGAGATGATTTGAAGCAATTGTGAAAGCATATACATCCAGGGAGAGGGCGACCATCCCGGAAAGGCAAGCGCGACGAGCAAAGCTTGTCTGACGATGTTGAGCGAAATGCCCGCGATCAGCAGCCGATAGGTGTGCTTGTTGCGATAGCTGATGTACAGCTTGATCGACATGAACAGCATCAGAATAAGAATTACAATTACGGATGAGGACGAGAACAGTTGTCCGTTCGGACCGGTAAGCCATTGCATCATTGTCATTTTGTCAGTCACCACTCAAGAATTGGTAGGTATAGATTTACAGAAACATACGTTCTATTATATCATAGTTATCAACAGTGTGAATCCCGATTTTCAAAAAAATTCTGTTCGAAGCGCTTGCCGTTTCCGAGCAGGAGCAGGAGTTGAACCGCAAATGAATATCTTGCAAGCCTTGTTCTTCCCGCCGGAGCAGCCAGGGGGCGTATCGTCCATGGTGCCTTATATACAAGAGAGGTTTCAGAAAATGGGCTGGCAGATGGAACTGTTCTCTCTGCCGAAACGCGTGCGCAACAAGGGGCAGGAGGAGATCGTCTTCCAAACCTTCGACCACAAGGCGTTCGCCGGGAATGAACTGGTGGACAAATATATGCAAACCTACAAGGATTATGTCTGGTGGACGAAGCTGCGCATCCAGAAGTCTTACGACATTATTCACGCGCATCATCCGATTGCGGCGCTCGTCATGAAGCAGCTGTTCCCCGATACGCCGCTCGTGGTCACGATTCATTCGAGCTACGAGCGGGAGCTGATTCTGAACGGAAGGATCGAAGAGGGAGGCGTGGAGCATCGCTTTCTGACCTCGATCTATAAAGAGCTGGAGTTGAAGGCCGATCAATTAATGACGGTGTCGGAGTCGTTCCGCTCCTATATCTCTCCCATGATCGAGCATCCCGAGCGGATCAAAGTTATTCCCAACGGCTTCGACGAGAAGCGCTTCAAGCCTATTTCGCATGAGAACGAAGTGCCGCAGCTGATAACCGTCTGCAGGCTCGTCCCGGCCAAAGGACTCGATATTCTTCTCCATGCTTGCGCGGAGCTTAAGGAAAGAGGCTATGGGTTCGTGCTGCATATTATCGGCGACGGACCGATTCGCAAGGAGCTCGAAACGCTGGCGCAGGAGCTGGATCTGTACGATGATATTATCTTCTACGGCTATATGCTGCATCCGGAGCAATTCATGCCGTTCTTCGATATCTTCGTTCTGCCGTCGAGAGCGGAGGCGTTCGGATCTGTATTCGCCGAAG
This sequence comes from Paenibacillus sp. HB172176, assembly GCF_011947265.1. Taxonomy (GTDB): domain Bacteria; phylum Bacillota; class Bacilli; order Paenibacillales; family Paenibacillaceae; genus Pristimantibacillus. Next base: position 141,478 of record NZ_JAATHD010000006.1, read on the forward strand.
CGGCGCTGTGCTGGCTGGCTCTTATCGGCACGAATGTAGGCGGCATCGCCGAGCAAATCGATGACGGGGTGAACGGTCTGTTGGTTCCGCCGGAGAATGTCGGCGCTCTGGCCGATGCGATGGAGAAGGTGGTTTCGGATTCTTCCTATCGGTATAATCTCGCCCGTTCCGCATGGAATAAGGCGAAGAAGGTGTATTCGCTGACTCGGGTCATTTCGCAGCTTAAGAAGGTGTATGTGGGGATCAAGCCGGAAGAGCTCGCGGAATAAAAACAAAGGAGGGCGATGGGATGGGAGCTCCATTCCGATTCATCCATGCGGCCGATCTTCATCTGGACAGTCCGTTCCGCGGATTGTCCAGGGCTCCGGAAGCCGTGCGCGAATCGCTCGTCGCGGCCGATTTCGCCGCTCTGCGGAAGCTTACCGACACGGCAATTGCGGAGAAGGTTGATTTTATCGTCATTGCCGGCGATCTCTTCGATGAGGCGGATCGATCGCTTAGAGCGCAGCTGACGCTGGTCAAGGAGTGGGAGCGGCTTGAGGAACACGGGATTGCCGTGTTCGCGATTCACGGCAATCATGATCATCTTGGCGGAAGCAGAGCCCGAATGGCGCTGCCTTCCAATGTACATATCTTCGGTTCGGAACGAGTCTCTCATTATCCAGCCTATTGCCGCAGCGGGGAGCTCGCGGCATATGTGTACGGCATTTCCTATGGAGAGAGAGCGGTTCTGCGAAATTTGGCGGAGGAATACGCGGTATCGGAGGAAGCGCCCTTCCATATCGCACTGTATCATGGCAATGTCGGCGGCGATCTCCAGCATGACCCCTACGCGGCATGCCAGCTCGAGCAATTGACTGGCAGCGCGTTCCACTATTGGGCTCTCGGTCATATTCACAAGCGCCAGGAGCTGCACGCCTATCCTCATGTCGTGTATGCCGGGAATATGCAGGGCAGACATCCGCGCGAAGCCGGGGAGAAGGGCTGTTACCTCGTTGAGGTATCTTCCTCGCATGAGGTTCGACTTGTCTTCATGCCGCTTGATTCGATTCGGTTCCAAGAGGAGTCGGTATCCATAGAGGACATCGGGGGGGAGCAAGAGCTGCTGCTGCGGCTGAGGCAGCTTGTCATGCGAGTTGCCGACGAGTCGAAGGGCCGCTCGATCATGCTGCGCATTCGCATTGGGGGAAGCGGCCCGCTCCATGATACACTTCTTCAAAGTACGGTCATCTCGGATTTGCTGCTGGAGCTGCAGGGGGAATTCGAACCGCAGCCGAATCAACCATGGGTCTATCTCTATGCTCTGGAAGCTGCTACGAGGGCGGAGCTTGACTGGTCTTCTCTCGCGGATGAAGACAGCTTTGCCGGAGAGATGCTTCGATTAAGCGAGCAGCTTGCCGTGGATACGGAGCAATGGCGAAGCTTCTCGGCCGAGTCGCTTGGAGATATTCGAACGCATGCCAAGCTCGGGAGACTGGGCCGCGCCAAGTGGGACGAGCTGCCCGAACGCTGGCTTCAAGAGGCGAAGGAGCTCGCGATAGGACTCGTGGCCGAAGGGGTTCGGGAGAAGGGCGGCTGACTTCCCGCTGTTGAAGACAAGAAGAACGAAGGCAAATGTCGTCCATGAAGGAGGAAGGGTATGAAGCTGACGGAAGCAAGCATTAACGGATATGGAGAGCATTATAATCGCCGCTTCGGGCTGGATGCGGCGGTTATTGTCGTTTTCGGTCCCAATGAAGCAGGCAAGAGTACGCTGTTCGGCTTCCTGCGCGCCATGTTGTACGGATTCGGCAGACGAAGTCAGGCTGCAGAACGGCAGGAGCCCGTCCGGGGAGGCCGTCATGGCGGCAGGCTCGCCTTTCGGGATGAATCGGGAAATCTCTATGAGCTCGAAAGATATGCGGATCAAGCATCCGGAAAGCCGAAGCTGAAAGCGCTCGGAGGAGAGGGAGACGAATCCATGGAGCTTGAAACGCCAATGGAGCAAGCCGCACTGGAGGGGCGATTCCTCGGAGGCATGCCGGAGCGATTGTTCCGGCAGCTGTATGCGATAACGCTGACGGAGCTTCAAGAGGTTCAGTCATTGAGCGGCGGAGAGCTGAGCCGCTTTCTGTATCAGGCCGGCTGGGAGGAAGGCAACGCCGTTGCGGCAGCCGAGAAGAAGCTGAACAATGAAATCGAAGAGCTGTTCAAACCGAAGGGAAGCAACCAGAAGCTGAGCAAAGGCTTGAAAAGGCTGGAGCAGGTTGACGCCTCGCTTCGTCACCTGAAGGATGATATTGATCAGTTCAACAAGCTGAAGCAATCTTCGGAGCTGGTAGAGAGGAATTTGTCGGCGCTGGGCGGCTTGTTGCCGGAGGCGGAGAGCAGGCTGAGGCTGCTGCGCAAGGCTGCGCATGTTCGTCCCGTTCGGCTGCAGGAGCTGCAACTGCAGGCTGAAAGACTGAAGCTGGCTTACACGGAACGGCTGCCTCTCGGAGTGGACAAGGCGTGGGAGGAATTGCAGCGAGCACGCTCAGCCGTCAGTGCCAACATTCGGGAATGGCGTTATGAAGAGCAGCTGCTGAAAGACCGCCTTTCTCTTTTGCGCTATAACGACGACTGGATTGCCAAGGGCGGCGAGACGGAGAATCTGCTGCTCTCGGCCGAGCTCATGCGTTCGCGAAGAGAGCAGCTGGCGGACGCAGCCTCGGAGCTTCAACAATTGGATCAGGCGATTGCCGCCCTCATTACCGGCATTTCGCCGGAGTGGACGGAGAGGCAGCTGCGAGAACTGATCGTTACCGTTGCGGACAAAGACGAAGCAAGAGCGATTCGGGATTCGCTGCAAAGCCTGTTTCGCGAAGAGGAACGGATTAAGGCTGAATTGCAGCTCATGATTCATCAAGAACGCGAGGCGGCGTTTCGATTGAACGAAGCGGAAGCATTGCTGCAAAGGAATCAGCAGCGCGTGGAGCAGCAAGGACGCGAGCAATATGGATTGCGGCCGCTCGCCAGAGCGGAGCTAACTGCCCTGTGGAACAGTCTGGACGATGGTCTTAGGGAATGGGAGCTTGTGAAAGCAAGCTCGCAGCAGCAATCAAAGAATGCTTCTGCATCCGGATTTCGAACATCGCATAGTCCTAATCGTCTCCTCTATTGGAGAATCGGAGCGGCTGGCAGTGCGGGAGCGGCTGTTGCGCTTGGAGCTGCAGCGGCCAGCGGACTGCTGAAGGAAGCTGCGGGAGTTGCCGTCATTGGCGCCGTAGCCGCTGGAGGCGTGTCACTCGCGTTGATTGCTTATTTGCTGTGGTCATTGCGGGAAGGCCAAGAGCCGGATGTCGCGGGCGGCGGAACGTCTGGCAGAGGAAGAAGCGGCAGATCAAGCGATAGAGCGACAGATGATTCGATCGCGCTGAAGGAGCGAGTTGTCGCTGCGCTTCATTCGTTGTTCGAAGAAGCTGTCAGGCTGGAGCCCGTATTGCTTGATTACGAACATCACAGTTACTCGGGGTCGGCCGCCTTGCAGGAGAGATCCCTTGTCAAACAAGCGATTCAGGAACGGCTTGCGCAGTTGAATGAACGCGAGAGGCTATTGGATCAAAGAGAGGAACTGGCGCTTCGCCACAACAATGCGGCCGGTTTGCTTCATCAAGCCCGGAACTCGCTCGAGCATGCCTCGATTAGGCTTCAGAACGAGCAAGCGAGCTGGGAGCAATGGCTGTTGGATCGACGGCTTCCTGCGGGAATGTCGCCGATCGCGGCGCTGGAGTCTTTTAAGCTGGCCGAGACGGCGCTGGAGAAGCTCCGCCTGTACGACCGGCTGCTTGATAAACAGCATGTCATGAGGCAAGAAATCGCGGCGTTTGGAGAGAAAGCGGCCTTGCTTTGCGTAGACTTCGAGGATGGTCGCCTGCATGTATCCGACGATCCCGCGCTTGCGCTAAGATTATTCCAATCGGAAATCAAGAGGCAGCAAGACGTCAAGCTAGAGGCGGAGAAGCTCCGCTCCCGGTTAAGCGAGCTCGATGCCTTGATAGGGATGGAGGAATTGCGAGACAAGGAGCTTCGGCAGGCTTCTGACGAGATGATTGAAGCTGCCGCCTTGCATGATGAATCTCAATTCGAAATCGCGATAGAAGATCATAAGCGGCTAAGGGAGCTCGATCAAGAGTTGCTTCAATTGGACATCGAGCTTAGCGCGGGCTTATCGACGGAACAGAAACGCGAGCTCGACAAGCTTCTAGCGGACTTGGACGAGGAGCAACTGCTGGCTGAAGGGAAAGTCGTGCAAGAAACCGTCAACAGGCTGGAGCGTGAGAAGCAAGAGCTGCTCGAGAAGCGCGGGAGCATCCGGCAAGCCATTGCCCAATTGTCGAACGAGGATGAGCGTCAACGGCTGCTCCTCGAACGCGAGCTCATTGTAACGGAGATGCATGAAGCAATGGATCGTTACGCGGTATTGAAGCTGAGCAAGAGTCTGATAGAGAGAACGAAACGCGTTTATGAAGAGGAGAGACAGCCTGCCGTTCTGAGGAAGGCTTCCTTATACATGAAGCAGCTTACAGGAGGGAGATACATCAGGGTCGCGGCCAGGCAAGAGCAATCGGAGCTGGAGCTGATCAATTCCAATGGGAGCGCCGTTGACAGCCGATTCTTAAGTCGGGGAACAGCCGAGCAGCTTTATCTGGCGATGCGTCTGGCGCTGGCATGCGAAGCGGCCCAGGGAGTCAAGCTGCCGCTTCTGCTCGATGATTTGTTTGTTAATTTCGATCAAAGCCGCTTGCACGCGGCTGTACGATTGGTGGCCGAGCTTGCCAGGGACAGACAGATTCTGTTATTCACCTGCCACGAGCATATCCGGGACGCTTTGCTTCGGGAGAATGAAGACGCTAAGCTGATAGCGATGGAAGCCGTATCAGGCGCGGGGGTAACCGACGCGTTTGCGAATCATGAGAATGAGCCAGCCTAGGCTGATTAGGCCGAACATCGGATAGAGGGTCGACAGAAGCGGGCCGAAGCCGATCTGGCTTGCGAGATAACAGATGATAAGCACCGCTAATGTGAGAAGCTCGCGCGACCACTTCATACGTTCTTGCAACTGAAGGGTGAGTCCGTATATGTCGGCGATCAAAGTTGTGAAAATTTCGGCGAAAATGAGGAAAATATAAATAAGCTGGACAGTGCCGCCGAGTTGTCTCGCGATGCCGCCCATTGGAATAGCGTATTGCTGAATGCCCGGCATATGAACGGATAAGGCAATATGTCCGGCAAGCAGCATGAAGCCAATGCCGATCCCTCCGACCCATGAACCGATAATAATCGTTTTTCTGTCGGGAGTCTCGGCGCCGAGCGGAACGAGAACCGCTTGCGCGAGGGATAGATTGAAGGCGGTGTACAAGAATGGAGAAGCAAGAGCCGCGAGCGGCGAATAATCGGTCGTCAGAATAAGAAACTTGTCTGAGCCGGGCGTATGGAACGTATCGACCATGACCAGCACGGTGAACAAGAGCATGATGGGGACAACAATCGCGTTGACCGTCAGGATGGCTTTCATGCCTTTCTTCAATAGAAAGAAGCTTGCCGCAATCGTCAGCAGCAAACCGAGTTGATAAGAGATATCCCAGTGTTCATAGAAGATCGTGCCCGCTCCCGCAAGCATGACGGCAGTCACGCCGAGCAGAATCAGCAGCATGAAATGGCTGATCAACCGGCCGTATCTCTCCCCGAACAGCGCTTTGTTCAGGTCCTCATAGGATTTCGCCTTGATTTCATTGGAAATCAGCATCATCTTCGTGCCAAGCCATATGAACAAGGCCGTCGAAATTACGATCGTAAGCGAGCCCCAATATCCGAATCTCGTGAAAAATTGCAATATTTCTTGCCCTGTCGCGAAGCCTGCCCCTACAATCGTGCCCATGTAGGTTGAAGCAATCTGCAGTACCTGGCCTGTCCTCTTCTGCATAAGGCGTCCTCCGATCCTTCTTGTGTCTCTCTTAAGAAGGTATGACGGAAGAAGGACAGGCATGACATAAATCTTACGCCGCCGACAAGAGTTTAATGGAAATAATCCGATTGCTTCCCGGATCGATATCCAGTTTAAGGAGCGCGCCCTCCGCTTGATAGGTAAGCAGATATTCGGTCTGTGTATCGGGCTTGCCAAGCAGGGAGTAGGCGTCATCGGGCGAATCGCCGATCTTGAGCCCATTAAGCCCCGCGGGAATTTGATCGCTGTACACTTCTATGAATTGAACGGAATTCTGATTGTCGAATCCTATGGAGATGCCTTCGTATTCCAGCACTTTCACTTGCAGGGGCTCCTCGCCGAGCATATAGCTGTCCTTCTCGGAGCCGTATTCGGCGATAACGGAAGAAGACGTGTCCAGCATGGAAATGCCTGAAAGCTTAGGAAGACTCGCATTCCAAGCCGCGCTGCCGTCGAGCTGGGAGAATGGACTGCCCGCTGTCAGTTCGTCTCTCATCGAAGAGGTTTCCGCCGACATTGATTTGTCGAGGGCGTTAAGCTTATCGGGGATATCCGTATCACTCTGCTCTTCATCGTCTGTTTGCTGCGAAGAATGATTTAATGCGCCTTGCGGTTTCTCACTCGCAAGCGGGAGATGATTGTCCGAAACTTCGTAATCTGCGTTTACGTTTGCAGAGTTTTGACAGCCTGCCATAACGAGCACCACAATGGTCGAAGCGGCATATAACAGAATTCGATTTTGCAGCGATTGATTGCGAATATTCACGATTGCACCTCCACATTCAGCTTATGGTATTGTTTGGGAGTACCTACATAATATAAACGTCATTCTACTCTTTTAAACGCAACCGACGTCATAAAAGTTGCAAGTTTATTGCAGAAAAGAAGTTCAAGCGCAGCGAAACAGCCTGTGTCAGGTTGCGCACCGCGCGTCACCTATGGTACGTTATCTTAAAGGGAAATTTGGCGGAGGTCATGTACGATGGAAAAGTTGAAGCAACGCATTTTGAAAGAATCCTCGGTATTGTCGAATGATGTACTGCGCATGGACGCGCTCATTAATCATCAGGTGGATCCTGAATTAATTATGGAGATGGGGCGTGAGTTCGCAGACAGGTTCGAAGGGCAATCCATAACGAAGGTGATTACCGTGGAATCCTCAGGAATTCCCGCCGCTTTCGCAACGGCGCTTACGCTCGGCGTGCCGCTCGTGTTCGCAAGACGCAAGAAAACCTTAATCGCCGACCCGGACGTGTATTGCGAGAGAGTTCCTTCGTTCACCAAGGGAATGGTGACGGATATTATGGTATCCAAGCAATTCCTTTCGGCGAAGGATCATGTGCTGTATATTGACGATATTATCGCGAACGGAGATGCCGCCAAGGGATTGATCAAAATTATCGAAACCTCCGGCGCGTCGCTGGCCGGCTTCGGCGTTGTTGTGGAGAAAACGTTTCAGTCAGGCGGAAAATCGCTGCGGGAGCAAGGCGTGAGAGTAGAGTCTCTGGTGCAAATTTCTTCTCTGGAGAACGGAGAAATTACATTCGAGTAATTTGTTCCAGCACGATTGCACTTTTCTCGAACGCGGTTTTGGCTTATAATGAAACATAAGTGATCGAGGGGAGGCACACGCTATGGGAAACATGAATGCAGATTTTATGAACGCGAAGCTTGCTGACGCGAAGATTCATTTCGAGAGAGCGCTGGATTGCAAGCATACCGAATTCGACGACTTATATCCTTATATGATTGAGCATCCGCAATTTTTCTGGTATAAACGCTATGTTGCTTGGTCGGAGCTGCTTACGATTGTTAAGCTGTGTGAGGAACTGTCGATCGAATGGCATGAATCCTTCACTGCGAAACAGGTTGATTATATCGGCAAGCGAGTCATGTCATCCAGAGTTCTCGACGAATGGTACGAGACGAATGATTCCAAGGAGCATGTCGGCTAACGGTCGTACATGATCATAGTTCAAGTCGAAATAGACTTCAATCGATTGCGAAAGCAGTCATTGGAGTCTTTCTTTTCGATAAAGGGAAAGATAGTTACGGGAAGGAGGGTGCTTGATGATTAGCGAAGAGCAATTGGACCAGTTCAGGCTATCGGGAGAAACGGTTAGAGTTGTGCGTGACGGGATGGAAGAGAACGACGTTTTGGGCATTGTAGTCGCATGGGATGATACAACAGTCGTCATTCGCAAGCCAAGCCGCAGAGTGTTGAAATTAAGCAGGGAATACCGCGTGATAGCCGCTTCAGCCGATCGGGAATCGGAGCTTGAAAAATAAATCTAAAATAGAAGGATTCACGAATCATTTAACTCGATAACGGTTAAAATAAAATGTCGAACAATAAAGATTGTTCGACATTTTTTGGGTTAAAATACCTAATTTACGACTTATTATAAACCATAACGCTGGTCATAACAATACATTTTTCATCATATTTTGCATGCTGTCCGCCACGAAATCCGGGGCGCTTTTCTTCATAAGCTCAACAGTATGCATATAGCGCTGCGTAGTATTGATTTGCACATGTCCCAGCGTATGCTGAACCTGTTGAAGCGATGCTCCGTTCAGCAGCGCAAGCGTTGCATTCGTATGCCTTAGCCAATGAGGCGTAACCTTCTTTGTAATACCGCAGCTCTTGCAAGCCCGATTCACGATTCGTTCTACTTGACGACTGGTAATTGGGAAGATACGGTTTTCATCATTGGCTTTTTCCTTGGAATGCTTCATGCTTCTGCGTATTCGAACATCGTTATGCAGCTTCCATAAGGAATCTGGCATTTTTACTTGCCTGTTTTTTCCTCCTTTTCCGTCCACAATGGTCAACCATGCGCTGCTTTCCGTAATATCGGTGTGAAAGTCGCTCCATTTCATACCCACAAGCTCGGACACACGAAGCCCCAGAATTACCATATAGAGCACCATCATCCACTCTCGCAAATTTCGGTCATGCAAATAGGCCAATAGCTCCATTAATTCCCGCTGCGTCAAAAAATGGTTTTCGCTCGTCACTTGTACTTTAGGCAGCTTGATGCAGGATGATGGATTATGGTCAAACAATCCAATATTCACATTGCTCCCCCATTTGTAGAAAGAACGCAGGGGTGAGATCAAGCTGGCCAAAGCCGAAGCCGTTAACGGCTTGTTTGTCTTCGTTCCTCGTAATAACGCCGTCTTATATCTCTCCAAATCATGCCAGGTGACATCACGAAGCCGTTTAGTCCCGATAAAGGCTCTAAAACATCTTAATGCGCGCTCATAATTTCGAATGGTATTGGGACGATGATAGCCAGCCAGAAAGCTTTGAATCATCTGATTGTCATCCAAGTCCGTCATGTCGATTTCGACAGTATGGTTTCCTGTTTCCGCTGTCATGATTTTTTTGGACTCCTTTCTTGTATAATTCGAACAATCTTTATTGTTCGACATCATTGCTCGAGGGTAGTAGGAATAGGGTCTTATGATCGACTACGACTATGGCAAAGGATGTGACATACACATTGGCGGTTCTCGTTCAAAAAGAACTTATGATGCTGGGTTTAAGGAGAGATCCTTCCACTTTCTCACATTGCATGAGAGTCGGAGAGCTTGCTCGGTCCATAGCGCAGGCAACGAAAATGTCTATCGAATCTGAGCGCATGTTCGTTGAAGCATGCAGATTTCACGATATCGGCAAGCTTCTGTTTCCCAAAGATCTGTTATCCAAGAAAAAGCCGCTGGAAGCAAATGAAAGAATCATTATTCGCGAACATCCCGTTCTCGGAGAGCAAATGGCCAGTGAGCTTCTAAGTTGGAGGGAGCCAAGGATGCTGACGATTATCCGATCCCATCACGAGCGTTGGGATGGAACCGGGTATCCGGATGGTCTACGGGGCAAGCAGATCCCGATTTGGGCGCGTATTTGCGCAGTCATCGACGCCTATGATGCTATGGTCCATAGCAGATCGTACAATCGGGTCAAGTCGATTGATGAAGCAAAGGATGAGCTGAGGGAACAAAGCGGCAAGCAATTCGACGGAGCGTGCGTAGATCTGTTTCTCTCGATCTCCAATGCGTCCTCGCATCCATCAAAGTCATTAACCTTAATGTAATGTAAAGGCTGGGATTTCAATGAAAACAATTTCTGTCTATTCCCTAAGCTCCGGGCAAGTGTTAGCTGAGCCGGTACTAAATAAAAATGGGATGGTTATGCTTGGAGCAGGAACAACGCTGACGGAAACGTATATCGAAAGGCTTCGGCAATTAGGTATTCAAGAGTTGTTCGTACAAGACGACAAACCGCAAACGGCAGCATACAGTCGTCAAACAACGCCAATGGAACAGATCGTTCGAAAGGAAAATAGAAATCATACCAATTTTATCGTCGACAAAACCTTGTTGAGAATGCAAAAAAATCCATTTATTAGACAAAGCTTTCCATCGCAGACAGGGGACAATCGCTTTGCTCAACGCTATCAAGACATTATTAAAGATATATCCCGACATGTGTTTATTAAGAAGAGTTTGGCTGAAATGCATATGAAGGACCCATTTTTATTCCAGCACACAATTAATGTCGCCATGCTGGCTTCCATTATTGGCTTCGCTAAAACCTACAATCATCAACAATTATACGAATTAATCGTTGCATCGTTATTATTCGATATTGGCATGCTTGATTTGCCAAACGAGCTTGTAAGAAAGAGAAGCAGAATTACATCGATTGAAAGGGACCGAATAGAACAACATACCATTGAAGGCTATAAAATGCTTGCCAATCGATCCGATATTCCGAAAACGGCGGCTATTGCGGCTTTACAGCATCATGAGAGGTATGACGGGTCCGGTTACCCCTCCCGAATGACATCCAGGAAGATTCATGAATTCGCTAAAATTATCGCGATCGCAGATATGTATGATGCGCTGGTGTCCGAGCGCTACCATCGAGACTCCTATTCTCGCGGCGATGCCGTAGAACTGCTGCTCGGTTCTGGGAACCGCTTGTTCGATTTGTCGCTGGTCAAACTATTCGTCAACCATATTTCCATTTATCCAATTGGGAGCGAGGTGAGGCTCAACAGCGGGCAGCATGCAATTATTGCATCCGTCAATTCCTCCTTCGTGCAGCGTCCAGTCGTCAAAGTAATCCGGGAAAGCGATGGGAGCATCGTAGAGGCGCCTTATGAGATCGATTTGAAAGCCCATCTTGAATTAGTTATCGTAGACATGAACTGATTACTTGAAGCTCGCAAAAAGACCGTTCCCCGAAATCAGGAACGGTCTTTGACATACCCGCGTAAGCGGCTAAGAATCCGGTCATTTCGGCAGCCCAGCTGCCATAGGAATCTCCCTTAGACCTGAAGCTTTGCGTCCCCGTCTTTCGAGCGGGTTTGCCTTTGTCCATATCGTTTCTTCCATATATTCTGTGAATCATGATGCTTGAATGGGGATAACAGGTTCATTATACCTATATAGCGACGCGGTTTCAATACTTATGATCAGGGTCTTTTGGTTCATATCTGCTTGCATCAGTATATCCAGTACTGAGCCTAAGGAATATGACTCGATAGAGCTAAAAGTTGTTGAGCACCGGCTCTATGCTCTTCACGCGCTTCAAACGGCCATGTATAGTTCCCTTAAGTTGAATTAGAGCTCCGTCAAGGGTGCTTATACTTCACTTTTCTACAACTTTTAGACCATTAACCCATTTTATTTCTCATTTCGACATAGTTCGATAGAACTAATTTTATATTTATGATACCATGACTAATGAAAATTTGAATTGGGGGAATGTAACGGTGAAAAAAGGGATATTAATACTTGTGGTTTTGATTGGATTTTTGATTTTGTTGACTGGATGCTTTGGTAATAAAGAAAAGAAAATTGATCAATTAAAAACTGAAGCAAATGTCATGGTCAAGCAGAATCAATACGAGGAAGCTATAGAAAAATATGAGCAAATAATAAGCATCAAAGACGATAAAGTTTCTCGGAAAGAATTATTTGATATCAAAACCAAACAATCAATTTGGAAACGAAAGAAAGCATACGAAGAAAAGACTAATGCAGAAATTATGAGTTTCATCCCAGTTTTACAAGATATTCAGAGAGTGAAACTTGCAAAGCCTAAAGATGAAATTAATTTTATTGATTTATATTATATTCTAGAAGACCTGAAAGGAGTCACTGGAACAATTAAAGATATGACTGCGGAGGGTGATAATGAATTGTCAAAGTATGTAGAGGAAATTCAAGTACAGCATCAAGTATTTTATAGTTTACTTAAACTTCAATATGATCAAGATTTTGCAAAATCATCTGATGTGGCTAGGAAAAAAGATATTGAAATAAAAGGAAATTTTGGTGGTGAACTTGGCGCTTTTCTTGATACCATGAATGCACTTGATTCAATGACTAAAGATAGTACAATAGGCGCTATTGATGATTATGTAAATCATATATTAAATGTTAAAATACCGAGTTCTGTAAAATAGAATCATTTCAACCGCTAATCCATGGCGGTTTTTCTTTACCCCAAAACCATAATAAAAGGATGCACCCGTCATTTCGCATGCAATTTGAAGATATGGTATCGATCTCGGCGGTGCCGAGTCAATTAATCGCCGCGCTGTGCGACGAATTCGGATTCAAAGACCTCATCATCATCGCTGGCGAGATCCGGTATGACGAAGAGGCGCTGCTGATGCAAGTGCAGAAGCAAGGGTTGTTCGTACTCGTGACCGACCACGCCCAGAGCGAAGCGTGGGATAGTGCCCGTGTCCTACAGACTTACAAAGGACAAGCGGCAGCCGAGACACGGTTTCGCTTGCTCAAAGATCCCGTCATTCTGGAGGCCATGTATGTCAAGCAACCGCGCCGGGTCGAAGCGCTTGGGGTTGTGTTTGTCATGGCGCTCCTTATCTATGGGCTGCTGGAGTGGCGCGTACGCGAGCAGATGAAGCGGGAAAAGGAACCGCTAATCCTGCCCGGCAATCGAAAAAGCTTTACTCCAACGGGTGAGATGCTGCTGGCGCTGCTCAAAACGATTTAAGTCATTCACCTCTCGATGAATGGCAAGAACCGTGCGGGGGCTGTCTGCGCATGTGGACGACCAAGTCAAACGCATTTTGCGTCTGGCAGGCTTTGATATATCGATTTATATCGCCACCGCTGCAGACGCTGGCCCAAAACTCAGCGAAAATGAGGAGGTGGAGCATACTGGCTTACACATTAAAATATAAAATTGAAAAGCAAATTGAATAGGACGTTGAGACCACTAAACTAATATTTCAACTGATTCCCTAGACCCAAAATGCCGATATGTGGTAATATGATGGAAAGTCTGGGTACAGGGGAAATGTTTATGCTTTGTGAGGATTGTAAAAAAGAAATTGCTGAGCTAAGCGCATTTTGTAACTTTTGTGGTTCGAAAGTTACACACAATAAATTATCTATTCAAAAAAACAGTGTTCAGCCATCAATAGTTACAGGAACTAAGGTAATGAGCAGCCCATTTGGAAAAAAAACAATATTAGTCGTTTCTTCTATTACTCTGTTATTGATTATTTCGATATTGGGATACAGGGTTTTAGTGCCTTATTATGAATATAGTGAAGCAAAGAGTTTATTAGAAGACCGAGAGTTTGAAGATGCTATTAATATATTTACTCAATTGGAAAATTATAAAGATTCATCAGAATTGGTTTTGGAAAGCAAATTCAAACTTGCAGAATTTAAGATTGAGCAACAGAAATATATAGAAGCAATCGATATATTGAAGAGTCTCGGTGACTATAATAATGTCGCCACATTATTAGAAAATGTAAAGTTCCTACAGAGTAAAGTGTATGTTACAGCTAAACAGTATAATAAATCTTATGAATTGTTACTTGATATGCAAGAATCTAAAGATAGAAATAGTTTATTGGCAGAAACGAGGTATCATTTAGGGAAACAATATTTTGACAATCACGAATACAAGAACGCTATAGATATTTTGAATCAAACTTCGCCTATGAATGAGGAAACTAATAACTTACTGATACAGGCACGTTATGAACATGCAATAAATTTATATAATATTGGGGATTTTAGTTCTTCTAAGATTTTTTTTGAAAGCAAACCTGAGTATAAAGAATCTGCAAAATATATCGAAAAAAACAACATCATGTTAGAGTTTGTGGGAACGTGGGAGGATAAATACGGATTTTCGCAAAAAATCTTTAATGGTTGGAGTGTGTGGTCAGTCCATTTTCCAAATCATCCCGACACGTCCGTATATGAATTTGATACAGAGCAAGAAGGAAATCAACTGTCAACCAATTATGATACATATATAATTAAAAACGGTAAACTATACGAAAATAATGGAGACTCTATCTATTATAAAAAAGGGATAGGGGTTAATGTTCCTGAAGAAAAACCTTCTCCGAAAATAGGAATGACAAAACAAGAGGTTCTTGATTCTAATTGGGGTAAACCCAATGATATCAATAAGACGACTACGGAGTATGGAACAAGTGAACAATGGGTTTATGATAAAAAGGGGTATATATACTTTGATGATGGATTAGTCAGTACTATTCAGAATTAGTCTTTCGTTACCGCCACTCTCGGCGGTTTTTCTTTACCCAATTTTCCAAATAGACAAAATAAGATGACAAATGGCTGAATATTGATGTCTTCTTTGGCGAAATTAATTTTCTTGATGGGGTTTTGTTTCATCGTGCAGACTTCAATTTCTTCGAGCCTTTTCTTGCAAATGTAACATGAAGCCTTTGACTGTTGAAGTGAGTGGAACATCTTTTCTCTTTCGTATTTTTTGCAAATAAAATCGAGCAGGCTATGCGCATGGGCAAAGGCCTACTCGATTTTTGATGCTCGATTAATCGCGACTCACAGTTTCCAATGCCGCTCTCACGTCCCCTACGAACGCCTGCGGATCGTCCATCACTAGATAAACACCCTCTACCTTGCGAGGCAGAAATAGGAAGCCATTTACCGGGAGAGGGCGGTGGAACTCTATACGCACATTTGGCGTGCCCAGGATTGGCAGCGCGAAGCTCTTCTGTTCGGCGGTGTCAGGCTCGAACGTGGAATTCGAAGTGATCTCCGCGACCGCTTCGAGCGGAACATCCATTTGAATACGAAGACCATATCGAATTCGGAGCGTATGCCCTCCAAGCCTAATTGGACGAAGCACTGATGCACGGCAGTCCGCCCAGATCAGGGCGAGAAGCCAGACATCCAACGCAGTCAGCGCCCAGGCGGCCCAGGGTGACCACATGCTAACGAGCAGATGAAGAATGACAGCCTCGAACACGAGCACATGAGTGATAATGCCCGCATAGAGAATGAGCGAAGTTTTGCGGTGATACGTATAAACCGGTTCCGCCGTCTTCGTCTTCGCCTGGCGCTTCCAGGAGAAGAGGAGAAAATGGATCAGACTCGCGTCATGCATGGCGAGAGCTGCCAATCTGGAATTGCCGAATTGCTCCCGGATCGCTATGCGAAGAGCTTCGCTCGCTTCTGGCTCTATTCTCCTCACGCGCCGCAAGCTGCCTATGAATCGGTAAAGAATTCGTATTTCGAAGCCAATGAACACAACCTCGAGTGCGACGATCAACAGTTCGACCGGCCACATCACTGCAAACGCCAGATTCTTCAACGTAACAGGCAGCGCCAGCCAAGCGGCCACCGCGCCAAGGGCCGTGAACGGGGCCGCCTTCCAGACCGGCTTGGCTTTGCGCCGGGCAATCAACCACCAATATAGAAGAGGAATAACAAGCGCGAAGTCGAAGATGACGGCATAGGCGAGGATGCGGTTGTTTTCGGTCGACGGCACCGTACGAACGAGCGTGGTGTCGATCAGAAAAATAGTCATCATCATCAGGAACCAAAGTCCGTAGCGTTGCTTCGTAACATTTGTCATAGCGGAGTCCTCCTTTTTGAATGCACCCAACCCCATTATAACCCGCCGCTCCCATCTCCTCGGATGGAAGCTCTAACAAAATGATGAAATTTCCCCAGATCAAATCCTGATAACATTTATGCGCCCTCATCTGGACTAAAGTTCCAACATTTCGTCGGCGTAGAATATACGTAATGCACTACAAATTTCGGGCAAGAAAAAAGATCTTGAATGTTCCTCTTAGGGAGGCATTCAAGATCTTGATTGTCGAAGTAATGCGGTCGAGAGGACTCGAACCTCCACGGTTGTTACACCACTAGAACCTGAATCTAGCGCGTCTGCCAATTCCGCCACGACCGCATGTCGTGGTAACGAAACTTATAATAGCATGCGGGAATAGGTCAAGTCAATGCCTCATTTAAAGTTTAAATTTTCAGCCTATTCAAAAAAGGAGGGAGAAGAGATGTACATAATATTTGAGATTTTGTGGAAAAGTAATTTGCGACTGGAAACCTACAGCGAGTGGTCGCATTTTGTATAACTTGCATTGGATTGAATATCTCCACGAAGAAGGAAGTGCTGATGATGGGTAAAGGATCCTTAGGGAAAATAATAAGGATGGCTTTTGTTGCGCTGCTCTGCATGTTTCTAACAACACCTGTACAGAAGGGTTTCGTGGATTTCTCTGTCCATGCCGCCGAGTCGGAGACGCCAAGAACCATTGCTATCGTTATTGATGATTTCGGCAATGGCATGAAAGGCACGGAAGAAATGCTGAAGCTCCCGATCGCTTTCACCGCGGCGATTATGCCCTTCATGCCCACGACACAGAAAGACGCGGAAGCGGTGCATAAGCTGGGACACGACATCATCGTGCATATGCCGATGGAGCCGAACAAAGGCTTGAAGTCCTGGCTCGGTCCGGGCGCATTGACGGTTGACTTGAATGATGAGGAAATTCGGAACCGTGTCGAGGATGCCATCGCCAATGTCCCGTACGCGATCGGCATGAATAATCATATGGGCTCCAAGGTGACGGCGGATGAACGGGTAATGCGCATTGTGCTTAAGGTATGCAAGGAGCATGGCATGTTTTTCCTCGATAGTCGTACAACCTTCAAAACCGTCATACCCAAAATCGCGGATGAGCTCGGCGTGCCTTATTTGTCCAACAATGTATTCCTCGATGATGTCTATACGGCATCGCATGTTTCCAAGCAGGTCGAATTGCTCAAGAAGCATATAGATGAGCATGATCAATCGATCTCGATTGGCCATGTAGGTCCTCCCGGTATGATCACATCTGCTGCTTTAAAGCAGAATATTCCGTCTATGAAGTCCAAGGCTTCATTCGTGAGGCTGTCTGACATGGTGCGGCAATCAATGGGAGATCCACTTGTATTGCCAAATCCCTGATACGATGGCTTCCGCTACATCCTGCTGGCTTCGCGGATCCGTCAGCATATTGCGATCCTTCTCATTGCTGATGAAGCCCATTTCGACAATGACGGAAGGCTGGTCCACGCGGCGAAGCAAATAGAAGGGCTTGCCCTCCCTCGGGAAAAAACGGGTATGTTGCTGCCGATTGAGCGCATCCTGCAGGCAAAAGGCGAGCAAGGCGCTCTCTCCCGATTGCTGATGCAGGACGACGGGGCCGTGCTTCGCGCTGTTTCGCGTCCAGTTGACATGCAGACTGATCAAGAGCTCATTGCCGATCTCCTCGGTCAATTGCCTGCGCTGCGAGAGATCCCTGCGATGTCTGGAAGCAGATTGATGCCATCGATTGTCGTCGCTAAGCGCGTAATCGTTCGTTCGATTCATAATGGCGACAATGCCTTGGCTGCGCAGCAGCATATAAACCTTCTTGGCTATTGCAAGGTTAATATCCTTCTCCAGGGTATCGCCTGAGGATGCTCCTCCATCAATGCCGCCGTGTCCTACATCAATAATGATCGCCGTATGGGGAAGTATCCAGTTCTGATGCTCCTGAAGCTGTTGACCGTTATCATTGTCATCCGGCTCATAGCCTGCGGCCAAGTTGTTGGAATGGCCGGCAATGACGATTGCCGCGATAGCGACGGTTGCGAATAGGAGTCGAATCATGAGTTAACAGCCTCCTGTTGTCTTTTGAGAAAGCTAAGATGGTCCAATAGGGTATAGAGTGGCTGTTCGAAGGAAAACTCATACATGATTATCTCCAAAAAGTTTGGGGAAAGCTTATACCATGAGGAATTAAAGGAGGTGAGCCAAATGGCGATTAAGGGAGATGAACTCGTCAAATTCGCGACGCAGCAATTCGTTCGATATATCGAGACCCCTCCGCAGGTGAGAAAAGAAAATCGCACATCAGCCAAAGCAAGCAGAGAGCCTTGGCTGACGCGCTGGTTCGGCTTGGGTCCGATTTCGCTGTTTATCTGGTGGAGAGGCCGCACAATGAATCGTCAAAGATAGAAGCTGCCCAAAGCGGCAAGCGTCCCGTAAGGGATGTAACGCAGATTGGTGCCGCTTCCGTCGGCGTCCAGCGCAATATATAGTTCGCCTGTCTCGAATCGGTCAAAGCCGACAACGGACCAGACAAAACGCGCTTTTCCGTCAAAGGCGTTGGTCGTGAACAGAGGCTTGCTTTTGACGGAAGTTATAGCATCGATCAGTTTTGAATCTTCAAGGCTGTCGATTTCAAGCGGCGGTTTGGTCAACCATGGAAATCGAAAATAGGGATCGAAGAACGGCTGTTTTATTTGTTGGGAAAGAGAAGCAGGGACTGCGAGCAGTCCTTGTTTTTTGCTGTTTAACCAATCGGAATCGATCTGTTCATCCTGCGCTTTGTAATCCGCTGCTGTCACAGGCAGAGCTTCTCCGGAGAATGCGTCACCATAATAGGAAATTCCGTTACTGGTAATTTGCCAGATCGTCTGGAGAGGGCTTAGATAGATTCGCTCGGCGCGATAAGGATTGGCGCTAAGCTCAAGCTGAAGCAACGTATTCCGAAGCGATCGGGACTGATAGGGAGGATAGGGGCCGATGCCGTATTCTCCAAGCTCATAACTTCCTGCCTCCACCGCATGTATGATCATGTAGCCGACTGAAGCTCCTTCCTTCTTGAGCAAAACGAGCCAGGTATGCGTACCGGGCCCCAGCGCGGAAATTGAAGTATCGGCTTGCTTCCAGCTTTCGTAGCCTTGCGCCTGAGAAAGCTTGTCCCGGAGTTGCCCTGCATACGCCTTTATCGACGCGTCCGTTGACTGCTCGGCAGGAGCGGCATTTGCCTTCGTATGCCCCATGCCGGTTGATCCCATTACTAGCGCTGCCGTCAACAGCGCGATTGTTATCGCCCGTGCTGTTTGTCTCCTCATCGTCATCACCTCAGCTCTCATTGTAGCGGACAAGCTGCAAGAAGGCTGTTGCAACCTGTCGCTGAATGGCAGAGAAGAACCGCCTTAATCCTCTTCCAAATCCTAATTCTCGAGCTTAATCAATGCCTTCCAGATGGAAGATGCCGCAATTAATGGCGGAAGCCGTCACTCTCGGCTCATACTGCCATCTGATCTCCGCTTGTCGCTGCTTGAATTGCTCCTCTGCTGAAGCCTTGTTCTCCTCGGAAGCATGCTCCAGCAACGGCTGATAGTAAGACTCGATTCGGCGCAGCTCATCTTGAAGTCTTGCCGAGGCGCCTTCCGCCCAGCTATAATCGTAGCCCTTCAGCTTCCGTTCTAGCGTCTGCTCGACTATGCTGAGCGCCTTGTTATGCGTTATGCCGTTTTTCGCCAAATGCACATTGGCAGGCAGGCGAGGAGTCAGCTTCATGCCGAGAAGCCGTTCATGGAAGTTATCGACGCAGTGTCCGGTAACGAGAGACACGCCAAAGCTGTGAAGCTCCTCGCGCTTGCGGTCGCTGGCGAATTCCACTCGCATATTGACGCCTAACCATGCTGTGTAAGGCGTTGAAGTGAACGGATTATGCCCCCGTCGATCCGGCTCCTGAAACAGATAGACGAAGCTGCCCTTCGCCCTGGCTGCGGAGAACAACTGTTCGAGTCTGCGCGAGCCGAAATACAAATCCTCACGGGGAATTCGAGCAGAGGCGGCCAGCGTGCTGTTCACGAAGCCGAAGGAGCGGGCAAGCGCCGCATCCCCGGCAGCGTTCAGCTTCTCCTCGGAGGACTGTTGATGTTCTTGTCTGCGAGGCTCGGGCTGAGACGTGAATGCTTCATATTTGGGTTTATCCGTCACGAAGAGGAAGGTCATTGTCTCAGGCTCTGCGCCAACCCTATCGACAAAGCTCCAATAGTAGGGACGATTCGTCAGCTCGCGGTCGGCGTCAGGAGACAGCTTGACCGTAAAATGTGCCGGCGATTTCTCGATGATGGAGCAGTCGGTTGCTTCCAGATAACGATTCACATATTTATGAATTTGCTTCTCATTCATGAGGCGCCTCCACCGTTCGACCTAGTTTGTCGGTATGGATAAGCAGGTCCGGCCCGGGCGAATAGCCCATCTCGTTGCGAGCCTGCGAAAGCGTGCTGCCGAGCTGCCCGATCGATTGCTGCAGCTGTCGCTCGTCGCCGCCGGATTCCAGCAGCGCCTTAGCCAGCCGCTGCTCGATCGATTCGCCGCCGTCCAGCTTCTCCAGAATATGATCGAGCTGGCCGATGACAAGCTCGAACAGATTAATTTTCTCATGCAGCAGATTGACGATATGCTCCTCGATTGTACCCAGCGTGCACAAATTGTAGATTCGCACATCCTCCGTCTGACCGAGGCGATGCACGCGTCCGATTCTCTGCTCGACACGCATCGGATTCCAGGGCAGATCGAAGTTGATCATATGGTGGCAGAATTGCAGATTGATGCCTTCGCCGCCAGCTTCCGTGGCGATGAGCACCTGAGCCCGTCCGCGAAACAGGTCCATCATCCAATCCTTCTTGCCGCGGTTCATGCCGCCGCGGTAGGGAACGGCAATCATATTCTGCTCTCGGAAAAATTGCAGCAAATATTCCTGGGTTGCCCGATATTCTGTGAAGATAATGACCTTCTCGTTCATTTCCTTCACAAGCTCCATTGCTTTTTCGGCCTTGGTATTGGCTTGAATGCCTTTGATTTTGTCGACAAGCGCCCATATCTTCGGGCGAAGCGGGGAATCCTCGGCTGTCTTCTTGAACAGGTTGACGAGCGTCAGGAACACCGCGTCCCTGCTGCTGCAAACCTCTCTCTGCAGCGTCACGAGAGACAGCATGCTCGTCATATCGCCGCCGCTTTCGTCGTAACGCTCGCGGACGAAGCCAGTGACGGCGTCATACAGCGCCTTCTCCTCGGGAGAGAGCTGCAACGGAATATTTTTCACAAATCGTTTGGTGAAATGGATGCCGCCGTCTCCTCGGCGATTGCGGATCATGACCGAGGACAGCGCCTCTTGCAGTTGATCCTCGTTCTTCGGGAGACGCTTGTCGACCACGAAGTTGGCGGCAAACTCGCTTTGACCGCCCAATTGTCCCGGCTTGAGCAGCGTGATCAAATTGAACAGCTCGTCGAGATCATTCTGAATCGGCGTGGCTGTCAGCAGCAAGCAATATTTCTTCCGAAGCAGCGTCGCGAATTGATAGTTGGTCGTCTTCTTGTTCTTCAGCTTATGCGCCTCGTCGATGATGATCAGATCATAATCCGTTCCCAGCACAAGCTCGCGATGAGGCTCACGTTTGGCCGTATCGATGGAAGCGACGACAATATCGCTGCCCCAGGTATGCGCCTTGCGCTGGGCGACGGCGGAAATGCCGAATTTCTGATTCAGCTCCCGCACCCATTGCAGCACGAGGGAGGCGGGAACGAGTATTAGAGCCCGCTTCACGAGTCCTCGGACGAGATATTCTTTCAATACGAGTCCGGCTTCTATCGTTTTGCCAAGACCGACCTCGTCTGCAAGAATCGCCCGGCCCCCCATCTCATGAAGCACCTTGCTTGCCGTTCCGATCTGATGCGGCATCGGCTCGAATTCGGGAAGAGAGCGCAGGCATTGCAGCTCTTCAAAGCTTTCAACCAGCTTGGAAGCCTCGGCTTCCATGGCAAGCTGATAGAGCGTCCAATCATCCCATGGTCCGCCCCGGGACAATCGGAGCTGCAGCTCGTCGAACCAAGAACGGTCGAATTTCAGATCGACGAGCGGATGAAGCTGATGGTTCGTAATCATGGATCGCGCTCCTTTTCGCATGACGGAGTTAAGTTGTCATTAGTATTGCCGTATTAAGCCATAATAATAAGAGCAGGCATGAAATGGGATGAATATCAATATGTAGTATGTTATAATTAGTTAACATACAATATATTGGATTTGTGCAGAGGTGGATAATCTTGAAACAGAATGGAAATACGGCAGGAGGCGATAGAAATGGCGAAGCTCGAAGGCTTAAGCGAGAAGATATTCCTGGATCGGTACGCTCGGAAACAAGAGGATGCATCCAGCGCTGGACCAGGCGACATCGTGTTGGTACTGATGAAGGACGATGCCAAATTTCCCGCGAAGGAAGTCGGGGAAGTGACGAGTCGATCGGGAGACATAGCCGAGGTTCGATTGCGAAGCGGCGAGTTGATTGAATCCCCGATCAGCAAGCTGACGCTTGTCATGGAGCATTCACCGGAGGAGCTGTGGGACCGTTTGGCGTCGGCGATGGCTTCCGTTGAGCCGACCCCTGCGGGGCAGGCTGAATGGGAAACGCGATTCCGCGCCATTCTGAATGATTGGAAGCTTGTGCCGGGAGGCCGCATTGCAGCCGGTGCGGGGGCGAGCGACGAGCTGACGCTGTTCAATTGCTATGTCGTGCCGTCGCCGAAGGACAGCCGCGGCGGCATCATGAACACGCTGAACGATATGACGGAGATTATGGCCCGCGGGGGCGGCGTCGGCATGAATTTGTCCTCGCTCAGACCTCGCAGGTCGATCGTTGCCGGCGTGAACGGAACATCGAGCGGCTCTGTGTCCTGGGGCGGTCTGTTCAGCTATACGACGGGGCTTATTGAGCAGGGTGGAAGCCGAAGGGGAGCTTTAATGTTGATGCTAAATGACTGGCATCCGGATGTGTTGGAATTCATTACGGTGAAGCAGAAGATGGGCGAGGTGACGAATGCGAATCTGTCCGTGTGCGTCAGCGATTCCTTCATGCATGCGGTGAAGCATGACCTGGAGTGGGAGCTTGTATTCCCCGATACGAAGGAAGCGGGCTACGACGAGCTTTGGAGCGGCGATCTGGAAGAATGGAAGCGGCTGGGCAAGCGGGTTGTTACCTATCAAAAGGTTCGAGCGCGCGATGTGTGGCACAGCATTATCGAATCCGCTTGGAAGTCCGCCGAGCCTGGCGTTGTCTTCATGGAGCGCTATAACAAAATGTCGAACAGCTGGTATTTCAACAAAGTGGTGAGTACTAATCCGTGCTTTCATAAAGATACGAGAATCGCTACTGAATTTGGACTTATGAAGATAGGTGATTTATATAAGAAGGTTAGCCATGAACGTTTTCAGCTTGTTACGGATAATCGTCTTACAGAAGCTGCGCAAGTAGTGAATGGAAGAAATTATGAAACTGCGGGCTTAACGATTCGAAGCGGAAGCGTGATGTATACCGGCGTAAAGAAAACGTTGAAAATTTCACTTGCAAGCGGAATGGAGTTGCAGGTTACTCCAGATCACCGTATTTATACCGATCGCGGCTGGATAGAAGCTGGGCAACTCACCTCTAATGATTCGGTCTATGTGCAATCCGGGAAAGGTTTGTTCGCAAAGCAAGATGATCTTGGGGCTGATTGGGGAATGTTCCTTGGCTGGCTTATTGGCGACGGCTGGTTGTCCAAGCGTGGTGATATCGGGATGGTGTTCGGCAAAGATGATCAAGAAATCATTCCTCAAATCATCAAAGCCGGCAAAAAATTCAGCGGCGCCGAAGCGAAGTTGTTTACTCGTACGAACGGAACAATGCAGCTTTATTGGTGGAGAAAAGGTTTTCGTGAAAAGCTCCAATCACTAGGGATTAAAGCTGTAACTGCATCTCGTAAAGAAGTGCCGCATTGCATATTCATTGCAGCAAAAGAAACGATTACCGGTTTCCTTCAAGCTTTATTCAGTGCTGACGGAACCGTCTATGAGAATGATGACATGCATCGAACTGTACGACTAACTTCATCTTCTTTCAAACTATTGCAGGATGTGCAGCTATTACTGCTTAATTATGGCATTCATGGACGTATCTATCTACGAAGCAAAAAGAACCAACAGAACTTCCAATATGAGACAAACGATGGAGAAATGAGGCATTATAAAAGCTTGCCTTTCTTTGAACTCATCCTGAGCGGCAACAACATATTATTGTTCAAAGAAGAAATTGGCTTCCAATTTATCAGCAGAAAACAAGAAGCACTTGAACGCATAGCAAGACCATCGCGTAAAAGTGAAAAGTTCAAATCGAAGGTAATAAATATCGTTGAAGGCGAAGAAACCGATGTTTATGATATCCATGAGCCGGTCACAAACTCCTTAATCGCAGGCGGAATCGTCGCCCATAATTGTGGAGAACAAGGACTGCCAAGTTGGGGCGTGTGCAATCTGTCGGCCGTGAATCTGTCCAGATTCTACGACGAGACAACGCATGATGTGGATTGGGAGGAGTTAGGGAGGGTCACGCGCTGGTCCGTGCGCTTCCTGGACAATGTCATTGACAAGACGCCCTACCATTTTCCCGAAAATGAAGCGAACCAAAAGCGCGAGCGCCGCATCGGCCTCGGCACGATGGGACTCGCCGAGCTGATGATCAAGCTCGGCGTCAAATACGGCGGTGAGAAATCCCTCTCCTTCCTCGAGAAGCTCTATAGCTTCATGGCGAAGGAGGCATACCTGGCTTCCTCCGAGCTGGCTGCGGAGAAGGGTTCGTTTCCTGCCTTCGATGCGGAGCCGTATTTGCAAAGCGGCTTCATGAAGGAGCTTGTCGCTGCTTATCCCGAGGTTGGCGATGCGATCAGGCGGCAAGGCATGCGGAATGTGACGGTCATTACGCAGGCTCCGACAGGCAGCACGGGAACGATGGTCGGCACATCTACCGGAATCGAGCCGTACTTTGCTTTCGAATACTTCCGGCAGAGCAGGCTTGGGCTGGATCAGCAGCTTGTCCCGATCGCGCAGGAATGGAAGGATGAGCATCCCGGAGAAGCGTTGCCTGATTATTTTGTAACGGCGATGAGCTTGTCCGCTGAGGATCATATTCGCGTGCAAGCGGCGATTCAGCGCTGGGTCGACAGCTCAATATCGAAGACGGCGAATTGTCCGGCGGACTTCACGGTGGAGGATACGAAGCGGCTGTACC
Source organism: Paenibacillus sp. HB172176 (assembly GCF_011947265.1). Taxonomy (GTDB): domain Bacteria; phylum Bacillota; class Bacilli; order Paenibacillales; family Paenibacillaceae; genus Pristimantibacillus. The sequence goes on from NZ_JAATHD010000006.1 coordinate 166,679, forward strand.
AGCTCGCTTATGAGCTAGGCTGCAAGGGCGTGACGATCTACCGCGACGGAAGTCGGGATGTGCAGGTGCTCTCGACGGCTTCGCAGAAGGAAGCGGATCAGCCGGCGCAGTCGCAGTCTCAGCAGACGGTAGACGCGGATGCTACAGTCGAGGCTGCGTTCCAGCAAGCTCAGCGAAGCCCACAGAGCTCGAACCCGCAGGGCCCGCAGAGCCAGTCAGCACCCGAGAAGACGGCCGCCCTCGACAAGCAATACAAACGCCGCCCTCAGGTGTTGACAGGCGCCACGTATAAGATTAACTCGCCATTCGGCATGGCTTATATTACCATCAACAATCTTGACGGCTCTCCCGCGGAAATCTTCCTGAATGTCGGCAAAGCCGGCTCCGATGTATTCGCTATGGCCGAAGCGCTCGGCAGGGTATGCTCGCTGTTTCTGCGATACGGGGATCATGGCAACAAGGTTCAGCTCTTGATTAAGCATTTGAAGGGCATCGGCGGATCAGGCGCTATCGGCTTCGGCGCGGCTCGCGTGGAATCGATTGCGGATGCGGTGGCGAAGGCGCTGGAGATGCATCAGGGGAATGCGCATGCGGAAGCTACAGAAGATCCATCGCAGCTTGTTGCCCGAGTTGATGCGAATAGCTTTGGAAATAACGAAATTGATCTCTGCCCTTCCTGCGGCTCGGCGGCGCTTATCCATCATGAAGGCTGCAAGAGCTGCAGTGTGTGCGGCTTCAGCAAATGTTAATGAACGTTGAGCAATTCATGCCAAGACTAATTGAAGGCCAACACGGGATGCCCTGCGCGTACAGGGTGTCCTTTTTTTGAGGAGAAATGAAGGATTGTTAAAAATCTCACAGCATAGGAAGAGAAACAGAGATATGATTGGTTCAACACTTGGATCCATCGAATTTCTTCGGAGGTGAAGATATGAATAACATTGGCAAGTTTGAACCGATGAATGCTGCCAGGCCCAGCGCCTTTATGCTTCAGGCCATTCGACTTAAGGAGGAGCATGAGCTGCTTAAATTGAAAGTAGACGCGTTATGCGAATTAAGCATGCAAGCAAGCTCATCGGCCAATAGCAAAAACGTGATTGCTGTATTGAATCAATTGCAAAGAGGCGCAGCTGAATTAATGCTTAATCTGAAAACTCACACACAATGGGAGAACGAGGAGCTGTTTCCTATCCTTTCCCAATACTTCAAAAGGAAGATTGAACCTACCATGATGCCGTCTATGTGGATGCTGGAGAAGGATTTCGAGCTTGCGTTGCAGTTTTTCAGCGCTTTCATGGAGGATTGCAAAGCGATCAGGCACGCCTTGTTGCTTGACCTCGAGAACGACGGGGTTATTGCCGCGGAACAGATGAAGTCAACGGCGAATGAATTAACGCAGGGTTGCTTGATTCTCACAGGACATTTTCAATTGGAGGAAGAAGTGATCTACCCGCTTACTGACGAGATCTTGACAGATATCGATTATTTATTCTCATAGTTTGTGAAGCGTTGCTCGAACGAGGAAAATTATCAATTTGAATGCACGTCTGTCGAAAGAGGCTGACCGTGCAGGAAGAGAAAGAGAATAGAACGCTGCAAGCCGCACACCCGCCCTGTTCGGCTTGTTTGCGTTTCTGTTTTTCTCAAGGAGATAACCAGAAAATGTATATGCAGCATTAACCGATTTCCTGTAAGATAGGGCGAGAGCATACGATGCGTATATGAACAGTTAGGAGCCGAAGCATGCGAAAATTTCTCCCTCAGAAGATGTATATGCCATTTACTTATAAAATGCTGGTTCCCTATCTATTGCTCGTCCTGTTGACGGATGTTGTAATCGGTTACACCTCCTATTCAATGCTTGTCGATTCCAGAACCGAAATGGCGAAGACGAATATTCAGACGGCTATGCAGCAGACAAAGAACAATATTGACTATCAGATGAACGAGATCACTCGAATAACGGATATCCTGTTCTCGAATATGACGTTTCAGAACGCGCTTCAGAACAGGGGAGACGAGCTGCAGAATATGCTGAAGATGCGAGATGATGTGGTTCCGCAATTGAAGGGCCCCTTGCAATTATACGGAAATCATCTGCGGATCGCGCTTTATATGGCCAATGATACGATGTACGAGATTCCGGGAGATGATATGTCCACTCCGATCTCAAGAAGCGATTACTATGTGCTCTTGCTCGATCAGATCGTCAATCGACCGTGGTTCAAGTCCATTGTTTCGCAGGATAAGGATCAGATATGGATGCAGATTGACACCGATCGTGAGCTCGGCAATATCTCTTATTTGCGCAAGCTGGTTTCCGTGAATGCATCTATTATTGGCTATGTGCGTGTCACGGCAAGATTTGACGAGCTGTTCGGCAATTTCGACGCCTATCCGATTGAGCAAGGCATCGGTGTTCGTCTAGTCGATACGAGCTCGGGACAAGCCCTGTATGAACGAGGCGAGTTTGTGTCATCCGCGAAGAAGGATGCTTTCCTGACCGTCCGTAAGCCTATTGCCCAATCGAATTATATGATCGAAACTCTCGTGCCCAAAGCGTATTTGAACAAGGACGCCAGCAGGCTGCAGCGAGTAATCGGAGGGATATGCGCCATCAGCTTCCTCGTCATGGCGTTCATCGGCTACTTTGTCGCGCGTTTGTCTGGCAAGAAGATTAAGCGGATTGTCACCCTGGTAGGCTCCTTTCAGGAAGGCAATTTTCATAAACGGGTCGGCTTTTCGGGGAATGATGAATTCGTGCTGATCGGCAACTCATTCAATCAGATGGCGACCAGCATTCAGGATCTGATCAAGAATGTGTATGTGCAGGGCATTCAGAAGAAGCAAGCCGAGCTAGACGCGCTGCAGGCGCAGATCAACCCGCATTTCCTGTATAACACCTTATCGACAATCGGCAGCTTGGCCAATCTCGGCGAAGTGCAAAAGGTGACGGAAATGGTTCAAGGCTTGTCGAGATTTTACAGGCTTACAATTAATGGAGGCGAAATCTATATTCCGCTGGAGAAAGAGCTGGAGCAAGTACAGACCTATCTCGATATTCAAAAGGTGAAATATGCGGACAGCTTCCGCGTCTATGTGGATATTGAACCCGACATTCGGCAAATATCGGTGATCAAGCTCATTCTTCAGCCGTTTGTTGAAAATATATTCAAGCATGCCTGGTTCGGGGATACGATAGCCATTCGAATTACGGGCAGGCGGCTTGGCGACTGCATCGAGCTGAAGGTAATCGACAACGGCATTGGCATGAGGAAAGAGGCGCTGGAAAGAATGCGCACGCAATCGAGTCAATCGGACAGCTACGGACTAAGGAACGTGGAGGAACGAATCAGCCTTCGGTACGGCTCGGACTTTGGCATTCGAATCGGAAGTTATTTTGGAGCGGGCACTACGGTTGAAATCATTCTTCCAATCGAGCATAAAGGCGTAGACGAGGAAGAGCGGGCTGACATCAGGTGATAAGGAGACAGAGATATTATGGCGATTCATGTGCTGCTGGTAGATGATGAAGCGTTTGATCTGGAATGGCTCAGGCGAAGAGTGGAGGGCGATAAGCAGCTGAGGCTGGACAACGTTCAGACTGCGAAGTCAGGGTTCGCTGCGCTCAAGCTAATGGAGGAGCAGTCGATCGACATCATGATTACCGATATACGCATGCCTATTATGTCGGGGATGGAGCTTGCCCGGAAAGCAAGGGAAATCTCGCCGCATATTCAAATCATGTTTATTAGCGGTCATCAGGATTTTGCCTATGCGAAGGAAGCGATTCAGTTGCACGCCTTCGATTATTTGCTCAAGCCTGTTGAGGACGGCGAGCTTCACGAGAGGCTGGCGGAAATTTGCGATCGCATTGAGAATGAAAGGAAGCGCGAGGTTTCCTATTCGGAAACGCTGTCGCTTGTCAATCAGGAGCTGCTGCTGCGATGGTTCAATGAGCCGGGTCCGGGACATGCCGAGGAGCATGTTGAACGATTGCTGGGGCCCATGCTGCAAGGCGGCGCTGCCGCAGCGATAATTGAAATTGACGATATGCCGAGAAAGCTGCAAGCGATGAGCGATGAAGAGAGGAATGCCTTCTCCGCCCAGACAGCTGCGTTTATTCGAGCCTTCGCGGCGGAGGAGCTGAACGGCACCGTTATTCCTGCGTACGATAATCATTTTATCGCGCTGACCTCGCTGCAGGAGGATGAGAGCAAGAGCTTGTTCGAGGAGCTGATCACGGCTTTCCGCGAGTCGTTCCGCTCCTATACGATTACGATTGGCATGGGAATGCGCGCGGCTGAGCTGGCTCAGCTGCATGCCTCTTATCGTCAAGCGAAGGCGGCGCTTAGCATCAAATGGATGGTGGGCAATAATCGATTGATTCAAGATGAGAATGCCCGGTCTCCCAAGGGAAATGCGTTTGCCAATATGGAGGAAACGGTCAATCGCATGCTTCAGGCGATGCTGGAGTATGATCTTGTTACGGTGGATGATTGCTTGACACAGCTGTTTAATGAAGTTTATCCGCTGCAGCAGAAGAATGATGTGTATGAGCTGATTATTCGGATCAATTCCAAGCTGCATGCCGATTTGCAGCAAATGAATGAGCATATGTACGAAATATTGGAATGGGAGTCGCATCAGCCTCAAGTACTGTTTCAGTTCGAAACCATGCATGATATTGTATCCTGGCTCAGACGAAGATTTTTCGAGCTGTCGGAGCTGCTGTTCGTGAAGCGGCAGAAACAGAAGCGCGGTCTAATTCTTGAAATAACGAAGTATGTGAAAGAACGATTAGATCAGAAGATTACGTTGAATGAGGTGGCTGCTCATTTTGATTTTACTCCTAACTATTTGGGTCAATTGTTCAAGGCGGAGACCGACAGCTTATTCAGCGACTTTGTGAAAGAATTGAGAATGGAGAGGGTGTGCGAGCTGTTGGGGGACCCCACAAAGAAGATTTATGAAATCGCCGAGCTGGCAGGCTACAAGAATATGATTCATTTCAACAGGCAATTCAAGCAGCTTATGGGCATGTCCCCCGGCGAATATCGAAAAAAGCATAAGATGTAGGTGCGTATCCTCAAAAAAAGCGAATGAAGCGTCAGGTCCGGTCCATGCGAATAGGCATGGGCTTTTTTCGCATGAGGTCAGACATCTGTTGGAAAAATACTTTGACTATCGTTGGAACAGTATAGGTTTTAGTTGTTTCGGGCAATTTTGCGGGCGATCCTCCTCTTCTATAATTAGAGAAAAGAGACAAACAAGAGAGGGAGGGAACTTCGATGAGAGTAAACGGCTTCTGGAAGGATCTTGTGAAGTACAGAACCATTCTGCTCATGCTGCTGCCAGCCGTTGCTTTTTATGTTTTGTTTGCTTATATCCCCATGGTTGGCGTTATTATCGCGTTTAAGCATTATGACTACGCAGGCGGGATATTCGGCAGCGCATGGAACGGCTTTGATAATTTTCGATTTTTTTTCGAATCGGGAGATGCGTGGCGAGTAACGCGGAATACAGCCTTGTATAATATCGCATTCATTGTCGTGAACAATGGGCTTCAGATCTTCGCGGCTATTCTATTGTTCGAGGTTGGAGGCAAGTGGTTTAAGAAAATTACGCAATCCGTCTTGTTTCTGCCGTATTTCATTTCTTGGGTGGTTGTCGGCGCAATCGCTTACAATTTGTTGAACTATGATATTGGTACGGTTAACGCGCTCCTAAGAGGTCTGGGGATGCAAGCGATCGACATCTACAATACGCCGTCCTACTGGCCCGTATTGCTGACGATTGTATCTGCGTGGAAGACGATAGGTTATGGAACGGTGCTGTATCTGGCGGCAATTGCGGGCATCGACACAGAAATGTATGAAGCTGCGGAGATTGATGGAGCCAATGTGTTCCAGCGCATCAGGAAGGTCACCGTTCCAAATCTGTATCCAACGCTCATTATATTGGTGCTGCTTGCCGTGGGCAATATATTCAGAGGCGACTTCGGGATGTTCTACAATATGGTGGGCAATAACGGCGTGTTATTCTCATCCACGGATGTGATTGACACCTTTGTCTTCCGATCGCTTATCACATCGAATGATATCGGGATGTCGGCGGCGGCGGGCGTCTTCCAATCGGTGCTCGGCTTCGCGACGATTATGCTGGTCAATTATTCGGTTCGCAGGTACGATCCTGATCGCGCTTTATTCTAACAAGGAGGTGATCCCATGAGCGCATCGCAGTGGAAAGTTGATCAACAGTCTGGAAGCTCTGCCCGCAGAATAAAGCATACGGATCGCAAAATACTGGCATTTATCGGGTACGTGTCGCTATCGTTATTTGCCCTGCTATGCCTGGTGCCGTTTGTTCTTGTGATCTCCTCGTCATTAACAGAGGAGAGCAAGATTGTCGTTGACGGCTATCAGTTTCTGCCGCTCGACTTCTCGACGGAGGCTTATCGCATTCTTTTCAAATTTCCCGATCAAATGATTCACGCCTATCTCGTTACCATTATGGTGACCGTGGTCGGCACCTTTCTCGGATTATTCCTGACCTCGATGACGGCCTACGGCTTGTCGAGGAAGGATTTCAAGTGGCGCAATCAATTCGCCTTTTTCTTCTTCTTCACAACCTTGTTTAACGGCGGACTTGTTCCCTGGTACCTGCTGCTGGTCAATTATTTGCACCTGAAGGATACTGCGCTGGCATTAATCTTGCCGCTCATGCTGAATGTGTTCTATATCATTGTGATGAAATCCTTCATGAGCAGCATCCCGGAGGCGATTGTCGAGTCGGCGAAAATAGACGGAGCCGGCGATTTCCTCATCTATCTGCGGCTTATTCTGCCGCTTGCGAAGCCGGCGCTCGCTACGATCGGCCTGTTCCTGGCGCTGGCCTATTGGAATGATTGGTACAATGCCTTGCTCTTCGTGTCGGATGAGAAGCTGATGCCTCTCCAATACTATCTCTACAAGATGCTCGGCAATATGGACGGCATGAGGAAGGCGATGATGAGCGCGGGAGCCGTGAATACGACCTCGCTGCCGTCAGAAGGCTTGAAGATGGCGATGACGATCGTGGCAACCGGTCCGATTCTGCTTGTGTATCCGTTCATACAACGCTATTTCGTGCAAGGCTTAACGATTGGCGCGGTCAAAGGATAGGATGAGCCCAGGGAAATGAACCTGGTTTATCAATATAATGATCATTAGGGGGAAACGAGAATATGTGGAATACGAAAAGATCCGTTTTGCTGGCAATCGTTCTTATCTTTGCCATGGTACTAAGCGCTTGCGGGAGCAACAACAATAACACATCGTCCGAGGGCACGACTACTCCGACAGCAACATCGGGATCAGAGGCATCGGCCGCTCCCCAATCTGTGGACGGCGTAGATATTTCGGATGAGGTTCATCTGAAAATGATCTTCGTAGGACCGAAGCCGGTGGACTATGACATAGTGTTCACGGAGCTCAATAAGAAGCTGAAGGAGAAAATCAACGCGACGATCGAAGGCGAGTTTCTGGATTGGTCCGACTGGGCGCAGAAATATCCGTTAAAGCTGGCAGCCGACGAGAAATTCGATCTGATTTACTCGGCCAATTGGGCAGGCTACAGCGATCAGGCTTTGAAGGGCGGCTTCCTGGAGCTGACCGATGACATGATCGCCAAGTATATGCCGCTTACGGAGAAAGCGATGAGCGACGTGAGCTGGGATCAAGCGAAAGTAAACGGCAAGCTGTACATGATTCCGCAAAACAGTGGAGAATCGGTTGAGAAGGTCATTTTGTATCGGGAGGATCTGCGCAAGAAATACAATTTGCCGGCGATCGACAGCCCGGAAGCGTTTTCCAATTATTTGATTGCCGTTTCCCGGAATGAGAAGGGAATTATTCCGTTCACCCCGGAATCGGGCGATTGGAAGTTTCATAACCTGGACCGCATCTTGCTGAAGCAACAGAATGAGTGGAATATGTTCGATCTGGATATGCCGTTTGCTTTCAAATTATCCGATCCTAAGGGTCAGGTATTCAATGTGTACGAAACGCAGGAATTCAAGGATTTGCTCGTCTATTACAAGAATCTGGCGGATAACAATGCCTGGTCGAAAAACGTTCTGAACAGTAAAAACGATCATCAGCAGGATTTCAGACAAGGAAAAACAGCGGCCATTACGCATAATACGGGCACAACGGGCTCGCTCATGGAGCAAATGCGCCGTGAAAATTCGGAATATGAGGTCGCTATAGCGGACATCAATCCGGACAAGGCCAAATCGGTCGCGATTTCCACGCAGAACGGAACCTCCATTCATGCTACCTCCGAGCATCCCGAGCGCGCGATGATGATGATCGATCTGATGCAGAACGACAAAGAAATTCACGATCTGATCATGTACGGCATTGCAGGCGTGCATTATGAGCCGGTTGGCGATGACAAATATAAAACAACGGACAAAAACGCGAATTTCACGGGCTTCTCTAACTGGGATTTCAATTCTCCGCTGAATCGCGGCAATGAGTCCTTCCCGCAAGAAGTGACGGATATGGTCAATAGCTGGGAGAGCCAAGTGTACCATTATCCGCTGGAAACCTTCGTGTTCGATAACAGCAAGGTGAAGACGGAAATCGCGAGCGTAGGCAATGTGATGCTTCGCTACGGCATTCCGCTCGAATACGGCGTCATCAAGGATATCGACAAAGGCCTGGAGGATTTGAACAAGCAATTGAAAGCAGCGGGACTAGAGAAAATTCAAGGGGAGCTGCAAGCGCAGATCGACGCGTTTCTTGCGAAGCAATAATAGAAGGGAAAGAGAAACCGGGCATGGCCGATGGGAGGCTGTGCCCGGTTTTTCCATGTCAGTGTCCACTGTGAGAAAGATCACATGCAGCTGTGAGCAACTTCACAGACCGCGCAGGGAGGAGGATATACAATAAGACCATAGATTAAACAAGGAGATGGTTCAAATGGTAACTTGGATTAGAGAAAACAGAATCGCAGCAGGGCTGCTGCTGGTGCTTCGCTTCTACCTCGGTTGGAAATGGCTTGATGCAGGATGGCATAAATTAACGGGCGGTTTTGACGCGGCGGGCTTCCTGAAAGGCGCGATCGAAAAGCCGGTTGCGGATCACGCGACAGGCGACCTGATCTATCCGACCTTCACCGCATTTCTGAAGCACTTTGCCTTGCCGAACGTGAAGCTGTTTAATATTCTTATCCCGCTAGGCGAATTTTTGATTGGCGTTGGCTTGATACTCGGCTGCTTGACTGCCGCCGCCGCATTTTTCGGATTGTTGATGAACTTCATGTTCCTGTTCGCGGGCACAATCAGCACGAACCCATGGATGATTCTGCTAGGTCTGTTCATCGTTGTTGCTGGCGCCAATGCCGGTAAGTTCGGAGCCGATTTCTACGTCTTGCCTTTCTTGAAGAACACATTGGCAAAGCTGGGCCGCAGAGGGGAATTCGGCAAGAAGATAGGGAATGGCAAGCATAGAACAACCTAGCGAGGCCGAAGGAGTGAACGTCTAATGACCGCAATCAATCAACCTGGGAAGGAATGGAACAAACCACAGCCGCCAATTCTTCAGGTGCTCGAAGTACAACGTCTGCAGCTGACTGAGGAGCTCAAAGAGCTCCTCAGTCAGGCAGGGTCGCTGCGAGGGGAGCTCAAATCGGCAAGCATGTCTGAATTAAAGCAGCTGTCCTGTCAGGTGAGAAGTTTTGAACAACGCATCGAAGAGCATTATCAAACAGAAGAAGCGAGAGTTATTCCTGCTCTTCTGGATTATGAACGGGATGATGCGTTATTCGCGCCTTCCGTTCATTTTAGTCATCTGGTCATGGAAAGCCGTTGTCGGGAGGCAAGGAAGGAATTGACTTCTTTTATTGAAGAGGTCGATAGCTTCCGAGGGAATCCGCAGGCCGTTGATTTGATCAAATCTCTTGATCACCTCTTGAGCGGGCTAATGATTATGTCGTTTTGTTTGATGATGGAACAAAAGTATATTTTACCCTCAGCGGAGCAAATGCTGGAGGACGACACAGCTGGCAAGGCCAACAATCAGGGTATTCCCTGACATACAAATGCAAAAAAGTCGATTACAATAGAATGAGATAAGGAGTGAGGCGTTATGGGAGAAACGGATTCTGCGGTCGACAGCTTGCTGCATCTTCTGGAGGAAACAAGCAGCGACTTCGCCGGCCTCGGTCAAATCGATGCAGCGGCGCGCAGAATTCGATGGCGTTTCGCGGCGGGCAGCATCAGCGAGGCGAGAATGCTGAGCATTACCCAGAAGACGACGAGGGGATTATCGGGAGTCGCCATTCGTACCGGTCGACCTGCGGCGACCGAGATCGACAATCACAGCAAGGAGTCGCTGCGACTGGATGAACCATTGATGTTCTCCGAGCAGCTTCGGAGCGCTGCTGTCGTACCGGTTGAAGGAGCCGCCGGTTTAATCGGGGTTATATTGCTTGGGCGACGTATCGAGAGAGATTATATTCCCAGGGAGCTGCAATTGGCTTTACTCGCGGCAACAAGACTGGCCGGGGCTATTCCCGAGGTGCAGAACAACAGATAAGAGGCGGCGCCGTTTACGGAACCGCGTTTTTTTTTGTATACTTTATAATAAGAAGAAAGATAATCGGGAAGAGGTGGAGAAGCATTAAGCTGCTTATATGCGACGATCATGCTGTTGTGCGATCCGGACTTTCCATGCTGCTTCATGGCAGGCATGAAATTGAGGTGGTCGGGGAAGCGTCGGAGGGAGATGAGGCCATTCATCTTGCCAAGAAGCTGAGGCCGGATGTTGTGCTTATGGATCTGAGTATGCCTCACGGCAAGGATGGAATGACGGCGACGACGGAACTGAAGCAAATCTTGCCGGACACGGCCGTGCTGATACTGACGATGCATGATGATGATGAATATTTGTTCCGCGCCATTCAGATTGGCGCCTCCGGTTATATTCTCAAGAATGCGCCTCATGAAGAGCTTCTGACGGCCATTCGTACAGTGTCGACCGGCAATGCCTATCTTTATCCAACCGCGACGAAGCGACTCATGAATGAGTATTTGAACAGAGTGAAGGAAGGCGGCGAAGGCGCCGAGCCGTATGACTCGCTCTCCCAGAGAGAGAAAGAGATTCTGGGCTGGATCGCCAAAGGCTATTCGAATAAGGAAATTGCGGAGAGCTTGATCATCAGTGTGAAGACCGTGGAAACCCATAAGAGCAACCTGATGGAGAAGCTGGGGCTTCGAACGCGGCCGGAGTTGATCAAATTCGCTTTCAAGAAAGGGTTGCTCGACTATGAATAGAGAGTTTGACAGGAAGACAATTGGTGCGGACGTGGAAGAGCTTCTAACCATTATCGAAGAGAGGATGGTCGACGAAGCAGCGCTTGAACGGATGAGTCAGTCGCTTAAACAGCTGAGCGATGTGAAATTCGCATTGGACGAATCGTCCATAGTCGCCATTACGGATGCGAAAGGAATCATTCAAGATGTGAATGATAAATTTTGTGAAATATCGCAGTATAGTCGGAAAGAGCTGCTTGGAAGGGATCATCGCATTATTAATTCGGGTCACCACGACAAGGCGTTCTTTCGCCAGCTATGGCATACGATTCAAGCTGGCAGCGTCTGGCGGGGGGAGCTGAAGAACCGTGCCAAGGACGGAAGCTATTATTGGGTGAACACGACGATTGTTCCGTTCCTTGACGAGAAAGGCAAGCCGTATCAATATCTCGCGATTCGAAGCGAGGTGACCAAACGCAAGCAGGCGGAGCAAGAGCTGAAGGAAATGATGATGAAGGTCATCGAGATCCAGGAGGAAGAGAGGAAACGATTTTCCCGCGAATTGCATGACGGCATCGGTCAGAGCCTGTTTTCGCTGCTCATTAAGCTGGACAGACTTATCGACGGTCGCGACACGGAGAAGGAATTGAACGAGCTTCGCAGCGATGTGTCTCATATGATGGAGGATATTCGCGGACTTGCATGGGAATTGCGGCCAACCGTGCTGGATGATCACGGCATAGTGCCTGCCATTCGCACCTATATGGAAAGCTATTCGGAACACTATGGCATCAGAATAGCATTGCAGTGCAATTTGCACGGAAGAATGGATATTTTGAAGGAAACCGCCATTTATCGAATCATTCAGGAAGCGCTGACCAATGTCGCGAAATACGCCGGCGTATCCGAAGCGACCGTGACGCTTGAAGAGCGGGATAACGAGGTGAAGGTCGTTGTTGCGGATTGCGGCAAGGGCTTTGATTCGACTATGCAGCAACGCGGCGTAGGACTCTTCAGCATGCGCGAGCGCGCAAGAAGCGCTGGAGGCAGCCTGACAATCCGGTCCGAGCCGGGAGGAGGAACCGAGGTTTGCTTCATTGTTCCGAAGCTGTAGCTGCACGGCTTACACGCGGCATATATGCTTCGGACAATTGTCGCAATGGCAGACATCGCGCAAGTAAGTCAAATCCTTGATAATGAGATGTCCATTCTCAAGATCGATAATATCGTCTTTCTTCAGATCGCTGAGCATACGATTGACGCTCTCTCGAGTAGCGCCGATCATCTCGGCCATCTCCGTATTGTTCATCTTAACCGTAATTCGACTGTTCTCGCCGCACGATGTTCCGTACGAATTGTTGAGCCGAATGAGCAAGGAGCACAGAGCCCCGGGCTTGCCGAACATCATGAGATCGCGCAGCTTGGTCTGGGTCAGCGTGTGCATCATCCCCTGCCATCTCATGAATTCCACCGCGAGATCCCCATGCTGCCATAAGAGGACCTCCAGATCCTTGCGTTGGATGACGCCGAGACTGCAATCCTCCAAAGCTTCCGCGCAAAGAATATGCGGAGTTTCGGACAGACAATCCCCAAATCCGAGAAGATCTCCGTCATGATGAAGATAGAGCGTCAAGGAGCTGCCCTCATCCATCGTTTTGCTCACCTTGACCCGTCCCTTGTGAATGAAATACAGATAATCCGCTTTGTCGCCTTCCCAGAAAAGGGTAGAGCCCTTCTTCGCATGCTTGCTGTACATAATACCGGAAAGGCGCTCAAAGCTTTCCTCAGAGAAATACGCTCTGATGCCCTCATTTACACGGGTTGGCTCCTCCGATTTTTGAACTGTTCTTGCCTGCATGGTCATCGTCTCCTCGGCGTTTTCTTGTTTCCATCATAACAATTTCGTTCCAGTTTCGTAATCGGGGAACTCTCTGATTTTTGCGTAAGTCAATTGCTCAGAGGAAATTATTCCCTGCCATTCTCCTAAGGGAATTCCCTTAGCAACCATGATTCATTCCCTCTAAATCATTTGAAAAAGGCTGTCTATGTGACGCACTTCACAGCTTCGCCATGAAAATCACGGTATGCTTAGTTCAGAAATGAGGGATAAGGCAACCAGCGAGGAGGCGGGCATGATGTTAACAGGCTTGATTCTGGCGGGCGGGCCAGACGCGCGTTTACGGGGCCAGACGAGCGCTCTACTGCCCTTTGGCGATTCACCGCTCATTGTGAGGCAGGTTTGGGAAATGAAAAAAATTTGTCAAGAGGTTATCGTCGCTACCCCGGATCCAACACGGTTCCTGAAGGTTCTCGATTCCAATACGAGAATCATAACGGATTATTATAGCGGAATGGGTCCGATGGGCGGGATGTTCGCGGGTTTCTCGCTCGCCCGATACAAAGAAGTGTGGGCGATAGGAAGCGAGATGCCTTTTGTGTCGGCCAAAGCAGCCTTGCTGCTCAGGGGCTGCAAGCTCAAGGGCTTTGAAGCTGCGCTGCCTCTTATTGGAGGAGGCGTCTATCCGCTTCATGGCATTTATGATAAGAGCTGCGCACAGCATGTACAGAAGCTGCTCGAGCAAGGGGAAAGAAGCGCGTCGTCGTTGCTTCGCTCGATTGTGTGGAAGGATATGCCCGATGCTTCTTTTCTGGAATGCGGCATTGCTCTTGACTTTGTGAACGGCTTTCATACTTGGGAGGAGTATGAAAGCATGAATAAGCAGTTCAACATCATCCCCCCGAAGGGCATGATCAATGAACCGCATATGCAAGAATAAACGGATCTGTTCATTGTGATGCAATTTCGGTAAAATACGAATAAACGGATAGGCGGCAAGCAAAGGAGGCGGAATGATGAGTAGTGGCAAGACTGAGCTTCCCGAGATCAGCTTTCAAAATCAAACGGATATGATGTCCTGGTTGTCCCTTCATGGGGACAGCTCGCCGGGCTTCTGGCTTAGCATCGCGAAGAAGGATTCAGGTCTGGAATCCATAACTTATGACGAAGCAATGGAATGCGCGCTCTGCTATGGCTGGGTCGACAGTCAGAAGAAGAAGGGGAACACAGCCTTCTGGCTTCAGCGCTTTACGCCGCGCGGCAAGCGAAGCATATGGTCGAAGATTAACAAGGAGAAGGCGGAACGACTGCTGCAGGATGGGCGAATTATGCCTGCCGGACTGGCCGTGATTGAAGCTGCGAAGGCAAATGGTCAGTGGGAGAAATCCTATGAAGGCCAGAAAACGATGGAAATGCCGGAGGACTTCGCAAATGCCCTGGAGCAGCATGCGCAAGCAAAAGCATTCTACGAGAGCTTGAATCGGACGAATCAATACGCGATGCTGTTCCGTATTCATCAGGCGAAGAAGCAGGAAACGAGAGCGGCACGAATCGAGAAATTCATCGGCATGCTGGAACGGGAAGAGAAGATTTATACGTAATTCATTCGAGTGGAATACGTCGATGAGTGAGTTATTGTGGGAAATCTGTACATTTTAAGCGATAACAGGAACTTTTACCCAATTGCATGCGTCTAATTAGGTAGACATGCAAATGGGAGGATGGATGAAAGTGAAGAAGAGGAAATATATCGCGGCAACGGCTGTGACGGTTGCTTTGATTGCGGGAGGCATTGGCGCGCAGCCGGTTTCGGCGAAATCGGCCGAACGGTTGCCGGTCGTCATTACGGCAAATGGATTCGATGAGCCGATTGCCTTCGAGCATGCTCCATTCCTTGTGGACGGATCTGTCTTTCTTCCGATCAGGGAGACGGCAGGCTTGATGGACAGCAGCGTTACATGGATTCCCGAGGGCAGGCGAGTTGTGGTGAACAGCCCGACGACGCGGATCGAGATGAGTTTCGGAAGCACGGCTGCAACCGTGAACGGTGAAGCG
Source organism: Paenibacillus sp. HB172176 (assembly GCF_011947265.1). Classification (GTDB taxonomy): domain Bacteria; phylum Bacillota; class Bacilli; order Paenibacillales; family Paenibacillaceae; genus Pristimantibacillus. The sequence goes on from NZ_JAATHD010000006.1 coordinate 181,870, forward strand.
TACACCATTCCAGCAATGCCGATTAATGTGAATGGCACCCTCTATGTGCCGGTTCGATTCGTTACGGAAGCGCTGGGCGCCAAAGTTTCTTGGAACGGCACTGAGCAACGCGTGGATTTAAGTTTTGATCAACCGTATTTGTATGCGGTTAGCGGGGACAAGTCCTTCTGGTTGAAGCGCGAGGACGGAGAGCTCTATCTGTCCGAAAATGCGGATGAGGCGGAGCTTGTGGCGGATACGAACGCCGAAATTACCGATATTGGCGAGTTTACGGCGGAAGCGATGTCGAAAGACAACGTGCTGCTGGAAGCGCATGATAATTTCGGCGAGCCTCATATCAATGACAATGTATTCAAAATGGTAGTAGCAAATGATCAGCTGACTTTGGAAACGAAAGTTCATTATTGGGGCATGCATCCGCTTCAGAGCACGGATTGGTCCGAAGACGGGAACGCGTTACTTATGAACGGAGCGGAGCTTCTGGAAATCTCTTCGACTGGCGAAACGCTGGAAACTTACGATCTTGGGGAGCTTACAGGGTATGAGGATGCCGCTTTCCAAGTGGAGTACGGAGATGAAGACATTCTGGTCGTGCGTCCGCAAATGGCCGGTTGGCTTACGTTAATTGATAAAAAAACGAAGACGGCAGTCAGACTTGCGGATGCGCTGCTCGACAACAAGAAGCTGGAGATTATCGAGTCGTTGGATCCATTAAGCGTGGAATTTGTAAACTGGGACGGACTGAAGCTTGTATCAAGAGACGGCGATACGTTAAAGCTGACCCATCATTGGTTTATTGACAATTCGGATACGGAACTGAGCTATGAGCTGAGTGTGGATTAGCCAATAGTCTTCATATTTGAATACAAAGACTGTGACGGGGAACGTCCTTTTTGCTTTCTAAAGTGTCTTTAGGAAGCAGAGGGCGTTCTTTTTGCATTGCTAAAGAAAATTTACTTTTATAGAAACGGAGTGGACAGCTTGGAAAATGAGAGAATTCATAACGACTTTATTCATGATCATCTTAGGAGACGCAGCGGCGAGAGAAGGGGGAGGTTGGAGAGGGGACATAATATTGCAATGAGCTGAATAGGGAAACCTTTCTGACGGCAATGGGTTTTCAAGTTATTAGCTTCTCTTATGACGACGTGGCGGCTCGACCGGATTTATGTGCGAATTTGCTTAGAATGGTTCTGAGCAGGTATTTTACCAGTCAGTTTCATGAGTCAGGGAGGACTGCCGCAATAGAAAGAGAGATCATTCGGCTCGCATGCGGTATGTCGAACTCGATAAGACCAATAGATATTGAAAGGCGCTTGCATATTGATCATCGAATGGCGGTTCAATGCCTGAAGCGGCTGTGCGACAGCAATAGGATGATCCCGGTAACCGGAGAAAGCGGCAAGTATGTTGTCCGATATGAGCTTCATCCATCGGCGTTGAATGTATTGTAACAGTAATAGGAGTAGTTGAATGTCATTGTATGGAGTGCATGATGAATCAGTTAAAGTGCAAAAATGATGCAAATATCCATCAATTGTAGTTTGACTGTGCAGGCGAGGCTAAATTCCAATGTGATTCCTGTATATTTGCAGTAATTTGCTTATATCGCGCTCAGTTCGGAGAATTGATGGATATATGCAGGAATTCGAGTGGATGCGAGTCTACGCCTTGCGCTGAAAAAACGAAATGAGCAGAAAGCGCTGAATGATCTGATTGAGCCGAAGGAGTCAATGGGCTGAATGCGCCAGATTAAATAATGCGTGCTGCAACGATAGCGGTCTTCTATAAGATAGGCAGGAGCTGCGAAGATGCGGTATACTTCACAATAGAGAGGACTTGAGAGATAATTGTCGAATAACAGTAAGAAATAGATGAACGTCGAATGTCAAGTTTATGGAGGATACGTGAGGATGGCTGATTATGCGAGCATTCAGAAGAAGTTAGACCATGCGCGAGAGCAATTGCTTGATCTTGGCTTGCGCAACCCGCTGCTTAATTATCGCACCTTAAAGGCGAAGGGCCTCGAAATCGTCAACGAGAATCCTGCGGATGTATACCGGATTCTTGTGACGGAGAAAAAGAAAATGACCTTTGAAGAAGCCGAGCCGCAAAAGGATGCGACAAGGGATGACACGAAGGAGGCCAGCTCTGAAGCTGGCATGGATCGTAAACAAGCCGGTGCCGGGGATTTTGCAAAAGAAGAAGCTTCGGAGAGAGTCGTTCTGTCGCGGGATCCTGCGTCTTGGCAAGCGGATTCGGATGAATTCAAGGCTGATTGGACCGTGCCCGCTCTTCCGCCCGAGGCGGAAGGTGCAAAAGCTTCCGAAGCCGCCGCTGCGAATAGGACGGCTCCGCCTCAGCAAGCGAAGGGGAACGTGAAGCATACGGATTCGAAGCTGCAGACGAGCTACGCAGCGAAGCAGCTGGAAAGCCGGCTGCTTAACACGTATTATTACGCGCGGACCTATGTGGAGGAGCAGGGGGTCAATATTCTGTACCTCGCGCTCGGCATGCTGCATTGGTACGAATCCGACAGCAGCAATGAAGCCCGGCAAGCGCCGCTGGTTCTCGTGCCGTTGCGCATCGACCGCGTCAGCGCGCGGGAGCGATTCACTGTCGCGTATACGGAGGATGAAATCGGCAGCAACATTTCGCTGGCCGCGAAGATGAAAGCGGAGTTTGCTCTGGACATTCCCGTTATTTCGGAGGAAGGGGAACTGGATTTAGATCATTATTTTGGAGATGTGCAAACGGCAATTGAAGGGTATAAGCGTTGGTTCGTCGATACAAGCTCTCTTGTGATCGGCTTTTTCTCGTTCGGCAAATTTCTGATGTATAGGGACTTGGACGCGAGCTTGTGGCCGGAGGAAGCGTCGCCGGACAAGCATCCGGTGATGACTGCTTTGCTGGATACCGGCTTTCGAGAGGAGCCGAGCCATGTGTCGGAGGATGAGCATATTGACAAGTTCTTGAATCTGAACGAGGCCAATCAAGTGGTAGATGCGGACAGCTCGCAGATTACGGCGATTCTCGACGCGATGCAAGGAAGGAATATGGTTATTCAAGGTCCGCCGGGCACAGGTAAATCGCAGACGATAACGAATCTCATCGCCGAGGCGATGGGCGAAGGCAAGACGGTGCTGTTCGTATCGGAGAAGATGGCGGCGCTTGAGGTCGTGAAGAGAAGACTCGACCGGATTGGTCTCGGGGTTGCATGTCTGGAGCTGCACAGCCATAAGACCAATAAGAAGGCGCTCCTGCAGGAGCTTGCCGCCACGCTGGAGCTGGGCAAGCCGAAGCATGACGATAACGCAAGCATTCATCTGCTGGAGGATTTGCGCCAGAGGTTGAACGATTATTGCGAAGCGGTCAATACGCCCATCGGGGATACCGGCGTTTCTCCTTATTATGCGCTTGGCGCCATCGTGCGCTATCAAGCTGGCAAGATCGGAAACGCTTTTCCCGCGATCGAGCTGCCACAGCTTCATTCATGGAGCGAGCAGGAGAATGTAAAGCGGGTCGCATTGATCGAGGAGCTTCAAAGCGTAGTTCATAAGATGGGGCTGCCGGAGCAGCATGCCTTCTGGGGGAGCAAGAGAAAGGTTGTGCTGCCCGCCGACATTGAACGGATTCAAGGCATGGCGACAGTCGCCGCCGAGGGCGTCCAGTCCTTCGAGCTGCTGCTGCAGGATTACTCGCGGCAATGCTTCTTCCCATTGCCGAAGGATGCTCGTCACGCGTCAATTTATTTGAAAATGCTGGAGCGGTTCATCCAGGCTCCCGACCTGAAGGATGCCAATCTGGAAACCGATCTATGGGAAAGCGAATCGCATGCAATAGCGAAGCTGTTCGAGACGGGAGAAGCTTACGCCAAGCTTCATCAGCAATATGACGATATGCTTATTCCCGAAGCTTGGGAGCAGGATCTGCTGGAGACTCGGCAGGCGCTGGTGAAGAACGAGGGCAGCATGTGGCGCTTGTTTTCGGGGGAATATCGCAAAGCAAGAAGTCGGATGAGAGGATTGCTGCGCAACCCGAAGGAAAATGCCGGGGCGCTGCTCCCGATTGCGGATACAATTATGGAGTCCAGGCGACAGCGAGCGGCAATTGAGGACGAATCCCAGCTCGCCAAGCAACTGTTCGGGTCGGCATGGAAGGGCGCGGCGTCCTCTTGGGAACGATTAATGAGCTTGCGGCAGTGGATGATGGAGCTTAGACAGGATATTCGCGGGAACAGACTTCCCCACTGGACCTATGATTTTCTTGCCTTGCAGCCAACCAAAGCGTTCCTGCAAGAGCAATGCGAGAAGCTGACAACAGCTTTCAAGGCAATGAGCCATGCTTTGAGTCTGCTTGAGGAAGCGCTTGAATTCGATGGTGCAACGCGCTTCCCCGACAAGACCTCTCTGCAGCAGCAGTCCTTTGCCGATTTGCGGAAGCTGCTTGGCATATGGACAGAGCAGACCTCCGGCCTTCAAGAGATGGCTTCCTATAATCAGTTGAAAGAGATTTGCGTGGATGCAGGCTTGGCGCCTTTCGTAGAGATGTCGCGTTCTTGGGAGGAAGCCGGAACGTCATTGCTTGATTGCTATCGCTGGAACAGGTATCAGTCTATTGCGGCGAGAGCGTTTCACGAACGTCCTGCGCTTGCGAGCTTCGACAGCGGCAGACATGAGCATACCATCCGCAAATTCGCAGAGCTGGACCGTTATTTGGCCGAATATAATCGGGCCAAGCTGGCTGAGGCGCATTGGAAGCGTCTGCCGCAATATGAAGCGGGCGGGCAACTGGGCGTGCTGCGCCGGGAGTTCGAGAAGAAGACGAGACATCTTCCCATCCGAAGCTTGATGCTGAAGGCCGGCAACGCCATTCAAGCGATAAAGCCGATCTTCATGATGGGTCCATTGTCCATTGCTTCTTATCTTCAGCCAGGGGGACTCCAATTTGATCTGGTCATCTTCGACGAAGCCAGTCAAGTGAGGCCGGTCGACGCTTTCGGAGCCATTATTAGAGCCAAGCAGGCGGTGGTGGTGGGGGACAGCAAGCAAATGCCGCCTACGAACTTCTTCGATTCTATCGCAAGCGATGATGGCTGGGATGACTCTGACGACAACTTCGTTGGCGATGTGGAAAGCGTGCTAGGCTTGTTCGTCGGCCAGAATGCGCCGCAGCGGATGCTGAGATGGCATTATCGAAGCCGTCATGAAAGCTTGATTACGGTCTCCAATCATGAATTTTACGACAATAAGCTGGTTGTCTTCCCGAGTCCGGATGCAGACAAGCATCAATCCGGTCTTATATACAATTACTTGCCGGATACGGCTTACGATCGCGGACGCTCGAGAACGAACCGCCAGGAAGCGCGGGCGGTTGCGGAGGCCGTCATGCGTCATGCGGAGCTCTATCCGAGCTTGACGCTTGGCGTTGCTGCTTTCAGCATGGCGCAGATGCAGGCCATCCTCGACGAGTTGGAAGCCTTGCGGCGCGCGAGGCCGTCCTGCGAAGCGTATTTCACCGCGCATCCGCATGAACCGTTCTTCGTGAAGAACCTGGAGAATGTGCAGGGGGATGAACGCGATGTGATCTTCATCTCGATCGGCTACGGCAAAACAAGCGAAGGCTATCTGGCCATGGATTTCGGGGCATTGAATCGCGAGGGAGGCGAGCGCCGTTTGAATGTATTGATTACGCGCGCGCGGCTCCGCTGCGAGGTGTTCGCCAATTTGCAGTCGCATGACATCGACTTGGGCCGTTCAAGCGCGCAAGGCGTAAAGGCGCTGAAGACATTCCTGAAGTACGCAGAAAGCGGAAGCGTGGATGTTCCGGCGGAGACAGGCAAAGGCTTTGACTCGCCTTTTGAAGAAGCGGTATGCATGGCTCTGAGGGAGCTGGGCTATGAGGTGAAGACGCAAATCGGTTCGGCCGGCTTTTTCGTTGATTTGGCCGTTGTTGATCCGGAGAAGCCGGGCAAATACGCGATCGGTATTGAATGCGACGGCGCCGCCTATCACAGCGCAAGATCAGCTCGAGACAGAGATCGGCTGAGACAGGATGTGCTGGAGGGGCTGGGCTGGACGATTCATCGCATCTGGAGCACGGATTGGTTCCGTCATCCCGAGAGGGAGCTGAAGCGAGCCGTCGACGCGATCGATCGAGCCAAACTGAGCGCCAGGCTCGAAGGCAATTCCTTCATGCTCGCGACCGGTTCCTCCGATGAGCCGGATATTGAGAGAGAGGAATCAACAGAGGTTGATCGAAATTATGCGTCTGAGCCTTATGCAACTGCCGAGTTGGATATATCCTTGAATGATTTGGAGTTTCAGGATTTGCCTCTGTCTGTGCTCGCCTCATGGGTCAGTCAAGTGGTGGAGATCGAAAGCCCCGTTCATGAGATCGAGGTTATGCGAAGAATTTGTGAAGCGCTCGGCATTCGCAGGTTAACGAGCCGCATTCATGATGCCTTCGAGCAAAGCTTCGCGTTGCTTCCGGACATAGAGAGAAGAGGGGCGTTTCTCTGGCTTCGCAGCATGGAAACTCCGCCGATCAGAGACAGAAGCGAGCTCAAGAATAAGAAGCTGGAGCATGTTTCTCCAGAGGAGCTGCAAGAGGGACTTCTGAAAATTGTAAGGGATTCGTTCGGCATTTCTTCGGACAAAATCTATACGGCAGTCAGCAATTTGGTCGGATTTGCAAGAGCCGGCGATGAATTCAAGCAATCTCTGGATGAAATCATCAAGCGACTCTTGCAGGAGAAGCTTCTGGCAATGAAAGGCGAGACCTTATTGCTCGCTTGAGTACCGTTCATAGGTGTCGCGAAGCAGCAGCTTAAGCTCAAGCCATTGCAGCTGTTCAAGCAAAGCTCCCGTTGATTCGGTACCGTCATCATGCTCTTGCATCGCTACAAGATCGACGAAGTCGTTCGCATTCCAGCCGATATCGTCACGAAAGCGAATTAATTTCCTGATAATAACGTGGTCGCGTTCTTGCTCCGGGATGGATTCCAATGCGATTTGGAGCAGCTTTGCAGCCGCTTCCCGCATCTCATCCTTGACCGGATGATTGCCGGCGTTCCGAAACCAATACTTGCTGTTGGAGAAGTCTTGCTCCATGCGATGCATAAGTCCGTGCCAATAGGCTCCGCTGCTGTCGTCCTCAATCAACTGGGCATAGGAATGCGAGGCGTGGAGACTGTCGTTCATGAGATGAAGGCCCGCCATTAATGCGACAGCGGAAGTCTGATTGGTCTGCTCGGCGATCGGCAGCCTGTTGATATCCTCTTCCAGCTTGGCATTCCAGATCAGCTTGGGCGACAGGCGCTGTCCCTCTTCGCGTTCCAATAAGTCGTGTATAATGGTTTCAAGTGCGGTTTGCATGAATATCGCCTCCAATTTAAGTAGGTTATTCCGTTATTGTAGCATAACAAGCAGAGAAGCCGCTCGGACCATTGGTCCGAGCGGCTTGCGTACGTTGTTTCACATGTTTGCGACAAGGAGATTAGAAAATACGATTCCTCCATCCGCTCAGCTTGGCGAAGCCTTCGGCGAAATAATAATCGCCATAAATGAGCGATACATTGACATTGGAATTTGCCGGTTTGTGTCCTGTGCCTTCAATCAGGATCGCTTCATGATTCGGCTGATCCCATGTCGCATAGTTCTCACTCAAGGAGTAGAGAATGCGCTCGGAGGCCGATCGATAGATTCTGCTCTCGGACGCGGGAGTCAACTGAGAAAGCTCAATCAAGCCGGATGCGGCAATGGCGCCCGCGGAGGTGTCGCGAGGCTCGCCTTCAAGACTCTCCACGCGAAAGTCCCAATAAGGCACATGATCCTCGGGCAGCGCCGCAATGAAATAATGGGCAACGCGCTTGGCGGCTTGCAAGTAGCGCTCTTCTCCCGTGCAGCGAAAGGCAATGGCGAGGCCATGTAGCGCCCAGGAGTTGCCGCGGCTCCATGCCGATGTGCCGGACAAGCCCTGCCCGCCAATCGGTTCAATGAATTCTCCGGTTTCGGGATTGAAAGATAGAATATGACAAACAGAGCCATCGTCTCGAATCGCATGCTTTAAGAAGGTGTCGGCATGCTTCATCGCGATATGCTTGTAACGAGGATCATTCGTTGTTCGGCTCGCCCAGAAGAGAAGCGGAATATTCATAAGACAATCGATAATCGCCCAACCAATCGCGTTCGAGCCGTTCCATGCCCGAATGAAATTGCCGACGGGATTGAATCTGCCGGCCAAGTAGTTGGCCGCTTCCAGACCAATCCGCAGACCTTCTTGATCGCCGGTTAATTCGTACTTTATGACAGCCGTTGGCAAGAATTGAAAGCCGACATCATGGTGCAGCTCGACCGGATATTCCGAGAAGCATTTCTCAAGCTTGGCATCCCAGCCCCATGCGACCTTCTTGAATACTTCCTTGCCCGTCACATCATGCATCAGCCACAGCAAGCCCGGCCAGAAGCCGGAAGTCCACCAGTTGTCTCTTGTACTGTCGTATTTGCCGTCTTGCCCCGCCACATGCGGAGTCTTGTCGCCAATTTGCCCGATCATGGCTTCTACCTTTTCGGACAGCCTGTTCATCGTTTGTTCGGTATAGGCTTCATTCAACATAGATAAGTATCCTCCCGCGGAATTCCCATTCCCTAGTATGACAAGTATTCTTGCTTGCATCTTCAATTATAAGGTCTGACAAAAGATAAAAGTTGCTGTACAATGATAAAAAATGTTGTTCTATTGACCTGATGGAGGCGGGATGTGTGAAGTCGACTTTATATATGGAGCTCAAATTCAAAAACCGTCATTATCTGTTCGACTGCCGGCATTGCACGACAGAGCATACCGTCGGCTACTACCACTTCCATCATGGACTCGAGCTGCTGCTGGTTCACCAGGGCATCGGCTCGGTCATTGTGAATCAGAAAACCTACGAGCTTCGCCCGGGCATGCTCTTCTTCTTCCGTCCGCTGCAATTGCATAAGGTCTATATTGAATCAAGTGAGAGCAATCCTTACGAACGCAGCGTATTCCATTTTCAGCCGCAGCTAATGGAAGCGTATCTGGCTGCATTTCCGACTCTCAGAGATCTTTATACCCGAATGAAGGAAGGCTTCATCATTGAGCAGGGCTTCGAGGTGTCCGCCTACAAGGAGGAACTGGAGCAAGCGTCCGAGATCTTTCAAGACGGCAGGGAAGCCGCGTCGACGAGCGGAGGGGGAGAGGAGCAGGCTGCATTGTATTTGCTGCACATTTTATCCGTCCTGCAACGATCAGGGTTGGCCGAAGATCGCCGCGAAGCCGTTAAGCAACTGAGGCATTCCGATCAAGTGCTGCAATGGATCGAATCCCACTATCAGGAGCCTTTCCGGATGGACAAGCTGGCCAATGAGCTGCATCTATCCAAATCTTACTTGTCAAGATTGTTCAAAGAGGAAACGGGCAGCAGCATCACGGGTTATTTGATTGCGAGGCGCATAAGACAAGCTTGTAGTCTGCTGCATTCCTCCGAACAATCGATTGAGCTGATCGGGGAGCAGGTGGGCCTTTCGAACGTGTCTTACTTCATTCAATTGTTCAAGAAAGTCATGGGCATTTCGCCGCATCAATACAGGTTGAAGCTGTAGCCTGGTTAAGGTAAAATAGGAGAAGCTGAGAGGGGGTATAGAGAGATGGGCAATGTACCGGCCGGAGTATGGGTGTTCGCGGGTATTATTATAGTACTGGTCACATGGGTGACGCTGTGGGTGACGAAGAAGGCGTATTCGAGGAAATGGGACGACGCGGACGAATAAGGGAAGCAGAGTCTGCTTCATGAAATTAAAAAAAGGCATCTGATGATCGAACGATCATAGAAGATGCCTTTTTGCTATGTATTATTCAACGACTCATGATTGGTCGGGACGACACGATTTGAACATGCGACCCCCTGGTCCCAAACCAGGTGCTCTACCAAGCTGAGCTACGTCCCGTGGTAAAAAAATGGTGCCGTCGAGAGGACTTGAACCCCCAACCTACTGATTACAAGTCAGTTGCTCTACCAATTGAGCTACAACGGCACGATGTGGAATGTATTTATTCAGTTGTGATCAACGCTTTATGTTCTGGACGTTTCAAACATAATTGCTGAGCACAAGATGTATTATTACACAGATTCGATTATTAATGCAAGCACTTTTTTGAAGTTTAAATTTTCAGAAAAATGGCATCGGATTTTCACCTGAAACAAGTGGTATACGGTTGGTGTCAAATGCGAAAAAAAGGCCGATCCGCGTCGCTTGGACGAGCGGATCGGCCTCCGTATGGTTTAAGCAGTAGCGGTTTCGCCCTCGAGCTCGATCTGTTCGATCTGCATCTCGATCTTTCGAATCCGGTTTTTGCTTGTTTCGCGAATGATGAATTTCAATTGCTCGTATTGCAGCTCTTTGCCCGGCTTGGGGTCCATCAGCTTGCTGTACAGCCAACCTCCGATTGTATCGACGTCTTCTTCCTCGAAGCTCATTCCCGTTAACCCGCTAATATCGTCAAGCGACACCTTGCCGTCGAGCAGATAGCAATTCTCGGCAAGCAATTCAATATCCTTGCGTTCATCGGCATCGAATTCGTCGCGAATCTCGCCGACAATCTCCTCCAAAATATCCTCGATTGTGATAAGACCGGATGTGCCTCCGTATTCATCGACCAGAATGGCGATATGGACGCGTTCCTGCTGCATGCGTTTGAGCAGCATCTTGACCGGTGTAACCTCCGATACGCTCAGTACCGGATGAATCAGCTTCTTGAAATCAAATTCCTTGTTCACTTCATAAGAAAGGAACAATTGCTTCGTATTAATCATGCCGACTATATTGTCTTTGCTTCCAGATGCAACCGGGAACCTGGTGTACTGCTCTTTGCGAATAATATCGAAGTTATCCTTCAGCGAATTGTTCGTGTATAAGCAGATCATGTCGGTCCGGGGAACCATAATTTCCTTAGCCAGCAGTTCGTCAAATGCGAAGATGCGGCTCACATAGCCATATTCGGTATTGTTAATCTTGCCGCTTTGAAAGCTTTCATTCAATATAATCTGAATTTCTTCCTCGGAATGCGCTTCTTCATGCTCCGTCATCGGTTTAAGACCGAACATTCTGACGAGCGCGCCGGCTGAACCGTTAAGCAGCCAGATGAACGGATACATAATCTTGTGAAACAGAATAATCGGCTTCGCCGTCAGGAAGGCAATGGCCTCCGCTTTCTGAATCGCCCATGATTTCGGAGCCAGCTCGCCGACTACGACATGGACGTACGTAATCGTAATAAAGGCGATAATAATCGATAGAGCATGGCTGATTCCTTCATTAATAGCAAGGTTTGTAAATACGGGTGTAAGTATTTTCTCCACAGTCGGCTCGCCCAGAAAACCAAGTCCAAGCGCGGTAATCGTAATACCGAGTTGACATGCCGACAAGTAGGCATCCAGATTGTTCGAAACCTTCTGAACGGCTAATGCGTTCTTTCGGCCTTCCGTTACTAACTGATCGATTCGGCTGCCTCGAAGCTTGACAATCGCGAACTCGGCCGCCACGAAAAATGCAGTTAATAGAATGAGAAGAACAATCATGATTAAATTAAGTCCTATACCCATTTTCGATTCTCACTACCCTTTGTTTTTAAAATTTTGGAAGTTCTCCATTTACTTAAGGTTAACTATAACGAATGTTGACAGGTGCTGACAACTCGCAAAAGGGAGGTTTTTAGCGTTTTACGGTCATTTTAGCGGTTTTTCAGGAAGGAAGAGTGCCATTCTCATTGATTTTCGAGCCTTTACATCTCGAATTCATAGCCTTAAGATGAGTTCATATGAACTTGTAGCTAGAAAAGATAGGTGGTTGCAGGATGAATTCATTCACATTGACAAGATTAGAGATGGCCCGCATTCTGCGTTCCATGGCTGGAGAGCATGAGTTGAAGCCTATCGAGATTTTGCAGCAGGCATGGAGAAGAACCGAACGACCGCTGGAGACCGCGCCGCTTCCCGCGATCGTGGAGAAGCTGATGCGTTGCGGAGAGCGCAAGGGACTTTCGCTTCAGGAAATTGCCGAACTGGGAGGCTTAATCGAATTTTCCGCACTCACGGCCACGTCGATGCAGAATTGGGTGAAGAGAGATTTTAAGAGCTACTTCGACAGCCCGAAGGCGGGTAAGAAATATTCCTTGAATCAAGCCGCTTTACTATTTATAATCGACGATTTGAAGTCGAACCTGGATTTTGAATCGATAAGAGGCTTCTTCGCGCATTTGCTTCCAAGCACTGACGGGGATGGCAGGAAGTCGTCTGCCTGGATCGAGCCAATCGCCTTTCTGGAGTGTTACGCAGCGATATTTCAAAGGCTGGACGGACATGTGATTGGAAGATGCTCGCTTGAAGGCGACCGTCATATTCGCATGCAAGCGAAAGCCGCGGCGGAGACGTTGGACGGTTTGAACGGCATACAGCGCGCCGCCGCCGGCAATCTGCTCGCGGTAGCCGTAATATCCATTCAATCATCCTATTTTCAGACCCTGGCCAGGCAATATTGCAATGCGACCTTATTTCTTCAAATATAGGAAGGAATGGACGGCACAGCCGTTTCGCCTTGGCACATCATAGAGAGGAACGTGTTCATCATCATGTGGAATCAATTCAGGAAAGCTTCCAGATTTCAAGTTATCCCTGTTATGCTCATTCCGGTAGCGCTCGGGAGCATCGGCGCTTACGTGTGGACAAATCAATTCCATCCGCTGCTGTTTCTGCTTGCTCTAATCGGAGCCGCTGCCGCGCACTTGTTCTCCAATATGATCAACGATCTGTGGGATTTCAAGAACGGAACGGATCTGGAAGCCCATCAGACAGAGGGCGCGATTTCGACCAATTCAGGCTTTCTCACGAAAGGAACCTGGTCCTATAGGAAATTCAGCCTCGTTACCTGGCTGCTATTCGCCATTGCCGCCGCTTGCGGGTTGTCGCTGAGCTTCCTCAGCGGCTGGGTTGTGCTGATCTTCGGCTTTCTGGGCGCGTTCATCGCTTACTTCTATGTCGCGCCTCCAATTCGTTTCGGTTATCGGGGCAAAGGCTACAGCGAAATCGCGATATTGCTTGCGTTTGGCGTGCTGCCGGTAGCGGGAGCTTATTATGTTCAAGCCTCGAATCTGGATTACCGCGCGCTGCTGTTGTCGCTTCCGATCGGTTTGCTGACAACGCTTATCCTGTTCAATCATCATTTCCTGCATTGGGAGGCCGATCGACAGGCTGGCAAACGCACCTTGGTCGTGGTTTGGGGAGAGAAGCGGGCGCTTGTTTTCTCGCGCGTGTTGCTATTGCTTGCCTATCTGTCGCTGTTTCTATGCATTGGATTCGGAGCGCTCCCCTTCTACGCTCTGCTGGCGCTTCCGACGGCCATCCCGCTTTATATGGTATACGGCAGGCTGGGCGCGCATAATAAGTCCGTCGCGTATTTGCCGCTGATGGGAGCCTCGCTTCAAGCCACGATGCGCTGCGGCGGCGTGTTGATTGTTGCATTGGCGTTGCAAGCCGCTATTAATCATTGGTAACCTGAACACCGTTTGATTTCTATAAACTACAATAAAGAAAGAGGTATTTACGAATGAGCACCAAGTCGATATTGGGCGATTTTCATACGATACTGAATGACGGAGAGGTTTGGAAAATTGGCGGCTTTCCGCTTCCAGACGGCTCCTTCTGGCAATATCGCGAGCCGGACGCGGTTGTTATTGTAAGAGACGGCATTCTCTATACGCGAGCAGTCTTGAGCCGCTCGAACGATGGGGTTCAAATTCTCGACAACGCCAAGCATATGTATTATTCAGCAAAGCCCGTAGAGGTGCCGGAAAATGGCGAAATCAACTTCGAGCTGAAGATTCGGGCAAGGACGAAGGATACGCAGCCCGGCGATTTGTACGACGGCTTTGTCTCGCTCAACCTGCTTGATTTCACAACGGGAGGAGCGCTCGACTTCTTCGTGGGCAACGATCAATACGCGAGCGTCTATGCGGTATTGCCGTTTCCCGGCGTTCAGGTTCCGGAGACGGAGGGGACAAGGTACTTTTGCATTTTCAAGGAGGAGAAAGAATTCGCTGCGCGTGAATTCAATACGTACAAAATCAGCTATAATCGGACGAGCAACGAGGTTGCGTTCTTCGTAAACGGAGTGGAAGTGCGCCGCGAAAGCAATACGCCGGTGAAATTCAATCAGTTCACAGTCGCACTTGGCATTATGACCGAGAAGGATCTATCGCCGGAAGGCAGCGTCTCCGTGCATGGACAAACTATCATTGCGGAATGGTCGCCGATTACGATCGAGGTTAAGGAATGAAGGAGTTGTATTTCGATCACAGCGCATCGACTCCTCCTTACGAGGAAGTCATTCAGACGATGGCGGAAGTGATGCGCCTTCATTATGCCAATCCTTCTTCCATTCATGCCGGCGGAAGCGAGGCGGCGAAGCTGATTGAGCGTTCAAGAAACCTGGTGGCGAAGCAATTGGGCACAAGCCGCGGACGCTGGATCTTCACCTCCGGCGGAACCGAGTCGAATAACCTTGCCATCAAAGGGGCTGCGAAGCAATATCGCAGCCGCGGCAACCACATTATTACAACTGCCATCGAGCATGCGTCTGTCATGGAAGTAATGAAGCAGCTCGAGACGGAGGGGTTTCGCGTAACCTATCTGCCGGTACTTCCAACCGGACATGTCGCGGTGGATGCGGTTCGAGACGCGCTTACAGAAGATACGATTCTGGTCAGCATTATGCATGTCAATAATGAAATTGGAACGATACAGCCCATTGAAGAAATTGGCAGACTGCTCAGCGGCTATCCTCACATTCTGTTCCATACCGATGCGGTTCAAAGCTTGGGCAAGGTGAAGCTCGATCCGGACGGCTGGGGCATCGATCTCGTAAGCGGTTCGGCGCATAAGCTGCGCGGTCCGCGCGGAGCGGGCTACTTATATGTCGGCGAACGTGCCTTGTTGACGCCGCTGGCGCAGGGCGGGGAGCAAGAGGCGGGCTTGCGTCCGGGGACGGAGAATGTGCCGGCTATCGTGGCTTCGGCGAAGGCCGTCCGCATGTCGATTGAAGCGATGGAAGAGAGACAGCGAAGGCATTGCGAATTGAAGAAGCAGTTGAACGAATTTATTGCAGCCAGCGACAAGCTTTCGCTGAACGGCGCGGAGCCGGCAGCGCCGCATATCATTCATTTCTCCTATCCAGGCATGAAGCCGGAGGTTATGATTCATATGCTGGAGGAGCGAGGCATACTTGCTTCGACGAAGTCGGCATGCTCCTCCAAGGAGGACAAGCCGAGCAAGGTGCTGCTTGC
The DNA here is from genome assembly GCF_011947265.1 of Paenibacillus sp. HB172176. Classification (GTDB taxonomy): domain Bacteria; phylum Bacillota; class Bacilli; order Paenibacillales; family Paenibacillaceae; genus Pristimantibacillus. Next base: position 197,230 of record NZ_JAATHD010000006.1, read on the forward strand.
TATCGGCAAGGATGCCGCGCACGCGTCGTCGGGCATTCGAATATCGCTTGGCGACGAGCATACAAGCGAAGACATTGTACGGTTGACAGAAGCGCTTGACGAGCTAGCTAAGGAGCTCGCGACGCTGGAGAGGAGGAGAGGCCGTTGAGTATTCAATACGATCAAATCGTGCTTCGCTACGGAGATTTGACCATGAAAGGACGCAATCGCAATCAGTTCGAGAGAAAGATGCTTGCGCAGGTGAAATACGCGCTTGCCGGGTTTGAGAAGGTAACTTATTGGAAAACGTTCGGACGGCTGTACGTAAAGCTGAACGGACATCCGTACGAGGGCGTCGCAAGCCGTCTAAAGGACTTGTTCGGGTTAACCTCGCTCAGTCCCGTGATCAGTACGACGTCCGATCTGGAATCGATAAGAGAAGCGGCATTGTCTCTCATGAAAGCGCTGGAAAGCGTTCCAAGCACCTTCAAGGTAAGCGTGAAGCGGGCTTGGAAGCAGTTTCCCCATAACTCGCAAGAGATGAATCATCTGGCCGGCTCCCATGTACTTCGGGCGTTTCCGTCCTTGTCTGTAGATGTGCATCATCCCGAGCTGGAGCTGAGAATCGATATTCAAGAGGAAGCGACTTATATTTTTTGCGAGGTTATTCCTTGCGCGGGAGGCTTTCCGTTCGGCTCTAACGGCAAAGCGATGCTGCTTCTGTCGGGCGGCATTGATTCGCCGGTTGCGGGCTGGATGGCGATGCGCAAAGGGCTCGAAATTGAAGCGGTTCATTTCCACAGCTATCCGTTCACCAGCGAACAGGCCAAGGACAAGGTTATTGCGCTGGCCAAACGGCTGTCGTATTACAGCGGCATCCCGCTCAAGCTTCATCTTGTTCCGTTCACGGATATCCAGACCGCCTTCGCCGGCTCGAAGCATGATAATATTCTCATTACGCTGATGAGACGCTCCATGCTTGCCATAACGGAAAAGCTGGCGGAGAAGAGCGGGGCTCTCGGCATCGTTACGGGTGAAAGCCTGGGTCAGGTTGCCAGCCAAACCCTGTCTTCCATGAACGTCATCGGCAGAACCGCCGAGCTGCCGTTGCTTAAGCCTCTCATCATGATGGACAAGCAAGAAATTATCGATCAAGCCGTCAAGATCGGAACGTACCAAACCTCGATTCTGCCCTACGAGGATTGCTGCACCTTGTTCCTTCCGAAATCGCCTACGACGAATCCGAATCTCCGCATCGTGGAGAAGGCGGAGAAGCTCATTCCGAATTTGGAGGAGATGATTGAAGCGGCGGTCGAAGGAACAGAGGAGCTTCTGCTTACGCCGGAAAGCGTCGTAGTTGAAGAAACTGCGGGCGAGGATGCTTGGTTCTGAGTCGTTGAGCGGTTCAGAAATCTAACAAAGATTTGTATCTTTATTTATCGCTTTTGATTGATGATGAAGGCCTCGTTTTTGAGGCAGTGGCGTTACAAATCTTCGCAAGCTTCGCGGCGAATCGATTATTTTGAAAAAGAGCAGCCGTCCCTCAAAGGGATGAGCTGCTCTTTGCTTTATCATTGCTTTTGACCTTGTCCTTGTCGCGGCCCTCGGCTTTCGCATGAGCCCGTTTGTTCGTCAGATAGCCTCCGTAGACGATAATTACAATCAGAGCCAGAATAAATGCCCAATAGGTCAGTGAATTTTCCTTGAATACGTCATGGAAGGCTTCTTCGTGGGTAATCATCTTCGCTGCCGTATAAGCCAGCACCGCCGAGCCGAGATAGACGATCCAGCTGAAGCGGTCGATTAGCTTGATGAACAGCGTGCTGCCCCACACGACGACCGGCACGGAAATGAGCAAGCCGAGAATGACCAGCAGCAGCTCATGCTCGCCGCCCCCCGAGCCGCCTTTGGCCGCGCCGGCGACGGCTATGACATTGTCGATGCCCATTGCCGCATCCGCGATAATGATGGTTCGGATGGATTGCAGAAGCGTGTTGCCCGCCTTTATATGATCATGACCGTCCTCCTGCACCAGCAGCTTATAAGCGATCCATAGGAGCAGCAGGCCTCCAATGAGATTGAGCCAAGGCACCGCGAGCAATTGAACGACGAGCAGCGTAGCGATCACTCGTATGCCGACCGCTCCGACCGTTCCCCAGATGACCGCCTGCTTCTGTTGATGCTTGGGCAGCTTATTCGCCGCGAGTCCGATGACGATTGCGTTGTCTCCGGCCAGAATGAGATCGATGAACACAATCGTTAATAAGGCCATTAGAAATTCCGCCGAGAAAATATCCAATTCGAATTTCCTCCTTTCCCTTTTTTCGGTCGATGCTTATAACTACAGTTCATACGTTCCATTTATGAGATCGATTCAAAAATTTTAAGACATAATCCGTAAAGCTTGTTCATACCCCTGTTATGAGGGGGGAATAGCCGGTGGACAGCATAATCGTATTTCTGGAAATCGTGTTGATCAATATCTTGCTCAGCGGCGACAATGCGATCGTGATCGCCATGGCGAGCCGGCATCTTCCGGCGCGCCAGCGGAAACGCGCAATTTGGTGGGGAGCATTCGCCGCCGTGGGATTAAGATGCTTGCTAACCCTTGTCGCGCTGAGACTGCTGCAGATTCCATTCCTGCAAGCGGCAGGCGCTCTGCTGCTGCTTTATATTTCGGTCAAGCTTCTGGCGGAGGCGGGAAGTCATCCCGATTCACAGCACGTGAAGCGTTCCGCGACAATCGGACAAGCCGTCTGGACGATCGTTACCGCCGATTTCATCATGAGTCTCGATAATGTGCTCGCGATTGCCGCGGTTGCAGAGGGGGATATTGTCCTGATCCTTCTTGGCATCGCGCTGAGCATTCCGATGATTATATGGGGAAGCCAGATGCTGGGCTCGTTGCTTCAACGCTTTCCGGCGCTGTCCTTCATCGGCGCGGGACTGCTTGCGTTCGCGGCGGGGGAGATGCTGGTTCAGGATCCCGGTCTTGACAGTTATATCGCCTACGGCTCGCATGCGGTAACGGAGCTTATTCCCTTGCTGTGCGTTCCGATGGTCATCGCCGTTGCGATGCTTCGCAGAAAATCCAATCCATAAAGGCGGAATTCGTCGAAAAAAGGGTAAATGCAAAGGAATCGCCGATGTCTGCGGGCATTGGCGGTTTTTTTTGCGAACTTGCCCTTCATGCACTGGTATTTTTGCTTCACTTCCATTAAACTAATAAAGATAAAAACCGGCGTCTTTCGTCTTTTGTCGCGGAGGATGTTGTAAGGAGCGGAATGGATATGCCAACTAATAAATATTCCGCTGGAATTATTTTGCTGATCGTCGGAGTCATCATTCTTTTGGGCAAGATAGGGGTATTCAGCGTCCTCGGGGCGATATTCTGGCCTTTGCTCGTATTGATTCCTGGAGTGCTGCTGCAAGTGCTGTATTTCGGCAGAGTAGTTCCGGCTGTGACCTTGGTGCCTGGCGGAATGCTCGTTGTTTATGCATTGCTTTTTATCATCTGCAATATTTTTGGTTGGGAGAGCTTGAGAATCCTTTGGCCGCTGTTCTTCTTCGGCGTCGCCGCGGGTTTGTATGAATATTACATGTTCGGTTCCGCGGTGCCGCGTGTTATATTTAGAGTTTCAGTCGGTTTGGCCGCAGCTTCCTTGCTCGTACTTGTTATTATGCTGATGTGGAGCTGGGGGATTTATCTCGTTGCCGCCGCATTGATCGCGGCGGGAGCATGGATGATGTTTGGCAAGCGCAAGCGCTGGTAACCAGCGCTTGCGCTTGAGTAGCTGAGGTTAAATGTATGTTCAAAAAGTTCGGTTGAATGCAAGATTCGATGTCGAATAATCTTCTTGGGATACTCCGCGATCAAAATCGGACTTTTTGAACAACCTCTATAAATAAAAAATTGGAGTGGATTATTTCTTATGCAAGCAAGAGAAAACTTACGCAACATCGCGATCATCGCACACGTTGATCATGGCAAAACGACTTTGGTTGACAAGCTTCTGCAGCAGTCCGGCACGTTCAGGGATCATGAGGCCGTACAGGAACGCGCGATGGATTCGAATGATCTGGAACGGGAGCGCGGCATTACGATTCTGGCGAAGAATACGGCTATTAATTACAAGGAGTTTCTGATTAACATCGTGGATACGCCGGGCCACGCCGACTTCGGCGGCGAGGTTGAACGGATTATGAAGATGGTCGACGGCGTACTCCTCGTGGTAGACGCGTTCGAAGGCTGCATGCCGCAGACGAAATTCGTATTGCGCAAAGCGCTTGAGCATCAATTGACCCCGATTGTGGTCGTGAACAAGATCGACCGTCCGAATGCCCGCCCCGTCGAGGTTATCGACGAGGTTCTGGATTTGTTCATCGAGCTTGGCGCCAATGACGATCAGTTGGAATTCCCGGTCGTCTACGCATCCGCATTGATGGGCACCTCCTCGCTTGATCCGGAGAAGCAGGAAGACAATATGATGGACTTGTATGAGACCATCGTCAGCCATATTCCTTCTCCGACGGAGAATGTGGAAGAGCCGCTGCAATTCCTGGTTACGTTGCTTGACTACAACGAGTATCTCGGACGAATCGCAATCGGCCGCGTGAACAGAGGTCTGATCAAGCAAGGTCAATCGGTGGCGGTTATCGACCGCGATGGCAAGACGAAGCAGGCCAGAATCGAGAAGCTGTTCGGCTTCCAGGGCTTGAAGCGCATTGAAGTGGCGGAAGCGGGCGCAGGGGATATTGTCGCGATTGCCGGCATTCGCGAAATTAATATCGGCGAGACCATCGCGGACCCTCAGAATCCGGAGGCATTGCCAGTGCTTAAGATTGACGAGCCTACGCTGCAAATGACGTTCCTGGTTAATAATTCGCCATTTGCAGGCCGCGAAGGCAAATGGGTAACTTCTCGCAAGCTGCGCGAGCGTCTGTTCAAAGAGCTGGAGACGGATGTAGCGCTTCGCGTTGACGAGACGGAAAGTCCTGATGCATTCATCGTGTCGGGCCGCGGCGAGCTTCATCTCGGTATTCTGATCGAGAATATGCGCCGCGAAGGCTATGAGCTGCAGGTGTCGAAGCCGGAGGTTATCATCAAGGAAGTAGACGGCAAGAAGCAAGAGCCTTATGAACGGCTGCTGATTGATGTGCCGGAAGAAAGCATGGGCTCCGTTATGGAGAGTCTGGGTACGCGCAAAGCCGAGATGGTCAATATGATCAACAATGGCAACGGCCAAGTTCGTCTGGAGTTCATCATTCCGGCGCGCGGATTGATCGGATACCGCACCTCGTTCCTGACGTTGACGCGCGGATACGGTATTATGAATCATGCATTCGACAGCTACGGCCCGCTGGCAGGAGCTGCCGTCGGCGGACGTCATCAAGGCGTGCTGGTAGCGAGCGAGAACGGAACGTCCACCTTCTACGGCATGCTCGGCGTGGAGGATCGGGGGCTTATGTTCGTGGAGCCCGGCACAGAGATCTATGAAGGCATGATCGTCGGCGAGCATAATCGCGATAATGACATTATCGTCAATATATGCAAGGAGAAACAGCTATCCAACGTTCGTTCTGCGGGTAAGGATGATACCGTTAAGCTGAAAACGCCTGTCCTCTTCTCGCTGGAGCAAGCGCTGGAATATTTGAATGATGATGAATATTGCGAAATTACGCCAAAATCGATTCGTCTCCGCAAGAAAATTCTTGTGAAGAGCGAGCGAGAGCGCGCGGAGAAGCATCGCAAGACGGCTCAAGCTGGCGTCTAAGCGAATCATAATTGGGTTTGAACAGAAGGTTTGCTTCGGCAAACCTTCGCTTTTTGACCATGACAGCCTTTAAACTTTTCGGAGCCATTACCGATTGGAGGTTACGTTACGATATGCAACAATGGCTAAGTGATCATATGCTCGTCTCCTACATTCTCATTCTCGTGTTTACGATCTTCATATTCAATCAAGTGTTCCGTCCTCAACAGAAGCTGCCGATTCTGAAGGAGGTGCTGGTCTATGTTCTTATGGCGATCGGCTGCTTCATTCTTCTCATCTTCCAGGTCGACAAGCTGCCAATTCTTCAGTGCATGGCTATTGCGGTCCTCTTGATGCTGATGCTTCGCAGCCGTCAATTCTACGACAAATGGAAATCGCGCAGAGGAAAGGATTCCTCCTCCGATGCGAATCAGGCGGATACGGGACGATGAGACTCGAAGACGCTTTGTTCAATTGGCTCCAGATCCGGTTGGTGGCGGAGGCTCGCCCCGATGATGAAGCGGCGGCGGATACGCTCTCGTTCTTCGAACAGATTCTGAGAGAGGATCACGGTCTAAGCCGATGCGAGATTACGAAGCGGGACGCTGCCATGATCTATGTCGATTATGAGCGGCACGGCGAGTCCAAACAGCAGGCTTATCCGAATGAGCTTGGAGAACAGCTGCTAATAGACATTGAAGCGAATCCCAAATATAACTGAGCATTGAAGGTGGAACCCATGACTTCTGACAAATCGAGCTTGCCCCCGCGCGCGTCGTCGCGCAGGATTTCGGGGCCCGACAAACCGAAAAAACCAGTCAAGAAGAAAAAGAAAAAGCGCAATATTCTTATCCCCTTGTTCGCGACGCTGTTCGGGCTGCTATTGATTCTCGCTGTCTTCCTTGCTCATCTGGCATTGAAGGCAAACGACGCGATCAATACAATCGGCATTAACGAAAGCAATGATCTCGGCGAGACGGTCATTACGCCGGTTCCCAAGGATGAATCGGTGAAGGAGAAGCCTGTCGCATTTCTCATCATGGGGCTCGATTCGCGCCATAACGGCGGCGGCTTGAACACCGATGTGATGATGGTGGCGGCCTTCGACCCGGATACGAAGAAGGCGACCTTTGTTACGATTCCCCGCGATACATACGTAAAGGCCGGAGGCTATTCGGGCGGGAAGATCAATGCCGCATACGCCGAGTTCTATATGCATGCCAAGAATACAGACAAAATGGAGAAGACCGCGGCGGAGCTTGCCGGAAAAAAAGGCGCCAGGGAGACTTTAGGCGACTATTTCGGCATAGATATTAAATATGCGGCAATGATTAATTTCAGCGGCTTCGAGGAAGTGATTGACGCGCTTGGCGGCGTGAAGGTAAATGTGGACATGCGGATGAGATACTCGGATTCCGCTGATGGAACCAATATCGACCTTCAGAAGGGCGAACAAGTGCTTGACGGGAAGAATGCTCTTGACTTTGTACGCTATCGGAAATCCAATGACGGCACGAATATGTCGAGCGACTTTGAGCGCAACGAGCGGCAAAGCCAGGTGCTGAAGGCTATTCTCGACAAGATGATGACCTTGGGAGGTTTAACCAAGCTCGACGATGTCATAAAGGCGGTTGGCGACAATGTAAGCATGGATATGCAGAGCAGTGAAATTAGAAATATGCTTGCGAAATACAAATCGCTTCGCAGCGATGACATCACGTTCATGGCGCTGGATGGCACTTGGAAGAGTCCGTATGTCTATGCGGATGACGACAGTCTGCAGGCGGCCAGAGACGCTCTGCAAGCGATAATGGCCGAATGAGCATAGACTGTTCATGAATTAATCGTTATAATAAGGGTATGAAGCTGCTTCTGAAGGTTCACTCAAGAGGAGGTCATGCGGATGGTGGAACGAATCCTTGCGGGAGCTCCGCAATCTATACCCGGCACGAATTCGATTGTAAGGAAGAACCAAGTGAATACAATAGCTTCGGACAAGGCTGTATTTGCATTGTCCGCCGACGAATATGAGAAAGCCTAGTGAGCATTCACTAGGCTTTTTGCGTCTTGCGGCATTATTGAGCCCCGGAATGCGGCTCTTCGTTGACAGGCTCTTCAGCAGGCGCTTGTTCATCCGGCTTCGGCGGAGCGATATTGCGTGGAAGCTGGGGAATTAATCTTCCAATAATATCGGCCATCTCATTGGCGAATCCGGAAAGGGGGCGGCCGTTGCGAATGTCGGCGCCGATCTCCTTCAAGCGATCGCGAATATCAATATCGGCCGTAACAATCGCATCGATGCCGTATGGATCATTATGGAAGGCTTCGGCAACCGAATACTTAATCGTGCCGACCCGGGAGCGCTCGACCGAGCCGTTCACATTAATGCCGACAATCGCCGTGTTGCCAATAATGACGCAATTGGCGTCATTAACGCCGTCAACGCCCTTGGCAAGCTCCTCCAGGTGTGCTTCCACCGCGGACCGGTCTTCAATTAATTTCTTGCCTGCGCCATTCTCCTGAGCGTGCAGGCTGCCATTATTATGCTGAGAGGGTGATGAATCAGGATTCGCGTTAGCGCCGCAGCCGCTCAGCAGCAATGCTGAGCAGCAAGCGGCGGTTATCCATTTGTACATGGATGCCACCTCTTTCAAGTTTGAATTGCATGCGCATCTGTTGTCTATGTAGTTTGTCCGCAGCATTCTATGGCTATGTATGCAAAAGATTATCCGACGCCGGGAGGGTTCTCATGAAGAAAAAATTCGTGCTCGATACTAATGTGCTGCTACATGACCCGCAATCGCTCTTCTCATTCGATGACAACGAAGTTATAATCCCTGCTGTCGTGCTTGAAGAGATTGATTCCAAGAAAAGACTTGCGGATGAGCTGGGCAGGAATGCGCGGACCGTTTCCCGTCTGCTCGATAAAATGCGGGAGGGAGGACATCTGCATGAAGGCATCGGCTTGCCGGGAGGCGGGCTGCTCAAGGTGGAGCTTAATCATCGAAGCTTCATGCGCGTTCAGGAAATGTTCGGAGAAATTTCGAATGACAATCGGATTCTAGCCGTTGCGCTCAATTATCAAATGGAGCAGGAGAACGAGGTCGAAAAATCCGAAGTCATTCTCGTCAGCAAGGATGTGCTCGTAAGAATTAAGGCGGATGTGCTTGGCGTTAAAGCGCAGGATTATTTGTCAGACCGAATCATCGATTCCTCCGATTTCTATTCCGGCAATATAACCCTGCATGTCCATCCATCGGTCATCGATGAATTTTATACGTATCGCTATCTCAGCGTGAATCATTTGCAGCTTAGAGATCGTCTTAATCCGAACGAATTCGTTATTCTGAAGGATGAAATGGGTACATCCAAGTCGGCGCTGCTCAAGGTCAGTCCAGACGGAATCCGACTTGAGCCGCTGTTTCTGAGCAACGACCCGGTATGGGGCATTACCGCCCGCAATGCTCAGCAGCGGATGGCGCTGGAGCTGCTTTTGAACGATGAAATTCCGCTCGTGACCTTGTCGGGCAAAGCCGGTACCGGCAAGACGCTGCTCGCTCTCGCTGCGGGCCTGATGAAGGTTGAAGACGAGCATAAATATAAAAAGCTTCTCATTGCAAGACCGGTCGTGCCGATGGGCAAGGATATCGGTTATCTTCCCGGTGAAAAGGAGGAGAAGCTGAGACCCTGGATGCAGCCAATCTACGATAATCTGGAGTTTCTGTTCGATACGAAGAAGGCGGGAGATATTGACAAAATCTTGATGGGCATGGGAAGCATTCAAGTCGAAGCGCTAACCTATATTCGCGGCAGGTCTATTCCGGGTCAATTCATTATTATCGACGAGGCGCAAAACTTAACCAAGCATGAAGTGAAAACCATCGTATCCCGGGTAGGCGAAGGAAGCAAAATCGTGCTGATGGGAGACCCGGGTCAAATTGACCATCCTTATCTCGATTCGATCAGTAACGGACTTACGCATATTATCGAGAAATTCAAGAATGAAGGACTTAGCGGTCATATGACTCTAGAGAAGGGCGAGCGCTCGAAGCTCGCCCAGATCGCAGCGGATTTACTGTAGATTAACATGGCAAGATATGCTTGCAAGCAAGCGGCGAGGCAGGAGAAAAGCGATGCCTCGCCGCTTTTTCTATTTCCTTCCTATTACTTCAAGACTTCGAAATATTACATTTCGATTGCGAACATATACAAAACGTCCTATTACTGTTATCCTATACGCATAATAGGGTAGAAGGAAGGGACGATGACCGTGTCTCCTCGAAAATTCGCGCCTCTTCTCGTCGGGGCGCTGCTGTTGACGCTGCTGCTGCTGCTCTACTTCTCACAAACAGCGAATTGGAATTGGAGAAGCCTGGATCACGCCAATGACGAGTCGGCATTACAACCGGCCGGAGGACAGACGATTTCCTTAAAGACAACTGATTTGTTTGTAACCGTTTCCATGGATGCCGCCGAATTCAATAAGCTAGAAGCGCTTAATAAGCAATTTATGAATAATTACCCCTACCTGAATGTGAAATTAACGAACGAATCCGCGGCTGAAGCCGATTTCGCAGCTTGGAAAAATCGGAGCGATCAAGGCAGCGCGACGGATATTATGCTGCTCGATAACAGCTGGGTTATCCCCTTTGCCGTAGAGGGTCTGCTCAAGCCCGTGGACTCGCTCATGACAGGGGACGTGCTCAAGGAACAGCCTGCTCGTCTTGCCGAGCCGCTCAAGTGGAACGGTTATTCGTGGGGGGTGCCGAATGATTTCAATCCTTATATTATGCTGTGGAATAAGGATATGCTGGAGATGGCAGGGTTAAACGAGGCTCCCGGCAACTGGGGAGAGTGGCAGAAAGCAGTGGATTGGATTCTATCCAATTCAACCGCGGCCAATCATTTCCTGCTTAATCTTAGCAGAGATGATCTGAATCAATTGCTGCTGTGGCTTTCGAAGTTCGATGCGGAAAGCAGCAAAGAATTGTACGAGCTTAAGGCTCTAAGCGACAAGCAGCGCGAGAGACTGCTATGGCTTCAATCGATTCCTCATGAAGCACTTGTTCGCGTTCCGCTCAATCAAATCTATACGCTCAGCGATCTCATTGCCGGCGATGAGCTTCTCGCGATGATGCTGCCTTGGGACAGCTATCAGAAGCTAAGTCTGGCCGCTCAGAAGAAGCTTATTATCGACAAAGATGCAATTCGCTATCCATGGATGAATGGCAGCTCCTTTGTCATAAGCAGCAGCAGCCTTCATGAGAATGAGGCCATATTGTGGATACAGGAAATGACGAGGAGCGAGACGGAGAGCCTGCCTGTCTGGTGGGACGATATTCTTGGCGCGAAGACGGAGGAAGGGGAGCTGCTTCAGCCCGACCCGCTGCGGCCGGTCAAATGGCTGCAATGGGAAACTTTATGGAATAGGGATACGAACGAAGCCTTTCACCTGGAGGCGTTTGCCGCCGACATCAATTAAGCATTAATCTCATCAGAGATTAATGCTTAATTTAATAATAAGCTCGCCATCCGTTGTTTCGACATCGTTTGCTTTCAGGAATTTTAGTATCTTTCCGGGGTAGAATCCAAGGTCGAACTCCTGCTCCAGCGAAGCCCTGGTGGTGTCCGGCAACGAAAACCCGTTATAGATAAGCTCGTCAACATGAAAAATAATGCCGTTTATCTTTTCATTTTCGATTGTATAATGGCCAATGACGCTAATGTCCATGCCGTCCCGGCTGCCAGAGGCGGTGATCTTGTTATCCTCGAAATGGAAAGAGAAATTGCTGAACCGTTTATCTTGCTCGATCAAGAACGCATTTAGCTTTTCCTCCGGAATGCGAATCGTATATTGAAATCCTTTTGTTTCCAGAAGATCTTTATTGTCTTGAATCCATTCCGGCAGCTTGCCCATTGCCTTCGACAACGCCTTGAAATAGCTTTGAACCTCCTTAAGGCCCGCAGTCTGCCAACTGTTCGTCAGTTCCTCCATCAGAAGCCTGATGCGTTCGCTGTCGCTGCGGCCCTCAAGCTGCTCGTCGACTTGCGACTCAAGAGCAAGAACGCGTTCGCGCTGCTGCTTCAGCCGATTCTCAAGGAGAATCAGCCCGGCTTGCTTCTCGCCCATCTCCGTGTAACGCTCTTGGAGCGCATGATATTGATCGATATAGCTGTTCAGAGTATGCTTGTCATTGGAAATAACGAGGTCAATAAAATCCAGCACTTGAAAAAAATGCGTAAGGGAGTCGGCGTTTAGCAACGCGCCGTACATCCCGTCGCGTTCTCCCATATAATAAGCCCGCAGCACTTTGCCGGCTCCATCGCGTTTGTCCGAGATTTGCTCTTCCTGCTCGGAAAGCTGTTGCTCCGTATCCGTCATCGTCAAGCGTAAGTCCGCTTGCTGCTGCTCCAGCCGCGCGATTTCCTTGTCGATTTCGACGACGGACAGGCTTTTCTCCAGAATGTCGTGAATATCGTCATTGGGAACAGCGAGCGTCTCGGCATATGCTGGATACCCGATCGCAAGCGCCAGGCTGATTAGCAGCAAGAGTATGACGGAAGTCAATCGTGTGCGGTAATTGAATTCAGGCAACGTCTCTCTCCCTCCCCCGCAACTAGTGTATGCGGTTGTCCTGTCTATTATATCTTACAAATGGAAAAGGATGAAATCAATCATGACAAAATCAGCTTCATCGAAATTATCGATAAAAATAAAGCAGTTGATAAATGCATCCACGCTTAGAGGTTACCCGCATCAGGCTCAACCGAAAGCAGGCGTCTCGAGGACGGTGCCCTGCATCTCCTTCAAAGATTATATGGCTCGCTGCCTCTACGATGAAGAGTTCGGCTATTATCGAAGCGGTCGAATGAGAATCGGCAAGGAAGGCGACTTCTATACGAGCGCTTCCGCGGGCGATGTGATGGCAACCGCCATTGCTTCTTATATAGCCGAGCATGAGGCGAAATCGGGCGGGTATGCCAGTCTGATCGAATGGGGAGCGGGCACGGGCAAGCTCGCAGCTGCAATAGTCAGGAAACTGACGATCATGACATGTTCGGATTTTCACGAGTCAAAGCGAGGAAAGCGGCCTCCGTATATTTGCGTTGAGAATCATCCCGCTCATGCGGAAGCGATCAGGAACGCCTTTGTTGAAGCTGAATTGGACGCCTCCGCGCTTCGAATCAGACGCTCGGCGCAAATGGAGATAGAGGATGAATGGCCTCTTGACAGCCAGTTAATCGCGAACGAACTGCTCGACGCATTCCCGGTGCATCGGATATGCCGGTATGACGGCCTTCTCTGGGAACTGGGCGTTGCTTGCGACGAGCATAATCATTTGGTATACACCCGCATTCCCTGGAACAAAAATGATGAAGGAATGCGGCAAGCGCTGGAGGAGAGCGGACTTACACTCGCGGAAGGACAAACAACGGAGCTTTGTCCCGATGCGGGTGACTGGATCAGGCAGCTTGGAAAGCGAATGAAGCAGGGAAGAGTGTTGCTCATTGATTACGGGCACGAGGCCGGGGAATATGGCGCGGAGCACCGCATGAACGGCACGCTTCTAACTTACGCCAGACATCAAGCAAGTGATTCGCCATTCGAGGAGCCGGGGAGGCGGGACATCACGGCTCATGTTAATTTCACGGCCATTCGATCTGCTGCCGCTTCGGCTGGCTTTCGGGAGCTGTATTTCGATACGCAGAAGCAGTTTCTGATTGATAACGGGATTCTTGATCAGCTGCGGGAGCATGATGGAAGAGATCCGTTCGGCGAGACTGCAAGGAGCAATCGATTTATTCGGCAACTGCTGCTCAGCGACGGGATGAGCGAGACCTTCAAGGTCATGATATTGGAGAAGGCATGAAGAAAGCCTGCCGGGCGCAGAGAGTAGCATTGCGCTTCAGCAGGCTTTGATTCTGTGCTTGCTCGATTAGAACGGCAAGCCCATTACGAAGACGGACCAATATGTAAATCCAATAAACGATATTGCCATATATCCCCAAAACATAACGATGTATGTTTTCTCAGAGAAATTTAAGTAACCCAGAAATACAAAAGCGACAGCTTGCGCGAAGAACAATAGAGCAAATTCTGTCATGTGGCCGGCGAAAGCCATTAAACCAATGACCAAACACCAAAAGCCGAGTACCCGATACATACGTCCCAAGATAGCATCCCCCTTCCGAAGTCTTCCCCAATTTCTAAACATCATTATAACGTTTGAGCAAAAAAGTGTAAACCTGCAACTGCGCGGAATTCATAAATATTTCATAAGTGTTCACTTTAGTTTGCTCCGCGTGACGTTTGATCATGTATGAGTTCGCAAAAAAATGGTTATACAAAATAGTATCCAATAGATTCTATGAACTCTACCAAGGGCATAGAGATAAGTAAGCGCCTTTACGTTAGGAGGTTTTTATCGCATGACAGCAGTTAGACAAGATGCGTGGAGCCCGGACGATGATCTCATTCTCGCCGAGGTTACTCTGCGCCATATTCGCGAAGGAAGCACACAGCTTGGGGCTTTCGAAGAGGTTGGAGAGAGAATAGGACGCACTTCAGCGGCCTGCGGGTTCCGCTGGAACAGCTGCGTCCGCAAACGGTATGAGGAAGCGATTCAAATTGCGAAGCAGCAGCGTCAGAAGCGCAATTACTTGAAGAAGCAAACGGTGGCGGCGACATCGCAGGTCTCTTCTCTTACGGCATTCGATGCTGAGGAGCGTACGTACAAACCAGATATAAACGCATTGGATGAAGGTTTGTCGGTTGACGCAGTTATCCGTTTTCTGAGAGGCTGGAAGACGACGTATCAGGATTTATCTCGCCAGATCAAGCTGTTCGAGAAAGACGTGAAGGAGAAGGACGAGGAATTGTACCGGCTACGCCATGAGAATGAGAGATTAACGAAGGAAGTCAGCAGCGCGAAGACGGATTATCACACGGTGAACGATGATTACAAGACGTTGATTCAAATTATGGATCGCGCCAGAAGATTGACCGTTCTATCGAGCGAGGATGAAGCAAAGCCGCGCTTTAAGATGGACGCGAATGGAAACCTTGAACGCATCGAATAACAATTTCGGAAAGCCAAAAGAGCTCGCAGCCGACAACAGGCAGCGAGTTTTTTGCTGTTGCCCGATGCTAACGCCAATATGGATTCTTTGCTGCTATTCGCTCATAATGAATAGAGCTGCGAAGGAAACGGGGAGGGTTGTATATGCGGATCGAAATTATAGGAGGGGGCGCGATCGGAATGTTAATCGCGGCTAGACTTGCCCGTTCAGGCGAGGAAACCGCAGTCTGGACCAGAAGCTCGGAACAAAGCGAAGAACTGCGGAGAACCGGCATCAGGCTGCAAGATTTGGAGACGGATTCGAATCTAGCGAATATCGTACAGATCGAGAGCCGGGCTTTTGAACAGGACGGGGGATGCTGGCTGCCCGAAGCCATGCCGGATTTCTGCTGGCTCATTGTGGCGGTGAAGCAGTCGCATCTGGATGCATCGTTTATGAAGAAGCTGCGCGAACGTGCAGTGTTGTTCAAGGACAGGGCTGCGATTGTTGCGATTCAGAATGGAGTTGGACATCTGGAGAAGCTTGCGGACGCGCTTGAGGGGGTGCCGGTCTTCGCGGCTGTAACGACGGAAGGCGCAAAGCGGCTCGGCGTCTGTTCGGTGCAGCATACCGGCAGGGGACGGATATGGATTTCCAAAGACGCTGTGAAAGGGAAGGTTCCTGCCGAATTACTCGATTTTGCGCAAAAAAAGTTCATTGAGATCATTCAAAAGGCAGGATTTGACGCTTTGTTGTCGAATGACATCAATGATCGAATCTTACATAAATTATTGATTAACGCCGTTATCAATCCTTTGACCGCCATTTTTCACGTATTAAACGGTGAGCTGCCGCGGCAGCCCGAGCGGTTGCTTCTCATGAAGAGTCTATACGCGGAATCCGAGGCGATTCTGCGCAGCGCCGGCATGCTGCAAGCTCATGACAGCTGGGAGCAGATCCTGCAGGTTTGTCGGCAAACGAGCGATAACGAGTCCTCAATGCTGAGCGATATTCGCGCCGGCAGGCTCACGGAGATTGATTCGATTAACGGAGCGATAGCGGACATGGCGTATAGCTTCGGCATGGATGCCCGGATGAATCAAGCGATTGTCACGATCGTTCATGCGATGGAACGGAAATAAAAGAAGAGGGAGAGGAGAGGGATTTGAAAGGATGAGCGCCATATGGAACGGCTTGCACACTCTCATTGCGATTCTCGCTCTCGTGCCTATATTGCCCTTTGCCATCGTCTTCTTCGGCTATCAGGCCTTTGCGGACGATCGGAAAAACGCTTTTCGCATGGCAATGGATATTTCCACCGCCTTGCTCATTCTATGCGTGGCGGCTCTGTTCAATATGTTGTTCGATAATAACTTCGGCTTATACGGCATATTGCTTGTCATGCTGCTTACGGGCGGCTTGCTCGGAAATGCACAGTTCCGTAAGAGAGGCAATGTGGACGTGAAGCGGATCTTCAAAGCAATCTGGAGGCTTAGCTTTTTTGCCATGAGCGTCCTCTATGTGATTTTCATGATTGTGATGCTGGGCAAAGTCATCTTCACAACAGCATAGAGAATGATGCAAAACCGCTTTTGCGCATAGGCAAAGGCGGTTTTGCTTTGACGTCCCGCAGAATATTCCTGTACAATAACAATGGCATCACTTTACCGAATCAGAGCAAAGCGGTTTTTCAAAAAATCCACTTTTGAACACGATATAGTAAAGTGAAATTGTAACATACAGGAGGTCGATGGCTGCATGATATCGACAGAAACGTATCAACTGAAGAGCGCCCAGCCCTTGACTGAGGCATATACGAACCGCACCGACCCTCGAATTGAAGCCTTATACGGCTATCATGCCGGCAATGAGCAGGATTGGACGAAACGGCTGGACAGCTTGCGAAAGAACGGTTCAACGCGCGCGGACGCATCCTCTCTCGCCGAAGTGCTGAGAGCTTATAATGAGAAGGCCGGCGGTTCCGCGAAAACTATGGAAGGGATCGAGTTGTTAAGCGGCGGAGCTCCCGTTGTAATCGGCGGTCAGCAGGCGAGCTTATGGACAGGGCCTCTCCTCGTTATACATAAAGCCGTGTCCATCCTCGGAGCCGCGAAGTCGGCCGGCCAGCAGCTCGGCACGCCTGTTGTTCCCGTATTCTGGATTGCCGGCGAGGATCATGATTGGGATGAAGCGAACCATGCTTATGTTATTACAGCGGAGCAAGAGCTGAGCAAGCTGACGGCCGAAAGACCCCAAGGTCCAAGAACCTCTGTTTCTCGTTCCCTCGTCTCGGAGGAACAATGGCGGCAGCTGGCCGATGAGCTTGAGCAAGCGCTGCCGCATTCGGAGTTCAAGGGTCCGCTTCTCGAACAAATACGACAATCCAGCGAGCATTGCTCCTCCCTGTCGGAGCTGTTCGCAAAAATGCTGACCATGCTGTTCGGCAATGACGGCCTTGTGCTGCTCGATGCGGACGATCCGCAGCTGAGGAAGCTGGAGGCGCCGATGTTCCAGCAGATGCTGCTTCGCAATGATGAGCTGGAAGAAGCATACGTAAGCGCGGCGCATCATGTGAAGGAGCTTGGCTATGCCCTCCAAGCCGATGTGAACGAAGGCAGCGCGAATCTGTTCCTGTTCAACAAGGATAACGGCGACGAGCGAACGCTTCTTTATAAGCGGGACGGGGGATTCGAAGACCGCAAGGGGAGTGCGAGCTGGAGCAAGGAGGAGCTGCTGCAGATTCTCGAGGAGCATCCCCAGCAGTTCAGCAATAATGTATTGACCAGGCCGATTATGCAGGACTATCTGTTCCCTGTGCTTGCGACGGTGCTGGGTCCCGGCGAGATCGCTTACTGGGCATTGACCGGGGGAGCCTTCCGCGTGCTCGGCATGGAGATGCCGATTATCGTGCCGCGTATGTCCTTCACCTTGATTGAGGGCACCATTGCGAAATATATGACGAAAT
Source organism: Paenibacillus sp. HB172176 (assembly GCF_011947265.1). Taxonomy (GTDB): domain Bacteria; phylum Bacillota; class Bacilli; order Paenibacillales; family Paenibacillaceae; genus Pristimantibacillus. The sequence goes on from NZ_JAATHD010000006.1 coordinate 214,987, forward strand.
ACGAATTATCCTTTGCCGATGTGATGGAGCGGTTCGAGGAGCGCAAGGAGCAGTGGCTGAAAGAGCAGGATGAGCTTGCCATCGAACAGAAGTTCGGCGAAGTGAAAACGGCGTTCGCGGAAATGTACGAACCGCTGCTGCAGATGGCCTCGAATATTCAGCCTGGCCTCGCCAAGCTTGGCGACACGAACAAGCAGAAGATTTTGGAGCAAATCGGCTTTCTCGAGAGCAAGACGACGGATGCCTTCAACAAGCAATTCGAAGCTTCGATCCGGCAGCTGGAGCGAATTCGTCTTGCGATTCTTCCCGGCGGCAAGCCGCAGGAGCGAATGCTGACGATGGCGGTGTACTGGAATCGCTATGGAGACGCTTGGCTGCAAAAAATAATGGAAGTGCCGTATTGCCGCACCGGCGGCCACGAAATCGTCTTTCTGTAAACTGAAATAATAAGATGGAACACGTACTTAAAGAGCCAAAGGAGACTTAAGGAATGAGTACAGTTGACAAAAGCATCATCACGGATCCGGCGCTGGCGCCGGAGGGACATCTTAAGATTGATTGGGCAAGCGCGCATATGCCTGTCTTGAATACGATTAAAGCGCAATTCGAGAAGGAAAAGCCGTTCACGGGTTTGAAGGTGGCCATTTCGCTGCATCTTGAAGCGAAAACCGCATATTTGGCAAAGGTAGTCCAGGCAGGCGGCGCGGAAGTGACGATCACGGGCAGCAATCCGTTGTCGACGCAGGATGATGTATGCGCGGCTCTGGTGGAGGACGGCATTACCGTCTTCGCGAAATACAATCCGGATGCGGCGGAGTTCAAAGCACTCAACATGAAGGCGCTCGAATGCAAGCCGGATCTGCTGATTGACGACGGCGGCGATCTGGCGACGCTGCTGCATTCGGAATGCAAGAACCTGGCTGTGAATCTGCGCGGCGGCGCGGAAGAAACGACCACGGGAATCATTCGTCTCAAGGCGATGGAGAAGGATGGCACCTTGCAATTCCCGATGGTTGCCGTTAATGACGCCTATTGCAAATATTTGTTCGATAACCGCTATGGCACGGGGCAATCCGTATTCGACGGCATCAATCGGACGACCAATCTGGTCGTGGCAGGGAAGACCGTCGTTGTCGTCGGCTATGGCTGGTGCGGCAAGGGAGTCGCGATGCGGGCGAAAGGGCTTGGCGCGAATGTCATTGTTACGGAGATCGACGCGATTAAGGCGGTTGAAGCGTATATGGACGGATTCGCCGTGATGCCGATGCTGGAGGCGGCTAAGCTCGGCGATATGTTCATTACCGTGACCGGCAACCGCGATGTCATTCGCGGTGAGCATTTCGAAGTGATGAAGGATGGGGCGATTCTGTCCAATGCAGGGCATTTCGACGTTGAAGTGAACAAGGTGGAGCTAGAGGCACAATCGAATGAAAAGCGGACCGTTCGCCGCAATATCGAGCAGTACGCGATGAAGAACGGCCGCAGCATTTATCTGCTGGCGGAGGGACGTCTTGTGAATCTCGCTGCCGGGGATGGTCATCCTGCGGAAATTATGGATATGACCTTCGCGCTGCAGGCGATGTCCTTGAAATATGTGAACGAGCATTATAAGGAAATTGGCAGCAAGGTTGTAAATGTGCCGTACGAGCTCGACGAGCAGGTGGCAAGATTGAAGCTGCAATCGCTGGGCTTTGGCATAGACAGCCTGACAGAAGAGCAAGCCGCTTATCTCGACAGCTGGGCGGAAGGCGAATAGAAGGAGTAAATCCTGCAGGGAGCTGCTGAAGATGCGGCTTCTTTTTTTTGTTCACAATCCTGTAACTTTTCATTCAATCAAGCCGTCAGTAAGGGAGAAGGCGGTAATTATTGACACTTTCGCTTTCAGTCTGACTATTTTGAAAGGGGAGATCGGTATGAAAGGGATAAGGCGTGCAAGCAGAAAAAGAAAAAAAGCTTGGACCGCGTTGTTTGTCGCGGTGATGGCAGCGGCAATGCTCATGACGGGTTGCTCTTCAAGCAATCATAACGATGCCAATTCAGCGACAGGCATAAGCGAAGAACTGCAGTCCATTGCCAATGATGCAGCTCCAGCGGCTGACAGCAAAGCAAGCGCTTCTGGCGAAGCCTCTTCTGCGGATGACAGTTTGGCGAATACGGCGGAAGGCGGAGGATCCGTCATGCCGGCAATCGCAGCAAGCGGAGAAGCCATTCAAGGGAAAATTATTTATACCGCAAACTTGACCATGGCGGTTGAGGAGCTGAAAACGGCTTCGACGACGCTTCGGGATGCCATTCATCAAAGCGGGGGCTATATTTTGCAATTCAATGATTCGAGATATGACGGCGAAATGGGAGCCAACTATACCATTAAAGTTCCTGCAGGGAGTTTCATGTCGTTCATCGATCGGCTGGCGGATATTCCGAACAAGAAATTTGAGCGTGAATTATCCGGCAAGGATGTCAGCGAAGAATATGTTGATCTTGAATCCCGGCTTCATGCGGCGCAGCTTGTGGAGGAGAGATTGCTCAGCATGATGGATAAAGCGACAAGGGCTGACGATCTGCTGGAATTCTCGAATAAGCTTGCTTCCGTGGAAGAGAAGATTGAAGAGATTAAAGGCAGAATGCGTTATCTGGACAATAATGTCGCTTATTCAACGGTAAATCTGCGCATCTATCAGACCAATAAGTCATTGATCGCTGGAACGGATGAGGAAGAAGGCTTTGGCAGCAGGTTGAGAAATGTGCTTGAAGGAAGTACTGACGCGGTCGTGCAAACGATTCAAGTGCTGCTTCTCATCCTTGTAGGCGCCTTGCCCGTGCTGGCGATTGTGGCGATAATCGCGATACCTGTTATGATGACTGTTCGCTCCCGTAATCGAAGCAGAGGGAACGGTTCGGCATCACGAAGACGATTGGAACCGGCGAAATGGGGAGAAATCGTCAAAGACCCGAAAGTAAACGATGAGGCAGGCATGAAGGAAACGGCTCCGATGGAAGCCGATCAGGCAACAAGCGGGCAGGTTGATCGAGAAGATGCGCCGCAAAAGAAAGATTAACTGGATAAAATAAAAAAAATTAAATCCTGCTCATGGAGCAGGATTTTTTGTTTAGGTGGCGAAATACTGTATCTAAGTGGGGAATAGTGGGGCAAAGTGGAGCGTTTGGGGGGAGAGGTGGAGCGAAATCATGTTTATGGGTGAATATCAACATAGCATCGATGAGAAGGGACGCATTATTATTCCCTCGAAATTTCGTGAAGCGCTCGGTTCCATCTTTGTTGCTACCCGCGGACTAGACAATTGCCTCTTCGTTTATCCCATGAACGAGTGGAGCATTATGGAGCAGAAGCTGAAGAGTTTGCCGCTGATGAAGTCTGACGCGCGCGCCTTCACCCGGTTTTTTTTCTCCGGGGCGACAGAATGCGAGCTGGACAAGCAGGGAAGGGTGAATATCCCTTCGCATCTTCGCGATTACGCCAAGCTGGACAAGGATTGCATGGTACTCGGCGTCTCAGGCAGGGTTGAGATTTGGAGCAAGAAAATTTGGGAAGGCTATTATGAGCAGTCCGAGCAAGCGTTCAATGACATCGCGGAGAAGCTGGTTGATTTCGACTTTAATTTTTAATTTCCAATTGACTTCCAAAACAACAAGAAGGGGTGGACTTTAGCGTGTTTCAGCACAAAACAGTACTGCTCGAAGAAGCGGTTGACGGTCTAGCCATCAAGCCAAGCGGCATTTATGTCGACTGCACGCTGGGAGGCGCGGGTCACAGCGAATTCATTGTTTCCCGTCTGGGAGACGGCGGAAGATTGATCGCATTCGATCAGGATGATTGGGCGCTGAACAATGCCCGCGAGAGACTGGCCCCGTATATGGATAAAGTAACTTTGGTAAGGAGCAATTTTCGGTATTTGGAGCAAGAGCTCCTCGGCTGTGACGTGCCTATTCAGGATGGAAGGCCGCAAGTGGACGGCATTCTGTTCGATCTTGGCGTTTCCTCCCCGCAGCTTGACGAAGCGGAGCGCGGCTTCAGCTACAATCACGACGCGCCGCTGGATATGCGAATGGATCAGGAAAGCGATTTGACGGCGCATGAAATCGTCAATGACTGGGAAGAACGGGACATCGCGCGAATTCTGGATCGCTATGGCGAGGAGAAATTCGCCAGATCGATTGCGCGAAGCATTGTGAAACTGCGTACGAACGCGCCCGTCGAGAAGACGGGGGAATTGGCGGAAATCATTAAAAACGCTATCCCGGCAGCAACAAGACGAACCGGAGGACATCCGGCGAAACGTTCATTCCAAGCGCTGCGCATTGCGGTGAACGACGAGCTTGGCGCCGAGGAGGAAGCGCTGGAGCAAGCGATAGCATGCCTGGCTCCCGGGGGAAGGGTGTCGGTCATCACCTTCCATTCCCTTGAGGATCGGATCTGCAAGCAATTGTTCGCTAAGAATGTGGAGAAATGCACCTGTCCGCCGGACTTTCCATTATGCGTCTGCGGGAAGAAGGGCATCGTTAAGCTGGTTAATCGAAAGCCGATTGTGCCAGGCGAGGAAGAGCTCGAGCTCAATCCGCGCGCCAGATCCGCAAAGCTGAGAATTGCAGAGAAGCTTTAAAAATAATAAATGTGAGTTTAAAAGTCCGGTTTTCAGCACAATAGCTTATGCTTACGAAGTTGCGTTTTTCAAAACGCTTCAGAAGATTGAAAGAAGCTAGAAACTGAGTAGCTAAAACGTTTCGTAAGAAACGTACTTCGAAAGCATCCGCTTGTAGTGGATACTACGTGAGCAACGGAAGTTTCGGCTGAATTCAATATTCGATGTCGAATAAACTTCCTGGTATACATCGTGATCAAAAGCGGACTTTTAAACAACCTTATAAGAGGGGGATTTTGAATTGGCGTATATCAATGGCAACCTTGCGCTCCAGCCTAAGCGCAAGCCGCAGGAGCAAGTAACGGTTCGCGAGACGAAACGACTCGTGCGCAAGCGCAAATCTTTGCCTGTGCAGGAGAAGCTGCTTTATTTGTTCACTGTGTTAATGTGCGTTATTGTTGCAGGCGTTATTATTTTTCGATATGCGCAAATCTATGATATGAATCTTCAAATCAAAAAGATGAATACCGAATACGGGACGATGAATGTCGAAATCGAAGATTTGAAGCGTCAAGTGCAGCAGCTCAGCGATCCGGAGCGAATTCGCCAAATGGCGGAGACGCAAGGCATGGTGAGCAGTCTGGATAATGGCATTACGATTCGCAAAGACGATAATGAAACCAAAACCGCAATGGGCAATTAAGGTGATGAATCATGACAAAGAGAATGAGATTGAGAACATTGTTGTTTGGAGGGATCATAACCCTCCTTTTTCTTATTTTAATCAGCAGAATCTATTATTTCCAAGTGCTTGGCGGCGGCAATTACTATGAGATGGCGAAGCAGCGCTGGTCGACCTCCGATGTGCTGACCGCGAAGCGGGGATCGATTCTGGACAGGGACGGCAACGTGCTTGCGATGGATACGATTGCCTATAATATATCCGTTAATCCCAAGGTCATTCATGCGGAAGGCATTGAAGATATGGTCGTCGAAGGGTTGTACAGTATTCTGGGCGGCAAGGAGTCGGATATTCGCGAGGTTGTGACAGCAGCCAATAAAAGCGGCGAATATTATATGCAACGCGAGCTGAGGAAGAGCGGCTGGGAGATCGAGAAGGCGAAGGCAGACGAGATCAAGCAACTGAAGGATCAAATAAAGGCGTATCTACGGGATAAGGATGTGGGTACGGATGACGGCATCATTATTGTCGAAACGCAGAAAAGATATTATCCGAGCGGATTGGCCTCCCAACTGGTCGGCTATGTAAGTCTGGATCAAGAGAATATGTCCGGCGTGGAAGCCTTCTATAACGATAAGCTGTCCGGAGAGGACGGCTATATCCGTTACGAGAAGGACGGCCAGCAGGTGCAGCTTGCCAAAGGCGATGTCGATTACAAGCCGGCAGAGAACGGCGATGATGTCAAGCTTACGATTGACAGCGAAATTCAGAATATCGTGGAAGAGGCGCTGCGCGACGTGATGAACAAGTATCATCCGAAAAGCGCGACCGCCATAGCGGCAGATCCCAATACGATGGAAATATTGGCGATGGCCAACATGCCCGACTTCGATCCGAATGCTTACTGGAAGAGCGACTATTCCAGCTATTATAATCATGCGATCTATTCGCTCTATGAGCCCGGTTCCACGTTCAAAATCGCCACTTTGGCGGCAGCGGTCGATCAAGGCTTATTCGATCCGAACGAATTGTACAAGTCCGGCAGCATCAAGGTGCCGGGCGACCCGAAGCCGATCAGTGATTATAATAACGGCAAGGGCTGGGGAACCATTTCGTTTCTTGACGGACTGAAGCGCTCCAGTAATGTGGCGTTTGTCAAGCTGGGCTACGAGAAGCTCGGCAAGGATAAATTATTCGATTATTTCAACCGATTCGGCTTTGGTCAGAAGACAGGGATCGATCTGGGGAATGAGCCGACAGGGACGATTCACGTGCAATATAATCGGGATATTGCGGCGACAACCTTCGGTCAAGGCGTATTGGTGACGCCGATTCAGCAGGTGGCGGCCGTTGCGGCTGTAGCCAATGGCGGAAAGCTGTACAAACCGCTCATTGTGAAGTCCATCACAGACCCGACAACGAAAACGACAACGGTCGTGGAGCCGCAGCTTGTCAGGCAGGTCATCTCCGAATCCGCATCGAAGCAAGTGAGCCTCTATTTGGAGCAGGTTGTTTCCGATCAGGAAATCGGTTCCGGCAGAAACGCCTATGTGGAAGGTTATCGTGTCGCAGGTAAGACGGGTACGGCGCAAAAGGTTATTAACGGCGTCTATTCCCCAGACAAGTTCTTCGTTTCCTTTATCGGTTACGCGCCGGTAGACAATCCCAAAATCGTCATCTATATCGCGATCGATGAACCCGACGATCCGGACGCTGGCGGTGGATCGGCCGCAGCCCCGGTATTCAAGGAAATCGTGCTGAAGAGTCTGAGGAAGATGGGAGTAGCTCCCAACTATCCCATCGATGATTCCTCCGAGAACAAAGAGGTTTCCGTTGAAGTGCCGAAGGCGACTGAGGTCAGCGTAGCTCAAGCGAGAGGCATTATGAAGAACGCGACTTTGAATGTGGAGGTTGTCGGCAAAGGCGATACGGTTCTGCAGCAAGTTCCGGAAGCCGGCTCCAAGGTTCATCCAACCCAGAAGATCTATCTGATTACAGAGAAGCAGGAGCAGCTTGATGTGCCGGATTTGACTGGGCTTTCGCTGAGAGACGCATTGGAGCTCACAGCTCTGACCGGTGCAAGGCTTGTTCCGGAAGGGACGGGCTATGTTACCTCGCAAACCGAGGAAATGGTGAATAACGAACGAATCGTCAAGGTAACCTTGTCGCCTCCGGCGGGCTCGGACCAGGCTGTTGAGCAAGAGGGGGCCGCTGATGCGAACTCCGATTCAGAGGAAGGCTCAAGCCCCGATAACGGCGACTCGGAGTCGGAAGCCGGCGCTGGTTCAAGCGGCGATCAAGCCTTGACGAAGCAATAGCTTGTTCTATATACCCCTTGTCCCGAATAGGCTGGGAATGAGCGTCAGCGTACGCTCCTTGCCAAGCTGTTGTTCGGAGGGGGATGAAGATGAAGGTATCGAACGTAACCGTCAGACGGCGGTTATTCATCATTCTGTTGCTAGCCGGTGTAGCGTTCGTATCGCTGGCGTTCAGACTTGCGTATGTTCAGTTGTGGAAGGGCGCCGAGCTTGCGGAGAAAGCGGAGAATTCATGGCGAAGAGATATTCCTTATGCCGCCATGCGGGGCGAAATATTGGACCGGAACGGCGTGGCGCTGGCCTATAATGTCAGTTCCCCCACGGTATGGGTCATTCCCGTGCAGGTGAAGGATCAGGAGGGCACGGCAGCGGCGCTTACCGGCCTTCTTGACATGACGAAGGAAAAGCTGCTGGAGAAAATCAAAACGAAGAAAATGATTGTTCAGCTTGGACCGGGAGGGCGAAAGGTTACGCCGGAGAAGGCCGAGGAGATTCGAAAGCTGAACCTGCCCGGCATTGTTGTCGCGGCGGACAATAAACGGTACTATCCGTATGGCGATCTCGCGGCTCATTTGCTCGGATTCACGGGTATCGACAATCAGGGGCTTACCGGAGTAGAAGCGGCTTACGACGACAAGCTAAGCGGCATCGGCGGCAACGTATCCTTCTTATCCGATGCGAGAGGGAATCTGATGCCGAATTCGACGGATACCTATGACGCCCCGAAAGAAGGACTTTCCGTCGAATTAACAATAGACAAGGATATTCAGACGGTAATGGAGCGAGAGCTTGATCAGGCGATGACCTCGCTGCAGGCGGATAGCGCGATCGCGATCGCAATGGACCCGAATACAGGCGAAATTCTAGGCATGGCGAGCCGCCCTACCTATGATCCGGCCAATTTCCGTGATGTGCCATCCGAGGTCTATAACCGCAATCTCCCGATCTGGATGACCTATGAGCCGGGATCCACCTTCAAAATTATTACGCTTGCCGCAGCGCTCGAGGAGAATAAGGTGGATCTGAAGAATGAAATGTTCTTTGATCCGGGCTCGATCGAGATAGGCGGCGCGAAGCTGCGCTGCTGGAAGAAGGGCGGCCACGGCAGCCAGACGTTTCTGCAGGTTGTGGAGAATTCCTGCAACCCGGGCTTTGTGACGCTTGGCAATCGCCTTGGCAAAGAGACCTTGTTTCAATACATTAAGGATTTCGGCTTCGGCAAGAAAACCGGCATTGATATTGGAGGAGAAGAGAACGGCATTCTGTTCAAGCTGAGTCAGGTCGGTCCGGTCGAGCTGGCGACGACGGCGTTCGGTCAAGGGGTATCCGTTACCCCCATTCAGCAGATTACAGCCGTCTCTGCGGCGGTAAATGGCGGCACGCTTTATAAGCCTCATGTCACGAAATCGCTCATTAATCCGGAGACGGGAGAAACGGTACAGACGATCGAGCCCGAAGCGGTGCGCAAGGTTATCTCGGACGACACCTCGAAGGAAGTGCGCGAAGCGCTTGAAAGCGTCGTGGCGCAAGGCACCGGACGCAACGCGTTCATCGACGGCTATCGCGTGGGCGGCAAGACGGGGACGGCGCAGAAGGTTATCAACGGGCGATATTCGCCGAACGAGCATATCGTTTCCTTCGTCGGCTTCGCTCCTGCCGACGATCCGAAGATTGTTGTATACGTTGCGGTAGACAATCCGCAAGGCATCCAATTCGGCGGCGTTGTGGCCGCGCCGATCGTGCATAATATTTTGCAAGACGCATTGACCATTCTGGGCATTCCGCCTCGGCAGAATCAGATCGACAGGCTGTACAAATACGGTGAAACGCCGATCGTTACCGTTCCAAACCTGATTGGCAAGACGGTCTCCGATCTCTACGAGGATCTCAATATGAACTTCAATCTAACCTCCGCCGGCTCCGGCCAATACGTGATCAGACAAGCGCCTGCGGCCGGAACTCGCGTGGACCGGGGTTCGACAATACGCATCTACCTTGGGGACGAGGACGACATTTCCAGCCCGGGAAGTTGAGCATGGGCATTAACGCGATTGCTCTGGGCGGCATATAGTATTCCGTCAGAGTCATCGAGGGAGGCTTGATGGGAATGCGTCTACAGGAACTGAAGGAATTGCTAATTACGGCCCGGCTTGAAGGGGACGGCGAGACGGAGTTTGCCGGCATCGAGAAGGATTCGAGAGCGGTGAAGCCGGGTCAGTTGTTCATCTGCGTGCGCGGACTTACCGTCGACGGGCATGAATTCGCAGGTCAGGCAGTAGCGCAGGGCGCTGCGGCTCTGGTAGTCGAGCGCAGACTTCCGCTGCATGTGCCGCAGCTCATCGTGAAGGACAGCAGACTGGCCACGGCGGTAATCGCGGATTATGTCTACGCGCATCCAAGCGAGGATTTGAAGCTGATCGGCGTAACGGGGACGAACGGGAAGACGACAACGACTTATCTGATCGAGCAAATTTTTCTGAAACAGGATATTTCGGCGGGCGTGATTGGCACGATTGAACGGAGATTCGGCGGGAGATCCTTCCCTATGAGCGGAACAACGCCCGATGCGCATGAACTGCAGCGTTATCTGGGCGAGATGCGTGATGAAGGGACGGAGATATGCGCCATGGAGGTATCCTCGCATGCGCTGGAGCAAGGCCGTGTGAAGGGCTGCCGCTTCCGGACGGCGATCTTCACCAATCTCACGCAGGATCATCTGGATTATCACGGGACGATGGAGCAATATGAGAGCGCGAAAGGGTTATTCTTCTCCCGACTTGGCAATGCTTATTCACAACCCAATGAGCAGCGCTCCTTCGCCGTGCTGAACGCGGATGATCCGGCTTCGGCCCGCTTCGGAATGTTGACCTCGGCTGAGGTTGTTACTTACGGCGTGGAGCAGGAGGCGGATGTGCGCGCTTCGCAGATTCATGTCAAGGCGAAGGGAACCTCGTTTCATGTTGACACATTTCGCGGGAGCGCAGACATTAATCTGCTGCTAAGAGGCAAATTCAATGTGTACAATGCCTTGGCGGCGATAACGGCTGCCTTGATTGAAGACATTCCGCTCTATGCCGTCAAGGAGGCGCTCGAGAGCGTAAGAGGCGTTCCGGGACGCGTAGAGAGTGTGGATGCCGGGCAAAATTACGCTGTCGTCGTCGATTACGCGCATACGCCGGACGGTCTGGAGAATGTACTCAAAGCGGTCCGTGAGTTCGCGGAAGAGCGACTCATCTGCGTATTCGGCTGCGGTGGAGACCGCGACCGGACGAAGCGGCCGCTCATGGGCAAAATTGCAGCGTCTTACGCCGATTATGTCATAGTAACCTCCGATAATCCGCGCACGGAGAATCCGGTACGGATTATCGCGGATGTTGAGGGCGGCCTGAAGGAAGCTGCTGTTCCCGGTCATTGTTATTCCGTCGTGCCCGACAGGAAAGCCGCAATTGAAAAAGCGGTTGAAATGGCAAGCCAAGGCGATGTAGTATTGATTGCGGGGAAAGGTCATGAAACCTATCAGCTCATCGGAGGAAGAAGCTACCCCTTCGATGACCGAATAGTAGCCAAAGAGGCCATAATAAGGAGATTATAATCTGTGATAACACGTACAGTAAGTCAAATCGCGTCCATGTGCGGCGCATATCGAAAAGGCGGAAACGGCGAGCTGACGGTCAGCGGTGTTATGACCGATACGCGTGCCGCGGGGTCTGGACAATTGTTCGTTCCCCTTGCAGGGGAGAGATTCGACGGGCATGATTATGCGCTTCAAGCAGTCAGCAGCGGAGCGAAAGCCATGCTGTGGCAGAAGGGCAGGGAAGTTCCCGCTGAGCTGACCCGGATGGATATGCCGCTTCTCATGGTGAAGGACACGCTCGAAGCGCTGCAGCAGCTTGCCTCCGCTTATCGCAGCGAGCTGCCCGTTCGCGTCATCGGCATTACCGGCAGCAACGGCAAGACAACGACCAAGGATATGACGGCCGCGCTGCTGTCCGCTTCCTATCGCGTGCTCAAGACGGAAGGCAATCTCAACAATCAAATCGGGCTTCCGCTCACGTTGTTGAAGATGGATGAGGATACCGAGGTTGCCGTGCTGGAGATGGGCATGAGCGGCTTCGGCGAGATCGAGCTGTTGACGAAGCTGGCGCATCCGGACGCCGCGATCATTACGAACATCGGGGACGCGCATATGCTGCAATTGGGCTCGCGCGAAGGCATCGCGAAGGCGAAGCTTGAGATTGCGCTCGGCCTCGGCGACGAAGGTCTGCTGCTCTATCACGGAGACGAACCGCTGCTTCGGGAAGGCTTGTCGCGCATGGCCTTGTCGGCAGGGATTCAGCTCAAAACCTTCGGCCTCGGTTCCGGGAATGAATGGTCGCCGGATCGCATCGCGCTTGACCCGTTCGGCAGTTCCTTCGCCGCATTGAATAACAGAAAGAGCAGCAGCGTCGGCATGGTTCATATTCCCGTCCCGGGCAAGCATAATATCAGCAATGCGCTGGCAGCTGTCGCGGTTGCGCGCTACTTCGGCGTACCGGGCGAAAGCATGGCAGAAAGCTTCAAAAGCCTTAAATTGACAGGCATGCGCATCGAACCGTCGAGGGCTTATAATGAAGCGATCATACTTAATGATTCCTATAATGCAAATCCGACTGCGACCAGAGCGGCCATTGATCTGGTTGCGGGACTGCAGGACATAGCCAGGCGCTGGATTGTGATTGGCGATATGCTGGAGCTTGGACCGGACGAGATTGCCATGCATCGGGAAATTGGCGCCTACTTGTCGGATGACAAGGCGGAAGGGCTGCTGACTTACGGTCCTTTGTCCGCGCATATCGCGACTGCTGCCAACGACAGTATGCCAAGAGCCGCGCAAGCGGGCAGAATCCGGCATTTCGAGGATCAGCTTGAGCTTGCGGCTTGGCTGAGGTCCGAATTGACGGCAGAGGATCTCGTGCTGGTCAAGGGCTCGCGAGGGATGCGCATGGAACAGGTTGTCCAAGCTTTGGAGAAGAGGTGAGGATATGGACATGGCGGTCATCTTATTTTCAATCGGAACATCCTTCCTGCTTGCTGTACTGCTGGGACCATTGTGCATTCCGTTGCTGCGGCGATTGAAGTTCGGCCAACAGATTCGCGAGGAAGGTCCGCAGAGTCATCTCAAGAAGAGCGGTACGCCGACAATGGGCGGCATCATTATTATGATTGCGCTTATGGTCGCATTCTTGCGATTCTCCGACAAGTCCCAAGAATTCTGGGTGCTGCTGACCGCTTCGCTTGGCTTCGGCCTGGTCGGGTTTCTCGATGATTACATCAAAATTGTTTTCAAGCGCTCGCTCGGCTTGACGGCGAGACAGAAGCTGCTCGGTCAGCTGTTATTCTCCGTTATCGTATGCGCGCTTCTGTACCATATGCATCACAGCACGGAATTGCTCGTGCCGGGGACGCACATCGGCTTTGATCTAGGCTGGTTCTATTATCCGTTCGTGGTCATCATCATGTTCGCCGCCAGCAACTCGGTCAATTTCACGGACGGTCTGGATGGATTGCTGGCTGGCACAAGCGCTATCGCCTTTGGCGCTTTCACCGTCGTCGCGCTGCAGCTTTCCTCGAATGAGTCCGCGGTATTCTCGGCGGCGATGGTCGGAGCGGTGCTGGGATTTCTCGTATATAACGCCCATCCGGCGAAGGTGTTCATGGGCGATATGGGCTCGCTCGGTATCGGCGGCGGCATTGCCGCTGTGGCCATTCTGACGAAGACGGAATTGCTGCTCGTCATTATTGGCGGCGTGTTCGTGCTCGAGATGCTGTCGGTTATTCTTCAGGTGGGTTCGTTCAAGCTGAGAGGCAAGCGGATCTTCAAGATGAGTCCGATTCATCATCATTTCGAGCTAATCGGCTGGTCCGAATGGAAGGTTGTGACCGTATTCTGGTCGGTCGGCCTCGTGCTCGCCGTTATAGGGCTGCTGTTCGTCATCTAGCTCGGCTGAATGCAAAATTCGATGTCGATAAGCTTCTTGCTATACATCGTGATCAAAAGTGGACTTTTTGAACTACCTATACGGAAGGGAATGTCATCTCATTATGAATCATCCAAGCACCTACCAAGGCAAGCGAGTTGTTGTATTGGGGCTTGCGAGAAGCGGTGTCAGCGTCGCCAAGCTGTTCCACAAGCTGGGCGCGAACGTCATTGTTAATGATCAGAAAAATCGCGAAGCCTGCCCCGAAGCCCAAGAACTCGAAGCTTTGGGCATTTCTGTGTTATGCGGCGGGCATCCCTCCGATCTGGTCGACGAACGCACGGCATTGCTTGTCAAAAATCCGGGTATCCCTTATTCGGCGTCTCCGGTGCAGCAGGCGCTGCGGCTGGGCGTTGAGGTCGCGACCGAGGTTGAGGCCGCCTACCATCTGTCTCCCGCGCCCATAATCGGGATTACCGGCTCGAACGGAAAAACAACCACGACTACCTTGCTTGGCGCGCTGCTGGAAGCCGCTGGCAAAAATCCAATCGTTGCCGGCAATATCGGCTTGCCGCTGTGCGAGGCTGTTCAAGGCGCGACAGCGGACAATTGGATCGTGGCCGAGCTTAGCTCCTTTCAGTTAAAGGGAACCTCTCGCTTTCATCCGCGAATAGCCTTGCTGCTGAATTTGGCTGAAACGCATTTGGACTATCACGGAGGCATGGAGGATTACGTCGCCTCCAAGGCCAAGCTGTTCGCGAATCAGAGCGAGGAAGATACGGCCGTGCTGAATTGGGATGATGGTGCTTGTCGTCAAATTGCCGCCGGACTTAAGGCGCGGCAGCTTCCCTTCTCGATCTTCGAGCGGCTCGAGGAGGGCGTGTTCATCGATCCGCCATACGAGAGAGACGCTGGCGACAGCGCGGAGTTGCCCGAGCGGAGCATCGTTTGCCGATTGGCGGCCGAAGGCTCCGGGCAGGTTGTCCAGCATACGATCATGCCGGTGGAAGAGCTTGGTTTGCGAGGACGCCATAATGCGGCCAACGCTCTTGCGGCGATTGCGGCGTATGCGGCTGCCGGGGCGCCGCTGGAGGCGCTTAGAGCGCCGCTGTCCGACTTCAGGGGCGTCGAGCATCGGCTGGAACTGGTAACGGTCAAGGACGGCGTAACCTATTACAATGATTCGAAGGCAACGAACCCGACCGCGACCGCGATGTCGGTCAGATCGTTGAAGGCGCCGATTATTCTGATCGCCGGAGGGCTGGACCGGGGCTCCGACTATATGGAGCTGCTGCCGGTGTTCGGCGCTCTGAAGGGGCTTGTGACGCTCGGAGAGACCAGCGGGAAGCTGGAGAGGGTCGCGAGGCAGGCAGGTTTAACGAAGGTCGAAAGCGTGAAACCTGAGAAGGACGCCGAAAGCACGCTGCGGCAGGCTGTACGTCAGGCCGCGGCGCTTGCCGGGGAAGGCGATATTGTGCTGTTGTCGCCCGCCTGCGCAAGCTGGGACATGTTTGCTTCGTTCGAGCAAAGAGGGAGCATGTTTAAGCAATCGGCGCATACCTTGTAAGTAGGGGGCCTGTCCCTACTTTCCCATGCTAAGAGGTGTGTACGCTATGGCAAAAGCGCGGTCTGCCCCGGATGTTTGGCTGCTTGCCGCTATCGGGTTGATTCTGACGATCGGACTCATTATGGTGTACAGCGCGAGCGCTGTGCTTGCTTTTCATGAATTCGGAGATCGCTTCTATTACGTGAAGCGGCAGCTGTTATTTGCCGTACTAGGCGCAGGTGCGTTACTATTTACAATGAACACGCATTATTTGATATGGAAGAAATGGGCTGGGGTAGCTCTTATCGTCTGCTTCGGCTTGCTGCTGCTCGTGCTTATTCCCGGGATCGGCGTTGTGCGCGGAGGAGCGAGGAGCTGGCTTGGCATCTCGTCCTTCGGCATCCAGCCGTCTGAATTCATGAAGCTGGCGATGATTCTGTTCCTGTCGAAGTGGCTGTCCGAGAAGCAGCAGACGATTACGCTGTTCGCGAGGGGCCTGATGCCTCCGCTTGGTCTGGTTTTTCTTGCCTTCGGTCTCATTATGCTGCAGCCCGATCTGGGCACGGGAGCCGTTATGGTCGGCGCCTCCCTGATGCTGATCTATACGGCGGGAGCGCGCATGGCGCATCTTGGGGGATTGGCAATGCTGGGCGTGCTTGGGCTCGTCGGGCTCATTCTGGCGGCGCCTTACAGACTTGCGAGAATAACGAACTTCCTCGACCCTTGGTCCGATCCGCTCGGCGGAGGCTATCAGATTATCCAATCGCTGTTCGCCATTGGTCCGGGAGGCCTTGTTGGTCTGGGACTCGGGATGAGCAGGCAGAAATTCAGCTATTTGCCGGAGCCTCAGACGGATTTCATCTTCTCTATTATTGCAGAGGAGCTGGGTTTCATAGGCGGAGCCGCGATTATCTTCTTGTTCCTGATCGTGGTCTGGAGAGGCATTCGCGCGGCGATTGCCGCGCCGGACACCTTCGGCAGTCTGCTTGCCATAGGCATCACATCCATAATCGGCGTGCAGGTTCTTATTAATATCGGCGTCGTCATCGGCATGATGCCCGTTACCGGCATTACGCTGCCGCTCGTCAGCTACGGCGGTTCATCGCTTACGCTTCTGCTGACAGCGCTGGGAATTCTGCTTAATATATCAAGATATTCACGATCGTAGACGTCTTGCGGCTGAAAACCAAAGGTCAATAGGCGATTGTCACATAACGATTCTCATAGGCATAAGATACCTTATATTCGCGACCGACGCCTGCGGCGCGAGACGATCACAGGATTACGTCAGGCAACACTCTGAACGGAGCATTGAAGGAGGCTATCACAGTGGAAGCATTCATAGCGGAGCTTAAGCAATCCGGCACAGCCGAATATTTACCGGGCGAGCCGCTCTCGAAACATACAACCTGGAAGATCGGCGGACCTGCCGATTTGTTAATCCTTCCGCGAAACAGAGCAGAGCTGATCGCGACTGTCAAACTGCTGCATAAGCATGGCCTTGGCTGGAACAATCTCGGCAGAGGCTCGAATATGCTGGTCAGCGACAAGGGCATTCGCGGCGTTGTGATCAAGCCGTCAGGAGATCTCGATTACGTGCGTTTCGAAGGAACGACCGCCATTGCCGGCGCATCGTACTCCTTCATTAAGCTGTCGGTCATGGCGGGCAGGGAAGGACTGACCGGACTCGAATTCGCGGGGGGAATTCCGGGCACGGTCGGCGGAGCTGTCTATATGAACGCAGGAGCGCTGGGATCAGATGTGTCGCGCATTTTCAAATATGCTGACATTGTACTGGAAACAGGCGAATTGGTTCGCTTCGAAAGCGAGGATATGCGATTCTCTTATCGTCATTCCATTCTGCATGAAATCAAAGGGGCCGTTGTCGAAGCCGCCTTCGAGCTGCAAAAAGGAGAACGAATGGAAATCGCCTCCGCAATGGCTTCGAATAAAGAGCGCAGAATTCGTACGCAGCCGCTTCAGCAGCCCAGCGCGGGAAGCGTGTTCCGCAATCCGCCGGATGATTACGCCGCCAGATTGATTCAGGAGGCGGAGCTGAAGGGGTTCTCTATCGGAGGAGCGCAAGTGTCCGAGCAACACGCCAATTTTATTGTCAACACCGGGCAAGCGACAGCAAGAGATGTTCTCGCCCTCATGTCCCACATTCAGAGCACGGTCGAGGAGCGCTTCGGCGTTCGGCTGGTGCCTGAGGTATTGGTGGTGGGCGAGCGGTAACTCGGAGGTGATACATTGGACAAATTGGTGATTGAAGGCGGGAAACCACTATCAGGAACCATCGTGATCCAAGGAGCGAAAAATGCCGCTTTGCCGATATTGGCAGCAAGTTTATTAGGGGATGGCGTATCGAAAATCGAACATGTCCCGCATTTGCTTGATATCGAGGTTATGCTGAACATTTTACGCGAATTAGGATGCCGCGCTGAGCATAAAGAAGATACGGTTGTGCTTGATACGTCAGCCGTGCACACGTCGCATGTTCCTGAGCCGTTAATGAAACTGATGAGATCGTCTATTTTCCTGATGGGGCCGCTGCTTGCGAGGTTCGGAGAGGCGCAGGTCTATCTGCCCGGAGGCTGCGCGATAGGCGAGCGCAAGATCGATCTTCATCTGCAAGGCCTGAAGGCTCTCGGAGCGGAGATCGAAGAAATTGGCAACCGGATCATCTGTCGAGCGGATAAACTAATCGGCGCGGATATTCATCTTGGCTTTCCCAGCGTGGGGGCGACGGAGAATATTATGATGGCCGCCGTGCTTGCCGATGGCAGAACGACGATCAGCAATGCGGCAAGAGAGCCGGAAATAACAGATTTGCAGCATTACCTGGTTCGCATGGGCGCCAAAATCATGGGAGCGGGAACGGATACGATTACGATCGAAGGCGTGAATCGTCTGACTCCTTGCCGCTATGAGGTTATTCCGGACCGCATTGTGACCGGAACCGTCATGGTGGCGGCAGCGGCGACCCGAGGCTCGGTCGTGCTTCAACGCACGCAGCCTGCGCATCTAACCTCGCTCATTCACGTCATGCGCCGCTCTGGTGTTCAAATTATCGTAGACGATGATATAATAAGGGTTGACGGTCTTGTCAGGCCGCGTGCAATTGAGAGAATCGTAACAGCGCCCTACCCGGCTTTTCCTACCGATCTGCAATCTCAAATTATGGTGCTGCTGGCGCTTGCCGACGGTGTAAGCATTATGAAGGAGACGATTTTCGAGGGACGACTCAAGCATGTTGACGAATTGTCGAGGATGGGCGCGGATATTCGCGTCGATCTGAACGCGGCTTTCATCAGAGGCGTTCCGAGATTGTACGGCGCCACGGTGGAGGCAACGGATTTGCGGGCTGGCGCGGCCT
Source organism: Paenibacillus sp. HB172176 (assembly GCF_011947265.1). GTDB lineage: Bacteria > Bacillota > Bacilli > Paenibacillales > Paenibacillaceae > Pristimantibacillus. The sequence goes on from NZ_JAATHD010000006.1 coordinate 233,467, forward strand.
TGGTCATCGCAGGGCTGGCTGCTCAAGGCAGAACGATTGTCGAGCAGGTTCATCATATCGACCGGGGTTATGAGAAGATTGAGGTCATGCTTGCCAAACTTGGCGCGACGATCTCCAGATCCTTGCCCGTGCCTAATAATAGTTGAAGACAGGAATGACCGGCTTCCTTCAAGCGCTTTGGCGGGGGAGCCGGTGTTTCAGCGAAAAGAGGGACAAGTTATGAGCGTGCAGATGCCTGTGCTGAAGGAGCCGGAGCGCAAGCGCAGAGGCAATAAGAAGCTTCTGGCAATCGTTATTTTATTGTTTATGGCGCTTCTGGCCGTTTTATTCTTCAATTCTTCCATCAGCAAAATTTCGGAGATTCAAATATCAGGTTTGCAGTATACGACGAATGCGGAGGTCGTCGAGGCGGCGGGGATTGAAACGGGAGACGCGTTCTTCCGGGTATCGTCTGCTTCTTTGGCGGAGCGGGTAAGCAAGCTTCCCGAGGTGGAGAAGGTCGATGTGACCAAGTCCTTTCCCGGCGTCATCAAGCTGAAGGTGCAGGAATATCCCGTTGTTGCATTCGAGCTCAGCAGCGAAGGATCTTGGGTCGCGCTTCTGTCCAATGGCACGGAGACCGTGGACGAGGAGAACGGCATCCGACTGGCGGACAAGCCCGTGCTTACCGGCTGGAGCAAGGAGGATCCGGTGAAGAAAGAACTGACGGCCAAGCTGGCCGCGATTCCCTCCAAGCAATTGTCGGATTTGTCGGAGATCATGCCTGATCCATCCACGGCGTATCCGGATCGCATCCGTATGTATACCAGAACGAAATTCGAAGTGATTACGGCCGTTTCGGTGCTGACCGAGAAGATTGAGGCGTTGAACGCGGTCATTGAGACGCAGGAGCCGGGCAAGATAACGATGCTCCTCGCCGACACGTATGTGCCTTTCGATCAGGAGGATTCTGGTAATAGCCAGAATGGGCAAAAAGATACTACTCAATAGCTTGAAAGAATGGTAGAATTTAAGGTGCTTGTTCTTTTGCAAATGTTTCATGAAGCTGTTTCAGTTTTTCGATTTTGGGGTATTGGTTTAGATGACTGCGTCTGTTCATGCCTAATATCCCTTGATTCGACAGGGAACTGCGGGGGGTTGCGAAATATTTGTTGAAAAAAGAGGGAAAATATTAAGCGCGTTGAATATGTAGATAGACTTGGTTGGGAACACAATATACATGATACATGCAGTTATCATTATGGGAAACGGAGGTGCCGCAAGTTGAGCAGTAATGACATCATAGTTAGTTTGGACATCGGTACATCCAAAGTTCGAGCTATTATTGGTGAGATGAATAATGGAGCCATTAATATTATTGGCGTTGGATCTGCTGACTCGGAAGGAATTCGGAAGGGCGCAATCGTTGATATTGATCAGACTGTCCAGTCCATCCGCAACGCGATTGAACATGCGGAGCGCATGGTCGGCATTCAAATATCCGATGTTTATGTCGGCATTCAAGGCAATCATATCGCATTGCAGACGAATCATGGCGTCGTAGCCGTGTCCAATGAGGATAGGGAAATTGGCGAAGAAGACATTGAACGCGTCATTCAAGCGGCGAAGGTGGTAGCTCTTCCGCCTGAACGCGAAATTATTAATCTCGTACCGAAGCAGTATTTGGTTGACGGTCTCGAGGGCATCTCCGATCCAAGAGGCATGATCGGCGTGCGCCTCGAAGTGGAAGCGACGATCGTGACAGGCGCGAAGACGGCGATACATAATCTGATGCGCTGCGTGGAGAAGGCGGGCCTGCGCATTAACGGCGTCATTCTCTTGTCCCTTGCCACGGGCGTGATGTCGCTTTCGAAGGACGAGAAGATGATGGGAACGGTTCTGGCCGATATCGGAGCCGGCTCCTGCACGATTGCCGTCTATGATCAAGGCGGCCTCGCGGCTATCTCGGCCTTGCCAATCGGCGGGGAATTCGTAACGAATGATATTGCCTACGGTCTGCGGACGCAGAGCGATCAAGCCGAGAAGTTCAAGCTGAAGTACGGCTGTGCGAACGTTGAGGATGCGGCGGAAGACGTGAAATTCAAAGTGACGCGCATGGGAAGCAATGTGGAGAAGGAATTCTCGCAGAAGGATCTTGCAAGCATTATAGAGCCTCGAATGCAGGAAATCTTCCAATTGATTCGCCAAGAGGTTAGGCGGCTTGGCTATGGAGACAATGTGAACGGATATGTTCTTACAGGCGGCGCAGTTTCCTTGCCCGGCACGCTGGCGCTGGCGCAAGCGGAGCTCGAAGCCTCCGTGCGAATCGCTCTGCCCGATTATATCGGCGTGAAGGATGCGGCATACAGCAGCGGCGTCGGAATGATTCAATACGTATCGAAGTATATGGGAGTCAGCAGCGCCGGTTCAGCCAAAAAATCTTCAAGTCGTAAAGCGGGTCCATCACCTTCTACTAAACCCGGTATGTTTGAGAAGATTAAAAATATGTTTAACGAATTTATTTGACTGGGGGATAATGAGAGATGTTGGAATTCGACATGGAGCTTGAACAGCTCGCCCAAATAAAAGTAATAGGCGTAGGCGGCGGCGGCAGCAATGCGGTCAACCGCATGATCGAGAATGGCGTGAAGGGTGTTGAGTTCATAACCGTTAACACGGATGCTCAAGCGCTTCATCTTGCAAAGTCGGAGCATAAGCTGCAGATTGGCGACAAGCTGACCCGCGGACTTGGCGCCGGAGCGAATCCGGAGGTCGGAAGCAAGGCGGCCGAGGAATCCCGCGAACAAATTATGAATCAATTAAAGGGCTCCGACATGGTGTTCGTTACGGCTGGCATGGGCGGAGGCACAGGTACAGGAGCAGCGCCGGTCATCGCCGAGATTGCCCGCGAATGCGGCGCTTTGACCGTCGGTGTCGTAACAAGACCGTTCACCTTCGAAGGACGCAAGCGTTCCGGACAAGCCGAGCTTGGCATTGAAGCGTTGAAGGAAAAGGTCGATACGCTGATTGTCATTCCGAATGACCGTCTGCTCGAGATCGTCGACAAGAAGACGCCGATGCTGGAAGCGTTCAGAGAAGCGGATAACGTGCTTCGGCAAGCGGTGCAGGGCATCTCGGATTTGATTGCCGTTCCCGGCTTGATCAACCTCGACTTTGCCGACGTGAAGACGATCATGACGGAGCGCGGCTCCGCATTGATGGGGATCGGCGTAGCGACAGGCGAGAATCGCGCGGCGGAAGCTGCTCGCAAAGCGATTATGAGTCCGTTGCTCGAGACGTCCATTGATGGAGCTCGCGGCGTTATCATGAATATTACGGGCGGCAACAACCTGTCGCTTTATGAAGTGAATGAAGCGGCCGAGATTGTCATCTCCGCATCCGATCCGGATGTGAATATGATCTTCGGCGCGATTATCGACGAGGATCTGAAGGATGAAATCAAGGTTACTGTCATTGCGACCGGTTTTGAATCGAAGCCGATGCAGCAGCAAACGCCTGCGCGTCGCCCCTCGCAGCAAAGCTCGGATGCGAGTGAATCCAAGCCCGCTTCCAGCTCGAACGGAGTGAAGCCTTTCGGTTCCGGGTCGACAACGAGCGATCAGCTGGAAATTCCCGCTTTTCTGCGCAAGCAGCCTCGCGGCGACAGATAATTCAAGCTTTAGAGACGTCTCTTCCATTATGGAGGAGGCGTTTTTTTTATGAGTAGTCGACAAAAAAAGATAGGGGGCACCGTCATGAATAGACAGACTTTGAAATAGGATTACAATATACTAGTCTCAGGTAGTTTCCCCGCGAAGCTTAAGTAGCGCTTTGATGTGTCGATCCTGGAGGAAGGGGACTCTCATGACGGTTTATGCTGATCTTCTGTTTTTGCGGGAAATGCTGATAGACGGCGCAGTTCTCCTTACGACCGCATGGGTTCGCCATTTCAAGCCAAATCCTTGGCGGGTGCTGGCTGCTTCAGCGTGCGGAGCCTGCTATGTTGTACTTATGCTGGTGCCCCCGTTATCATTCCTGTTTACTTTAGGCGTGAAAATTTTGTTCTCCCTGTTTATGATCTGGATTACGTTCGGCTTTCATTCCCTTCAACATTTTTTCCGCACTACGGCTGCATTTTATACGGTCAATTTCGTGGCTGCCGGAGCGGTTCTGGGACTGTACTATTTGTTCATTCAGGGCTCGGGCAAGATGTGGGAAACGATATCCTTCGCCGGCGGCAGCATGCAGGCGGAGCTGCGGCTAGGTTTTTTTTATTTCATCGCCGCATTTTGCATCGGAATATATATCTATCGCTCTGTCCTGACGCAGAAGCAAGAACGGGAGCTGGTGCGCACACATTTAGCAGAAGTAACGATACACATTGGAGAAGGGATCTATACATGCATCGGCCTAATCGATACGGGCAATCAGCTCTATGATCCGCTGACGCGCACGCCGGTCATGGTGATGGAAGCCTCAAGATGGGAGGAGGAGCTGCCGGCTTCGTGGCTTGCGAGCATTAAGAGCGCGCAGGTAGATCGATTGGTAGCGGGCCTGGACGGCTCATCGTTCGTATGGCAAGACAGGCTGCGGCTTGTGCCGTTCCGAGGGGTGAATCGGGGATCGCAATTCATGCTGGCGGTGAAGCCCGATGCGGTGAAGGTCTGCTGCGAGGGAAGGGTGTACGAAACAAGCAAGGTGCTCATCGGTCTCGACGGGGGCAAGCTTGCCTCGGATGGCGCCTATCAAGCCATTATCCATCCGTCAATGGTCGGATCGTAATCGAAGCAACACATACCGGGCAGCAATAATTCACCGGGCGCACTATCAATTCACCTGGGAGGGATGGGTCTTATGCTCGTCAAATATAAACTGATCATGCAGCTCTATTATTATCGCCTTCTGTTCCTGTTCGGAATGAAAAGCGAGGAAATCTATTATATTGGGGGAAGCGAGGCGCTGCCGCCGCCTCTGACCCGTGAAGAAGAGGAATATTTGCTGGAGAAGCTTCCGTCTGGCGATACGGCGATTAGAGCCATGCTGATTGAGCGGAATCTTCGTCTGGTTGTCTATATTGCGAGAAAGTTCGAGAATACGGGCATTCATATCGAGGATTTGGTTTCCATCGGAGCTATCGGCTTGATCAAGGCTGTCAACACCTTCGATCCCGAGAAGAAAATCAAGCTGGCTACTTACGCATCGAGATGCATCGAGAACGAAATTCTGATGTATCTCAGACGCAACAGCAAGATTCGCACGGAGGTATCCTTCGACGAGCCGCTGAATATCGATTGGGACGGCAACGAGCTGCTGCTCTCGGATGTGCTCGGCACGGAGAATGACACGATCTACCGCAATATCGAGGAGCAGGTCGACCGCAAGCTGCTGCATAAAGCGCTCGACAAATTATCCGAACGAGAGCGCATCATTATGGAGCTTCGCTTCGGCCTCGCTGACGGTGAGGAGAAAACGCAGAAGGATGTTGCGGATATGCTCGGTATTTCCCAATCGTACATTTCCAGGCTCGAAAAAAGAATTATTAAGCGCCTTCGGAAGGAATTTAACAAGATGGTATAAGGATTTGCCGTGTTTCGAGATTTGTGCGCATTGCCTCGAGATGTCAGCTCAGGAATAAAAAGAACGCTCAGGGAGATAATGAACATTAATGTTTCTCCTTGGGAGGTAATCACGTTGACCCGAAATAAAGTCGAGATCTGTGGAGTGGATACCGCGAAACTGCCTGTGCTGACCAATGTCGAGATGAGAGAGCTGTTCACGGCATTACAAACCCGAAATGAGTGGGCAGCAAGAGAGAAATTAGTAAACGGCAATCTGCGGCTGGTGCTAAGCGTCATTCAACGATTCAACAATAGGGGAGAGTTTGTGGACGATCTGTTCCAGGTCGGCTGCATCGGACTTATGAAGGCGATCGATAATTTCGACCTTAGTCAAAATGTCAAATTTTCCACCTATGCCGTGCCGATGATTATCGGCGAAATTCGTCGGTATCTGCGCGATAACAACCCGATCAGGGTGTCCCGAAGCCTTCGGGATATTGCTTATAAAGCGCTGCAGGTTCGCGATAGCCTGACGAACAAAAATTGTCGCGAACCGACGATATTCGAAATCTCGGAGGCGCTGAACGTGCCGAAGGAGGATGTTGTATTCGCGCTTGATGCGATTCAGGATCCGGTTTCCCTGTTCGAGCCGATCTATCATGACGGAGGGGATCCAATCTATGTGATGGATCAAATCAGCGACGATCGCAACAAGGATGTGTCATGGATCGAAGAAATCGCGCTTCGCGAGGCGATGACCAAGCTGAATGATCGGGAGAAAATGATTCTGTCGATGCGTTTCTTCGAGGGCAAGACCCAGATGGAGGTTGCCGATGAAATCGGCATATCCCAGGCGCAGGTGTCCAGGCTGGAGAAGTCGGCCATCGGGCAAATGCAGAAGCATGTGAAAACATAGCAAGGAGCTCCAAGCAGCCTCCTTCCCGTACGCCATACGGGAGGGGGGCTGTTTCTATTTTGCGGGACGGCAACATAGGATAAAGTAATGGCGCGTACGGCGCGGGATAAAGCCAATTTGCCGGAAAAGTGGTGAGCATGCTTGAAAATATCCGATTTCCAGACGAAGGATGTCATTAATATTGTGGACGGCAAGAAGCTTGGGCAAATTACCGATCTCGAGCTTGATCTCAGACAGGGGCGAATCGATGCCGTCATCGTTCCGCAATTCACGAAGGTGTTCGGGCTGTTCGGCAGCAGCGGCACGGAGATCGTCATCCCTTGGCGCAGCATTGTGAAGATCGGCGCGGATGTCGTGCTGGTTCGGCTCGATGAATCGAAGACGATAAGAGCCGAAGAGGATGATTTGCATGTGCGATCGTAAGGCGGTACACTGAAAGAAGCAATCAAACGGAAACGGATAGGAAATAGCAGGAATGAGGTGAGCAGGTGGAGCCGTTCAACATGGAAGCGAAGAAGTCTTCGCTTTTTTTATTGTCGCCTTGGATGGAGCAGCATAACGAGCTTGACGCCGGCTTTTCCTCGAGATTGGGAGGCGTGAGCGAGGAGCAGTGGCAATCGCTTAATCTGGGTCTGCATGTCCGCGACCGCGACGATTCAGTTATAACGAATCGCAAGCGGCTGACTGAGGCGCTCCGGTGGCCGTTCGAGGCTTGGACATGCGCGGAGCAGGTGCATGGCAGCGAGGTTTTCCAGGTGACCGCGGCGGAGCGTGGCAAGGGCAGATCGGCCTTGGTGGATGGGATTGCCGGCTGCGATGCCTTAATGACGAATGTCTCCGGCGTGCTGTTGACATCGCTTTATGCGGATTGCGTGCCGCTCTATTTCTACGCGCCGGATGTCAAGGCTGTCGCTCTCGCCCACGCGGGATGGCGCGGCACTGTAGGGGAAATCGCCGATCGTACGATCGCTGCGATGGGAGAGGCGTACGGCGCGAAGCCCGAAGTCATGCAGGCGGCAATCGGTCCGTCGATCGGTCCATGCTGCTACGAGGTTGACGGGGCTGTCATTCGCGAGGTGGAGCGGCTCTTGAACGAACTGCAGCTGCCCGGGGACAAGCAGGAGACATGCATGAAGCTTGAAGCCGGCGGCAAGGCCCGACTGAACTTGAAAGAAATAAACCGACAGATTATGATAAAAGCAGGAATTTTGCCGATCCATATCGAATTAAGCAAGTGGTGTACCGGCTGCCGTACCGATCTGTTCTTCTCTCACCGGATGGAGGCGGGGCTGACAGGTCGAATGGCAAGCTGGATCGGCTTTTCGTAAAGAGGTGAAGTTGCAAATGACTATGGCAAAACGACTGGAGCTGGTCGAGCGGCGGATCGCGGCGGCATGCGAGCGTTCCGGCAGAAGCCGGGATGACATTCAAATCATCGCGGTGACGAAGTATGTTTCCGTCGATACGGCGAAAGCAGCTTTTGACAGCGGGCTCGAGCATCTGGGCGAGAACAGATGGCAGGACGCGAAGGCGAAATGGGAGGCGTTCCACGAATCCGCAGAGTCTCCGAATGATGAGCCGATCTGGCATTTCATCGGAACGCTGCAGACGAACAAGGTGAAGGAAGTCATTGGGAAATTCACATACATTCATTCGCTGGACAGGCTTTCGCTTGCGGAAGCTCTTCAGAGCAAAGCTTCCCTGATGGGTATTACGGTTCCTTGCTTCTTACAGGTGAACGTGTCGGGCGAAGCGTCCAAGCACGGCATGGAGCCAAGGGAGCTGCCTGATTTTCTTCAGCAGCTGCAGAGCTTCCCGGCGCTGAAAATTATCGGCCTCATGACAATGGCGCCTCACGCCGAGCATGCCGAGGATACGAGAGCGGTATTTCGCGGGCTTCGCGAGCTCAGGGACGAGATGAAGCAATTGCCCGGAGGGACCGATTTGACGGAGTTGTCGATGGGCATGTCGAATGATTTCGAGATCGCGATTGAAGAGGGAGCGACTTGGGTAAGACTAGGAACCATATTAGTGGGAAAAGAGGAGGAATGAGCGATGAGCGTTATGAATCGGTTTATGAATTTTCTCGGTTTGCAGGAAGAGGAGGAAATTATCGAGCGGGAACAAATTTCTCAAGCGGATGATCAGGAGAATGAAACCTCCGCGTTCGAGGCGCGTAGAAATACAAGAAGCAATACTGCCGCCAGCAATAATGTGGTCAGCATCCATTCGCAGAAGAACGCAAGGGTCGTATTAAGCGAGCCCCGTTCCTACGACGACGCGCAGGAAATTGCGGATCATCTGAAATCCAGAAGAGCGGTCGTCGTTAATCTGCAGCGTGTGCGCGGCGATCTGGCTATGCGAATTGTTGATTTCTTGAACGGTACAGTGTACGCTTTAGGCGGCGGCATCTCGAAGCTGGGTCCTAATATATTTCTTTGCACGCCGGATACCGTGGAAATCCAGGGCTCCATATCAGAGATGCTGGCGGAGGAGAACGATTACAACAAAATGAGGTGACCACGGATTGGAAGCTTTTGTATTGAACCTAGTAAGTATAGCTTTAGAAATCTATAGCTATTTGATTATCGGATATGTGCTGTTATCCTGGTTTCCCAATGCCCGCGAAAGCTTTATCGGGCAGTTGCTCGGCAAAATCGTGGAGCCGTATATCAGTATTTTCCGCAGATTTATTCCTCCAATCGGAGGCGTGCTCGATTTATCGCCGATTATTGCGATTTTCGCGCTGCGTTTTATATCGGCAGGCTTGATCGCCGTGCTGGTTTATATCTTTGATTTGTTCTAAGGCGGATGAATGATGATGAAGCAAACGATTTATGAGCATTTTCATGGAGACGAGAAGCCGTTTGTCGATCGGGCGACGGAATGGATAGAACGGTCCGCCGAGCTGCATGAGCTCAGGCGGACCGATTTTTTGGATCCGAGGCAGGCCGAGATCGTGACCATGCTGGCCAATCGCAACGGGGATGCGGCTGTGCGTCTGGACGGCGGCTATGAGCAAGCTGAACGAAGAAGAGCAATCATTGCACCGCATTATCGCAATCTAGAAGAAGAAGAGGCAGGTATCTCCGTACTGTCGACTCATGCTCCGGGTCAAGACAAACTGGATCTGGACCATGGCGATTTTTTGGGAGCGTTGCTCGGACTTGGCATTAAGAGGGATCGGATCGGCGATATTCATGTGCATGATTCCTTTACGCATATCATCGTTTCGGACGAAATTGCCGATTACTTAAATATCCATCTGCGTCAAGTGCATCGCTACAGCGTGCTGACCGAGGTTGTCCCGTTGCAGGATCTTCGTACGGTCATTCCGAAGCTGGAGGAGCTTGAGCTGTCTGTCGCTTCCTTGAGGCTGGACGGCATCGCCAGCGATGTCTACCGGGTCAGCCGGGCGAAAATCGTGGATCCGATTCGCGCGGGTCGCTGCCGCGTGAATTGGAAGACGACCGAGAATCCATCCGAGCCGCTGAAGGAGGGCGATGTGATTTCCTTCAAGGGACTTGGCCGTTTCAAGATGCTCGGGGTCGAGGGAGTGACAAAAAAAGGCAGAATCCGCGTGAAAATCGGCAAATTTATTTAACGATTTCAATACCGAACAGTCGCCTGCATGGATGAAGGCGACTGTTGCTTTATGCCATGCAATATGGAGCTAAATCCGGCTTCGGGAGGGTGGATAATGGAAAGTAACCCAAAGGATTATCCGGGAAAAGCGGTCAAATCGCAAGCTGTCACAGAGAAAATCGAAAAAACTATCTCATATATGAAGCTGCATTTGGCAGAAGTGATAGGCAGAGAGGCGCTGGCAAGCATCGCCGAGTTGAATCAGGAGCATTACTCCCGGATCTTCAAAAAATATAAAGGAGCAAGCCCCCTTGAATACCTGAACAACCTTCGCATGGAGGAAGCGAAGCGGCTGCTGCTCGAATCGGACATGGGCATATCCGAGATAGCGAGGGCTGTCGGCTTTGCCGATCCCTTTCATTTCAGCAGGCGCTTCAAGCAAAGGGTTGGCGTTGCGCCCGTCTATTATGCTAATCGTCCGCCTCATCGAATTGCAGCACTCGATGGTTACGGTCATTGTACGGCCCTCGGACTTGTGCCGGTAGCGGCCGATTGGAACGTGATAGGAGCCTGTTTATCTCCAGATCCGACATTGACGGGACAATTAAATGCCGACGCCGAGGGCAGGGTTGCAGCGGATGCATGGAAGCGGTGGATGCCGGACGTCGTGCTGACTGCCAGAGAAGACGGGGGACAAGGTATTCCGGATTCATGCCAGGTAGTAACAATCGATATGCACGCCGATCCTGTCTATGACCAATTGCCAAGGCTTGCAGAGCGGTTCGGCAAAGAAGAGGAGGCCCAGGCCTGGATTGCGCGATACGAACAACGCAAGGCGCAGCTTGGCAGCGAGGTGAAGGAGCGGATTGGCAGACGCAAGGTGGCCGTTATCCGAATTCGCGAGCATCTGCTGCAAGTATATGGCATGCTGAATATGGGTTATCCGCTATATGAGTCACTGGGACTTTCGCCACCGGATAAAATAACAATGCTGTCCCTGTTCAACGCTCACTTTCATTCCATTGTGATTGAGCCGGAAGAGCTGCCGTTATATGCTGCGGATGCTTTGTTTGTCGTGATTCAGCCTGATAAGGGGGCGATGAGCTACTGGGAGAAGCTCTCGACCATGGAAATTTGGCGACAATATCCGGCTGTCTCATCAGGGAGCGTCTATAGGCTGGATGTCAAGCGATGGCTCGCGTTCGATCCGATATCCATTCTCGCTCAGATGGAGGAAGCTGCCGTGTTGCTAACCGGGGACAAACAAGTCACAAATATCCATCCCTAGCGCAATGATCATCCATGGAAGTAAAGCCTGATAGGAGGTACAATTGCTAATGATATTAATTATCATTATCAAATAGGAGGTTATCATGCATCAGGCAGAACGTACATTCAGAAGGCTGGCAGGCATGTTGCTGACCGTAATGGCAGCGGTTTTACTATTGAGCGCATGCGGCTCAAATGGCAACAATGGCAACGGCAATGCTTCGCAAGCAACTGCCGGGACTTCACAGCTCGAAACGGGCAAGGAGGAGCAATCGACCGGGGGAGAAGAAACGCCGCAATTCCGAACAGTGACGGATGATTTGGGTCGCGAGGTTGAAGTGTCAATCTCGCCCAAGGCGATAATTGCAGGGGAATTCGCAAGCGAGTTGTTGACGCTGGGCATTACGCCCGTCGGCTCGGGCGATAACGGCTTCAAGGTTGTGTTCACACAGGAACAGATGAAGGATGTCGAGAAAATAGGCGATCCGCCCAATCTGGAGAAGATTCTGACCTTGAATCCTGATTTGATGATCGCGCCAACTGTTTTCTTTGATATTTATCCGGAACAGATGGCTCAGATCGAGAAAATTGCGCCGATCTATTATATTTCCTTCGATCAGGATCCCATTTACGATATTTTTGTGAAAATTGCGGATTTGGTTGGGAAGTCGGATGAAGCGGCTGCCTGGATTAAAGATTATGAGGCGGCAGCGGTGGATGCCCGCGCCAGGCTGAAGGCGGCGATCGGCGATGAAACGGTTTCTATCTTTCGGGTGGAGAAGGGCAGGCTGCGCATCTATCTCAATCGAAACTTTGCAGGCTACATGCTCCGCAGCAGTCTTGAAGCGAATGCACCGGCCCCGGTAGCCGCCGAGCTTGACAAAGCTCCGTTCGGATCGGCGGTTGAAATTTCCTTGGAGAAGCTTCCTGAATACGCAGGCGATCATATTCTGCTTATTGTGCGCGGCGAAGGAGATGACAAAGCCGCCTTCGAGGAAATTGAGAAGTCCGGCTTGTGGAATAATCTTAACGCAGTGAAGGAAGGACATGTCCATATGCTGGAGACAGACAAGTACTATGGATCCGATATTGTAACGATTCGCGAAACGATGAAAGAAGTATTGACGATGCTGACACAGTAATCGATTCCGGGGCGGAGCGATGAACAACAAAGCCAATGGGCTCGCCTCCATTCGAGCTTGACTCGTTGAATGTTGTCGAAAGGGATGTATGTCCGAATAAATATATTTGAATTCCGGCAGGAAAAAGGAGCATTGTTGTCGAATCCTACTCATCAGACAAACTGGCGGTATATTTCGGCGATGGAAGCATCGCTTGCCACGGAACAACTTTCTATGAGGAGGTGCGCCAATGCCGCTTACGCCATTGGACATACATAACAAGGAATTCTCAAGAAGATTAAGAGGCTATGACGAAGATGAGGTTAATGAGTTTCTCGATCTGGTTATAAAGGATTATGAAGCCATTATTAGAGAAAATAAAGAAGTTCAGAATCAGATGCTGAATCTTCAAGAGAAGCTTAATCATTTCACGACGATTGAAGATACGTTAAGCAAGACCATTATCGTAGCGCAGGAAGCCGCTGACGAGGTTCGCAACAATGCGAAGAAGGAAGCTCAGCTTATTATCAAGGAAGCGGAGAAAAACGCCGATCGGATCATTAACGAATCGCTCAACAAATCGCGCAAGGTCTCGCTTGAGGTGGAAGAGCTCAAGAAGCAGGCTTCGATCTACCGCGCGAGGTTCCGCACCTTGGTTGAAGCGCAGCTTGAGCTCTTGTCGCAGGATGGTTGGGAATCGCTCGACACGCAAGCGAAGGAAGCGGATCGGGAGCTTCTGAGAGGTTAATTTCGGGCGAGCCCTATCCGATTTGACAAGCAATAAGCTTTGCGCTATAACTATTGTTATCGAAATGCATAAGCTGTGATGAAGGAACAATGATGATTAACAATGAACTTCAATGACGAGACCAAGTACGTATGATTTTCAATCCGCAGAGAGCCGGGCCACTGGTGAAAGTCCGGCGTTTGGAAGCATACGGAATATCAGCTCCGAGAAGCGAAGCCGAACCCGCGGATAGCAGCGGCATTAAGCGTCGACGGAAGTCCCCCGTTATCAGGACCGTGAATGTACAGACATTCACACTTAAGGCGCCGCAGCCCTGTACAGGGAAGGCTCTCTTCCCGTGAGGAAGAAGCCAAGCGGAACAAGGGTGGTATCGCGAGCAAGCCTCGTCCCTTCTACAGGGGACGGGGCTTTTATGTTTTCGAAAGAGCGAAGGGAGATTGATGAATATGCAACGCGTTGATGTGAAGGAGCGCGCGCGCGCCCGCGAGCTGCGAATATTGCAGCAATGGAAGGAAGAGAATACCTTCAGGAAATCGATCGAGAATAGAGAAGGAAGACCGAGCTTCGTGTTCTACGAAGGTCCGCCCACCGCGAACGGCGCGCCGCATATCGGCCATATGCTTGGACGCGTTATCAAGGATTTCATCTGTCGTTACAGAACGATGGCGGGATACCGCGTTGTGCGCAAAGCCGGCTGGGATACGCATGGCCTTCCGGTAGAGCTTGGCGTGGAGAAGCAGCTTGGCATCTCCGGCAAGCAGGAGATCGAGAATTACGGCGTAGAGGCTTTTATCAAGAAATGCAAGGATTCCGTATTCGTCTACGAAAAGCAATGGCGGGAGCTGACCGAAGCAATCGCATATTGGACGGATCTCGACGATCCCTATATTACGCTGAAAAACGAATATATCGAGACGGTGTGGCATATCCTGTCCACAATCCACAAGAAAGGTTTGCTGTACCGCGGCCATCGCGTCAGCCCGTATTGCCCATGCTGCCAGACGACGCTGAGCTCGCATGAGGTTGCGCAAGGGTACGAGGATGTGAAGGATTTGAGCGCGACGGCGAAATTCAAGCTGGTCGATTCCGGAGAGTTCATACTCGCCTGGACGACGACGCCTTGGACCTTGCCCGCAAACGCGGCGCTTGCCGTGCATCCCGATCTGGACTACGTACGCGCGTCGAAGAACGGGGAAGTGTATATCGTTGCCCGCAATTTGGCTGAGGATGTGCTTAAGGAAGGCTATGAAGTGCTGTCTTCGCTGAAGGGCTCGGAGCTCATCGGCAAAGCCTATGAGCCGCCGTTCCGATATGTGCCGCTGGAGAAGGGTCATATCGTCATACCGGGAGAGTTCGTCAGCGATACGAGCGGTACAGGAATTGTTCACATCGCCCCCGCCCACGGCGAGGATGATTACAAGGTGGCGCGCCAGAATGGTATTTCCATGCTGAGCGTGGTCAATAACGCGGGACGATATACCGAGGAAGTGACGGAGCTTGCGGGCCGTTTCGTCAAGGACTGCGATGTGGACATCGTGAAGATGCTGAGCGAGAAGGGATTGCTCTATGCGAAAGAGCGCTATGAGCACAGCTATCCGTTCTGCTGGCGTTGCAAATCTCCGCTGCTCTACTATGCTACGGAGAGCTGGTTCATCGAAACAACGGCAGTCAAGGAGCAGTTGATCGCGAATAATAACGGCGTCGATTGGTATCCGGGTCATCTCCGCGAAGGGCGCTTCGGCAAATTTCTGGAGGACCTGGTCGACTGGAATATTAGCCGAAACCGCTATTGGGGAACGCCGCTTAATGTATGGATCTGCGAAGAGACCGGAAAGCAATACGCGCCCGACAGCATAGCCGATCTTCGGGCGCGGGCGGTAGAAGAAGTGCCGGAGGATATCGAGCTTCACAAGCCGTATGTCGACGAAATTTTGCTGAAATCGCCATTTTCCGAAGGCGCGGTGATGCGACGAACCTCCGAGGTGATCGACGTCTGGTTCGACAGCGGCTCCATGCCGTTCGCGCAGCAGCATTATCCGTTCGGCGACGAAGCCGCCTTCAGGGATCAATATCCGGCGGACATTATCTGCGAAGGCATCGATCAGACGCGAGGCTGGTTCTTCTCCTTGCTGGCGGTTTCGACCTTGTACAACGGTAAAGCGCCGTACAAGGCGGTGCTGTCGACCGGTCATATTCTCGACGAGAACGGTCAGAAGATGTCCAAGTCCAAGGGCAATGTCATTGATCCATGGGAAATTATCGAAGAATACGGCACCGACGCTTTCCGCTGGGCGCTTCTGTCGGACAGCGCGCCATGGAACAGCAAACGGTTCTCGCGAAGCATTGTCGGCGAAGCGAAGTCGAAGGTGATCGATACGATCGTGAACACGCATGCCTTCTACGCCCTCTATGCGTCAATCGACGGCTTCGAGGCTCTGGAGCATCCTGCCGCGGTATCCGAGAACAAGCTTGACAGATGGATCATATCCAGACTTCATTCGCTTGTTTCAACCGTATCAAAGGGGCTGGACGCCAATGATTTCCTTAATCCGGCAAAGTCGATTGAAGTGTTCGTCGATGAGCTGAGCAATTGGTATATTCGCCGCTCGCGCGACCGCTTCTGGGGAAGCGGATTGACGACAGACAAGGTCGCGGCGTACCAGACGCTGAGAGAAACGCTGCTTACGCTGTCGCAATTAATCGCGCCATACGCGCCGCTGCTTGCCGAGGATATGTACGGAAATCTGGGCGGCGTCGGCAGCGTCCATCTGACGGACTTCCCGGCAGGAGATTCAGGCTTCATAGATGAAGCTCTGGAGCGCGATATGGAGAGCGCGAAGCAGATTGTCGAGCTCGCGAGAAGCGTGCGCAACGATACGGCAATCAAGACGCGCCAACCGCTTTCAGAGCTCATTGTATCTCTGAGCCGCGACTTCTCCCTCGAGGAGTACGAGGCGATTATCAAAGACGAAATCAATGTCAAGAGCATCGTCGTCCAGAATTCGGACAGCGGCTTTGTCGATTTCAATCTCAAGCTGAACTTAAAGGTTGCAGGGAAGAAATACGGCAAAAATGTCGGTCCTCTGCAAGGAGCCTTAAAGGCGCTCGCTCCTGAGCTGGCCGGTCAGGTTGTAGCCAAAGGCGTATTCCCGTTCACAACGGCGGACGGGGAGGAGCTTGTCGTAACGCTTGACGAATTGCTGGTGGAGAAGCAAGCGAAATCGGGCTTCGCTTCGGCTTCGGACAGCGGCGTGACCGTGGCTCTGAATACGGAAATTACACCAGAGCTGGAGCAAGAGGGATGGGTGCGAGAAGTTATTCGCGCGGTGCAAGACACTCGCAAGAAGCAGAATCTGGCAATTGAGAAACGGATTGATCTCGTGCTGGACGCGAATAATGAACTGAAGGCGGCGCTTGAGGCATTCTCGGAGGTCCTGCATGAAAATGTATTGCTGAATTCCGTTTCGTATGAGTCGACGGCGGATATGGAACGCGTCGCGTTCGGCAATCAGGAAATAGGCATCTTCATCAAAGTCTAAGTCTAAGAAGGTCCAGGGAACGAAAGCCCGCTTGCCATGCTGGCGAGTCGGGCTTTCGTTCTCTAAAATGGGATGCGTATTACCTCATTGGAGGCGATATACATATGAGGATCAAAGTGAATCATAAGGACATACGAAAGAATGACAACGCCAACGATAAGCGCAATTCGGAGCCGTCAACGAATGAGCAGAACGAAGTCAGGAATACACTGCAACAGGTTGAAGCGTCGCTGAGGGAGATCGCTCAGAAGATGGAGCGCACGCAAATCTCCGATTACGTCGAGCTTATGCATAGACCTTACAGGCTGCTCTGGCGAAATTTGCTCGCAGGCCTGGCGCGAGGCGTCGGAATTGCGATCGGCTTCACCTTCTTCGCGGCTACCATTCTGTATGTGCTTCAAATTCTGGGCGCCCTGAATCTGCCGATCATCGGAGATTATATAGCCGATATTGTGCGAATCGTGCAAATTCAATTGGAAGGCAAGACATACTGAAGCGCAGTCTTTATGAGCGGGCTGCAAACTGGCGAATCCAGTCGGCTATGGACTAATAATCGTCTTCCAGCTCATGATCGCCTTCCTCGCTGTGCAAATAATGATTGTATTCATGATTGCGCACGACGGAGACATGTCTTCCTGTAATATCCGTAGCCAGAAAGCTTTCAATGGATTCCACATAGCCGTCATTCTCATCGGCTTCGATACCCATATGATCATAATCGTATGCGTTTCGATTCTCTGACAGAGCAGGGGAGTCGGAATTGCCCCACTGCTCGACAATTTGCCATGCGTCTTCGCCATCGAAGCCGGCATAATCATTCTCGTCCATGCTGGAGCGTCCGAACGGCGGCTCCAGGAATTGCTCCTCGACGGGTCGATAGTCCTGAACGGGAGCCTTCGGCGCATGCTCGATGCAGGTTAATGTCTCCGGCTCCGCATCGAGACGTTCCATCGCAATATCGGCTCCGCATACTTTGCATATGCCGTAGGTGGCATCGTCCATGGCGGCAAGCGCGGAATTAATGGTCTCAAGATGCCGTTCCTCCTGCCGAAGCAAAGCGATATCCTTCTCGCGTTCGTACAGCTCCGTCGCAACATCGCCAGGATGATTGTCGATTGGAGAGAGCTCTCCAACAGAGTCGCGAAGCGATTCCCTCAATCCGAATTCGTCATTTCGGTTGAGTTGATTTTCCAGTAGTTGTTTTTCCTGCTCCAATTGCTTGCGCCATGAGGCTAATCGGGCATGAATTTCAGCGTTCATCGTCTGCACCGTCCTTTTTAGTTCTATATCAGCCTTATTAGCTTTCGCAGCAAAATCAGTTTTCAGTATGGGCATAGCTGGCATAGGCGCCGGACTGGCTCCGTTTATCCGCATATGCTACACTAGGAATGTTGAAAAAGCTCTTTTTAATGATCTGTAGGAGTGATGGAATGCGTTATTATTACTATATTGTAGCTGTGCTCGTGCTGGCGGTCGATTTTATTACGAAGAAAATCATCGCTGCGCAACTGGATTTGTATGAGCAAATTTCCGTAATCGGGAACTTCTTCCTGATTACTTCGCAGCGGAACAAAGGAGCAGCCTTCAGCATTTTGCAGGAGCAGCGCATTTTCTTCCTGCTCATCACTGTCGTCATCGCCGCAGGTCTGATCTGGTACATTCAATCGGTGCGAAAGACGGCCAAGCCTTGGCTTTTGGTGGGTCTCGGTTTAGTGCTTGGCGGCGCTATCGGCAATTTTACGGATCGATTGCGCACGGGAGAGGTTGTAGATTTCCTGCAATTTAACTTTGGCAGCTATACCTTTCCGATCTTCAACATTGCCGATTCAGCGATCTGCTGCGGCGTCGCTCTCATTCTCATCGACGCGCTCTTCGGAGCGAGGAATGAAAGCAGGCAGCAGCCCAAGCACAGCGAAGAGAAGGAGCTAACCTGAGGATGAACAGCAGTCAACCGCTAGAGGAGGAATACGGGTGGAGCATCTCTGCCGGGCAGGCTGGCAATCGCATTGATAAATTTATTGCCGAGCAGCTTGAAGCTTCCAGCGTTTCGCGAACGCAGGTGCAGGATTGGATCAAATCAGGCGCCGCTCTCGTGAACGCACGTATGGTGAAGACGAATTACAAGCTTTCTTCAGACGACGAAATTTCCTTGCAAATACCCGTATCCGAAGAAACGGATATAAAGCCGGAGGCCATCCCGCTCGATATCGTATACGAGGACGGAGATGTCATCGTTATCAATAAAGTTCGCGGCATGGTTGTGCATCCCGCGCCAGGACATCGTTCCGGAACGGTCGTTAACGCGTTGATGCATCATTGCAAGGATCTCTCCGGCATTAACGGATTGCTGCGTCCGGGCATCGTGCATCGCATTGACAAGGATACGACCGGACTGATTATGGCCGCGAAGAATGATCTGGCGCATCGTTCGCTCGCCGAACAATTGAAGGAGCACTCCGTCACCCGCAAGTATATCGCGCTGGCCCATGGCAATATCCCTCATGATACGGGCACGATCGACGCGCCGATCGGCAGAGACGCCAGTGATCGCAAGCTGTTCGCGGTAACAGATCGCAACAGCAAGACAGCCATCACTCATTTCATCGTGTTGGAGCGAATCGTCGATTATACGTTGCTTGAGCTCCAATTGGAGACGGGAAGGACGCATCAAATTCGCGTTCACATGAAATATATCGGCTACCCGCTTGCAGGAGACCCCGTCTACGGCAGGAGCAAGACCGTCATGCTGGGCGGACAAGCCTTGCATGCCGCTGTGCTGGGCTTCACTCATCCGCGCAGCGGCGAGCGGCTGCAGTTCGAAGCAGCGCTGCCCGACGATTTCGAGCATGTTCTGAACAGCTTGAGAACGAGGTAAGGCGGCGCAGGACCAATTAGAGGCAGAAGAAACGCTTAAGAACAATTTGTGCAAACTTTTGCTCATATCCTTCATTATTATGGGGGACGAATTACGCTATTCTTACGACATAAGGAATTAGGCTTAGAAACTATTATGAAGGACAGGTGAATGAAATGACATCCATTAATCAAAATTACTTGGAGCTGCAAGGCAGCTATTTGTTCTCTGAAATCGCTAAACGCAGAACGAAATTCACGCAAGAAAACCCGAACGCCGAAATTATCTCTCTCGGCATCGGCGATGTAACACGCGGATTGCCTGAAGCGGTTCTGAAAGCCATGCATCAAGCCGTCGACGAAATGGCGCTTCCGGCTTCGTTCCGCGGATACGGACCCGAGCAAGGCTATGATTTCCTGATCAACGCCATAATCGAGAACGATTACAAAGCGCGCGGCATCGACATTGCGACGAATGAAGTGTTCGTCAGCGACGGCTCGAAATGCGACGTCGGCAACATTCAAGAAATTTTCAGCGAAAACAGCATTGTGGCGGTTCAGGATCCGGTGTACCCCGTCTATGTGGACACGAATGTCATGGCGGGCCGCTCCGGCAAATACAATCAAGAAACCAAGCGTTATGAGAATATCGCATATCTGGAATGCACGGCCGAGAACAATTTCAAGCCGAGTCTACCAGACCGCAAGGTTGACATTATCTATCTCTGTTATCCGAACAATCCGACCGGCATGACGCTTACGAAGGAAGAGCTGAAGACTTGGGTTGATTACGCGAAAGCCAATTCATGCCTTATTCTGTTCGATTCCGCTTATGAAGCTTTCATTCAAGAGCAGGATGTGCCGCACAGCATCTATGAAATTGAAGGAGCGAAAGAAGTCGCAATCGAATTCCGCAGCTTCTCGAAGACAGCCGGCTTTACCGGCATCCGCTGCGCGTATACGGTTGTGCCTCGCGAACTGAAAGGACTTGACGCTGCGGGCAACTCCGTGCTGATCAATGATTTGTGGAATCGCCGCCACACAACCAAGTTCAACGGCGTATCCTATGTCACTCAGCGCGGCGCGGCCGCGATCTATTCGCCGGAGGGCAAGCGGCAAATCGCCGAGCTGGTGCAATATTACATGAATAATGCCGCGATTATCCGCGACGGACTGGCTTCCATCGGCATTGAAGTGTTCGGCGGCGTCAACGCGCCTTATATTTGGCTCAAAACGCCAAAAGGCATGGATTCATGGGCATTCTTCGACAAATTGCTGACCGAGGCGAATATTGTAGGAACGCCGGGCGTCGGCTTCGGACAAAGCGGACAAGGCTACTTCCGTTTAACGGCCTTCGGCTCCAAGGAAAACACGGAGAAAGCGGTCGAACGCATTCGCAAGCTCAGCTTGTAAGCGAGGATCGAGATTCGCTAGCCTTGCATAGCGGAGCGGATTCCGCTCAAAATAAGCATGAGATGAAGTGCAAATGCTCTTGACAACACCTGTCGAAAATGGGATAATTCCTATGATACAGAGCTGTACCTTTAACTCAGTCCCGTGAGACTGGCAAGGTAACGTGAATATTGGTCAATAGGTTGATTAGAATAGGCGGCCCCCACTTTGGATCAGAGTCCATCTGATCAGAGGATGACGGGAGCCTCTTCTTCTCCTGACTGATCACAAACTCCTTGCGAATTCACGCAAGGAGTTTTTTGTTGCCCGCTTGAAGGTGTCACAGGTCACAAGATCAAAAAACGCAGGGCGAGGAAGGAGAGACAGGGATGGCGGACGAAGCGCATTTGGTTATTATGGACGAGACAGCGATACGCAGAGCGTTGACCCGGATTGCGCATGAAATCGTGGAGAAGAACAAAGGCATCGATCAATGCATAATTGTGGGCATACGGACGAGAGGCATCTATCTCGCCAATCGGGTTGCCGAGCGTATTAGCGAAATCGAGGGCAAGCAGGTTGGGGTACATGAGCTTGATATTACGCATTATCGCGACGATCGGCTTGAGATTACTCGAGGCGACTTGGAGACGGCAGCGGCGCTTGGAACGAATGCCGGCCAGCCGCTTCAAGCGAAGGACAAGATTATCATTCTGTTCGACGATGTGCTCTATACGGGAAGAACGATTCGCGCGGCGATGGATGCGCTCATGGATTGCGGAAGACCGCGCAGCATTCAGCTTGCGGTGCTGGTGGACAGGGGCCATCGCGAGCTGCCGATCAGACCCGACTTCGTCGGCAAGAATGTTCCGACTTCCAAGCAAGAACAAATTCAAGTGTCTCTTCAAGAACTCGACCTGAAAGATCAAGTCACCATTATCCATTAGAGGAGGCAGTCCGAATGACACTGACGCAATTACGTCAAAGAAGCTTGCTTGGACTTAAGGACATCTCCAAAGAGGAGATCGAATCCATACTGGACAGGGCGGCATATTTCGAAGCGCAGACAACGAAGGTTCAACAAGCCCAGCAAGGGAAATTCGCAGCCAATATGTTTTTCGAGAACAGCACGCGCACGCGATTCTCGTTCGAGGTTGCGGAGAAGCGCCTGGGAGCGGAAGTCATTAACTTCTCTGCGGCGGCATCGAGCGTGCAGAAGGGCGAATCGATTTACGATACGGTGCGCACGCTTGAATCAATGGGAATTGATGTTGGAATTATAAGACTAAAGCCGATCGGCTTGCTTGCCGAGCTGGCGGAGAAAATCAAGGTGCCGCTGATTAACGCGGGGGACGGCAATAATGAGCATCCTACGCAAGCCTTGCTTGATCTCTACACCATGCGCAAGCATTTCGGCTCCATTCAAGGGCTGAATGTCGCGATCATCGGAGATGTGCTTCACAGTCGCGTAGCCAGATCGAATCTGTGGGCGCTGACCAAACTCGGGGCGAAGGTAAGCTTCTGCGCGCCGGACAATATGCAAGCGACGGAGCTGGACGTGAACTACATCTCCATGGAGGAAGCGCTGAAGGCGGATGTAGTCATGATGCTGCGGGTGCAGCTGGAGAGGCATGAGAGCGGAATGCTGAGCTCGGCGGAGGCTTACCGCGAGCAATACGGCTTGACTGTCGATCGCGCGAAGAAGATGGGGAGTCATGCGATTATCATGCATCCCGCACCGGTCAACAGGAATGTCGAAATCGACGATGAACTGGTGGAGCATCCGCAATCGAGGATTTTCCCACAGATGGAGAACGGAGTGCCGATTCGAATGGCAGTTATCGAAAGAGCGTTAGCATAGATGCAGCACTGAATATTATCGGAAGGTGGACAAACAATGACATTATGGATTTTGAACGGCAGCGTATGGGATGAAGGCTCCGGCGGACTGGTTGTCAAGCATATTGGAATCAGGGACGGGGTTATCCAGGAAATCAAGGACGGCTCCGCTGACGTGGACACGGGCAGCGCGGAAGTGATCGATGCGGGAGGAAAGCTGGTTTCCGCCGGATTCATTGATATGCATGTTCATCTGCGAGATCCCGGCTTTGAGCACAAGGAGGACATCGTTACCGGATCGAAATCGGCGGCTAAGGGCGGCTTCACCACAATCGCCTGCATGCCGAACACCCGTCCGGTCATCGATACGCCCGAAACTGTCCGTTATGTCATTGAGAAGGCCGAGAAAGCAGATCTGATCAAGGTATTGCCCTACGCCTCCATTACGAAAAATGAGCTGGGAAGAGAGCTTACGGATTTTGCCGCGCTCAAGGAAGCCGGAGCAATCGGTTTTACGGACGACGGCGTAGGCGTTCAGAATGCGCAAATGATGAAGGACGCGATGACGCTGGCCAAATCGCTCGATATGCCGATTATCGCGCATTGCGAGGATGACACGCTGGTCGTCGGCGCTTGGGCATCTGAGGGCGAATTTTCGAAGAAGCATGGCCTCAAAGGCATTCCGAATGAATCCGAGGCGATTCATGTCGGCCGGGATGTGCTGCTGTCGGAGGCGACTGGCGCGCATTATCATGTCTGCCATGTAAGCACGGAGCAATCCGTAAGATTGATTCGACTGGCGAAGTCGGTCGGCATATCGGTCACCGCAGAGGTGTGTCCGCATCATCTCGTCTTGGCGGATGAGGATATTCCGGGCCTGGACGATGCGAACTGGAAGATGAATCCGCCGCTTCGCACGCCGCGCGACGTTGCTGCGGTCATCGAAGGCTTGGAGGACGGCACAATCGATATGATCGTAACCGACCACGCGCCGCACAGCGCGGAGGAGAAGGCGCGCGGCGTGGATTTGGCTCCGTTCGGCATTGTCGGCTTCGAGACGGCGTTCCCGCTCCTGTATACGAAGTTCGTCGCTACGGGCAAGTGGACGCTTGGCTTCCTGCTCAGCCGCATGACGGAGACGCCTGCGAGCGTGTTTCGCCTGGATACCGGCAAGCTTGCCGAGGGAACGCCGGCGGATATAACGATTGTGGACCTGGAGTCCAGGCGCTCTGTCGATCCGCAAACCTTCCTCTCGAAGAGCGGCAATACACCGTTCGGCGGCTGGGAGCTGTCGGGCTGGCCGACAACGACGATCGTGAACGGCAAAGTGGTCTGGTCGGAATAGCAGGCTGACGGCAAGTACCAGGAGAAATCATCAACACCATAGGAGTGATACCATGCAAGCAAGATTATTGTTGGAAGACGGAACATTATTTACGGGCCAATCCTTCGGCGCGGAAGCGCAAACGACGGGCGAGGTTGTTTTCAATACAGGCATTACCGGTTATCAAGAGGTGCTCTCCGATCCTTCCTACTGCGGACAGATTGTAACGATGACTTATCCGCTGATCGGGAACTACGGCATCGCGCGCAATGACTTCGAAGCGATGCGTCCGTACATTCACGGCTTTGTTGTTCGCCGTCACGAGCCAGTGCCGAGCAATTGGCGCGCGCAATACTCGCTGGGGCAACTGTTGAAGGAATACGGCATCCCGGGCATCAGCGATATCGACACGAGAATGCTGACCCGCAAATTGCGCCATTACGGCACGATGAAGGGACTTCTTACGACAGGCAACGAGAGAGTCGAAGAGCTAGCGGAACGCTTGAATCTGTCTACCCTGCTTCGCGATCAAGTGGCAAGAACCTCGACCAAGCATGTGTTCTCAAGCCCCGGCGCGCGCGAGCGAATCGTACTCGTCGATTTCGGCGCGAAGAGCGGCATTCTTCGCGAGCTGACAGAACGCGGCTGCGATGTGGTTGTCGTACCGCATAACACGACTGCCGACGAGATTCGCCGTCTCTCGCCGGACGGCATTCAGCTGTCTAACGGCCCCGGGGATCCGAAGGATGTGCCGCATGCGGTTCGCATGATCTCCGAGCTGCTGGGCGAATATCCAATCTTCGGCATCTGTCTCGGACATCAGCTGTTCGCGCTTGCCTGCGGAGCCGATACCACGAAGCTGAAATTCGGTCATCGCGGAGGCAATCATCCCGTCAAGGAGCTCTCGACCAATCGCTGCTACATTACATCGCAGAATCACGGCTACACGGTACTGGATTCTTCAATCGAAGGAACCGAGCTGTCCGTGACGCATATCAATAACAATGACAAGACCATTGAAGGCTTGAAGCATAATACTTACCCTGCTTTCTCTGTGCAGTATCACCCGGAAGCGGCTCCCGGCCCACTCGATTCCAGCTATCTGTTCGACGAATTCCTGGAAATGATTCGCACGCACAAAGCTAATAACCCACAAAAACCTCGTCAGGCTGTGTTGTCGGAGACATTGAAAGGAGAGCTTCTCTATGCCCAAAAATAATGAACTCAAAAAAATTCTCGTCATTGGCTCCGGTCCAATCGTCATTGGACAAGCCGCCGAATTCGATTACGCAGGTACTCAGGCCTGTCAAGCGCTTAAAGAAGAAGGCTACGAGGTTGTTCTAATTAATAGCAATCCGGCCACGATCATGACCGATACCAATATGGCCGACAAGGTCTATATCGAGCCGATCACGCTTGATTTCGTTACGCAAATTATTCGTCAAGAACGTCCCGACGGCCTATTGCCGACGCTCGGCGGGCAGACCGGCCTTAACATGGCGGTTGAGCTTGCCCGCGCAGGCGTGCTGGAGCGCGAGAATGTGAAGCTGCTCGGCACGCAGTTGACGGCAATCGAGAAAGCGGAGGATCGCGATTTGTTCCGCGAGCTTATGCGCGAGCTTGAGCAGCCGGTACCGGAAAGCGACATCGTAACGACGGTGGAAGACGGCATTAACTTCGCGAACTCGATCGGCTATCCTGTTATCGTTCGCCCGGCTTACACGCTTGGCGGCACGGGCGGCGGTATCTGCAAGGACGAGGAGGAGCTTCGCGAAATCGTCGCTTCGGGCATTCGTTACAGTCCGATCAGCCAATGTCTCATCGAGAAGTCGATTGCCGGCATGAAGGAAATCGAATATGAAGTGATGCGCGACGCGAACGACAACTGCATTGTGGTCTGCAACATGGAGAATTTCGATCCGGTAGGCGTTCATACCGGCGACAGCATCGTCGTGGCTCCTTCCCAAACCTTGTCGGATCGCGAATATCAGCTGCTTCGCTCGGCATCTCTGAAAATTATAAGAGCGCTCAACATCGAAGGCGGCTGCAACGTGCAATTGGCGCTGGATCCGTTCTCGTTCCAATATTATGTCATTGAAGTGAATCCGCGCGTCAGCCGTTCCTCGGCTCTGGCCTCGAAGGCGACAGGCTATCCGATCGCGAAGATGGCGGCGAAGATCGCAGTCGGCTTCACGCTTGACGAGCTGATCAATCCGGTAACGGGTCAAACCTACGCTTGCTTCGAGCCGACGCTCGATTACATCGTATCGAAAATTCCGCGCTGGCCGTTCGACAAGTTTGTCAACGCCAACCGCAAGCTCGGCACGCAGATGAAGGCGACAGGCGAAGTAATGGCTATCGGCCGCACCTTCGAGGAATCGATACACAAAGCGGTTCGCTCGCTGGAGATCGGCGTTCATCGCATCCACTTGAAGGAAGCGGCGGCGCTTGAGGATGAAGCGCTGCGGAATCGTTTGGTTAAGCCTGATGACGAGCGCATGTTCCTGGTTGCGGAAGCGTTCCGCCGCGGCTATGAGCTGCAAGAGCTGCAGGATTTGACGAAAATCGACTGGTGGTTCCTCGATAAGCTGCTATCGATCGTCGCCTTCGAGGATCGCATGCGCAAGGAATCGACCTTGTCTTATCAAACGCTGTACGAAGCGAAGCGCAAGGGCTTCACGGACCGTTCGATCGCGGAGGTTCGCCAAGAAGGGTTCCCGGGCGGCAGCCATACGACTGAGGAAGAGGTTCGCGCGTTCCGGCTGCAGCATAACCTGAAGCCGGTATACAAGATGGTTGACACATGCGCGGCCGAGTTTGAAGCGACAACGCCTTATTACTACTCCACCTACGAGGTAGAGAACGAAGTGACGGAAACGACGAAGCAGAAGGTGCTCGTGCTTGGATCGGGCCCGATCCGCATCGGCCAGGGCATCGAATTCGATTATTCGACCGTTCATGCGGTATGGGCGATTCAGAAGGCCGGCTATGAAGCGGTTATTATCAACAACAATCCGGAGACGGTTTCGACCGATTTCAGCACCTCCGACCGCTTGTACTTCGAGCCGCTCTTCTTCGAAGACGTGATGAACGTTATCGAACAAGAGCAGCCGATCGGCGTTATCGTCCAATTCGGCGGACAAACCGCGATCAATCTGGCGGCGCCGCTGGTGAAGGCGGGCGTTCGCATCCTTGGTTCCAGCCTGGAGAGCATCGATGCCGCAGAGGATCGCAAGAAGTTCGAAGCGCTGCTGCGCAAGCTGTCGATTGCGCAGCCGGAGGGCAGCACGGTCACATCCGTCGAGGATGCGGTCGTTACCGCGAAGAAGCTTGGCTTCCCGGTATTGGTTCGCCCTTCTTATGTACTCGGCGGAAGAGCGATGGAAATCGTCTATTCGGATGAAGAGCTGCTGAACTATATGGAGGTGGCGGTGAAGATCAATCCGGAGCATCCGGTTCTGATCGACCGTTACATGCTTGGGAAGGAAGCGGAGGTTGACGCGATCTGCGACGGCGAAACGGTGCTTATTCCCGGCATTATGGAGCATATCGAGAGAGCGGGCGTACACTCCGGCGACTCCATCGCGGTCTATCCGCCGCAGTCGCTTTCCGATGAAATCAAACAGAAAATCGTGGACATTACCATCAAAATTGCCAAAGAGTTCGAGGTGCTCGGTCTCGTGAACATCCAGTTCGTTATTCATAACGATAAGGTCTATGTAATCGAAGTTAACCCGCGCTCCTCTCGCACGGTGCCGTTCCTGAGCAAGGTAACGAATCTGCCGATGGCGAATTTGGCTACGCAGGCCATTCTCGGTACGAAGCTCAAGGATATGGGCTACACCAGCGGCTTATGGCAAGAGGATGAATTCGTATCGGTCAAGGTGCCGGTATTCTCCTTCGCGAAGCTTCGCCGCGTCGATCCGACACTGACTCCGGAGATGAAATCGACGGGCGAGGTTATGGGACGCGATGCGCAATATGCGAAGGCGCTCTACAAGGGACTTATCGGAGCGGGCATGAAGATTCCTACTTCCGGCGCCATCGTCGCGACGGTTGCCGACAAGGACAAGGAAGAAGCGACGGAATTGCTTCGCGGCTTCTACAACATCGGCTACAAAATATTCGCGACGGGCGGAACCGCAGATACGCTTGAGAAAGCTGGACTGGTTGTAACCCGCGTCAGCAAGCTTAGCGAAGGCTCGCCGAATATTCTGGATCTGGTTCGCGAGGGCAAGGCGCATTTCGTAGTCAATACGCTGACCAAGGGCAAAACGCCTCAGCGCGACGGCTTCCGCATTCGCCGCGAGGCTGTTGAGAACGGCGTGGTCTGCATGACGTCGCTCGACACGGTTCGCGCGCTGCTTCGCATGATGGAGACGATCAACTTCTCGTCGAACGCGATGCCGGTAGCAAGCATTTAAGTGGAGGGAGGGAATGACTATGAGGCTGACAAGAGAGCAGGCAGCGGGCCGGGTGATGGTCGCGCTTGATTATCCGAACGGGAAAGCTGCCGAACAATTGATTGAGGAGCTGAAGGGCATTCCCTGCTACATGAAGGTGGGCATGCAGCTGTTCTATGCGGCTGGCCCCTCCTTCGTGGAGAAGCTGAAGAAGAATGGCTACCGGGTGTTTCTGGATCTCAAGATGCACGACATTCCGAATACGGTGAAAGGCGGCGCGAACAGCATCGCGAAGCTCGGCGTGGATATGTTCAATGTTCATGCCGCCGGAGGCGCGGCTATGATGGAGGCTGCGATGGAAGGCGTGGATCAGGCCGTTACGGGCGTCGCATCGCAATCGCGTCCGACCGTCATTGCCGTTACACAGCTGACAAGCACAAGCCGCACCGTGTTGAACGAACAGATCGGCATAGACGGCACGGTCGAGGCTGCCGTGCTTCGCTATGCCAAGCTTGCCAAGCAGGCCGGATTGGATGGCGTCGTAGCCGCGCCAACGGAAGTGTCGGCGATCAAGAACGGCTGCGGCGACGAATTCGTAACGGTGACGCCCGGGATTAGACCCGCCGGCGCCGAAATCAACGACCAATCCAGAATTATGACTCCCGGAGACGCACTGAAGCAAGGCACGGACTTTATGGTAATTGGGCGACCGATTACAGCTGCAGCCGACCCGAGGGCTTCGCTTGAAACGATAATAGAGGAGTTGATCGCAAGTGAGTAAACTCGTTCTGAATGAAATGCCGAAGGAAATTGCCAAAAATTTGCTTGAAATCGAAGCGGTGGCGCTTCGTCCAAATGATCCGTTTACCTGGACATCGGGCTTGAAATCGCCAATCTACTGCGATAATCGCTTGACGATGTCCTATCCGGAAATCCGCGAGAAAATTGCCGAATCATTCGCGGCCATTATCAGCGAACGGTTCCCGGATACCGAGGTAATCGCGGGCACATCCACCGCAGGCATCCCCCATGCGGCCTGGACGGCGCAGAAGCTGAATTTGCCAATGGCCTATATTCGCGACAAAGCGAAGGGGCATGGCAAGGAAAACAAGATTGAAGGCAAAATATTGCCGGGACAGAAGGTCATCGTCATCGAGGACCTTATCTCGACAGGGGGCAGCTCGCTCAAAGCGGCTCAATCCGTTATTGAAATCGGCGGAGATGTGCAGGCCGTGCTTGCCATCTTCACTTATCAATTCGAGGAAGCCGCGAAATCATTCGAGGAGGCCGGCATTACACTGGAGACGTTGTCCAATTATTCGGCTCTGATCGAGAAGGCTGCAGAGCTTGGCAAAATTCAAGCGGGGGATGTAGCTGCTCTTCAAACCTGGAGCAAGAATCCCAAAATGTATTCCTAGAGAAAAAGTGATTCACTCCATTTGGAGCTGCCCGCAATCGGACAGCTTCTTTTTTTTCGACAAAAACGTTTGAAAAAAATCATGGAATGGGCTTTTAATTTCACACCATGAAACCGATATAGGGATTAGGCGCATAATTATTACATAATGGGAGATGAAATCGTTGAAGCTATCCTTGCGAATCAAGCTGTTGCTGCTCGCTGCTGTACCGCTTTTGTTCTATGCGGGCTCGGGTTACTTTCTGATTGGAGAGCAGCAAAAGGTTTTTGACGAAATGAAAGAAAAGGTGTATGAAACCTCAAGCGCGGTGGATTCTTTGATTCTCAACGGCGATCGGGATATGTATCAGGCTTTCTCGGCTTATCAGAAGCTGGCCTACGGAGGATTGAGCGCGACGGATGCTGAAGCTGCGGTTGCCGATATGACGAAAAATTACAATGAAGCGATGGATCGCGTGCACGAAGCCAGGACGAGGCTGGAGCAATCAGGGCTTCTCGGGCTGGACAAAGGCGATTCCGGCATGACGGCGGAGGCGATCCTTGCGGATTTCGACGAAAGCTTCGAGCGATGGTACAAGGAAGCGTTGAAGGCCATAGAGAGTGCCGGCTCCAATGCCGTGCTGCCGCTATATGAAGAAGATTTTCAGAAAGGTCGCCAAGGCGTAGACGAGATTGAGACCAGCATTACGGAATACGCGAATCAAACGATAGAAGAGATGAAGAATGAAATCGACCAATCGAAGAAAATAACAAATATGAGCGTGGCGTTCATTACGATTGTGCTTTTTCTGTTTGCAGGTTTCGTTATTCGCCGCATCATGACGACGATCCGTTCGGTCGACAGGAAGACGTCGCTTGTTAGAGACGGCGACCTTACGGCAACGCCGGAGACGAAATACGGCGAGGACGAATTAGGTCAAATTTCTCGTTCCGTCGATGAGATGATCAAGAGCATGAACGGATTGGTGGCGAATATCGCAGATAATTCCGGTCTGGTGAATGTTATGTCATCCCGTCTAAGCGCAGCGGCCGCGGAGTCCGCGGAAGCTTCAGGCGAAACGTCGAAGCATATCGGCGAGGTTTCCGTCTCTTCGGAGAATCAGGCGAGAAGCGCCAAGGAAACGTCGAGAGCCATTGAGGAAATGGCGATCGGCATTAGTCGCATAGCAGAGAACACATCAGCGCTGGCCATGCATTCAACCACGACATCCGATCAAGCGGACAGCGGGTCGCTGGTGCTCATCGAGTTAGTGAAGCAGATGAGCGAGATCAGCAATGTTATCGAGAAGCTGTCCGAAATGATTACCACGCTGGAAAATCGATCGCAGCAAATTGGTGAAATCGCCGAGAATATTACAGCTTTCTCGAATCAGACGAATATTCTCTCCTTGAACGCCTCGATAGAAGCCGCAAGAGCAGGCGAGCATGGCAAGGGTTTCGCGGTCGTCGCGGGTGAAATTCGGAAATTGGCCGCAAGCTCGCTCAGCTCCGCGGAAGGCATTCACGATCTTATCGCTTTCATTCAACAGGATATCA
This sequence comes from Paenibacillus sp. HB172176, assembly GCF_011947265.1. Taxonomy (GTDB): domain Bacteria; phylum Bacillota; class Bacilli; order Paenibacillales; family Paenibacillaceae; genus Pristimantibacillus. The sequence continues at coordinate 264,946 of NZ_JAATHD010000006.1, forward strand.
ACAGCGCCTCGACATTTATGAAGCAAACGATGCAAGAGGTGGAAACGGGTACGGAGCAGGTGAATAATGCCGCGCAGAGTCTGAACTTGATCAACGTATCGATTATGCAGATGGCCGAACAATTACAGGAGAATTCGGCGATTACGGAACAGATGTCGGCAAGCTCGGAGGAGGTTAGCGCCTCTATGGAGCAGACGGCGTCTTCGGCGGCATTGAATTTGCAAATGACGGAGAATGTGGCAACGGCAACCGAAAAGCAAATCGCGTTAATGAATCATGTGTCGGCCACGTCGAGAGAGCTCGATGAGATTGTCGGCAAGCTGCAGAAGGCCGTTAGCACGTTTAAAGTTTGATGTATTCAAGCGAACTGCGCGAGGAGGCGTTCATGCCGATTCGCGCAGTTTTTTCTATTGAAAAAAAAGTTTAGCAAATCATGCTATTTTACGTAACTTTTTCAGCTATGCCGCCGTCTATGATGTAAGATTAGAAATATGAGACATACATAGGATGGAGGTAACAGAGTCGGTTATGACGACAGGGCAAGAAGCAAGGAGAAAGATTATGTCCGTTCATCAAGTCGAACGGACGTTTCAGTCTGGCGGAAACGCCATTCATGTTTTGAAGGGAATCGAGATGGAGCTGTTGCCGAAGAAGCTCGTCATGCTGAAGGGGCGATCCGGCTCCGGCAAGACGACGCTGCTGAATTGCCTGGGCGGACTTGATACGCCCAGCAAGGGAGAAATTCAGTTCGACGGGTCGCCGTTCAGCTCTCTCAATGATGATGAGCGCACGGTGATTAGAAGGAAGAATATGGGATTTATCTTCCAAGCCTTCGCTCTGATGCCGCTCCTGTCGGCGTGGGAGAATGTCGAGCTGTCTCTTCGCATGGCTGGCGTAAGCCGCTCGGAATGGAAGGAGCGGGTCACCGAATGTCTGGAGCTGGTAGGGCTTGAGAAACGGATGCATCATCGTCCGTTCGAGCTGTCCGGCGGCGAGCAGCAACGCGTAGCGATCGCCAAGGCTATCGCGCATAAGCCGATTCTTCTGCTCGCGGATGAGCCGACGGCTGAGCTCGATACCGGAATGGCCGCCCAGATTATGGCGGTGTTTCAGAATATTATTCAAACAGAAGAAGTGACAATTTGCATGACAACACATGATCCTACAATTTTGGAGGTTGCCGACCATGTTTATGAAATGGTGGACGGGAAATTTTGCTAAACGTTCATTGATCGCACTTATATGTCTATTGCTTGTAGTAACCAGCGGCTGCGCGCTGCTGCCGGACGAGAAGGAAGAGGAGACGCTTCCGGAAATTATTCCGCCTCAAATTTCGAAGAAGCCTGAAATTGAAGTCGTAACGAAGACGCTCGAGACGAAGGTGCAGGTCATCGGGAAGCTGATTTCGCTGCAGGAAGAGACGATGTATTTCACCCTGGACAACAGACATTTGAAGGAGCTGTACGTCAAAACCGGCGATACGGTGAAAGCCGGCGATATCATCGGGGAGCTCGACGTGGAGGACCTTCAGAAGCAGCTTCGTACGGCTCAGCTCTCCTTCAAGAGCGAAGAGAATGCGATGAAGGAAACGCTTCGCATGAGAGACGAGATGGATCCGCTCGAATTTGAGCAGAAGCAGATTGCCTTCGAGGAGCAGCGGCAAAGCTTGCTTGACATGCAGGACGAGATCAGCAAAGCCGTCTTGACGGCGCCTTTCGACGGTACGATCGTATCTGTCAGCGCGGTGAAGGGCGATGCGATAACCGCTTACGACCCGATTGCGATTGTAGCCGATCCCTCGCTCATTACGGCAGCGGCGAAGCTGACGAAAACCGAGCTGTCGAAAATTACGGTCGGCATGGAAGCGGTCGTTACGATCAGCAATGTCGGCAGCTTCAAGGGGAAGGTCAAGCAATTGCCCGTCGCTTCGACGGATTCGAACGGCAATAGCGGTCAGGGAGGCGAGAACAAGCCGGAGAGACCGGAGGACTATATGATCCTCGATGTGCCGGATTTGCCGAAGGACCTGAATCGCGGTACGCCGATCTCGATCAATGTCATAACGAGCCGCACAGAAAATGCCGTTGTCATCCCGCCGTCCGCTCTGCGCAATATTGGAGCCCGCACCTATGTTCAGGTTATTGATGAAGATGGAAAGCGCGAGGTTGATGTGGAGGTTGGCCAGCAAACCGCAGTCGATGTGGAAATTTTGCAGGGACTTGAGCCAGGGCAGAAAGTCGTAGGTAAATAGCGCATGGGAATTGGATTGTTTCGATTTCTGTTCCGCAAGATGTGGAACAATCGCTGGCTGACGCTAAGCACCTTGACCGGCCTCATTATTGCGGTAGCCTTCGCCACCTCGATTCCGATGTATGCGGACGGGGCGCTGAAGCGCGTGGTCGCTGATTCGCTGAACGCCAAGAGCGAAGGCTTGCCGGCCGGCTCCCTGTTGATGAAATATCAGGCGACGCCCGGCCAGGAGACGGCGCTGGACGACCTGGCGAATTTGAATTCGTATATCAAAGATCAGGTGCCGAAGGATATTGGATTTACATATGACACTTACGTCAAGAGTTACTCCATTCGCAGCGCCGACGTTGTTCCCGAAGACCCCGAGAAGGTGGATGCAGGGCGCAACCGTCAGTTGACCTTAATGTCATTGACCGGCATAGCGGATCATACGGAGATCGCTCAGGGCAAATGGTTCGACGAAGAGATTGGCGACGAAGATTTGATTGAGGCGGTGATGCTGGAGGATGCGATGTACCGCAATGACATTCATATCGGCGACATCTTTGAATATCCGGTCTACGGCGGTCTGAATCTGACGCTGCGGGTCAAAATCGTAGGCGCGGTGAATCCGCTGGATGCTGCAGACGCTTACTGGTATCAAGGGCTGGAGAGCATGTATGATACCTTGCAGATTAGTGAAGAAGCATTCGAGAAGCTGCTGCTTCAGAAGGATCATATTCCGCTTCATAACGGCGGCTGGTACTATGCCTTCGACCTGTCCACAATCAAGACGAGTCAGCTTAGTCCGCTGACCAAGAAGCTGAACCGGCTTAATATCGAGCTTTATCAGCGGTTGAAGGATACGAGAGTCGAAATTTCCTTCGCTTCGACGCTCAAGGAGTTCAAGAAGCAAAGCCTGCAGCTGCAGACCTTATTGTTCACGCTTGCGGCTCCAATGATCGCCATGGTGTTCTATTTTATCGCGATGAACGCCAGACAGGCGCTGGATAAACAGCGCAGCGATATCGCCGTTCTGCGCAGCCGCGGAGCCGGCACAAGACAGATCATTTGGATTTATCTTATCGAAGGCCTGCTGCTTGGCGCCGTGGCTCTCGCAAGCGGGCCGTTCATCGGCTGGTTCATGGCGAAGAGCATTGGCTCGGCCAACGGCTTCCTCTCCTTCGTGAATCGGAAGTCGATTCCGGTCGGCTTCTCGACCGAAGCGCTGATTGCGGGAGCCGGAGCCGTCGTTCTAGCGATATTAGCTACTGTTGTGCCTGCAATTATCTATGCGCGTTCGTCAATAGTCAGCTATAAACAAGAGCTTGCGCGATCCGATCGGAAGCCGGTCTGGCAGCGCTGGTTTCTCGACGTGCTGCTTATTGCCGTTGCCGGCTACGGCTGGTACATGTTCAATGAACGGCAGATGCTGACCTTCCAAACGGGAATGACGACTGATCAGTTGAATGTGCAGCCCTTCCTGTTCTTCGTTCCCGCGCTTGCGATCTTCGCGCTGGGTTTGTTCTTCTTGAGGCTGTTCCCGTGGCTGCTGAAGCTGTTCAATTGGCTCGGCAAGAAATTTCTTCCCGTGCCGCTCTACTTGACGCTAACGCAGCTGTCGCGTTCGTCCAAGGGCTATTATCCGCTGATGATTCTCCTCGTGTTGACGCTCGGGCTAGGCGTGTACAATGCATCGGCGGCTAGGACGATCGATCTGAATTCTACAGAGCGTCTTCTCTATAAATTCGGATCGGATGTTATTATTCAGACCGTCTGGGACGGTACGCCGGAAGTGACCAATACCGGCGGCTCCGGCGGAAGCGGCGGTTCTGGAGGCGGAGGCGGCCAGGACGGCGGACAAGGCGGCGGAAGCGGAGGCGGCCAGGGAGGCAGCGTGCCTACTCGAATTATTTATAATGAGCCGCCGTTCGAAATTTTCCGAACGCTTGACGGCGTCGAAGCGGCCGCGCGCGTCATGGAGACGAAGGGGAATATCGTCGTGTCCGGCAAGTCGATCGGCCAAGGCAACGTGCTTGGCATTGACAACAAGGATTTCTCCGAGGTGGCCTGGTTCAGGGATGATCTGTATCCGGTCAATCCCGCTTATTACTTGTCTTATCTCGGCCTGGCCGAGCATGCCGCGATCATACCGGATACGGTTGCGAACAGATATCAGCTGAAGGTGGGCGACACGATATCCGTCGGATTCACCGATGGCATGATCGAATTCGCGATTGTCGGCATTGTTCCATACTGGCCGACCCAGTATCCCGACAAGACGCCTTTCATAATTGCGAATCTGGATTACATCTACGATCAGCTGCCAATGATTCCTTACGAAGTTTGGCTGAAGATGAAGCCTGACGCGCTTGTGGCTCCGCTCGTTGATAAACTGCAGCAGGCAGGCATCGAGCTCGCCACGGTGGACGATGTGCGTTCGGAGCTAATCACGCAATCGAAGCTTCCTAGCAGAGGAGGCGTGTTCGGCATCTTGAGTCTCGGCTTCCTCGTATCGGTCATTATTACATTAGTCGGCTATGTGCTCTACTGGTTCTTCAATCTATCGAGCAGGGTCGTGCAATTCGGCGTGCTGCGGGCAATGGGGCTCTCGAGAAAGCAATTGACGGGCATGCTTCTGCTGGAGCAGCTGTTCACGGCTGGGCTGGCGATCGGACTTGGCGTCTTAATCGGCAAGATTGCGAGCAAGCTGTTCCTGCCCTTCCTGCAAACCACGGAGAATGTGGAGGATACGGTGCCGCCGTTCCGCGTCGTGTTCGAGGCGAGCGATACGAATCAGCTGTTTATCGTAGTCGGCTTTATGATGGTCATTGGAGCGTTGCTGCTCTTCCTGCATATCCGCAGGCTGAAGGTCCATCAGGCCGTGAAAATGGGAGAGGAGCGTTAACGTCAGATGATCGATTGCGAAGGCTTGGTGAAAATTTACAAAACGGAAGATCTGGAGGTCGTGGCGCTTCAAGGCTTGAACCTGAAGGTGGAGGACGGCGAGCTGATGGCGATTATCGGCAACAGCGGAAGCGGGAAATCAACCTTGCTCAATACGCTGGGCGGTCTCGACCGTCCCTCCGCCGGACAGGTGAAGGTAGGTCCCTGGGATCTGCTGAAGATTACGGAAGAGGAGCTTGTACAGTACAAGCGGGAAACCGTCGGATTCATCTGGCAGAACAATGCCCGGAACCTGCTTCCTTACTTGACGGCGCTCGAGAATGTCGAGATGCCGATGATGCTCTCCGGCAAGGTGGACCGGGCATACGCGAAGCAATTGCTCGAATGGGTCGGGCTGAAGGAACGGATGAACAACAAGCTGCATCAGCTCTCCGGCGGGGAGCAGCAGCGCGTCGCGATCGCGATTTCGCTCTCCAACCGGCCGAAGCTTCTGCTTGCCGACGAGCCGACAGGCTCTGTCGATACCGCGACGGCGGATCTTATCATGAGCATCTTCCGTCGCCTGAACAAGGAGATCGGCATTACGATCGTCATCGTTACCCATGACATGTCGCTTGCCGGCAAGGTCGATCGGGTCGTCGCCATTCGCGACGGCTTGACGAGCACCGAATTTATTAAACGCAATCCGAACATTAATGAAGACGGGGAGGTGACCGGGGCTATCGAGCCTGCCGGCAAAGGTTTGGACGGCGGCGTCCACGAGGCTTATGTCGTGGTGGACCGTGTCGGCCGCTTGCAGGTGCCGAAGGAATATTTGAACTCGCTTGGCATTAAGGACAAAGCAACAATGGAATTCGACGGTGAGCGAATTATTATCTCTTCGCCAAAATTATTAGGGGGTTAGAGCCATGTATACTCGAAAATCAAAACAAACTAGATTCCTATTGCTCGGTTTAGCTCTTATTCTACTTGGGGGTTTATCGTCGGCATGCACCAAGAGTAATGATCCAGGCGACACGGAGAAGCATGTTCTCCGCATCGGCGTGCTGTATGGCGGCTCGGACAATGAGCCTTACTTCCGCCAGCAATACACCGATATGTTCGAAATGCAGAATTCGAATATCGAATTCGAGATTGTGGGCGCAATCAATTATGACGATCAACGCTTCAATCAGCCAACGGATGGGGAGACGGTGGAGCAGCCTGATCCTTACGAGGAAATGTCAAAGATGATGAACGGCCAAAATCCGGTTGACGTCGTTGTGCTTGATTACAATATGCTGCAGCGCATGACGAGAGATAACCTGCTCCAAAATCTCGATCCCTTGATCGAGCGCGACAAATTCGACATTTCGGATTATGTGCCTACCGTTATCGACGGCATCAAAGCGGCGGGAGACAATAATCTGTATGCTCTGACGCCGACCTTCACGTCCTCGGCTCTGTATTATAACAGAAAGCTGTTTCAGGAAGCGGGGGTGGAGCCTCCAACCGATAAAATGTCATGGACCGACATTCTGAATAAAGCTCGTCAAATGACCAAGGGTGAGGGCGCCGATCGCATCTTCGGCTTCTCCTTCAATCGCTGGATGTCCGACGGCTTCAGCGATGTGGAAAACTACAGCCAGACGCTTCAACTCAAAACGATAGACGATGAAGGCAAAAAAATGCTGGTGAACAATGATCAATGGGCGGATGCATGGGATACGGTTGCCGGTCTCTATCAAGACAAAATCGTTCCCGATCGCGATTTTATGAACACGATGAACGAAGCGAACGCGAGCTCCGGCAAAGCGGATCCGTTCTACGGCGACCTGTTCATTCACGGCAATGTTGCAATGGTTATCGGCGATTCGGGCTATGTGAGCGAGCTCAAGAAAGCGAATGACAATGCGGCCTCGGTCGATGACTTCGACGGCATCGACTGGGATGTGGTGACGGTGCCTACTCATCCGTCGACTCCGGATCAAGGCGGCAATATCTACCTTAGCCAGCTCATGGGCATTAATGTGAAGGCGCAAAATCCGGAGGATGCCTGGAAGTTCATTGAGTTCACCAACAGCAAGGAGTGGGCGAAGCTCAAGTCCAGAAGCAATTACGAGCTGGTTGCCCGGAAGGAATACTTGAAGCCGGTTGGCGGTCTTGATTACAACATGGATGCTTTCACAACACTGAGACCGATTCTGCCGAGCTCAACCACCGATTCGGATATTTATCAGAAGAACCCGAACGCTTGGCAGGCTCGTCAAATCGGCTATGAGCTGTTTAACAGCGTGGTGGACGGCTCCAAGGAGACGAAGGACGCGCTTGCGGAATGGGAGACTCGAGGCAACGCGATTCTCGAGGGACAGCTTGAGAACGGCGATGGCGGCGTCGGGGGCGGCCCGATTGTCAGACCCATGTTCTAGAACGATTCCCGTTCAAGATTCTTGTTTTTAAGTCATGCATTTTTTTGAAGAGGAAGCCTTCGTCGATCGGGGTTACGGCGTCGGGGGGCTTCCTTTTTCTTTTTCGTTGCTGCGTTATTTTTTCAAGCCACCGCTTTCCTCCATGCTTGTAAAATACTGATTTTGGGTATTATAAGGGCAACAACATGAGCAGGAACTGGAGGAGAGAGCGTATGAAATGGATTTACTGGCTTCGTCTATACGAAACCAAGTTTCAGGCAGGCTGTTTGGTGCGCAGAATGGAGAATGATTGGTGGATTTACGGCTATGATTGCCCGCGGGAGGTCGAGGTGTTCCGTTCCCGCAGGGGCAGATACGGGGTGCGCTTTTTGCCATGAACATGCCTTGGAAAAATAATTAGTAAAATATGCTTGACTATGCAGCGGTATCTATAGTATATTATTTTATGTCGCCATTTCAAGAATCTTTTGACCAAATGGATAACGTCGCGGGGTGGAGCAGCTCGGTAGCTCGTCGGGCTCATAACCCGAAGGCCGCAGGTTCAAATCCTGCCCCCGCAACCAAACATTCAATCAAACATTGATATAGATGAACGTTATTTCGAGGGCCCTTAGCTCAGTTGGTTAGAGCGGTCGGCTCATAACCGATTGGTCGGGGGTTCGAGTCCCTCAGGGCCCACCATTTGTACAAAGCTTCACAACATGCCGGGGTGGCGGAACTGGCAGACGCACAGGACTTAAAATCCTGCGGTGGGTGACCACCGTACGGGTTCGATTCCCGTCCTCGGCACTTTTTAAAGCATACATAGCAAGACCGATAAAATTCCTTCGATCCTATCTGAATTTGCGGATATGGCGAAGGATTTTTGCTTTTATAAGACAATACGTTCAGTCAGGGCGGAGCATGGGATGAGCTGGTTGTCGGAGCATCTGAACGAGGAGTGGAACGACCGGCTTGGAGATGCGCTGGAGGAGAGCGAGATGGAAGCGCTGGTGCTGTGGCTTTCGAAGCGTTATGATGAAGCGAAGGTTTATCCGGAGCGGGAGAGAATGTTCTTTGCGCTAAACAGCACCACTAATAATGAGCTGAAGGTCGCACTGCTGGGTCAGGATCCCTATCATGGGGAGGGACAGGCCTGTGGCATGAGCTTCTCGGTTCAGAGGGGCGTGAAGCAGCCTCCATCGCTTCGGAACATATTCAAAGAGCTGGAGTCGGACATCGGCTGCAAAACGCCTCAGCACGGCTCTCTGGAGCATTGGGCGCGGCAAGGCGTAGTATTGCTCAATACGGTGCTGACGGTAGAGGACGGCAAGCCTGGATCTCATCAGGCATGGGCTGGGAGATTACGAAATGGGTGATTGAAGCGTTGAACGGGCGGGAGAAGCCGATGGTGTTTCTGTTATGGGGCAAGGATGCGCAGGAGAAGCGTAGTGCTATTGACAAATCTAAGCATCTCGTCTCTCTTCCGCCCACCCGAGTCCGTTCGCGGCGCGCAAGGGCTTCTTTGGAAGCAAGCCGTTCTCGCGCGCGAATGCATTTCTGATTGCGAGCGGCGAGGAACCGGTAGATTGGGAGATTCCGGATTAGAAAAGAGCCGCGCAAGCGATGCGAGTTGTGCATCTTTTGCGCGGCTCTTATTTTGCGGCTCGAATTTAGTTGGACGTATCGTTGTTGCTTGTGCTTGCGCTGCTGCTTGGAGTTGAAGCAGCTGTGTCCGTCGATTCAGGCAAAACCGGCTTGAAGGCGGAGTCCACGTAAGTGACAATCTTGACGTCAGTTATAACCATCGGATACATCTTGTCAGGATCAGGGAGGACCGGCTCAACATTAATTACGGCTTGCTCATCTTCGAATACGATGGATGCGACTCTTAATCCGTAGCCAGGATTCGGCATGGAGGCGGTTATGGTTACTTTGTTCACATCGTCATTCACGGATTCAACTTGAAGTGTAGGCGCGATTGCTGGAAGCTCCGGCGCCGGCTCGATTGGATCATGCTCATCGACGAATTTCATGCCGTCATAGAGCCAGCCAGCTGCTTCCGCGCGAGTGACGGCATCCTTCGGATTAAAGTTGTCATCCTTGTCGAGAGATACGATCTTGCTGATCAGCAGCTTCTGAATACTGTTCATATAACCGGGCGTGATTTCATCCTCATCATTGATTAGCGCATAGATTTCAATGAAAGGATAATCGCCTTGCTGCATCATCGCCTGGAATAGATTATGCGCAAACTGCTCTCTAGGCATAGGATCAGTGGCTTTAATGTCCTTCGGAATGTCGATGCCGTTCAGTGGAGCGATGATAAAGCTGTCGGAATACCAAGCGTCATCCGCCAGATTTGGGAATGTGTCGCTGGCAAGCGGCTGCTTGATGAAACGGATATTGTCGATATTCAGGTCGAAGGCTTTCACAAGCATCGTGATACCTTCCGCATAAGTCAGGCTGTCATGAGGCTTGAATGTATCGCCGCCGTAGCCGGATACAATGCCCTTATCCTTGAGCGCATTGATTTTGGCTTCATTCGAATTGCCCGTTGTGTCGGAGAACGCAAATACGGTTTGTCCGAGCGCGAACAATAGAATGGCTGTCAGTGTTGCGAGTATAAACGGTTTCTTCTTTTTCATTAAGCTCACCTCATCATGTAGTTAGTAGCAGAACGTTCTATCTATAGAGACGGTAAGTTTCGCCAATAGGTTGCAGAGGTTCGAGATGCGACGCTTTATTTTTTGCAAAATCTTTTTCTATAGTCTGTTCGTATGGAAAAATGAGTAACAAATTAAAGAAAGGTTAAGAAAAGGGTTGACTGATATGCCTTCATTTGCTATATTATATCTTGTTCACTTCAATTGCGATCTGTTAGCTCAGCTGGGAGAGCACTATCTTGACAGGGTAGGGGTCAGTGGTTCGAGCCCACTACAGATCATCAAGTTTCATCATTAAAACCCTTGATTATGAGGGTTTTTTTGTTGTGCTTTAAAATTTCACTTGAAAATTTGCAAGGGCAGGGGCGGTGATTAAAATGTATTACTTCAAAAAAAAAATTCAATGTACAAATTGCTCTAAAAATTTTCGCGGAATTACAGAAAGAAGTAAGAAAAAATATATTTGCTCGGGACACTCGAACTATGGAAATTGTATTCGATGGAGAATAGATGAATCATGGCTTTTGGATTTAATTCATCGTCACTTTATTATTGACAAGCTTAAGAATTATGAGATTACATCTAAAACAGAAGCAATTCCTGATCTGTCAACCGAGCTTATTGCGATTTTAATTGAGAGAGTGGAGAGCGTAAAGGTAAATCCAGTAGACAAGGACATAACGATATATTTTAAAGACGGTTCAAAAACTTATATGTCGAATAACAGACACGCTTATTGGACGGATGATGAATTATGATAATAAGCCTCCCTCAAGTCATTTATCTGTCAATTGCCATTTAGGATGACACGAGGGAGGTTAAGTGGAGGCAAATGACTGTTTTAGGATGACAAATAATGATGAAAACCCCGATAAACACCCCTAAAACATGTAAGGTTCAAAATAAAATAGGGAGAGTTGCGTTAATTTTTCTCACATCTATTTTGTAATGGTAGCTTTCCTGGAATCATTATTCCAATCTACTTTGGAACTAAAAAGTTTGGCAACTTCTCTAAGTTCGATGTAACTTTTATCGTTATATATTAATCCTTCTAATTCAGTTTTAACGCCAGTTTTACCGTCAATAAAATCAATCTTAGATGTATATGCAGCAACGGTAGATTGTCCTGCTGATGACATCTCGTTCAGTTCCTTTTCAAAAACGAGAATCGCATGGTTTGTAACTCGTTCATTGGAGCCCGTATTTTGAGATTGATTAACTCCTTTACCGTCTTTGTCAACTAGAATCGAGCTTCCGCCACCGTCAAAATTAAGAGCATTCACCGCGCCTTTTTCTTTAGCATATAGGGCCATCTCTTCAAGCGTAAGACCAATGTCCCATGTTGAAGTAGTTCCACCATCAGCAATACCTAAGTGGAAATCGCCGTTTTTGTCAATCCATGCAAACGTTCTTTGACATGTTCTCTTTCCAATATCGTCTTGCACTTCATCATAAACCCTGTAATAATCATATGCTAAATTTCCATTACTAACGAGTTTAGGTGCGCCTTGAACCATAAGGTCAACTTTTTCATCAATACCAAATTGACCAATCTGCGGAACACCGTCTTTAAAAATGAGTTCGTGTCTTTTCTGCATCTTACCGTAAGCCTGTGAGATAAGTTCATCACCAGATTTTGCGTTTCCATATATTTCAGCAGTTTGCAAGTTGAAATAGGGGGCGTTAAAGCCGAACAATGCCTTGTGATCCTTTACGAGTTGACTTACTTTTTTACCTTTTTCATATACAAATTTAAATTCATATTTGCCAGTCTCAAACTTAATGTGTCTTACATCAGTTGCTTTGCCGCCATTCGTGTTGATCGGATATTTCTTCAACACGCCATTCTCAGAATAAATACGTTCTTTCACAATCTCGGGTAGTTTATTAATCACTTTATCACCTTCTGTATTCCCATCTAAAATATTGTCAATTTTTTTGACAAACTCTTTCCATGTTTTCCATGTTCCATTGTCATACATCAATCTTGGACAAATTTTCCGATAGCCATCTGATGGTCTAGCCCAATCCCAGTGTCTTTTGAGCCTATCAACACCCCATCCACGTTCTTTAAGCATCTTGGCAATCAAATCAATTGCATTACTAATGGTCTGATCATAGTTTCCACTCTCACAAATCTCAATACTAAGACTGGTCATATTACCGCTTTTAGAACCTGAGCCATCGCCTGAGTGCCAACCATGTTCATCAAGCGGCAAACATTCAATAGCCTCTTTTTCATCAATAACGATATTGAATGAAGCGGTGACATCATTATCTGGATTTGTCAACCAATTACGCTCATTCTGAGCGGTGCTAGTGGGATTTCCTGTATTATGAATTGTTATGCTTGTCGGAATAAATTCAGTGGCAGGTCTACGATTATGAGGCGTATTATTGGGGATATGATCTTGCTTGTAGGTATAACTCATTTAGAATTCTCCTGTCTGCTATTCATGAAACATCCTTCTTTTATTTTTGATCTGTACTATTTTCTTTTTCTTTTAAAATTGTCAGGATTTTATTGAAAACAGGTGGAGTTTTCAAACCACATCTTGTAAGGTTTTCGAGAATAGAAACCAATTCATTAGCAAGCCAAAAATAAACCACTCCGTGCATGACAATGTTTAAATCAAATGCAACATCAATCCGATGCCCCAATAGCACCATCAGCAACATAAGCCCCTTTTTACACAAACCGTAAAAACCAATAGTACTACGCAAGCCTTTTCCTTCCTTGATGCTCGCAGCTACACCCGAAATGTAGTCAACTGCAAAGGTTAATAGCAAAATTTCCAATACACCAGACCACCCATCAAAAGCATAAGATAATATAGAACCGATTAATCCTGATCCAGCGTAGAGATATGTATAATCCTTGTTTGCCAGTATTTTAAATGGTAGGTTTCCCAAATGATTTCACGCACCTTTTATTATTTTTCTTTTTAAGTTGAAAGTAAAATGGCTATCTTCATAGAATACGATAGCCATTGCATTAAAATATTTATGGAGAATCAATTAAGCCAATATTATCTCTTAGTACTGCATTGGAGCAATCTGCATCCAAGCTCACACCTGTTGATAAATTGTCTTCTATAATATTAGTTGTTATTCGCAATCCATTGACACTATAGGCTTCAATACCATAACCTTGAGTTGGGGAGAAATCAGTACAAGTTATAATGTTTTGCGAAACTAATCCTCTTCCGTTGTACCCTAATAAAATTCCCGCTGAATAAACGTTTATTCTTCCATTCAGATGAATATTGTTGTTTGTGATAAGGAATTGCTTCCCTCCAACATAACGAATTCCGCTCTTACCGTTGTTCCTGATGTGGTTATTGTCAATAATCAATCGAGATGAACCTTCTGTCACTTCAATTCCATGTCCGTCATTACTCAATAATTGATTATTGGATATAGTAATGTTTCCGCTTGGAATGTCTGTGGCATTGGTTATTTCTATTCCATGAGATCCGTTAAATTCAATATTGCTTGTTTCTATATTAAGATCAGCAACTGAATCAACATATATGCCATATCTTCCATTTGATTGTATGAAGCAATTATCAATATGAACTTCATCATTTCCTCTGAATAAATTAGAATCTACATTGTCATAGTATCCAACAATTGTTATTCCATCATTTTTACAGTTTACAACTCGACAGTTTAAAATTAACGAGAAATAAGTAGCTTTAAAACTTAAACCATTTACCGTAGCTGATTGATTATTTTGATTACCGTCTATGTTTACACCTGATATTGATGAGTATGGACACTGCTCTAACAACAAGACATCATTATTACTATTTTCTTTTAATTTAAAAATTGCGCCATGACTAACAATGTTGATATGTGACTTATTGAAAATCTTTAGTCCGCTTACAATATAAGTGCCGTCTGGTATGAATATAGACGTATTAGAAGTTATATTATCGAACATTTTTTGAATTGCCGCTGTGTCATCTGTTACTCCATCACCTTTGGCTCCAATCAATGGAGCAGGAGGTGATTTAATGTTTAATCCAAATTCTGTAACAGCAGCGTTTGCAACTCTCGCTACTGTTTGATTAAGAGTTTCAGTTATGTCGCCATCTTGCAACCTAGTCCAAATTCTACTTGCAGGAAAATATGTAACTCCTCGACCCCACCAAGTGAAATACAATGTTTTACCTTCAGCGGAAGGATTGAATGATATAATACCAGTTGTGTAGTCAACCTGATATTGTGTTGAAGATAAAACTTTCTTTTCTGTTTCTGAGTAAATGTCCGAAGAGTTTGGATCTGAAACTTTAACCTTTTGAATTTTATCAGGAATCTCCGATAATTCGATTTTGCCCCCAATGACTTCATACGGTGTATTTGTATATTTTATAAAAGGGTCTGACGCAGTACCAGATCTTAAATTATGTATAATTGGATCGTTGATAATCGTTCTGCACCTCCGTCTATGTTGTTTTAAATATAAAAATCTTCTTTAATAAAATGACACAAGAGAGAGGCTGTTTTGTTATCAAGACAGCCTCTGATTTATTCAATATGAAATTGATATTTCATTTTAATATTTTATTAAACGAGATGTCTTCTATTTGGAGAAATTTCGCTCTATGACTTCTTTTAAAGAGTACCCATCGGTTTCGAGCAAAATTTGTACCTCCTTTTTTGTTATTATGATGTTATATGGAATACTTCCATTCGCCACCAACATTAACGCTAACTGATTCAGCCAGTTTCCATGCCCCACCTATGTTTACGTAAACAGATTCAACGTTTTTGTCAATCCCTCCAACGTTACAAAAGAGATTAGACCCTAATTGGAATTTCCAGTCTCCATCAGTGGCGATATATTGGTTTCCGGGTTGATTTTCATACCAGTAGTGTACCTCGATACTCCATGTGTAATGACCCTTGGCTAAAAGAAATGAACCTTCACGTGTGTAACTTTTGTATTCCAGTGGGGGCTGTGTAAAAATACCCATAGAATAAGATCCTATTTGAGGCCCATTAAACACAGCATAAACTGCGACGTATTTATTATAATTGGTAGGATTATCATAGGTTGCAACATAACTAACATCCACATATTCTCCATCAATTGATGTGCTTCCGATACCAGTAGGCATGTGTACACCACCTTTCTAAGGGATATATTTAATCCATATGTCCCCATCTTTTCCACCACTAGGATCAGATGTCGACTTTATAATATTTGCTGTTGTCATCATCTCCACCCATGGTCCCCAAGTGGTACCCCCATCAACAGTAGACCTAGTGAACCTTCTGTCTTTTTCGTTCTCTGTAATGGCTATGGTGATAAATTCTTGTAGGTAATATCCAGAACCTCTGTAATATACGTTACAAATACCAGTCGTAGATACTGGGAAATTTGAGTTAGGAGAAGTTATAGAATACATACCAGCTTGAAACGGTAAAGTATTAGCATTACCGTAATATCCCCCTTTACCTGAGCCATCTGGATCGGTCAGTGCAAAGGTCTGTTCTTCCGTCCAAGGATACCAGTAGTCAAAAAGTTTACGTCTAATGAACTTCCTATTCTCATTTGATGGAGTATACTCCTGCATACCGTGTCCTTCTTCTGGGTATTCTATATGAGACACATACCCCTGTTGAGCAATAGGAAGGTCACTATAGTTTGTTAGGATATAATAGTGTCCTGTTTGATCTATCTCTCCAACACCTATTTCCCATATGGTAGTATCTCCACCATATGACCACGTACTCCAGGTTCCAGTATATGTTCTGGTATGCATTTTGTTGTTGACTAGGTCTAGTATAGTTTGGAATACAATGCTACCATCTTCGGAGGTTACTATGGCATAACATTCAGCACCTATACCAGTCGGTCCATTGACCATAGTGAATATATGGTACCTACCATCTTGTACTAGAGTGTTTAGATCGATACCAGATTTTTGCTTGACTTCTATCTCACTCTTATCCAGCTTAGTGGAAAGTTTGTTTAGGACAGTTGTAGCAAAGTTCGGATCATCGCCTAGTGCCTGAGCGAGTTCATTAAGAGTGTTCAGTGCGTCAGGTGAACTGTCGACTAGAGCAGCTATAGCTTCTTGAACAAATGCGGTGTTTGATACCCTTGTTGAGTTATCTCCCGCAGTAGGAGTGGTTGCGGTAGGAGTGCCTGTTAAATCAGCGTTGTCTAGGATGTTTTCAAGCCCCTCCTTTACGTTATCCAAGTCAATCTTGTTATTATCCGCTTTAGCCTCAATATAATCCAACGCAAAATCTTGTACGCCCTCATGTTGCTTAATCTTAGCAATGTCCTGCGTAGCCTGAGCTACTGCACCGCCAAGAGTTGATTGATACGTCAGAGTAGCATCGATGGCGTTTGTGGTGTAGGCGTACTTGTCGAGAACGATATAGTCGACGTAGTATTCGGCGGCGGGGTCTACAAATGGTATGGACGCGACACATCGCTCATTACCATACGCATCAGAAGCGTTTACCACCCATCCGACATTGACATCGGTTGAGAATGGCTGCTTTACCTCACCTTTGTAAACTGCGAGTATCTTTTCAGCTCGTTTACTCAACTCGCTTCCAACGGCGGATATTCTGTTGATATAATACAGGCCGCTTCCGCCGAATGGTATTGGAGTAACGGACTCCCTTACAATCACACCCTCCAGCAGCTCCACCGTATTACCGCCTTCAGCCAGCGACAACGCTCCAAGATCGCCTTCCAACTGCTCGACAACAGGAGTAGCAAGGACGTAATCGAGTGTAGCGTAACAGTCCCATCCCGGGGCTTTGTATGTTACAACATATCCAACATAATTATATATTGGAGGACTACCGTCGAGGATGGATTCCCATGAATCGTATACCGATCCATCGTTGCCGTTGGCTTTCCAACCATTCATGAGAGCTTTAATGAAAATACCGTTGTTTGGATTCAATGTCTCCGTCCATCCTGATATTACATCCGGAACACAAATATACAGCGAATCGCCCGAAATATTAACCGCATCTGCCGCAGTGGCGAGGTCATTATAATCGACAGTATTAATCATACGTCCGTCATACCCCATAGATACGGCTTGTGTTTGTGAAGGTAGGGCGCCTGCTATATCTGTCCATCCGACCACAGCTACGCTTTTAAATCCAGTTCTATCGGCTAAAAATACCCATTCGAGCGAGCCATCCAACTTGTAACTTTGTCTCCACCTCCTAAATACCTCACCAGTAGCACTGTCGTAGCTGTCCGCTATGCTCCGATCTACGTTGCTGGCAAGGAGTGTAGGTACGTTGGTATATTGGTCTATTCTTGGCTCAAATGATTCAGGGAGGTTGCTGGTGTCACCAAGGACGAGCATCCAGTTTTTGAAGTTAAAGTTTCCAGCCGATATACACGTAAACTCGTATCTCAGTTTGTCCGTATCGACTTTAGTAGTCCAAGTCTTAGGGCTACCCGGAGTAGGAGATTGAGACGCATTGTTATAGGTACTGCCTTTATATTCCCAGACACGCACACTCCAACCAGCGCCGCCATCTATAGAGCCTATCGAGGCTGTATACTGCTGTCCACCTCGCGCAGGGATATTGACAAAGCTGGGTTGTCCCGATGCAGTAGCCGCGAGAAACAACTCATAAGGTGCAACTCTGGAAGCATTCGCGTGAACTGTAGACCACATGTCTACGGGTGGTAACAAGTTCAATCCCGTCTTCCTCACACTCACGCCCTGCAAATGCTGAACACTACCCACATACGGGAAATGAGCGTCTATGTCTTCGCCAGTAATCGTCGTTCCTATGGCAGCGTAGTCGACAGCGGAGATTTCGTAGAGACGGATTTCGTCAAAGTAGACTGTGGCGTTTATTGCTCCGTCTTGTCCAATGTATAAACGGAACCCATTACCCAGCGTGTTACCTGTTGGAACTTTAACGCTAATAAACTGCCACTGTCCAATAAGCGATGAATTCGCAAATGCCTGACTGTCTACAGTTGTTGAACCAGATTGGCGTAAAGATAAACTGACTGTTCCACTTGTCCACGATTCGATGTATGTCCACGCAGTAAATAAATAGTATTTTGTTGCGTCAAGCGCATACGTGAACTCCTTACGTGCCCGAGCTTGACCGTCACTCACTTCCAACTTAATAGACGATGTCCCACTACGTTTTTGTACCGTTGATATCGACACAGCACCGCTGTTATATGTGAAACCCGTCAAACTCTCACACCCGCCATCACGCCCAAGGATGTTAACCAACGTCCTACCTTTAACCTGTACTGACGCCCCGCTCGCTTGGTCGGTGTTGACTACATTGACGCCACGCTGTAGGGGGGAGGGGATGGTTTGGCCTTCGACAATAGAGGACTTTAAACTGCTTAAAGTTGTTCCTTCCCCATCAGTTACTTCTCCAGATAGAGATAAATTCCCGTCCCAATCCAGAGTTAGAGCGTTTGATCGGTTATCGTCGTCCAATCCATTACCTATAATTACTGCTTTTGAATCATCTTCAATGTTAAATCTACCCATTGCTGTCTGACTCTCACCAGAAGCTATAGTCCCTTTATTTTGAGAATGAGAATACTTACCAGAAGCAACACTATCTTTTCCCTCGGCGTGTGCCGAATTCCCATAGGCTTTCGTACCGCTTCCTTCTGCATGAGTATAATATCCGTCATAATCATCAAGACCAGATGTAACAGATCCAGTTACGCCAGCAACGGTACCGAAACCCTCCGCATGCGACGATCTTCCTGATGCTATAGTATTCTCACCTTCAGCATGAGCGGCAATACTTGACGCTTGTGAGTATATTCCTTCAGCATGAGCCGAATTATTTGATGCTATTGTGTTGCTACCTTCAGCATGGGCTTGAAGTGCGGAAGCGGTGGTATTGCTGCCTTCGGCATGTGAACTAGGTCCTGATGCTGTCGTACCAGATCCTTGTACTGTTGAATTTGTACCGCTTCCACTTTTTACTGGTAAGTTTATATCAGAAGCTGTTATCGTAACGTTCCCACTAAGATCAGGGGACACCCCATTCACACTACTTACTGAGCCTGTTCCGTCAACGCCTCTTTGAGCCATCAATTGCCACTCGACAGCGCTTGAGCTAGGTTTTACTCCAGTAACTGTCTGAAGAGCCATGTAACTAGAGCCATTATCCGTAACAAAGTTATTCTTATAATAAGTTGCAGATGAATTATATTCTAATTTACCTGTCGTATTTTCAATCAATGCATCTAATTCATCAATCTTATCATTCACATCACTGATCGCTTGAGCGGTATTTGTTTGTCTTGTCGTTTCTTGAGTTTGTCTTGTGGATTCATTACTTTGCCGTACAGTTTCTGCAGACACTCTCCCTGATTCCGCAGACACTCTAGACGATTCTGCACTTACCCTATCAGACTCATTACTGATCCTTGTATCTTCACTCGTTTCACGTAAATCTTCTGCATTTTCCCTTGCTGTTTCAGCAGTTACTCTTGAGTCTTCCGATGAGACTCTTGCTACTTCCGCATTTCCCCTTGCTATTTCAGCGGCTTCTCTTGCTGTTTCATCACTAACCCTTACAGATTCTGCAGATATACGATTGGTCTCATTTGATTCTCTAGTCGATTCGCTTGTTTCTCTATCCGACTCTGCGTCAACTCTAGCAGATTCAGCAGTCGCCCTTGAAGATTCA
Organism: Paenibacillus sp. HB172176; assembly: GCF_011947265.1. Classification (GTDB taxonomy): domain Bacteria; phylum Bacillota; class Bacilli; order Paenibacillales; family Paenibacillaceae; genus Pristimantibacillus. The sequence goes on from NZ_JAATHD010000006.1 coordinate 284,816, forward strand.
CTTGAAATTCTATCGTCTTCATTTGAATCTCTTGTTGATTCAGCGATTACTCTGCTCGATTCAGCACTAACTCTCGCATTCTCTGCTGTCACACGATCAGATTCGGAAGTCTCTCTTGCAGATTCATTTGAAAGTCTTGTGTTTTCCGATACGATTCTACTGTCTTCATTATCTGACCTTGTGGTTTCAGCCGTATTTCTTGCTGTCTCTGCAATAACTCTCGCATCTTCTGCATTATCTCTAGAAGTTTCAGCACTGCTCCTAGAAGTTTCGTTACTTTGTCTTGTACTTTCAGCAGTGTCTCTATCTGACTCATTTGATATCCGAGCACTCTCATTTGCAACACGAATGGTCTCAGCATCTTCTCTTGCTGTTTCATTTGTTTGTCTTTCCGATTCATTTGCTTCGATTGCATCTTTTGCATTATTGGCATTCGTGGCAGCAGTATTTGCTTCATTCCCTTTTGCTAATGCATAATCACCTTGAGTGGTTGCATGTGTAGCAGCAGTATTAGCAGCATCTGTTGCGTCTTGAGCATCCTGAAGAACATCTCCAGCATCCTCAATAATATGAGTCGCCTCTTGAGCACTCTGTACAACATCTTCAAGGATTTCGATAGTTTCGCCTTCACCTGTAGGTCTATATATTCTTGATGTAGGGAATAGTACAACACCTCTGCCCCAAAATGTTCCTGTTAAAGTTTTTCCTTCTTCACTTGGATTGAAATAAACTTCACCGATATTATAATCCACATAATATTCGTTACTTGCAATTTCAGGAGTCTCGTCATTCAAGTTGAGGATCTCATTATATCCAGATACTTGAACTTTATATTCCTTGTCTGGTACTTCTGTGAGTGTGAATTTATTATTTATGACTTTTAATGAGAAATCAATTTCGATAAATTCGTCCCCTTCTTTTCCAGAACGCAATCTATATATCAATGGGTCTTGTGAGTAATTCATACATTCACTCCTAATTTTTTTTATTCTTATTGAACTGAATTAATTGAAAACTTTAATTGATTTATATCTGAAGCGGTTATTATATCGCCCCTCATCTTTGTACTAGGTGGGCTAATAGTCGGTGATGGATTATTTATTCCATTGATCGCATTGACAGCTTGATTAAACATGACTGCATAAAAAGGACTTCCTGTCTGTGCCTGAGTAAAACTATAACTTGAATTTGTTCCTAGCCTATAGGCTCTGAACTCATTAATTTTGGAGGTTAAATTATTCCACTCGGTTGCAGTCAGATTGAAATTTTCGTCTTTTGATTTTTCATATGTCCATGAAAATTCTTCTGGGCGATTGTTTTGCAAAGTAATTGTATTATCTGAGTAAGGGCTGTTCAACGAAGAATAAGAAGAGTACGCTCTAAATTGATTAGTTGTGTTGGCTGGCATATTCAGCCACTGAACGTATTGATTTCCACTTGGCGTTATAGTTTTTGAGTCCAAATAAGAACCAGTAGAAGATAGCCTTTCAACTGTGATACTACTCCAGTTGCCTTGCATCCCACTTGTATAAATAGTGAACGTAGAACCATTTGTAACTTGGCCTGAAATTGCTGGTGTCTTAGGCTGTGACGTTCCCTGTGTAGTGTAACTGGAATTTGATGTCCCCCCACCTGTCAATGTGGCAATTGCTTTAAAATCATATTGAACACCATACGTCCCAACAGATAAATAATAAGAAGTTCCAGTTGTCGAAAAAGTACTCCATGTCCCACTTGCCCCACTTGAACTTTGTTTATAGCTAATGGTGTAATTCGATGCTCCTGATAAAGCAGTCCAAGTTAGCCCGAATGCCCCTTGTTGTCTATAGGCGATTGTGACAGGATTCATAGTGGGTGTTGGAGGAGATGCGGTTGTAAAACTTGTTGTACCTGAACTATATGCAGTTCCATTTGCAGCCGTAGCATATGCCTGAATTGATATAAATGTTCCAGAAGGCAGTCCATTTATACTTCCACTTGCACTTTTACTGGTAGTTCCGCCAGAAGCGGCAGGGTAATCGTATCCTGAAGCCTGATATCCTCCTCCAGACCATGTAGCTACCACATACGCATTGTTATAAAAATCTGATGTAAATACATTGCTCAAATCATTAATTGTCCATGAAGCACTGTTTTGACCAATTCCGCTAATCGAAACACTCGGTATAGTAATCACCTCAATTCATTTCCACAAAAAATTGAACTTCCACCACACAACAAAAAAGCCACTCCTAATTTGGAGTGACCTTTATGAAAAAATATCGTAACGCATACTAACAACATTTTTTCTCTTCTGATTTTTGTGTAGATTTCTAACAAAACCGTACATCTCATAATAACTAGGTGTGTCTTCTCTAAATTCAATATCAGTATCGACAGTAAGGAATCTACATGCAATTCCTTCTTCCAACAGGTTTTGAGCATAACCTAACGACAATTCTAATAGGTAGCAACCATAGTGGAATTCATTTCTGTCTTTGTGGGTTGCGAGTTTGCCAACCTTTAAAGCTGGAACAGAATTAAAGGGCACATCTAGTTCCAATTGATTTTTTTCTTCCGAATCAAGGTAGAATGAATCGGTGAGCATTGCAATATAGCCCAATACAGCATTAGACTCATTATCAATAAGTAATTGTACCGCACTAATTCCTAATTCTATGTATTTCTTTGCATCATGCAAAAGAAAATTGTTATAATCTTCAATACCACAATCAAATGATTCAAGAGGATAGTTTTCATCAAAGTCTACAAGAGATACAAGATTAGATATGGTTTCATATTCTCCTGTGTCTCTATATCTCATCTATTTCCTAACTTTTTTCAATAGAGTTAGAGCAGATTTCCTTTTTTCTCTACTTGCTTTTGTATCAGTTTTCTTTAAAGACTCAACAAAATTAATAAGGTCTTCCCCACGTAGTACGGGAGTAGCTTCAATTGGTTTAGCCATTAATTTCCCCTTCTTTCCATTTTTCATATCGCCACACACCTCTCTACTAATTTGTATAAGGTATGCGAAAACATCAATTATAGACCCACTAATATGAAAACTATCGTTCTCACCTATAATTCTATCATTTTAGTTGGTAGAAGTAAACAAATTACATGGTAAAAGTAGGAAACTCGCTTGAAATGAAACTCAATTTATCTTAACAACTTTACTTCCACTCAACCTATTCACCATTACCCTCATCCTTCAATATCGACAATAATTTCTTGAGTGGAGTGGGGATTGGGATGTTCATGCTTCATTTTTTTAACAAAATATTGGAAAAATATGCTACTATAATAGAAAATGAACGTATTACTTCATAACCAAACAAAACGGAGGTTTCACAATGAAAAAACTAACCATAGGCGCAGCTAGTTTTATTGCAGGAGCGTTGCTTATGACTGGAATATCTGGCTATGCTGCCCCTGCCCTAGAAAAAGTGTCTGCTTATATCAACAACACCGTTACACTTAAACTGAATGGTGAAAAGGTGGAGACTTCTCAACCAATTCTCACTTATAACGATAGGACATATGTATACCTTAAAGATGTCGGCGAGTTGGTTGGAGCGGAAGTTGGTTGGAGCGGAAGTTAATTGGAACAATGATGAGAGAAGTGTTGAGATTGTTAGTTCTGATTTTGATGAGAGCGGTAATGAATCAACTATAAATGATAATACTACCTACTACACACTTGTAGAAGGCGCGGCCAAATTCAACTTAGATATTTATAAATTTCATTACAATATAGATAACGAAACGTTTAAATACGATGGATATGATAAAATAATTAAAGTGGAAAATAAATATTCTAGCGATGTAATTGCATATATAAACAGTCAAGGCAAGGTAGAGGTCAGCGAAGAAATATTTTTAGAAATGCAAGAAAGTGAGAGTAATTAACCGAATGTCGCTGGAACACCTTGAACGTTACCAAGGAAAGATACATTACTGCCCCTTGCAGTCATGAATTTGTGCCCCCAGCTTTACAGGGATACTGATCCATCAACATTGTTATAAATTTTAAAAAACTCATTATTGTTATTATAAAGCGTCATGTCGCCATAGGAACCACCCATTTGAGCATAATTGCTAGGATCAGATGTACTATAAATTTTAGATGCCTTCAAGTTGTCAGTGTCGATATATTGCGCCGATATTAATCCAGCATTAATTTGATTGGCATTTTAAGTCCCAGTATAAATTCCATAAGGACTAATATTGGTTAACATTGGAGAACCAGTGGATAATGCTCCAATTTCTCCTGCACTATAGGAAGCTTTAGGAACTGTGCTCCAATTTATACTACCACCATTCATAGTAATATTACCACTAAAGTTACCATTACTTGCAGTCAATGTGCCGTCAGAAGCAACACCAAATTTACTTCCTATTTGCATTGTGCCTCCAGTGACTTGAACATTGGAGGCTTTCATTTTGCCTGTCAAATCGACGCTGAAGGGGGCGTTGGCGAAGGTAGAGCTTCCCAATGAAATGCCATTTGAATCAGCTTTGAATAGGCTATTGCCAGACCCGATTTCAACCTTACCTTTGAAAATGACATCGCCATTCGTATCCAGTACGATTTGATCACTCCACACAGGGCTCGCCGTAGTGCCTGTGTTTTTTTGTATTTTTAATCCATGTGTTGCATTAATAAGAACTCGACTTTTTATACTGCCATCACTTTCTGTTCGAGTGATGACCAAATCCATTTCTGTTGCAGTTATCCCATTATCGTCAATGGTAAATGAGCCTGATTGATTGGTAATCGTAAGATTG
>NZ_JAATHD010000060.1 GCF_011947265.1 Paenibacillus sp. HB172176
TCTGCCGATTATTTACGAAATAACGAAAGCGGACAGCCCTCTATATAGAATGGAGGGCTATTCGGCGTTTCGTCATCCTATTTGGCTTCCATTTCAATACCCATATCCAAAATCGTGTCTTGATGTGTGCTGGATTTGACGCTTAGTGTGTCCTGAAGAAACGTTGCAACGAAAGGAGGGCATAAGCAACTTTTCATGCTTTGCAAGAGATGAGGGTGGGCCCCTCAGAATCGGCATTCAGGTGCAGATTCTAAACCGCCATTGGGTGCTGCAATTAAAAGTTGTGGTGCTGAGCGCAATTGGAAAAGGCCAAAATGAATTGGTCAGGTACGCATCATGAAGCTGAACGAAAGTGAAGAGCTGATGAAACGTCGTTAAGATGAAGTGCGATCAAAACCAGAGATTTTAAGCGGTCACTGGGACTAGGTCTAGCGGAAACCTGAGTACTGGCTAGATGATCGTCGGCGTAGAGGTTACAGGAGCATGATGCAGGCTCTAGCAAGGAACAGGAGAAGTCTGAGCCCCAATGAAAAATCGAAAAATCCAAGCGCTAAAACGACGAGGATGAAAGTAGAGATGTGGGATCAGATGCGGAAGAACCCATAGTAGTGAAGAATCTGCTGTAATGGCAGAGGAGCGAAGGGGTTCTGTTATCCATCATTCTTGAATTGAACAACCAGAAATGGGAGGATTCTATGAAAGAAGGAAAATCGTTCGAGATTTCTAAACATCAAGTGTTAGAAGCATACAAACGTGTCAAAGCGAATAGGGGTGCTCCTGGCATTGATGGTATGGATTTTACAGCATTCGAGAAGAATTTGAAAAACAACCTGTATAAAATATGGAACAGAATGTCTTCAGGAAGTTACATGCCAGAGGCAGTCAAGGGTGTAGAGATACCGAAGAAAAACGGAAAGATGCGACTCCTAGGTGTGCCCACTATAGCGGATAGAATAGCGCAAATGGTAGTTCGCCTCAACTTCGAACCATTAGTGGAGCCCGTGTTCTGCGAAGACTCCTATGGATATAGACCAAACCGATCAGCTACTGATGCAGTAGGCGCAATTCGACAGAGATGTTGGAAGATGCCATGGCTAATTGAATTTGACATTGTAGGTTTATTTGATCATATTGATCATGAACTCATGATGAAAGCCGTTCGAAAGCATACAGATAACAAATGGATAATTCTATACATCGAACGATTTCTATGTGCACCAATAAGGATGCCAAATGGTACCGTCAAAGAAAGGACTTCCGGCACTCCCCAGGGAGGGGTCATCAGTCCAATCCTTGCAAATCTGTTTTTGCATTATGCCTTTGATCAATGGATGGAGAGAAAGAATCCAAGAAATCCTTGGGCGAGGTATTCTGACGATGGAGTTATACACTGCTGGACAAAACGAGAGGCTGAGCGACTGTTGAACGAGCTGAAGAGTCGAATGAGAACGTGTAAATTGGAAATTCACCCGGATAAGACTAGAATCGTATATTGCAAAAGTGATAGATTCCAAGGGAAACACGATTACGAAGACTTCACTTTCCTTGGATATACGTTTCGAAATCGTTACATTAAGAACAAGCGCGGGGGATTTTTCAATGGGTTTTCACCGGCAGTCAGCAAAGATGCAGGGCAGGTCCTGCGAGATCGTGTTCGAAACATCCGTATGAGTAATAAATCTGTTTCCATTGAGGAATTAGCCAAGTTGATAAATCCGGTTATTCGTGGCTGGTTTAACTACTTCTCGAAATTTGCGGCTGGAACAGCCAAAAGAATCCTCACCTATGTAAATCTCACCATAGCCAGATGGACGAAATCCAAATATAAGTCGATGAAAGGTAGCACACTTAGAGCAATGAGATTTCTGAAACGCATTGCTCAGTGCAACCCAAATCTCTTCTACCATTGGCAGATAGGGCTACTGCCCGCGATTGGATAACAAGAGCCGAATGAAGGGAGACCTTCACGTTCGGTTCTGTGAGAGACTGGGGGTGAAATCCCCCCGGTCTACTCGACCGGTTATCGAGAAAGAATGGCCAAGTTTGGCGCAAAAGAATATTACGAAAAGCAAATTCTTGAGGAAGAGGAATTGCTAGTTACTGTACAAGATATTCGCAAAAAAAGGGAGTCTTTTTTAGCGGAATTAAAAAAATCGTATAATGAGCAGTATGGAGAATCGTTTCCCATTTAAGGAGATCCAAAGAAAAAAGCCGTATGTAACCAATTCCCTTAATCCGTGAAGCAACTTAAATAAAAAGCTAGAAAAACGAAGGGAATCACATCTCTGATGGCGAATATTAAAGATAACAAGCGATTATCTAAATTCACCTGAGAGGTGCTATATATGAAGATCCAATTCACCCAATC
>NZ_JAATHD010000061.1 GCF_011947265.1 Paenibacillus sp. HB172176
CGCTAACTCAAATTATTCGTTCCAAGCAGAAAGCGGCCCAGCAGGACGCCGATTTCCTTGCTTCTTAATGATGTAAAACTTTTTACTGTCCAGAAAGTCTATAATCAAAACAATAAACAAATATTCTGGGTATATGATTCTGACATAACAACAAATCGTGTTAGCATTTTTAATCCCAGTGGTTCAATGCAGATTGGGAGGGTTAGTGATACTGTTTATGCCGATGGTAATTGGAATTTTAGTGGAAATGTAACAGGCATAGTTGCGAGATTTGGTTAACTTTCATTAATTTGAATTGCAATACTTTTCAATAAATCTTCTTTAATGTAACTTGTACCGTTGTTTTTGTTAATAAAGATATCGCACCCTACGTAAAATGATTTTGACACAGGAATAGACAAATTAATTTTAGTAAATAACAAGGCTTCATTAAGTGAATCGTAACTTGTTTCAAGGTACAAATTATACTTATCTAATCCAGACCTTAGTTGCATGTAAATAATGTCTCCGTATTGATATGCTTCAAATCCGTTACTGTAATTTTCTATAAGTTTAAGTGTTCTATTCTTATCATCAGCATCAATACCATCTTCACCAATCTCAACCTGTTTTAATTTATCATTCCAGTTAACGGGAACATCCAGCATATCACCAACTCTTTTGAGTGGTACATAAGTATTCCCGTTGTAGTTCATAAAGGGCATGTCATCACTCTTAAACTCTGTTCCATTAATAATTACAGGAAAATTAAGAGTAGTTAAGACAAATTGTTTTGCTGTGTCTGCAAATGCTGTTAAAGTTGTCATAAGCAATGCCCCTGTAATAAAACTTGTTGCGCCTATGGTTAGTTTTTTCATTGTGAAACCTCCGTTTGATTTTGATTATGTGTATCCAATTGATCATCATAATAGTAACACATTTTTCCAAGATGTTGTGCAGTTTCTTTTTAAGAAGAAAACTGAACCTGCTTTGTTTAGTGTGCTTGATACGGAAGAAAGCGCGGATAGGGACAAGATTGTTCTAGGCGATTTCATTAACGTTGATTATGAGTTATCTGATATACACATTACTGCCAAGATTATCGGAATGAGTACAGACTATGAAGGCGACACGATTAGTTTGACCATTAGCAATGTCTCCAAGAATCTGCTCTTCCAGGACAAGCAGGTTGCTCAAATAAAAAGCGCGATTAGTACATCCAATTCTTTTGCCGCCAATAAATATGCCTATGACAACAACATTGAGCGAACAGATGAAGTTTCGCAGATATTAAACACGACCTGGAGCGCGATTGACAGACAAATTGAAGGTGGATTGAATAATTCAATTAGTATGTCTCGCAGAGGGATTATTGTAAGTGATTCGAATGATCCTTCCAAAATGTTGATCATTCAGAACGGAGTTCTGGCCATTAGTTCTGACTCAGGAAAGCACTGGCGTACAGCCGTCACCAATCGGGGTATCATCGCAGAACGTATAGTCGGACAATTAATTGCAGGGAACGACCTTACTGTTACAAATCAATCAGGCTCATTTACCATTGACGATAATGGAATGACGGCAACAGAAATGGATTTGGTCATTACTCGAACAGAAAGTGATGGCAGTATAAAAAGTCGAGTTCTTATTAATGCAACACATGGATTAAAAATACAAAAAAACACAGGCACTACTTCAAGCCCTGTGTGGAGTGATCAAATCGTACTGGATACGAATGGTGATGTCATTTTCAAAGGCAAGGTTGAGATTGGTTCTGGAAACAGTCTATTCAAAGCTGATTCAAATGGCATTTCACTAGGAAGCTCTACCTTCGCCAACGCCCCCTTCAGCGTTGATTTGACAGGCAAAATGAAAGCCTCCAATGTTCAAGTCACTGGAGGCACTATGCAGATTGGAAGTAAATTTGGTGTTGCTTCTGATGGTACATTAACCGCCAATAATGCCAACATTAGCGGCAATATAAACATGAATGGTGGAAGTATTAGTTGGGGTTCAGTTCCTAAACCATCTTATTCTGCTAGCGAAGTAGGTGCTTTATCATCAAGTTCAGAAAGGCTTACATATATTAGTCCCAGTGGAATATACACAGGGACTCTTGATGCTGATAAAATTGTTTCAGGAACTATTAGTGCCGATAGAATAACTACCAATATTCAGCAAGTAAACGGCACACTGCGACTCGGTAATCTTTATGATTTTAGTTCTAAAGTAAGCGTCAAATCCAGCACACATCAAGACACGATTTTGGATATGGGTATTGGAATGGAAGCCAAATAGGATGACGAAACGCCGAATAGCCCT
>NZ_JAATHD010000062.1 GCF_011947265.1 Paenibacillus sp. HB172176
GTAGAGTAGAGAACTGAATTTCGTTGGAGGGCGCAAGCCCTCTAGTTACTTTCCAGTTCCCCCTTCATCAAACCGGACGTGAGGTTTTCCCTCATCCGGCTTTCCGATGCCCTTCTTTCTTCCGCGTTACGGTACTTTCCTATCCGACCAGTTTCTTCAGTCCGGCCTGTTGGGCTATGTTCCCAACTAATCCGGATTTACCGAGTTTGTTACGACGATTCAGCTTTTTGTTCCAGAACAGTGTTAGCCTCTTTCGGATATACCAGTCGATTTTATTAAGGAATTGGTCCGCAAACGAATCCATCGCGTAGTAGTTCCTCCACCCTTGTATTTTAGGGTTTAGTTCCTTTACCATCTCGTTCATTGTCCAGAACAGACGGTTGCGCGGTTCGGTGGCTTCCTTTACCTTTTCCTTCATCTTCTTCATGGCTTTCTTCGACGGGTAACTCCTTAGGATGTGATGGGCTTTTCCTTTCACTTGCTTTGGAATTTTCCGGTGGTGCATCCCTAGGAAATCGAATCCTGCCTTGTCATCCCATAGATTGACCAGTTTGGATTTCGATGTGTTCATCTGTAATTCGAGCTTGAAGAATACCGCTTTGAGCACATCAATGGATCGGAGTGCTTGTTCCTTGGTCTTGCAGAGGATAACCAGATCGTCTGCATAGCGGACGAGCGTCCCGAGTTCGGTGAATTTCTTCTCCCAGACCGTGTCGAGATAGTTCAGGTATATGTTGGCAAGTAATGGGCTGATGACGCCCCCTTGAGGGCTCCCGAGGTCAGTTTCGTAAAACAGATCTTCTTTTACGAATCCCGCCTTCAACCATTTCCGAATGAGTTTGAGTATTCTTCTATCGCTGATGCGTTGCTCCACCAGCATCATTAATTTCTCATGCGGGATGTTGTCGAAGTATCCGGCGATGTCGACATCCACTACCCAATATACACCTTTCCTTACCGCTCGTCTGATGTGGCGGATCGCTCCTTTGGTATCTCTTTTAGGACGGAATCCATAGGAAAAGTCCTTGAAATCCGTCTCGAAGATCGGTTCAATGACCATTTTCGCTGCCATCTGTACGGTTCGATCGGCTAGAGCGGGTATACCTAGCGGACGGAATTTCCCGTCTCCTTTCGGTATCTCCTTGCGTCTTGCAGGCAGAGGGTGATACGTCCCGGCGATCAGCTTTTCCCGTATTTCTTCAACGAATCTTTCTTCACCGTACTCTTTCACGACGTGCTCGATGGTTATGCCGTCGATCCCGCCGCTTCCTCTGTTTCCTTTGACTCGTCTCCACGCTTCCCATAGGATGTCTTTCCGGTAAAGCTTGTCGTACAAGGCATGAAACCTTCGTTTCGGATTTCCCTTGGCGGCAAGATATAGCTTGTTTTGAAGTTCTTGAGCTTTTACTTTGGCGTAGTTAGCAGGGTTGTCTGCATTCACTCGCTCGTACCTCCTCCACTTGCTTGGACAAAGCAGGGGCCCTTCCCTCCATGAGGTTTTGTTGTCCTCACTTCTCAGGTATTACTGCCCCCTCCGACTCCCTTCCCGCAGCTCGCCACTTCACCTTTCGGGCTTATAGGTCCGCTCTTTACGGTTTCACCGTGCGGGGGAGGGTCTCCCTAGTTCCAGACACAACTTTCACAGCATGCCGCTCCCCTTACATCGGAGAGTTCTTCCGCGCTGCTTTCCAAGGGCTTCACGCGTTCCATGGCCTTCGCCCATATACCCGAGGCTCGGCTCTCTCTTGTCCCTTACGGGTCTTTTTTGACGATGCGGCAGGATTCACTTCATGTTACGGCCTGTTGTTTTGCTCGCACTTCAGCAGAAGTTACTTTGTCACAGGGCTTCAACCTTAGGATCTCTCCACCAGTTGCCTGTCAGCTACGAGGCGACTTGGCTCTTACCTCGACCGGACTTTCACCGGCTA
>NZ_JAATHD010000063.1 GCF_011947265.1 Paenibacillus sp. HB172176
TCGCTATACTCATTATCCGTTACTTCAAAGTAAGGAACGCCGTCCATATACACCTTGATGGCTTCGCCCTGCATGATGATGCGGAAGCTGTATAGCTGGCTTGGCTGCACGGGAAAGCTCTGCGAGGCCAAGACCGTCCGACTTCCTCTCATATATTTGGACAAATAAAGCTTTACGCCATCCGTCTCCACCGCATAGCGGTTGAGCGGATTTTGCATTCGGAACGACATGCCGGCAAGATCCGTATTCCCCTTTGGCTGATGCAGCGCCAGCTTGAAAGCCAGCTCGGCATTCTTCAGCTTGTCCTCGGACATGAATTGGCCGAGCGTAAACGCATCATAGATCAACGGATCGGTGGTGGGCGTACCTACAGTAAGGACGGGAACATATTGATAAGGCAAATCATTATAAGCATCCTTGTAGCCATTATAGGATAAATACATGCCGTCCCCGACGTACAAGCCTTGCTGCGGATAGCTTGTAGAAGCTCCGAACATAATATTTAACCAAAGCATAATGCCGTTGGTGGAACTCTGCGATTTTCTATCTCCATTATTATCAAAAAAGTACATATAGCCATCGCTTGGTTTGCTTGTCCATCCATCCGCTGAAAGCGTGCCGGGAAAAGCGGTTGCGCCGCTTAATTTCGTATAATTGCCAAACCAGTCGACTTGAAATTGCGTAAGCTGCGAGCTCCAATTCCCTAGCGCCGAGTCCCAGATAGAAAGGCTTCCGTTTGTCATTGACAAGCGCTGATAATGATTAAAGACACCAAGACCATTCTGAGAAAAGGTATTAACCATAACCTCCTGCTTTATCGGATTAAAAACGAGATGAGGAAACGCAGTCTGAACCGCTCCATACGCATAGCCTATGGAATTGGTGGCATTTGACCATGTTCCTTGCAGCTTTGTCGTCCATACTAAAGTGAAATCGGTATTGACCTTAGACAAATAGGTTGCGATTCGAGCATTTGAATTACTCTTGCTAACCAATTCGGATATAACATAGATATCTCCAAGAGCGTTCTGCTGATAAGTTACAACTGGTCTATAATTCTCATTTGTATTTGGAATGTTCAAATCAGGAAGCGTATGGGTTGCAACTAGATTGCCGTTGCGATCATATTCATAGTACTTGCCTCCATATTTCAAAACGATGTGATCGCCTTTGACATAGGATTCGGAAGAAATCCCCGGTATATCAATCCCACTCTCAGCAGAGGAGAAGATTAATTCACCGGTGAAGGCATCGTAGGCTCGCAGATCGGATACGGCCGTGCTTCCTTGATAATTCTCTCCTCGTTCATAGTAAAGATCCGTTTGCCCGGAATTTTTGGTCCAATACAACTTCTGATATACGGTCCGATCAGCTACCTCATAACCATATATGAAAAACCCGCCATACTTGGCTTGTCCTTTCAATGTGCCATTTGTTTTCGCTACATAATCGCTCCTGGAAGGATATTGGTAATAAGAATAAAGCGGTCTTTCATTGTATAGACCATTTACAGTGAGGCGAAAATCCACAGGATCGCCATTCGGATAGGACATTTCTAACCATAGATTACTATTCTCCCATACAGATTCGTTCTTGTAATTGCTGATCTTGGATTTATTAAAAGCAAATAATTCCGGCCCTCTATATTGATTATCATTGCCTAGAGACTTAACGGTGCCCCCAACATAAAACATCGATTCATTCGTTCGCACATACAGGTATTTCCCTGGCGAATCAATATAACGTCTATCTGCGGGTTTTTCCGTATCCAACAG
>NZ_JAATHD010000064.1 GCF_011947265.1 Paenibacillus sp. HB172176
ATTCCTGGAATTATGGAAAAGTTAATGAAATATCAAGATAAGAAGATCATAGTATTGAAATCACCAAAAAATGTAGAAGAGCTTATCAAAAAGTTAAAGACAATTGGTGTAGGTTATTTCAGAGAAGGCGAGAACATCTCATAACACAGTATTCACGCTGCGTCGCCTCCGGCTCCTTGGTCCGGCCGAAGTAGAAGAAGCGGATTCAAAGTAGTAAATTCAGTAGCAGGGAAGCATAGTCAGCCGGACAACCTTGCACAGCCTAACCGCGTCGCGGCCACTCCCTTCGGTCGTTTAAGGCAGTGAAGGTTCGTGAATACAAGAACGTTATGTGAAACTCGCTAAGAGAGGATTAAAACCATGAATGAAAATCATGAACTTCAAGCAGTATTTATAGACCGAGATGGAACTATCGGTGGAACCGGTCATTTTATTCATCCCAATGATTTCAGCTTATTCAAGCACTCTCAAGAAGCTATAAATCTTTTAAAGGAGAACGGACTTAAAGTATTTGCATTCACGAATCAGTATAGAATTTCACGTGGAGAGGCAACGATTGAAGAATTTAAAGAACAGTTTGAAAGCTTTGGGTTTGATCATTCATATATTTGTCCTCATGAACAAGAATGCGAATGTAGAAAGCCTAAACCTGGAATGTTGTTAGAAGCTTCGAAAGATTATAATTTAAATCTATCAAGATGTGTGGTTATTGGTGATGTTGGGAGTACTGATATGTTAGCAGCTCATGCTATAGGAGCTAAAAAGATATTAGTTAAAACCGGTTGGGGAAAAGATTCCTTAACAAAATATAGAGAGAAATGGATAGAAGCAGAGCCCGAATACATCGCTGAAGATTTATTAGATGCAGTAAACTGGATAATAATGAAAAAGAAAAAGCTGTAAGTATATCTAAGAAGAGCGAGCATCACATAACACCGTATTCACGCTGCGTCGCCTCCGGCTCCTTGGTCCGGACCGAAGCAGGAAGATGAGGTTTCGAAGAAGATAATTCAGTAGCAGGGAAGATTATTCAACCGGACAACCTTGCACTGCCTAACCGCGTCGCGGCCGTTCCCTTTCGGTCACTTAAGGCAGTGAAGGTTCGTGAATACAAGAACGTTATCCGAAATCCGCACAGAATTAAAAAATAAAGAATTAAAGAATGAAAAACCTGGCGTTCCTTAGCTAAGTTAGTGATAATTTTTATAGAGCAGGTTGGTGAGTACCTAGATCATACGAATTGTATAAAACCGTTAGAAAGTTTTGTAAGTGGATTCGGGGTTGGCGGACATCGGATAACACCGTATTCACGCTGCGTCGCTATCGCTCCTTGGTCCGGCCGAAGCTGGAAGTAGAACGGCTAAAATGAAGCCGTTCTAGTAGCAGGGAAGCATAATCAGCCGGACAACCCTGCACTGCCTAACCGCGTCGCGGCCACTCCCTCCGGTCGTTTAAGGCAGTGAGGGTTCGTGAATACAAGAACGTTATAAGAAATAGCCGCAAGAACATTAACCCACAACCATAAGATAATCATTTAATACATATAAGTTTTCTTATCTATTTTAATCAGGAATAATTTTAATTCAAGGAAAAGGGGTTAAGGCTGAATGTCTTTTGGAACAGTAATATTTTTGAATGGAACTTCGAGTTCCGGGAAAACCAGTATTTCATTAGAATTACAACAAATT
>NZ_JAATHD010000065.1 GCF_011947265.1 Paenibacillus sp. HB172176
CTGGACAGTGAAAAGTTCTCGTCAAAAAATGGACACATGGTAAAACAACCCAATCAAGCGAATCTGTGATATCCTTACGGTTCCTACGCCGGAAAGGAGGACAGATCGCTAGAAAGGGTTGCTTGGATAGTTTACCCTATTTCATCGCGATCGACCATACCATGTTGAAATTTATGAATGAGATATTGTCCAGTTTTCGAAATTGTTTCACCCGAACCGCTTCGTACGAGTGGTTCGTGGTCATTGTTGTCGGTCTCATGGTGCGTTCCGATCATCTTGGTGTCACTTCGATCATCCGCAATCTGGCACTGGATCCGCGCCATTACGAGTCGATGCTCCATTTCTTCCGTTCCTCCGCCTGGTCGCTGGAGTCGCTGCAACTCGCCTGGTACAAAGCGGTGAACCGACACGCACCGGTTGTACGCTTTCTTGGACGTGTCCTGCTGGTTAGCGATGGTATGAAGAAGACCAAAGAAGCCAAGTACATGCCGGGTGTGAAGAAATTGCATCAGGAATCCGAGAATTCCGCCAAAGGCGAATACATCTTTGGGCACTTCTTTGGCGCAATTGGCGTGCTGGCCGGCCCGGCGGAAAAATGGTTTTGCTTGCCGCTGTTCCTCAATCTGCAGGACGGCGTGAAAGCGATCTTCGGCTGGGACGACTCCTCCGAGGAGCGGCAAGCGTCTCACGTCGTACAAGTGATCGATCAAGCCTTTACGGCTACGGGAGTCTTCGGTCGTGCGCTGCTTCTGCTGGATCGCTACTACCTGTCCATTCCCGCCCTGCAGCGGTTGGCCGAGGGTAATCGTTCGCACGCATCGTCCGTACACCTCGTGACCCGCGCCAAGATGAATGCGGTCGCCTACGAGGCGCCCACCGCGAAGAAGCCGGGGCGGGGGCGTCCGCCGAAGAAAGGCAACATGGTCAAGCTCGCCACGCTGTTTCAGACACGCGCAGCCGATTTTCAAACGACCACGGTGACGCTCTACGGCAAAGAAGAGACGGTGTCCTTCCTGTGTACGGATTTGTTATGGGGCCAGGGACTGTACCAGCAACTGCGTTTTGTGCTCGTGCGACAGGGAGAGCGTCTCGCCATTTTCGTCAGCACCGATCTGAGTCTGGAGCCCCTACAGATTCTTACCGCATACAGCTACCGATTCAAGATCGAATGCACGTTTCGCGAAATGAAGCAAGTCATTGGCGCATTCGGCTACCGCTTCTGGAGCGCGGCGATGCCAAAGCTAAACCGTTATCGCCGGAAAAAGGAACCGGACCCCCTGGAGGACGTGACGAACGAGCAGCAACAAAAACGGATCCGTTTGACCTTGCAAGCCATCGAAGGGTTTGTCATGTGCAGCGTTATTGCAACGGGATTGATTCAATTGATCGCTTTGCGCTTTTCCGGTCATAAGCCGGGGCTGTTTTTCCGCTACCTGCGCACCCCCTCCAAGTCCATCGTCTCGGAGGCCACGGTTGTGGCGTATTTTCGTCAATCGATTTTTCGCCTGTTTGCCCAAAATTCGCAGATCTCGCTAACTCAAATTATTCGTTCCAAGCAGAAAGCGGCCCAGCAGGACGCCGATTTCCTTGCTTCTTAATGATGTAAAACTTTTTACTGTCCAG
>NZ_JAATHD010000066.1 GCF_011947265.1 Paenibacillus sp. HB172176
AAACATTCATGACGCCGCTCCGTCACCCCAATGTATGAAAATAACTGCTATTGCATGGCATGTGGTTTCCATGTTCTCAAATTCGTCAAGACTAAAGATACAAATCAAAAGACGAAAGGTTACTGGGACTAGATCTCGTCGATAAAACCGTCTTACTGCGCCTTGCGAGCACCGCCTATTGTACACCAAGTACGTGTATTAAATTTCTTATTTGCACTGGGCGCATGATTTGTCATTTGACTAGAATGAGGGATGTAGAATGGATGCTATTCGAGAGTGTTGTGCAGGCCTGGACGTGCATCAAGAAACAGTAGTCGCGTGTGTATTAAAAGGAAGATTGGATCGTAAACCCGTCCAAACCATCGAAACTTTTGGTACAACGACAAAGGAGTTACTTCGACTACAAAACTTCTTGATTGCGCATGAATGCAAGGATGTGGTCATGGAGAGTACGGGTGTGCTTTGGAAGCCTGTGTGGAATATTTTGGAGCCATCTTGCAACTTAGTTGTAGCTAACCCTAGACGTGTCAAAAATTTGCCGGGACGAAAAACAGACATGAAGGATGCGCAATGGTTGGCTAAGTTGCATCGTTGCGGTCTAATTCCCGCCAGTATGATTCCAGAGGAAAAATTTCGCGATTTGCGAGATCTGACACGCTACCGCAGAAAGTTAATCCAAGCTGCATCCTCCGAGAAGAATCGAATTCATAAGATATTGCAAGATGCCAATATCAAATTAACCACCTATGTCTCGGATCTATTCGGAGTCTCCGGACGTGCCTTACTTCAAAAACTAATGGACGGAGAGGTGCTGAATGAGGAAGAAATTAAAAAGGTGGTGAAAACAAAGCTCATCCCGAAAGCGGGCCAACTCGTTGAAGCGTTAAATGGAAAAGTACGACTTCATCATCGTGAAATGATTACGAGTCACTCGGAGCATTTAGCATTTTTGGAGAATCAAATTGAACGGTTAGGTATAAAGATCGAGATGATGCTAGACGAGTATAAGGAAACGATAGAGCGAATAGACTCTGTGCCAGGAATTGAACGGAATACGGCAATGGAGATTCTTGCTGAAATCGGTCCAAACGCTGCTGATTTATTTCCTAGTGACGCCCATCTTGCAGCTTGGGCAGGATTGAGTCCAGGAAACAGTGAAAGTGCAGGGAAAAGCCGGAAATCCAAGACGGTGAAAGGCAATAAGTATATCAAATCAGCGTTATGCCAATCAGCGTGGGCAAACAGTCGATCGAATAACCGTATAGGGATACATTTCAGGAGGATTAGGAAAAGACGAGGAGACAAGAAAGCAAATGTAGCGACAGCCCACCTTTTGTTGCGTATCCTATTTGCTTTAATACGAGATCAAACCATGTATGAAGAGAAAAAAGACATGCTTACTGGCGGCAGCATGTCCGAAGAAAAGATGTTAGCAGGCTATTTGATGCAAATACAAAAGCTCGGTTATCAGGTACAACTAAACAAAGAAACAGCAAGTTAAATTTTTTTGAAACATCAGATTTTCGGGAGGTGGGGCTTTTTTTTGCTCGTAACCACCATACCATCCATTATGCAGCATTTATTTTCGTATTAAAC
>NZ_JAATHD010000067.1 GCF_011947265.1 Paenibacillus sp. HB172176
CTCAACTTTCGCAGCTTGAAATAGGTAGGTAGGCCTTGATGTAGCTGGGCAAAGCGGCGATCCAGTGTTGGAGTTGACGCTGAATCAAAGTCGAAAGTTTCTTCCCGGCTTTGGAGGCGACTTCCTGAATCAGGTCCATCAGTTGTTGCAAAGCGACTGCCCAGTCCAATTCGCCGACTTCATCGCACAGCAAATAGAATAGACCACCAAAAGACCGAGCATCCGTACTTTGGCGATGCTGCCAAGAGAGTAGAATGTATCGAGAAAAGACAATCGTCGTATGGCTCACGAGCAGATCATATGAGCGCCCTTGGAACTCTTTTTGCAAGCGTAGCAAGGATTTGGTGCACTTGAAGAACACCTCGATGTCCCAGCGCATCCGGTAGATCCGGATGATGTCGGAGGCTTCAAGTGACAGGTCGGTAGAGAGCAGACCCAGCCACTCGTTTTTCTTGGAGCGATGACGAACAAAGACAATGGTTACTGGAATGCCTGGCGCCAGCTCGGTACGGATGAGACGAAGAATGTTGCGATTCTTTCCTTGCACACGAGGCGCAGCCGCATACAACTCCTTCAGACTCAACCGTCTGTCGCCTACGAGATAACGCTTGTTGTCGTTCTTGACCATGCCGATGACATGCAGCCTGCGTGAGAGCACTTCCCTGATGAGTGGCGCATGCGTAAACCAGCTATCCATGAGCACATACGAAGCTGAAATTCCAGCTTGGAGGGCTCGGTCTAGCATGGCCGCAACGACCTGCGGAGCCGAACAAAAGGCCTCCTTGCGGCGTTTGTATCCATGACTGCGCTTATCGATGCCTTCCATCATACCGTTGATGCCGGAGCTAGCCGAGCTAAGGAGTGCAAAGTCAATAGGAACGAAGGAATGACCATCGGACCAACCCATGGTGAGCATGCGGAAGCCTTTATAGAAGGCACCTGTCGCATGATCCTTAAAGCGCGCCAGCATCTCCACCGCCTTGCTGCGGTTGCGCTCAAACATGGAATCATCCAATACAAACGCCTTCTCCCGGTTCTCAGATGTGAGGGACTCCATACGAGAGATGGTATCGCCGCTTAGTGACAGCAGAAATCGCCGCCATGCAAAACCACTGTGATTCAAAAAGCGGTAAACGGCATCCTTGCCCGGAAATGCCTCTCCTTTCTTGCTTTCCAAGAGGCGAAACCAGTTTTTTTGATGAAACAAGAGAACAAACACGAGGCGGAAAAGAGCGGAGCAAGTGTAGCCGAATGTTTTCTTGAAACCCGCGCTGCGCAAGTGTTTCAGCACATGTAGTTCCTGGAAAGCCGGTTTAATTTCGTTTGGAAGTTGATCAAATGATGGTTGTTGGTCTATCATAGGGAAGACACCTCTTCTGTATGGTAGTGATTGTTCGACACCTTCACTTTACCAAATGAAGCGGTGTTTTTCTATGGCGTCAAGTCAACTAATCATTCGGCTTCAAACCT
>NZ_JAATHD010000068.1 GCF_011947265.1 Paenibacillus sp. HB172176
TGTCACAGGGCTTCAACCTTAGGATCTCTCCACCAGTTGCCTGTCAGCTACGAGGCGACTTGGCTCTTACCTCGACCGGACTTTCACCGGCTAGTTGTGCCTAGCTTGGCTAGGCGCGCAATAATAAAAAAACACCAAGAATTGACTATACTTGATGTTCTCTTATCCATTGTTCGATGTGTTCTTCATTAAATTTGCCTTCAGCAGTTCGCAATCCTAATTCTACAAGTTCTTCTTGATTGTATCTAACAGTTATTTGGTTTAATCGCAATAAGAGCAACATCATTGCTACTCCTATTCGTTTATTCCCGTCTACAAAACCATGGTTTTTTATCAAAGCATACGCAATTACAGTAATTTTCTTAATAGCACCTTCATATAGATCTTTTCCATCGAAAGTTGAGTCTGCTTTTCTTAAAGCACTTTCAAGCATTCCAATATCTCTTATGCCATTTAATCCACCTGATGCTTTTACAATTTTACTGTGAAATTGAATTAGCTGTTCCAAACTAATGTTCTTCATTTAGCTAATTCCTTGAGAGCTTCAGCATTCTCACTTATAATGTCGTCCATCATCAATTCTAATTGTTTGTTGTTTCGGCTCTTTAGAAAATCAACAAAATCGATTACTTCCAGTTTCTTATCATCTGGTAATGTAAGAAAGTCTTGAATAAGTTTTTCTTCAATACTAATGAGAAACACCTCCAGCACTTCTTTCTTTTCATTATACACCAAAGCACGATGAGAATTAACATCAGCTTCCATATAAATTATTGGTCTTGCCGGTATGTCATCTAACGTTTTTGTATTCACGAACCTTCACTGCCTTAAACGACCGTAGGGAGTGGCCGCGACGCGGTTAGGCAGTGCAGGGTTGTCCGGCTGAATTGGCTTCCCTGCTACTGAAATACTCCAATCGAATCCACTTCTTCCTGCTTCGGCCGGACCAAGGAGCGATAGCGACGCAGCGTGAATACGGTGTTAGACGCTGTGCCCTCTTCGATTAACTTCCAAATGTCTATAATGCACTTTTTCCAATATCGTTCCCGAATGGGAACTTTCCACTGGCACTGGCTCGCATTGTCAATGTCGTTCCCGGATGGGAACTTTCCGCTATGCTCTGGCTCGCTTTGTCAATGTCGTTCCCGGATGGGAACTTTCCACTATGCACTGGCTCGCATTATTAATGTCGTTCCCGGATGGGAACTTTCCGCTATGCTCTGGCTCGCGTTGTCAATGTCGTTCCCGGATGGGAACTTTCCGCAAGCTCTCTCTTGTCTCTACTCGTTCCCTTAATATCTTAGCATTGCGTCTAACGTTCTTGTATTCACGAACCTTCACTGCCTTAAGTGACCGAAGGGAACGGCCGCGACGCGGTTAGGCTGTGCAAGGTTGTCCGGCTGAAT
>NZ_JAATHD010000069.1 GCF_011947265.1 Paenibacillus sp. HB172176
GCCAGCCGCCGAAGGTGGGGTAGATGATTGGGGTGAAGTCGTAACAAGGTAGCCGTATCGGAAGGTGCGGCTGGATCACCTCCTTTCTAAGGATTATCCCGTTCCTGCGAGGAACGGATACAGGAAGCTTTGCTTCCATTAGTAAGACCCCTCAGGCAGAGGTTGTCGCTCACTCGTTGTCAGTTTTGAAAGATCAATCATCTCTTATGATGAATTGTCTTTCCAATGAAATACATGGTTGGGTCTTTTTTTGAAGTAATTCAGGATGTCAATCATTGAAAAACGCTAGAAAACACCGTTTGGTGGCGATGGCGGAGGGGAACCACGCGTTCCCATACCGAACACGACCGTTAAGCCCTCCAGCGCCGATGGTACTTGGACCGCAGGGTCCTGGGAGAGTAGGACGTCGCCAAGCGGATTTTTCAATGACTCATTGTTTATTCCCCGAAACAAGGAAATTAACATTTATCAGAGAAATCCTAAAGCGTAACAAGCAATCGAATAAGGGCCTTTAGCTCAGCTGGTTAGAGCGCACCCCTGATAAGGGTGAGGTCGGTGGTTCGAGTCCACTAAGGCCCACCAACAGTTTTTGCGAAGCAAAAGACTGTACCTTATCTTCTATTACGGGGCCATAGCTCAGCTGGGAGAGCGCCTGCCTTGCAAGCAGGAGGTCAGCGGTTCGATCCCGCTTGGCTCCATTTGTTCCTTGAAAACTGGATAACGAAAGTAAAAGAAGAAGCAATTCTTCTGCTGAAACATCCTTTAGCTAAGGTTATAATGAAGTGCGAAGGTTGTTCGAGATTGACCGACATCTTTTTGTTGTGTTTCTACCGCTACGTGTTTTATTGGATGGAGAAACGGGACAAAAACGGCGGGCAAGCCGAATCTACCTGAGCATAAGGTTAAGCTAGTAAGAGCGCACGGAGGATGCCTAGGCACCAGGAGCCGAAGAAGGACGTGGCGAACAACGATACCGCCTCGGGGAGCCGTAAGCAGGCTTTGATCCGGGGATTTCCGAATGGGGAAACCCAGCTGGCGTAATGGCCAGTTACTATTGACTGAATACATAGGTCAATAAGAGGCATACCGGGGGAACTGAAACATCTAAGTACCCCGAGGAAGAGAAAACAAAAGTGATTCCGTCAGTAGCGGCGAGCGAACGCGGATTAGCCCAAACCAAGGAGCTTGCTCCTTGGGGTTGTAGGACATCTCACATGGAGTTACAAAGGTGTTGGTTAGGCGAAGAGGTCTGGAAAGGCCCGCTAGAAGAGGTAAAAGCCCTGTAACCAAAAGTCAGCACTCTCCGAGATGTATCCTGAGTACGGCGGGACACGTGAAACCCCGTCGGAATC
>NZ_JAATHD010000007.1:0-91136 GCF_011947265.1 Paenibacillus sp. HB172176
ATGTGAATGACGGAATAGACTAAATTTCAAAACTTGTTTTCCATAATTCGGAGATCCTAGTAGAGTCCGCAACGAAGGCATCACGGATTCAGGAATTCGAACAATTGGTTATATATGGTTTTTTTATACCCTGCACGTTCATAACCGACCAAAATGGGTTTCTATTGTTGTTTCTAATTTGCTAAAGCAATTGGAAACTACGCACAGCAACGAATTTTTCGCCGATAGACCCGTTAAGCTGAACCGTACCACAAGTAGCGGCAAGTTTTTTCGGAAAATCCCGCAGCAGGCTTGGAAAGGCGCTTTGCCCGGCATGGGTTCAGGATGGGCCACGCTAGACGGCAAAGTCGGCACAAACGGGCTTCTGAGAGCTTTTTGGGATCACAGAAAGAGGCGGTACCTTGAAGGGGCTTTTGCTCGCGGAAAGCAAAAGCCCCTCCGCTAGTTTGGAGGATGGGGCCGGCTCAGAAAAATGCTTTTGGATGGTCGGGTCAACTCTTGCTCTATTCCGGCGACTTTGCGTCTGTCCTTCATGTGGACTTGTTTGACCACGGTCTGAAGAAGCGTCTTCTGCGTTTCGGGAGGTGCTTCTTCGAGTAGGCTTTGAAACTGGGCGAGAGTCTGCCGTACTTGCTGGAGAGGGACGGGGTCAGAAGTGCTGTACATCAGTTGCCGCTCTCCTCTGTTCTCCGGCATTCCAGTTGTTCACACTGGATATTTAGTTCACTTAGCCGCTCTACGATATTTTCTGGAACAACATCTGAACAGCTTCCTTCAAATCCTGAGAGATGATTAGCTCATGCTCTCCATGAAAGATCTTTCTAACCAGTTCTGTCTCAATTAGATTTGAAAGAAGAATCTTTTCTTTTCCCTAGCTTAGGGAATTTCTACTCCGTCGTATCGTCAACGGAGTAGAATAGGCTCCTCATTTGGTTCCAAATGGACGAGCATTTTTGTATCATTCCATAATTGTAGTGCTCGCTTTTTATCATATGATAATGTAGAAGAACGTCTTTCGATTAAGCTGCCGTCATTTGATTGAAAATACTTCCCTGATCCATTGGCATAAGCAGAATCAGCAGAAATCTTAGCAAGAGCCTTTCCTGAAAAGTCTACGCTCCCAATCGTAATACCGAGGCGCTTGAAAATCCAATTCATAAAAGATCTATCAGCTAGCCACTGCACGGGCTTTGGCATCTCTCTGAGGAATCCAGTTCCCGGAGTAGCACCGGGATCATACGCAATAGAAGCGATCGAACTGCCAGATTTTTTTAGCCGACGGTCCAACTCATAGGCATGAAGTATCATACATAGCTTTGAAGTTGCATAGAGCTTACCAGAAGAAACTGGTTTTTTACCATATTTACCCGTATTAGCCAAATCCATTGCGTTATGTTCTGAAGCAACGCCCATCATTCTACCGTCTGCCGTATCAGGATCATGCGTTCCACTTACTGTGAATACAATGCGACCATGATTCGCTATGCTGTCCAACAACAATTCAACCAGTAGAAAATGTCCTAAATAGTTGGCTGCAAATGTCTCCTCGTAACCGTCACTGGTGTAGGAGACGGGCCCGTTGAGCCGTACTCCGGCATTGCAAATGATCGCCTGAAGGGAATCGATCTCTCCATTGTTGAGCATAGTGCGGCATTGCGCAGCTGCTGATCTTACTGAGTCCAGAGAGGATGTATCTATTTTAATAATACTTACCTTTACACCGTAGGTTGCACGAAGTTCACTAGCAACTGGTTCAATTCGCTCCAAGTTGCGTCCTGCTAGAACTAGATTAAGCTGATAATCTGAGGCGAGTTGTTTGGAGCATTCGAGACCGATTCCGCTGTGTCCGCCTGTTATGAGAATTGTAGGCATAATGACAACCTCCTTTAAAGTCCCTGTTAAATGTGGGATAATCAAATTAAAGCATTCAATTTACGGAACTGTCAAGTTCCGAAACTAATAAGTTCATTTTAATTGGAGATAAATCATGAATGATATGAAGAAAGCAACATCCTCCGGCTCCCAAGTGCCCAACGAAGTATTGGAACCTGCGCGAAAGTTGGGTCGCAAGCGAGATCACACGCGGGATTCAATAATCCTTGAGGCGGCCATCGCCATACTCGCTGAAGCGGGTTTCGATGGCATGACAATGGACATGGTCGCGACCCGAGCGAAAGCAGGAAAGGCGACCGTGTACCGCCGTTGGTCCTCCAAGTCGGAGTTAGTCCGAGAAGCCTTGACCTGGATGAGTAGAAATCATCTTGAGCTCGACTCCTTGCCCGATTCTGGGACCTTGCGCGGCGATCTGCTTACACTATTGAAGCCGCAATCGATCGAGGAGGAAGAACGCAAATTTCGAGTTCTCGCGGGCCTGGGCTCCTATTTGCAGCATCCGGAATTTGCTGAAACGGGAATATCGGGAGTGTTTGAGCCATGGATCGCTGCAAACCGTGAGCTCATGCAACGAGCTGTTATCCGCGGTGAAATTTCTGCTCATGCAGACATTGAAATGGCTTGCCAGGTTATTACGTCAATGGCTTCCTATTACGGGCTCATTCAGCATAAACCGTTCGACACGAGTCTCTTTACGGGGCTAATCGATGGCGTTCTGTTACCTGCGCTCATAAACCCGTTAACATCTCCAAGGAGCTGACATGACAGGAATAGCTTAAGAAACTTAGCAAACAACGCTTAGGGATGCGTTGAATAAGCGAGCAACGATAGCCGAGTAAAGCGAGACCAAAGAAAGGGCCAGTCGGATAAGGATGGCCCTAATACTTGCCGTTACAGACAGCGCGGAGAACCCTACCACAAGTAATGAGAGCTACAAATCACTTCTTCATTGTGCGAGCTTCGTCTGAGAATATTGGACAAATTCCGCATATCGCTTGGCTTCGTCCTTGAGAGCTCCAGCAGATGGGCTATAGGATACAAAGGCTGGCAGGAACGTACCATTACACCGGGTAATGGTACTCTGAATCGGCCGAATATATTCGCTTATGGTGAACCAGTTACGGCCGCCTGCGCGATATTCGTTTTCCGAGCCGCCTGTTGTCGTTGCGATCATAAATTCTTTGCCCCTCAAATTGTCGCCTCCGGGTCCGAACGCCCAACCGAATGTCAGTACATCGTCAAACCACTTTTTTAAAAGCGGCGGGCAGCTGTACCAAAAGAATGGAAATTGAAAAACAATCCGGTCAAATTCGATCAATAATTGATGTTCTCGTTCGACGTTGATATTCCAATTCGAATACTCTTGATACAGATCACGGATGTGTATATTCGGCTGTTGTTTCAATTCGCTCAGAAGCGCATAATTCCATGCGGATTTGTTCAGGTTTGGATGTGCTACAATTACCATCGATTTCATGACCATCATCCCTTACTGTTATTTTGGTTGTCCAAGGTTGGCCAGGATACTTCCTCTTTACACCTATGATTATCCGAGATATTTAAAATCTTGAAAAGTACGCATTTTATTCGTACATAGTCCATCATTCCATACCATAGATGGCGCAGTACTTGAGGTGTGGTCCGTTAGATCGTACTAAGTACGTGAATAAAGAGTACTATCGGCGCGGGAGATATTTTGATAATGTTAGGGGAGATAGGTGTGCGGGTATCTTGAAATACATGGGGGCTGATGTTATTGCGGTTAAAAACTCACGTCGATAAGACGACGGAAGGCATAGTAGCGACACTGGATATTATTGGCGGAAAGTGGAAGCCTTTGATTCTGTTTATTTTACTGCATGAGGGAACCAAGCGATTCGGAGAGCTGAGGAGGATGCTGCCGGTTATTACGCAGGGTATGCTGACGAATCAGCTTCGGGAGCTAGAACGGGATGGGCTCGTCGAACGCAGGGTATATCAGGAGATCCCTCCAAAAGTGGAATATAGTTTGACCGATCATGGAAAAACGCTGGCTCCGGTGTTGACAGACATGTGCAACTGGGGATTTAAGCATCTCGACTTTATAAAAGGTCTAAGCGATGAATCGGAATAAAATCCAGCAAGGCTCCCTCCCCATTAAGCTAATAGGTCTTTACGACGCTTCAGAAGCTTGTGTCGTTAGGGAGCGTTGACTTCGATAGCTTATCCTTCTATTTGTAAAAAACCTTATCAACATTGTATTTGGCCTTATGCTCATTAATGATGAAGGTTTCATAGATTTCTCTATGTACAGGGCTTTGTACAAGGCAAACCTCGATTTTGGCAACTTCTTCCCGATGATTCTTGATCACGGATACGGAGTCCTCAAAATGCTTTTTGATTCGGGGCCGCAGCTTGCGCGCCTTGCCAACAAACAATAGCTCGTCCTGATCATTATAGAACATAAAGATGCCCCCCTCCTCTCGCGATATAAGGTGAAAATCCGTAAAGCCGCAAATATGGCTGAGCTTTGGCTCCTGTTGCTTGTATATTGTCACATCCGGATTTGGAACCGTAATTAAAATCATATGCGCTCGCTCCTCTTCTTTAATCCTGTGTCGAAACAGCAGGCTGGACTTATTATAGCAGCCCGTCCTCTGAATGTCTGCCCATTTTTCCAAGTCATCATGACGCGCAGCCCGTATGAGAGTCAGGCAAATGGTACTTGATATTGCGTAAAAATCGCCTTGTATTTTTCCTCGAATATGCGCCAGCGACTCTCTGCGCCATGCTTGTCCCGCAAGGCGCTTACATAGCGCTTTGCCGCTTCGATGTCCTTGGCTTGCAGCAGCAAACGCAGACTTTCCTCGCCTAGATGCAGATAGGGTCCCGCCGTATAATAGTCTACAATCTTCCGGGCATTTGGTATCGTGTCGTAGAACTGAATGACCTCCTTCAAGCCGGCTAGCAGCGTTGCAAGCAGGTCGTCCTGATTGCTGTCGCCCTCCAGCTCAAAGTGATCCGGGGCAAACGAGGCCAGCTCCTCCATTCTTTCTCTGAAGTGGCAGTCTACCTCCTGTGGAGCCTCCAGAACCTCCCTTGTCTGTAAGCGGGCCAGCTCTGCCGCATAAATACCGCAATTCACATAAAACCGAATACGCTCCTTTGAATTGCCCCGAGACTTTTGGAACTGAATCAGGTAAATAAGGTCGCCCGATGACTTGCTAAAGCATAATCCTTTTTTGGAAAAGCCATATCCAGCAAGAAGCGGTTTTACGTCATGCTTGATCCATTCATTAAAGCGTTGCTGCAATGGTATCCCTCCTGCGTGTATAATGAGTGTGGTCGGATATCCTCTGCTTTGAGTATCATTCATTTGGGCTGTATTTGCAAACCTGCAACTCGAGCTCGTCTGTCCTATCGAGGTATTTTGAAGTGAGCCTTGTCATTCGGTCAGCTCTCATTCCTTGCATGTAAGGAGTCATTCTCATGATGTACGGATGATTTTTTAATAAACCAACCCAGCACCAAAGCAAGCATGGCGAGAATAAATGTTATCCAAAAAACGATTTGCAAACCGGCAATCACGCTTTGTGTTTTCTCGTGCGTTGCAGTGGGATCGAGTGAATGGCGGAGATAACGATTGGCTCCGGATGACATGATGCCAACGAACAAAGCGATGCCAATTCCCCCGGCAATCTGTTGGAGCGTATTGTATATCCTAAGTTCCCCCCCCAATTATAACGAGGTTGGAGGCGAGACGTCTAAAGCCGCATAAATATCCAACTGCCGTTTCGTAATCTCACCGAACTGTAGGTCGTGTCCGGGACGCTGGTAACATTCAATCACGTCCAAGTCATCTAGTAGGCCCTGCATCGTATAGCGTTGGAACAAGTTTTTTTCCTGCATGACTTTCTTAAGATAGGATAAAAAGATCAGGGCAACAAACTCGACAAATAATTTCCCGTCCAGGCTTCGCTCAGAAGATACCTCCATGCGACGGAAACTCAAGCGATCTTTTAAATTCCCAAACGCTTTTTCAATGACATCCTTGTTGCGATACAGCGCCAGCGCTTGAATCGGGTCTTTGATCTCATTGCTAAGCAAGGCAAAGTAGCCATAATTTTGAGCCGCTGCATCAATCGCTTCCTGTTTCGCCTTGACGACCGTTCCGCGCTTGGGCGTTGACTTTATCGTAAAATATTTGGCATACGCCTTCTCATGGGCGGGTTCGCGCTTTCCGCTTTCCAGTTCAGCTTTCAGCTTTGTAAGCAGGTGGTTGAGTTTGTTCGCGTCGTCCGTTTCTTTCTCTTTGTTAAAATACAGGTGCAAGTACGCTCTGCGCTCACTTTTCAACACGTCGCCTTTGTAAGGTCGCTCTTGGCTGTAGTGCCATACGATCGTGCTCGTGTAGGCGTATAAATTATAATCAGCATGAAAGTGTTCCCACTGGTGAAGGGATGGTCTGGCCGTTTGCAGTTCCTGTTGTACGTATTTCAACGTGACCTTGACACCGATCAGAAATTTGAGATGATGCCGGTACAGCGCGTTGATGTTCGCTTCACTGTAAAAGCCACGGTCCATGACAAGTTTAATCTTTTTGTACGATAAAAAGTCCAGGTCCGCCAAAAGCTTTTGAATCGTAGATACGTCCGAAATATTACCGGGCAGCTTGCGGTAGTAAAACGGCAAATTCGATTGCTCGCCGAACAGCAACGCCAGATTCATTTGCGGAAGCGGATCGTGTTCCTTGTTCTTGCCATATTTGACTTGCTTCAAGCTTTCCGAATAGCTGGACAAGGTTGTGGTATCATAGGCCCAATACTCCTGTTCTGCACGGCGGCGTCCTTGCAAACGAAAAAACTGCTCCCTTGCTTCTTCCGTTATGGAAGCAAAGAAATCGCTGCTGCGCTGGGAAGAAATATCTTGCCCATACGGATGGCGGTGTGTGAGCGACCATTTCGAAAAGCGCATTAATGGATTATGATCCTCCAGGATCAGAAAAAAAGCGATCGACAAGAGTTGCTTGTATTGATCCGGAAAGCACTGCTTCAAGTCCGCGACTATGCCCAATTTGTCGCTAATCGCATCCAGCAAATAAGTAGCGCCTGCATAGAGGCGTTTCGTTTCGGTAAAGGGAACTGGGCCCCGTTTTACAGAACAGGTGGACTCCGTTAAACGCTTCGACGGAATCAAAGCGCCCGTAACCGGATCTAACTTACCGACACAAGTGCGACGGCTACGCGATTGCTGTTTATCTTTATCCCAATAGTTCTCGGCCTCATAGACGTAGGTGACGCCATTTTTCTTGTTTTTCACATATACGAGCGGCATAATCGCCCTCCATTCCACGTTATAATTATAACGTGGAATGGAGGGTAATGGAAAGAGAAACTTAAGAAAAGGCCGTAGTTATAGGCTTCTTAGCTAAACCTCGTTATAATTTCGCGGGAATGCAGGGTATATGGCTGTGCCATGAGGAACTAAGTGAAGCGGAAGTTGATTCAATCCTGTTGTCTGAGCCGGCATGACGACGAACGCTATGCCTGCGAATAAGAGGATATGATTGCAAAGAACGAAGCTTTGCGCGGTATCACTGTTGAGACCGGCAAATTGCCATAACGATATGGCGATCATAAGCAATCCGGGCATGACGACGAATCTCGGTCCCCATTTATCGAATAATATTCCCGTTACTGGCATCAGCATTGCGTTTAAAATACAGCCGGGCATAAGAAGCAAACCTGTCGTGAGTGCTGTCAACTGCATTAAATCCTGCATATAGATCGGCAGCAATGTCGTGGCGGTGAATAGAACCATCATCAGGATGACTACTAATCCCGCAACCAAAGAAAAAGTGGGATATCGGAATACGGTAAGATCGATTAAAGGCACCTTCATTTTGAACTGCCGCCGTACAAGCAAGAGCAAGAAGAAGCTGCCTATGGCAATCAAACTGCAGCCCTCAGGTTCAGTCCAGACATTGGGTCGGCTGAAGCCGTAGATGATGCAACCGAAGCCGATGGTTGACATCACAATGGACAAAAGATCGACCCTGGGTTTGGTTAGTTCTGTCACATTTTTCAAGTACAACAATGCATAACTAATCGAAAGCAATATGACAGGAATCACCAAATAGAATAGCCATCGCCAGTGTAAGGTATCAATGACCAGCCCCGATAAAGCTGGTCCGATGACAGGGGCGACCATAATGACCAGCCCCATGAGTCCCATGGCCGCACCCCGGCGTTCCAGGGGATAGAGGGCGAGAATCGTATTCATCGCCAATGGGATCAATAATCCTGTCCCGCAAGCCTGAACAACCCTGCCCATCAGCAAAATTTCGAATCCGGGGGATATGGCACACAAGCAGGTACCGACTAAAAATAATGCCATCGCGGACATAAACATCTGTCGAGTCGTGAACCATTGCTGCAGCAAGGCAGTCACAGGCACCAGTACGCCGATTACGAGCATATACCCCGTCGATAACCATTGTATGGTCGAAGCGGCAACGTTGAATTCCCGCATCAAGCTAGGAAATGCATTGGCAAGTAAATTTTCGCTAAGAAACGCAATGAATGTGCCTAGGAGTAGCGCGACCAACATCGGCCCTCTCTTCATCCCACTTGTATCGTAAACCTGCTTGCTCATCTTTGCCTCCCGTATATTTCGTTCTGTCCTTGATACCGAATAGCCAGCTTGTTGCGCAAATTATCCTGCACCATCACTTTCTAACAAGGAATAAAAATGATCGAGGTCTGTGTCATCGAATTTTCCAATTGTCCGTACCCTAACCATTTCATGTCCGCCATTCATGTCTATTTCCTCGCCATAATGATTGTAGAGCGCAATCATATGATCATCTTGATTTAACTCGATGTACCCATAGCATTCGGCTTCAGGCGCTTTACCGTACAGGAGCATAAATCTGATTTTGTCTACTCTATGCATGCAAATCCTCCATTTCTGTCTATTTTCAACCCATCGACCTGAATAAAATTTTATCTGAAATCGGGTGAATTGGAAAAAGCGATGTCGCTCTTCATTCTCGGAAATTCATTCATATTTTGAAAGCACCAGGGGGGAGTCGCCAATATGTCGCTCATTAGCGCATTATCTCTTGACAGGAGGCGATTTGGCGGCTATGATATCGTGCCGGCTTGCGCAATAAGGCAGTGGAAAAAGGAGCTGTCCAAAAAGTTGGTAAAACTGACGGTTTAATGTTTTAATCACAATTTAACAAAAGCAATTTCCAAGTCATTCAGCATTTTTTCTTTCGTTTCCGATGTCACAAAGCAGAGCCTTATATTGTTATATGTGCAAAAGCAAAGGGAGCTGAGGAACGATGAACGTTTTTGACATGAATAATCATTGGAGGCGAAGGACCCGGGGTTCGAAGGACGGACGGCGGATTCAGTTTTTTTACATCTAAAAAAAATAGCAAAGGATGGTTGATTCCACATGATAGGAACGGAAAGCAAGAAACAAGAAATTTTAAAAGCTTACCAGTTCAGACATGCTTGTAGGGTGTTTGATACCAACAAAAAGATTTCGGATGAAGACTTTCACTTTATTTTGGAGACAGGAAGATTGTCCCCTAGCTCAGTAGGCCTCGAGCCTTGGAAATTTGTCGTGATCCAAGATGCAGCGCTTCGCGAAAAATTAAAACCAGTAACTGGCGGTGCCCAGGGACAATTGCCAACTGCCAGCCACTTTGTAGTTATATTGGGAAGAAAAGATTTAAGACATGATTCGGCTTACGTGATCAAAATGTTGAAAGACATTCATCATATGCCTGAAGAAGTTGTCCAGCATGTTTCAAGTCACTATAAATCCTTCATTGAAAAAGAACTGGAAGATAATGATCGTCTCCTATTTGAGTGGGCAAGCAAACAAACATATATAGCATTGGGAAACATGATGACAGCCGCTGCTCAACTTGGCATTGATTCCTGTCCGATTGAAGGCTTTGATAGACAACAGGTGACCATTATTTTACAAAATGAGGGAATCATTAACGCCAACGATTTCGGTGTAGCCTGTATGGTCGCATTCGGATATCGGCAAGAGGATCCTAAACGTCCAAAAGAAAGACAAAATCTCGATGAGATCGTTGAGTGGCGATAAAAGAAAGTTCTCCGCATCAAAGAATATGTTTCGCTGATGGGTGGTTTGAATATAAGAAGGGGTTGCTAACAGCAAATCCCTTCTTTATGATGTTAACCATAGCGCGGGTTCATGAAAGATGAAAACCTGAAATGCGTATGACGAGAAGGCTTGCGTGAAAATGCAGAGAAGGTGTGACGTCGAATGGAGGAACTATACGATCAATATAGAGCGCTGCTATTCACGCTGGCCTATCAGTTAATGGGATCTGCTGTAGACGCAGAGGATGCGGTGCAGGACGTGTTTATGAAGGCTTGCGTCGTACATCCCGAACGTTTGGAGGAGCCAAAAGCGTATTTGTGCAAGATGGTAACCAATCACTGCCTCAATCTGCAGAAGTCGGCGCGGAAAAAGAGGGAAATGTACGTCGGTCCATGGCTCCCCGAACCAATTTGGACGCCGGAGGAGGATACCCTCGAAACTTCGGTAGTCCGTCGTGATCTGCTGTCATACGCCATGCTTGTTCTATTGGAAAAGCTGACGCCGACAGAACGGGCGGTTTTCGTCCTGCGAGAGGCGCTTAGCTTCGATTATCCCGAAATAGCCGAACTGCTCGGCAAGCAAGAGGCGAATTGCCGCAAGCTAATGAGCCGGGCAAGAAACAAGATGGGAATATCCGAGAAGGAGACGATCGCGGCTGAAGCGGTCGATTTAGAATGGGTTTACGAGTTTCTCACATCCCTTGAGCAAGGAAACGTCGATCATATGCTGTCTCTATTGACCGAAGACGTCATGTTCGTAGCTGACGGAGGCGGCAAAGCAATTGCGGCCTTGCGTCCGATACATATGCGTGATCACGTGGCACATTTCCTGCTTGATGGGTTCAAGAAAACGGTTCAGGGGGAGCTTCGCTTCGAGGCTGCCTCTATGAACGGCGAGACAGGTTTAGTACTCCGTTCGGGGGACGAAGCCGTGGGTGCTATCTTTATACAACTACAGCGTGGGAAGTTTGCCAGAATCTTCGTTGTACGAAATCCGGATAAACTTACCTGGATTTAACTGCTTCGTTCGGGAAAGCGAGTGACGGCGCAACAACTTGCGGACGATCTGGAGATTCATGTTCGCACTGTATACCGATGCATTGATTCACTGTGCGCAAGCGGAGCTCCGATCATTGCCGATTCGGGTCCGAACGAAGGTTAAATAAGAAGCACCTTACCTGACGGCGATTATACCAGAGACCTTCGTGGATATGTTAAACTAATATCGAGTCGCTTGCGAGGAGCGAGCTCGTCTCGGCAGAGGGCAAAGTTGCTGCGCTAAAAGATTTATATACCCCTAATGAGACGTTTACGAAGGACGATTCTGTCGGCGCTTTTCTGGAGTATTTTCTCGGGAGCGAACTGGTCGAGAAGCAGATTGCTCCCGTCCTTTCCGGGGTCAATTCAGGGAATTTGAGCGACTTGATCATTGCCTCCACACTACCTTATCTGATCGACTACAAGGGGCAATACGGAAGCATTATTAAAGGGCTCGAAGCAAACAAGCAGAAGTTTAGGATTGGCGAGAAGAAGTTTTTCTCGCTGAAGAACGGTATGGGGGCGCTAATTGACGCCTTTCAAGCCTCTCTGACCGAGGACTTGCTGTTAAACACTAAAGTCAGCAGAATCGACAAGGACAATGGTCGGTTTCATGTGCACTTAGCCGATCAGGACATGATCGAAGCGGATTATGTTGTACTAAGCATTCCGCATACGGCAGCAGAATCCATTCTAGCCGATTCGAGCCTTACGGAGCCATTCTCGGAGTTGAAAAGCAGCTCGCTCATCGGCGGCATTACCGCCGAACCTGTCGTTAACGATTACCGACTGGTCCGGGCAAATGCCAATGTATTCGATTACTCATCCGCGAAGCGTCCATGCACTTGAAAGCATCATGGCTGATGTATACCCAGGCATTATCCTTGCTGGATGCTCTTATTATGGCGTAGGAATCTCGGATTGCATGAAGAACGGGGCAGATTCGGCAAAAAAAATCATTGATTACCTATAGAGAGGTTTTTGAATATGAACAATCATTTTTGGGATGATTTACCGAGACCCTTTTTTGTGCTGGCGCCTATGGAGGATGTGACGGATGTTGTGTTTCGTCATGTCGTGAGTGAAGCGGCAAGGCCGGATGTTTTCTTTACCGAGTTTACGAACACGGAGAGCTATTGCCACCCTGACGGGAACCAAAGTGTGCGCGGACGCCTGATGTTTACAGAGGATGAACAGCCGATCGTCGCGCACATATGGGGAGATAAGCCCGAATTCTTTCGTCAGATGAGTGTCGACATGGCGAAACAAGGCTTCAAGGGCATAGATATCAATATGGGTTGTCCTGTATCCAATGTAGCGGAGAATGGCAAAGGAAGCGGCCTCATCTGCCGTCCCGACGTTGCGGCGGCTATTATTCAAGCCTCCAAAGCCGGAGGACTTCCCGTAAGCGTGAAAACAAGGCTTGGTTTCCATGCGATAGACGAATGGCGCGATTGGTTGACCCATATTTTGAAACAAGAAATTGCCAATCTGTCTATCCATCTGCGGACAAGAGCGGAAATGAGCAAAGTAGACGCGCATTGGGAACTCATCCCGGAAATCAAGAAGCTACGTGATGAGATAGCGCCGGATACGCTGTTGACTATTAACGGAGACATTCCAGACCGTCAGACCGGCTTAATGCTTGCAGAGCAATACGGTGTAGACGGCATTATGATTGGACGAGGTATTTTCAATCATCCATTCGCCTTTGAGAAGGAGCCAAGGGAACACAGCAGTGAGGAGCTGATTAACCTGCTGCGGCTGCATCTCGATCTGCATGATCATTATTCAGCGCTGGAACCGCGGCCATTCAAACACATCCCTCGTTTCTTTAAAATCTATGTCCGCGGCTTCCGCGGGGCAAGTGAATTAAGAAATAGCTTAATGAATACAAAGTCTACAAGTGAAGTGCGAGCAATGCTTGATGATTTCATAAGCCAGCATCAGGCTGAGGCGGAGGAGCAGGTGTAACATTGGGATGAAGATGCGTCTGATAAAGAAAATCTTTCGGTCTGGCGCTATAGATCCTGCGCAGAACCGTATCATAAAATGAAATGAGGGCTATCCCTTAACAGGATAGCCCTCTACACTTGCCGTTACAGAGTGACTGCGCGTTGAACGCACTCTCTAAGTATGGCAATCATCCGCCCAATTCGCTCAATCCCCGAAACCCAAACAAACCTAAACCCACACAAAATCCGCCCAAATCCTGCCTAATCGCGAGACCAGTCCCGCCGCAGCGTGAACATTTCTCTCAACGCATCCGTCGACAGCTCGGTAATCCAGCTCTCCGAGCTGGTGATGACGTTGTCGCTTAGCTGCTGCTTGTTCTCCAGCATCTCGTCGATGCGTTCCTCAAGGGTGCCGAGCGAGATGAATTTATGCACCTGCACGTCGCGTGTCTGGCCCATCCGATAGGCGCGGTCGGTCGCCTGGTTCTCGACGGCCGGGTTCCACCAGCGATCGAAGTGGAAGACATGGTTCGCCGCGGTCAAGTTCAGCCCGACGCCTCCCGCCTTGAGGGAGAGGATGAACACGTTCGGCTGCTCGGAAGGCGGCAGCTCGCGCGACTGAAACTGTTCGATCATCCGGTCGCGCTGTTTCTTCGGCGTGCTGCCGTTCAGGTACAGCACGGGTTCGCCCAGCTCGCGCTGCAGGACATCCTGAATCATTCGGCCCATGCCAATGTATTGCGTGAAGATGAGGCAGCGCTCGTCCTCCTCGCGGAGCTCCCTGACCATCGCCAGCAGCCTCTCGAGCTTGGAGGAGCGGACGACGATTGCCTCCGTGTTCAGCGGGCCGTCCTCCCCCTCCGTTCCCGTATCCTCATCCAGCAGAGCGGGATGATCGCATGCCTGTTTGAGCCGCGTCAGCGCTCCGAGAATCGCGCCTTTGCGCTGGATGCCGTCGAGCTCCTTCAGCTTCTCGAGCAGCTCCTTGACGCAATTGTCGTATAAAGCAGCTTGCTCGGCGG
Source organism: Paenibacillus sp. HB172176 (assembly GCF_011947265.1). Taxonomy (GTDB): domain Bacteria; phylum Bacillota; class Bacilli; order Paenibacillales; family Paenibacillaceae; genus Pristimantibacillus. The sequence continues at coordinate 14,038 of NZ_JAATHD010000007.1, forward strand.
TAAGCGGAACATAGGTCTTCATCTCGTTCTTGTCCGGCAGGTCGAGCTGGATGGCGGGATCCTTCTTCTTGCGCCGAAGCATGAACGGCTTCACCAGCCGCTTGAGCTCCGCCGTGCGACGCCCGTCCTGTTCGCGCTCGATGGGGGCGGCGAAGCGAACCTGGAACGCCTTGGCGGACCCAAGGTAAGCGGGCACGGTGAAATCGTAGATCGACCATAGCTCCGCAAGCCGATTCTCGATCGGCGTCCCGGTGAGCGCGATGCGATGAAGCGCGGGAAAGCTCTTGACCGCCGCGGCCTGCCTGGTCGCGGCGGTCTTGATATTCTGCGCCTCGTCCAGACAGACGGCGCCCCACTGGAACGCGGCCAGCGTCTCTTGGTCGAGCGAGGCGGTAGCAAAGGAGGTCAACACGACGTCAACGCTGCGCGCCTCCTGCCGGAACGCGTCGCCGCTCTTGCGTCCCGAGCCGTAATGCACCGCCACCTGCAGCGATGGGGCGAAGCGGGAAATCTCCTTCTGCCAGTTGCCGAGCACCGACGTGGGGCAGACGATCAGCGAAGGGAGCCGCATATCCTCGTCCGCCTGTTCCTTGGCATGCAACAAGTAGGCAATCAACTGGACCGTCTTGCCGAGGCCCATGTCGTCCGCGAGACAGGCTCCAAGCCCGAAGCGGCGGAGAAACGCCAGCCAGGCGAAGCCGTCCCGCTGATAGCTGCGCAGCTCGGCGCGCAGACCGGCCGGCGGACCCGGCCGAGGCCATTCGTTCTGCTGATTAATCTTGGCGAACAGTCCGGTCAAATGCGCGTCCAGCTCGACTTCGAGCTTAACGCGGGCGGCATCATCGGCACTGAATGAACTCGCGCCGCCATCCGACGTCGCGCCAGCCTCGTCGTCACCCGCCTCGCCCTGCGAGAGCAGATGCAATTGCAGCACATCCTGAAAGCTGAGGCCCTGGCTCTTGTCCATGCCTTCCATCATGCGGCGGATCTGGGCGATGAGCGCCGGGTCGAGCACGATCCAGCGGTCCCGGAACTTCACAAGACGCTCCCCTCGCGCGAGCAACTCGTCGAACTCCTCCTCGTCCAGGTCGGCGTCGCCGATGGAGATGCGCCAGTTGAAGCTCATAATCGCTTCCAGACCGAATAAGGACTTGCCGCCGCCCCGTTTCTTGGCATTGGATTCGTCCTCCGACTGCACCGCCGCGCGCAGCCGCGGCTTCTTGCGGCTGGCGGCTTCCCACCATGCGGGCAGCAGCACCTGCCAGCCGGCTCCGAGCAGCCGGCGGCTGTCCTCGTTCAGGAACCGCCAGGCAGCATCGTCATCAAGCGGCTTGCCGAGCACGTCCTCGCCGCGCGATAGGCGATCACTCGGAAGGCTGGCCCGCAGCCGTTTCAGCCAACCGTTTGAACGGCTGCGAATCGCTTCCGCCCATGCGCCCGGCCACTTGCCTGCCGCCGAGCCGTCGTCGCCGAGCCGCACTCTGCGGAGCTTGGCCGGATCGCTCTTGTCCTGCAGCACGAGCCGCAGCCGCCAGCGGGAATGCTCGTCGCCCTCCCATGGCTCCATGAGCTGCAACAGGGGGCGGAACGGCGCGACATCCGCTTTCCATCCGATTCCCACAAGCCAGGCCTCTTCGTCGAGTCCCGCCGCCCGGGCCGCCGCGTTCTCGCGCGCGAACAGAGCCGGAAACTCCCGGCGTAGCTCCGCCTCGTCCGCCTCCGAACCGTAGAAACGGCTCGTGACGGCCGCCGAGAAGGCCGCTCTTAACCCTTCGCGCGCCTCATCGCTCCAGCCGCCGCGCTCCAGCTCGTCGCGTCGCGCCTGTCCGAAGGCCGCGCCGACCGCAGCCGCATCCCAGCTCCAGCGCAGGGAGCCTACGCGATAAGCCTCGAGGTCTGGCGCGTAGAGCCTCCTCTCCAGGCACTCGCTGAGGAGAGGCGCCAATGCGGAAAGGCACGCGGCATCATCCGCCCACTTCCATTCGATATGCGCGAGGAGTTGCTCCGAGGCGAAGAAGGCGATGACCTCTTCGGCGGGCAGCACGACGGCTTCAAGCTCTCCGACTTTGACGAGTTCCAGCTCGGTGCCATAGAAGGACGGTTCATGCCAGGCGAACAGGCGATGCTTTAGCTGAAGTCCGGTCCATTCCCGCGGCGAATCCGGGTCCGCGAAGAACAACGCGTCGCCATGCGAGGTCAGCATCATTCGAACCGTTATGGTATCCACATTATAAGCAGTCGTAGTTGTCGTCATGGAATCAGCTTTCCTTTCCGCAGCTCTTCCTGGAGGGCCCGCAATCGGCTGTTTCGGCTGGCGAAGGTCTCGATGTACGCCTCCCACCGCTGCTCGCGTTTTAGCTTCTTGTACAGCTTGGCCAGTCGTTTGAGCAGCTTGACCGCCCGCTTGTAGCCGTTGCGATTTTTCCACAGCACATACTTCTCCACGCCTTGGTGGTAGAAGGGCAGCAGCGCTTCCGGCGCGCCCTTCTCAATGGGCTGCAGATCCTTCGCTCGAAAATCGAGCGGATCGCTGCCGAGGCTAAGCTGATAATCGATCCACTGTCGCCAGCGGCCGTAGCGCATCAGGCTCTCATCGTACAGGCTGCTGCAGTAGGGAGGCAGACTTGCGAGCGCGCTCCACATTCGCTCCTCGGCCTGGGGTAGGCTCTCTACGACAGCATCCCAATAGCGGCCGTATTCGTCAAGGCTGCCGGGGGTTCGCCCGACATACTCATTCGCGCAATGGCTTAGCCAGGCCTGGAGCCGGGTCCAATCGCCGTTCTTCTCCAGCAAGCGCAGGAAGCGAAATGCCTGAGCGGGCTTTAACCCATGCCGGGTTGCCGCATCCAGCAGCCGCCAAGCCTCTTGATCCTCCCCCAGCCAGAAGCGCATCCAGGCTTGGGCGACGAGCGGGAAGAGCTTATTACCCTCGCCGGGTTCCTCGGTCAAATGCGCCAGCTCCTCCTGGAGGAGACCAGGGCTGTCCGCTGCGGACGATGTCAGGATCAGCCACAGCTCCGCATAGATATCCAGATAAGCTGGAGGGAACCATGATTGATGGGTCGCCGTTTCCCGAATGTAGGCGATCGTCTCTAGCAGCCGCTCCTGTTGTTTGACCGCAATCTCCGGCGCCAAATCGTCGTGGAGCTGACCCTCTATCTCATTTATCGTCTCGGATGCCGCCATGTGGATGAAGTAGCCTGAATGACGGTCGGTCGATTGCTTGCTAAGCAAGAACAGCCCGACGTTCAGCTCGAACAGCCAGGCCTCCGCGGGCGTCAACTCCGATAGGAAGGGGCGCATCATAGATCGCACTTCTGCGCCATAATTGATGTCGTACGGGCTGTTCACCGCTTTCCTGGCGCAGTCGGCGATCAACTCCTGCCACTCTTCAACGCTTTGCCTGATTGGTGAATTCGAATCCAATATCGTCATGATGGAACCTCTTTCTTTCCCTAAGCTTGACCTCTCGTGAATCTGTTCCTTCATTATAACGATAATGGAGCAAAATCGCATTCCGCACAAAGCAAAGAGTTTGATGTTACAATAACGGGACAAGCTTACAGCGAGAACGGAGGGATGCGCATGGAAAATCATTCGAATCGCAACAAGGATCTTCCGAATCCTAATGATAGGCAAGAAAGCGAAGATTATGACCCGTATGCGGACGAGGAGTGGGACTTTGAAGCGGAAGCGGAAGTGGACGAGGATGACGGAGATTCATCGGCGAGCCGAGGGAAATGGATAAGGAATACGATTATAATCCTGCTTGTAGCCGCTCTTGTCGGAAATATATTGGCATTCTGGCCGCAAATCTACAATATGAGGACGCTGCCCCTCTTGTTCCATTCCGAGAAATTATCCAGCCAGGCTGATATCCAAGGCTATAAAGAAGCCGTTGTCTTAGTCAGCACGGACAAAGGCAAAGGCACGGGATTTCATATGAATGACGGCTACATTGTGACTAACAATCATGTGATCGAAGATGCCGACTATATGATAGTGAAATTCCCGGAGCAAGATCAGAGTTATAAAGCAGAGCTGTCGGGTAGTGATTCCGAGCTGGATATCGCCATACTGAAGGTGGATATCGGAGATCAACGGCTGCCGTTTATGGAAATGGAGCGGAGCAACACGCCATCATGGGAGCCTGATGAACCTATCTACGTGATTGGAAATCCGCTTTATTTCACGCAAATCGCTATTGAAGGCACTATCATCGGTTTGGTCCCGATTCGAGGTCGTCAGACGCCGGTCTTGGCTCTTGATGCTCCGGTCTATAGCGGCAATAGCGGCTCTCCCGTCATTAACGAGTATGGTAAAGTCATTGCCGTTGTATACGCCACTGCCAATATCGAGCATGGAGACCAAAGGATAGAGGCCGGCTTGGCCATACCGATTGCCGACATGGAAACTCTGCTTCGAGCTTCGATGCCGGGAGTAGAATAGTTTGGAGAACGTGGCGGGACGTTTCCTCATTTATATTCAATAAATAAGAGGGAAATAGATCGTAATTCGGGTTCCCTCTCCTTGTTGGCTTTCAATATGAAAGGAGCTTCCCTCCATGTTTTTCAACCGTTCTTGAATGTTGTGCAGTCCGATGCCATCGCTGGAATGCTGATTCAAGACTCTAGCCAAATCATCCTCTGACATCCCCACGCCGGTGTCGTTTACTTCCATTTTTATTTTTTCATGATCCAGATGGATCGAAAGCGTGATTTCGCCGCCTTCGTTCTTTTTTGCAATTCCGTGCAATACTGCATTTTCAACCAGCGGCTCGATAATCAGGGGGAGGACTTGGCAAGCATATAATTGTTCATCAATGTCTGTGTTCATCTTCAGCCGATTGCCGTACCTGGCCCGTTCAATAGCTATGTAGGCTTCGATCAAGTCCATCTCCTGTTGAAGGGAAATCATGTCCCGCGTAGAATCCAATGTGAATATAATGCGCAAGTATTGGCTGAAGCTATTCAGCAATTCCGCCGCTTTTTCACTGTTTGTTTCATACAGGGAAGCGATCGCGTTTAGGGCGTTGAACACAAAATGAGGTCGGATTTGTGATTGTCGATAAGCCATCTCGTTTCGTACGGCATTGATATACGACTGCTTCATCCACAGCAACGTTTGGACGCGCGCTTTCAGTTCTCCCGAATCGAACGGTTTGTTAATAAAGTCGTTTCCTCCAACAGCCAAACCCGCCGCTACATCTTCGGGACGGTTTCGCACGGAGACGAACAGAATCGGCATTTCCAGTAAAGAGTGCGTTTCTCTGATCCTGCGACAGACCTCATAACCGGACAACCGGGGCAACATTACATCCAACAGCACGATATCGGGTTTGTATTCGTCAATAAAGTGAAAAGCTTCTTCTCCGCTGAAGGCTTCCCGCACTTCGTAGCCTTCGGCTTGCAACAAGGAAGCCAGCACTTCCACGTTGATCGCTTCATCATCAACAATGAGCACTTTGGAACGCGCTTTAGCTCTGTCGGGTTCGGCGGGAGGTGCTGCATTGTCTTCTTCTGTAATGGCTGTTTTAAATGCCGCTTCTTCATATTCAGCGGAGTCGCGCACATTCTGAGCGGAAAAGGCAGGGAAGATCAAGCGAAAACGCGTGCCCTTATTCACTTCCGAGTGATCCAGCGACAGCTCCCCGCCCATCAGCTCCATGAGTTCTTTGCAAATCGACAGTCCGAGCCCCAAACCTCTACTGCCCAGGTCTCCTGTGCCTTGTACGTACGGTTGAAAGATATGCTTTTGTTCCTGGAGAGGGATCCCCCCTCCCGTGTCCTCGATATATACTCTGATCTTCTCATTATGCCGTTCGCTGGTCATGCGGATGGAACCATGCAATGTGTTTTTTATACTGTTGTTGACCAGATTCGAGAGCACCTGGAACACTCGATTCTCATCTGCCGCAATATGATGTGCTTGTTCGCCAATGTGAATGATGAATTGATTCCCTTTCCTCAGCAAGGAATGATGAAAAATAGCAGAAATCGCATTCGCGACGGTTTGGAGATTGACCTTTCCCGTCACAATCCGCAGGCGGCCTTCTTTAATCCGCGCCAGATCCAGAATATCATTGATCAGGTTCACGGATCGGTAAGAAGTAGCATGTATGAATTCCAACTGGTGTTCTACTTCCGGCGCAAGCTTGTTTTGCTTGTTCTTGAGCAGAGCTTCCGAGATGCTGATCACGCCGTGCAGCGGGGTCATTAATTCATGCGAGGTGCGGAACAGAAAGTCATCCTTCATTTCATCGACTTTCATTAATTGCATCTTCTGCCTGTTCAATGTCAAATAAGACTGGAAATGGTTGTATGCTAACAGCAGCGCGATCCATAAAGCCAGAAGCAATGTCGTCGTCCAGGCAAAGGAATCGTTGTTTTTGATGCTCAAATAGTAAAAAGTCGAATCCGTAACCAATAGAGCTACGATTTGAAGAATGATGACGGCCATGCGCATTTGATTTTTGCTTAATGTACCGAAAATGCCCCGATATTCCAGAATCAGCGCGACGAGCCACATGGCCACAAAAAACACGCCTACGAGCGGCATAAAAAGGGGGAAGGCTAAAAAGTAAAGATGAGCGGGAAGTATTAAAATACTCACAACGTATCCGCCATAGAGAAAAATGGGGATAGACAGTAATTTGCTGTATTTCAAGTCGCGAAATAAGGTCAGGAAGTAACTCGCGGCGAGCGGAACAATGGAGCATATCATGATGCTCGTCACCTTTAAATATAGAAAGAAACTGACATGGGGCAAGGCTTGCATGACGATCTGTTCGCCCAGTAAAGAAATCATGATAGCATAAACAAGGAACGCCGCGCCTGCATAAGCATACATCGTGTCCCGGCGAAGCATCCAATATATCGTCAAATAGTAGATGCCAAAAATGAAAAACAACGCCGTAGCTGCCGTTTCCAGCATGATATTCCGCTTGGTGTTGATCAAAATGTCCTCTGCGTACCCCAGATAGATCGGTCGGCCGATGCCGCTGGAGATATATTCATAGTTCGCCGATTGGATCACAATTTCAAGGGAATCTTGACCAGCGGTGAAGAATGCCTGCATCGGAATGTTCTTCGGTTGATACGCCTCCCTGGAAGCGCCTAAACGTCCGGAAGTCAAAACCTCCTTGCCATTAACAAAGACTTTGGATGCATCCCGAATGGCCATCACTTTGATACCCAATTGTTCATTCGCGGGAACGTGAGTCACTTTTAAACGATAGGTGGCGTATCCAAAAGAGCTTTTATTGCCGGATTCGTCGACAGAATGCCAGCCTCTCGGCACATACAAATACTCCCGGCTCAATGATGGATGCAGGGAGAAATCCTGCGGCTCATACAAGTGATTCGGATAAAACTCCCATTCTCCATTTAACGAAAGGATGCCATCTTCCCCCAAGTCCCATTCCTTTAAGTCCACGAGGCCATGTTCCGCTTGAGGCTGAAGCGATTCATTCATACTCAGAAACAGATAAATCCCGAATATGACAAATATTCCGATTATCAGTCCATAATAATAGTTTCGTATTACATGTTTGAATCGTTCGTAAATCAAAAGACCCACTCCCCTGCCATTCAATCCATTAACGACAAGAATACATGATAAACAGCATTTGGTAAATTGAGAGATGAGATTTGACACATAGGCTGTTCGAAGTCAGAAGGGGCAGCACCTTTCTTGCAGAGGTGACTTTTTTTTGCAAAGCAAGGGTTGCAAAGTGAGGTATTGTAGACGTGTAATTCCAGTCTGAGAGCGCAATTCCATGAGAAAAGGGGCGTCAGTTAAAAAATGTGGGTATAAAAAAATGTGCTACTTGATCAATGTGGAATCATTCCCAATAATTAGAGATGGCTGCAGCCAAATGGAAGTGTGAGGGGGTACAAATGACTATTAACAAACGAAGATTGAAGCATAATGTTCCTTTATTCATTATGTTTATACCGATTATCGTGTACTTCGCCATTTTCAAATACGCTCCGATGGCCGGTCTCATAATCGCTTTCAAAAATTATAATTTCACCGACGGCATTTGGGGAAGCGCATGGGTAGGGCTGGACAATTTCAAGCTGTTATTCACGAATCCGAATATGGTGAATATTTTGCGAAACACGCTGGTGCTTAGCATTCTGCAGCTTGTCATTGGTTTCCCGTTTCCCATTATCGTCGCGCTTATGATCAATGAAGTAAGAAGCAACTGGTTTAAGAAGAGTGTACAGACGGCGGTTTTCCTTCCGCATTTTCTCAACTGGGTTATTGTCGGGGGTATCATTATAACGATCTTCGCGCAAGAGAATGGAATCATTAATTATTTCGTGAAATTATTGTTCGGAGACAGTTTCCCGTTCCTGTACAGGGCAGGATCCTGGATGACGATCTTCATTGGTTCCGGCATTTGGAAAGGCGCAGGCTGGGGGGCAATTATTTATTTGGCCGCGCTTTCTGCGGTGGATCAGTCCTTGTACGAAGCTGCCGGCCTGGACGGGGCCAACCGCTTGAAGCAAATTTGGCATGTATCGCTTCCAGCGATTCAACCTGTTATCTTCATTATTCTGATCTTATCCATCGGGAACATTATGGAAGTTGGCTTCGACCAGGTGTATGTTCTGCAGAACGCTGTCGTATCCAATATTTCGGAGGTTATTTCCACCTGGAACTATAAGGTGGGAATTAATGGCGGGCGATTCAGCCTAGCGACCGCGCTCGGCTTCTTCGAATCCTTGGTCGGTCTGATCCTCGTGCTTGCGGCCAACGGGATCGCACGAAGATTTAACAATGGATTATGGTAGGGGGGTATGGAGCTTGAGAGATTCTCTTGCAGATAAGATATTAATTAACGTGAATAGCATCCTGCTCATTCTCTTTGCAGCCAGTTGTATTCTACCGCTGATCCATCTCTTCGCGCTGTCCTTCAGCGAGCAGTCGGCTATTTTCTCTGGCAAGGTAGGTTTGTGGCCCGTTGGATTCACGAGTCAGGCTTATGACAAGCTGCTGGACGGTACAAGAATTATATCTGCGTTGAAAAACAGTATTGTGATTACGTTAGTAGGCGTGATCCTCAACCTGATCTTTACCATTATATGCGCCTATCCCTTATCGCGAGGTTATATGTATGGCAGACGTTTCTTTACCTTGGCGATTGTGTTCACGATGCTGTTCTCAGGCGGATTAATTCCGGGCTACTTGCTGGTCAAATCACTGGGACTCATTGATACATACGGGGCCATCTGGCTCCCGGGTCTCGTAAGCGTGTATAACATGCTCGTTATGCGCACGTTCTTCACGAATATCCCCGAAGAGCTGGTAGAATCAGCCCGAATGGACGGCGGGGGAGAATGGACGATATTGTGGCGCATCTTTCTGCCGCTATCCATTCCTGTTATTGTTGCGCTCGGGTTGTTCTACGGGGTTGGTCATTGGAATTCCTTCTTCAACATGCTTATCTTCATTAACTCGGCCGATAAGCAGAATTTGGCTGTCATGGTACAGCAGATGATTCAAAGTCAATCCATTCTTCAAGAAATCGGGAATTTATCTCCTGAGGACTTCAAATCGATTACACCGGAATCGATAAAGTCGGCCGGCATCATTGTCATGATCATACCGATGCTGATTGTCTACCCATTCCTGCAAAAGTATTTTATCAAGGGAATGCTGATTGGCGCTATTAAGGGTTAGTTAGATATGAAATAATAGAAATATAGGGAGGCACTCATGTTGAATAATCGTCTTAAGAAATCATTTGTGGTGATGCTTGGCTTGTTGCTCGCCGTTTCGCTCGTTCTTGCAGGATGCTCCAGCAATAATAATAATGACTCAAAGACAAGCGGGAATGATGCGGAAGCTCCTGCCAAACAATTAAAGCCAATAACGGTCACAATGTATGATCGCGGAAACATTCCGCCGGAAATTGGAACAGCCGAGAAAAATCTGTGGACGGATTGGGTTAATGAAACCGTTAAGGTTGATTATGTCCCCGTTCCGCGCTGGGAATCGGTTCAGAAGCTTAATGCGTTGCTGGCAGCTGGAGATGGACCTGATTTAATTCTTGATTATGATGGCGCTTTCCGCAATCAATTGTATCTGCAGAAGCAGATTATGCCGATTGACGATATGATCGAGCAGTATAGTGTGGATTATAAGAAGCTTCTTGATGAATTCCCCCTTCTAAGGCAATTGGGCACGAAGGCTGACGGCAAGCTGTATGAATTTGGGCGGCTGCTTGGTTATATCCCTGGCGCTTACCTGTTTATTCGACAAGACCAGCTGGACAGCTTAGGAATGCAAGTTCCAGCAACTATGGAAGATGCTTACGAAGTGATGAAGGCTTTCGTCGACAAGAATCCGGACGCATATGGCACGAATTTAAGCGGATATGGCTGGATGGATACCGCTTTTCAGAACACTACATGGATTATTGATAATGGTGAAATGGTGCGGGATTGGGATCGAGTCGCGGCTGCAACCAGCTACAAGAAGAGGCTGTTCGACGGAGGTTTGGTCGATAAGGATTTCTTGACGGATAAGAATGGAGAGAAAGCGCTGCAGGACTTCTTGCAGGGCAAGACGATGATGTTTGGTTATATGGGCAATGCCGTACAGGTGTACAACAATTACGAGATATTAAAGCAGAATAACCCGAATGCCAAGCTGGCCGTCATCGCATTGCCAAGCAGTGAATTTGGCCAGTTCAGCCCCTTCTTCAATGACCCGGTTCAAATGACAGGCGTCGTTAATGCCAAGGCGGATGACCCGCAGTCCATTATGAAGTTTGTGGATTTAATGAGCAGCGAAGCAACAGCTCATACCTTAAAGTACGGTCTCGAAGGCGTCCATTATAAGCTGGAGGATGGAAAGGAAGTCACGCTTGATCAGGAGAAGTATGAGAAGGAAGTAAGCTGGCTTGGCGACTTCCGTATGTTAGGCGCACAGCATATTATCAATGAATTCTCGAAGTATATGGATGATTTGGACCAATCCGATCCGTTCGACAAGGAAGTATACGATATGTTGAATCAAGCCTACCAGCTTTATATTAACAAGGATCGCCCATTGCCTGAGGTGACCAAGTATATGCCTGGACTGCCGGAGGATATTCAGTTTATCGTGTCGAATGCCAGCGAACCAATCTCCGATCTATGGAGCAAGGCAATTGTTGGAGGCGGCAAGGCTAACGTAGAGAAGGCTGTCGAGGATGCGAAATCGCTGTGGAGCAAATCCAATGGACAGAAGGTGGAGGACTTCTATGCCAATTGGTACAAAGAGAATAAGGACACTTGGGTCTTCACCAAGGATATATACGATATGAATTTTTAAGGAATGACGAGCTCCTGTCGGCAGTGCAATTTGACTGCCGATAGGTTTGTTTTGTTCAACGCTTGTTTGGAGGAGAGTCGTACCTATGAAATCGAGATCATGGTTTAATCGATGGCTTTTTACCTATCTGCCGATTTTTTATTTGGTAGTCGGTTTTCTCATCTTCCTATTCTTCATGACGATTAGTCAAGTGTTGGAACGTCAGATGTTGAACACCAATGAGAATTATACGAAGTACGTGACACAGCAAATGGAGTCTTCCTTGCAAAATATTGAACAGTTGATGATTGGAGAAATCAATAATAACAAAGATGTGAAGAGATTCTTGTATGAGTTGAACGATGAAGAGGACGACAATCCCTATCTTATTGAAAGACGCTTATCCGAGAAGTTTAATACCTTCAAGATTGATTTCCCATTAATTGATTCTATATACATGGTGCGCATATCTGACCTGAAGGTGTTAAGCACAAGCGCTTCGCTGCCCTTGGAAAGCTTTGGCGACAAGGTGTTTGTTGAACAATTGCAAGCAGGAGACATCTCTTATGAATGGACAGGCAGCAGACCTTATCAATTATTCTTCTCCAGTCAAACCTCTTATCCTGTCGTTTCCTTAGTCAAGAAGATTCCGCTGTTAGCCGATCCAAGCGGCTTTCTAGTGGTCAATGTGTCCACGAGCGCGATCAAGAAGATGGTTCAGGATATGAATACCCTTAATGTCAGCTATACGACAATTTATGATCAGGAAGGCCATACCATTGTGGAGGCCGATGATGACGGGAGCGATGTTGTCTCGCATATTCATTCCGATTATACGAGCTGGGAAGTTAATAATGGAATAAAGGGCAAATTCAATTATGGCATTGTCACGAATCTATATTATGGCTGGCTGACTTTGGGCATCTTCTCCATTCTGTTCGGAACGGTCATTATTATCTATTTGTCCAGAAGATACACCTCTCCCATCGACAGCATGATGAGCGGTATTTCGCAATATATCAAATCGAAATCCGATGAATTGCCTGATATTCTTAACGACAATCCGCGCTTTATGGATAAGGCGGTCAACCATCTCATTGAACTGGCCAATCAATATAGCGATGTAAATAAAGAGAATGTGCTGCATCGAAGGAAGCAGCTCTTCCTCGAGATGATCAGCGGCGAGCTTGGCATGGATGCGGAGCTAAGCGAGCTGCCAAATGCCTTGCACGCGAACTTAAGCGATTGTCCTATGTTCCTCATGGGTATTATTGAAATTGATAAGTATAGTGAATTCTGCAGCGCTTACAGCTCGGGCGACCAGTATCTTATCAAATATGTAATGTCTAATGTGATGGAGGAGATTGCCGAATCCAGCGATGTTCATCTCTGGGCGGAGTGGCTGGATAATGGCAGATTGACGGTGCTGTTCCATCTGTCCGGTGAGCAAGAAATCCCTAATCGGAGAATGAGCGAGATATGCGATAAGATACGGCTGTGGATCAAAGACAATTTAGACTACTCTGTTTCTATCGGACTTGGTTCGGCAGTCCGAGAGTGGAAGGATATTTCGCAGTCCTTCAATGAAGCGGAGGAGGCTTTATCCTATAAGGCTTCAGTTGGAGGAAATCGAGTCATTCCTTATTGGGAGCTGGAGGGCAATGTGCTTGACGGCATGTTCGAGCAGCTTCAGCTCATCCGTGATATTGCGGAACTATTCAAGCATCGCAACACAGCGTGGAAGGACAGCTTCAACCAGCTTATGGAGGTTGTTCAGGGCAAATATTATTTGCTTCAAGATATTACAAACCTGCTGAACTTTATGATTTTCCAAATATCCAAGGAGATGTCCGAGCTTCCCGCATCTTATCAGGGAATTTGGGAATGCACGGCGGCAGAGTTGAATCGTGAATTGAAAGCCTTCGACTCTATCGATGCCATACGAGACTCATTCATGATTCATCTGGGATCAGCGACCGAGCAGATGGAGAGGCTGAGAATCGGCCGCAACAGTCAAGAGCTGATTCACGAGACAAGGGAATATATCGATCAGCACTACAGTGATCCGGATTTATCCTTACAGTCGCTCAGTCATCAATTTCAAATCAATCAAAGCTATTTAAGCCGACTGTTTAAGGATGAATTCAGTGAGAATTTTGTAGATTACTTAACCCGGATACGTATATCGCAGGCCAAGCATCTATTAACGACGACAAATGATCTTATTCAGGATATCTCGCTGCAGGTCGGATACCTTCATTATTTTTCATTCAATCGGGTTTTCAAGAAGGTTGTCGGGGTTACGCCGGGCGAATACCGGAAGCAGTCAGGCGAGAAGGGATAGAGCTATGCAATGCTCGAATGTCCGAATGTTTATCGAATGCTGCAGCTTGCCGACGAGAATACGCTGGTTCCACAATGTGACAGGGCCATCCCGCGAAGGATGGCCCTTATTCGTTGTGAATTTATACTGCGAATGTGCCTGCTTCAAGGAGGAGGATAGCTGGTAGGAGGATATCTGCACCAGGTAGAAATCCGGTGCATTCCGCCTCCATTCGGCCGCTTTGTGAGAAATTCGGCACAGAGTGAACCGATCGGAGCTTTGCAATTGAATGCGCTTTCTATACAATGTGAACTGTCAAGTCCGCCGGCAATGGACTGCAGCGTTGCTGCAATGACCATGCAAGATGCAATTATGTACCTTCAAACAACCAATCAGCATGAACGCCCCGACGCGTTTGCGATAGGGAGGAGGGACCGCCATCAACGTTCAACGCCAGAAGCCTGCAGCGTCGCCCGCAATCGTCAAGTGGATGCGGCATCCGGCCGTGCGCGGGATGAGGAGAAGCCGCTACTTGTATCTGATCTTCTTCATTCCGCTCTGTTATTATCTGATCTTCCAGTACTGGCCGATGTACGGGATTACCATCGCCTTCAAGAATTATAATATTGTCAAGGGCATCACCGGAAGCGAATGGGTCGGTTTGGAGCATTTTCGCAAATTTCTGATCGATCCGTACTTCTGGAAGCTGGTTCGCAATACGCTCGTCATCAATGTATACGAGATCCTGTTCGGATTCCCGATGCCGATTATACTGGCGCTCTTGTTGAATGAAATCAGACATCCCTTGTTCAAGCGCTTCGTGCAGAGCGTCAGCTACTTGCCGCATTTCATCTCAACCGTCGTCGTGGCGGGGATGATCGTCAACTTCCTGTCCACCGACGGCCTGGTCAATCAGATTGTAGAGTGGCTGGGCGGAAGCCCGATCCAGTTCTTGATGAAGCCGGAATGGTTCCGAACCATCTTCGTCTCGTCCGGCATCTGGCAGAGCGTGGGCTGGGGCTCGATTATCTACCTGGCCGCACTGACCTCGATCGACCTGGAGCTCTACGAGGCGGCAAGAATCGACGGAGCCGGGCGGTGGAAGCAGATGCTTAATGTAACATTGCCCGGGATGGCGCCGACGATTTCAATTATGTTAATTTTGAATCTCGGCAATCTCATGAGGCTCGGCTTCGAGAAAATTATTCTGCTCTACAACGGTTCCACCTACGAGACCGCGGACGTCATCTCGACCTACGTCTACAGGCGGGGCTTGCTTGGCAGCGACTTCAGCTACGCCACGGCGGTGGAGGTGTTCCAGGCGATTGTCGGGCTTGTCCTGCTCGTGCTGGCGAACCGCGCATCGCGCAAAATCAGCGAGACCAGCTTGTGGTAGGAAGGGGGAATCCGCGATGAGGTCCGAATCGGCCCATGGCTGGATTTATGACGGGATTATTGCGCTGACGCTGCTCTGTCTCGTATTCGTCACGCTGTATCCCATGTATTATATTTTGATCGTATCCATCAGCGACGGCACGCTTGTCACGAAGGGCGAGATCCACTGGCTTCCCAGGGGCATTACGCTGGACGCCTACAAGATCGTCTGGAACAATCCCGCGATCTGGCGAGCTTACGGCAATACGCTGCTCTACACGGGGGTCGGCACCGCCGTCAACATTCTCCTGACCTCGATGGGAGCGTTCGCCCTGTCGCGCAAGGACATGTACGGAAGGCCGTTCTTCATCTTCCTGGCGGCGTTCACGATGTTCCTGACCGGGGGACTGATCCCGACGTACCTGGTCGTTCAGAAGCTGGGACTGATTGACTCGATGTGGGCGATTGTGCTGCCCGTGGGCATTAATACATTCAACTTGATTATTATGAAAACCTATTTCGAAGGCATTCCGATCTCGCTTCAGGAGTCGGCTCATATCGACGGCGCCAACGATCTTCACATTCTTTTCCGAATCATTTTGCCGCTCTCCGTGCCGATTATGGCTACGATGGTGCTGTTCTACGCGGTGCAGCATTGGAACAGCTTCTTCCATGCGATGATCTATCTCAACAGTCAGGACAAGTATCCGGTGCAGGTGCTCTTGCGCAACATCGTCGTCCAGGGCGAGCTGATGGATCAATCCGGGGAGATCGGCAGCGCGGGCGGAGACTTCCGGGTCGTGGCGACGAATTACAAGTATGCGGTCATCATCATTTCCATGCTTCCGATTCTGATCGTGTATCCTTATCTGCAGAGATATTTTGTCAAGGGCGTCATGATCGGCGCTCTGAAGGGATAGCGGCAAGAGCAAGCTTGTTGGGCAAGGTGAAACGGTTGCGCCGTCCTTGGGCGGGGCGCGTTTCATGCTTTTAAAAAAGGGAGGAGTCTACGTATGTTGACAAAAACGATTCGCGCCTTCAGCGCCGCCATGGCGATTCTGCTTATCGCAACGATGGCCGCGGCATGCTCGGGCAATGGAAATCAGAATGAATCCGGCGGAGACGGGGCGAGCAACGCCCCCGCAACGGCGAACACAGGAAATGGCGGGACGGCTGCGCCGGAGGAGAACGCCAAGATCTCCGATAAAAAAAGAACGGTTAAGGTCTTGATCAAGGATTCACCCAATCAGCCGCTGAAAAACGGCACTGTCGTACAAAAGGAAATTCTGAACCGAACGAACATCGATGTTCAACTGGAAGCGGTGCCGAACAGCAACTATGACGACAAAAAGAAAACGCTGCTCGCCACGAACAATCTGCCTGACATTACGATCATTAATCAGCAAGACGTAACCGATTACAGCTCGACCGGCATCTTCCTGCCGCTCATGGATTATATGAAGGAAGGCATGCTCCCGAATTTCAAGAAGCATTGGGACGCGCTGCCCGAGCTCAAGAAGCTGACGGTCGACGGCGAGCTGTACGCCTTCCCGGCGATTGCCCGCAACGAGGCGAAGAACGGATCGGGACCGGTCATCCGCATGGATCTGCTCGAGGCGAACAACCTTGAGGTGCCGAAGACCTTCGACGAGCTGTTGACAGTGCTGAAGAAGCTGAAGGAAATTTATCCGGATTCGCATCCCTGGACGATCCGCAAGGGAACGCAGCAGTTGCTGAGCACAACGGCCTACTCGCTTGGCACGGGCAACGGCATCTACTTCGACAAGGACGTGGACGGAGGCAGATATGTATTCGGACCGGCAACCGAGGCGTTCAAGAACATGCTGGGCTACTTCAACGAAGCCTATAAATCCGGTGTGCTCGACCCGGATTACGCGGTTATGACGTCCCAGCTTTGGAAGGAGAAGCTGACAAGCGGCAAATCGTTCTTCTTCTTCGACAACAGCGGCTTCGCGATGGACGATACCCGCGCACTGCGCAAGACGGAGCCGGACGCGAAGTTCCAGATTATCCCCGTGCCGGAATACGATTCGGGCAAAGCGCGCGCGACCTACTTTGCAACGAAATTCAGCACGGATACGCAATTCGCCATTAATTCGCAGGCTAAGGATCCCGAGACGCTGCTCAAGTTCATCGACTGGATGTATTCCGAGGAAGCGTCCAATTTGACGAACTTCGGCATCGAAGGCGAGAACTACGAGCTGGACGACCAAGGCCAGCCCGTCTTCAAGAAGGAATTCGTCGACCCATTCAAGGACGGACAGCCTACGCCGTATTACGCAGTGTACACCGAGCTCGGCACCGGCAAGCTGAACTTCACGCCTTGGTTCGCCAATACGATGACCTGGTTCCAGATCGACAAGCTGACGGGCACGTGGGATGACCTGAACGAGGAATATTGGAGCATTATTAACGCGGATGATTCGTATGTCGATCCGACGATGGATCCGCCGCTGACGCAGGAAGAATCCGCACGGGTGAAGGAGCTGCTGCTGCCGCTGAACACGATGCTGGAGCAGGAGTATGACAAGTTCATCATGGGCGCGAAGCCAATCGGCGAGTATGACAAGGTGATCGAGAAGGCGCGCGGCATGGGCGCTGACGAGTTGGAACAGATCTATAACGGAGCCTTGGAGCGCCTGGCGTCCATGTAGGAGCCGTCTTATTCGAATAAGGGAGTGTTACGATGAAGATTCTGCACAAAGAGAAAGACATGTTGTTCGGCGAAGGGCGTCCGTTCCTGAGCTGCCACGCCTCGACGCTGATCGAGCTGCCGGACGGCGACGTTCTGGTCGCCTACTTCGCCGGCATGCGGGAGGGCTTCGACGATGTGGCGATTTGGCTCTCCCGCAAGAGCGGCGGGCAGTGGGGCAAGCCCGTGAAGGTAGCCGACGAGGATGACCTTGTACACTGGAACCCCGTGCTTCATCTCGGCGATGAGGGACGAGTCTGCTTGTACTACAAGGTGGGGCGTCCGATTCCGAGCTGGTACACGATGGTCATCGTCTCGGACGACGGCGGCAGAAGCTGGAGCGAGCCGCGCGAGCTCGTGCCCGGCGACCGCGGAGGGCGCGGACCGGTCAAGAACAAGATGATCGTGCTGCAGGACGGCACATGGCTGGCGCCCGCCTCGGTCGAAGGCAAGACGTGGGACTCGTTCGTGGACATCTCCCGCGACAAGGGAGAGACGTGGACGAAGAGCGCGATGGTGCCGGTGAAGCACGGGCAGCTCGGCATTGAGCGCGGCGCGGGCAGCTATGCGGACGATCAACTGCATGAAGCGCGCGGCAAGGGAATTATCCAGCCGACGCTCTGGGAGTCGAGTCCGGGCCGCGTTCATATGCTGCTGCGGAGCACGGACGGCTTCATCTTCCGCAGCGATTCGGAGGATGGGGGCCAGACCTGGTCGCCGGCATACCCGACCCGGCTTCCGAACAACAACTGCGGCATCGACCTGGCCCGGCTGAGCGACGGCAGTCTCGTTCTGGCCTATAACCCGGTGGGCATGTACAAGGGACCTCGCTCCCCGCTGCTGCTAAGCCGCTCCACAGACAACGGAGAGAGCTGGGATCAACTCGAGATTCTGGAGTACGAGCCGGGCGAATATTCGTATCCGGCGGTCATCGCGGAAGGCGCCCGCATTCATGTTTCCTACACATGGAATCGGCAGCGAATTGCTTACTGGATGTTCGACATACAGAGCTGACTTAATGGTAGGAGAAAATGGTAGGAGAAAAAAGAGGAGAGGAGGCGCCGCGATGAATAACGAATCGGCGCTGTCCCCCTCCCGGCTCGAGCGGCTCTTCCGGCAGCCGCCGGCGGAGTATCGATCCGCGCCGTTCTGGTCGTGGAACGACAAGCTCGAGCCCGAGGAGCTGGGACGACAGATCAAGGCTCTGCACGAAGGGGGAAGCGGAGGTTTCTTCATGCATTCCCGGGAAGGACTGGAGACGCCGTACATGGGGCATGAGTGGATGGAGGCCGTATGCGAATCGGTGAAGACGGCGGAACGGCTGGGCATGTACGCCTGGCTGTACGACGAGGATCGGTGGCCCTCCGGCTCGGCGGGAGGCCGCATCCCGGCCCAGGGAGACGCTTTCCGGGCCAAGGGACTTACGATTCAGGTCGGCGGAGATTCGATCTGGACGAGAGGCGAACCGCTTGCAGCGCTGTTCCGCGCTTCGGTAGACGGCATGGCGCTACGCGGCTGCGTCCGCGAGGATGAGATGACGGCCGCGCCGCTTGCGGACGGAGAAGCCTGGCTAGCGTTCCGGGTCGAGGTGTCCCGGCCGAGCGAGTGGTTCAACGGCGAGTCGCCGCCGGATAATCTGAATCCGGACACGGTTCAGGCGTTCATCGAGGATACGTACGAGGCGTACAGACGGGAGATCGGAGAGCAGTTCGGCCGGGTCGTTCGGGGAATCTTCAGCGATGAACCGAGCGTCCACGATCGCAATAGCCGTTACAGCGACGGCAGAGGCTGGATTCCATGGTCGGACGGCTTTGCGGATTTCTTCCGCGAGCGCAGGGGCTACGATTTCCTGGACGCGGCGCCTGGCCTGTTCTTCCATGCGGAGGATTCCCCGGCCGTGCGGCACGACTATTGGCGCACGATGGGCGAGCGCTTCGCGGAATGCTATTCCAAGCAACTCGGGGAATGGTGCGAGCAACATGGCTTGGCCTTCACCGGCCACTACCTGCAGGAGGATAAGCTCGGAACGGCGACACGCGTCGCCGGGGCGATTATGCCGCATTATCGCTTCCAGCATATCCCCGGCATCGACATTCTCGACGAACGAACCGATGAATATATGACGGTCAAGCAATGCACGAGCGTAGCCAGGCAATACGGCAGGCCGCATGTCATCACCGAGACTTACGGCTGCACCGGCTGGGCGTTCACGTTCGAGGGGCAGCGCTGGATTGGCGACTGGCAGTACGTGCTTGGGGTAACGATGCGCTGTCAGCATCTCGGTCTATACTCGATTCGGGGCTGCCGCAAGCGGGATTATCCGCCGGTATTCGGCTACAACACGAACTGGTGGCCGCATAATCGGGCGGTCGAGGATTATTTCGCCCGCCTGGGCGCCGTGCTGAGCGCCGGAGAAGCGGTTCGGGATGTGCTGATCCTGCATCCGGCATCCACCGCCTGGTCGATGCTCGGCTCCAACCCGTACGAGCTGCTGCGACGTCGCGACGACCGCGATCTGCCCGAGGTGGACGCCTATGGCGACCGCTTCAACGCGTTCCTCCGCGCTCTGCTCGGCTTGCATTACGACTTCGATCTTGGAGACGAGACGATTATGGAGGAGTCGGGCGAGGTGAAGGAAGGGAAGCTGTACGTGGGACAGGCGGGCTACAAGGCGGTGCTGCTGCCGCCGATTCGCACAATGCTGCGCAGCACGTATCATCTCTTGCTCGCGTTTCTGGACGCCGGGGGCAGGGTCGTCGCCGCCGGTCCGCAGGCGGACATGCTTGAGGGAAGACCCGCCGCGGAGGAATTGAAAAAGCTGTACGGCCATCGCAATCTGATGATGACGAGCGACGAACGCGAAGCGTCGATGGCGCTGGAGCGCGTGCTTCCGCGGCAGGTGAGCTTGCGCGCCGGGGATGGAGAGGAAGCGTCCCGGCTCCTGTATCTGCTCAAGGATACGGACGAAGGCAGCGTCTTGTTCATCGTCAACAACGATCACGAACGCGGCTGCGAGGCGAGCGTGCAGGTCGCGCGGTCGGGCCACGTGGAGCTGTGGGACTCGCTGACCGGGGAAATCTCCGAGGTGAGCGCAAGCGTCGTCGAGGCAGGAGGTACGAGCTTCCGGGCGAGCCTGGGACCGGCCGATTCGAAGCTGTTCCTGATTCGCCGGGAGAAGAGGGAGCTTGGCGCGGAAGCGCCGGGGCATAGGGAGCAGGGCACGGAAGCACCGGTCCGCACAGAACGGATTGCTGAAGCGGCAGATCGCATCGAACGAACCGGCGAAGCGGGGGAGCATGTTGAAGCGAACGACGAAAAGGCTGACCGCACCACGCGGAACGGAGAAGCGCAGGTGCATCGCGACCGGCTCGCCGGGTCCGCAGCGCCAGCCGCAGCGCCGCGAACCGTCACGGAGCTTGGGCCGGCCTTCGCGTTCTCGCGCACGATGCCGAACGCGCTCGTGCTGGACCGCTGCGCCTACCGCTTGGCAGGCGGCGACTGGTCCGAGGAGATGGACGTCTGGCAGGCGCAGCGGTGCGTGCGAGAAGCGCTCGGCATGCGGCCGATCCACGAGAACGGCCTCGAGCAGCGGTATACGTGGATTGACGAGCCTCATCCGAGCGATGGCGCGCCCGTCGACTTCCGGTTCGTCTTCGAGGTCGATTGCGTGCCGGAGCGGATCGAAGCCGTAATCGAGCAGGCGCGGCACTACCGGCTCGCCTTGAACGGACGCGCGCTCGACGCGGAGCCGGAGGGCTGGTTCCTGGACCGCGCGTTCGACCGAATACGGCTCCCCGAGCCGATCGCCGGAACGAACGAATTGATCCTGTCCTGCGCGTATACGAATGCAATGGAGATGGAGGACGTCTATCTGGTCGGCGATTTCGGCGTGGATTCGCAGAGGCGCATCGGAATAGAGCCTGCGCGCCTGCATACAGGAGACTGGACGAAGCAGGGATATTTGCACTATTGCGGCAGCATGGTCTATCGGCACCGATTCGACTGCGAGCCGAAGGACGGAAGCTGCGTCAGGCTTTATCTTGGCAGGCATTCCGCCGTCACAGCGTCAATTCGCGTCAACGGCTTCGAGGCCGGGCAGATTCCCTGGCGATCCGCCGACGGATTGGATGTGACCAAATGGCTTCATGCGGGGAGCAACCTGCTGGAGATCGAGCTCGTCGGCAGTCCGCGCAATCTGCTTGGACCGTTCCACGACGCGAGAGAGAACGTGATCCGGACCGAGTGGCATAACTTCCGAACGGAGGGCGAAGCTTACACGCCGTCATACAACGTGCATCCTTACGGCTTGTTCGACGGGGTTCGATTGATTGGCGGCTAACGATTGATTGCAGAGGAATAGTAGGCGATAATGGTATTCCTGCGGGATATTCGGCGTGATGATGGAGGAGAAGCATGAACATCATTCGATTGCTCAAACAGAGACGCAACAACAGACTGTTCTTGAAAATTCTGGGATACTTTCTATCACTGCTAATCCCGATTCTGATCGTCGGCCTGTTCACCTATCACTATTCCTTGAAGATCATGAAGGAGGATTTCGACGGGCGCATCCTGTCCAATCTGCGTTCGTCTTCGGCGACGGTGGACTTCTATATCAAGACCGCGCAGGAGACGGCGCTGGACTTCATGAACGACGACACGATCCAGTCGCATCTCCTGCCGAAGGCCGAGCGAACGATCGAGATTAACTCGGAGCTGTGGAAGGTATCGCGCATCATTCAGCGAAGCGAGAACATTGTAAGCGTATTCACGGAAAATATGTTTGTCTATATCGACGATAAGGAAGTGTTCGTGAACGAGGGCATCAATTCCTTCGACAGCTTTTTCAGCAGGCTCTACCGCTACGACTCGTTCGGACCGGATTATTGGCGGGAGAAGCTTAAGTCGAACAAATATATCGAGATTTTGCCGGCTTCGGAGATTGAGCGGCAA
Organism: Paenibacillus sp. HB172176; assembly: GCF_011947265.1. Taxonomy (GTDB): domain Bacteria; phylum Bacillota; class Bacilli; order Paenibacillales; family Paenibacillaceae; genus Pristimantibacillus. The sequence goes on from NZ_JAATHD010000007.1 coordinate 36,708, forward strand.
GGCGGGCGGGAGCCGGAGTCCGTCGTGCCGATCGTCATTACCAACCGAATCGGCACCGGCAACGCGGTGATGGTGCTGAACGTGTCGGTGTCTTCTATTGCCGACGCTCTGAAGGGGAACGCAATCTTCCAGTCCACGCGGTTCATCGCGCTCGACGGCGAGGATCGCGTCGTCTACAACGGCGCGGAAGGAACGGACGACGGCTCCTTGCTGGCGACTCTGCACGGGCTGGACGATGCGAATTGGAACACAATCGAGACGAAATGGCATGATCGGTCTTATATTTTCTCCCTCGTCGATTCAGGTCTGTACGGGTGGAAATTCTATTCGGTCACGCCTTCCTCGGAGTTTCAGAAGCACACCTACAGCATCCTGCAGATGACGCTGCTGCTCTGCATCGTCCTGCTGTTGATGGGCGTTGTGTTCTCCTTCATCTTCAGCGCCAGCATCTACAATCCCATCCGGAACATCCGCGAGGTGTTGATGCAGCGCAAGGAGCTATGGTCGGGCGACGGCCTGCCGGATGCCAGGATGAACGAATTCGAGCTGATCAAGAGCGGAATCAGCAAGCTCTACGACAGTCACTCCGAATACAAGAGCAAATCGGATCGCCATGCCAGCGATTATGTCGAGTATATGCTGCTCTTCCTGCTGAAGGGCCATACGATCGCGCAGGAGGAAATTCTGGTGGACGCGCTTCGGTCGGAATACGGCTTCACGAAGAAGCGATTCATCTGCTGCACGATTCGATTTGATTTCCAGGACGCTTTCTACGCCGACATTCAGGACACCGACCGCCAGCCGCTGCTCGAAGGCATCAAGAAGGTTGTGTGGCACATGACGGGCGAGCGCTTGCCCGGCTACATTTTGCATGACGCGCCGAATTTGTTCACGGGCGTCTTCAGCGCGGAAGACGAAGGGGATATTCGAGCGCTGAGAACGGCGTTCGAGCAACTGCTCGACATCTTCGGCTACGATATGAACCATTATTACGATATCGCCATCGGGTTCGGGACGATCTGCGACAGCGTCAATGCGCTGGGCTCGTCGTACAATGCGGCCTTGACGGCGATTGGGAAGAGCAAGAGCCAGGAACGGTTCCGAATCGTGGACGCCAACGAACTGGAGATCGGGAATCGCTATTTTTATTCGTTCTTCGACGAACAGAAGCTGTTGAATCTAATGAACGTGGGAGAGGGTGAAGGGGTGACCCGCGTCATCGATGACGTGCTCGAGGCCAATTCGAATCGCAATATCTCCTACGAGCATCGGAAGCTGCTCTTCCACGAGCTCCATCGCACCTGCATCCGCTTCCTGTCCGAGAAGGGGCTGGAGCCGAAGGAAGCGTTGGACGGTGCCACGCTGCCGCCCCTGCGGCAGGATTGGAACAACGCCTTCCTGGACATGTCCGAGTGGCGAACATGGCTGATTGCGAGCTTCGATGCCGCGCTAGACGCCGTCAAGCAGACGCAGAAGGGGAAATCCGGCGATCTGGCATCTCGCATCACGGCTTTCGTCCAGGAGCATTATCGGGAGGATCTCGGACTCGAGCGCATTGCGGACGAGATGGGTGTATCGGTGAAGTATGTCTCGCGCGTGTTCAAGGAGAAGAGCGGCGTCGTGCTGACCGACTATATCAATCAGGTGAGAATCGACAAGGCGAAGGAGCTGCTGGCGTCCACCACGATGCGGATCAACGATATCGCGGAGGAGGTAGGCATCTACAGCCGGACGACATTCCTGCGTTCGTTCAAGAAGGTAGAGGGAATGTCTCCGAACGAATTCAGGGCGATGAGCCGGAACTAATAGCCGCATGAATGAAACCCATGGAAGAACAAGGAGATGATGACATCATGTTAACTAGCGGCGTATGGCCGACGATGCTGACTCCGTTCAACGAGCAGGGCGAGTTGGACGGAGAATCGTTGGCGCGTCTAACCAATTGGTATTTGAACAAGGGGGTGGACGGCTTGTTCGCCGTCTGCCAATCGAGCGAGATGTTCGCGCTCTCGCTGGAAGAGCGCGTCCGCATTGCCGGCGAGGTCGTGAAGACGGCGGCAGGCCGAGCCCCCGTCATCGCCTCGGGGCATATCGCGGATGGGCTGGAGGGGCAAGCCGAGGAGATCGCGGCGATGGCAAGCACAGGCGTGGAGGCGGTCGTGCTGGTGACGAACCGCCTGGCCTCGCCGCATGAATCGGACGAGACGTGGCAGCACAATGTCGAGGAGCTACTGTGTCGCCTGCCGGATAAGATTCGGCTCGGCTTCTACGAATGCCCTTATCCGTACAAGCGGCTGCTGTCCCCCGAGCTGCTGCGTTGGTGCGCGAACACCGGAAGGTTCTTCTTCCTGAAGGACACATGCTGCGACGCGATGATGATTGAGCGCAGAATGGAAGCCGTGAAGGACAGCCCGTTCCGACTGTTCAACGCGAACTCGGCGACTTTGCTCGCCTCCTTGCAGGCGGGAGCGGCGGGGTACAGCGGCATCATGGCGAATTTTCATCCGGAGCTTTATGTCTGGCTGCTCCAGAATTGGCGGGAGAATCCCGAGACGGCCGAGCGCTTGAGCGACTTCCTGAGCTTGACGTCCATGATCGAGAAGCAGCTCTATCCGGTCAACGCGAAGTACGGCCTGCAGCTCGAAGGAATTCTGGACGGCATCTATGCGCGCTCGGGCCAGCACGAGCATTTCGGAGCCACGCAGAAGCTCGAAGTGGAGCAATTGCTGCGCTCTGGCCGCGCGTTCGCCGAGCTGTTGCAGATGGAGCCGATTTAAGCTCCGGGCGACGGGATGCATGACGCGATAACGCCAGGCAGCTTCTCTCAGCAGGCTGATTCATTCGGAAGCTGCTGGCTGACAACGAGCGCGACAGTCTCCGTTTTATCACGCGCAAAGCCTTGCGCATTCGCCTCAAGCAACCATGTAAGGAGGAGTCGGTGAAGCTCTTTATGAATGGCATTTTCAAAAAAGGATTCAAATGGCTTGTCTCCCGGCGTGCTGTGCTGGCGGGCTTGGAGAAGAAAATCGACGATTGTCTGAGTCTGAATAAGAACGTGAAGATTATCCGCATTCAAGCGCGCGTCCTCTGGCAGTCTTCCCTGCTCAAGCTGTTGACGTTTCTGATGACACACGGATCATCGGGATTCACTGAAAGGATGCCCCCTTTTCTCTTGGCATTCAGATAACGGACAAAAGGACGTTTATGTAGGTAAAGCAACCGATCCCGCATTGGGAAACCTGATTCGGCGTCCTCCGATTTCATTCGAGAATTTCTTGAAGGAATCGCTTCAGCCATAAGCTTAGCAGCCGAGTCGCAGCGCAAGAGACATGCAAGGTTTTGGATGAGTTAAACATGGTGATGCATGCTGTTGCCGCATTTGCTTTTATCACTCGGCTGGAGGGCTATTGAGCTTTCATTAATTCTATAGATAACTCCCACAATTTCTCGGCTGCATCGGGATCAAGCGCGTAAGGTGCGACACCGGACTCCATCCCTGGAGCCTGAGGGCCGACCTCGTTGCCATTCTCAAAATATCGCCCTCCGATACCATTTAACAAGGGAGAGGTTGCCAATAGAACGGACGTAGCCGCTCCCTGCTCCGGGGTTTTCCAGATGATTTCGGGATAGCCTGTTCTGGTTTCGTTTAACTTCTCGATCTGCTCAGCAGTAACTTGTAGACGGGCAACTCCCGGGGTGCGCACACCGCCAGGCATCAGAGCATTTGCTGTGATCCCGTCCTTGGCCCAGCGTTTTGAAGCTTCGACAGCGAACAGGATATTGGCCGTTTTGGATTGTCCATAGGCAAGAAACGGGTCATAGGGACGACGCAGGAAGTGAATATCATCGAATACGACCGGAGAGCGAAGATGTCCCGCGGAACTCACGGAGACCACACGGGCGCCGTTTGCGGCAGCCAGCGCGTCATGAAGTCCGACAGTAAGAGCGAAATGTCCCAAATGATTGGTTGCGAACTGAAGCTCCCAGCCTTCAGGCGTTCGCAGCTCGGGCGTTGCCATAATACCGGCGTTGTTGATCAAGATGTGAAGCGGGCCGCTCCATGCAGCAACGAACGAGGCGATGGAGGATTGATTGACAAGATTTAACGGCATGACGTTAACAAGCGGATTCTCCGTGGCGGCAGCGATAGCTTTAGCAGCGAGCCTCCCTGCGCTCAGGTCCCGAACGGCCAATGTGACTTCGGCGCCCGCTTTGGCCAAAGCCCGGGCTGTTTCAAGGCCGATACCGGATGCGCCCCCGGTTACAATAGCTTTGCGACCGGCAAGATCAATACCGGCAACAACCTCGCTGGCGGTTGATTTGGAATGAAACCCAGTTGTAATCAATGAAGGTTGCGACATTGTGATTCCCTTCTTTCTTGAATGTGATTTTGCGAAAGCTGCTTCAAGGACATTATGGCTTAAACGTATAGTTGGGAATAGTTTGTTCCTGCTTAAAGCTTGCACAAAGCTGCAAAGTGCTGGAAAATGGTCTTATCCTTTTGTACAAGTTGGTGAATGTATGGAAAAACAACCGCTCCAGTATGGAAATTCTAGTAAGGAAAGCAGCCAAACAAGGATATATTTGAACCAAATGCTCGAAATGGCGCAACGGATAGCCCTTGACGAGGGTCGTACGCAGGGGGTTATTCCGTTTTTAACATTGATACGGCATAGTCGACCGACCTCGGAAATGACGGGTGTCCTGACACCGTCGATTTGTCTCATTCTGCAAGGGGCCAAGCAACTTCATCTCGGACAAGAAATCATTGATTATCATGCGGGGGATTACTTGGTATCGGTGATTGATATTCCGGCATCCGCGGAAGTTATTGGTGTCGGGAGGGAGTCGCCCTATATCGGTTTGCGCGTTGATTTCACGACGGAAGACATCGCTGCTGTCGTCATGGAGGCGGGAATTAGCTTTAACCCAGTGGACAAAAAGCTGAAAACTGGCGCCTACATCGGACAAGCTGCCGAAGGCTTGGCTGAATCTATGCATCGATTGCTCAAATTAGCGGAGAAACCGGATGCAGCGGTCGGTTTTTTGTCATCGCTTATGAAACGCGAGATGCTCTATCACTTGCTTTCGGGCGATGCCGGGCACATTTTTTACCAACAATTTATGTTGGATAGGCAAGAAGAGGGAATCGGCAAAGCGATCAGATGGATTAAAGAGAATTATGCCCGGCCTTTCACGGTCAAGGAACTAGCGAAGTTAACGAATATGAGCGTCTCTAGTCTGCATCATAAGTTCAAGTCCGTTACAACTTTGGGACCTGTGCAATATCAAAAACAGCTTCGCTTACAGGAAGCCAGACGTCTTCTGTTAGGCGGCTCCATTCCAGTAACTACAGCGGCAATGGAAGTCGGATATGACAATGCGGCACAATTCAGCCGCGAATATCGCAGGCTTTTTGGCATGTCTCCTTCGAAAGATAGGAAGGCATTCAGAGACGGGAACCAAACTATTCTTGATGAATCATAGCACTTTGCGTTTCTATGAAAGCTCTGGGAACAGGATTGCCGAGAAGTCAGCAACCATCTCCCAGAGCAAAATTCCGCAGAAGGATGTCGGCCTCTTCCTGTCGGCAGCTTCGCGAAGATTATCCGCATTGAAGCTTGCAGCCTCTGGCAGTCTGCAATGTACAAAACCTTTAAACTTTTCCGTTTTCCAATATTCCAGAAAATCATATTTATCTTGAAAATGCGTGTAGAAGGTCGTTCGGTTTACACCTGCCTGGTTGGCGATATCCTGCACGGCAATGGAATAGAAGTTTCTCTTCTCCCCCACCAAATCATTGAAAGCCTGCACAAGCTGTTGACGGGTTCTGATGACACGCGGATCATCGGGATTCACGGAAAGGCTGCCCCCTTTTCTCTTGGCATTCAGATAACGGACAAAAGGACATTTTAATGATTCCGAGAGTCTCCTTCACGCCTTTGAACAGGCTTCGCAGGTGCTTATCATATGGGTTCGTCTGCGACATCGTATTTTCCCCCTATGCTCACCAATGCGGCAACAGAGGAGCTTCTGAAAGCGTCGGGGATGGATTTCGTTTCGCTTCGATGCGGCTTCTTTGCCTCTTCAGCCTTATTGATGATTAGCGAGGCCATGAAAACAGGAGAATTAATCGTCCCGGAAAGCGGTCCGATTGCCTGGACGACTCACTCGGATTTGGCTGCGGCTACAGCGGTCATCCTCACAGAGGGAATATATGAGGGCATTACTCCCCTTCTTACAGCCTCCGAGGCGATTGATATGGAAGGCGTTGCGTCGATTGCTTCCAAATTGATATACGCGATCTTCCCTTAAGCTTGATAAGGATATGCAGATTCACACATAACAAATAGATACCAAAAAAGGATCTGAAAGCAAGCTTTCAGATCCTTTTTGCTTAAAGAATTTCGCCTTTAGAGAGATATGCTGAGCCGTATCATAAGTAATGGCAAGTTTTATGAAACGTTGTCTGAGAAATGAATAGAAAACACTTGAACGATTGTATGAAGACATTTATAGCTTCCGCCTTATGCCCTTAGTGCTTCGTTTTTACAATTAGGGGTGTATATCCAGTATTCTTCGATTTTGATACAATCGGATTCGGCATATTATAGTTCGACTCAAATTGTATACTTGCATTCACATCGTAGTGCTGCAGTGAAAAGCTGAGATAAATTTCGCCGTTTATCCAGTTTGTCTTGTACTTGAGGGCTTCGATGGTCTGCTTCAGTAACGAATGTTGCTGAAATTCCGTCAATCCTTGTTTATTCGCCTCATCTAGGTCGTTCTTCTCCGCCACAGGAGTGGCTCGAATACCGAACTTTCCGACACAATTGTTCCGGATATGCACAATTATGGTCCCGGAAGCCAGCTGGGACAACTCCTTTTGGAGTATATGGAAAACTCTTTCCAATTGATGCTCTAAAGTCACTTGATCTGCAATAGTGGAGCCCAGGTTCGCCTTTCTAATAAGAGGAGTCTTCTTTTCCTCTTCATAGGCGCGCTCAATCAAAAATTCTTTAATAAGCGTCTGATACCCCTTATTTCTCTGCTTAGCCAGAGTACGGATTCTTTGGAGTAAGTCATCGTCGAGACGAATGGAAATAGTTGCGGATTTTCTCTTCGGCAAGTCATGATCCTCTTCTTCAATAATGGAGGCTTCCAATAGTCCCTCGCTCATAGTGTGATTTGACCAGAATTCCACAGCTTCCGCATCGCTCATATGTTCGGGAATCTGGTCTCTTGACGTGATAATTTTCATTGTTATTGATTCCTCCTTCTATAAGTTTTAGCCTCAGAATCGGTAGCATTACGTGCAGTTATAACCCGCAATTTCCCCCTCAACTTTCTTAATATAAATCACGACTAGTCTTCTTCCATCTTCTGTTGAGCCAATAATGCCCATGTTGCCGCTATGAGCCGAAAATTTTATGCGTTGAGGGTCCATTAAAGCATCTTCCGCTTCAAATGGCTCAACATCATGACGGGCGATGTGTTGAATATTTTCTTCATCCCATATGAATTTCACTTGGCTTCTCCTAACAATGTATATTATATTGTATATACAATTATATCACATTTTATGTAAATAGGACGAAGTAGAGGATGACTTGTAGTCAATGAACTATTTATTCAAAATTTATCAGTGCGATGATGTGATCAGTGGAATTGAAGGCAAGAAAGGAGCTTACTTTCCTGCTCTTTTTAATATATCTACTCGCCCCCGCAAGCCTGCCAAAACCTCCTTCGGAATCTCCAGAACCTTAATATCCTCGCCCAGGAAGAGCAGCCAATTAATTGTTTCGGCCCATTCATCCTCTTGATGAACATCGATGAACGTCTTTAGAATGGCCGTGGTTTGATAAGGATTCGTGTACGAAATCGTCATTTTGAAGGGACGGTACTTTTTGAACTGGGCGATCGCCTTGGGACCAAGCTCGATGATCAAGTTGAAGGCTTCTCCTTGCCTGCTTAGTTGTTCGACGATCTTCTTTTTGCTCATTCTTGTTTTCTCGGGATAGGGTTTGACGTTGGCAAGTTGGTCGACCGGGATAATCCTCCGCTTCTTCTCTTCCAGATCAAAGCCTTCAATCTGCCACGAGCTCTTCTCACGGTACAAGCGCATGAGATAGAGGGGATAAGTCTTTATTTCCCGCGCTTCTTCGACGGAAATCTCCAAGTATCTGTCCATTAGTAGCACTTGGATGAGCTGCTCCAGCATCCCGTGCGGCAGATCGGACAGGTCAAGCAGGTCGGGATTATGCGGATTGGTGCCCTCGAAGAGCAGAATTCCATTCAACAGAACAAGATCGTCTTGCTGGTTCTGGGAGATGAGACCGAGAAGTTTCTCCGCCAAAGAGTGTCGGCTCTTGAGATAAGGAAGCTGCAGGTTTCGCGTGGCCATGAAGGCGATGAACAGCGCTTTAATTTCATTGTCGGTGAAACGAACGGTGGGCAGGACGGAGTTGCTCATCACGGAATAACCCCCGTCTCTGCCGACCTCGGCGACCAGAGGCATGCCCATCGCTTCAATTTCCCTGATATCTCTCATCGCAGTCGAACGAGAGATGTTGAATTCCTGCATGATTTCCGAGATGGTGAAATGGGCGCGGTTGTTAATGTAGCGCATGATGATGTTGATTCGTTCTACTTTTTTCATAGAGCTCCTAAACAGGTTCATTTTTTGACATGATTAAGCTTTATTATAAACCTATCAGGAACAGCGGTAAACAAATCAAAGGAGGAATAACAAATGAGTACAATGACAGGCAATGAAAAAATCGCGAAGGTGGAGGCTCGTCCGATTGGAAGGCTGGCCGCTTATTGGACGGTCACCATCATTCTGGCCTTCTCCATCGCGTTAAGCGGAATCGGGCAATTGATGCGTTACGGCGGCAATGTCGACTTGGTGACGGATATTGGCTTCCCGCTGTATATCACAAATATTCTCGGAGCGTGGAAGCTGCTTGGCGTTATTGCGATCGTCGTGCCTGGTTTCCCAAGACTTAAGGAGTGGGCGTACAGCGGCATCTTCTTCCTCATGACGGGGGCGGCGCTATCCCATATGTTCGCTCATGATTACGGCGACGGCGGATTCCATGTCATTCTTCCGCTGTTCTACGCCGCGCTTGGCATCGCCTCTTGGGCGCTGCGTCCGGCAAGCCGCAGAACCTAGAGGAGCGGCGGGGCATGAGCCCGTTCGCAAGTCCGATAGACTTCTCCCGCGCAAGGCACTACTATGAGGGGAGCCTATTTCAAATCTATTTATTCAAAAAGGAGCTGAAAATGATGGCAACGTATACTTTTGAGGAGAAAGACAGCTTTATCGTATTGGGAATCGGAACGGAACTGAAGAGCGACTACACGGATTATGCCGGCATGAACAAGGAGAAGGAGGACTTCTGGCGCGCGGTGGAGCAGGATGGAAGACTCGACACGTTAAAGGCTGTCGCCGCGAACGACTATATCTTCGCCGTGAACGAAGCGGTCAATCAGAAGATGATGTATTATGCCGGCGTTATGACAGAGGCTTCCGTGCCGGAGGAGCACAGGGTGATTCAATTCCCCAAAGGACCTTATCTCGTGGTGAGGGGCGAAGGAAAATCGGCCGATGAACTAAGCGGCATGCTGACCGGCATTGCTTTCGGCCAAGCGCTGCCGGCGACGGATCAATACGCCTATGTCGGCGGGCCCAACGCGACGGTTGAGATGGGGGAGCGCGACGGCAGCGTGTATGGCGAAATGTGGGTTCCGGTGGTGGAGAAGTAAATCATGGACAAACTGAGGGCATTTTCAGATAAATGGAAGGCTCCTCGCGCCAAGTCTGAATAAGAATGTCACTCTAATGTTTCTTGGGACGCGAGAGGCGTTCCATGATCTTAGCTACACTGCTTCTTGGAAGAAAACGGCCCAACTGGGCTGCCAAGTGATTGCCTCGCCCGTCGACGATATAGCTGCTCCCCTTGTCGATTCCGCGAAAGCCGGCTTGAACGACTTTCTCCGGAGTGGAGAGCGCGCTGCCCGCCGCCATATCCCGGGTGCCGACAGCATCGAAGAAGCTCGTATCGGTCGCTCCCGGACACAGGGTAAGCACACGGACGCCGCGTCCGCGGGTTTCCGCCCACAGCGCCTCGGAGAAGGATAACACAAACGCCTTGGTAGCGCCGTATACGGCCGAATAAGCGCAGGGCATGAAGGCGGCCATGGATGCTACGTTCACGACGATTCCATCTTTGCGTTCCAGCATGCCTGGCAGAAAATGATGCGTCAAATCGACAAGCGCAGCAGTGTTGAGCATCATTTCTTTCTGCTCGAGCTCCGAGTCGATTTCTTCGAAGCGGCCGTATGTGCCGACGCCTGCGTTATTGATGAGAATATCGACTGTCAGTCCGCGCTCCGCGATAGATTCGGCTAACTCGCGCGGGGCGCCTGCCTGGGATAAATCACAGGACAAGGCATAGACATGTACGCCGTGCCTGCGGTTAATTTCATCAGCCAAAGCTTTCAGCTTTTCTTCTGATCGTGCGGCTATTACAACATGGCAGCCTCTTGCAGCGAGCGCTTGGGCATACGCTTTGCCAATGCCGGATGAAGCGCCGGTGACTAAGGCCAGCTTGCCTGAATAGGGATAAGGGTTCATGAAACAGCCTCCTCGTCTTGGTATGGATTCGAGCATACCAATATCAGAAGAGGCTAACCACTGGGTCTCTCTACTATTAACGGGACTAACAGGCTAGAACGGGGCAGTCCTGTCGGCGTCTTGCGCCAGCAGAAGCGCTAGCTTCTCCTCCGTGCCTGAACCTGGCTGAGGAACGAAGAAGCACCAGTGCAGCCCCGGATCATTGTCGATGGCGGCAGCGCAATGAATCGTGAATGCCAGCTCCTTTCCTCCCGGAAGGAGATAATGGACCGGGACAGAGCTTTTTTGCCGGATTTCATGCTTGTCCCAGAAACGTACGAAGTCCTCGCTGTTCTCCCTTAGGCGCTCGTAACGTTCCATGTACACGGGGTTGTCTGTGTAATGGTCAAAGCCCGCCCGGATTAACGCCGTCATGTAACGAGCGAACTCCTCCCAATTGACAAGCCTTTTCGGATATTCCGGATCCAGAAACAGCAGCAGCACCATGTTTCGTTCGTCTTCCGGGAGCTGAACGAAGTCTGCGACAATAAGCTCCGCGCCCCGATTCCAGACGATAATATCAGCGAACTCATTGGCAATGAATGAAGGATAACGCAATTGATTCACCAGGTTTTGCAAAAAAGTCGTATCGGGCTCTGATGATCTCGGAATTATGCTGGAATGGACCGGATCGGGAGCGGCCAAATCGAATAAGTGCTTCCGCTCGTCGGCATCAAGCTGCAGCGCTTGACTGATATGGGACAAAATTTCGGGGGAAGGATTCCTCTCGCGACCCTGCTCCAGCCAGGTATAGTACGTAACGCTGACATGGGCAAGATAGGCGACTTCTTCCCTTCGAAGTCCGGGAGTACGCCTTCGTCCGGGGAAGGGCTTGATTCCTGCATCCTCCGGTTGAAGTCGATATCTTCGCGATTTGATGAATTCACCCAAGGGGGATGAGAAATGACGACTCTCCATTGCTTGTGCCTCCTTCCTCCATACTTCGCATCAAAATGCTTCCTCATACAGCGCATAAACGGCGAGCAGTTGCTCCGAAAGACCCTTCTCCGAGCTTTCCATCCATTTCAGAAATGCCATATGAAAAATGTCGACCGCAAATCGTGCGGCGAGCTGGGACAGATCGCCGTCATAGTCGGCAGACAAAGCGTTTGTGATAGACGCAATGAGCGCTTGTCCCTTTAACAGCTCTCTCTCCTGCAAATCAGGATTGCTTTGAATAATCTGATTCCGCACCAGCACCCTCTCCCGCACGCCTTCGAAAAACCCGGAAACCGACGCAAACCCGTCTACCGCAAGCTTCAGCGGTTTTTGCTCTTTGTCATAGTTGGCCGCGATATAAGCCGCAACTCCCTCTCCGAGCTCATTGTTCGTGTCGAAAAGCACATCCGACTTGTCCTTGAACTGCCGGAAGAAGGTTCGCTCGGTCACGCCCGCAAGGCTCGAAATCTCCTGCACCGTCGTATTTTCATAGCCCTTTTCGGCAAATAAACGAGTGGCTGCCGCCCTTAATTTTTCTTTGCTGTTCATCATTATCATTCCCACTCCGCAAGATTGTTTTAGGAAACATTCAACAGTCAGTTTGTGACATTATTTTATCGAAAAGATGGCGTATGCACAATAAGGCCGTATGCTTCGCAAAAATGGCTGCTCGTCCATAGGAGGAGGAGAGACGATGAACGAAGCGCGTACGGCTAGCCCGAACCTGAAATCCTTTGTACAGGGGACTTTTCATTTCATGGTCTGGACTCCAGGCAAATGTTCAGTATATTAGGTTTATGCTATAATAACTATACTTGTGTCGATAAAAAAGATGCTGGCTTGTTAGGATTCCGAATTGTTCAATACGGAAGCCTTAAAGGTGCGCACTCCTGCTTTACGACATGCTTTGTTCGGAAATCTCTGTGGAATGAATGGAAGAAGCAATTAGTCAAGAAGGGGAGTGGTTTCATGGGTCAAGGCGGGATGGCAGGCAGATCTCCCCAGCGTTCTGCGATGGCAGGGAAGGCGGGGGCAGCCTCGCTTCAGGGAGTTAAATCAAGTTATTCCAGCGGCGTTCAGCAGATCGGATCTGTGGATGTGTTGCGTCAACTGCAAGCCTCTGTCGGCAACCAGGCTACGCTTCAATTGATGGCAAGCCTGCATGCGCCGCCGTTGCAGCGGAAAGTGAGCGCCCCTATACAGCGTGTGCCCCAGAATGGCCCTGGGAATGTCCCAACCGCTGTGCCTGTTCCCCCGGTACCTCAAGCGATTGCTCCGCCAACAGGACTTGGCTTAATGGGGCGTAGGCTGCGCGAAGCGTCTGCTAATGGAACAATGGGGCAAGCGGAAGATTATGAGGCGGAGGGTGTTGCAGCAAACAACATCTCTGACATGATCGACATTTCTGGTTCTGGCGTTGGCGGACAATCGGATGTTTATGGCGATTTATCCGATTCGTTGAAGGATTCGATTAAGGAGGGTAAGGAGAATAAGGAAGATGTCTCCAAATTGGAACAAGAAAAGGAAAGCGTTGATCGAGAGAGTCAAAAGCTAGGCGTCGCTTCAGGACTGCTGGATGTCGGATCCGGATTTATCGGATTGCTTAATATGAAGAAAGCGATTAAGGAATCAAAGAGCAGATGGGAAACAGCGGGAGCGATCTATGAAGGTGTAGAGAGCGGGCAGAAAATATTCAGCGGCGTGGCGAATGTGGTTGACAACGCTGCTAAGCTGGAGGGGCATGAGGATGGCATAGGGGCTTCTGAAGGGGTTGCCGGCTATTCGGGCAGCGTCGGCGAAGCGTTGTCTTCGATTAAGAGCGCCTTCTTTATGGTCAAGAGTGTCTTTGAGCTATATAAAGAATGGAAATCCGACGAAGGAATTACAGGCAAAGAGATGTTTAGAGGCGGACTCGATGTGCTGCAGAAAGGATTGGAGTCAGCGAGCTCGGCTGTCAAAACAGTAAAATCGATACTGGAGATTCTGGAGTCCGGCGTTGGCAAGCTTACACAGGCCGTTCCGGGAATTAGTATTGCAATCAGCGGGATTAAACTTACGATTAAAGTATATAACATGATACTGTGGAATACCTCTCGTGAGAAAATGACCCAAATCAAGAGAGAGTTCAAGACGAAATATGCGAATACCGCTGCAGTTGTGCGCAACACCTATTCTCTGTTTGGGAAAAAGCTGCATGAATCGCAAGGCACAAACAAGGTCTTGCTTGAGCAGCGTAAAAACGAACTGCTCGCTATTGTAGATCCAGCGAACGCTAATGCTACCGACGCGGAGAAAGAGCAGGCGAAGCAGGAATTGAGTGATATTGAGCATTATAGCTTGGCGAAGGAAATGAAAAATATCAATCAGAAACGTATGACAAGGGCTGGTATTGAAGCGGGTCTTGAGATGGCTAATATAGCAGGGGATATCGCAACGCTAAGCGGAGCGGCTTCAGCAGTCGGCGTTAGCCTGAAAGCGGCGGCTGGCGGCGCCAAGACAGGGATGGGCTTGTTCAGACGGATGAAGCAATACGGTCGCGATAAGGCTGCTGACCAGAATTCGTACCGGATTTGGTCGTCTGTGTTCAACGCTGAGAGGTCGTCTGACAAGAAGCATGATAGACGGGTCAGAGATGCAGATCTTATTCTGGATATGGTGTCGAAGCTGCCGGAGCAGGCGAATACGGAGGCGGAGCTTGGACAATATAGACGTGTGCTGAATTATATAGAAGCCACGGGCTGCAGTACAAAAGCGTTGTTTAGAAAGAATGGAGATATTGAAAAGCAACGGGAGTTATTGATGGAAGCGATGAAAAGCCGGGACTAGTGATTCGGAACACAGTAATACAATAATGGAGGGAGGCTCCCAAAATGGTATCAGAGCAAGAGCATGCTAAACAGCTTGCAGAACTGGGGGGATTACAGCTTGCATTTCAACGCGAGGGCTTCGAATCGGAGTTGTTGGAGCGTTCATCTGACATCCCTCTGCATGTGCTGCTGCTGCCGCTTGGCAAGGATGCAGCCGGAAGAGATCGAATTGTGAATTTAAACTTTCAGCCTCTTCCTGAATCTGATATTGAATGGATCAGACTGCTGCAGCTCTATACAACAATTCCATGCGATATAGTTGAAGAGAGAAAGGCCGAGGTCGAGCACTTCCTGCATGTTATTAATGGACTAGTGCCAATCGGATACTTTGGCATTCAAAGCAGCGGAGAGGTATTCGTGCGCTATGTCTGCACCGTTCCTTCATCGAGAATGGCATCATCGGAGGAATTGTTAGAGGTTCTATCTATCTTTCATTATTTGCTGGAGATTTTCCCGGAGCGAATACAACGTGTTGCCAGTGGCGAGCTTGGTTTGGAGGACGCACTCCACTCTTTGGAGCGTTAATACTGGAGCAGACGATAGGAAGAAGTGCGAGCGCTACTGACAGATTTCTGTCAGTAGCGTTTTTGGGTGTTATCTCAAGATATGATCAATTTGTAAGGCGGGTACGATTAGAAGCGGCTTGTCCGGTGATGGGAATTGCCTGGGCAGAGTCGTTCACTGCTGAACGCCTTTGAACCATACCGCTTGAATGGATAAGGTATCCGATATGTTGGTTGTAGGATCGCCATCGACCAGTACGAGGTCGGCGCGCGCTCCTTCGACAATGCGGCCGCGATCATGCAGACCGAACCGACGAGCCGGCTTCGCGGTCGCCGATTGAAGCGCTTCTATTGGAGTGAAGCCGGCCTCGACCAGCAATTGCAATTCATGATGGACGCTGGCTCCATGAGCAAGGCCGCCAAGATTCGGAACGGGAACGGGGGCGACATCCGTCCCGACCAGAATGTCCACGCCGGCGCGGTGAAGGTCCATTACATTCCGAAAGCTGTTTGCCATATCGCCTTGCGGAAACGTATGGAAGCTGGAGTTCAAAATATCGATCCAATCCCCGCTTAATTTGGCGTTAACACGGATGTCTTTCGCCAATTGGGATGCCGGATTTCCGATAATGGACGAGTTCAGCACCAAGCACGGCGTCACGAACGCTCCGGAATCGACGATGGCCTGCACCAGGTCCGACGTATATTCGGGTCTGTCGATGAACAAATGCGCCAAGCCGTCTACCCCAAGATCGATGGCCGTTTGCGAAGAATGGGCGGTCAAGACGTGGGCGACGACGATTTTATCGCATGCATGAGCCTCTTCCACGGCTGCTCTTAGAATTTCATCGCTCAGAACAGGCAGGCCGGGAGCACCCATAACCGTTCCTTCTTCAATCATGATTTTGATATAATCGGCGCCATTCTCCATCTGATTTTGCACATGTTTGATCGCTTCCTCCACCGTCGTCACCTGAGGTATTTCTTCGTGATCGTGAGCATAGGCCGCCAGCATGGCTTCCCTGTCTTCCTCCGATAGTTTTTCCAGCTCCCTCAAAACAAATTCCGGGATTTCATCATCATCGGGCAGCAATTCGTCCGGATGTCCGCCAGGAGCGGTAATCGCTGTGCCGGCAGAACGGACGTCTGCAACATCATTCACATTTTTCAGCTGAATTTCACGCCCTCTTCCCGTAAAATCGCCGTTCATCTCGAGCTCTGTCGTGACGCCGAATTTCAAGGCATCTCGCAAACCGCCAATCGAGGTATGAACATGCGCGTCAATCAGACCAGGCAGCAGCGTCGCGCGCTCGCCGTCGATAATCGTGGCTTCGGCGGGAATGTCCCCGCCTACGGATAGAATGGACGCCCCTTTCATGACAATATGCCTGGCAGCAATGGGTTGATCTCCATCAAAGATTCGTACATTTGTAATTGCCGTAACGGTTTCTGATGCGGCATTCTGAACGTCTTTCTCCATTCCAATTCCTCCTGAAAGATAATTATATTTAATAATTTGGAGTATAACTGTTAGATATCTAACTGTCAACTAACTAATGTTTTTGACATGGACATAGGACCGCTGTATAGTTAAATCACTTACAATTAGAACTCTAACCATTACAGGAGGAGAAGTCATGAATTCCCGCAAAGATACGCCTTATCTGGATTTGTTTCAGATTATTGGTCTTAAGCTAAAGAAAAGAGCCGATGAGAGTATAAAAGAGCTGGGATTGAGCTCCCAGCAGGGGAAGGTTATTGACTATATTTACGAGAACCAGGATCATGATATTATTCAAAAGGACCTTGCAGATCGCTTCCATTTGCGCGGGGCCAGCATTACAAGCATGCTTCAGGGCCTGGAGCAGAGAGGATTCATTGAGCGCAAAATCCCTGCCAATAACGAGCGGAAAAAGAATATATATGTATTGCCCAAAGCGGTGGAATTAATTGAAGGCTTTCATGATTCGTTTCAAAAGGTGGAGGAGGAAATCGTTCAGACCCTTACGGATGAGGAGAAGCAAACGTTAAAGCAATTGCTGATTAAAATCAATAAGCGCCTATAAGAGGTGCGATTGGCGGTTGAGATTCGCTTAAGGACAAAGGACGCTAGTTGTCGAGCTTTGGCTGCTGGCGCTGCTGCTGAGAGCAGGCCAGCTTTGAGGCATTGCTGATTCGTCTCGTCGGCAGCTTAACCCCGCACCATCGACTTCGAGATGGCATCGGGAAAGAATTTGCCGGCAAAGCGCAGAAATTTGGATAAGCCCGGAACGACCCGCTTTTTGTTTCGCTCCATGCCCTGAATGCCGTGCTTTACAAGCGTATCCAGGCTCATATTGGGAACGCGTCCGCCGCTGCTGTGCGCGTCCGATTGCAGATTCGTTTCCGAGACGAGGGGCGGGACTAGCTCCATCACATGAATATTTTTGCCTGCATTGCTCAGTTGGATTCGCAGCGCGTCAGTGAACATATGCACGCCTGCCTTGGTAGCAGAGTAGACGGGATGAAGGGGCGATGTGACGTAAGACAGACCGGAGCTTACCGTTACGATCATGGCTTCGTCCTGCTGGGACAATTGCGGGAGCAGCGCTTCCGTCATCCAGATCGTTCCGTTTAAGTTCGTTTCGACCTCGGCTGTAGATTGCTCCAAGTCAAGATGATCCTCCGTCAGTTCGAATGCGCGCATAATGCCTGCCGAGTTGAACAAGATCGAGGCTTCCGGGTAGTTGTCCCGGAGGAAAGCAGCCATCTCGCGAACGGAGCTCGCGCTGGAGACATCGCCCTGCAGCCCGATAAGCCCCTTATGCTGGCTGGTCACCCGATCGAGGGTGGCTTGATTCCGGCCGATGACGATGACTGTATTGCCGCGTTTCAATAATGCCAAGGCGAAGGCAAGACCAATGCCCGAGGTGCCTCCTGTAACGATGATTGTACGGTTTGACAGCTGCATAAGAATAACGCTCCTTTTCAAGTTACATATTTTGATTTTTGTAACTAACGACTGAATCAAGCATATAATGTCTAGTTACAAAAGTCAATAGTTGTAACCGAGCTCGTCAACCCGTATAATAGGAGCATGAAACAGTTAAGCAGAGAACTCATATTGGAAACCGCGCAACGCATGGTCGTCGAGCAAGGGATGGAGAAGGTGAATCTGTCCAAGGTCGGCGCGGAGCTTGGGACAACGCATGCCGCAATCTACAAGTATTTTTCGGGCAAGGAGGAGCTATGGACCGAGCTTGCGCTGACGTGGCTGGACCATGAGCTGGCGAACATCTTCCCGTTCGACACGAAGGGATATTCGTCTACGAATGACATTGTGCACGACTGGCTATGGCTATTAAGTCAATCGAAATATGAAGCTTACGTGCGCGAGCCCGAAATGTTCAAGCTGTATACGGCCTATATTGATCGAAATCCGGCGGCGCTTGTTCGCCATATCGGCGATTTGCTTGGCAGCTTGAAGGCGGCGAGCGGCATCGAGGATAGGGGGCGCCTGCAGGCCATTATGCTGGCCTTTTCTTATTTCTCCGCGCCGGCTTATGCGGACAACTGGCTGAGGATGGATTTTCGAGCCGAATTCGAATCGGTCTGGAAGCTGATCCAAGCGGGAATCAGGGCATAAAATGAGATAGGGAGGAGATCTCAATCAAACATATCCTCATTAAGTATATGAAGCGTTTTTCGAACCTTGACGAAACTGAACTTGCAGCCCTTGCAGCCCATGTTCCCACAGCGGCGTATCCGAAGGGCTCGATTCTGCTTCATCAGGGAGAAGTGCCCGATAAATGCTACTTTGTTCTGCAAGGCTGCATGAGGCAGTATGCGGTAGATGACGAGGGCAAGGAAACCACCTTCAACTTCTTCACCGAAGAACAAAGCGTCACTATATTCAATCATCACGCCGCGGATAAGGCTTCCAAATTCTCGCTTGGCTGCCTGGAGAATTGTGTGCTTGTCGTTGGGGACCTCGGGATAGAACAAGAGATCTATGATCAGAACCCTGTGCTGGAAGCGATGACGCGCAAGATGATAGAAGCCGATATGGGCAAGATTCACGATGATTTCGCGGCTTTTGTCGCTTCCACACCGGAAGCGCGCTTCAAAGCCCTTCAAGAAAAAAGGCCAGAGCTCATTAACAGAGTGCCGCAATACCAGTTGGCGAGCTATCTTGGCATAACGCCTGAATCCCTCAGCCGCATCAAGAGAAGGTTTGGCGCAACGCAGTCAGAGGTTGCTGATTAACGGATCGCAGCTGTTTTTCTTCCTTTGAGCAAAAGCCAGATGCCAAAGCTCAATTCCCCGATAAACATAGGAATGCCCAGAATGGTTTCCAGTACGGAAGTAACCCCGTCAAGCTGCGGCATAAAGCTGTACAACACATGAATCAGCGCGTAGCTGAAGCCGGCTGCCATTAACAGAATACCGATGAACGTTGGAATCTGCCTTGCCATCAAAGCAAGAAGTCCCGTGACGATGAGATGAACCCCGAACAAGATTAATCCGAATGACCAGATCGATTCAAAGGCTGTGACGGACAACAGCGTTTGCGATGCTCTATCGTTCAACGAATCATTGAATAAGGATGTACCGTCTCGAACGATACGACTCGCGATAACCAAATGTGAAACAGCTGTTGCAAGGACGGCGGTGTAGAGGAGTCGAAGCCAGCCTGCAAGCAGCGAGTATTGGCGATGGACAGGCTTTAGGAGGATATAAAAGGACCAGGATACGAAGATGTCCGTCAGGATAATGACGACCCAACCAACAATCTCCATGTCAAATAATAAACGCGATGCTTGAAGGTTGTGAAACGTGGTAGCAGGTTCGCCGCTCACGATTAATGAGCTGTGCGCATATCCGTAAGAGAATGCCGCTGCAATGGTCATGATCAGCAGGGATAGTCCGGCAATGACGGCCGGTTTGTTTTGAATGCTTTGATTGTGATGCGAAGTGTTCATGTTCATCCTGATAACCTCCTCGTTTTATTACATTTTAAGCGCAAGAAGAGAAGGGCGCATTGACTTAAGATAAGAAATGATGCCTGATGATTGCTTCGATATTGAATAAATTCACTGCTGCTGCTCCGGCATTTCGCGTGATAGAATAATAGAGTCAAGTGATTATGATTTCGAATGGAGGCGTTTACGTATGGACCAACAGATGGAGCAAGAGGGGTATTTTGGAGAGTTTGGCGGAAGCTTCGTTCCCCCGGAGCTGCAAGAAGTGTTGAATTATTTGAGTGAGCAATTTTACAAGCTTAGAGATGACCCCGACTTCAAGGAAGAGCTTAACTATTATTTGCGCGATTATGTTGGTCGCATGAGTCCGCTCACCTATGCGGAGAGAATTTCCGAAGCTTGGGGCGGGGCCAAAATTTACTTGAAGCGCGAGGATCTCAACCATACCGGAGCCCATAAAATCAACAATGCCATTGGTCAGATTCTGCTGGCCAAGCGAATGGGAGCCAAGCGAATTATTGCAGAAACGGGCGCGGGGCAGCATGGTGTTGCTACAGCAACCGCCTGTGCAATGTTTAATATGGAATGTGTCATTTATATGGGGGCCGAGGATACGCGTCGTCAGGCGCTTAACGTGTTCCGTATGGAGCTGCTCGGCGCAACCGTTGTGCCGGTCGATAAAGGGCAAGGCCGACTGAAGGATGCCGTGGATGAGGCGTTGGGCGATCTGGTTCAGAATTATAAGAATACCTTCTACCTGCTCGGCTCGGCGGTAGGGCCGCATCCATTCCCCAGCATGGTAAAGCATTTTCAATCGGTAATCAGTGAAGAATCGAAGCGGCAAATTCTGGAGAAGGAAGGCCGATTGCCGGACGCAGTGGTAGCCTGCGCGGGCGGAGGCAGCAATGCTATTGGCGCATTCGCTCATTATTTGGGCGAGCCGGGCGTTCGCCTGATTGGCGTAGAGCCGGATAAAGCGCCAACCCTGACTCAGGGTGTGCCGGGCATTATTCACGGCTTCAAGTGCTTGGTGCTGCTGGATGAGAATGGCGAGCCCCAGAAAACGTACTCCATTGCGGCAGGACTTGATTATCCGGGGATTGGGCCGGAGCACAGTCAACTGAAGGTGACAGGGCGGGCTGAATATGTGACCGTTACGAATGAGGAGGTGCTGGAGGCCTTCAAGGAGCTTTCGCGTACGGAAGGCATCATTCCTGCGCTGGAGAGCGCACATGCAGTAGCGCATGCCAAGAAGCTGGCCCCCACGATGACTCGCGATCAGATTATTATTGTGAATCTGTCTGGCCGCGGCGACAAGGACGTTGAGCAAGTGTACCACATGCAGAGCTGAGGCTTTCTCCAGTCATGAGGCAGCACAGGCTGTCGCATGTCCATTCCAATTTCTTCGCAGTCGTGCCTCGGTACGTCTGCGAAGAATAATGGAGTAATCTATTTTTAACGAGGTAACAACCTCAGTAGTTTACGAAATTAGACCGACGAATCGGTAATAATATCAATGCGCTGTACGCGCTTGCCGTTTATCTTCTCGGCATCATATACGACAACCTCGTTGATCAGTTCTGTTAAGATCAGTTTCGTTACTTTCTTTATATCGGTGTATCGTCGTACTGCTTCCAACTTTTATCAGGAATGTTCGAATCGTTTCCAAAAACTCGGGAGCGATTCGGGTCAAATCGAATTTTTCCTGTTTGATCATAGTCTACGTTTTCGACCGTAATATGCGGATACTTTTTCTTGTCGTTATAGAATTTATAAAATTTCGTGAGGCTTGGATGGAGCCAGGCGAAACGCTAACGAAGATTGATAACGTTATTGTCCTGAAAAGGCATCCTATTCAAATCTAACGAAGATCTATCGTCTTATTTCATGGTTTCGGGTAGCAATCATACTCGTTTTGATGAAATAACGATACCAATCTTCGTTAGATTTATTTTGACCTGAGATTCAGGCATTTAACAGTATGAGTCTTCGTTAGAATCTGATGGCCTTGAGAGAATTACAACAAAGCCTGTTTCTGGCTAAGAAGAAATGGGACGAAAATATATATTGCGGCATGAAGATGGAAAACCGGAATATTACTTTTCCGCAAACCCAAACGCTACTGAACGGTGTCAATGTTCCTGGTGTCACGCTGGACGACATACAAGCCGTCCTTAATATGAGGGATGCTTGGCGTTATTTGATAAACGCAATTGATGAGCCGGTTACACTTTCCTTCATTTTCAAGCTCAATGAAGATGTGGCGAGGAATGAAGCGCTGGAATGGGGCGTTTTAATAAACGGGCGTGTCGGAATTTCAGGTACGGATTATGTGCCGCCTCTCCCGGTGAAGAGCGAGATCGAACAGGAATTGGCGGACTTGCTGGCTACGGACATGACCATAACGGAGAAAGCCATTACGGATTTCCTGTGGGGAGCGCGGCGGCAAATATTTTGGGATGGAAACAAACGAACGTCTCTTCTGCTCGCGAACAAGCTTGTTGTCGGCAATGGACATGGTATGCTAACCATTAGTAAGCCTGTGGCCTGAACTTGCCAGCAGGCTTTTTTATATTGTGCAGAAGTGGCAAATTTCCCTGACCTGTGAACGACCCTGGGGGCATTGTCCTTAAGATCCTAAATACTTTGGAGACGCATAGTGGTACAAGTATTTATGCTTAAGTATTCACAATTCCGATAATAATAGTTTTCAGAAATCTGCTTATTGAACAACCTCTTATTGGAATATCTTGGGGAACGATGTGTAATCGAAGGGAACCTTTTAAAAAATGGATGAATCTAAAAACAAAAGTAGGGTTTTCGGATTGATAGGCATCCGCGACCGTATGGAGCGCTGATTCCATTCCCCCACTGTGGCCCGCTTTAGCCTCCAAAGAAGTGATCAACGCTTCTGTTTATCCTCTCAAGCAGAAACGACTTCGTCGTCCTATTCGCAAACCCAGCTACTATCAGTGCTCCAACCAAGGTTTCCTCGCTTGTGGTAAATCACCCAATCCCAAATTATATACTTTCTTATCCTTGAAAAAAATCATGCTTGTACTATAGTACAACATTCCTTGCATGGTGGAATACCGAACGAGAAAAGATAAATCTTTAAGAAACCTTTAAGATTTCAAGGGGACAAATATGCGAAAATAGGCAATCATCATAGCAACTCTCCAAGGCGAGTGCCACAAGAGCTATGAAATGAATAGGTAGAGGAGAACGAAAGGTGAAAAGACGGGTTCGTAGTAGAATATCGATTATTTTGATCGTGTCACTGTTCATGAGTATGATAGCGCTGCCCGGATGGCAGCATACCACAGAAGCGGCACAATCAGCAGCAGGTTCACGAGGCGTGGTATCCATTGCGAGCGGCTTTTTGCACAGTTTGGCGGTAAGGGCGGACGGCTCGGTCGTCGCTTGGGGGCGCACCTATGGCGAAACGAACGTCCCTTCGGAGGCGCAAGGCGGGGTTATAGCCGTTTCGGCCGGATACGGCCACTCCTTGGCGCTGACGGAAGACGGCGAAGTCGTGGCTTGGGGTAACAACAATCTCGGGCAATTGAATGTCCCGGACGAGGCGCGGAGCGGCGTCGTGGCCATTGCCGCAGGAGATAACCATTCCCTGGCGTTGAAGACGGACGGTTCTGTCATCGCCTGGGGCTACAACTACTGGGGGCAGTCGACCGTCCCCGCCAATGCGCAAAGCGGGGTTAAGGCGATTGCGGCCGGAACAGGCCATTCTGTGGCGCTGAAGGCGGACGGCACAGTCATCGTCTGGGGCAACAATGGCGACGGTCAAACGATCGTCCCGACCGAGGCACAAAGCGGCGTCGCGGCGATCGCGAGCGGAGCCAATCATATCCTGGCGTTAAAAACGGACGGCACGCTCGTCGCCTGGGGCTACAATTATAGAGGTCAAGTGACCGTTCCGGCCGGGGCGCAAAGCGAGGTGGTGGGGGTCGCAGCGGGAAAGAATTTCTCCATGGCGCGCAAGGCGGACGGCTCTGTCATTGCTTGGGGAGACAACACTTTCGGGCAGATCACCATTCCCAGCAGTGCGCAGAACGGCACCGTGGCGCTTGACGGTGGGAGCGCACATGTCCTGGCGTTAATGGCGGATGGCAGTGTCGTCGCCTGGGGGTTAAACAGCAATGGTCAAGCGTCGGTCCCGGCTGAACTATCGAAGCCTGTGAAGGCAAGTGGAATTTCGCTTGGTTTTTATCATGCCCTGGCCCTGAAGTCGGATGGAGGTGTCGTCGCGTGGGGGAGCAATGATACAGGGCAAATAAACGTCCCGACCGGAGCGCAAAGTGACGTGGTAGCGATTGATGCCGGTAGCGAGCATTCGCTGGCGTTAAAGTCTAACGGTACTGTCATTGCGTGGGGGGAATCAGATTACGGTAAAACAACTGTTCCGACTGCAGCGCAGAGCGGTGTGATATCGATTGTAGCAGGAGCCAATCATTCCGCGGCGCTAAAGTCGGATGGCAGTGTCGTCGCCTGGGGAATTAATGATGCAGGTCAAACGGATGTCCCGACCGCAGCGCAAAGCGGCGTCACAGCGATTGTGTCTGAAGGCAATCATACCTTGGCATTAAAGGCGGACGGCAGTGTTGTCGGTTGGGGCTATAATTATTTTGGCCAGGCATCCGTTCCGACTGAAGCGCAGAGCGGTGTCGTATCCATTGCGGCCGGACTAAACCACTCCTTAGCCTTAAAGACGGATGGTAGTGTCGTTGCATGGGGAGACAATCGTTTTGATCTAATGGACGTGCCGACAGCAGCACAGAGCGGCGTCGTAGCCATCGCGGCTGGATTCCGTCATTCCCTGGCGTTGAAATCAGACGGCAGTGTCATCTCGTGGGGGGACGGACAAACGACCGTTCCGACCGCAGCACAGAACGGTGTTGTAGCGATTGCTGCTGGTTATCATCATTCCTTGGCATTAAAGTCGGATGGCAGCATCGTGTCATGGGGGGAGAGCGTTTATGGCAAACCTGATCTAACAGCCCCGGGCAATTGGAATTTAAGCAGTATGACTATCGCTGCAGGTGCGATAAGTCCTAATTTCCATCCGAATGTCACCAGCTATACGGGATACGTCAACCCCTCGGCCACCGACGTAAATGTGACAGCGACGCTAGCCAGTCCCCTATATGCCGAACTGCAGATCAACGGATCGTATGAAACGAGCGCTTCGGCAGTTCATGTTCCGCTGACGGGAGATTCTACCGTCATTCAAGCCCATGTAGAACCGTACTTCCAGACCGGGAAAACCTACACCGTGACTATTGTGGAAGACGCAACAGCTCCCACTATCAGCTTGGGCACGAACGGCAATGAAACGTTGGCGACCTCCGCTTCAACGACTGTTACCGTCAGCGACGGCGAGAGCGGCGTTGATCCAGACACCCTGCGGTATGTGTGGACGCAAAGCTCCAGTACGCCGGATGACGGCTCCGCATGGACAAGCTTCTCAAGCGGGGATTCGCTCACACAAAACGGGGTGAACGGCGACTGGTATTTGCATATCCGGGCTGCCGATGAAGTGGGCAATATTGCGAATGCCGGGTCGAACCGCTTCCGGTTAGATAACACTGCTCCGGTTGTCAGCTTGGGCACGAACGGAAGTGAAACGTATGCATCATCCGCTTCGACGACCGTTACCGTCAGCGACGGCGACAGCGGCGTCGATCCAGACACCCTGCGGTATGTGTGGACGCAAAGCTCCAGTACGCCGGATGACGGCTCCGCATGGACAAGCTTCTCAAGCGGGGATTCGCTCACACAAAACGGGGTGAACGGCGACTGGTATTTGCATATCCGGGCTGCCGATGAAGTGGGCAATGTTGCGAATGCCTCGTCGAACCGCTTCCGGCTCGACAATAGCGCCCCTTTGATCGAGATCGAGCTGCAGAAGCAGGATCATTCCCCTTATGCAAGCGGAAGCTGGACGAATCAGAATGTGACGGCCAGCCTGAGCGCTTCAGACGAACTAAGCGGAATCGACACCCTGCAGTATTCACTGGATAACGGCAGTATGTGGGAGCCCTACAGCGCTCCGCTATCCTT
Organism: Paenibacillus sp. HB172176; assembly: GCF_011947265.1. Lineage (GTDB taxonomy): Bacteria > Bacillota > Bacilli > Paenibacillales > Paenibacillaceae > Pristimantibacillus. Next base: position 62,734 of record NZ_JAATHD010000007.1, read on the forward strand.
CATCTACGAAGGCGCACATACACTGTTGGTCAGGGCAGTGGACAGGGTTGGCAATACAAGCTCAACGACCCGCTCGATCCATATCAGCCGCAGCGGTTTGGTGCTCGATGTCCATTTGAAGCTGGCCGACGACAGTGAATACAATGCAGGCGATTGGGTGAACCAAAGCGTGACGGCAAGCGTGTATACGAACCAAACGACCGATGGAGTAGAGGTGATCTCCACAACCTATTCCCTCGATGGCGGATCGGCGTGGCAGCCTTATTCCGCACCGGTTTCCTTCAGCAATGAAGGCCAGCATACGTTGGATGTGAAAACGGCGGACAGTGCCGATAATGAATTAACGTCATCCTATATCATCCGGGTGGATTCAACCGTTCCGGTCGCAGGTTTGGGCACGAATGGAAATGAAACGTATGAAGCAACAGCATCCACTACCGTTAACGTTAGCGACAATGACAGCGGCATCGATACGGGCACCCTGCAATATGTGTGGACAGACGAGGCAATCATGCCCGGTGATGCGGTGGCGTGGACAGGCTTTGCAAGCGGAGATGTCTTATCACTAGGCGGCGTGGACGGCGATTGGTACTTGCATATCCGGGCTGCCGATACAGCAGGCAACGCCATGGAAGACGTGTCGAACCGTTTCCGGCTCGACAACGGCGCACCCGAAGCCATCTTCGGCACGAACGGAAACGAATCCTATGAGACTTCGGCCGCCACTGCCGTTAACGTTAGCGACAGTTACAGCGGCATCGATACGGCCAGCCTGCACTATGTGTGGACGCAAAGTGCAAGCACGCCGGACAGCGGGGCAGCATGGAACGGCTTTGCAAGCGGGGACAGTTTGTCGCTAAGCGGCGTGGACGGCGACTGGTACCTGCATATCCGGGCTGCCGATACAGCAGGCAACACCGTGGACGCCGGCTCGAACCGCTTCCGGCTCGACAACAGCGCACCAGCAATTGTCTTCGACACGAATGGCAATGAAAAGAATACAACCCGGGCCTCCACTACCGTTACCATTAGTGACAATGACAGCGGTGTCGATCCGTCCAGTCTGCAGTATGTATGGAAGAATAGCGCCAGTGTGCCGGCCGGGGACGAAGAGTGGACCGGCTTTGCTAGCGGAGATGAATTGACGAAGAGTGGTGTGAACGGCGATTGGTACCTGCATGTGAGAGGCATGGATAGGGTTGGCCATACACAGCAAGCCGTATCCAATCGTTTCAAGCTGTTCACACTTGCCCTCCCGATCATCAACAATCAAGCCGGTTTATACGAAGATTCACTCTTGCTTGGCTCTACCAACAACATCCAAAAGATTACGCAGGGTGACGGCACCATTATAGAGCAGATGAGCATTCATGAAACTGCGCTGAATCAAGCGTTGAAGAAACTGCAGAAGGACCTGCTGACCATTCGGATGGATGATACGGAAGGCATTGTGCAAGTGCAATTGCCGGCCTCCTCCCTCGTATCGGCTATGCAATCCAAGCCGAACCTCTCTATCCATGTGGAGCTAAACGGCGCAAGCTATCAGCTGGCGATTCCAGCGCTCCATTGGGAGCAGATAGCCGAGACGCTTGGCGTGGAGCTTGAGGATATGAAGCTTACCATTAAGCTGGAGAAACTGGATCCGGACACCGAAGCAGAGATCCGGCAGCTTGCCGCCGATCAGGGGATGCGTCTGGTCAGCCGTGTCATCGACTTCAAGGTGACGGTGGAGGCAGACGGACAATCGCTTGAAATCAGCGATTTCGGCGGAATCTATATGACCCGGGCGATTGTCATCGATGAGGCAGAGGATGCCGCCACCTTAATAGGAGTAGAGATGGTGCCGGAAACAAAAACATTCCGCTACATCCCTTCCCTGCCGGGAACGCGTCCGGACGGAACACCGGAAATGGTGATGCACGTACCGCATAACAGTCTCTATGCAGTAGTCGAACCGGCCGGCAAAAGTTTTGGGGATATTGAGAAGCACTGGGCGCGGCAGGACATAGAGCTGTTGGCGACCAAGCGGATTGTCGCGGGCGCAGCCCCGGATCGCTTTGCCCCGAATGCCAATATTACGCGGGCTGAATTCACGGCCTTGCTGGTGCGTGCGCTGGGATTAACTACGGTTCAAAGTGATGCATCCGATACCGGGTTCGCCGATGTGTCCACCGATGCCTGGTATGCGCCGGTCGTAGCAGCTGCCGTGAAGGTCGGGCTGATTCAGGGCTATGCCGACAGCACTTTCCGACCCCATCAGCCGATACGCCGGGAAGAACTTACGGTGCTGATTGACCGGTCAAGACATTTCGTGAACGGGCAGGCCGCACAAGCGGATGCCTCCCAAGCCCTGAATGCTTTTGAGGATCAAGCGAGCATTTCGGATTGGGCCGAACAAGCCGTGGCAAATCTCGTGCAAGACGGGATCGTCCAAGGACGAAACGGGAATCTCTTTGAGCCGAAGGCTCACACAACCCGCGCCGAAGCGGTTGTGATGCTGGCCCGCTTGTTAAGGGATTTTCGCTTTATTGAAGGATAAGTAAATCCAATTCTAATGGATTATATTTCTATTTTAACCCAAAGAGCGAGTAAGCCTTCAAGATCCCCCCCCTGGGATTTTGAAGGCTTTTTGCCTTTCAGGCGATTCGACCTGAAAATATGGAATAGTTCTCGAAGCTTCGCGCGACATTTGCGGCCCGCTTGCGGTTGAAGAGGTCGCTTTAAGGGGTTAAGATTATGCAGACTTTTGTGGGATTAAATATGACACTATGAGTTAGTTATTTTCGAAATTCATAAACGTTTGTTGATTTTAACAAGTTGTACGCGATTATTTTTGGTATAATTACATAAAAAAGCTCTGATTGTTGTGATATAATATGACACATAAAGAAAGAAGTTGACAATGAGGTGGAGGAAACTGACATGACTGTTACTGCAACGCCCTACCATTGGCCATATGACGGAAAGCTCGATCCGAGTCGAACCGCGTTGCTCGTCATCGATATGCAAACGGACTTCTGCGGCGAGGGCGGTTATGTGGAACGAATGGGCTACGACCTGTCTTTGACAACGCGCGCGATAGAACCAATCAGGAGATTATTGGAGCGCGTACGCGAGATACCGGGATTCACGGTGATTCATACTCGCGAAGGCCATAAGCCCGACTTGTCGGACTTGCCGGCGAACAAGCGTTGGCGAAGCAAACAAGCGGGCGCCGAGATTGGCTCGGAGGGGCCGATGGGGCGTATTCTCGTCAGAGGCGAGCCGGGATGGGAGATTATCCCCCCATTGAGTCCGATTGCGGGAGAACCTGTTATTGACAAGCCGGGCAAGGGCAGCTTCTACGCGACCGACCTCGATCTGATCCTCTCCAATCGGGGAATTACTCATCTCATACTGACGGGAATTACGACGGATGTGTGCGTGCATACCACGATGCGCGAAGCGAACGACCGGGGCTATGAATGCCTCATTCTGGAGGATTGCACAGGCGCGACGGATTTCTCGAATCACAAGGCAGCGCTGCACATGGTCACGATGCAAGGCGGCGTATTCGGGAGCGTATCGGATTCAGAGAAGCTGCTGGCAGCTTTGGCAATGATGGAAATAACAACAAGACGTTCATGATATAGAGGAGGAATTCATATGCGCAAATGGAAACTGGCTTTGATGGTACTAACGGTGGCTGCGCTGCTCATTGCCGGCTGCGGCAACAACGGGAAATCTACGAACAGCGGCAGCTCTTCCGCAACAGCTTCAGCGGAGAACGGCGGTTCAAGCGAGCTTAAGAAAGTGGTTCTTCGTCTCAAGTGGATTAATCAGGCGCAATTCGCCGGCTTTTACATCGCGAAGGAGAAAGGCTATTACGAAGCGGCCGGGCTTGATGTCGAGATTCGTCCGGGCGGCTCCGACTTCCCGTCTGTGCAGATGGTTTCTTCCGGCAGTGAAGACTTCGGTGTGACGGGGGCGGATCAAATTCTCTCGTCGCGCGAGAAAGGGGCTCCGGTGGTTGCCCTCTCTGTTATTTATCGTTCTTCTCCATTCGTGCTCTTCACACTGAAGGACTCAGGTATCACTGATATGGAGGGGCTTGTTGGCAAGAAGGTCGGCGTGAAGCTTGGAGGCAATGAAGAGCTCACCTATCGAGCTATGCTGAAGAAGGCCGGAATTGATGCGAAGATGGACGAGATGGCGGTGAAGTATGATTTGAGTCCGCTCCTGACCGGTCAAGTGGCCGCATGGCCAGGCTATGTTATCAATGAAGTCATTGCCGCGCAAGAGCAGGGCCAGGAGGTCAACATTATCTCTCCGAGCGATTACGGCATTAACTTTTACGCAGATACTTTGTTTACAACCGAAAAGATGATCAAGAATGATCCCGAGACAGTGAAGGGCTTTGTACAAGCCTCAATGGAGGGCTGGCAATATGCGATCGAGCATCCGGACGAAGCGGCGCAGATTACCGTTAACAATGGCGATCAGCTTGATCTCGAGCATGAGACGAAGATGATGAATGCAAGTATACCGTTGCTTGAAGCCGATCAAGGTCCGCTCGGTCAGATGGAAGAGTCCGAATGGAATACCCTTCAAGAGAACCTCATCGAGATTGGCTTTATGAAGCAAGAGCAGGATTTGTCCAAGGCATTCACGAACGAATTTATTCCACAATAAAGCAAGGAGAGGAACGCCATGAAGGCAGCCGCAATTGAATCCATGACATCGTTGAATCGCCGAAGCGGCGATAAGGCAGGCGCAATCTCGATTCGGAACACTTCCCTGACATTCGGGAAGGTTCCGGTTCTGAGGGACGTCGACCTCGACATTCGGAAGGGCGAGTTCCTATCGATTCTCGGTCCGAGCGGGTGCGGCAAATCGACCCTGCTGCGGCTAATCCTCGGTCTTCTCTCGCCCGATCCGGGAGGAGAGATCGTGCATCATGCCAAGCGCGACGAAATCGGCATCGTGTTCCAGAAGCCGGTTCTCATGCCGTGGCTTACAGCCATTCAGAATATCGAGCTGCCGCTTGGCATTGGGCCGCTGTCCGTGTTGTCCAAGAAGGAGAAGCGCGAGAAAGCGCTCCATGCGTTGGAGCTGGTCGGTCTTACGGATTTCCGCGGCCACTTCCCTCAACAGCTCAGCGGCGGGATGCAACAGCGCATCTCTATTGCGCGGGCGCTTGCTGCTAATCCATCTGTGCTGCTTATGGATGAGCCGTTCGGAGCGCTCGACGAGTTAACCCGCGAGAAGCTTAACATGGAGCTGCTTCGCTTATGGGAGAACCCGAATACCGGACTGAATACCGTCGTGATGGTCACTCACTCGATCCAGGAATCTGTGCTGATGTCCGATCGAATTGTCATTATGTCGCCGCGTCCGGCGAAGGTCGACGCGATTGTCGAGGTTCCGCTCCATCATCCTCGTAATCCGGAGATGGAGGAGCAGCCGGTGTTTTTCAACACCGTCAAGGAAATTAGAAAGCGGGTGAAGGAGCTGTGAGAACAAAATTTCTGAATGCGGTATACCCCGTCTCCTTCGCGCTTGGTCTAATTATCATTTGGGAAGCGATCGTGCGCATTTGTGATGTTCCGCTTTATCTGCTGCCCGCTCCCTCGGATGTCGTCCAGGTTATCGACGGAGAGCTGCTGGATAATATGGGGACGACAATCTTTGAGGCGGTGCTCGGATTTCTGATTGCGAACGCGCTCGGCTTCCTTACGGCTGTCATCTTCGTGCATTCGCGCCCGATTGAGAAGGGGATGTTCCCTCTGGCAATTGCGCTCAAGACGACTCCTGTCGTAGCGCTCGCCCCGCTTCTGGTCATATGGCTCGGAACCGGCTATTGGTCCAAGGTCGTCGCGTCTGTGATCATTTGTTTTTTTCCGATTCTTGTCAACAGCGTCAAGGGCCTCAAGGCCATCGAACACGAAGCCTGGGAGCTGTTCACCGCCTATAAGGGAACGAAGCTCGAGATCTTCTGGAAGCTGCGTCTTCCGACCAGCCTCCCTTACGTCATGTCCGCGCTTAAGATCTCCAGCTCTCTCGCTATCGTTGGCGCGATTGTCGGCGAATTCGTAGGGTCGAATCAGGGACTTGGCTACATGGTTTTGCTCTCCTCCTACCACTTGGATACCCCGACCATGTTCGCCGCCATTCTGGCTGCGGCCGTGTCTGGCCTCATTCTGTTCGGGATTCTGAGCTGGCTCGAGAAGAAGCTTATTTTCTGGCAGAAGGTGGATGAAGCATGAGAATAGACATTGTACGAGTGCCAATCGCTTCACCGAGCGATATGAAGGCCTTGAAGCTGCGAATGGAAGAAGGAGCGATCGATCCTTCGAAGGTGATTGCCGTTCTCGGTAAGACAGAGGGGAATGGTTGCGTGAACGACTTTACTCGAGGCTATGCGGTGGATGCGCTTCGAAGGTTCTTCTCCACCTATGTCGGGGCAGAGGCTGCCGCATGTATCTCCTATATTATGTCAGGAGGTACGGAGGGGATTCTCTCGCCTCACTTTACCATTATCAGCCGTGTGGAGGAGGGGAATCAGCCGCTGCCAGGCGGAATGAAGGCTCTCGCCGTCGGCGTGGCGCACACGCGTCCCTTCTTGCCGGAAGAGCTTGGCCGCGGCAGCCAGATTGAGGAAGTGTCGCGGGCCGTCAAGGAAGCTATGGCGCAGGCTTGTATTACGGATAATTCGGACGTGCATTTTGTTCAAATCAAGTGTCCGTTACTGACAGATGCCGATATGGCGGAGGCTGCTGCCCGCGGAGTCGAGGTTGTTGTGAACGATACGTATAAGTCGATGGGCTACTCTCGCGGAGCATCGGCTCTCGGGGCGGCAATCGCGGTTGGCGAGCTCTCCTCCGATCAGGCGGGAGACGAGGATGTGTGCGTTTCGTGGGACAAGTTCAGCAGCATTGCGTCTACGTCGGCGGGCAGTGAACTGGATTATTGCGAAGTCATCGTCTTCGGCAATTCCGCGAGAGCAAGCGGCGAGCTGTTCATGAGCCATGGCGTTATGAAGGATGCAATCGACGCGAAGCCGCTGCTCGAGATGATTGCCGCCAATCCGGGCGCAGAGGTTGTGCAAGTATTGGCGAAGGCGGAGGCCGATCCGACGGGAGTTGTCCGGGGACACCGACATACGATGCTGAACGATTCCGATATTAACCACACCCGTCAAGCTCGCGCGGTCGTCGGGGGAGTGCTTGCTTCAATCGTCGGCGATCCGATGATCTATGTATCCGGAGGAGCCGAGCATCAAGGTCCGGCCGGCGGCGGTCCGGTGGCGGTTATCTTCAAACGCCCAACAGGATAAGGAGGTACAGGCTATGACATCAAAGACATCGAAATCTGCGATTCCGTCACGGACGGAATCCCGCTTTCCGCTGAAACTGACAATCTCCTGGCTCCGCGAGCGATACTTGGCCGGGACCTTGCAGCCTAAGGAAGTCATTGAAGAAATCCTTCGTCGAACGGCGGAGGACGAGGCGTACAAGATCTGGATCGCGCCTCCGAGCCCGGCCGCGCTCCAGCCTTATCTTGATCGGCTGGAGAAGCTGGACAAGACTGCCGCTCCGCTGTGGGGAATTCCCTTCGCGATTAAGGACAATATCGATCTGGCAGGTGTACCGACGACGGCTGCTTGCGCGGAGTATGCCTATACGCCGGACGAGCATGCTTCTGTCGTCGAGCGTCTCGCGGAAGCGGGAGCGCTCCCGCTCGGCAAGACGAACCTGGACCAGTTCGCGACCGGGCTTGTTGGAACGAGGAGTCCTTACGGCGAGACGCGCAATGCGCTAAAGTCGGAGCTTATCAGCGGCGGCTCCAGCTCCGGCTCCGCAGTCGCGGTGGCGCGCGGTCATGCGGTCTTCTCGCTCGGCACGGACACGGCCGGATCGGGTCGCGTGCCCGCTGCTCTGAACGGTCTCGTTGGTCTGAAGCCCAGCCTGGGCTCATGGTCGACGCACGGCGTTGTTCCGGCCTGCCGCAGTCTCGATTGCGTCACGGTCTTCGCGAATGAATTGGCCGATGTCCTCCTTATCGATCGGATCGTCTCCGGCTTCGATGAGAGGGATGCCTGGTCCCGCGATATCGACAAGAGGCCGCCGGCTTTGCCGCAGCGCATTCTGGTGCCGGAGGAGCCCCTCGGCTTCTATGGACCCTACGCGGAGGAATACAGGCAGGCCTGGGAGACGGCGAAGGCCAAGGCTCGCGGACTGGGTATCCCGGTCGAGACGATTGACTATGCTCCGTTCGCCGAAGCCGCCGCCATTCTCTACGAAGGACCTTGGGTAGCGGAGCGCTGGGCTGCGCTGGGACAATTCCTGGAAGCAAATCCCGGCGCCTCTGTTCCTGTAACGGAGACGATTCTTCGTTCAGGAGCCGGAGGCCATGACGCCGCGGCGTTATTCCGGGCTTTCCACCGCATTCAGGAGCTGAAATGCGAAGCGCATGCCGAGCTCAAGAATGCCGTGTTGTTGTTGCCCACGGCCGGAGGAACCTGGACTCGCGACGATGTGACTGCGGATCCGATTCGGACGAACAGCGCGATGGGCCGCTACACGAATCACTGCAATCTGCTGGATCTATGCGCTCTAGCGATCCCGGCGAACGAAGCTGCACCGGATATTCCGTTCGGCATTACGCTGTTCGCGGTATCCGGGGAGGAGGCGATGCTTGCGGAATTGGCGTCGGATTATCTCGACAGGCCAATGTCGAAGGCTTCGACAGCCGCTGCCTCGGAGCGAGAGCCGCGACCCGAGACCTTGGTCGTCGTCTGCGGACTGCACATGAGGGGCTTTCCTCTTGAGAAGCAGATGCTTGAGCATGAGGCGGTGTTCGACCGCGAGGACGAGACGGCGCCTGTCTACAAGCTGTATCAATTGCCGACCAATCCGGCGAAGCCCGGGCTGGTCAGGCAGTTAGAAGGGGGCGCAGCTATTGAGGTGGAGGTTTGGCGAATGCCGCTGGATCGATTCGGATCCTTCGCCTCCCTCATTCCGGCCCCTCTGGGCATAGGGAAAGTAACGCTTGCGGACGGTTCCGAGGCTCCAGGCTTCATCTGTGAAGGCTGCGCGATAGAATGGGCGAAAGACGTCACCGCGGCGGGAAGCTGGAAGCGAGTTTAATCCCTCGACCAGACGCGGATATCGGTTATGCACCGACAACTTGATAGGACAGGATACAGCAAAGGGGAATGATACTATGAATAAATCGGAAGCGACCAAGGTAATTGCGGGAGACGAAATGGAATGGGGGAAGATGCCTAATCACTGGCATCTCTATCATCGCGAGATTGTGAGTGCGGCGGAGGCCGACGAGATGGGTGTTCGCGCGAGCTCCGTCTTGTGGGAGAAGATCGGCGTTGGCGGAGCCGTTCTGCCCCATTATCATGACGTTGCGGAGATTATCCATATTACCGTCGGCAAGGTAAAGCTGCTTCGCGATGGCGCCTGGACCGAATTCAAGGCGGGAGACACGTTCCATGTGCCTGCCGGGGTCATTCACTCCGTCGCTTGCGTCGGCGATAGACCGAGCGAGCAGATTAGCATCTTCCTCCCGGTCGAGGAGAACGCCCCGGCGAATGCCTACTTCAACACGCATCTTGTTGAAGACAGCTATACGGCGGCGCTTAAAGCATGATTAATGACACACTGAGCTTCTCGTGCCGAAATTTGCTGCTCATTCCCCATTTGCAGGGCTCCGTTATTTTGGCAGGACATAAGGGAATGGGCAGGTCAGTCACCCGGGTTAACGTCATGGAGGTTCCCGATGTCATTGATTATGTGAGGGAGGGGGAATTTCTCATTACGAGCGGCTTCCCTTTCCGCGACCGGCCGGAGCAACTGGCGGAGATTATTCCCGAGCTGGCGGAACGAGGAGTGGCGGCGATTGGAATTAAAACCAAGAGGTATATTGAACGCATCCCGGAAACGGTTATTCGCAAAGCGGATGAATTCGATATCCCATTGATCGAGCTTCCGGTTCGCACCTCCTTCTCCGATGTCGTGCGGGAGGTGATGGAGAATGTTCTTGTGCAGGAGGCTCGCCAGCTTTCTCTGCTGCAGTTCCGCTATCAGAAGCTTTCGCAGAAGCTGCTTCAAGGAAGCGGGATCGATGACTTTTTAAGCGAGCTGGACGACATGCTGCTCAATCCCGTCGTTCTGATGGACGGCTCGGACCAGCTTTATTTCTCACCGTCAGCGAAGGAGGCTCTTCCGTGGCCGGAGGATTCTCCCGAGCGCATCCGGCTTGTCCACGATATACAATTGGGCGTCAACTACATGCTCCTTGGGGAACGCCGAATTCGAGTCTATATCTCCAAGGAGACTGGCCGGAATGCCGATTGCAGCATGCTGCTGCTCGAGTGGAATCAGGCTCTCGCCGATGCGGACATGCTTACGCTTGACCGCATCGGCGCGCTTGTCAGCCTTGAGCTGGCTAATGTTCATGTCCGCCGCGAGGTGGAGTCCAAGTATGTCGATCAATTCCTGCAGGACTGGTTGAATGGCCGCATCATGACCCGGCAGGATCTTCATGCTCGTGCGGAGGCATGCGGCTGCTGGATTCCGGAGGGGAGCAAATTCTGTGTCGCATACTTGAAGAGGTCGGAGTGCAAGGGAGGAGAGAAGCCGCTCTTGCAGGCGATTCAGCACTTTCGCCGTTTGGGCTCCGGAAGGGAAGGCATCTATGCGACGCTGTTAGGCGGCTGCATCGTGCTGCTCCTTGCACATGATTCGCCCGATCATCTCGGACGCCAGTTGGAGAAATGCCGCTATCGGCTGGAGACCATTCGCTCTACGGAAGAGAAGGTTGACTTCTCCTTCTGTATGAGCGATTCCGAGGAGAATCCGATGCGGGTAGGGCTCCAATGCGAGCAAGCGCGCAAGATTCATACGATAAGCGTTGTATGCGACATCTCTGATTCCTTAATAAGCTACAATCAATTGGGGATCTATCAGCTGCTGTATCTGCTGCCCGATTCGGAGCCGGTGACGGAATTTCTGGACAGGCTGGTCAAGCCGCTGCTCGAATACGACAATAAGCACAACACCCTGCTGTTCAAAACGCTTCAATGCTACATCTGTCATAATGAGAATGTCAAGCTGACGGCAGAAGCGCTGTTCGCGCATTACAATACTGTTCTCTATCGAATCGAACGGGCCTATTCGCTGCTGGAGCTTGACCCGGAGCGCGTAAACGACCGTTTGCAGCTCTATATCGCGATCAAGCTGTACGAAATGCGGGACAGCTGAGAAGGGGCGGTCCCAAAAGCAATTTCGTTCGCTTGATGAGATAGCTCACTTGATTGAATGATACGTAAAGAATGAAGAAATGGCGGCGCCTGGGTATTATCCCTGCACCGCCGTTTCCTTAACTCATATCCGCACTCCGATTTCCCCTTGCTTCCATTTCATTGATTTTTCCTTATGGCAGGTATTGTACTTCACCAATGCTTCCGGTTGTTCACTTTCCATATTCGTTAGATCGAAAACTCGCCTTTATTGTAAGGCAGGCCGTTGCGCCAGCCGATTTCGGTCACGGACAGATACCATGTACGGCCCATATCGGCGTTGCCTTGATAGAACAGGTAAGTGCGTCCGTCTTCGTCCGTGAATAAGAAAGGATGACCGGACTCGCAGGCATTCCAGCTGCCGGGGCCTCCATTCGGAAGGAAGGGCTCTTGGGAAAGCCTCGTCCAGGTTATGCCGTCCTCGCTTACGGCGCATCCAATTTGCTGAGGGCAATTGTTATATGCTCCGCCATAGAACATGAACAGCCTTCCTTCCCGATTGCAAACCGCCGCCGCTTCGATGCATTCCTGTTCCCATGGAAGCTCGGGCTTCAGGATGGAGCTGTCGCATGCTTGATGCCAAGCTCCATGGCCGAAGCCTGAATTGAGTTCGGCAATGGCAACGCCTTGCATCTGGGTTTTCCCTAGAGGGTCCCGAGTAGCGAAGTACATAAACAGACGTTCGTCCCACACGATGACATCGGCGTCAATCGCCCTGCCGTTATTCCACTCTCCCGTCGGAGAGAACACCGGATTGGAGCTGTTCTTCGCGAAGCGTAACCCGTTATCGGACACGGCATGGCAAATCGCGTCCTTGGCCCCGTTGCCGTAGGTTTGGTAGAAGAGGTGCACCTTCCCGTCCAGTACGATTGCACCCGGCGCGCATATGCCGTTCTTCTCGCATTCCTGTTCGGGGTTAATCTCGCCAATCTTCTCCCAGTCCCGAAGATTGAAGCTTCGGGCCACGCCGATCCCCCTTCCGAGGCCCCATTCCGACTTCATTGCAGGCGATTCATTAGGCGCCATGGAGTAATACATGTAATAGATTCCGTTTAATTTGACAACGGCTGGATCTTTGGCGAAAGCTCTTCCCCGATCTGTATCCGCGAATAACATGATTGTTGTTTCTCCTCTCTGAACGGCTAGTTATTTGACAATGAATTTCCACATATCTTTTGCCAGGAACGCTTTCTCAGAATTATTGCTGTACCAGTCTTCGTAGAAGGCTTCAAGCTTGTCGCCTCCCGATTTGTTCCAGAGCTCTTGGGCGTCCTTATAAGCTTGTTCGATGGTGTAAGAGGGTCCGGATACAATCGCCTTGTTGTAGATGTCCCCGATCTTCGACACATTAGTGTTGATGATGTTGAGATCCTCGGGAAGCGTCGGCATGTGCTCGCCGTAGGTGATGGGCGCATATTCCACATCGTCGCTCAGATTGGCCTCGTTATTTTCCTTGATGAGTCTGAGGAAATCCTTCTCCAGAGGCTTCGAGGGATCCAACTGACTTTGAATGTCGGTACAGGCTCCCAGCTCGATTCGGGAGAGAAGCAGTTGGAAATCAATATTCCATGATACTTCTTTGTTGAATGTCTCCGCGTCGATCGGCTGCAGGCATCCATTGGCCCCCTTTGCCGAATCCTTCCCTTCCAGACCGTAGCGAAGCATTTCGCCGGCGGAGCGGGATGCCATGAAATCGATGTACGCCATCGCTGCTTCCGGGTCTTTGGTTTTGGCATTAATGATAGTGGTCATCTGTACCGGGTTGTTGACGCCGATAGCGAATTGGCCAAATTCGGATTTTGGCAGCTTGATCGCTTGGACCTCGGCGCTTGGAACGTTCGTCTTCAATTGCTCATAATACTGGTTAAAGTTAACCAAATCTATTGTTCGGCCCACGAAGATGCCGATTTTGCCGTTGTTCCAATCCTGTTGGGCCTTCTGTCCGTTCTTATCGGCAAGAAAGTCCTTGTCGACCAAGCCGGAATCGTACAGCCGTTTCTTAAAGGCGTTGGCTGCATTCTCCTGTTCCCAGCCTCGCACCAGCTTGCCCCCTTCAACCACCCATGTCACGTTGCGGAACATGGTGTTGATCGTGCCGCCCGTTTCCCCGCTTAAGGCAATCCCGAAAGTGTCGTCTGCCCCATTGCCGTCAGGATCCTGTTCGGTGAAGGCTTTGGCTACCGCAAACAGCTCTTCCGTGGTTTGAGGCACTTGGAGTCCCAACTCGTCCAGCCAATCCTTCCGAATGAACAGCGCTTGGAAGCCGACTAGCGGGGATACCCTGCCGAATTCGTACATCTGCCCATCTGGCTTGGTAGCCGCTTTTCTAATCTCAGGATATTGCTCCAACAACTGCTTGTATTCGGTGCTGCTATTCTCGATCAAATCATCCACGGGCATAATCATCTTCTGCTGATACATCTGATCGCGGAAGCGGGTATCGAATTCGAACACAACATCCGGCGCGTCGCCGGAGGCAAACAGCAGATTCAGCTTCTGGACCGCCTCGCCGCGCGGGATTGGAACGTATTTGCCGTTGACGGGGCCGTTCTCGTTCAGCCACTTGGTCCAGCGATTGTTGTCGATCGTCCCCATCTCCTGAGGCACATTGCCCCGGTCGTAGATGGATATGGAGAGCGACGGCTTTTCTTTCGTCGACGATGATGTGCCGTTATCAGCTTCCTTCGTGTTATTGGAGCAAGCTGTCGCAATGGCTGCGCAAGCCATTATTCCCGTCAGCGTCAAAGCCAGCTTCCTGGTTTTCGTTTTCAATTTGCATTTCCCCCTTGTTTGGATGGTTATCCTTTAACGGCGCCGATCATAACGCCCTTTACAAAATATTTCTGCAGAAACGGATAGACGATCAGCATAGGCAAAACCATGATGATTATGGCTGCCGAGTTCACCATATCCGGAGATAGAATAAGCTGCTCGGACGATTCAAGGCCATTCATCTGAGCGAGCATCACCTGGCTCTGTATCATTTGTTGAACTAATACCGCGATATTGTATTTGTCAGGCTCATTAATGTACATCAAGACGCTGAAGAAGGAATTCCAATACCCGACGCCATAGAATAAAGCAAGCGTGGCAAGAACCGGCATAGAGAGCGGCAGGACGATCCGAAGCAGATAACGCCATTCGCCGCATCCATCCATTCTGGAGGCTTCGTCAATTTCTCCGGGAATATTCTCGATGAAGGTTCGCAGAACCAGTAAGTTGAATACGCTTACGAGCCCCGGCAGCCACAGAGCCCAATAGGTATTGATAAGCTCCAGATTGCGGATGGTCAAATAAGTGGGGATTAACCCCCCGTTGAACAGCATCGTGAACACGATGCCCAGCATAAATACCCGGCGACCCCGGAAATAGGTTCGAGAGAGCGGATAGGCGGCAAGGATGGTGAACGCCATGCTGAGCGTGACTCCGACCAACGTGATGATCACGCTATTGGTAAGAGAGGATGCGATGGGGCTGCGCTCAAAAAGCTGCGAATACGCCGCAAATGTTATCTCTACCGGGAACAGGCTGACACGGCCCGCAGAGACGGCTTGAAGCGAGCTGGTCGAAAGCGATGCAATATGCATCAACGGCAGCAAGCACAGCAGGGCCACAACGGTCAAACTCAGATAAACACCTGCCATATAAATACGTTCTGTCATCGAAGGCTTCATAAGAAGGTCACCGCCTTGTTACCATAATCCATTTCCGAACCTCCTGGCAATGGCGTTGGTACTAAGAACCAGAAGGAAGCCAACCAGCGATTCGAATAATCCGATTGCCGATGTCAGGCTGAACTGCGAGCCCATCAATCCGACCTTGTAGATATAGGTGCTAATGACTTCCGAGACGTCCGAAACGGTGGAATTCTGCAGCATATAGATTTGATCGAAGCCTACTTCCATCACCCTGCCCATAGACAGAATTAACATGAGCACGATCGTCATCTGCAATCCCGGCAAAGTCACATGGCGGATCTGCTTCCACTTAGAGGCGCCGTCAATGCTGGCCGCTTCATACAGCATCGGGTCGATATTGGATAGAGCCGCCAGATAGATAATGGCGCTGAAGCCGGCTTCCTTCCAGATGCCTGAGCCTACGAAGATCGAAAGCCAGGAGCCTTCGCGGTACAGGAATGGATACGCATGGCCCGTGACGCTCTCCCACCACTCGCTGACAATGCCGTTCTGCTGGGAGAAGATTGTTACGATAATTCCGCTTACGATAATCCAAGAGAAGAAGTGGGGCAGATACACGAGCGTCTGAACCAGCCGCTTGAACCACATGCGGCGGACCTCATTCAACAGAATAGCGAGAATAATCGGGAACGGAAAGCCGATGATGATCGACATGAGACTTAGCATCAGCGTATTGCGGATGATCTGCATCGTGGTGGGCGTGCTGAACAGGAAACGGAAATTATCGAATCCGACCCACGGACTGTGGAGAATGCCATCCATTAGATTGTATTTCTTGAATGCGATAATCGCCCCGCCCATCGGTACATATTTGAAAATAACAAAGAATGCAAGAATGGGAACGAACATCAGATAGAGGGGCAAATTTCGCCTCCAGATCGCGTTGATGGGAATCACCTCCTGATCCTTATTAAGGGTGTGCCGCTTCCTGCAGGATCGCTTTAAGCACATTTAGAATATAGGGCATGGAATCGGCTCCGATCAATTGTCCATTTTCGCTGGATTATCATTTGTGTCAATTGGAACGTAAAAGGGCCGTTTCCTCAAGCGGAAACGGCTTCGCGGCGGCATGGCGTCGCGATAAATAAGTAAAGGGAAATAAGCAATTTTCGCCGATTAACAATTACGTTATGATGGTCCAGACACAGACAGCTTCCGATATTCGCCCGGAGTCTGGCCGGCATGTCTCTTGAAGGTTCGGATGAAGGAGATGACCTGAGGATAGCCCACTTTCTGGCTGATGGTCTGGACTGGCAGATCCGTTTCCTTCAGAAGCCGCTCCGCCTCTTTCATTCTCAGCTCCTTCACGTAATCGACAAAGCGAATCCCCGTGCCGGCTTTGAACAGCTTGCTGACAAGTCTTGGAGCCAGCCCAAAGGTATCGCCGAGCAGATCGAGCGACAGGTCGGAATTGGCGTACTGACTATTCACATAGTTGACCACCTGCTCGACCGCCGTCATCTTCGGTTCCGTATGCCGCCACTCGCGCAAGGAGTCGAAGATGGCTTGCAGGAATACCAGAAGGCCTTCTTCCATATCCTGATTCAGTTCTTTCGCGAGGATCGCCGCAGGCGGATATCGACGGAAGATCTCCATCCAATTGGAGAGCAGCGCCTCTGGCAGATCGTTCATCTCCTTCTCCAGGGAGTAGAAGATATACCCGATCACCTCGGCGCACTGATCTCGCAGCAATTCGTCCTGTCTCATCTCGGCGAACAAGCGTTGGAACAGGTCGGACCAAGTCGGATCGGCAGCGCGGAGCAGCTTCGCGAGCTGCTTGGCGGTTGTCAGGTGGGCATACAAATCTCCCTTGGCGTCCAGCTTCCATTCCGTTGCGGGATAGACCTTGTTATATCCATGATGGGTTCGGTACTGGCCCGCCTGCACCGCTGCGCGGTAGGAGAGATGAATGTCCTCGCTCTCCTCGGCCGTGCTTCCCAGATAGAGGGAGACGGTGAATTGGAGATTATCCGCAACCCAGCATCTCAGCTCGTTGGCAATGCCAAGCACAGACGCCGAGTCCTGCTCTTCTCCCTGCTCTTCTCCAATGTACAGAATGGAAATCAGTTGATCCGCCTCCTTCCACTCGGACCAGACGGTCATGCCGTGGTTGCCGCATATTTCGTTCCAGACGCCTTGAACGGCGAATTTCAACAGACTCTGATCGCGCTTGCTGTAGGCGGAGGAGAATTGCTCGTGGTTGTCCAGCACCGTTACGACCACAAGCGTGGATACGAATGAAGCGGGCAGCTCCAATTCGCCGGCCTCCTGCTCCCATTCGGAGGCGTTCAATGAGAAATTCCCGTCGATCAATTCGTAAAACCAATATCGCTTGCGAATAAGCAGATCATCCTGATGCTTGGCTTCATATTCGTTCGTCTTCTCGATCAGATTGTCCAGAGCGATCGATATGAATTGAAATTCATTATGATTGCCGCCCTTGCCGAACTGCAGACTGCGCTTCAGCGTATAACGGTCGATTTGCATCATGATCTGCTCGATCGGTTTGTAATTGCGGTGCGTGACATAGGTGAGCACCAGAATGCTCAGCAAGATGGCAACCAGCGTCGGCAGCGTCCAACCATCCAGAAAGACGGACATGAACCGCTCCTCGGATTGGGGTATGCCGACGGTAAGCCGCCATCTGGTATAGGCGGATTCGGCACGGCTTAATCCCCAATCCGCCAGAGGCGGCTCGTTCGCCTGATACATGGGCGCATCATTGCTCCCGACAAGCTCCAGATAGCTGGAGGTATCCGCGTTGACGGTCTTCAGCAGGCTCTGGATTGCTCCAAGCTTAATGTTGACCACGATCACGCCTTTTCCGGCGGTCGAAGTAATCGGGACGCGCTTGACCAGAGACACTACCTCCTGCGGAGAGTCGGAGGCAAACTGACGGAACTGGCGCGGGGAAGACCAGCCGCCTGTATCGGCTGCGCTCGTTGCTTCTCGCAGGAAATCCTCGTCCGCAAAGGAGCCGTCGAACTTGAAGAAAGCGTTCGTTGTAATGACCTCGTCCGTGGAGGCTTTGAACATATAAACATCGCCCGTGATCGGAAACAGGGTTTTCATATCCGACAAGCGATTGGAGATTTCCATAACAGTGTAAGGGGGCGCAGCTTGCGAGCTGTTGAGATAGTCTCCGATTAGTTCATCGGTCAGCATGGTCTGAATAACGGATTTTTCGATGGTCTTCAAGGATGAATCCAGAACGCTGGTCACATGGGAGGTGAAGAGCCCGTTTGTATTCTGGATTCTCACCTTCGTTTCCGAATTCCATTTGGCATAGAAGAACAAGGTCAAGGCCAGCACCAGGAAGAGCAGGATAGGCGCGTAGGACAACAACATGCGGTAGAACCATTTTTTCTTCATACTTTCCCCCGTCTTGCATCTATTTCTGCGTTCAAAAAAATTCGCTGATATAGTTATATTAAAGGAAATCGGCAGCGAAATGCATCCCAAAGTTATAATTCTCATTTCCTTGTTTGATGAGGATGGTAGGCTGGCCGTCGAGGACCTCGCGCGCTTTGACCGAGCGAGGGGAAATCATATATGCTGCCTGCTCCAAGCACGAAAGAAACCTTTCCGATTGGCTATACGGTCGGCCTGCGCCCGCCATTGCCAGGGAAAGGTTTCTCATTTCGTTTACGGCGTCTACAGCCCCAGCTTGTTGCCTCGCTCGAGGCGCTGAATTTGCTGCTCGCCGGTATCGGCCAGCTCGCGGAATTGGCTAATGGTCTCGCGCATCCGAGGCAGCGCCTCCTGCTTGTAGGCGCTGATCGAGTCGAGCGCCGACAGCACGTCGGTGAAGGCTTGCTTCATCGTATCGACCGAGATATTGGCCTCCAACGACTGCTTGTGAATCGCCGCTCCCTGCTCCTTGAGCATTCGGGACGTGCCGGAGATCAATTCGTTCGTCGTCTGGTTGAGCAGCTCGATCTTCTTGAGCACGATCTTCTGGTTATACAGCGCGCTCGCGACGGTGACGGCGATCTTGAGCGCCGACACGGTCACGTTCTGAGCGCGGTCGACGCCCCGAATCAGCTCCTTGTTGTTGCGAATGACAACCTCGATTGCCATAATGCCCTGCTGATTGACCACCTGCATCTGCTGCAGGTCCATCAGTCTCTGACGCAGCGGGAACATAACCTCCTCCGTAATGAACCGGATCTTCTCAGGGTCCTCGTTGCGCCGCTTCGCCGCTTCCATCTGTTGCTCGATCGAAGCGTCCATCAACGTGCCAAGCTCAATCTCCTTCTGAAGCTTCTTCGTCAGGTCGCGCAGCGACTGCTGCTCGATCTCGAGCGTCGTATTGTCGTTCCTGAGCGTCGTCTTGCCCTTGTCCAGCGAGACGATGATATCCGAGATGACGTTGTCGGCTTTCTCGAATCTCGCAAAGTACGCCCGCAGCGGGTTGAACAGCTTGCCGAGCAATCCGCGTTTGGCGAAGTCGACGGCGCTGGGATCAAGATCCTTCAATTGCATGTTCAGCTCGGCGAGTCCCTGGGCAACCTGTCCGCCTTCTTCGCCTGTTCTGGACAAATTGCCTACCGTTATTTGCAGCAGCTGATTTTTTTCCGAAGAGGCGCGCATCGTCCCTACTCCGAACGTATCGATGGATTGGAGAATATCCTTGCGCTTGTCGAGCGATTCGATATCGAGCGACATAATCGCCTGAACGTTGGCGTCCGCCATCTGCCGCAGCTCCGCGACTTCCTCCGGGACCGGCTTCACTTCCTCCTCGATCGCGACCTTAATCACTTCCTGGCTTGGCACTTCCATTGTAAATGACATTCCGCGTTCACCTCCCATGGTCATAGATCCTACATTTGAACATTGAACAAATTGCCAAGCTTGTAGACGACATCGTCTGTATCCGCGTTAATGCTGGCGGCTTCGTTGATGCTCGAGATTTCCTGGAGCGCCGCGATGTCAGCATTGTAGCCTACCGTATAGATCGGAATCTTGTAATATTCGACCAGGCCCTGAACCTCCTTGAGCTTATGGCCTTCGTTGGTCTCTCCGTCGCTCAGGACGAAAATCAACGGCTTGACGTTCGGGTTATCCGCCATATAGTCCTGAAGCAGCTTGAGCGCGACGACGATGCCGTCGAAGGTCGCGGTGCTTCCTCCGGCCTGCAAGCTGTCCACCGCTCCGACGAACAGGGACTGCTGGTTCGTATCGTACTTGCCAATCGGGAGATTGACCGCGACATCGCTCGAGTAAGACACGAGACCGATGCTGTTGTCCCGGCCGAGATACTTCTGGCCCTGCACCAGCGACTCCTTGAGCCGGTTCAGCGGTTCGCCGTCCATGCTGCCCGAGACGTCCGCAACGAATACCGCGGCAATCGGCTTGCTGCCGTTTTTCTTCTCCTTCCACACCTTCTGAGCAGCGATCAATACGCTGCCTTCGATGCTGCCAAGCCCGGACTGATAATCCTCAGGACCGTTGAAGCCCTTGTCCTTGGCTGTTTTCTGGTATTTGTCCTGCGCCGCGAACTCGGCGAATTTCTGAATAATCTCCAGCTTGACTCCGGATACTCCGCCAAGAGCATAGAGCGGACTGTCATGTCGCGCGCCGAAAGGAGTGAAGACATAAGCGCCCTTCAACTCTGCAGTATTGACGAAGGTTTGATATTCCAGCACGAAGCCGTCGAGCGCGCCGGATTTGGCGGCATCCCGCATTTGCAGCGTTGTGGAGGCAATGAACGGCACATTGGCCTGAAAGCTCTCGAAGTCCTGCACCGCCTTGTCGCTGAGCAGGTTCGCGCTGTCGAAGGTCTGAAGCGCTGTCACAAGGAAATTCAGGCCGGTCGAGCTTGCGAACGGATCTGTATAGCCCATGGAGAACTCTCCAGCCGTAATCGCGTCGACCACGGTCTTGACGGTGACCTCGCCGTATTCCTGCACGAACGCATCATACTTCGCCTTCGAGATGACGATACCGGGAACGTTGCCGGCGAGCCGCTCGGTTACAAGCTGAGCATTGACGCCGGAGGCCTTCACCATCTCGCCCCATAGCTCATTGGAGGGTGTATACGCATCGGGCAAATATTTGCCTGACCGGATGTAATCCGCGGCCGTTCCCGAAGCGATATTGCGCAGCTTGACCGAGACAGGCTTCCCGTTCACCGTGATGCCCGCCTTGTTGAAATCCTTTGCGACATCCGTCAGCCAGCCGTCATCGCCAGTGCCTGCCTTCTCCGTCGAGGAGAAAATCTCCGCGTAATCGGTCGTCGTACTGTCCGCCGTGATGGGGAATTTGGAGATATCCGGCAGCGAGGCGGCTACATCGACCGGATCGAGATCGATCTGTCCTTTGACAGGCTCTTCCATCGTAATATCAATATTGTCGTACAGCTTGCCTAGCTGCTTGACCGCATCCTCCGTCGCCAATTGCTTGTCGGTCTTGCCCCAGTTTGTGGACAGATTAACGCCGATGTAGACGACGGCAAACACGATAACGAGAAGGATTCCGGTAATCATCAGAAATTTTTTGCCGTTGTTCAAAGTATCGCACTCCTTACTGTTTATAATATTTGGTCTGCCGAATTAACGAATCAATCTCAAGCATGGCAGGCATCCGTTCAATGTCGCTTGATTCCATGTCGTCCAATCGGGAAATCTCGAGAAGCAGCTTGTCGAGCTTAAGCAGCATCTCTTCGTTCGTTCCGACTGCATGCTTGATGTAGGCCATATACTCGGTATAAAATGCCGTCTTCTCCTGCAGCAGCTTGGGCGAGTACCGCGCCGACTTGCGCGTCATCACCCGCTCATATTCGGCTGCGTCGAACACGCCAAGCCTGTTCAGGATGCTCTTGATGTTCAGGTAGAATAAATTCTCGACCTCGCCTGCAACGGCTGCAAACTTGGCAAAGCTCATCTCAGCCGGATTGAATCGCTGCTCCAGCACCTTGAGCAGCGTCGCCTTTCTCTTGTCCATGCGTTCCATCTGCTCCAGCGTCATCGACACATCTTCCTCCAGCGCCCTGATACGGCTGTAAGGAGCAAGCGCATCCTCGAAGTCTTCGCGGGTCTTGATTCGGTCCGGAGTCAGAACGACGGGCGCCTTGTACAGCCATTTGTAGCTTCCGTAGATGAGCGCGATCGCACTGGCGGTCAGCAGCGTAACGCCGAGAGCGGTTTCCAGCGCGCTGCCCCCGATGGTTACGCCGACGAAGGCGGGAGAGAGAAGCAGGATGTCGACGGCGACCGTCGCTGCCGTGAGTCCCAGCATCTTTAGGTAATGGTTTGCAGCCACGCCATGCAGCCCCTTTCGCTTCGGTGTAAGATCGTCAGGTCTTGCAATCCCTTTTTCCATTAAATACTATCATATAATATCGGGGTTGGGGGGAAGAAAAGTTAACAATCGCGGCCTCGCAGCTTTCTTGAATCTATATACGTTGGATTCATCCATGCGTTTTCGTTTTTTCACAATATATATTTGGAGAGAAGCTGGGGTTATAATGAAAGGAGGGTTACGGGAGAGGCTTATGTTGATGGGGCTCTTGCCGCGTTGCGATATTGGAGGGGGACACAGTGATCAAGGTACTTATCGTAGATGACGAGCCGGCGATGCTGGCTGTTATGAAGCGCAAGCTGCGGCGCATCCATGATGTCGTCGTCGCGGGAAGCTGTCGGAATGCCGCTCAAACGCTGGAATGGATAAGCAGGGATTCTGCCGATCTGATTTTCATTGATATTAAGATTGCGGAGGACAATGGCCTGGATTTGGCGAGGCGAATCAGAGACATCGACGGAGCTGTCGATCTCGTCTTTGTCACCTCTCACAGCGAGTATGCGATGGACTCGTTCGAGGCCTATCCGCTGGATTATATCGTAAAACCAGTCTCGCAGAGCCGCCTGGAGCGGACGATAGTTCGCGCCGTCTCCAGGCGGTCCGAGGCTGCAAGGGCTGAAAAGGAAGAGGCAATGGCATGCAAGCTGCAGATTCGAGGCCTCGGCGGACTGGAGGTAAGCGGGAGGAACGGCATGGTCAAATGGGTGTCGCGAAAGAGTGCGGAATTATTCGCCTATTTGCTGCTTCAGAGGGGAAGAGAGACGCCCAGAAGCCGTATTATCGAGGATGTCTTTCCCGACATGCCGATTGACAACGCCAACCGTTATTTGAATACAGCGGTTTATCAACTGCGTAAAATGCTTCAGTCCCAAGTGGAGAGTGAGGTTGTGCTATCCTCCCGAGAGGAATATTCGCTGGCGATGGAGAGGATCGATGCGGATTTTATTGCCTTTGAGCGCTGTGCAGCCCTCTCCGGCGAGTGGGACGAATCCGAGTTGGAAGAGAGCATGCATTGGGAAAGCCGTTATGCAGGTGAATTGTTCGAAGGCAAATCGTATCTGTGGGCGGTCGGCGAGCGAGCACGGTTGGACGAGCTGTATGCCGTGTTCGCGAAGCGAATGATACGAAATTTGCTGCGCGTCGGACGGAAGGAAGAAGCGTCAGTAGTGGCGCAAAGGCTGGCTCTCCGATATGAGCTCGATGAAGAGGCGAATGCACTTCTGCTGCGCGTCTATCGCGAGCTGAACGATATCACTGCCTTGCGGAAGCATTATCAACGCTTTGCCGAGCACTATAGGCAGGAGATTGGCGTTCCCGTGCCGTCTGAATTTGCGGAGCTGTATCAGCAATGGTTGCCCCATAACGGCATAGAGGTATAGAACGGCAACAGGGGAAACAAAGGAGTTGGACAATTATCGGAAGCTCGATTTCCAATACCGCCATGATTTTGTCGGTTGTGCTGACAGGAATATTGGCCGTTTACGCCTATATGTATCGCAGGGAACGTGGAGTGCGCTATTTCGTCTGGGTGATGATATGCCGAATTGTCTATACCGTGGCAGTTATCCTGGAGCTCAATAGCGACGGCTTGCAAGCCAAGCTGTTGTTTCGGCAGTTGGAGAATTCATCGCTCATTATGACCGTCCCCGTAATGGTGCTGTGCGTGCTTGATTTTCGCGGTATGGAGCGGTGGCTGAAGCCCAAGCCTCGCTCTGCGTTGCTTGCGGCTTTTGCGGCATGGACCATGCTGGTGTGGACCGATGGCTCTACGGGATGGATCAATACGTCTGCCAATATTGTTGATGGTTATTTAATGGTTTCCAAGTCCGCATTTGCCATCGCGCTCAATTTAATGGCGTACGGCATTCTTGCTTTATGCGCTTTTTTCCTTATTCTCTTTTTGAGGAGAGCGCGTCCAGATATACGTAAGCCAGGCATGTGGCTGGTGGCATTCGGAAGCTTGGCATTCCTGGCGGAAATCGTGAAGACCTCCAATCCCGACTGGTCGGCCTGGCTGCTTCCGATATCAGCCTATACCGGCTTCTGCGCGATGGCAATGCTGCTAATTATTATGCGCAACCGACTGTTCTCCATCGTGCCCATGGCTAGGGATATCGTGATGGAATCGATGGAGGAAGGCATTCTGATTGTGAATGAGAGGGGAAAGATCGTAGACAGCAACCCCCTTATGGACAGACTGCTAAGCTTGAGCTCGGAAGGCAAGCCGGTTGGACGCTACGTAAGCGAGCTTCTGGGGGAATGGCCGAATTGGCTGAGCGCTTGTTTGGAGAATCAGCACGGCAGACTTGAAATCGGCAACGAGGAGCAAGGCGCGGTGAAGTCTTATCTGGTCAAGGTCTACCCGATAAACGAAACAAAAAGGCTGGGTACGGTCTCCCTGCTAGTCGATATTACCGATAAGCAGAGGTCGCTTGAGCAAATTGCGCGATTAAACGGAATGAAGGATCAGCTGTTTACAGTCGTCTCGCATGATATTCGAGATCCGTTGGCCGTCCAGGTCACTGTGGTAGAGGAGTTGGAGCTTCAACAGGCTGTCATGGACGCAGAGAGCAGAGAGCTCTTTATGGCGCTAGGCAAGCAAATTCGAAATTCATACGAGCTGGTCGAAAATGTGCTGGAGTGGTTTCGCGGGCAGCGAGAGGGTCTGATGCTGCATCCTCAATCGCTGCGAATCAGCGAGCTGCTGGAGGATGTCTTTCAAGCCATGCAGTTCAAGAGCGAAGAGAAGGGCGTTAGGCTGCAAAGCGTTGTTTCAGAAGAGCTTCTGGCGCGCGCGGATCGAGAAACGACGATGCTCATTCTGCGCAATATTTTATCCAATGCAATCAAGTTTTCCTACAGGGGCGGCCTGGTGAAGGTGAGCGCGGAGACGGAGGGCGATCGCGTTATCGTGACGATTCGCGATTTCGGCACCGGTATGGATGCTCAGCAACTCGGAGCGCTGTTCGATGAAGCTCGCTTTCACTCTCGTATTGGAACGGAGGGAGAGAAGGGAGCGGGACTTGGCTTGCTCGTGAGCTTGCAGTTTGCGAGGCTCGGGGGAGGCCGTATTTGGGCGGATAGTCGTCCAGGGGAAGGAAGTGCCTTTCACTTCGCATTGCCAAAGGGCTGATTGCGGCATAGGAGCCGTTCGAATCCGTGTATGCGGTTCGGACGGTTTTTTGTGCTCCTTTATAGAATTTATAAAATTTTGAGGCGGGGTGGTCTTCCGACCCGTTCTTGTTTTGTGATGGTGGGTCTGGGCCCGTCAGGAATAAAGTCTATGGTTGTACACGATCATAGCGGACCGTAGATGCGTTATTTCGGCAAATGGAGCTGTTTTTAAGATTTCGCGGACAGAGATGCACTTATTTGCGAGAAAACAGCGTTTTTTTTGATTTTTTGAGGAAATAGCGTCTCCTGTGTCCATGAAAGTGAGCAATCTCCGTTTTTTTCACAAATAGGGTATTCTGTGTCCGCTTGTTTGTAACTCGACGCAGTGGAAGGTATATTCTTGGCTTGTATAAAATTTCGGGTAGGCTTGGATGCAGCCAGGCGGAAAGCTAACGAAGATGTATGAGGCTGTCTATTCATTGTGGAACAATTGGGATATGACCACTTTTGTATGATTTTTCATACAACCACTTGTACAAAAGCGAATTTCATACAAACATGGGTGCATTATGCCAATTCTTCTCGAATGCCTCCAATAGTTTCATTAAGGTTTCATCGGCAATTGCTAGGATGAGAGGACAAGAAACCAAAATCGCGAAACATTGGAGTGAAAGAGAATGAATGGTAATAGGAAACAGAGTTTCAAGCGGGTTGCAATCTGCCTGCTCACAATAGTTGTGCTGTTCCCCTTCGGTTGGCTGGCGCCTATGAAGGTTGTGTTTGCGGAAACAGATGGAAACTATGTCTATTCGGACAATGGGGGCGGCACAGCGACGCTTTGGTCGTACGGGGGGACGGACACCAATCTTGTCATTCCCGAAAAGGTCGGCCCTGACGACGGGCTAACCGTCACGGCTCTTGCTAGCGGCATTTTTGTCAACAGAGGGTTGATCTCGGTTGCGCTTCCGTCGGGATTGACGAGTATCGGCACGAATGCTTTCTACGGCAATGACTTGACGAGTGTTGAATTGCCGGATGGACTTGTCAGCATTGGCGACAGCGCCTTCGACGGCAATGACTTAACGAGCGTGGTGATTCCGGACTCGGTGACGAGCATGGGAACGCGGGCGTTCGCCGTCAATCAATTGACGAGCGTCACTTTATCCTCCGGTCTGACGGCTTTGGCTAATCAGGCCTTCACGGGCAACAAAATAACGAGTGTGACGATTCCCGAAGGGGTTGTTTCGATTGGCAACAATGTGTTTGCCACCAATAATCTGACGAGCGTCATGCTGCCGGACAGTTTGCAGACGATCGGCTCGTCGGCCTTTTCCTATAATCAAATTTCAAGCCTGGTTGTTCCGGAGCAGGTTACATCGATAGGCAGATATGCTTTCTATAGCAACAGTCTGACCAGCTTGCAGCTTCCGGATGGTTTGACGTTGCTTGACGACAACTCTTTTGGATTGAATAAGCTGACGAGTGTGACGATACCGAAGCAATTGCAAACGATTGGCGTAGATGCTTTTAAAAACAATGAGATTGCGAGCTTGACGTTTCCGGAAGATGCCGAGCTGCTCGAAATCTATTCGTATGCATTCTCGGGCAATAAACTGACCTCCTTGACGCTGCCGGGCAAGCTTGTCCGGTTGCATCCCTACGCGTTTGCCTACAACGATCTTACAAGCGTAGAGCTGCCGGATGGCTTGGATTCGATTAATATGGCTGTTTTTCTAGGAAACGAGTTGATGGAAGTGACGATTCCGCGTTCGGTTACATCGCTTGGAGGAGATGTTTTCCTCAATAATAAGCTGACTCGGGTGACTGTGCTGAGCAGTGAAACGGCAATTAGCGGCTATACGTTCCGGTTTAATCAGACTGCGACGCCCGCAAATCTGACAATTGTCGGTTTTCCGGGCTCTACCGCCGAGTTGAACGCGACAGATAATTCGTACACATTCGAGAGATACGGTCAGGCGCTGTTGGATGCTCTCGATGCCGCTAACGAAAGATTGACCGATCATGGGGAGGGAGGGAGCGCAGGAGAGGCTTCGCAGACTGCGCGCTATGAGCTGCAGACCGCTGTGGATGCGGCTCAGACGGTTGCGGACGATCTAGCGAATGTCGATCCCGATCCGCTAGAGGATGCGACGATAGCGCTTGAGGATGCAATCGACGACTTCGATGCGGCTGTAGTGCAAATTTCGATTGCCCTGCCCGCGGACAGAACGTACGGCAAGGATGATGTGCTTGCCTTCACAGTGTCTTATGCCGATCCGGTGACGGTTGTCGGAGCTCCGGTTATTAAGCTGAGTATCGGCAACAGCGGAATGGAGCAAGAGGCGGACACCGAGTATACGGGCGATGTGGGAGTTCCGGTGAACGATTTGATGTTCGAGTACAAAGTGCCGCTCGGATGGATGGATGCGGACGGAATTGGGGTGGCTGATGCGATTCAATTGCCTGCTGGGGCAGACATTACGGTCTCCGGCGGCGGCACGGCGGAATTAACGTACGGGAACCCTGGCGATACGAGCGGTATCCGGATTGACTCGATGCCGACGGATGCCGAGGCTGTGGCGTTAGACAAAGAGTTGCTTGCGATCGCGTACGCATCAGGAGACAGCGCGTCGAGCGTGACGCAGGACGTTGGCTTGCCGACAAGCGGCGGCAGCGGAACCACGGTGACGTGGAGCAGCGACGCGCCGGGCGTGGTCGGAGAGGACGGCGCGGTAGTGCGACCGAGCTACACGACAGGCGACGCATCGGTGACGCTGACAGCGACGATCGCGAAGGGAAGCGAAAGCGTGACGAAGACGTTCGTACTAACGGTGGTGAAGCTTGCGCAGAGCGACGCTGAGGCGGTGGCGGCAGATAAGCTGGCGTTGGAGATTGCGTACGAATCGGGGGACAGTGCGTCGAGCGTGACGCAGGACGTTGGCTTGCCGACAAGCGGCGGCAGCGGAACCACGGTGACGTGGAGCAGCGATGCGCCG
>NZ_JAATHD010000007.1:92069-265987 GCF_011947265.1 Paenibacillus sp. HB172176
ACGGCGACGATCGCGAAGGGAAGCGAAAGCGCGACGAAGGTGTTCGCGCTGACGGTGGTGAAGCTTGCGCAGAGCGACGCTGAGGCGGTGGCGGCAGATAAGCTGGCGCTGGAGATCGCGTACGCATCGGGAGACAGTGCGTCGAGCGTGACGCAGGATGTTGGCTTGCCGACGAGCGGCGCGAATGGCACGACGATAACATGGAGCAGCGATGCGCCGGGCGTGGTCGGAGAGGACGGCGCGGTAGTGCGGCCGAGCTACACGACAGGCGATGCATCGGTGACGTTGACGGCGACGATCGCGAAGGGAAGCGAAAGCGCCACAAAGACGTTCGCGCTGACGGTAGTGAAGTTGGCATCGCTTCCTGACGACAGCGACGACAGACCAGCGAGGGATTATACGGAGGATCATGTTCTCATGTCCATCAATGGAAGCGCGGTTGCTCAATCGCTGACTTCTTATATGCGTTATGCGAATGGAGTTAATCTGCTTGTTGTCCATGTCGCGAACGAAGCGCAGCTTCAGGCAGCGCTCGGTAAATTTGACAAACCTGAGCTTCATTTCAAATTGGATGATTTGTCCATGTTCCAAAATATATCGTTGGAATTTAGCTATTCCATGGTCAATTGGATGGTGGAGCATAACGTTTCGGTACAGCTTGATACGGCGCAGGGGAAATTCCATGTGGCAATGGCCAAGCTAGGCCTGACGGAATGGACATCCAGTAATCAAGCGGATGCGAGCTTGCAGCCTATCAAGGTGGCCTTGACGCTCCAGGCGGTTACGAGCGAGATTGAGGAACAAATTCAAAAAGAAGCGGCTGCTGATTCATTTATGATCATGTCGGAGCCAATAGAAGCGAGCGCGGCTATTATAAGAGGCTCGGAAAAAATCGCACTGACGAGTTTTAAGGATTACGCAGTGCTTACGCTTCCGCTTTCGAATGAAGCAGCCGCCGGCGAACCCAAAACCGCTGTTTATTGGAGCGAAGGAAAAGGCTTTGCGACTCAGCCGACCAACCTGCAAGGAGAGGAGGCAGAGCTGCGAACCTTGAACGGAGGCATCTTCGTGTTAATCTCAAACACAGCTTCTTTCAAAGATACCGAGGGTCGTTGGAGCGCGTCGGATGTGAAGGATATGGCTGAGCGGCTTTTGGTGGAGGGCAGGTCGGCAAGCAGCTTTGAGCCGACACGCAGCATGACACGCGCAGAGTTTGCGACATTAATTGTTCGTGCGTTGGCTTTGCCTTCTGCCAGCTCCACCAGTGGCAGCTTCGCGGATATTCCAGAGGAGGCTTGGTATGCGAACTCCATTGCCGTTGCGGCGGCATTCGGACTGTTCAAAGGAGACGTCAACGGCGATTTCGCTCCGATGCGGCTGCTGACGCGTCAGGAGGCGGCGACAATTATTGCTCGTGCCCAGGCTATCATGGGAATTGCGTCTGCCCCAACAAACGTTGAAGCAGAGGAGCAGCTTGATCACTGGCGGGATGCGGATTCTATTGCCGCGTGGGCGCGTCAAGCAATGGCCGGCATGATTGAGCAAGGCATTCTATTAGGGGACGGCAACGCGGGCATCCGCCCAGAGGAGAATGTCTCCAGAGAAGAAATGACGGCCATGCTTCGTCGGATGCTGCAAGCAGCGGGATGGATTAATTAATCCGATCCCTCCGCTTCTTCCCTCTCACCCGTCTCAAATCTATGAATAGAATAGGATGAATGCATTCATAGATAACAGAGGTGGTAGAGTGTCTGTGGAGGCCAATTGCTTCAAGGGTTTAACGGGAGTAGTCGTAACCATGGGGAGTCCGGTGTACGAAGAAGCTCGTCAGGAGTGGAACCGCGCAGTCAACAAATTTCCTGTGGTCATCGTCTATTGCGAACAAAAGCAGGATGTTGTCCATGCAATTCGGTGGGCGCGTCGTCGAGACGTCGGAATACGGATTCGGTCTGGCGGGCATCATTACGAGGGATATTCAACCGGCAATTGCGTGCTGGTTATTGATATTAGTCGAATGAACGCCTTAAAGCTGGATTCCGGGAGAAAGCTGCTTCGTGTTGAAGCCGGAGTGAAGAATACAGAGGTATATGATTTCGTCGGATCTAACGGATTTGTCTTCCCAGGGGGAACCTGTCCCACGGTTGGCGTCTCGGGCTTTACGCTTGGAGGCGGCTGGGGATTCTCCAGCAGACGATACGGTCTCGGGTGCGACAGCTTGGAGGAATTGGAGCTGGTTGACTATAAGGGAAAGCTTATCAAGGCAAGCCGGTTTTGCAATCCGGATCTGTTCTGGGCGTGCCGGGGCGCTGGAGGCGGTAACTTTGGCGTTGTCGTTGGCCTGACCTTTCGCCTCTCGAAACCGAAGCTCGACCGGGTGACGCTCCTCAGGTTCTATTATATCGGCACAACCAGAGCCAAGCAGGCCAGGGTCATGAATGTTTGGCAGCGGTGGTTGCCAGGGCTGGATCCTCGGATGACGCTCATGACAAGCTTTTACAATGCGAAGGACGAGGGTTTGGGCATTTTTGCAACGGGCTTCTTCTACGGATCAGCCGCAGAAGCCAGACGAATTTTACAGCCATTTGCAGAGGTGGAAGGCTTCCGACTGGAGCTGGAAACCTCCCCCTTCCTTGAGGCCGTGAAAAAGGTGGAGGCTTCCTACCCTCCCTATGAGAAGTTCCAATCAACAGGAAGATTTGTCTACAAGCTTTATTCCCGCCAGGAGCTGGAGAGGCTTGCCGGTTTGGTGCAGCATCCTGCGGAGGGCTCCGTATACACGGCTGTTTCCTTCTATGCGCTGGGAGGGAAGATTAGCGACAAGGACAGAAGGGATACGGCTTTCTACTATAGAGACGCCAGATACATTCTGGGCATACAGTCGGTCTGGACGGAAGATGCATTCGCGGAGAACAATCGTGCTTGGCTTCGCGAGCGATTCACCTATGTGAGGTCGATAACGAAAGGCTCCTATGTCAACTTTCCAATCAGCCGTCTGCGAAACTATGAACGGGCGTATTTCGGAGGCAATGCGGCGCGATTGAAGCGTATTAATCAAAAATACGATCCGCTGCAGGTATTCCGCTTCCCCCAGGGTCTTTGATAAACGGCAAACGGCCTCAGTCCCCAATATGACTGAGGCCGTTCTTTTATATTTCATGGGAAGGAGAGGCCGCTACGCCACTACGCCGCTATCCCGCTACGCTCCGCTTATTCGCGGCATCGGCATGGCTTCCTTGCCAAGCTCTGCCCAGAGCATTCGCTGCAGGAGCTCCGTCTTCAAGGGCGCGCTATCAGGATCATCCCACAAATTGCGCAGCTCCTTCGGATCCTCCTGGAGGTCGAACAGCTCCCCGTATGGTCGGTTGTAGTATACGGTCAGCTTATAGCGCTGGTCTACGTATGTTTTGAGATGGACAGTGGTCGGTTCGTGGCGGTTCTCGCAGAGAACATGATCGCGCGCCTCGGAGTCCCGGCCTTCCCATACGGCGCCCTGATCCACCCCGGTCATCCGTCCGGGAACATTCAGTCCTGCGTAACGAAGGAATGTCGGCGCCAGATCCACCAGCGACTGAAGAGCGGGGGATACGCGCCTCGCCGGCACGCGGCCGGGATAGCGGACAAGGAAGGGAATGCGCAGCAGGTCCTCGTAATGGAACGCGCCCTTCTTGACCAGCCCGTGATGGCCGCATACCTCCCCGTGATCGGTCGTGAAGACGACAAGCGTATTCTCGGTAAGTCCAAGCTTGTCGAGCTTGTCCAGAATCTTCCCGATATAGCGATCCATGAGGCTGATCATACCGTAATAGACAGCCAGATCCTTGGCAACTTGCCCGCTCTCCCTGACATGGGAACGGAAGCCGTGAATGAACTTGCCCGATTCCTCATAATCGGAGAAGTCCGGATTGATCTCCTGCGTCAGGCGAAGATGCGGAGGATTCCGGTCATGCTCGCCGGGAACAGCCGCCGGAACCGTGAGCTCCGCCGGATCGTACATGGTGTCCCATGGCTCTGGAGCGAGATAGGGATCATGCGGATCGAAGAAGCTCGCCCACAGGAAGAACGGTTCGCCTTCTTCTGCATATTCCTCCATTAAGCCGTTCGTACGATCCGCGATCCAGGCGTCCTGGTGGAAGGCTTCCGGCAAGTGCCAGCGATGTCCGGACCAGCCCTTGCCTTTGCCATTACCGTTAGCGTTGTCGGGCTCAACCTCGAAATAATCGCGCCAGTTCGCCAGCCCCTTCTCCTCCATCCATAAAGCGTAATGCTGGCCGACATGCCGCTCGTTCGCATGGTTGCGAGCCAGCTCCACGCGTTCGAAGCCGTAGAAGGGGCCGTGGAACTCTCGCCAGTACTCCAAATCATGCAGGAGCGGATGCGCTTCCAGCGATTCATATTCAGGCGTCGAGGCAAGCGGTTGGAAATGCGCCTTGCCGACGAGCGCTGTTCGGTATCCGCTCTCGGCCAGCTCCTGTCCGACGGTCGGCACCTCTTCACTTAGCTTTGTACCCAGAGACCATGCTCCATGCTGACTCGGGTACATCCCGGTAAGGATGGACGCCCGTGACGGCGTGCAGGTCGGATTTGGGCAGTAGGCCCGTCGGAACGCCGTCCCTTCCCTCGCGAGCCGGTCCAGATTAGGCGTCCGAATCTCGGAATTAAACGCGCCGATCGTATTCCAATGCTGTTGGTCGCTTGTTATTAATAGAATATTAGGTGGTTTTTTTGCGCTCACGCGAAGCTCCTCCTCCTCTAGATGTCAAATGCTGTCTACTCCACGTAGGGCAATACGTTCATGAAGTGTACATATACGTCATAGTCTTCGTCGGCCTCGACTGTCTGGACGGCGAACTTCGACACATCGCTTACCGCATGCTCGAAGGCGAAGTCCTCGGCTACGACGTTGCCGCCGCTTACCAGGCTGTACGTATTCTCGCCCGGATCGACGATAAGCGTCAGATTCACGGTCTTCTTCACCAGTACGCCGTATTTGTCATAGCCCTGAAACAAGTCCGTCTGCACGACAACCGGCGTCCCTCCGTCGAAGGCGATCAAATCGGAATCATCCACCTTCAGCTTCAAGGCGACCGTACTATTATCGGAGACGAATACCCATGCGCCGTCGGTGAAGGAGTCCACCTTCAGTCCGAAATTGAGCATCATCTTGCCTGATTGAGCCGAGAAGGAATAGCTGGCGTAGACCTTGTCCGTGCCCGTATCGGAGAGCTTCAGGCTGTTGTTGAAGGGGCTGACGGCGTCGTAGGAATCGGTAATTCCTTCCACGGAGGCCGATCCGGACAGCGCGTTGACGTACCAGCCGGAGGGAGCTGCCCCTCTGGTCATGCCGACGAAGTACTCCGCCGCGACGGGATCGGCATGCGGCGCTTCCTGCGTGCCCTCGTGGATCATGGCCAGAAGCTCCGCCTCGGACAGCGCCTTGCCGTAGATGCGCAGATCATCAATCTCGCCGTCCCATTCCTCATTCGTCGCATCCGGCGACTTGTGCATGCCAACTCTCATGCCTGCCGTGCTGGCATACGGCGAGCTGCTCGCCGAGCTGTCTTCCAACTGACCGTTGACGTAGAGCTTCTTGTCGGCGCCGCTGCTCGTAACGGCGACATGCGTCCATTCGCCAAGCGGAATCTGGCTTGTCGACGCAAGCGCCGAGCCGCCCCACGAGCCCAGCGTCCCCGTGGCGGAATCTCGGAAAAGCCAGGTCGCGCCGCTGCCGAGCTGCTGCAGAATGATCTGCCGCGTTCCCTGCGCCGAATCCAGCTTCACCCAGGCGGCTGCCGTATAGTCGGAAGAGCCGGGATCTATAACTGCGGGAAGCTCCGCGTGATCATCGATTCCATCAAGCTGCAGCGCATTGGCGAATTTGCCGGCTGCGAAGGCCGCTCCGCCGTACAAGGCCGCGTCGTTGCCGTTCCCGGACGCATCCGCGGCAGTCGTCCCCCCAGTCTCGTCGAATGTCCAGAGCCCGAGCTGCGAGGGACTGAATTTCACCACGGTTAACGAGCATCCTTCGAGCGTTGTGGAGAAGGCGTCTCCGCTAAGCGCGATGGAACCGCTTCTGTCGTATTGCGGCGAATAGTCTCCGCAGGAGGAGCCCTTAAAGACGAAACGCTCGTATCCGGAGGGCGTATCGTAGTTGTCCAGCGACACGTCTACGTCCACCGGCTCGCTGTCCTTGTTGAGCAGGAACACGTTCAAGTCATGACCGCTCGAATCGTAGGAGGCATAAGCGCGCACATAGCCGCTTTGCTCCGTGGCATCCACGAGCTGATCGAACAGATTCTCGTTGATAATCTTCACAATTTCGCCCAGGGGCGTCCGATTGCCGGTGGAGTCGTTGTACAGGACGTTGGCCAGTCCGCCGTCGCCATGCTCGCCGCCCCAGGGCGTCCTTGTATTCCAGATGTACGTATAGGCAACGTTCGGCATGGCAATCTGCTGCATTTGCATCTCGAAGAGCGCCAGCGCGCGATACGCATCATTCACGCCTTGTCCCTCAGGCCAGCTTCCGAAGGCGTTCGTCTCCGTTACGAACAAATCCAACCCCTTGTTCTCAGCGTTCGTCTCCATGGCGGTCACGTTGTCCGTCATATCGCCTGTCCAATCTCGCCAAGCCTCGTACCCGTCCTGCGCCCAGGCTTTTCCGAACGAGTACTGATGGGCAGAGGCGAAATCCACATATCCGGCAGCGTTATTGTATATCGTATTGAACCAGGTTTGATTGTTCAGAATGCCCGGACCGGTCTTAATTGATGGATCCTCGGCCTTCATTGCCGCGGCAATCTGCTTGTACACATCCACGTAATTGTCGTCATCGAGAACCCCATCCGTATCCTTGAGCGGCAAATAGGGTGTCTGAAGCGCGTCGGCATGATGATCCTGCTCGTTGCCGAGCTGCCAGTAGGTGACGTTGTAGCCCTTATCCTTGGCGTATTTCACCCACGCCGCAGCAGAATCGACCAGTTCGCTAAAGCTCGGGCCGTCGGCATAGCGATGCGCCATCACGTTCACGACGACCAGCGGCTCGATGCCATTCCGCTCGCAGATGGCCATGTATTCGTCGAAGTCCATGGCGCTTTTGAAGGTTCCGTCGGCATTGACCGCCCATTCCCAGACGCCCGGCGCTTGACTCATCGCCGCCACCTTCGGGGTCAAGGTTCCCCCGTATGTGCCGTCGGCGTCCCACAAGTAATTGTTCGCGAGATGTCCGTAAGGGAATCTGAGCGAGCCCGCCTGCATTTCCCTGTATTGTTCTTCGCTGCTCTTGTCTTTCACATGGTACAGGTCAGAATCCATCAGGAATGTTGCGTTCAAGCCAATCGGCTTGTTGGACGCGGAGAACGTCTTCACGACGTTCGCGACATCCACCGTGATGCTTTCCGCCGCATGTACCCGCATCTCTCTCGTGGAAACGAACATCAGGCTGAGCATAATCGACAAGCAGATCATCGCAATCTTCTTCATGCACACAGCTCCCTTCGATAATAAGCGCCCCGATTCGATTGTCCGGGGCGCGTCCTCGTTCTCCTCTACTTGTTCTTATAAGCGGCGGCGTATTCATCCAGAACGCTCTGTCCGCCCTTGTCCATCCATTGCTTGATCATATCGTCGTAGCCGGCATCGTCCACCTCGCCCATGATGTATTTCACGTCGGTGTCGATCTGCAATTGCTGCAGCTGGTTGCCCATCTTGCTCCAGGTGTCGGAGATGAGGCCGTTCGCGGGATTGCCGACCAGGTTGGGCGCGCTCTCGTTGCTCTGTACGACCTTGTTTGCGTCGATTGCCCATGCGAGCTTGCCTTCGTCGCTAAACTCCGGCGGCGTTAATGCCAACACGTTCATGCCGTTCAGGCCTTTCGCGTTAATAATGACATGCTTTCCGTTCTCGAGCGTGTAGTTCTCGCCCTCGGCGCCGAACAGGCGAAGCTCTTCGTAGTCGGGAGATGCAAGCGCGTCAAGCGCGCCAAGGATGGACAGCAATTCCTCCTCGGTCTTCACTGCGCTCTTCGGGAACATCAGCGTCGACCAGTACCCTAGCCCGGCGAAGGTGAGGTTCGGCCCCTGCATCTCCGACCATGCCTTGATCTCCGCTTCAGGATTGGCTTTCACAAGAGGCTCCCACACGGAATCAACGTTGCCGGTGAGCAGCCCGACCTGTCCCTTCTGATACATCTCCTCGACCTGCGCTCGTTTCGCATAGGTGAAGTCCTTGTTCATGATGTTGTTTGCGTACAAGTCTCTGTAAAATTTCAGCGCATCCCGGTATTCACTCGTTGTGAACGCGGGAATGAATGTCCCGTTGTCCACCTTATACACGTTGGGAGCTCCGAATTTCGAAGCTACGGCGTCGAAGCCTTCAATTAAATTGTTATTCAGATAGGTGGCGAGGCCAAGCGTGTCGGCTTTGCCGTTGCCGTCCGGGTCCTCTTCCGTGAACGCCTTCAGCATGTCGTACAGCTCATCCATCGTTGTCGGGATGTCGCGGCCAAGACGGTCGAGCCAGTCCTTGCGCGCGCTGAAGCCGAGCCGCGAGATTGCCGCGCTGTCATAGAGCGCCCAGATCTTGCCGTCGACCGCGATATTGCTGTCGCGCAGCTCGCTGCGGCTGGCTTTCAAATTCGGGAATTGATCGACGTACTTCCCGACCTCCCAGAATGCGCCGGCGCGAATCGCGTTCACGATCGGCGGTTGACTGCCTTGGAAAACGACGAGAATATCGGGCAGGTCCCCGGATGCCAGCGCTACGTTGACCTTGTCCATCATGCTGGGCCCGTTCACGAATGTAGGCTCGAGCTTCGCGTTCATGGCCTCTTCGAACTGCTGGAACATCTTGCCGTCCACGTCCGGCATATCTCCCCAGTACGGCTCCAGCGTCGTGATTTCAATAGGTTCTTGTGACTTCGCGTCCTCCCCTCCGGCATTCTGCGAGCCGTTCTGAGCAGCTTGCGTCGGCTCTGTTGTCCCCTTGGCCGATTCTCCGCCGTTGTTGCTGCAGCCGGTTAATACGGCCGCGGAAGCGAGGAACGTCGCCAGGATTGTCGTAACGAATGGTTTGCTTTTCATCGATTTGCCCCTCCATTGCTGATATTCATTATGTTAAAGATGATTCTATCATCCTTTAACCGAACCGAGCGTAACGCCTTGCGCGAAATACTTCTGAACGAACGGGTAGAACAGCAGGATCGGCAGCGTCGCCACGACGATCGTCGCGCTCTGCAGGCTTCGGGTCGCCACCTCGATGCTAAAGCCGGGATCCTGGAAGTCTCCGCTGGCCAGCACGATCATGTCCCGCAGCCAGATCTGAATGGGCCACAAGTCGGAATTGTTCAGATACAGGAACGGCATCAGGAAGCTGTTCCAATGGGTAACCGCGTAGAACAAGGTGAAGGTGGCCAGCGACGCCTTGGACAGCGGCAGCGCGATCCGGACGAAGGTGACCAGATCGTTGCAGCCGTCGATTTTCGCGGAATCGTAAATCTCCTCAGGCAGCTGCATGAAGAAATTCCGCATCAAGATCAGATTGAACGCCGATATGGCGCCCGGCAGCATAACCGCCCAAAGCGTATTGAGCAGATGCAGCTCCTTGACGACCAGATAGGTGGGAATCAGTCCTCCCTGGAACAGCATCGTGAACACGATAAGGAACAGGATTACGCCGCGTCCCTTCATACCCGGACGAGCCAGCGCGAACGCGCCGGAGGCCGTCAGAGCGAGATTGATCATGGTGCCGGTTACGGTAATAAAAACGGTAATCAGCAAACTGTGCGGAATCTTGTCGCTGGAGAAGATATAGCGGTACGCGTCCAGCGAAAATTGATGCGGGATAATGACGATATCGCGAGCGATAAGCTCCTGATTCGAAGCGAACGACCCGCCGACGATCTCGATGAACGGGAAGACGCAGATGAACGCGATTGCCGCCAGGACGGCAACATTCACGATGGAAAAGATGCGGCTGCCAATGCTGTTGTCTCTCATGGAATCCTCCCTTAATAAACGCCTTCTTCGCCGAACCACTTGACGATGCGATTTGCCGCCACGACGAGCACCAGGCCCACCGCCGACTTGAATAAGCCGACCGCCGTGCTGTAGCTGAATTGCCCCTGCGTTATGCCGGCTACGTACACATAGGTGTCGTAGACGTCGCCGTTTACGCGGTTCGACGGATTAATCATGTTGAAGATTTGCTCGAAGCCGAGATCCATGAAATGGCCGAGCTGCAGAATGAACAGAATAATGATGGTGCTGCGAATGCCCGGAAGGGTCACATTCCACATCTGATGGAACCGTCCCGCACCGTCGATTCTGGCCGCTTCGTAAAGCTGCGGGTTGAGATTACTCATTGCCGCCAGATAGATGATCGTGCCCCAGCCTGCGTCATGCCAGATGGATTGGGCCGTCAGCATCGTCCGAATCCACTCCGCCCCGCCGAGGAAATTGATCTTGGTCCCGCCCGCTGCGGCGATGAGCTCGTTCACCAGTCCGCCCTCCGTCGTGAAGAACACATACGTGATGCCCACAATGACGATCCAGGACAGGAAATGCGGAATGTAGATAACGGTCTGCACCGTGCGCTTGAACCAGTGCAAGCGGACTTCGTTCAGCATTAACGAGATGATGATCGGGAACGGGAAGAAGAACAGCAGACGATAGAACGAAATCAGCATCGTATTGCGGAATAATGTTCCGAATTCGTCGGCGGTGAAAAACCGCTGGAAATGCTCCAGACCGACCCACGGGCTGTCGATGAAGCCCAGAAAGGGTTGATAGTCCTTGAAGGCGATGACGAGACCGAGCATGGGCAAATATTTAAATAGAAAAAAATAGACCAGCGTCGGCAGCACCATAAGGTACAGCCAGAAATGCTCCCTCACATGATGTGCGGCTTTGCGATAGGGGACTTGCTGATGCAGCTGCCCTCTCGAGTTGCGAACTTCGCTTGTTATGTCCATGTTGATGATTGCTCTCCTTTGCCCTTAAGTGAAATTCCTCGGTCGAAACTGTCAGCCTTATCATAAGCTCTGCAGTGATAACCGAATATAATCCGCATCGTAGAACCGCCGGGCGATAATCATTATAGAAGATGGCGAGAAGCGCGCGCAGAAGATGATCATTTCCTTCCGCAGCGCCTTCCTCTACAATAGGAAGGAATCATTCTGCAGATAACGGAGGTCGGGAGAGTTGCCGAAATTCCCTCATTATTTTAAACGCTTGCTGTTGTTCGTTCTGTTGATCTCCATTCTTCCCGTCCTGTGCGTGGGAGCCTTCTCATACTTCTATTCCAACGCCAACCTGCTCGACAAGGTGACTCGCAGCAAGCTGCAATTGCTCGATCAGACCAAGCTGACCGTCGAGCAGAATATTCATCTTATCGACCAATCCCTCGTCCAATTCACGACGCTTCCCGTCATTCTGGAGTCGATCGATACGGCGCTGGATGCGTCCAATTTCCAAAGTCTTCGCTATGTGAATCAATATATGGAATATACAATGACCAAGGAAATCGGGATCGACGCGCTCTATTTCATTAACCTGAAGCATAGCTGGGGAATCTTCCCTGATCGCATTGCTCCGATTGATCCTGAATTTCGTGCAACATACGCGGATAGAAGGGAAGCGGGCGCTCCTCTGCCGCTCATAATAGAGAACCAGAAGGATCTGTTCCCGGAGCTTGCCCAGCTCGGCATTGAAGACGGATTGCTCATGATGAAGCAAATTCCGCTGAATTCCATCGCGCCGGACGAGCTGATCATCTCGCGAATCAGCTATAGCCAATTGCATACATGGGTGGCCAAATCGGAGAATTTGGGGAATACGCTCATTCTGGACGAGGGCTTGCGGGTCATCGGATCGAACATGAGCTCGGGAACGGATTATTCGAAGCTGGAGGAGCTGGCGGCGGACAAGCTGAGCAGTGTGGAGCGGAGCGGCTATCTCGCGACCTCGCTGGGAAATGAGAAGGTCTATCTCTTCTATCAAAAGTCCGATTACACGAATTGGATTTATCTCGATCTCGTGCCAAGCGCCGTCATTCGGCAGGAGAGCCGAACGATCGGCTGGGTCACGCTAATGATTTCGGTCGGCGTTATCGCCTTGCTGCTCATCTTCGCAATCCGAGGCTCCCAGCGCATGTATTCGCCCGTGCGGGCCTTGTTCAAGGCGATATCCAAGGATAAGATCAGCGGCGCCGACGAATTCGATACGATCGGAAGGCTCGTGGCGAATATGAAGCAGCAGATTCATTCGCAGGGCAAGGATCTCAACAAATATTATGTGCTCAGTCTGTTCCACGGCGAGCTGCCGGCGAACGAGCTCGACGAGAAAATCCACGGCACGCATCCGCAATTCCGTAAACAGCCGGGCTACGTAATCTTCCTTGTGCAAATCGATACGCTCGAGCATACCCGATTCGAAGAATCGGACAGGGATCTTCTCTTGTTCGCCATGATGAATATCGTTCAGGAGACGCTACCGGACGACGAGCGGTTGTCTCCGGTCGCGATGAATCGCTCGCTTGTTGTGCTGCTTGGCGTCGAGCATGCGGCCGAGGCGCAGCAGCAACCTTCGTTGATTCATCGAGCCAATGCCTTGATTGGTAATATCAGGCAATACCTGGGACTGTCGGTCAGCATCGGCGTAAGCCGGGTGTTCAGTCGGTTAAGCGACGCGGCGGAAGCATGCGAAGAAGGATCGGACGCTTTGAAATACAGGGTCAGATACGGGATGAACACGGTATTGTTCATCGAGGAGGTCGAACCGCGGCAGGAAGCCAGAAGAATTCGCTATCCCGCGGCTCTCGCCAGCCAATTGAAGCAAGCCGTCAAGCTGAACGATGAGGAGAAGGCGGAGGAAAGCCTGGAAGCGTTCATCCGCGCGTTGTTTGAACAAGAGGGAAGCCTGACGGATTTCCAGGTCGTGCTGATTCGCTTATTAAGCGAAATCTTGCAGCTGCATCTCGTCGAGAACGATAATGCTTCCATGGTTCTGAACGGCCAATCGCTGCCGAAGGAGCTGCTGGAGCTTCAGACGCCCGAAAGCATCTCGCATTGGTTCAAGCACCGCGTCGTCGGTCCCGTCACGGAATTGATCCGGGAGGAGACGGAGCAGCAGTACAAGCGAATCTCCGACGAGATGCTGTCGCGGGTCGAGCGGGACGAGAAGTTCGAGAGCACGCTTGAATCCCTCGGAATGGAGCTTCATTATTCGCCGGCCTATCTGAGTCAGGTGTTCCGCAAAGAAACGGGCATGCCGTTCACCGACTATCTGACCGGCAAGCGGATTCAAGCGGCCAAGAAGCTGCTGCTCGAAACCGACGAGAGCGTGAACGACATTGCCCTGAAACTGAATTATACGAATGCGCAAAATTTTATCCGTTCGTTCAAACGCGAGCTGGGCATGACGCCGGGCGCTTTCCGAAGCCGGAAGCTGTGAACCGGACGGCATGCCGCGAGCCTTAAGCCTTCGCCGCGCGAATTAATTCCAATCGCCGCCCTGGCAGGCGGATCGTCAGCCGCTCCGCCTTCTGGGAGTCCAGGGCGAGGGCGGCCAAGACTCCCTCTTCCAGAAGAACCTCGCCCGTTCCCGAATCGTCGGGGGATTCGAAGGGATCGGCGGGATAATCATACCACCAGGCGCCGATCTCCATGGGAGGCTCGGTGCCAATGGAGCGGAGCAGCTTCCCTTCAGGATTAAACTGAAAGATTTGCCCGCCGTCCGTCCACCGCCCGCACACTTCCCTGGCGAACGGACCGGGAAAGCCATCCTGCGGATGAAAGGGCTCGTTGCCATGCGTAAGATCCTCCACCTTGGGGGGCTCTCCTCGAGTGAAAGCACTCTGCATCTCCAGCGCGACAGAGTCGTTCTCCAGGCCGTTCTCCATCGCGATTGCTTTCACCAGCGTGCTGGCCGTGATCTCAAACGGTCCTTCATATAGCGCGGAGGCAGATGTGGGCTGCGATCCGTCCGTCGTATAGCGAATTTCAAATGCGAGTCGCGGGCATTCGCCGCGCAGCGGCAGACGCTCGATTACGATCGAGACTGTCGTCGATGCTGCGAAATAGAGCTCGCCCAGCACGCCGCCGACAATCACTTCGACGGGACCGGCTTCCGGCGTCGACTGGAACAGCGCCATGCACTTGCCGTAGAACGCCTTGCGGTTCATGGACTTGGACGGCGTCAGATCGAGCGGGTCCCCGTTCTCTGTCCCGAGACAACGAGCGGGACCTACTATCGCGTAGGCGATCTCGTGCCCGGCATGGGGAACCATCGTTCCGCGTTCGTCGACGACTTCAACGCTGACCTGCCGGACATCCGCTCCGTCCGCGAGGAGCTCGTCCCCGTCCGCTTCAAGGCGAAGCATTGCGGGCGTCCCCGCCGTGGCCGCGGCGGCCTCGGCAAGCCGCACGCCGCCGGAATAGCCGATTGCGGACAGCGTGCCCGGCTCGTACGGCACATCCCATGACAGGTACATGTCCGCTCCCATTCGCTTGCGGCCAAGCGAACGGCCGTTCAATCGCAGCTCGGCTTCCTCGCAATTGGTATAGACCCATACGGGAATTGCCTTGCCCTCAAGTCCCGGATGCGTCCAATGAGGCAGCATGTGAATCATCGGCTTGGTCGTAAAGCGGCTTTGGTAGAAATAGTAATGATCCTTCGGGAAGTTGGCCAGGTCGATAATGCCGAAGTTCGCGCTGCGGGCCGGCCAGCCGAATGATTCGCCGAGATAATCGAAGCCCGTCCAGCGGAATTCCCCGATGAGATAGGGATACTTCAAGACGAAGCCCCAGGAATGGCGGGCCGACGTGCGAACGCCGCTGTTGTCGTACGACGAATTGTAGGCAAGCGCGCCGTCCGAGAACAGCTCCTCCTCGGTCAGGTTTTCAATCTCGATGCGCGGCTTGTTCTTGTCGCGCCACCAGGTGCGCGTGCGATAGAAGCCGCGCGTCTGGAACGTATGCGGCGCTTCGGTCGCGACCATCACGCGCCGGGGGTGGTTCGCGTGATCGCGTTCGTAGCCGAAGCATGCGCCGCCGCCGTCGTTGTAGCCGGCGATGTCGAGCTCCGAGCGGTTCGCGTCCGGAACGTCCCCCGTCTGCTGCACGCCGCATGTGACGGGACGGGTGTCGTCCAGACGATGCGCGAATTCGACCATCGCGCGCGTCATGTCGGGCTCCATGTCCAGCACTTCGTTGCCGAGGCTCCAGAAGATGACGCAGGGATGATTGCGGTCTCGCCGCATCATATCGGTCAGATCCCGCCGCCACCACTTCTCGAAGTACAGTCCGTAATCATACTCTGCCTTCGCGGCCGCCCAACCGTCGAAGGCCTCGTTCATCACCATGAGTCCGATCCGGTCGCAGAGATGGTAGAATTCCGGCGCCATTGGATGATGGCCGGTGCGAATCGCGTTGCAGCCCATCTCCTTCAGCAGCCGCAATCGCTTCTCCAGCAGCTTGTCCGGCACCGCCGCTCCGACGGGACCGCCGTCATGATGCTGGCATACGCCCCGAATCAGGCAGGGGACTCCGTTCAGCGCGAAGCCTTGGTCGCTGTCGAACGAGAAGAATCGAACGCCGAAGGAAGTGGCGTAATCGTCGAGCTCGCGTCCGTTCTCCGTCACGACCGTATGCAAGCCGTATACATGGGGAGTATCCGGCGACCAGAGCTTCGGGCTTGCGAGCGGCAGCTTCTGTTCCAGCTCGATCGATTCGTACGGCGCGATGGCATGCGGGACGAACGTCTCACCGGAGCATTCGCCGTTGTCGTCATGGATGCTCGAGTGGAGTTGAATATTTCTCGGCTG
Organism: Paenibacillus sp. HB172176; assembly: GCF_011947265.1. Classification (GTDB taxonomy): domain Bacteria; phylum Bacillota; class Bacilli; order Paenibacillales; family Paenibacillaceae; genus Pristimantibacillus. Next base: position 107,883 of record NZ_JAATHD010000007.1, read on the forward strand.
TGAGCTCGCATTGCGAATTCGCGTGCGAATATGAACGATGGCCCGGTCATGGCTCGCTTCGGGCGTCGTGATACAGGTTCCCCAATGCTCTACGTGCACGTCCCAGGTCTCGATCAGCCAGACATGGCGGTAGATGCCGCAGCCTGTATACCAACGGCCGCTCGGAGCAAGGGAATTGTCTACTCGCACAGCCACTGTGTTGCTTCCTTGCATGATGGCATCCGTAACGTCGAGCTCGAAGCCGATATATCCGTTCGGTCTGAGCGACAGATGCTTGCCGTTGATCCAGACGTCGCTGTTCATGTAGACGCCGTCGAAGGAGAGGAAGACGCGCCTCGCTGCCGGGTCGCCGCTCCATTCGAACGTCTTCCGATACCAGCCGATTCCCGCGGGCAGGAAGGCTCCGCGCGGGCCGGTGGGATTCCCTTCTTCGTAGTCGCCCTCGATGCTCCAATCATGCGGGAGGCTGACGCTTCTCCAGCCGTTGTCGTCGTACTGGGCGGCCTCCGCCCCTGCCGGGTCGCCCAATCGGAATTTCCAGTCGATATCGATATTCATGCGTTTGCGTATTGACGTTTCCATAGGAACGCTCCTTTTTCTATTCTCTTCCCATTGTAGAGAGAAGACCGCCCCGTTATCTGTTACAGAGCTGCTCCGTTTTGGTCGATTCGTGCGGTTTTGCTTTGGGAAGGCTCCGTCGATAAGAGGCTTTATGGATGGGAAATTTTCGTTCGATAGGAGGAATCATTCTATGTTAGATGCAAAATTTGGCATAAAGAAGCTGGTTCACCATTCGCCGAGCGAGCAGGCCAAGCAGCTGCCTTGTTACATTCATGCGATGGGTTGGCGCGTCTATGAAGGAGATATGGGGAATAGGCGCGAAGAGGGGGATTTCTACGGCTATCAGCTCCAATATGTGTTGCGAGGACAGGGAAGTCTGATTTGGATGGATCACATCTATGCTCTTCAGGCAGGCGATCTGTTCTTCATCGATCTCGGCCGCGCCCATCATTACCGCGCGGATCCGCAGCATCCGTGGGAAGCCGTCTGGATTCATTTCGACGGACCGCAGGCTAAGCATTATTACGGCTTGTTCGGGGAGACGAGGCCCATGATCTCATCGACACGTCCCGAACGGACGGAGGCGGCAATACGCGGCTTGTTCGATTGCTTCGAAGGGCGACGCTCCGTCTTCGACCTGATGGCCGCATCGCAACTAATCGCGTTGCTCACGGACCTGATTGCGGACAGGCTCGAAATCTCGCGAGCGATGAGCGGCTCCCGTACGCTGTGCCATGGGGATATCGCCAAAGCGGTCGCTTTCATCGAGGGGAATATGCAGCGACCGCTGACGATCGAAGAGATTGCGAGTCACGCCGCCTTCAGCCCCTATCATTTCGCAAGAATGTTCAAGCGGATGACCGGCTATACAGTTCAAGAGTATGTGGTCAAGCAGCGAATTACGCGGGTCAAGCATTTGCTGTCGAACAGCGAGCTGTCCCTGTCCGACATTGCCGGGCGCTCCGGCTTTTGCGATCAGAGCCATATGGGCAAGGTATTCAAGCGCATTGAGCGCATGACGCCGGCCCAGTATCGGCATGCGGTCTCTCCGGCGGCGGAAGGTCTCGGCGATTGGGAGCGGTGATAATCGGCGGATATTCGCATACATTCAAGTCTGAAATTTTTTTTGACTTAAGATGAAAATGGGACATATAATAGTATCAGTTTGTGATACTACTGAATATAAATAATAAACAGCAAAGAACATTAAGAAAGATTTATGATGAACCGGTTAAGGCAGACGTTTTGTGGAATGATATCGAGTCTTTATTTCGGGCACTTGGAGGAGCGATTTCGGAAGGCAGAGGGTCTCGTGTTCGCGTTAAATTGAATGGCAGAAAAGCGATCTTCCATCGACCCCATCCCGAAAATGTTACGGACAAAGGAGCAGTAAAGTCAGTTAGGCGATTTTTAGAAGAGGCAGGTGTTACTCTATGACGACTCTTTTAGAGTATAAAGGTTATGTTGGAAAAATTGAAATTGATTTTGATGCGCAAATCCTTCATGGAGAAGTGATGTATCTCAGAGATGTGATTACTTTCCAAGGTGTGACTACGGAAGAGGTTCAACAAGCATTCCGTGATTCAGTCGACGATTATCTTGAATTCTGTGAATCAGAAGGAGAAGAACCGGAGAAGCCGTTTTCAGGAAAATTTATTGTCAGACTGACAGCGGAGCAACACAGGTTAGTATCAATAGCTGCGTTATCTGCAGGAAGTAGTATAAATGCATGGGTAACAGAGCATTTATCTCGTGATGCAGAAAAGGAACTCAATGAACGAGGAATTTCATCTCTGAATTTGACGGATTATAAGCTGAAACCGTAAGCGGACATTTTCCTAGTCCCGGTATTTGTCAATATAAAGCGTCCCGTCGAGCTGGAGCTCCGCGTAGAATACTTGCTCGATGGAAGTGCCGGCTTTCTTCAATTGTTGGAGAAGCCAGGCGGAGGAGAGCTCCAATTTGCCAAGGTTTTTTTCGACGATTTTGCGGTCCACGATCAGCTCGATGGGGATGTTGCGCACAGGCTCAGAAGCTGCTTGCACATCCCTTTTTGTTGCGGGGAGGAGCTCTGTCTTCTTCAGCACGCTGAGCTGGCCGTCAGGCTCCAGAATGGCGAATTCGATTTCTTCGGGCGAGAAGACATTTTTGTTGCGAAGCATCATGCTCAAATCATCGATGTTGAGATGCTGCTTCGCCAGCGCGTTCTCGAGAATTTTGCCCTGCTTGATGAGGATGGTGGGCTGGCCGTCCAAGATCTCGCGCGCTTTGACCGAGCGCAAGGCGATCAGGGCGAGGAGGAACGCCATGAGCGACCACAGGATGAGACTGGACAATCCCTGCAGCATCGTGATTTGTCTGTTGACGATAATCTCGGCAGCCGTTGAGCCGAAGGTAATTCCCGTAACATAATTGAAGAACGTCAGCTGCCCGACCTGCTTCTTGCCGAGCAGTCTCGTTAACACGAGCAGGGCAACGAAGGATGTTGCCGTGCGAAATAATATATCCCCGTAAGTCATGGGCCCTGTCTCCTTATCGTGCAGATATCGTTAAGGTGGCCCGTATCCCTTCCGCCTATTCCACTGCATGTCTAATGCGCCAATTGCTCCAAATCCGGCTGGAGCTTGTTCCGGAGAACGTACAGCATGATGGCGCCAACCAGGAAAGCGACGGCATCCGAGATGACCAGCGACCAGACGACGCCGTGAAAGCCGTTCATTCGATTGGCGATATACAGCACGGGAATCAGGGTAACGCCTTGAATGATCGACATGACAAAAGCGGCCGTGCCTTGCGCTGTCGCTTGGAAGATGCCGATGAACAAGGTGGTCATTCCGGTTATGAATAGGGACAGGAAGGTCACGTGAAGAATATAGGTGCCCATTTCGATGAGCTGCGGATCATTCGTGAATAATCCGATTAAGTTGTCGGATATAAAATAGACGATAACGCCGAATCCGGCGGCTAATGCTGCGATTGCTTTGACCGTGAAGCTGATCGTATGCTTCATGCGCAGTTTGTTCGCCGTGAACGAGAACGCGATTAAAGGCACGACTCCTTCGCATAACCCCATCAGTATAATTTCAGGAAATTGCAGCAATCGCGATGAAATGCCGAAGCCCGCCACGGCCTGCTCGCCATACTCGATCAAATAACGGTTGAAGATGAGCGACATAGCTCCGAGGAAGAGGCTCATGATGAAGACGGGCACGCCTATCTTGAAGACATTTCCGAGAATTTCTTTGCTCGCCTTGAACCATTTGGCCGATAGGGTCAAGAAGGGGCTCTTGTACCCGATATGAACAGCATAGTATACACTTGCAGCCAGGTTGGCTATGACCGTGGCTGACGCCACGCCGACAACGTCCCAATGAAAGACGAAGACGACAAGCGCATCCAGTATAATATTCACCGCAACGCTGATCATCATGCCGATCATGGACTTTATGGCGGCTCCCTCCGATCGAACGATGTTCTCCAGCGCGAAGAACAAGACGACGAACGGCGACCCGGCAATCATAATCGTGACATACTCCTTCGTGAAGACGAAGGAATCGGGAGTTGCTCCCAGACCGTGAACGATGGAATCAATCAGAGGCAGGCCGATAGCCATCAAGATCAGCCCGAGCGAAAGGGAGCTGTAGAAGGCGAAGGAAGAAACATGCTTTACATCGTCATAGTTCTTCTCCCCCAGCAATCGGGAGATGAAGGTGCTGCTTCCCATGCCGATCAAATTGCCCAGCGCCATAATGGCTGCGAATAAGGGCAAGGTAAGCGCGAGCGCGGTTAACATAGCGGTATTGTTCAGCGTGCCAAGGAAAAAGGCGTTCAAGATTGAATAGACGACGCTCATCGACATGCCGAGCATCATGGGCACGGCGAAATGGGCGACTGCTTTGACAATTGGCGCTTTTTCAAAATAATGAAGGTTTTCTGTTTCCATGCGGATCACTTCTTTCTTCGTGAATTGTGGAGGCCTAGTTGCTCAGATCGTCAATCTTACAGTGTTAGATTGAACCTTACAGTGTTAGATGATATCATGGACTTATGAATCTGTAAAGCGAAAACTTACACTGTTAGATAAAAGGGGAATGAGCATGAAAAGACAGCCTCAGATTTCGGAGGAGAAAATTTTGGAGAGCTCATGGGAGCTTCTGGGAGAGGAAGGGATTGAGAAATTCAGCATGAGGCGACTCGCTGATCGGCTCGGCATACAGGCCCCCTCGATCTACTGGTATTTCAAGAGCAAGCAGAAGCTCTATCAGCGTCTGGCGAACCAGGTGTCGAAGGTTATTCTGGAGGAGTTCCGCTCCGAGGGTGACTGGAAGGAGCAGTTGACAGAGCTTGCGGTCACGCAGCGGAGCGTGCTCAGCCGTTATCCTTGCTCGACGCAGCTTATGATGATGACGCTGCCGCATGAGCCGGATATTATCCGGTTCACCAATCGGATGCTGCTGTGCGTGGAGTCGACGCCGCTTACGCAAGAGCAGAAGCTGCAGGCGGTGAACACGCTCGTGAACTATGTCTTCTACTTCGTGCTGGACCATTATCAGCATGAACGGAATGTCTCCCAGATGCTGAAGGAGAATAAGAACGCGCAGCCGGGCGAGGAGATGGTTCGTCTTCTGGAGGATATGAGCGAGTCGGAGGCGGGATTGTTCAGGAGAATGTTCGAGAACAGACTGTTCGAGCTGATGGGGAGCGACGAGTCGTTCGGGTTTGGGTTGAAGCTGATTCTGCTCGGGATCGAGCAAGTGATCAAGGAACAAGAGAAGTAGAAGACGATCGCTATTGGAATATTCTAGTATGACTCCAAATCTTCTGATAAGATGAGAACAAGGATTGAAGGAGATCTCGTGTCTCGCGTTTATCATTGAACGAATGGAGAGTAATCGCCATGAAATCGCAAATGCAAGCGCAAACGGGCAAGGATGGCAAGGAATCAGGCTCTGCTGCGAAATCAAGCCCAATCGGCGGCAATCGCTCGGGGCAGCCGGCTTTGTTCTCCGGAGTGATCCAGCGGCAAAGCGCATTCGATGGATTATCCGCTATGCCTGCCGCCTCTCAGGTTTTGCAGATGCAACAGGCGCTTGGCAATCGCGCGACGATGCAACTGCTTCGTGCCGGCATGGAATCAAACACAGATTTTCAAAGCACGGCGGCGCCTATTCAACGTGAGAAGGTGCTGCCAGATCCGGTGACGGAGGTTCAGGTTCAACCGCTATTGACACTGGTTGAATCGCAGCGTCAGAAGATCAGCACCCTGCAAAGAGCGAAGGGACTCAGCTTTGGCGATCAAGAGAGCCTGGATAAATGCTGGACGAAGCTTACCGTCTTGTATGGGCGCCTCAGGGAAACGGATAATCCAATGGGCGTCTGGGAGGAATTTACCGAGTGGACGGAAACCTCGGCATGGTCTGGCGGCGGCATGGAGCACTGGGATACGTTCGTCAGCCTATCCCTTGCAAGCGAGCCGAAGGAAGAGGAAGCGTCAGAAACCGACACAAGCGGCGAAGGGGTATTCAGCCCGGAATGCGAGTCGGTGTTCTCGGATATGAACACGCAATATAAAGCGTGGAATGGGAGCACGAGAGATCGGGGGGCCTGGTGGGGCTCCCCTCGTCCGGGCTCGACGACGGGAGCGAGATCGGTGCCGCATGACGTAATTATGGAGCTCAAGAAACGCGTAAAGGGCACAACCTGGCGTTTTTCGGACAGCTTCTCCGGCGGCGTTTCGTTCCATCGAACGAGAAGCGGCGTCGATTTTATCTATCATATGCTGCCGCCCGGCTAGCAGAGCGGCAGGAAGAAGGCTGAACCGAGATAATCGGTTCAGCCTTCTTTGTCTTGCTTCCGCACGAGCGGAAGGAAGATATTGTCCACGATTTCGATGATGGCCTCATCGGTCAATGGCGTGTGAGTCGTAAGCACCTCGAAGCGTACTAAGTCAATGGGCAAGGTGATGACGCGCTCGGACAACTGATCGAGCTCGACCTCGCCGCGCTGCTCGGCGTTCTCCAGTACATTCGTCATGGCCGCGGCAAGCGGATCTTTCTCTCTCGGCGGCAATGTCAGCTTGGCGTGAAGCTCGTCCCCATGAAGATCGACCATCAGGCCGTGAATGGTTTCGGCTCCAATGAGCTGCATCGGTTTGATCAGTCGCTCCAGAAGAGCGAGTATATCCTCTCTCAGGCTGCCTGTATCGGGAGCGTCGAGAGAAGGCTTGGGTACATGCTTCATCATCGTGGCGATCACGAGCTTCGCCTTGCTGGGCCATCTTCGGTAGACGGAAGTTTTATTTGTCTTCGCCCGAGCGGCTATGGCCTCCATCGTCAGCTTGGAATAGCCCGTCTCCCTAAGCTCCTCCCATGCGGCTGTCAAAATCGCATTCTCCAGTACATCTCCGCGTCTGCGAGATCCGCCCGCTCCTTCCTCATTCTTGTTTTCTCTGCGATTGCGCGGTGATTCCGGCATTGCATGCACCTTCTTTCCGATAAGTCAGGTCGGCGTCCAGTCTTTCTCAATAGTATATTGCATTTTTGCTAGAATTATAATATTGTATTTCTATAAGGTACGGTACGTACCGTACCTTAAATGATGAAGAGGTGAATGTCTATGGTTAACAATCAGGCAAAAGCGGTCAAGCCGCCAAAAGAAAAAATCGATCCCAGTGTATTGAAAGTGGCGCTTATTCTTGTTCTCGGCGCGGTTGTTCCGTTATTGGACTCGACGATGATTAATGTAGCGATCCACTCGCTCACGCTGGATCTCGACAGCACAGTATCAAAGACGCAATGGGTCATTACGGGTTATGTGCTAGCGATGGGACTGGCGGTTCCGGTGTCGGGATGGGCGAGCCAGCGGTTCGGCGGGAAGAATGTGTATCTGTTCTCATTGTGGCTGTTTCTTGTTTCTTCCATTTTATGTTCTCTAGCTTGGAATACCGGCAGCCTGACCGGCTTCCGGCTCTTGCAGGGAGCGGGCGCGGGTCTGCTCGTCCCGACGATACAGAATGTGCTCGTTCAATCGTCGGGAGGTCGCAATCTGGGCAGGCTGATTGCAATCATCAGCATTCCGGCGCTGATCGGCCCGATTCTCGGTCCGGTTATCGGCGGCCTGATTATGGACAACATGAGCTGGCGCTGGATCTTCTATGTGAATATCCCGATCATGCTGGTCGCGATTTGGCTGTCCTGGCGCTACGTTCCGAAGGGAGAGGCTGCCGCAGTGAGGCCTCGGCTTGATATCATCGGGCTTCTGCTTCTATCTCCGGCGTTCGCGGCTCTGATCTACGGCATCTCGGAGATGAGCACGGGAGAGCTTGCGTCGGCGGGAACGCTCGTCCCATTGGCGGCCGGTTTTCTGTTGATGGCTGCTTATATCGTGTTTGCCTTACGTACGCGACGTGCTCCTCTGCTTGATTTACAGCTTTTCCGGTCCAGACATTTTGTGGCATCGAATATGATTTTGTTTTTCTCGGGGATGGTCATGAACGGTGCGCTGCTGCTTCTTCCGTTGTATTACGAGCAGGTTCGCGGCGAGAGCGTGTTAACAACCGGGCTGCTCTTAATTCCCCAGGGCGTGGGAATGCTGCTCACGAGGAGCTGGATCGGGGGCTTGTCGGACCGAATCGGCTCGCGCAGCATTGTGCTCGCAAGCCTGCTGGTTACCATGGCGGCCACCATTCCGTTCGCTTATGCTGGAGGCGATACCAGCCACATCCTGCTCGGAGCGGCGCAGCTTGTGCGCGGCGCGGCCATGAACGGCATCTTCATTCCAATAATGGTTTCGGCGTATGAAGGCTTGCGGAAGGAGCAAATCCCGCATGCCAGTATCTCCACCAGAATTTTTCAAACCATCGGAGGCGCATTCGGCTCGGCCGTGCTGGCGACGGTCATCGGTCATCAATTGCCGAACGGGACGGGGGCGAATCTTGCTCTAGTTGTCGATGCGTATCAACTCGCTTTCTGGTGGTCGGTCGGCTTTGCCGCGTTTTCCCTGCTGCCTGCCATGCTCTTGTCCAATCGCAAGAACGGGAACTGACGAGCGGCCGCTGTTCATTCTCGCGTTCAATTCTGTTAACATGGGTGTAGACGAATTGAAGCAGTGCCCGTCAGGGGCTGTATATGCGAGGAGGAGTATCCGTGAACGCAACATTGGAGCAGTGGAAGAACTTGTTTCATGCCGCAGAACAATTCAAGCAAGCGGCGTGCTGGAAGTGGATGGACAACTCTCACCTGTTCGGGGTAGAGGATCCGGTCAGCAAGGAAATTGGCTATTGCTGCATTATGGGCAATGGAGGCGAGATGTATGGCATTGCAGTGTATCGGGGGACAAGAGGCCTCGACTCCTATATCGAAGCGGCGAGCGGCGGGGACTCCGACGACATCCCGTTCACCCAGGACTGTCTGATGCTGTCCTTCGATTCCCGCGATGATCTTCATCCGGAGGAATACAAGCGGATCAAAGAGCTGGGACTTAAATTCAGAGGGGCGCACGCATGGCCCACATTCCGAATTTATGAACCGGGATATTATCCCTGGCCAATCGAGGATTGGGAGCATGTGCAATTTCTTACGCATGCTCTGCAGCAGGCCATCGAGGTTTCCCGTGACTACAGGAGCGATCCCGACGCCTTGCATGAGCCTGAAGACGAGCGGATTCTTACCAGAGTTTCGGCTGAAGACGGGGCGAATCTTGTCTGGTCCGATCAATGGCTGACGCCAAAGCCTGAGAAGAATGAGTCGAAGCCGGAATTCAAAATCAATGAGCTTCGTTTGGCAAAAATCAGAAAATCGCTAGAGGGAATAACGGAGGCTTGGGTCATGGATTGCTTTTATATGCCATTCCCTGTGAAAGAAGACGGAAGACCCTATTTTCCGATGATGTTCCTGCTCGCCGACCGGAATTCCGGCCAAATTCTGCATTTTCACTTATTCGATGGAACCGCGGTTACGGAGGAGATTGCCGAACAGTTTCTGAATCTAATCGAGCAGGTGAAGGTGATTCCCAAGGAGATTTTAATTATTCGTGAAAGTGCGGTCGAGTATTTGGGCGCGATTCTGGATACGTTGAACATTGAAGTTTATGTCGTTGAGCATGAGCCCCTTCTTGAGGAGATTAAGAACGGGTTGATCGGAAGCTTCCATCAGTGACAGGCAAGGCGCAAAGCGTATTTTATTGGAAGAACATCAGATGGGAGAGTGCGAATGGGAAACACCGATAAATTCGAAATGATTGCTAACATGTATGATACTCCTGAGAGAATCCGTATTGGCAAAGTATCAAGGGATGCGATTCGTAAATATGCGGAGGAGGATGCGAGGACTAAGACTGCGATTGACTTCGGCTGCGGAACGGGTCTGGTCGGCATGGGACTGCTGAACGAATTCAAATCCCTGCTGTTTCTCGACACCTCTCCGAATATGATCGATCAAGTGAAGCGCAAAATTGCAGAGAACAGCGTACGGAACGCGGATACCTTATGCTTTGATTTTGAGAAGGAAGGCCTGTCGGAGCTTCAGGTCGACTATATCTTCATGGCGCAGGTCCTCCTTCATATCCCTGACATTCAATTGGTATTAACCCGCTTGTATGATGCTCTGAATGCCGGCGGACATTTGCTGATTGTGGATTTCGACAAGAACGAGAAGGTCGTCTCGGATATGGTCCATAATGGATTCGACCAGGCGGAACTGAAGGCCATCATGACTCGCATAGGCTACGACAATATTAAATCCGAGACGTTCTATTCGGGGGAAAAAATATTCATGGGGCAGGATGCTTCGATGTTCATTCTGGATGCCCGGAAGTGAAGGCGAGCTATCGCGCTCTTCCGTCTATGTGAGTGCTAATCGGCTGCGACTAAAAAGGCTTGAACACCATAAGAATAAGCGAGACGAACACGGCCAGATGGGCAGCTGCCTCCAGCCACGCGGAGCGTCTGCGGCTATGGCGGTAGGCATCGGGCAAGGCATCGCTTTGCGTTTGTTGAAGGGAGTCAAGCTGCTTCTTCATGCCGGAGGGAAGCATGACGGCAACGATGAACAGAATGACTAAGAATAACGCAATGGAGACGACATACCAGGTTTGGTGAAAGAGATACGTTTGAAGAAAGCCGAGCCAGAGACCGGAGACGACGAGCAGAGTTCCCCCGATCTTGGGCAGAATAGCCAGTTTGTTCTGCAGGGTTAACCCGAATTTGGCTTGAGCGGTCGTTCGAATGCCGCTCATAATGAGCGGATAGCCCATGATGGCGACAATGGCTGTTATGGCGGATGCGATATGGATGAATAACAGATACGTATACATGATTGCGTGGACCTCCTTGAATTTGGAATCATTTTTGTTGACTCCATTGTACAACGGTAATAATCTACTGTTAAGAACGCACTTAAAAGTACGGCACTTACTTAAAAGTAAGGGAGTGAAGAAATCATGAATCATCAGCGCGAATGCCCGATTGAGACCGTCATTCATGTGCTGGGCGGAAAGTGGAAGCCGACGATTATGTGGCAGTTGATGGACTCGACCAGGCGATTCAGCGATCTGGAGAAGCTGATTCCGAATGTTTCGCAGAAAATGCTGACTCAGCATCTTCGGGACCTGGAGGGGGAAGGCGTCGTCGAAAGAACGATCTATCCCACCGTTCCGCCTAAGGTTGAATATTCGCTAACCGAATATGGCCGGACCTTGATCCCTGTAGCGGAAGCGATGTGCGCATGGGGAGAAATGCATAACGAGCGGAAACGAGAAGATTCTGTGTCCTAGAGCTATAAGATGCAGGATTATTGAATATGCGAGTCAGGCAGCCGGTCCGGGAGATCGGCTGTTTTTTTCGTAAAGGGAGTAGTTCGAAAATTTTTTGAAAGTTGCTTAGTTCCACAAAGCTGCTGCAGGTTGAACATCAGGGAAAGGCCTCGATAAGAGGCTTGGATGGAGCCAGGCGGCACGCTAATGAAGATTGATTGTCTTATTGCATGGTTTTGGGCTGAAATCATGCGGCTGCGTCCTGCGCCAGGCATACGGGTAGGCCGAGTCGCGGCGGTTGCGGAGGCGTTCGAAGCAGAGCGCGGCCTTGCTTTAATGAAGGCCATCCTCTCAACGGATAGCTTGAATTATCAGCCTTACTGGGAGCTCGCCGGTCATCTCTACAAGCGATTGAATCGGCCGGCTTTGGCTCAGTCTGCATACAGCCGTGCTATTGGTCTGAGCCAAGACGCTGCGGTTCGCCAATTTCTAAGCCGGGAGGTGTCTGGAATTTCTAAGAGATAAGTTAGCCGAAGCTTCGACTAATTGACAATCAATTTAACTTCGCTTGCCTTCTTATCAAGCTGATGGGCTGCTTCCTCCATTTGCTCGAAAACCCGAATCGCTTGCAGCAGTTGCTCTTTGCTTTCAGAGGCTAGCTGTTGCGAGCGCTTCGTGCAATCCCCGACCTCCTCGATTGAAGCGTTAATTTCAAACACATACTGGTTCGCTTCTTTCGTTGCTTGCTCGACCTGCGCCGAAAGCTTGCGCACTTCGCCGGCGATCACAGAGAAACCCAAGCCGTATTCCTTTGCGTGGGCGGCTTCAATTGCTGCGTTAAGGGCGAGCAGATTGGTTTGTGCGGCGACGTCCTTAATGGACTTGACAATACGGTAAATCGATTTGAACTGGCGCTCCAGCTCCAGCAGAACTGTTATATTCTCATTAGAGACGGCAACAACATGATCGACAGCCGACTCAATTGTCCGACTGCGGGTTATGCCTTCCAAGGCGCGATCCAATGTTTCTTTGGACATTTGCAGTAGATCATTCGTCAATCGGGAGGCGGTCTGCTCTCGTTCATCTATGTTTGTTGCAATCTTCAGTACGGAAGCGGGCAGCGAGTCTTCGCCGAGAACCGGCATATAGGTGGCTTCAAGCCATAGCAGTCGGCCATCCTTGCGAACTCTTTGAATCTTGTCCTGAAAGCTTCTTCCCTGCCGCAGCCCTTCCCACAATTCAAGGTAGGCAGGGCTGTTTCGATATTCTGGCGTGCAGAACGAGCTATGGCGCATACCTCGCATTTGCGTCGGAGTATATCCCATGGATTGCGCGAAGAGATCGTTGGCATCAAGCACGAAGCCGTCCAGATCAAATTCAATTATGGCCAGATGACTTTTAATAGCCGCCATTGCGGCTAAACGCTTCTTTTCCTCGCTATGCTCCAAGTGTGCTGTCACGTTCGAAAAATCCATCTGGAAGTCTCCTCTATTATGTATAGATTTATATGAAATAATTATACAAAAACTATACAAAAACAACAATAGTTTTTATTTTGTATTGATTATGTATAATTATTGTGAGGGGGGAACTCAAGTATGTATAGCATGAAGCGAGCTTCTGAGCTTCTGGGAATACCAGTAGTCACGATTCGGGCATGGGAGAATCGATACGGGGTTATTTCTCCCAGCCGAAGCAGCGGCGGACATCGAATGCTGAGTGTTGAGGATCTATCCAGACTTCGTTTTCTGAAGGAGCATACTCAGAAGAATGGATTAAAAATCAGCGAAGCGGCAAAGTTGCTCGAGCAGAAGGAGCTTTCGTCTTCGTTAGCACCATCTGCGGAGCCCGCGGCAGTCGGCCGATCTTATGAGGGCTTGCTCGATAAGCTATATGCCGCATGTATGAGATTCGATTCCGCTCAAGCGGAACAAACGATAGATTTGTCATTTGCTTTGTACGATTTCGAGGAGGCGTTCCGACGCATTATTATTCCCTTGCTGTATCGAATCGGAGCAGAATGGGAGGCAGGGAATATTACCGTTGTTCAGGAGCATTTCACGTCGGAGATGATTATGAGGAGATTATCGGCATTGTTCCGAGCTTATCCCGTTAATCAAGCGATGCCGATTGTGCTTGCCTTCTGTCCCGAAGGAGAACGTCATCATCTCGGACTCATGTCGTTCAGTCTTTTCTTGCGCAAACGGGGCGCGAGCGTGCTGTATCTTGGTCCGGATACGCCGCTTAAGGATTTGAACGGGATTATTCAAAACCAGAATGTATCGTTTGTTGCCGTTTCCGTTACCGATCGGCGCTATGTGAACAAGCTCATGGAGTGGATCGATGCAGCGAACATCGCGTTTCCTCATTTGAGGTTTTTGCTTGGGGGTTCGGCTTTCGAGAGAGCGGAGTGGCGGCCCGCGAAAGCGAATGTGCGTTATCTTGAGGAAGGGCAATGGGAGGATTGGGGCAAGGACTGAGAGGAATTGGACAATAATGAAGAAATGGCGGTGGCGCGGACTGTCGACAGCGGACGGTTCATGGATTGGTTTATCGAACGCCTGCTCGACGACAGCCAAGTGGAGCTTCATTCCTGACCGAACAAATCAGATCAGAAGAAAACGCAGGCCCTCCGCACAGGAGGGCTGTTCTTTTTTCGCCGAATTGAATCGTATCCCCGCCACAAGCGATACAGCCGTTCCGCCTTGATTCGATTATTTCAAGCGCCATTTGCAAACAATAACCAACAGACTTCTAAAATCTGAATGTGGAGGAAGGATGCTGGTATTGCCTAGCTATGTGCCATATTTGATTCTGGTTTTAATTTCGCTTATGCTTCTTGCCGCAATCATGCTTCATCAACGGCAGCTTGGCGTTATTTTTGTATTCATGACCTTGTCGGGAATCGTCTACGCCGCTGAGTTTTTTGTTCTGATTTTGTTTGACGGCTATGCGTATTTCCCCCGAATTTTAAGCATTCGCTATTATGACAATGCGTTCGGAGCCGTCGTCTCCAATTTAATGATATTGCCCGCACTCGGCCTGCTGAGTTCCCTGTATCGTCTTCAATTAGGGGGAATCGCGGCGCTGGCAGGAGCAATGGTGGGGGTAGAGTATTTATTTGATCAATTGCATATCTTCGAGCAGCATTGGTGGAATTTGTCGTATACGGGGGCCGTGCTGGTCTTCTTCTTTTTCTTGGCTCGTTTTTGGGTAGGGAGGCTTTATGCCGGAGGCGTGTTTTATCGCTTTACCAGTTTATGGATGCAAGCCTGGAGCGGCGCGGGAACTGTGATGTACGGACTGTCTGTTCTTGGCTTGCGCCATTATCACCTTGGCGTATTCGAAGATATATATCGGGATGATTTGTTTTTAGCCTCGATTATGGGTGTATTGAAATCAGGTGTTTTCTCTGTATTCGTTACTTGCTGCAGCAGACTCGGATGGCGGATGCTGGCGCCGCTGGCGGTATTTGCTTTGGATATGCCAATATACGCCGCGGGATGGCTTGAAATTCTCATTCCATTTTGGCAGTATGCCTTAGTCTACATGCTTCTGGCGACTTTGTTGATTATGTGGAGCAGCCTTGCGCATCGATACTTATGGAACCTTCCTGTTAAATCACGAAATGATGTTGACACGACACCAAGCGGTGTCCTACAATAAAAACGTCACCAAATGGTGTCCAATTGGAAGGGAAAAGAGGAATGAACATGTCCTATATTGTTGATTTTAAAAATGTGTCCACGGTTGGTTTGGAATCCTCCCCTGCAGCAGAGGCGCTTGCCGGTTTGCGCGCGAACGAAGCCCGTTACTTTATGAACAAATACAAGCATGAATTCACAGTGGTGCCCGCAAGCGAAAGCGAGGACAGCCTTGCTTATGCGAACCGGATCTTGAAAGAAGAACGCAATATTGAATTTGCGTCGAAGCCCCTGGAAACCTCGCAATTTCAAGTGGAGAACATTAAGTTCACCTATGTCTTCTACGAGGATGGGCTCTCGATCAATGTGATGTATACGGTGGACGACCCTAAGAAGCGGGCTGTAGGCTTCAAGCTTTCCGAAGGAATGGAAGTGCCGAAGGAGCTCGAAGAGAAGTTCAAATTCGCGAGGCAGAAGTCGAAGCTGGCTGGAACCATTCGAGGCTCGTTCTTCGTCATTAAGGGAGAATATTAAGGACGAGCAAGCGTCTATTCCCATATCGCACGGCGGCCCGCAAGCGAGGCGTCTTTCATAAGGCGCCCCAGCGGGTTATTCGCGCTGCGCGAAATTTTAGTGGATGGCGGTGAACAATCCGGATATAATGGGGTTGCTGTCAAATATTGCTTCATTTCGACATGATTCAGCAAATCTTATTGCTCTGTGGAGGGAATTCTGTTGTTTAATCCGAAACAATCAAGCAAGTTGAAATCTTCACTGACCGTGCAAATAGTCGGCGCGGCCATTCTATTCGCGGTATTGCCGATGCTTGCGCTAGGCGGTTATCTTAAGCATGCAATTGCAACGGATCTTACGAAGGTCGGCGAAGAGACGTCCGGCCATTCGAACGAATCGGCCAAGCTGTTGATCGACGGATTGGGCAGCAATCTGCTTGATATTGAATTGCCCAACTCTCATTGGGGCGACTTCCGCACGGCGATAGTCGATCGCGATTCGGCTTGGATTGAGGAGAATGTCAACAGCATTCTCGATACCGTCCCGAGCTTGAGCTTCATCGCGACGGCCGATCTCTCCGGAAGCGTCATCTCCCTGGCTGGTGAATCCGAGGAGCTTATGAATCGTATTGAATGGCCTGGAATTATGGAGAGGCTGCAGAATGAGGACAGCTTCTACGGCCTCGTCAATACGTCTGGAGGGCTGGTTGTGGCAGCGGTCTCCAAGGTCACGGACGACGACGGCGAGGCGGAGCCTACGGGTGTCTTGATCTTCGGCCGATTGCTTGAGGCCGAGGATTTGGAACAAGTCCGCAATACCATACATACGGAGGTTGCGGTGCTGACGCCTTCCGGCGCCTTCATCGCTTCTTCTTCCACTCTGGAGAGAGAGCCTTTGGAAGCCCGGCTCGGCGCGGCAACCGGCAATCCGGATTTCTTGCTGTTCGAACGGACAAGCGCGGCTTCCTACGATCTTGGCAAAGTCTATGCCTCCGTTGCGGGCATCGATCGGATGCCTGTCGGGATCATCTACACGGAGAATCAGTTCATCGAAAGCGCCAAGGTGAATCGCGACTTGTTCGCGTTCAGCGTTATCACGCTGTTAATCGGACTTGTTATCTTGCTTCTTATCGTGCTTCTGCTGAGGCGCCGAATTATCTCGCCAATCGAGAAATTGTCCGCGCTGCTGAGGAAGATGTCGGAGGGATCGCTGACGGAGACGGTACCGGACCGGTACAGCAAACAGAATAACGCGCTCGGCATTCTGGCCCGTTCCATCGCGGTCATGCAGGCGAACATGAAAGCAGTCATTGCGCAAACGCAGAGCGCGTCCGAGCAATTGGCGGCTACGGCCGAGGAGCTTGCCGCCAGCTCGGAGGAAGCGTCGGCAGGAAGCGCGGAGCATGCCGGAATCGCAAAGGCGGTGAACGACAGCTATTCGGCAATTGCGGAATCGGCAGTCGTACAGCAGGAAACGGTGGAAACCCTCACCTTCATGACGGAGGAGATGGACAGCTCCATTGCGAGCATCGCCAGCCATGCGGATAACGCCTCAAGATCATCCGCCGAGATGATTGCGGCGGCGAAGGAGGGGGAGCGCACGATTAACGCGACCTTGTCGCTGATGAACCATATTAACGGTTTGATGAGTGATTTGACCCAGTATTCGGAGCGAATCGGTCATATTACCGTTACGATAAGCAGCATAACGGCTCAGACGAATCTGTTGTCGCTGAACGCATCGATTGAGGCCGCGAGAGCGGGCGAGCACGGCCAAGGCTTCGCGATCGTGGCGGGGGAGATCAGGAAGCTGGCCGACGGCAGCAAGCAGGCGGCCGAGGAAATCGCGGGCTTGATAGGCGGAGCGCAAGAGAAAATCGCGCAATCCGTCGCAGAGGTGGAGGCCGGCACGGACAGCGCCACAATGTCACGGGAGCGGTTCGCGACCATACTCGACAGTATCGGCCACACATCCGGCATGATTGCGGAGATCGCCGCGGCAAGCGAGCAACAGGCCGCTCAGGCCAATGAGCTGTCGGGCTTGGCAGGCAGCATTGCCGAGCATAACGGACAGCAGCTCTCGCAAGTCGAAGAGGTGCGGCTTCGCCTGCAAGAGATGGAGGCTGCCAGTCGCGAGGCGGCGCTGATCTCCGAAGAAGGAGCGGCGGCCACGCAATCCCTCGCGCGGCTGGCCGATCAATTAAGGGACATCGTCTCCAGCTTCAAGGTGTAAGCGGACTGGCGTCCCGCCGGGCAATTGTTGCAAGGAGGGGGCGAGGCAAGGGATTTCAATCCACCATACGCTTGGTGGCCTGATACATCTTCTCCGTGTACGCGTCGATATCGTCCCGCGACATGCGCAGGCGTTCCGCTGATGTGCCGTACCCGATTTCTTGCGCGCCCTCCTCGAGCCCCTTGAAGATGCCGTCGGCAAAAGCGTCCAGCGGTTCTCCGTGGACATGCAGTCCGCTGCCGCCGAGATCCGTATTCACGGCAGGCGGCGCAATTTCGATAACCTCTACGGCTGTTTCCGAGAGCTGATGTCTTAGGCTCATGGTGAAGGAATGCAGCGCGGCTTTCGTTGCCGAATAGATCGGGGCGATGGCAAACGGCGTGAAGGCGAGGCCGGAGGTCACATTCAGGATCGCAGCCGCTTCTTTCGCCGCAAAGCTGGGAGCAAACAACATGGAGAGGTGAATCGGCGCCTCTAAGTTGGTTGTCATTTCTTTGTTGAAAGAGGGCCAATCTTTCTTCGAATCGGCCTTCAACACGTCGAATCTCTGCTGGATGCCGGCATTGTTCACTAACACATTTACGTCTGGATAGTTCGCAGTCACCCACTCGAACAAAGCGACTCTCTCTTCTTCCGTACCCAAGTCGCAGGCATGAGTAATGAGTTCAGGCAGCTTCTCCTTTGCTTGCTGCAGCATTTGCTCGCGTCTTCCGCACACGATGACAGTATTCCCGCCTTTGATAAAACGCTCCGCGAAGGCGAGTCCAATCCCCGCGCTGCCTCCTGTAATGAGAATCGTATTTCCTGTAAGCTTCATCATGGTTCCTCTTTTCTAATTGATTTGGTCGATGCCGTTGCCCCTGCTTCTTCGTGAACGACCTGCTTTTTATCCTGCAGCCGCTTCGTATAGCGAGCGATTTTCTTCTCGATCCCTGCGAGGGATTCCGACATTAACGCCATTTCATCCAGCACCGCTTGCTTGTGCTTCCGCATCATTTCAAGCCGGAGAGGCGTAGTGTGGTCGCCTTCCATTACCAGATCGACATATTGCTTGATCGTACGAATGGGCATGCGCGTGTTTTTCAAATAAATAATGATTTCAAGCATGGTCATTTGATTCGGCGAGAACAATCTTCGTCCGGCTTCATCGCGCTCCATGAGCGGAAGCAGTCCTTTTTTCTCATAATAACGAATCGTTGATTCTGGTATGTGGAACCTGGCGGCCGCCTCGCTGATGGAATAATAGTTCATATGGAGTCCTCCAATAGAAATCTCAATCTGTCGACAGGTATAGGATACGACTTAAACCATGGTTTAAGTCAATACTACATGCAAGAAAGTTGGAAAAAAGGCTGGTATGCCGCGAGCAAATCCTTCGCATGCGAAATGCCGCGAAATATGGTTTAATTTATGCAAGGAGCGTGATGGAATGGACATTCAATCGTTTTTGTACCCCAAGAACGAGGTTTCTTACCTTAAGACATCCTCTACGATGAAGGAAGCTTTGGATAAATTGGAAGCGAGCCATTTTACAGCCATTCCGATTCTGGATGACAATGGCTTATACTTCGGAACGCTCTCCGAGGGCGATTTGTTATGGAAGATGAGAGCCACGCCCGGCCTCGGCTTCGACACGATGCATGAAATAGGCGTCCTCTCCATCAAAAAACGGATGAAGGTCGAATGCGTGGAGATTAACGCCGATTTGGACGACATGCTGGCGCTGGCTGCCGATCAGAATTTCGTTCCCGTCGTAGACGCTGATCGCGTCTTCCTCGGCATTATTCGCCGCAAGGATATTATCGCGTACTATACCAGGAATATTGTAGATTAGATTCGTCCGAATATATCTTCAAACGCGAGCTTCGCGACGTATTGATCATGTCGATTTGCAAGGCTGGCGTTCGTCGTCATAGTACAGGCGAAACAATAGTCTGAAAGCGGGAGGGTAAGCAATGAAAAGTGTAATTTCGAAGGACGGAACATCAATCGGTTACACGAGGATCGGAGGAGGGCCGGTCTTGATTCTGGTCGACGGGGCGCTCTGCTATCGGGCTTCCGGCCCGAACGGACCGCTCGCCGAACTGCTGTCGGCTTACTTCACAGTGTACACGTACGACCGCCGAGGGCGGGGAGACAGCAGCGATGCGAAGCCTTACGCGATCGAACGGGAAGTGGAGGATGTGGCTGCGATTATCGAGGAAGCAGGCGGCTCCGCCTGTTTGTACGGTATCTCTTCTGGAGCGGCGCTCGCTCTGGAGGCGGCGAAGCGGCTTTCTTCCGTGACGAAGCTCGCTCTGTACGAAGCGCCGTTCGTCGTAGACGGCAGCCGGCTGCCGGTGCCGAGAGACTATGCCGCTGTCTTTGACAAGCTGCTTGCTTCTGATCGTCGCAGCGCGGCCGTGAAGCATTTTATGAGGAAGGGTGTTGGTCTTCCCGCAATTGCAATGCTCATCATGCCGCTTATGCCGGCTTGGTCGAAGCTTAAGGCGGTCGCGCACACGCTTCCCTACGACACGCTGCTTACGGAGCGCTTCCAGCAAGGGGAGCCGCTTCCGGCCGAGTATTGGTCATCCGTCGGCATCCCGACGCTCGTTGTCTGCGGCGGCAAGAGCCCGGCGTGGATGCAGAACGGGATGAAGGCTCTGGCCGCCACACTGCCTCGGGCGAGTCTGCATGTTCTGCCGGGAGAAACGCATATCGTCAAGCCGCAGTCGCTGGCGCCGGTATTGCGGGATTTCTATCTTTGAGAGGCGCGACGGAGGAACGAGTTCAAATGTCTTTTCGATAGCTGTGAGTTCAAAGATCCCGATGAGGCTGTCGATTAACTGTGAATCACCAACTTGTAGAACACCTCAGTTGGTTCCGCTTTTGAAGCTGCAGTGCTGGTAAGCAGCGTTAGAGCGCCAGTCGGAGAGTCATCCGAAGCTGCAGTGCTGGTAATCAGCGCTAGAGCGCCAACCGGAGAGTCATCCGAAGCTGCAACGCTGGTAAGCAGCGCTCAGCTTCACGAACGACCGTTAGCAATGTTGTTGAAGGGCCTGCAGAGTGCGTTTAAAGGACGCAGACGTGCTTAGAGCTTTAGGGCAAGCAGATTAGAAAAAATATCAAGTTTCGTCCGCTACGAGGACGGCAAAGCCGCCGCCGTCAAGTCCACCGCTCGCAGCAAGGCGACGAGCGCTTCAGCGATGGAGGTAGCAGCCTCGGGAGCGAATGCTTTGCCGCCGCGGCCTTGCAAGACGCCTTGCGCGCTTAGCGCATATACGCTGTCGCGTGACCAATCCGGCAGCGCCGCGTCGTCGGCGTAAAGCGACGACGCTTCGGCAGCAGAGGCCAGCTTCAACGCCCGGGCGAGCATGACCGCCATTTGTGCGCGCGCCACTTCCGCTTGCGGACGGAAGCTGCCGTCCGCGAAGCCGTTAATGATGCCGGCTTGCGCGGCGGAGGCGATGGCGGTCTTCTGCGCTTCATCGAGCCCCGCCAGGTCGGCGAAGGCTGAGGCGCCGGCTCCGGCGGGCGGAGCGGGAAGATCCAATGCCCGAACCAGCAGCCGCACCCAATCCGCTCTTGTAATCGGTTTATTGGGATGAAAGGCTTCGCCGGCCTGCGGCACATCCCAGATACGCAGCTCAGCTGCGCGAATGAAGCTTGCTTCCGCCCAGTGACCGGCGATGGCGGATTTAACAGGCGTCAGATCCACTTCGGATGATTCCGTGCCCGAATCCTGGTTGCCGGAATCGTCGTCGTCAGGCGCTCCAGTTCCGGGAGTTTCGCTGCCGTTATTTCCGTCGTCGTCAGGCGTCCCTGTCCCCGGATTTTCACCGCCTGTATGACCCCCATCATCGGAATTCCCATTTCCGGAGCCCCCGCTGCCCCCGTCCGGCGTTCCTTCCCCTGAATCTCCACCGCTTGAACCGCCGTCTTCATCAGGGTCGCCATTGCCGGGATTTTCCGTCCCTGGATCAGTATCTTCCCCGCTGCCGCCGTTCTTCTCCGTTCCATAGATGACCGCTTCCGTAATACTGTTCCAGTTGTTGATTGTATTGCCGGAGCCGGAAATTCGAATATATTTCGCCGTTACATGATCGAGCGCGAACGGCTCAAGCTCCGTGAAGCGGCTGGAGCTTTGCCCGTCGAACTGCGTGCTCCATGCTTCGCCGTCCTCGGAGGTTTCGATTCGGAAGATCGTCGAACGAATGCTCGACTGGTAGAAAGCAAGCGAGATCTGCGACAGCTCGTGATTCTCGCCCAGATCATACTGAATCCACTGCTCTCCCTCGGCCGACCAACGCGTGGTCAAATCGTCATCGATCGTATTCTCGGGTCCGTTGCCTTCCTCATAGACACTGGCCGTAACGCTGATCGGCGCAATGCGATAGTCCATCATCGGATCCTTGTAGTCGCATCCTCCTTTATCCAGTTCGCACATGTCGGAGCGGAGAGAGGAAACCTTCACATCGTCATACCAGATGTACGAATCATTCGCCGGCGCGTAATCCTCGGTAGCGCCTCCATAGAAGGTGGAGAAGTAAGCCTTGTCCACCTTGTCCGAATTCGTCACGAACCGGAGACCGGTCACCTTCGTCGCTTCCTGTCCGTTGTACCAGATTTGAATTTCGCCGTCGGGATTGGCTTCGCCATTCGTAACCGTGTTGACCTTCACCCGCTGAACGATGTTGAACCATTCCTCCTTCGGATAATAGATGGGCGATCCGTTATAATACGTCAGATCGGCTTCGTCCCCGTATTGACCGGCATTCCCCATGGAGTAGATATAGACGGCGGCTTGTCCGTCCTTCCGCCAGATGAGACGCGAGCTGAAGCCGTTCTCGCCCGTGCAGATCTGTCCGCCGGAGCAAGAGGCTCCGCCCGCAAGTCCAATCCCCAGCTTACCGCCGAATTGCGTCGATCCCCAGCTGAAATCCTCGTCGAATCTTACCCAATAGGACAAATAATATTCATCTGCAGGCGCAAGCTCGAAGGGAGCCTGATAGCCCGAATCCTGGGGTCCGATCTTGCCCTCCGGATAGAGGATCTTCAAAGATTTGAAGCCGCTGTGGCTGATCTCGTCATCGACCTCGCTTCTGTCGTCGCCGAGCAGCCACGGCGCGCTCCAATCCGCGTCCATCCAGTCCTCAAGGCCATAGGCTCCGCCCGCCGTTCCCGATTCGAAGGAATTATCCAACGATGCAGCCGAGGCTGCCGCGGAGCCGAGAACAAGCATCAAGCCCATTCCCGCCAACATGCCAAGCCTTTTTCCCAAAACCCTCATCAACTCTTCCCTCCCAGCATCATGCTTCCATTTTCATTGTCTTGCCGCTTTCCTGTTCCGCCTCCCCCGCGCCCTCTCTTAAGAGAGTACTTGGGGCCTTGTCGACCGTCCATTTCCCGATTTTTCGAAATTTTTCTTATATTAAGAAAATAGATAGGCAGAACTTGTCCGTTCTTGGGATTGTTCGCGAATTCGCGTATGAATTCCCTTTCCCGGGCAGGATATGCAAAGCTGACATAGGAATTAGTCCTCCTGCCGTCGAAGTAGAGAGGAGAAATGATGCACGGCTTTGCCGCAGAAGGAGATCGAAATGGAGAAACTCGATATACAGAATCATTTGGTAGAGTCGCAAGAGCGGCTCAGGGAACTGGTGGGAAAGCCGCATGAAGCGGTCGTGATGAAGAGCATCGCGATGATCGACGAACAGGCTGCCGCCTATATCGCCATGTCCTCGATGATGTTTATGGCCACCTCCGGCGAGGATGGACGCTGCGACGTCTCTCCGAAGGGAGACGGAGCAGGCTTCGTGCATGTCGCCAATCCGTATCAGCTTGTCATTCCGGATCGACCGGGCAATAAGCGGGTCGATTCCTTGCGCAATATTCTTGGCAACCCCCATGTGGGGCTTCTGTTCATCATTCCGGGCATGGAGGAGGTGTTGCGGGTCAACGGGAGGGCGTCGATCATTCACGGTCACTCGGTTCTTGAGGAGCTGAGCTTCAAGGGCAAAGCGCCCTTGCTTGGCATTGTCGTGGATGTGGAGGAATGCTTCATTCATTGTCCGAGAGCCTTAAAGCATGCCGGCATTTGGGAGCATGATCATTGGCCGCCGCAGGAGGAGCTTCCCTCCTCGAAGGATATTTTCCAAGCGCATCTGAAAATCAACGGCTACAAGATCGACTAACCGCATATCGACCATCGACGGAAGGCCGCTGCTATCAGCGGCTTTTTTGCAATAATAGCGTGTGAAATTTCAGGGCTAACGAAAACATACGATCTCGATAAGTGGCTTGATGGAGATAGGAGGAGCACTAACAAGCCTGATAACGTTATTGTCCTAAAAAGGCACCCCATTCAAAGCTAACGAAGATCTATCGTTTTATTTCATGGTTTCGTGCGCAATCATACTCGTTTTGATGACATAAAGATACCAATCTTCGTTAGATTTACGCTGGCCCGAGATTCAGGTGTTTAACGTTATGAGTTTTCGTTAGGATCCCATGTCCAAGCACCAAGATCGACGATTCTGCCATCAAATATGCGACGCAGCAATTGAAAGTTGACTTGGATTATGCCCTCATGATATATTGTGCATACACAACATACACAATTTAATGGGGAGGTACGATATGCTGGCTTTAGACATTAAGCATTTGAATAAGAAGTATGCCAATTTCGAGTTGAACGACGTATCGTTTCAGCTGGAGAAGGGCTATATTATGGGCTTCATCGGAGCTAATGGGGCGGGCAAGACAACGACGATCAAATCCGTCTTGAACATGGTTCGTCCGGACAGCGGCGAGGTTCGTATTCTGGGGCGGAACATGGCTGAGCAAGAGATTGCATTGAAGCAAGAAATCGGCTATACCTTTGGCGGCATTGATTATTATACGAGAAGCAAGATCAAGAAGTTGACCGATGTCATCAAGGCTTTCTATAAAAATTGGGACGATGCGGCCTATACCAGATATATGCGGAAATTCAAAGTGGATGAAAATAAGAAGGTATCCGAGCTGTCGACGGGCATGCGAGTCAAATACAGTCTTGCTCTCGCTTTGTCGCATGGGGCGAAGCTGCTGCTTCTCGACGAGCCGACAAGCGGGCTCGATCCGGTCGCAAGAGACGAACTGCTCGACATCTTTCAGGAGCTCGTCATGGACGGAGAGATCAGCATTCTGTTCTCGACCCATATCACCTCCGATCTGGAGAAATGCGCGGATTATATTACGTTTATTGCCGACGGGACCATTATTCGCAGCTCCGAGAAGGATGCGTTTATGGAAGCCTACCGCCTGCTGAACGGCAGCGAGAGCGAGCTGAGCCAGGTGAAGGATAAGCTGATTTCCTACAAGGTCAATTCCTTCGGCTTTACGGGACTCATACGTTCCGAAGACTTCAACCCTTCATGCGGTCTGAAAGCGGCCGTTCCAAGCCTGGAGGAAATTATGATTTATTTTGCGAAGAAGGAGGATGCGGCGCATGTATAATCTGTTCATGAAAGAGTTGAAACTAGGCATACCTCCGATGTTTTTCGTCATGCCGTTTATAACCGCCGTGTTGATGCTCATTCCCGGCTGGGTTTATTTTCTTGTTCCGATGTATTTTTTCTGGATTACGATTCCGAACATCTTTGCTGGCTACAAGACTCAGAACGATCTGATGTTTATGGCGATGCTGCCTGTTGCGAAGAAGGATATGGTGCGAGCGAGGGTGGCGGCCATTGTGTTTCTCGAGCTGCTGCATATTGTCACGGCCATGATCTCCGGCATCTTCACGCTGGAGCTGTTTCCGAATATCATTTACTATTTCTTCCCGCCGCATCTTGGCTTCTGGGGACTTTGCCTGATTATGCTGGGGCTCTTCAATCTCGTCTTCATCATCATGTATTACAAAACAGCTTATAAATACGGCTGGGCGACCGTCGCGTCCATTACGGCGGCAGTGCTGTTCGCCGGAGCTGTTCAGTGGCTCGGCATTCAGAACGCTGATGTGCATGATTGGTTTTACGGCTCCGGGGCCCATGATACGCTGTTGCAGGCTTTCCTTCTGATCATTGGACTCGCAATCTTCGCGGCATGCACGGCAATTGCGTATCGCATTGGGGTAAAGCGGTTCCTGCATGTGGAAATCCAATGAACATAGCCGTCTCGAACACCTCGGAGAAACCGATTTATCAGCAGCTCTTCGAGCAAATCAGCGCTCAAATCTTGAAAGGCGAGCTAGAGAGCGGCTATTGCTTGCCGCCCATTCGCCAAGCGGCACAGGAACTGCGTGTCAGCATCATTACTGTGAAGAAAGCTTGGGAGGAGCTCGAGCGTTGCGGCTTAATTAACACCATAACGGGGAAAGGCTGTTTCGTAGCGGAATTTTCTCCACAGGAGAAGCTGCGAATTCGAGAAGAAATGATTTTGAAGCAGATGGCTGTCGACGCCTCTTACTACAAATCGTTTGGTCTTACGATCGAAGAGGCGATTGCTCTGCTGCGGAAGGTTTATTCGGATTGAAATGACATCGGGGCTGCTCCCTAAGGAGCAGCCCTCGTACAATTTTGAGGCGGAGTTGTCCATTCATTCAAAAATAAGCTTGCGCCTTACGCAACGTCATGTTTTATACTAGGTTTACCGGTAAGGGAGTTAGCGCTAACGAAGGAGATTGCGATGAAGCGACTTTGGAAGGTGGGAGATCTGGCCAAGCTGACGGGCCTCACCGTGCGGACATTGCGGTTCTATGACCAAATCGGTTTGTTCTCGCCATCCAGCCAGACGGATTCCGGGCACAGGCTATACGATGAAGGCGATCTGTCGCGCCTGCAGCAGATCCTGTCGCTTAAGGAGCTGGGCTTGTCTCTGGAGGAGATCAAATCGGCACTGCATGACGGACAGTTCAGTCCGCTGGAGATCGTTAATCTGCAGATGGAGCGACTAAACGAGCAAATCAAGCTGCAGCAGAAGCTTCTCGAGCAGCTCCAACATGTGTCGCGGTCGATGCAGGAGAAGGCTCCGCTGACTGTGGAAGACTTTACGGGGCTGCTGCAGGCGATGAAGAAGAACCATGAGAAGCTGGTTATCGAGCGGCAGAAGAGCTGGGAGCATCGTCTGGGAGCTCTGGGCCATTTTCTGGCTGACCCGAATGAGGAATAACAATCGAACTAGTAGGAGGAATTTCAATGACTGAACGATTTGTCAAACATGCTACCTTCGTCGTGGAGCGGACGTATGCGGCAACGCCCG
Organism: Paenibacillus sp. HB172176; assembly: GCF_011947265.1. Lineage (GTDB taxonomy): Bacteria > Bacillota > Bacilli > Paenibacillales > Paenibacillaceae > Pristimantibacillus. The sequence continues at coordinate 134,804 of NZ_JAATHD010000007.1, forward strand.
CTAAGGTGTTCCAGGCCTGGTCGGATCCCGTTGCCAAGGCTAAATGGTTCTCGAAAGCGGACAGCTTCGAATTCCGGGTCGGGGGACGCGAATACAGCAAAGGCGGTCCGCCTGAAGGTCCTGTATTCACCTTCGATGCCTGCTACCAGGAAATCATTCCGGAGCAGCGCATTATCTACAGCTATACGCTCGACTCCGATGATACGCGAATCTCCGTCTCTGTTACGACGGTAGAGCTCATCCCGGTCGAAGGAGGAACGAAGCTGATTTTCACCGAGCAAGGTTCGTTTGTCGACGGACATGACACGCCGGAGATGCGCGAGCATGGCACGACGATTATGCTGGACGCGCTTGGCAAGTCGATCGAAGAAGAGGCTTGACGATCACGCGCCATCCTTGCCGAGAATGAGGTCATATCGACGCGGACCAGATTACAATTTTGACAACATATGGAACCTCAGCCGATTGAACGCTTTGCTGGAGAATAATTTCCTTCCATGCAACCAAGAACAAGTCTGCATCGAATAATGGTAATGAAGAGGAGTAAGCGCCTAATGTAACGAAGAATGCTAACGTTATTTTCGCAAAATAAGCTGTTCCGAAGATCTAACGAAGAATGGTAGCGCTATTGTGCCCAATACAGCTCTTTCATCGAGCAAAAGGGCTGGATAACGGTATAGATATTCATACAAAGCGAGGAGAACAACAGCACTTTTGGTTGTTCTCTTTTTATGTGGTTTGTTGATTTAAGTTGTTGTTTCTTTAATATTTATGTTTACTGTTGCATGTTTGTTGTTTAAGATATGATGTAATGGCGCATAAGCAAGAAAGAAATGATATTCCACAACATACAAATTGGCAGTCTATTTCAATTTTTACAAGAAATTTGTGTGAGCGAAGTGGTCAAAACCAATAGAGTAAAGTACACGGAGGGTCTTGGTTATGGATATTAAAGCTGTCTTATTTGATTTGGACAATACGCTTCTATGGGATGATCGCGGGATTGATGAAGCATTTTCCGCGACCTGTGCCCATGCAGTTGCTCGGCATCCAGAAATCAATCCGTTCGATTTGGAGGCGGCGGTTAGAATGCAGGCTCTATCGTTATATGAATCATTCGAGGTGTATCCCTTCGCCAAGATGATTGAAATAACACATTTGGAGGCATTATGGGCACGATTTGATGAAGGAGCGCTTCCGCAGTTCCGCGAGTTGCAGTTGCTATCACCCGGCTATCGAAGAGAGTCATGGATACGCGGCCTGCATGAAGTAGGCGTCGATGATGTGCAACTGGGCGAAGAGCTTGCTGAGCGATTCCCAATGGAGAGACGGGCCAGGCCTATTATCTACGAGGGGACGTTCCCTGTTCTTGACGTGCTTAAGGACAAATATAAATTGCTGTTATTGACGAATGGAGCTCCTGATTTGCAGCGAGAGAAAGTGGAGTCCATACCGAGGTTAGCCTCGTATTTTGATCATATTGTAATCTCGGGCGATTTCGGCGCAGGGAAGCCGGCAGAATCGATCTTCCTATACGCAATGTCATTGCTTGGCATTTCACCGGAAGAGGGCTTGATGGTTGGGGATAACCCTAACACGGATATTAAAGGCGCGAACGGAGTGGGTATGAGAAATGTATGGATTAATCATCATGCTTCAGCCTGTTCTGTCGACCATGCACCGTCGTTTGAAGTTGGCAGCCTGCTTGAATTACCTGGTCTCATTGAACGCTTGCAGCATGGAATGGGCGAATAAGCAACTGAAGAAAGGGGTATGGAATGATGTCGTTAACCTTCGAAGACCGCAAGAGAACGATAGTAGAGAAGCTAAGAAAAGATGGGAAAGTCCAAGTGGACTGGCTGGCCGAACAATTAAATGTATCTCCTGAAACCATTCGTAGAGACCTGGATCGATTGGAGAAGGAAGGGAAGCTCAAAAAGGTGTACGGGGGCGCTGTGTTGAGTACAGATAGCTGGGAGCCGCCATTCATCCAGAGGGCACAAATCAATCACAAGGAAAAAACAGCTATTGGCAAGCTGGCAGCTAGTCTTGTACAAGCAAACGAGACCATTATGATCGACAATGGGACGACGACGATTGAAGTCATCTCGCATCTGCGAGAACGGACGGATGTGACGATTATAACACACTCCATGCCGGCGCTGCAGCTTGCTGCGGAAATGTTTAAAGGCAAGATTATCTTCGCCGGCGGTGAAATCAATGCTAATCTGCAATCTGCTTCGGGCACAATGACTGAAAAGATACTGGATCACTTCAAAGTACATAAGGCATTCATTTCTGTTGGCGGCATTTCGCTTGTTGACGGAATTACCGACTACGACGTAAACGAAGCGAGCGTTTCTCGAAAAATGATAGAACGGGCGGACGAAGCGATTGTACTGGCGGATCATATGAAAATGGGAAAGACGACTTTTGCGAAAATATCTGCTATTCAGGATGTGTCGTTGATTATTACGGATAGAGACTGTCCGCCAGAGTGGATCAATGCTTTGAATGAAAAAAATATTGACGTGAGGATAGCTGATTAAATAAAACGAAAGCGGGAGTGTGGAATTTATGGTCGCCTTAAATCCCGAGGTCTGGCGAATCGATTTTCTGGAATTAAGCCTGCGCATAGTCATTGCAGTTATTTTTGGCGGTATTGTCGGGTTCGAACGGGAGTTGGGCGATCATGCTGCCGGATTTCGCACTCACATTCTAGTATGCCTGGGCTCCGCGCTTATTTCGTTACTGTCGATTTATGGTTTTTCCGAATTTGCATATGAGCCTAATGTAAGGTTGGACCCATCGCGCCTGGCTGCTCAAGTCGTAAGCGGGATTGGGTTTCTCGGAGCGGGCACGATTATGCGAACAGGCATTTCTGTGTCCGGCTTGACAACAGCGGCTTCACTTTGGGTAGTTGCAGCCATTGGCCTTGCCGTTGGAGCTGGTTTTTATTATGGCGCGACATTGGCAACGGCTGCGATGCTAGTCAGTTTATTTCTTCTAAACAAAGTAGAAAGAAGGTTCTTGAATTCCAGTAGTAAGGTGAGTCTAACCTTAGAAGTATGGGATGATAAGAGAAATGTAAGTATGATCTTCGCCAAGTTTAGGGAATTGGGTATTCAAATCCGCGAAACACATATTGAAAATCGGGAAAGGTCCTTCGGCGGCGAAATCAGGAGCGCGGTTTATATGAAAATGACTGTGAGAGCAAAGACAAAAATGTTAGATCAAGCAGTGGCTGCGCTTGCGGCTTTGCCGAATGTGATTCGAGTAGATAAAACAGCTGGAAACAGCGAGGAGTCGATTCATAACATGAAAGTTAAGGAAATGAACTTTATAGCAGAGAAGGAGAGCGTAAAATTATGAAAAACCCCTTGAAATTCCGGGAAGACGGCACTTTTACAATTGTTCAGTTTACGGACATTCATTGGAAAGATGGGAGAGAATCCGATAGAAACTCTCGTCTACTAATGAAGCAAGTTCTTGAGCAGGAACAACCGAATCTTGTCGTATTTACGGGGGATGTTGTCGGCGGATACAACTGTGAGGATCCGATTGCTGCATTTCATGAGGCCGTTAAAGTCGTTGAAGAGCGGCGGATTCCGTGGGCTGTCGTTTTCGGCAATCATGATACAGAGAAGATAATAACCAGGCAGCAATTCATGGATGCGGTAACTGGCTGTGAATGTTCTGTTACAGAGCAAGGCCCAGAAGAGATAAGCGGTTATGGGAATTACGTGCTGCAGATTGAAGACGGAGTAGGTCATTGCGCAGCAACGCTATATTTCCTCGATTCGGGAAGCTTCTCAAGTCTTCCGCATGTGAAAGGCTATGATTGGATTCGTCGCGATCAAGTCGACTGGTACGTACAACAATCAAGGGAGATTACAGCGAGCAATGGCGGAACGCCAATTCCTGCCCTGGCTTTCTTCCATATTCCATTGCCGGAGTACCGGGAGGTGTGGGAGCGGGAGGTTTGTTACGGAAATAAGTTCGAGAACGTATGCTGCCCGCCAATTAATACCGGCCTATTCGCCGCAATGGTCGAAATGGGCGATGTTGCAGGCACGTTCGTTGGACATGATCATACGAACGATTACTGGGGGAGCTTGCACGGTATCCGTCTATGTTATGGTCGAGCCACAGGGTACAATACCTATGGCCAAGAGGGATTCCCGCGTGGAGCGCGGGTTATCCGCCTGACCGCAGGGGAACGTCAGTTTGAATCATGGCTCCGTCTGGATGATGGTTCGGTCATTAGGGAACAGCCGGAGCATAGGCCATCGCTGTAAATGTTGATGAAGTCCAGAAAGGCGCAGATGATTTCAATAAATCACCCTCCCTTAATGAAGCGAAGTAAGTAGGATACAACCTCGCTATCATATACAGGATGCTTTATCCGTGATTAAACGGAAAGCATCCTGTTTTCTTGATACCCAAAAAAATGATAACGACCCTAGAAATCGTACACTAGGCATATAGGCATTAGATAGAATATGGTTAGGAGGGAAAGATAGATACAACTCACACGGAATGCATGGAATGATTTGGAACGTCCCTATTCAGGGACGTTTTCGTATATATTTAATGAAAATAAGAAGGGGTATCTTGTTGAAATTTGTCGAAATAATAAGAATGAAAGGATAATATGTCGAATGATGTTGAGCTAATGAAGAGTCACAGGTAGATAACAAGGGGGGGATTCGGTTTGGATCACTTGAAAAAAATAAATGTCTTCGAATCAAAGCGCAGGACAAGCGTATTCGTCACCCTGTTTGTCTCATACATGATTATCCTCATACTGCCTATTGTAATTGGAGCTGCGCTGTATTCCAAGGTGGATGATATCATGGTAGGCAACGCAGATCAGGCTAATGCGGCCATGCTTGAACAAGCCAGGAGAATAATAGACAGCCGAATGCAGGAAGTGGAGAGCCTGACCTCGCAAATATCTATACATGCCAAGCTTCCGTGGCTATTAAATCAGGAGAGATACGATAGTCCGACGGAGTCGTATCCCTATATCAATTTCATGAAGGAATTGCAGCGATTCAATACGCTTAACACATTCATTGATGATTATTATATCTATTTTGCCAAATCCGACGTTATTCTGTCGCCCACTACGAAAACGAATTCCAGGCTCTTCTTTGATCATTATTATACGTATAGCCAATACAGCTACGAGCAGTATATGTCCCAATTTCTTCAGAGCAATCATCATCGGGCTGTTTTTCCGGCAGAGGATGTCATCAGCGGGAATTGGCATCACAACATGCTCACCTTCATGCAGTCGCTGCCCTCAGGCGAGTCGAATAATGTGCTGGGCAATTTAGTAATCCTTGTTGATGAGGAGAAAATTAAGCAGCTGTTGGCCAACATTGACGGCATGCAGGACGGCGTCGTTTATATTCTCGATCAAAACAGGAAGGTATTAATGCATACCTCCGATGATGAAGGGAACCCCTTCTACCGGGATGCGCTGCAAGCCATGAGCGAGGCTCAGGCGTGGAAGGGGAGCGGGTCCGTGGCTCTGACGAACGACCGGGGAGAAGATCTGAGGGTGACTTATACGACATCAGACCAGAATGGCTGGACGTATGTATCGGTCATGCTCGAATCGGTGGTGCTGTCACAGGTGAAGAACACGAAAACCTTGGCGATCATCGCGGTTGCTATCTGCTTCGTTCTCGGAGGCGTCGTATGTTACCTTATGGCTTACCGTAATTACATGCCTATACGAAATCTGGTTCAGTTTGTTCTGAAAGACAAGTCGAATCGAAGGGATTTCCAGAAAAATGAATTCCAAATTATTAATGAAACGGTATCTACGCTATTTAATAGAGAAAAAAAACTGGAAACGACCATATCGCGTCAACTCCCCGTCATACAAGCAGATTATTTATCCCGATTGATCCGAGGTTATGTGGATGCTGGCGCAGTGAAAGAGGTAGATCTGGAATTTATGGGACTGTCGCTACCGCATCCCTATTTCTCAGTGGTCATGGTGGATATTGATGATTGCAGTCAATTTATCAAAGAGGAGAATGAACGCGAGCGCGCATTAATCCGCTTCGTGCTGACGAATGTTATCCATGAACTGCTCGAATCGCATGCGTATACCATAGAGATGGAACGGAATCGGACGGTGACGCTGTTGAATATAGCGGATGTTGCGACTGAGAAAGGCAACTGTCAAGCCTTCGCCCTGAAGCTCATTGCGATTATGCAAGAACGATTCAGAACCAAGATTACGGTTGCCTATAGCACGGTCCATCACGGTATTGAGCATATTAAAGAAGTGTATAGCGAAGCGGTGATCGCTATGGATTATAAATTGCTACAGGGGCCGAGTTCGGTGCTGAACTATGAAGAAGTGCAAGCTCTGAATCCAGGGATGTATCACTATCCGATTGAAATCGAGACTCAATTGATGAACTATACTCGCAATGGGGACTTTAATCAGGTGAAACGGCTGCTGCAGCAAATCTACGATGTGAACTTTCATGCTGACGGCATGACGCCTGAGCTAGGGCGTTGCTTATTCTCGGATATGCTGAGCACATTGCTGAAGCTGCCGGCGTCATTGAATATCGAGAAGAATCTTCTGGTGAACGATGGTCATGATCCGATCAAACAAATTGCGGAAAGCAAAACGGCGGAGGAAATGTATAAGAAGATTCAGGGATATTTCATGAAGTTTTGCGAAGCGATTAAAGAGGAGCGGACCGATCACAGCGAGCAGCTCTATCGGAGCGTTACGGAATATATCGATCGGCATTTCGGCGACAGCATGCTTAGCCTGGCGTTGATGGCCAACCACTTTGAGCTGAATGCCTCCTACCTGTCCACCTTCTTCAAAAATTACAGCGGCGAGAATATAACCGACTATATCGCAAAGGTTCGCGTGAAGGAGGCCAAGCGATTATTGGCGGAAACGTCTATGACGATTGTGGAAATTGCCGGTCATGTGGGATACTCCAGCAATATTGGATTGATCCGATTATTCAAGAAAGTGGAGGGTGTCACACCGGGCCAATATCGCGCCAATGCAGAGAAATAGGGCTGAAAACACAATAAGAGTTAACGTATATAGAAAAATGATAGTGCGAATTTCTGAAAGGCGGACAGCAAATCAAGAAAGCGGATTCTTCTCGAATGGGCATTACCCGGTTATCGTAAGAATAGATCGGACAAGAACCGGTCAAGAACGAAAAAAACAAGGGAGGCAATGATCCAGCCATGAAACAATGGACAACGAAACGTCAAAAGATGGGCATGCTGCTAAGCATCCTGTTAGCCACATCGCTGGCTGCAGGCTGTTCAAACAATCAAGGGGGCAACGAGCCGCAGGCTTCAACGGGCAGCACTGACGGCAACGAAACGCAAGTGGACAACAAAACAGAAGAAGTGGGCTTTCCGGATCAACTGAAGTATTGGGTGCCGCTTGGAACGGCATCCTCTACAAAGTCGAGCTTAAGCGAGGTTGGCGTCTATCAGAAGCTGCAGGAGCTTACGGGAACGAAGGTGGAGTTTACACACCCGAGTGAGGATGGAAATCAGCAGACGGAGCAATTGAATATTATGATCGCATCCGGCAATTTGCCTGATGTGGTGGAAACGAACTGGCTCAATGTACCTAGAGGCCCTCAGAACGCGATCGACGAAGGCACTATTATTCGATTGAATGAGCTTATTGAGGAATATGCTCCTAATTTGAGGAAGTACCTGGATGAGAATCCTGAAATGGAGAATTTGATCAAGACGGATGAAGGCAGCATTTACGCTTTCCCATTTCTGCGCGGTGATAAAATTTTGACAGTATTCTATGGGCCGACTATTCGGAAGGATTGGCTGGATAAGTTAAATCTCGAAGTGCCTACAACAATCGAGGAATGGGAGAACACCTTCATCGCCTTTAGAGATCAGGATCCGAACGGAAATGGAGAGAAGGATGAGATTCCGTTCACTCTGCGCTTGAGTGAAGTGAGAAGCGAGGGCACCAATGCGTTGATAGGAGCATGGGGAATCGCTTCCCGATTCTATCAGGTAGACGGTGAAGTGAGGTATGGGGAAATCCAGCCTGAATATAAGGAGTTCCTAACGACTATGCAAAGATGGTATGAGGAAGGATTAATTGATCCGGATTTCGCAGCCAACGACAGCAAACTAATCGATGCGAGAATGACGGGCAATCAATTAGGAGCCTTGTATGCTTACAATGGAGGTGGAATTGGCAAATACACCGGACTTATGACGGAAACCAATCCTGACTTCAATCTCGTGGGTATTCTAAACCCGACCTTGAATAAAGGGGATACTCCGGCACTGGGACAAATGGATAAAATCTTCAACGGAACCGGAGCGGCAATCTCGGGCAATGCGAAGAATCCGGAAGCCATTGTAAAGTGGCTGGATCAGGGCTATAGCGAAGAGGGTCATATGCTCTTCAATTTCGGAATCGAAGGCGAGAGCTATGAAATGGTAGACGGTTATCCGACATTCACAGATCAAATCACTAAAAATGCCGATGGTTTGCCAATGGCTCAGGCTTTGGCGGAGTACGCTCGATCCATTTCCTACGGACCATTTGTTCAGGATCGTCGTTACATTGAACAATATTACAATCTGGACGCTCAGTCAGAAGCACTGGAAACCTGGAGTCAAGCGAAAAACGAAATTCAAATGCCTCCTGTTACCTTGACTGCGGAGGAAAGTCAAAAGTTTGGCAACATTATGAACGATGTAAACACCTATGCCGAGGAAATGATCACGAAGTTTATTATGGGCGCTGAGAAGATTGAGAAATTTGATGATTTCGTTGCGAATCTGAAAAAATTCAAGATTGAAGAAGCGATTGCCATACAACAAGCGGCTCTTGACCGCTATAACAACAGATAAGGTTTTAGGGCGATTATAGCTGCCGGGACTCGTTCCCGGCATGCTATTTCTCATAGCCGTATGAAACTGTAGGATAGGAGTTTTGGAAGATGGCACAAACATACACAAAGTTAACTCGCGAAGAGACATCTGCCGGCCTTCGCCGGCCAATGGGATTTTTCACCAGGGCCAAACGTGATTTAAAGCTGAACAAGCATGTTTATCTCATGTTGCTCCCGGTGGTGCTCTATTATCTTATCTTTCATTATGGCCCGATGTACGGGCTGCAAATTGCCTTTAAGAATTACTCCCCTGCCAAAGGGTTTCTTGGCAGCGCCTGGGTTGGCTTTGTTCATTTTAAGGATTTTTTCGACAGCTTCTATTTTTGGAGAATATTGAAGAATACATTGATACTCAGCTTCTACAGTTTGCTATTCTTCTTTCCGGCAGGAATCGTTCTTGCCTTGCTCCTCAATGAGATCAGGAATACGAGATTTAAGCAGGCTATTCAAACGATTACGTACATGCCGCATTTTGTATCCCTGGTTGTCATTGTTGGAATCATGTTCGATTTTTTGGCCAGAGACGGTTTTGTGAATGATTTACTGAACGGAATATTCGGAATGGAGCCTATTGCGTTTTTGAATGAGGCTGGATGGTTTCGCACACTATATGTAGGCTCGGATATTTGGCAGAATATTGGCTGGAGCTCGATTATATTCCTTGCGGCCATCAGCTCGATTGATCCGTCGCTTTATGAAGCTGCCAGAATGGATGGGGCGGGACGCTGGAAGCAATCCATGCATATTACCTTTCCGGGTATTCTGCCTACTGTCACTATTCTATTGGTTTTGTTTATTGGGAAGTTCATGAATGTGGGGATGGAGAAAATCTTGTTGATGTACAACCCTATAACGTATGAGACCTCGGATGTAATCCAGACCTATGTGTACCGAAAAGGGATCCTTGAGGCAAACTATAGTTATAGCGCAGCTGTTGGTTTGTTTAACGCAATTATCAGCTTTATTCTGCTCTTTCTCGCGAATGGCCTTGCCAGAAGAACAGGAGAAGGTAAATTATGGTAGGGGAGGTGACATGATATGTTGAATCAGAAATCAATCAGTGAGCGTGTATTCGATGTTTCCAATACGGCATTAATGATTATAATTGCCCTGGGTACGTTGTATCCATTGCTCTATGTCCTGTTCGCCTCCTTCAGCAGTCCAATGGAAGTGATGCAGAATAGGGGTCTGTTCTTATATCCAAAAGACTTTACGTTGGAGGCCTATCGCTTGGTATTCCACAATCCGAATATCAAAACAGCCTATATTAACACAATGTTTTATGTCGTGGTGGGAACCGTGTTTAATATCTTTATGACTTCACTCGGAGCTTATGCGCTTTCTCGACGGAATTTGATGTGGAAAAACGCCGTTATGTTTATGATTGTATTCACGATGTTTTTCGAGGGCGGCTTGATTCCGGTGTACATCTTAATCGACAACTTGGGTATGATCAATACACGATGGGCGCTAATTATCCCAACTGCGGTGAGTGCCTTTAATTTGATTATTATGCGAACCTCTTTTCAAACGGTACCGGTCAGTCTGGAGGAATCCGCGCGCATCGACGGAGCGAATGATTGGACTATCCTGTTCCGGATTATTCTGCCGTTATCGCTGCCGGTTGTTGCAGTGATGGTGTTGTTTTATGGCGTTTTCCATTGGAATTCCTGGTTTTCTGCTCTGATTTATTTGCAATCCAGAGACTTGTATCCTATGCAATTAATTTTAAGGGAAATCCTAATTACGAATGATACGGAGAATATGCTGACCGGTGTGTCCTCGGGGGATAAGATGCCTATTGGGGAAACGGTAAAGTATGCAACAATTATCATTTCTACTATACCTATTTTATTCTTGTATCCTTTCTTGCAAAGGTACTTCGTCAAGGGAGTCATGATTGGAGCCATTAAGGAATAAGGAGAGTGTTAATGATGATGAAGCGGATAAGTCTGTTGTTAATCTTTGCCTTACTGGTAAGCAGTCTGGCTAGGATAGGTCCTGTTGCTAATGCGGCTGATACGGAAGGGTCAAATAATCTCATACCTAACCCCGGCTTTGAGAGTACGGTGACAAACGACAAATGGCTGAACAATACGGCTCCATCCAATTGGGGCGAATGGATGCCAACTCCCGGAGGAATCTTGTCGGTTAGCGAAAATGTATATCACAGCGGTAATAAAGCGCTGAAGATCGATCATCCGGTTGAAGCTAGAACCAATGTATCGATTAATGGCGGCGTAGCTGTTGAAGGTGGGAAAGAATATACGCTCGGCGCTTGGTTTAAGACAGATAATATTGTATCGGCCAGCGGGGTTATATTTAGAACCTATTATTATCAGGGATCGACGAAGTTGGCGGATGGTCCAAGAGTGTATTTGAAGGGAACGATCGACTGGACCAACAAGGAGTTGTCCATCGATGTTCCAACAGATGCCGATGTACTAAGGGTTGAAATTATGTTCGAGACAGGGACGGGAACGGTATGGGTGGATGATGTTTCTCTCACACCTTCTGATGTGCTTCTTACCGACGTGGAGCTCAACACCACCTCTCTGGAGCTCGCTGTAGACGAGCAGTATACCTTGGATGTAGCCTTTACGCCTGCAGAGGCGGTCGATACGACGGTAGTATGGAGTTCCAGCGATTCTGGTATTGTTGAGGTTGATCAGAATGGCACGCTTACGGCCAAGAGTGAAGGAAGCGCTATCATCAAAGTGTCGACAACGGACGGCGTACTGTATGATGAATGTACAGTTAATGTAGTAGCCTCTTCGGAGGTCGGAGTGATACCCAACCCCGGTTTTGAGAATACGGTGGAAGATACGGATTGGTTGAACAATACGGCGCCTGCCGGCTGGGGTGTATGGTTCGCGACTGCCGGGGGCATTGTGTCGGTTAGTGAAGATGAATATCACAGTGGTAATAAAGCGCTGAAAATCGATCAGCCGATCGTTGCCAGAACCAATGTATCGATTAATGGCGGAGTCGCGGTTGAAGCAGGACAACAATATACGCTCGGATTTTGGATTAAGAAAGAGAATATCGTATCTGATACAGGTGTTTTACTCAGAACTTATTATTACAATGGATCGACGAAGGTGGCGGACGGTCCTAGAGCTTACTTATATAGCGGAACGATGGACTGGACGTATAATGAGCTATCTGTCGTTGTTCCTTCAGATACCGATACGCTAAGGGTTGAGCTGATGTTCGAGACAGGGACGGGAACGGTGTGGATGGACGATGTCTCACTCCGGAATATTTCCGATCTGCAGACTGTTCGAATGGATCAAGGGTCGGTATCGATAAGTCCAGGTCAGGATTTGACGGTTACGCCTCTTGTTTATCCGGAAGCACCGGAGCATAGCTTTGTTTGGACCAGCTCAGACTCTGCTGTTGCGACTGTAACGGACGGAGTTGTACACGGCATTGCCGAAGGGAGGACGCTGATCCAGGCCGTATCTGAAGATGGCGATTTGACGGCAGAAACAAGTGTAAGCGTTATACCGGAGGCAGATATGCAGTCATTTACGTCGTTGCGCGAGCGAATGTTCAAAAAAGTGACAGTCCCCGACGGCGTCGACCCGGACTCGGATATTGTAAAACAAGTTGTTGATCAGAAAATGGCTTTGATGCATAACGATCAAAACACAGGCTTCCTGGATAAATTGGATCGCTCTGAGGATCGAACCTACTTGTGGGAGGATCGCTCGGATGAATCGGATCCTTATTTGACGCTATATAGCTTCGGTAGACTGAAGGACATGGCGTTCGTATACTCCGTTCCAAGCAGCCCGCTTTACGGGGATGCAGATTTGCGTGAGGATATACTCGGAGGGATCGATTGGTTATACCTGAACCGTTACAACGAAGATAAGCCTGTTGTAGGAAATTGGTTCGTATGGGAAATCGCCGTTCCTCAAGCTTTTGGCGAATTAATGATTCTAATGTATGATGAGCTATCTCAAGAGCAATTAAATAATTATGCTCGTGCAATTGATCATTTCTTACCTGATCCTACAAAGCGTGTTTCTCTTACTAATCCAGATTTTAGAGAGACAGGCGCTAATTTACTGAACAAAAGCTATGCAGTTGCTTTGCGCGGATTGGTGGGTGATTCGAGCGAGAAGATTGAGCAAGCGCTGGCGCCGGTTGGTAACGAGTATCGTTACGTGACCGAAGGCGAGGGTTTGTATGCTGACGGCTCCATTATTCAACATACCAATGTGGCGTATACCGGCGGATATGGGCAATCGTACATCAGCCAAGCGGAGCTGCTTCTCTATATGTTCCATGATTCGCCTTGGGAATTGACGGATCCGTTAATTCAGAATGTGTACGATTCCATCGAATCTGTGTTCGACCCGTTTATCTTTAACGGACGTTTTATGCAGATGGTGAATGGAAGAGGCTCTTCAGAAGGAGCGGGTAATGCCAAGGGATTCATTCTCGCAGCTCTTCAGTTGGCCGAAAGCGCTTCACCGGAGAAGGCATTGCCACTCAAGCAAATCATCAAGGCTTGGCTTCTTGAAGACAAGACAAACGATTATGAAACGGGATTGACCGTGTATCAGCGAAGCTTATACGATCAATTAATGAATGATCCAAAGATTGTGCCAAGAGATGAGCGCATCAAGTATACGCAGTTTGCCAATATGGACAGAGTGCTGCATGAACGAGCGGGATGGAAGCTTGGCTTAAGCCTGTTCTCTGAGCGAGTGAGCGCTTTCGAGTACGGCAATACCGAGAATATCAAAGGTTGGTTTACCGGCGCGGGCATGACCTACTTGTACGATGCGGACAAAGAACAGTACGGCGATGGCTATTGGCCGGCTGTGGACAGCTTCCGGCTTCCCGGAACGACGACGGATCGGTCAGGCGAAGGTGTGACACCGGTCGAATGGGGGAATTATGCGGACGACGAAAGCTGGGTCGGCGGCTCTTCCATCGAGGACTTGTACGGGGCGTCTGGCATGGCATTCTCCATGTCGAAGGTTACGGGCAGCTCACTGAGCGGCAAGAAGTCATGGTTTATGTTCGATGACGAGGTTTTTGCCATGGGAACGGATATTGCTTCGACGGATGACGGCGAAGTAGAGACCATTGTGGACAACCGAAAAATTAAGGACGACGGCTCCAATGAATGGATGGTGGACGGCGTTGTCAAGTCCTCGGAGCTGGGATCGTCGGAGACGCTGGACAATCCGGAATGGGTGCATCTCGATGGCAATGTGGAGGGCTCAGAATTCGGATATGTATTCCCCGACAACCAGAACATCAAAGCTATAAGAGAAGCGAGAACCGGTTCCTATTATGAGCTGAATCACAAGTACGGAACAGACATTCAAGTGAACAGCAACTTTGTAAGTTTGGCCTTCGAGCATGGCGACAGTCCGGTTAACGGCTCTTATGCCTATATTCTGCTGCCAGGCAAATCCTCGGAGCAAACGGCGAATTACAGCAAACATCCGGATGTGACGATTCTAAGCCAGACAAGCGAGGTCCATGCTGTGCAAGAGAGCAGCCTCGGCATCACAGCGGCCAATTTCTGGACGGCGGGTAAGGCTGGCCTTATTACATCCAATGATCCTGCATCCGTTATGGTTCAGGAAACATCTGATAATAGCTTAAGCTTCTCGGTATCGGATCCTACGCAGAAGCAAACGACGATCGAGCTTCAACTGGATAAGTCGGCGGCATCCGTCGTGAGTATGGATTCGAGGATCGAAGTCATTCAGTTGAGCCCGACAATCAAGCTTTCCGTTGATGTAGAAGGAGCTATGGGAGAGTCGTTGACAGGCAAGCTTAAGTTGGTTGCAGATTCGGATTCAGAATCTGGAGAGAACCCGGATGGAGGCTCCGGCACGCCTTCCAATCCTGTGGTCAATACGCCAGGCTCTTCCTCCTTGACGTATTCTCAAGGCGCAATCAGGTCCATACCAGAGCTTACGGATGGTCGAGCTGTAACGAAATTGACCGATGATATCCTGAAGGAAGCATTCGAGCAAGCGACTCCGGATTCAAAAGGGATATTGGAGACGATTGTCAAGGTATCGACTGTAGATGGAGCAGCGCAATATGTTCAGCAATTACCGGCGGAGTGGCTCAGCTCAAACGAATGGAATAAGAGAATTCGCCTGGAGACTCCAATTGGGGCGGTCGTCATTCCTGCTCACATGCTTGCGGGAATGGATATTGGCGGCCAACCATTTGTCAGCATCGTTATTGACGCGGTAGATAAGTCGGTAATTGAATCGCAGCTTCTCACGTCGATTGGCGATAAGCCTGTAATAGAATTGCATGTGGAACTGGGAGCGGAGCCGGTTGCATGGACGAACCCGGACGCTGCCGTAACGGTCATGCTTCCGCTCGATCCGAGTCCGCAAGAATTGGTGGAGCATGAGCATCTTGTCGTATTGTATCTAAATGAGCAAGGCGAAGCCATTCCTGTCCCTAATGGCAAATATGATGCGGATAAGCAGGAAATGTCATTCACAACGACTCACTTCAGTCAATACGCCGTGGCCTTTGTGCAGAAATCCTTTCTGGATACCGGGAAGTATGCTTGGGCAGAGAAGGAAATTGAAGTGTTGGCTTCGAAAGGAATCATTAATGGCGTTACGGCAAGCTCCTTTGCTCCTGGCGAGGCTATTACAAGAGCTGACTTCGTTCTTCTGCTTGTCAGAGCGCTGGAGCTTCAGGCTGAAGAATCGGAACCATTCGCGGATGTTCGGCCAGGAGATTATTATTATGAAGAGCTAGGCATTGCAAGAGCTGCCGGTTTGGTGAACGGCAGAGGGGATAATCGCTTTGCTCCAGAGGAGGAGATAACGAGACAAGAGATGATGGTCCTTGCTCATCGAGCCCTCCTGCTTGCGGACAAAGGTCTTGAGAGTGGTCAAATGAATGATTTGCAAGCCTACAAGGATGTAGATCAGTTAGCGAACTATGCGCAATCGGCGGTTGCATCCTTGATAAGCTCGGGCTATATTCAGGGCTATAACGAGCAACTTGCGCCGTTGCGTACCACTACACGAGCAGAGGCGGCTGTATTGCTGTATAGAATGCTTGCTGACTGATGCGAGAGATGGGGACTCGGTCTGATGCGGAGCGGATCATTGATCAATCTGTCAGCTTCATCAAAGAGAACCTTGCTCGTAGAATAACAGTAGAGCTTTGCGCTAGACATGTCCATCTGAGCCCTAACTATTTCGCTGCACTGTTCAAGAAGGTGAAACGCTGTACGGTGCAGCGTTTCATCCTGTGCGAGCGGATGGAATGCGCCAAGCTTATGCTGCTTGAAGGGAGATCCATACAGGATATTGCGGAGTCGCTCTCCTATCAGGAGAGAAGATATTTTACGCATGCGTTCAAGCAGTATGCAGGCGTTACGCCTTCCGACTATTGTAAGGCTCGATGGAATGAACATCGAATAGAACATTCACGTGTAGGAAGAAACTTAACGTGAAAAAATAAACCTTTCCTTGGCAAAATGGCAGGTTATTCACCCATTCGGTCCAAAGGAAAGGTTTCTTGGTATAGGTCTAGATTATCCACCTCAGAAGGACAGCGGCAGTCTTAGAATTTAATATGAATGAAACCGCTATCTGTTTAGCTATTAGTTCTTGAATAGATATAGGTTAAAAGAATCAAGTTCCCAAAGAATAGCTTTAGATTACAAGGGCTCGACGCGAATTGAGCTTAGCTTGTCGTTAAAGCCATTATCCACTAAAGTTGAGTCGTTCTGGGTAAATACCATGACATCTCCAGTAAAGTTGTCATTGGCATATCCAGTTACTCGGAAGCCGTAAGGCACCCGCAGCGAAGAAATGGAATCGTTTGCAATTCCACGTGCTATAAGCTGAGACATCGTATAGGTACCGATTGGCAGTTCAATGCTATTCCCCGAATAGTTTACATCGGTATATACTCTTGGCGGTATTACTTCTACTTTAATTGAACTCCATTCATCATTGTATCCATCATCGACCAGGGAGTCATCATCGGAATTGAATGTACTTGAAGTGCCCGAGAAATCGTAATTCTGGTATCCAATAAGTCTGTAACCTGGTGAGACCATGATCGAAGAAATGGAATCATTAGGAATACCCAATGCAAGCAATTGTGATAATGTGTAGGCGCCGGCCGGCAATTCCGCGCTGGTCCCAGTGTAATTCACGTTGACGAATACTTTTGCGGGAACTGCCGCATGCGTTGCAGTGAGCCAGTTAATAAAATAAGATTCCCCCATATAGTTCGGCCGATTAGCTTGAAGCACCCAGTTTTCGGTATCGGGAATTGGCATATTAAATGTATGCTTGTAACGAGACAGTAAGATCTCGTACGGCGGATCGCCAAATCTGTTCAGTGTCGCAACATCGCTTGAATAATTGACTGCGCCTCCGGTTCCCATCAGTTCCTTGACATAATATTCGGATTGCCGCCACAGAAGCGGCATTTGCGTTGAAGACGCCCCTTGCAAGAACAATGAACTGTCCCCTTGGTTATACGCAGTTTCTGCCCCTTGCGCCGTTGCAATAATATTGGCTTGGCTATGTGGAAGATCACGGGTGTTTTCCGGAGGAGTTCCATCGCTGCCAATAATATTGATTTCATCTTCCATGTTGCCCAGTCCTCTATTATAAATCGTTGTGTCATTGAGGAACACCCCGGCGCTCATGCGAGCCAACGCTATGGAGGCTCTCCAGTTGGGCACGTTTGAATAAGGCCCATCGACATAAGTCATGACTTTGCGGACGAAACTTTCAAAAGCCGCAATTTCAGAGGAGGACCACCCTCCTGAACCATTGCCGAAGTGTCTTATTATTTCTGCCGCATTCACCCATATGGGTAATGCCCAGGATGCCTCCAAAGCCGGCTGCACAGTAGACGTGGAAGTCATTTGTGTAAATGTGCTTGCCCAGTCGTTCAATATTTGCTTGCTTTTGTTCAGATAAGTGCTGTTGCCCGTCTTGACCCATTCCAGGGCCATGGCATACACTGCTTGCGCATCGTCGCGGAAACGAATTTCCGACGAACTGGATCCCGCTGCAACGGCATCCACTACGGCATATGCCTGTTGTGCGTATGAAGTTTTCGCATGCCTATCTTCCGTCATCTTGCTATAGCCCTGATTCATAGCGGAGAAGCTATCAGCATTCGCAATATCTCTCATTCTTTCGAGCGACGTTTGTGTATTCAGCAATCCGGGATGAACGAATACGGCGGCCTGTACAGGCACCGGGTCCGGATATACAATGGCGGATGCCAGTAATACTGTTCCAAGCAAGATGGACATGATGCTTTTGTGTGTCAAACTAATTCGTCTAAACATCATACAACCTCCGTTATTTTAAAATAGGATCTCTTTTTCCAACTGTATCCTGTTCTGACTCATTCCACTGCACGGAGGAGCTCTCGCCAGAACGCTTAATACGGAAATAACATCATTCTTAATGCCTTGAATATAAACAGGCTTAGATTCGGCCTTGCTGCGCATTTGAGATCTGGACTCATTACACAGAGTAACTGAGATCCTTACATGTGTAAATTTTAGATATGCAAACGATTCATGCTTGTGCAATTGAATTGGATTTGACATGCTTAGCTACTCACCTCCCATTTATGCTGTTGGTCTGCTGTTCTATGTGCCAAGAAATATGCCAATCATTCGGCTATGATTACTACACACAAAGCGTCACTCCTCAAGCGTCTTTAATGCATACGCTTTCAATTGACTCTTGATTTTGATACGTGAGAAGCAATACATCTTGCAGAACTTGTTCTACAAGTACCCTGTAATTTAGATGTTACGGAGTAGTAGGTTGCTGATGCCTTTCCCCTCCCCGTGTTGATGCTTTTTTCTAAGGAAGTTCTTAATTCAATACATTTAGGGACAGCTGAACTATGGTGTATTCGCTTCTGCTATTATCGTAGCAGAAAGCGACATGGCCGAGGGAGCGGTGAGGCGAAGGACTTTAATGCGAGGAAATGCCGCGTCGATACTGATTGGGCGATACGCTCGTCCAGCGGCGGAATTGTCTGGAGAAATGATGGACGGAGCTGAAGCCAAGCC
Source organism: Paenibacillus sp. HB172176 (assembly GCF_011947265.1). GTDB lineage: Bacteria > Bacillota > Bacilli > Paenibacillales > Paenibacillaceae > Pristimantibacillus. Next base: position 153,830 of record NZ_JAATHD010000007.1, read on the forward strand.
GATCCGCTATCGCTTGAATGGACAAATTCGATGTGGTTAGCAGCTCTTTCGCTCTGCGCAGTTGCAGTCGACTGAGGTATTGCCGTGGAGATATGCCGTAGACCTTGGAGAATATTCGGGAGCACTGACTCCGGCTAATATTTAATTCCTTGGCGATGGTTGCAATAGAGGGAGGAGCAGCGAGATCCGCTGAGAGCCTCGCTTCAACGGTATGAGCAATATCCGTTTCATACGCTGAAGTCAAGACGACGGCTTGCGCATCGACATCAGCATTCAGGCGATCGAGCAACAGGAGAATCTCTTGAATAATCAGGAGCGCATTTATGTGCAGATGCAGGCGTTCTTGTAGAGGAAGCGAAAGCTCGATTTTGTTGCGCATGGATATGTCGGCGTCTATGCTGGCGTTGCGAACGATTTCGTGCTGCATGAGCTCTTCCAGGCTTGCAACATAAGAATCAAGCTTGCTTTCTTCCGCATAGCGTTTCGGGATAATGCGGAATGCAGAACCGCCAAGATGATGATGGATATCATGGTCGTCGAGATCGAAATGGATATTGAAGAAGCTGTAAGGAGTGGGCAGCGCATTCGCTACGGAATGATTGACTCCCGACTTCAACAGAATCCAATCCCCCTCCTGAAGCTCAGCTTGTTGATTGTTAATGTCATGCTGCGCTCCGCCCGACATGCAATACAGAAGCTCATACAAGTGATGATGATGCTTTGGAAAGGACCAATGCTTCGGCTTAATGCCGAAATGGCATCCTGAAATTTGCAGCGTTTGCGTCATATTCTGAAAGCCGATGGTGGTATCCAGGGTAAACAGCTCCTATTCCATGCAGGAAGTTGTGGAAGTATGCTTGATTTGAAATGAATTATATCATAACGGTTCGTTTCAGAGATGTTTCATGCACAAAAGGTTAACTAATTAATGCTTTTGTGCATTGTCCAGCCGCTGCTTCGATTGCTAATATGAAGGTATTCATCATATAGGAGGTTCGGCAAATGGACAATCTAAGCATATCAGGCAATCGACTCATGCTGGGGAACGATCCCGTACGTATTATTTCCGGAGCTGTGCATTATTTCAGGGTGGTTCCTGAATATTGGAAGGATCGGCTGCAGAAGCTGAAGGCTTGCGGTTTCAATACGGTAGAAACCTATGTTCCGTGGAATCTTCATGAGCCGAATGAAGGGCAATTTGTATTCGAGGGCATAGCCGATATCGAGAACTTCATTCGAACGGCCGGCGAGCTGGGATTGTATGTTATTGTGAGACCCAGTCCTTATATTTGTGCCGAGTGGGAATTTGGCGGTCTGCCCGCTTGGCTGCTTGCTGATGCCAATATGCGTCTGCGCTGCGCGGACGAAAGGTTTCTGGAGAAGGTGGATGCGTATTACGAGGTGCTGTTGCCTAAATTCAGGTCCTGGCTGTCCACGAACGGCGGTCCGATCATTGCCATGCAGATTGAGAATGAATACGGCAGCTATGGCAATGACAAGACTTATTTGAATCATATCAAGCAGCGTATGCTAGAAGGCGGCATTGATGTGTTGTTATTCACATCGGACGGGCCAACGGATTTCATGCTTCAAGGCGGGATGGTTGATGGAGTATGGGCTACCGCCAACTTCGGAGCGCGGGCGAAGGAGGGCTTCGAGAAGCTGGCGGAATATCAGCCGGGACAACCGCTGATGTGCATGGAATATTGGAATGGCTGGTTTGATCATTGGATGGAAGAGCATCACACGAGAGAAACGGCTGATGTGGCGCAAGTATTCGATGATATGCTGGCGGCGGGGGGCTCGGTAAATTTTTATATGTTTCATGGGGGCACCAATTTCGGATTTTATAACGGCGCCAATCATCAATTGCAATACGAGCCGACTATTACGAGCTATGATTATGATGCGCCTTTAAGCGAATGCGGCGATGTGACTGAGAAGTTCTACGCGGTGAGAGATGTATTGTCTAGGTATCAGGAGCTCGGACCGCTGGAGCTTCCAGAGCCGATTGCGAAGAGAAGCTATGGCACAGTCGCGCTTACGGAAACAGTGTCCTTGTTTCATTCGTTGCCTCAGTTATCCTCTCCGGTTCAACGGGCTTGTCCGGAGCCGATGGAGCGGGTGGGGCAGAACTACGGTTTTATAGTCTATACAACTTATATCTCGGGCCCTCGTCAGGAGGCCAAGCTTCATGTGCGAGATATGCATGATCGTGGGATGGTTTACGTTGATGGCGGGTATCGGGGCGTTATTGAACGATGGAACGAGGGAGAAGGCATTTCATTTGCTGTTCCTGCTGAGGGTTGCACGCTGACGTTGCTCGTTGAGAATATGGGACGTGTCAACTATGGGCCTTTTCTTAAGGATTCCAAGGGAATAACGGAGGGCGTTCTACATGGTCAGCAGTTTTTATTTGATTGGACGATCTATCCGCTGCCGCTGGATGACCTGTCGAAGCTTATCTTCGAGAAGGATGAGACAGCCCCGAGCGGACCGGCGTTTTTCCGGGGGGAATTCGAGGTGGATGAGCCGGCGGATACGTTCCTGAATATGAAGGGATGGACCAAGGGCGTTGCTTATGTGAATGGCTTCAATCTCGGACGATACTGGGAACGTGGGCCGCAATGCGCCCTGTATATTCCGGCTCCGCTTCTGAATGCGGGCCGCAACGTGCTTATCCTATTTGAATTGCACGGATGCGCGGCCGCAGCTGTTGAATTGCAGGATCGTCCTGTATTAAGCATCGCATCCCAATGAAGATTGAATTTTACTTTTCACAATATGTGCAAAGATCATGACAACAAGGGTTGGAATGCCAGGGTGACCATCCGTATGGTCTATTGGACAGTGTAATTAGGAGATACCTACATCGACCTTGTGGGGCTTAGTCACCGCAGCATTCCTCTCCGCATGCAAACGTTACCCAACCCTCATCCCCGCCTGCCGAGTTGCCTCCGAAGCTCCGCCCCGATCAAGCGAATGCCTCGCTCGATGTCTTCCTCCCGCACTGTCGTCGCGTTCAGCTTGAGCAAATGCTTCTCCATCATGCCAGGCAAGCAGTGCTTGTCGAGCTTATCCAGAACGACTTCCTTGCGAAGTCTATGAATGGCTTGCGGCACCGAAACGCGCTTATTAAGCACCAGATGCATGTGGATGGTGGGATGCTTCGTCTGCGGAAAGCGGAAAGCGTCTCCGCTGAGCTTCTCCTCCTCTCGCAGCGTTTCTGCGAGCTTCTCCGCACGCCTTGCGTACGAATCCCGAATCATGTGCCGATGGCGCTCGAACATGCGGCTTTTCAAATAAATCTCCAGCGCGCCTTGCGACAGCAAGGAGCTGCTGATATCCCAGGAACGCTTGATTCGCTCGAAGGGCTTGACGAGCGCCTGGGGAAGGACGGTTGCTCCGGCTCGCAGGCCTGGAAAAATAATTTTGGAATAGCTCTTCAGGTAGATAACCCTCTCGTGAACATCGAGAGCATGAAGCGGATCCCCCTTGCTGTCCGTCTCCAGATCCGCCATATAATCATCCTCGGCGATATACACCTCGTACTTGCGGGCAAGCTCGACGATGCGCTTCTTCTGAGCTGTCGTGTAGGAGGAGCCGAGCGGAGCGTGGAACCGCGGAATGGTGTAGAAGAACTTAATGTCCCCCAAACGGAATTGCCGCTCCAGCTCATCGAGATCGATTCCGTCCGCCGTTCGCCTGATTCCGCGCACCGGAATGCCTAGCTCCAGCAGGTGGGCGATGAATAGGTGATAGGTGGGCTGCTCGACGAGCACGACAGACTTGCCGTCAGGGAATTCGGTTGCCGCAAGAATGGCCAGCGCTTGCTGAACGCCGGATGTGACGGCGATATTCCGCTCCGTCGTGAACACTTGCGAGGAAGCGAGCTGCTTCGTTAGGACGGAGAGCAGAGAAGGCAGACCCTCGGTTGAACCATAGGCGAACAAGTCATTCTTGTACGTGTCGATCGCCTTATTGATGCAGTGTTGAAAGTCGAGATAAGGGAATAGCGCGGGATCCGGCGCCGAAGCGACAAAGTCGATCAATGGATTGCGATTGGACTCTGGGCTCGTCGGACTGATTTGAACGACATAATAGCCGCTGCGCGGAATGGAGTAGATGAGATGCCGGCGCTCCAGCTCCTCAAGCGCGGCGATGGCGGTGCTCTTGCTGCAGCTGTACTGCCGGGACAGGCTGCGAATGGAGGGCAGCTTTCCGCCTTGTTTTAGCGCCCCGCTTTGAATTTGAGCTTCCAATCGGACGAGCAGCTGTTCATATTTGTGCATCGTCTCGTTCTCCCTTCTGATGATGCCTATTCTGTACCGGTACAGATGGCTATAAAGTCAATTGTAGCAGATAGAGAGAGGCATTACGATAGAGAAGGACGAAACGGCTGCGGCTTTTCTCTGGAGGAGCAGCCGCTCTGCAGAGGCGTCGTTTCGCGAGGGAAGGGAGATTTTCGTATGGGAAAAGGTTCAACTGCGGGCATCGTGTATGCTGCGGCTGTCTGTTACATGCTCATTATCGGATTTGCGTTCTTGTTTATCAAGCTGTCGCTGGAATCGGCTGACCCGATTGACGCGCTTGCGCATCGGTTCACGGTGGCTTTCGCCGCTATCTCAATATTGTTTCTCATTCTGCGCCGCCGAATAAGCTTGATCGGCGGGAAGCAGCTGCTGTCCCTGCTGCCGCTCGTCCTCTTCTACCCGTTCCTCTTTTTCTTGTTGCAGACTTACGGTCTAGAGTACACCACATCAGGCGAGGCGGGCATCGTCAACGCCACGGTGCCGATATTCACGATGCTGCTTGCGTCTTTTTTCCTGAGGGAGAGAGCCAGTCTGCTGCAGAAGCTGTTCACGCTGCTTACGGTGAGCGGGGTCGTATTTATTTTCTTGATGAAGGGCGCGAATTTTCAAGCATCGGGCATACGCGGCATTGTGCTTATTATGCTGTCGGCGCTTGCGCTGTCGGCTTACAGCATTCTGACGCGCAAGCTGACGCTTCGGCATCACTTTCTCGATCTGACGTTTGTGATTCTGCTCGCTGGATTCATCGTGTTTAATGCGCTGTCGGTCGCGCACCATGCCGCCGAGGGCACATTGCCGAGCTACTTCGACAGCTTGGGGACGCCGAGCTTTTTATGGTCCATCCTGTACTTAGGCATTCCTTCGACGGCGGGCACCGCATTGCTGACCAGCTTTATTCTGACGCGAATGGAGGCCTTGCGCATGAGTCTCTTCAACAATGCAGCCACCGTTATTACGATTCTCGCCGGAGTCTTTTTCCTGGACGAATCGCTCGCTTATTATCACATAATTGGAGCTTGCATGGTTCTGGTCGGCGTGGTGGGCGTGAACCTGGCGGGGCGCATGCGAAGAGGAGAAGCAGTATTGGCAGAGAAAGTCGGCAAGGGGCTGACCCTTCGCTAATTGCTAAAGAGGTGCCTAATATTTCGTACGAAAAAAATAAAATATTGATATAAATCGTACGATATTATATGATTATCGTACGAGGTGATGGAGAATATGGATACAACAAAAGTAATAACGGCTACAGAGCTCAAAACGAATCTAGGCAAATATCTCGATTATGTCGCGGAGAACAACGAAGTCGTCATCACGAAAAACGGGAATAAGTTCGTGCGATTGACCCCGTATTTGACGGATATCGAACGATATTTTACGGTCAAGGAACGATCCTTGGATTATCAATACGGAGGCAAGAAAGTTTCCTATGAAGAATTTATGGAGATTTATGAGAAAAGCGATTTGAGAATGGAGTTTATTAACGGCGAAATCGTTTTGCTTGCGTCCCCGAATACGTTTCATCAGGACATAGCCGGCAATTTGCATGTCATTTTGCGATCGTTCTTGAAGGGCGGCGCGTGCAAGGTGTTCTTTGCGCCGTTCGATGTTCATTTTTTCAAAAAAGATTTCGATACGCCTGATGTGATGCAGCCCGACTTGCTCATTGCTTGCGATACGGAAAAGACCGTGAATGAAAAAGGGCGGTATATGGGCACGCCTGAACTATGTATCGAAATATTGTCCAAGAGCACCCGGACCAAAGACATGGTGGACAAACTGAATACGTTTATGTTGTCCGGCGTGAAGGAATTCTGGATTGTGGATCCTGACAAACGCACCGTTATCGTATACGGCTTTCAGGATTGCTCGATTGAGGAGTATATGTCTTATAAAGAAGGAGATATCTTGCAATCCGTTACGTTCAAAGCGTTGCGGATTCCGGTCGGTGACATCTTCGAGTCTTGATGAATACTTCTAATGGTTGAGGGAGGCGGTTACTCCATTACAAGTCCTTCTGTTAGAGGCGGGCAGGCATATTGCGCCGCAATGTCCAGCGCAGCCTGCCGCACTTTCGCGGCCAACCCGGCCGGCTCCACCACAATCACGTCCGTTCGGTAATGGAGCAGATTCCGTATCAGCCATTGCTCATTCCCACAGGTCATCCTCACCATGATTGTTCCATCTGTCAGCCGCTCGATATCCTTCTCATCGAAACGGTCCATCACGGACACGGCGGCGGATGTCTTGAACTGCAGGACAACGGGGAGCTTCTCTTGACGCGCCGCAGGGGTCCTCCATTTGTCATTCAACTCCGGCAGCGATCCCGTCCGTCGTTCAAAGCGGCCAAGCTGTACGTCCAGCTCCCGAATGCGAGACAGCTTGAAGATGCGATAATCCTCGCGCAAGCGGCAGTAGCCTTGCAGATACCAGGAATAGCTCTTGAGCACCAGCGCCATCGGCTCGACCTCGCGCTCGTGCTTCTCTCCCTGCCTGCTCGTATAGGTGAAACGAATAAGCCTCCGCTCATCCACCGCCTGGCGAAGCGTCTCGTACCGCGCTCGTGCTTCTTTGCTATTCTGCCAAGGCGTGAAATCAATTTGAATGCGTTCGCCTTCGTTTACACCGATTCGCCCTTGCTCCGCTTGCGCGACCATCGCGCCTACTTTGCCAAGAAGAAGATCCATGGGCGATTGATCATAGGCTCTCGTCGATTGAAGGCCGCGAAGAGCGGTAGAGAGCGCAGTCAGCTCTTCGAAGGACAGCAATTGCCGATCGAGCCGGAAGCTCTCCATAATCTCATACCCGCCATCCATGCCGGTATAGGAGACGATGGGGATGCCGGCTTGGCCGAGCGTCTCCAGGTCGCGATACACGGTGCGCAGAGATACCTCGAGACGTTCGGCAAGCTCCTGAGCCTGTACCCGCTTTCGATTCAACAGCAGAATCGTAATCGTCATTAATCGTTCAAGCTTCATTGCCATCTCTCCCGGAACGGAATTTACGCACGGCCCAGCTTCCATGCGGACCGTGCGTTTCGACTCAATCAATGCGCTGCCGCGTATGCTTCTCCGGTCTCTTCCTCCGCGACAGGCTCCATCTTATCCTTCGTCATCAGCCCTGCGGCGATCAGCGCGAGCACGGCGGGGACGAGGCTCCAGGCAAAGGTTGCGCCAATGGAGCTCGACAATCCGTCTGAAATGATGTCGAGAAGCTGAGCATCCACCGATTCGCGAAACGCAGGATTCAGCAAGGCATGCGGATCGCTTAGAGTAAGTCCTTGCGGAAGCGCGTCTTCGTTGCCGCCTAGCGAATCGCTCAACTTCCTCAGCAGGCTGTGGCTCTGCACGATGCCGAAGATCGTAATGCCAAGCGCCATGCCGAGCGATCGGTTGAAATTGAGCGTCGAGCTTGCCGCCCCGCGTTCCTTCGCAGGGAAGGAATGAAGCACAGCCGTGCTTAATACGGAGAAGGAAGCGCCAATGCCAAGACCGATCAGAATCATAATAATCGTAATGAGAAGTCGAGAAGAGTCTACATCAATTTGCGACAGAAGAGCAAGACCTGTCAGCAGCAGGGCCAGAGTTCCCATCATGATGGTGCGGTACTGCAGCTTCGTCATAAGGAAGCCGCCTAGCGTCGCGGTCACGACCGAACCGATCATCATCGGCAGCAGGGTCAGGCCCGAATTCGAGGCCGAACCGCCAAGTACGCCTTGCACATAGATCGGGATGAAGATTGCCGCCGTCATATAAGCGGCTCCGCTGAGCATGGCGACCAGATTGCTCGTTGTGTACAATCTGCTGCGGAACAAACGGAAGGAAATGATCGGCTCCGCGGCCCTCTTCTCCACAGCGAGGAGCAGCAGAGCAAGCAAGACGAAGCCGGCGAACAAGCCGATAATTTGCGGTGAGTCCCAAGCATAGGTTTTGCCGCCAAGTTCAAGCCCGAAGATGCAGCACACGACAGCGCCGACGAGCAGCAACGAGCCCGCCCAATCGATCTTCTGCTTCGAATGCTCCGAGGACTCCTTGTAGAACAAGGCAAGCATCAGCAAAGCAAGGATGCCGAGCGGCAAGTTCATGTAGAAGATCCACGACCAGTTGACATGATCGGTAATGTACCCGCCTAGCAGCGGCCCCAGCACGCTCGACAGGCCGAACACCGCTCCGAATGCGCCCATCATTTTCCCGCGATCCTTGGGCGGGACGACATCGAACAGAATCGTGAAGGCGATCGATACCATCGCCCCGGCTCCGACGCCTTGAACCGCCCGATATAAGCTGAGCTCCACGATGGTGCCTGCCATCCCGCATAAGGCCGATCCGATCATGAATACGATAATCCCAAAGATGAAGAAGCGCTTGCGTCCGTACATATCCGACAGCTTGCCGAAAATCGGCATGCACGCCATCTCCGCAACCATATACGCGGTGGTGACCCAGACGAACTTGTCGAGGCCCCCCATCTCTCCGACGATTGTTCCCATGGCTGTCGCAACAATCGTGTTGTCCATCGATGCCATGAGTATCGCGAGCAGCAGTCCGACAACGATAACTCCCAGCTTGTTTTGCATTCTTGTCATTCTAATCCCATTCCCTTCCTTGTTCTCGTTTTGGATTGCGCAGCAACCGTTTGAAACCATCATAAGGGATCATTGTTGACAACTGTATGTCAGGGAGATATACCATGTTGAAATAAATGGTGAAGTCCGACTGTAACGAGCTATGCTACAATATAGAAAAAGGATGACAACGGAATCTGAAATATTTTTCTGCAAAGGTTGTGAAAGAAATGTTGATGGGAGCGTCGCTTCCAAAGAGCGAAATTAAAGAAATTTGCGGTTCGACCTTCTATACGAGAGGTCAGAATTATCAGCTGATGCGCAAGGTGCGCAAGCTGAGCTATAATCCCGAGTTATGCGAGTACACAGCTGAGGTGAAGGGCAGCAGGACTTACCAAGTGTCCGCGATTATAGATGAAGATGGAGAAGCTCATGAGATCGTCTGCAACTGTCCGGCTTATTTCGAATATGACTATTATTGCAAGCATGTGGCGGCTGTTCTGCTTGAAATCGAGGAGCTGGTGCGGCTGCAAGGCACAATGGGACAAGCGAGCAAATATCAGTCCTCGCAAGCGAAAGCAATGACAAAGACAAAGGCTAAGGCTGTTGACGGTTTTCTCACTCCTTCGTCCAGTCATGGACTCTCTTCACAGGAGAAGCGCATAGCCAATGAACTGCTCTCTTTGTTTGGCTCGAATAGTGCGACCCTATCTAGATCAGCGGCAATCGCGCAGAATGAGCATGAAGAGATGAAAGTAGAATTCATTTGTCATATTAGCACGGGCTATGCGGCTGCGGTATCGGTTGAGTTGAAAGTGGGGCCGTCCAGAGTGTACGTCGTGCAGAAGATAACGGACTTTCTGACGAAGCTGTCGGAAGGTCAACCTCATTCATTCACGAAGCTGTTCATCCTCGATCCCTCCAAGCACCGGTTTCGGAAGCAGGACGAGGAGGCGCTGCAGCTTCTGCAGAGCATAGGAAATGTTGAGCAAAGCTACAGACAGCGCTCAGGCTATTATTACGGTTCCCGTCACAACGAACGTTCGCTGTATATTCCGCCCGCCTTCTGGGATACGCTGCTTGAGCGGCTTCGAGGCACGGAGACCACTTTCCTGTTGAATGGCCAGAGCTGTCCATCGCTCGATGAACAAGATGATTCGCTGCCTGCGCAATTTCGCTTGACCAAAGGCCGCACACCCGATCAGTACTTACTGGAGATGGAAGGGCTTGATCGGCTCCAATCTCTTCCCGCGTACGGGCTTGTCCTATCGAATCAGGGCAAATGGTACAGAATGAATAAATCCGAGATTGACAAGCTCGAACGAATGAAGAAGATTATCCAGCCGGCAGAGCAAGGCAAAATCGCTATCGCCGCGTCTCATGTGAACGATTATGTGAATCAAGTGATTCCGGAGCTGCGTCATTTCGGGAAGCTGACCATCGACCCGAGCGTGGAGGAAGCTATCGTCAGCGAGCCGCTGCAGGCGAAGGTATATCTGGACGCCAGGGAAGATGCTCTTACGGCCAAGGTGGAATTTCATTATGGCAGACATATTCTTCATCCGGGGCGAACGAATGAGAAGATGGATGGCGGCGCGGTTGTCATGCGGCAGCAGGAGGAAGAGCTAGAGGTGCTTCTACTGCTGAAGCAAGCGGGCTTCAAGGAATCGGGAAGCATGCTCTTGCTCCATACCGAACAAGAGCAATACAGCTTCTTGTATGAAAGGCTGGAGGCGCTTCAAGAAATCGCCGAAGTGTTCGCCACGAATGCTGTGAAGTCCATGCAGGTGCCAAGAAGCGTTCTTCCAAAGCTCTCTGTTGATATGGATGAGGGGATGGATTGGCTTCATGTGACCTTCGATATGGAGGATGTGGATCAGAAGGAGCTCCTGCGTCTGCTGCAGTCGATTCGGGAGAAGAAGACATATCATCGCCTCTCTGACGGGGCATTCGTGTCGCTTGAGGATGAAGGCTTCAGGCAGATCGGAGAGCTGTTCGACAATCTTGGCATTACGAAATCGGAGCTTAAGAGCGGAGCGATGCGGCTGCCATTGGTTCGCGGGCTTGCTTTGACAGAGGCAACCTCGGGGGAGCTGGCTCATGTGAAGCTTGGCAAATCGTTCAAGCGTCTTCTGAGCAATCTGAATAATCCCGATAATCTGGACTTCGAGCCGCCGGGAACACTGACGAGCATACTGCGAGACTATCAGTCGGCAGGCTTCCAGTGGATGAAGACGCTTAGCTATTACGGCTTCGGAGGCATTCTGGCAGATGATATGGGACTCGGCAAAACACTGCAAAGCATCGCCTACCTGCTCTCGGAGCGAGAGGCGCGGGGCGAGCGGAAGGGAAGCTCCATTATTATTTGCCCGGCGTCGCTGGTCTATAATTGGAAGCATGAGCTGGCAAGATTCGCACCGGAGCTGAATTGCCTGGTCATGACGGGCTCCCGCTCGGAGCGGGAAGCGATTCTGGGAGAGGGCATTGACGCCGACGTGATTATCACTTCGTATCCATTGCTCCGCAGAGATGCGGATTTGTACGAACATTGCCAGTTTCATTGCATGATTCTGGACGAGGCGCAGGCGATTAAGAACCATGCGACGCAAACCGCTCAATCGGTTAAAGCCATTTCTGCGGCGCATCGCTTCGCTTTAACCGGCACGCCCGTTGAGAACAGGCTGGAGGAGCTGTGGTCGATCTACAGCGCCGTATTCCCGGAGCTGTTCGCGGGCAAGAAGTCCTTCTCGGATCTCACACCGGAGCAGGTGGCGCGCAAGATTCGACCGTTCATGCTAAGAAGGCTTAAGCGCGACGTGCTCACAGAGCTGCCGGACAAGATCGAGACGCTGCAAACGACGGAGCTGCTTCCCGAGCAGAAGAAGCTGTATATGGCCTATCTCCTGCAGCTAAAGCAAGAGACCGCGCAGCAGCTTGAAGCGGAAGGCTTCCAGCGGAGCCGGATGAAAATACTGGCGGGCTTGACGCGGCTTCGCCAGCTATGCTGCCATCCCTCTTTGTTCGTCGAGAATTACGACGGAGGCTCGGGGAAGCTGGAGCAACTGCTGGAGCTGGTTGAAGAATGCAAGGATGGGGGTCGAAGAATGCTTATTTTCTCCCAATTCACGGGCATGCTGTCTATCCTTCGCGAAGAGCTGAACAAGCGGGGGCGTTCGTACTTCTATCTGGACGGCTCCACAAAGTCGAGCGAGAGAGTCGAGCTGTGCAAGCAATTCAATGACGGCGAGAGGGATATGTTCCTTATTTCGCTCAAGGCCGGAGGCACGGGGCTGAATTTGACGGGAGCGGATACCGTCATTCTGTATGATCTTTGGTGGAATCCCGCCGTCGAGCAGCAAGCGGCCGACCGCGCGCATCGGATGGGGCAGAAGAATGTCGTTCAAGTCATTCGTATGATGACCGAAGGAACGATCGAGGAGAAGATGTACGAGCTGCAGCAGCAGAAGCGGGATTTGATCGACAAGGTGGTGCAGCCGGGCGAGGAACAGCTGTCCTCCCTGTCCGAGCAGGATATTCGTGAGTTGCTGGCGCTCTAAAGAGCACCGCTATAAGCACATGTTCATTAATTCGAGTTTTTAGCCCCATAGCGTATGCAGGAGGGGACCTGGTTAGGTCCCCTTCTTGTTCTTCATGGCTGAAATTTCAGACTCCGGCAACCCGGAGGCTTTGGCAATAATAGAGACTTCGACACCAAGAGCGAGTAGCTCTGCCGCCATTTCAACTGCTTTCTTTCGCTCACCGCGAGCTTCACCGCGAGCTTCACCGCGGGCTTCACCGCGAGCTTCGCCCTCGGCTAGCGCACCCTCAATCATGGAAGCCTCATCATGCAAAAACTTTTGTCTGTCTTCATAAAGCCGGCGAGCTTCAGCATCCTGACTAAGAAATTCCAGAGTGTCCATGGCCTTCTTCAAAACGGGTTCGTTCATCTTCAATACCTCCCAATTAGATTTATCTACACCTTTCAGGAATAGCAGCCAGTTCACCAACCCGCCGCTTTCAATCGGGGCGGCATGTTCACTGAGCTTTGGCAATTCAAGAAAATGCAGTTCTATATCATCAATAAGAGGAATGCCAGTACGATCCTCGCGTAATCGAAACACATTATGGTAATGATCGTTTGCAAGAAATGAATAATTTAATAGGTTGATGGTAACACACTTCTTCAACATCTTATAGGACTGGCCCTCTTGCAATTGCCCACTGTATAGTTTGCTCCAGTAAAACAATGTTCGTTTCTCGGTATCATACTTATTAAATAATTGCATCTCAACATTAATAAGCTCTCCTGAAGCTGTTTTTCCACGGATGTCGAGAATGGATTGTTTATCGCGGGGAGAATCCTTTTCAGTATAAGGATTAAGCAAAATGATTTCTGTTAGCGGCGGCCTTCCAGCATCAATAAATGCCGTGTTTAGGAACGCGAGCAGCACATCCCTGTTCTCTTCGCTGCCGAAGATGCGCTTAAACAGAAAATCATTTCGCGGATCGAGCAGATCGTTCATCCGCAGCAACTCCTTTCTTATTTATTATATCACGCAGCAAGGTTCTTAGACACAGCGCGCAGCTCAGCACATATGGAGAGATGGCTTGAAAGTATAAATTGATGCGTATATACAGCAATTATTGCCGTATTCCCTGGAATGGGAAGGAAAGATGCAAAAATCCATCCATTTAGAGAGTGTGGGCGTTCAAATGTCGGTATCGCACAAAAAGCATGGATTTTCGCAGCAATTTTCCCCATTATGGGCATAAGCGTAAAATTAATGGATATTTGCAGGATTGCAGATGCGCCGCCTTCTTATTGTGCCCTTCATTCAGCCTGTGTTACGATGGTGACAAATTTCGGCCTGTCATCCATGTCTTAGAGAAAGCCCGGAGGAGCCTATGAAACGATTCCAATCCCTGCTGTCGAAGCTTCAGAATATGAAGCTGAATCGCAAGTTCATGACAAGCTATCTGGTGGTATGTCTGCTTCCTCTCTTGTTTGTAAGCGTTATAATCTATCATCAAGCGGCTACCAGTCTCGAAGGCGCTTCACGTGAATTCGCGTCGCTGTATACGTCCGAGATCGAGTCCTCCATGAACGAATTCATTCACGAATATGACCGCATAACCAAATCCGTCTTTATCGACAATGATATCATCGCGCGACTCGGGGAGGAGAACCAGCTTCCCATGGTGGATCGGATTCTCTACAAGAACACGATGAATCGTCTGCTCATGCGAATTTCGGTATTGAAGCCGGAGATCGGCAATCTGATGCTGATCTCAAGAGCGGGGTATGTGTATCAATTCTCCAATTCGTCGAGCATAGTGAATGAGCAGGCGTTGCTTGAAGAGAACTGGTACAACCTGGGGCGGAATCCGGAGGACACCTTGTTCATTACCCCGCTGCATGACCGTTCCTATTACGAGGACAAAGGCGAAGGGGCGGTGTTCACGGTGGGGCGCGTGCTGCTCCATTCGAACGGCACCTATGCCGGCGTGCTGCTCATGGATCTCGACCCCTCGCAGCTGCTGAAGCTAAGCGGCGACTTCCTCGTGGCGCGAGATCGCTATGATATGCGTGTCATCATTAGTACGCAAGCAGGAGGGATTGTCTATCATTCCGATCTTACGACCGGGAAGACGAATTGGAAGGAATATACCAGCACTCATGATCAAATAGAAGCGAATCGGAACAACGATGATTTAATCGTGCTTACCGGCAGGACAGAAACCGGGCAGCTGAATGTGAGAACCGAGATTCCGCGCGACAAGCTGCTGCTTAAGATCGGCAATATGAGAGTGACGACCCTTATTGTGATCGCATGCACGCTCGTATTCGTCGTGGCGATTTCCTATGCCATGAGCTCTTATATCACCAAGCCGATTATGAAGCTGCGACGGAGCATGAAGCAGACGGAGGCAGGGCAATATCTGCCGATCGACGTTCAAATGCCGAGCGACGAGATCGGAAGCCTGGTGCACAGCTATAACAAGATGGTTGTTACGATTCGAACGCTCATCGAGGAGGTCTATATGGCCGAGATCAAGCAGAAGCACGCCAAGTTTCTCTCGCTGCAGCATCAGATTAACCCCCATATGCTCTACAACACGCTTGAATCGATCCGCATGAAGGCCATTGTGAAGGAGCAGGACGAGATCGCGGACATGATCACCATTCTTGCGCGGATGTTCCGGCTGTCGCTCGGCAAGGAAGGGCACAGACATTCGGTGAAGCACGAAGTGGAATATACGACGAACTATATGAAGCTGCAAAATATCCGTTACGATCACTGCTTCAAGCTGCATATAGCGATAGCGGAGGAAGCATTGCAATGCGCCATTCTCCCGCTGATTTTCCAGCCTATCGTGGAGAACAGCATCAATCATGGCTTCGTGGATTATAGCAGGACGATGAATATAAGCCTGGAGGGCGACAGGTCGGAAGACGGGGAGCTGCTGCGGATTCGAATTCGGGATGACGGAAGCGGCATGGAGCCGGAGCGTCTGGAGGAGCTCAGACAGAGTCTGGCGGAAGCGGAAACGGACAAGCGCAAGCTGAATGAAAGAGCGGATAGCGCGACCGGAAGCATCGGGCTCAAGAATATCGCGGAGCGAATCAAGCTGCATTACGGCGATCAATACGGCCTCACGATCGATTCGCGGCGGGGCGGCGGCACCCTTGTCGAATTGCTCCTGCCTTATTTGCCGGAAGGGGAGAGTGAACAATGAGACTGGTTATCGTGGATGACGAGAAGGGAATTATAGACGGCCTCAAGGCGATTATTCGCCGCCACCTGCCCGCGCATGAAGTCGTTGGGGTCGCCTACAACGGAATTGACGGCTGCCGCATCATTCTGGAGACCATGCCGGATGTCGTCTTGACGGATATTCGGATGCCGCAGTCGGACGGCCTCGACATGATCAGGGAGTTACTCGAGCATGGCTGCAAGGCCAAATTCATCATGCTAAGCGGCTATGCCGAATATGAATACGCGCGCAAGGGCATGGAGCTGGGCGTAAGGTTCTATCTGAACAAGCCTGTCGAGGTGGAGGAGCTCATTGCCTGCATGAATAAAGTCGAGGCTGAGGTTGAGACCGAGCATTCCCAGGCGAGGCAATGGAACGAATTCATGCTCAGGGAGATGATGGAGAACGGCTATTCCCCGGCACAGCATGAGAAGCATATGCTGCATACGCTGCGGCTGCCTGTGAAGGAGCTGCATTGCGCTTGCGCGCTGCTTGAATTCAGTCATGAGCTCGAAGAGTCGCAGGAGGAGATGATCCGCATCAAATGCGCGAACGGTCTAAAGGCTTTCAGCAGTATTCATGTCTATCGCTATGAAGGGGCGCAGTATGCGGTCCTCGTCCTGCATGAAGGGAGTGTCGACACCGAGGAGCTCGTGGAGCATCTGAAGAAGCTGCGGTCAAGCCTTAATCGGGAATGGGAGCTGCCATTGTCAATCGGAGTGGGACAGACCTATGCTTCATTGTCCGGCATTGCGGCTTCTTTCACGGAGGCGAAGCAGGCCTTGCGTTACAAGATGATCAAGGGAGCAAATGCCGTAATGGCCTATCAGGAGACAACACATCTGGTCGGCAGCTCGGGCATTGTCTCGGAGGAGGAGATGAGTCGGCTCGATAAATGTATCGAGAGCATGGATGAGAAGGGAGCTGAGGCTCTCATCGGGGCTATCTTCCAGAGGCTGGGGGAGCATGGCGAGCTTCATCTTGCCGAGCTTCAGAATCAAGTGCTGATCATTCTTCTGTCGAGCATGCGCCGAATGTCTATCCTGCAGCTGCAGTCGAACGAGGATCTGAGCGAGCAGCTCCTGTTGCTGGACGGCATATCGCGCTTCCAGACGCTGTCCCAATTGGAGCAGTGGGTGAAGAAGGTCATCCTCGGCGTGATTGAGCAGAAGAGATCCCGCGGCGCGGCGAAGAAGACGGATGTCATCTCGGAGGTTAAGAATTACATGGAGGCGTATTATGACAGCAAGATTACGCTGGCGGATTTGTCGGCCAAGTTCTACCTCAATCCCTTCTACTTAAGCCAGCTGTTCAAGGAAAAAACCGGAGAAACCTATCAAAGCTATCTGACGGCAATCCGAATGAACAAAGCCAGGGAGCTGCTGGGCGAGACGGATCTCAAGGTGTACGAGATATGCAGGAAAGTCGGCTACGCCGATACCAATCATTTCAGCAAGGTTTTCGAGAAAATGTTCGGGGCGACTCCGAGCGAGTATCGGAAATAGATGTGAGATTTGTCTTAGCGGAATGCTGTGAATATTGTTATGGAGCGGTCGGGTTCTTGCCTTATAATAGAAGCAAACCGACAACGGGGGGAAGGTCATCATGCGTTCGACGATTGTGATGCTTGCGGAGGCTTCCGCCGCTAATCCGAGAAATGATACGGCTTCGGTCGCAGAGCTGGAAGACGGAACATTACTGGCGGCTTGGCAGAAATATGAAGGTTCTGAAGGAAGCGATTTCGGTCTGTGCCGAATTTATGCCAAATCGTCTTGCGACGGCGGGAAGACATGGGGACGGGAGAGATTGCTGATCGATCGGCAAGGAGACGATTATAATGTACAAGCCCCCGGGCTCTGCGCGCTTCCCGGAGGCGAGCTGCTGCTTCATTGCTTGCGGGGTCATCGGGGCGGCTCCAGCTCGACCATGGAGGTGTATGCCTCGGCTGACGGAGGCGAATCCTGGGCGCTGCGATCGCGGATATGGGAACGGACGCAAGGCCAATGGCTGCAAGGAGGGGCGAATCATATGAATCGGTTGGCCGGCGGCCGCTTGCTGCTGCCCTTCCACTTCGGCAGCGGCCATCAGGGCGATCAGCATAATTCGGTCGGCTGCTACTTCAGCGACGATCAAGGGCTTACATGGTCGCGTTCAGGGGATACGGTTGATTTGCCCATGAGAGGCGCGATGGAGGCGTCCGTCGCCGAACGGGAGGACGGATCGCTCTTGATGTCGCTAAGATCCCAGCTTGGTTCGGTGTTTCTGTGCCATTCCTTCGACGGCGGGGACAACTGGAGCTTGCCGCAGGCAAGCGGATTGAAGTCGCCCGAGTCCTGTACATCCCTGCGCAGAATTCCAGGCACGAACGCCCTCCTTCTTCTGTGGAATGACAGCCTCTACGAGCCGGGCAAGCATCATTTCGGCCGACGTACGCCGCTAAGCGCTGCAGTTTCGCGGGATGGCGGCGCATCCTGGAGGAAGATCGGCGATATTGCCGGCGGCCCATATGAATATATGAATTTGAATTGCAGCTTTACGCGTTCGGGACGAGCGATTATCACCTATACGCAAGTCGAAGATCCGGCGTTCGAGCTGGAGGGCGATCCCCCTTTCAAACGGGACGGCATGCATCTGAAGGCGGCTTTAATGGAAACGGAAGAGCTGTTGAATGCGAGCGAATAGCGGCATGAACGATAGCGGTTTCTCATTCATGAAAGCGCTTTTAAGGAGGGGTTCCATGATTAAGGTATTGATTGCCGACGACGAGGAATTGATTCGCGAGAGAGTCCGCTGCAATATGCCCTGGCAGGAGATCGGATTCGAAGTGGCAGGCTGCGTGGCGGATGGCGAGGCGGCTCTGGACAGGGTGCGGCATTGTCCTCCCGATGTCGTTCTTACCGATATCCGGATGCCGAATATGACGGGCCTGGAACTCGCGCAGCGGCTGAAGACCGAATATCCCCGGATTAAGGTCGCATTGATGAGCGCGTATGACGACTTTCATTATGCCAAGGAAGCGATTCGCTATGGCGTGAAGGGCTATCTGCTCAAACCGGTAATCAAGGATGAATTTCTGGATTTATTCCGCGAGGTGGCAAGGTCGATCGAGGAAGAGACGGATCGGCGGCCGGGAGCAAGGACGGCGCTAGCCTCCACAGCCGTTCAGAAGGATCGCAATGCTTACATTGCGAGGGCCGAACAATTTATCGCGGACAACTATGCGGAGAAAATCAGGCTTGAGGATGTCTCGGAGCTGCTGCACGTCAACGCGAATTATTTCAGCTCCTTGTTCAAACGGGAAATGGGAAAAAATTTCATTGATTATTTGAACGAAGTCCGCATAGCCGAATCCCGTAAATTGCTGCTTCAAACGGATTATAAAGTATTCGAAATATCGATGCTCGTCGGCTACGGCAATTTCTCGTATTATAACAAAATATTCAAGCGATTGAACGGCATGACGCCGCAAACGTACAGGGAACGCGAAGGCTCGAGCCGTTCATGAGAAAGAGCGATGCGGCGAAACGAAAAACGATAAAGCTGAACCGGTTTCTGATGCTCTTCTCCCTGTCGGCGGTCTTTCTGATGATTTTCGCCACCGGCTGCCTGCTCTATGTCAAGACCGAAAGGTATATTGGGGCCATAACCGAGCAAATGCAGGATATGCAGATGAACCAGAACGCCGCTGATGTTCGCAAGCAGTTCGAGGATGTCTATCAGATCATGGACAGTCTCAGCCATTCCTCGACATTGATTGAGACCCTGGCCAAGCTGGGCGGAGGACAAACGACGTCCTACGAGAAGGTGCTGCAGTCCCGCAATCTCGAATCCTCCTTGTTTAATTTGAATAAAGGGAATGATTTGATCGACAGCATCGTCGTTTGGACGGGAGACGGAGAGTACAGCTCCAAGTCGGATTATGCCTCCTACTACTTCGAGGGCTATCGGCTGTCGCTGGAGCAGTTTGGCGAAGGCATACAATTCATAGCCGAGAATCGCACATTCGATGACCTTTATCCCGGACATATCAACGATGAGGCGCTGTCGCAGCTGCTGGCAGACTGGAATCGCTCCAGTTATTTCTTGTGTCCCGTTGAAGGCCCCGAGGGTGTGCTTGGCGTCTTGCGCATGAGTTTGAGGCTCGACGCGCTTCTGGACATTCTTCCTTATGGCGATTCGCTGTCCTTGTTCGATGCCGACGGGAAGCTGCTGTTCAGCGGTCCACGGGCCGTGAGTCGAATCGACACGGGAGGGGCTTCCGTCCGCGAGATCGGATTTCAAGGCATTCAGGTCGCGTTGGCCTTCGAAAACCAGCGTTTTCGCAACACGCAGCTTCTCTCTCTCGTCGGCAATATGCTCATTATTCTGACCGTCAGCGCAGCGCTGGCTTTTTTCCTGTCCCAAGCCATCAGCCGCAAGGCGCTGTTCCCGCTGCATAGCCTGGTTCAATGGATCGGGAGGCATCGCTCGCTCGAGGACAGGTGGATGCCAAAGGAGGACAAGGGCGGGGATCGACGGAAGCTGACGATGAGAGACCGCTTCCTGATCTATTTCCTGCTGACGATTCTGCTTCCCGTCACGGTGTTCGTTACGATGACCTACATGAATTCCTCCCGCATTATGACTCGCGAATTGGAGGAATCTTTCTCCGTGTTGTTCACCAAGACCGCGCATCGGATCGAACGGTTCGTCGATCAGAAGGAATCGGCCATGGCGCGCGCGGCCTATGACCCCTTTACGGTTTCCTATGTGTCGGATTCCGGCGGCGCGCGGCGAGATGAAATGGATCAATTTCTGTTCGATACGACGTTTCCGACATTGAGCGAGGATGCCGTCGGCTTGTACAGCATTCGAAATGAGCTCATTTATAGCAATCGCTTCAAGCAAGCGCCTCAGATCGATCCCGTTTTTTTCGGGAAAATGCAGAGCAGCCGCAAAAACATGTTCTACTGGCTGCCGTCGGGCTCCGTATCCTCAACGGTCAGCCTGGCCGTCGGAATCGTCGATCTAAATCAGGATTCCCGGTCGTTCGGCTATATCAAAACGGATATTGCCGGCGTTTTCCTGACGGACTTGTACGGAGAATTAAAGGGAGATGGCAGCGAGGCGTACATCGTAGACGGGAACGGCCTGGTTATCTCCCATCCCGACGCGGAGCGAATCGGGCAGAGCGTGGAGCTTCCATTCCGGATCGACGAAATGTCGAAGAACGCGATCCTGACGGGCGACGCCGTCTATTATACGGCGAGAATCAGCTCTTTGCCTTGGTATCTGGTTGCGAAGTATGATGTCTCGGCGATTCAGGATCAGGTGCTTCGGCTATTCTTCGACGATATTTATTTGCTGTTGATATTGTTTTTGCTTACGCTGCTCTTTTCTTATTCGATGTCCCAATACCTGGTGAAGCCGCTCGCTTCCTTGCATAGCCGATACTGGAACATCGAAACGGAGAATGTTTGGCATAAAGGGGAAGAGCATGCCTATTCGGTCGACGAGGTGGAGCAGCTGCGGCTGTCGTTCAATGCGATGATGGGCCGAATCCATCAGCTTGTGCAGGATACGGTGGACGCCAGAGAGCAGCGGCTTGCGCTGGAGTTCGAGAAGAAAGAGCTGCATCTTGAGGCGCTTCAAGCGCAAATATCGCCTCATTTCCTCTATAATACGATGGAGAATATCATCTATATGATCGAAAAGGGCGACAGCGAGCCGGCCGTTGAAACAATAGGGCTGCTAAGCCGCCTCTTCCGGTATGCCATGGGCAAGGAGAGTCCGTTTGCGACGCTCGGAGAGGAGATGGCCTATGCCAAATCGTACGTGAAAATAATGAACGGCAGATACAAGGATCGGATACGATGCGACTGGGCAATCGACCCGGAGATGCAAGGATGCGTCGTCATTAAGATGCTGCTTCAGCCGATTATCGAAAACGCCATTCAATACGGCATGCCGAAAGCCGGGCATGTTGTCATTGGGGTCGCTTGCCAAAAAACGGCTGGCGGAATGGAGATTGCCGTCCATGACAACGGACCCGGCATCAACGCCCGCAAGCTGGCAGAAATTCGCAGCCGCCTGCAGCGAAGGGATCGCGGACAAGTCGGTCTCTACAACATTAACAGCCGGATCAAGCTTCATTTCGGCGAGCCGTACGGATTGCGGATCGAATGCGGAGAAAGCGGAGGCGGAACGACGGTGACCTTGCATCTTCCCTGCCGGGAAGCATAAAGTATGGAAGCGTATTCAAATCGCTGAGAATCGTATTATAAACCCCTGATGATTCTGTTACGAGTCGCAGGGGTTCCTTTTATATAATGAACATGCAAGGCCAATATGAGAGGTATGGGGGATGAACATGGCAATCAGAAAAGCAGGAATGGCGCTGCTTGCGTCCGTTATTGTCTTGACGGCGGCGGCATGCTCGGGCAATGGCGGCAACGCGGCGAATGAAGGCGGCTCCACCGGAGCTCCGGGCGCAAGCCCGACCGAAGAGTCCGGCAAGACGCTCGATATTAGTTGGATCGGCCAAGGCGCCAGAGGCAAGATAGAGGACAATAATAAAGTGCAGCAAGCCATCGAATCGAAATTCAATGTGAAGCTGTCCAATCTGAAAGTCGACGTGAATAACAAGGAACAGCGCAATCTGATGCTGGCCTCCGGCGAATTGCCGGATGTGGCGTACATGGACGACCCGGTCAAGCTGTATAACGATGCGGTGACGCGAAGCGTACCGAGAGCGATGATCGAGAAGTATGCCCCGAATTACGCGAAGATGCTGGACAGCGAATCAACGGGTTGGAAAGTCAATCGGATTGAAGGGAAGGACGGAGAATATTACGCCCTTACCGGATATAAGGAAGAGTGGGACAATCTCATCTGGGGCCAGGTGTATCGGCTCGATTGGTTGGAGAAGCTCGGCATAGCGCCGAAGGGCGAGCTTGTGCAGGTCGGAGACGCCGACGGATTGGAACGCATTTTCTATTCGAAGGAAGCGTTCACGCTCGACGAAGAGCAAGCGATATTCGAGAAATTCGTGCACGATGACCCGGACGGCAACGGGAAGAAGGATACTTACGGCTTGCTGCTCAACAACAGCAATGCGAACTGGGCTTTGAACTCGGAGGCCGGGGCCTTCGGATTCGGGTGGGATTATAATCTCGCGGACGCAAACGGGAACGTGGTTGATTACGCGATCAGCGACAATTACAAGAGCTTCCTGAGCTATATCGCATCGCTGTACAGGAAAGGGTATATCGATCCTGAATTTACGACGCTCAATCTGGCCAAGAGCTGGGAGAAATTCGCGGCGGGGAAATACGGCGTTGCTCAGGTGCAGGTTCAAGCCGCAGGGCTGCTGCCCTTCACGTTCAACCGTCCCCCGGGCAATCTGATCCAGAAGGATCCGAATGCCAAATTCCTGTTCACCCCGCCTCCGATCGGGGCCGACGGGCAGCAGGGATCGGCCGCTTACAGACAGGTCGACGGCTTTGGCTACGCCATGGTGGTCAAGAAGGACGTATCCGACGAGAAGCTGGCCCGCATTCTGCAAATTTTCGATTACATCAATTTCGACAAAGAGGGTTTGATGCTTTCTCAATTTGGCGATGAAGGCACGGATTATACATGGGAAGGCGAGCCTTACGAATCTGCCGTCGTGCCAACCGAAACGACCCAAGGCGAAAAGGACGGCATCGGGTACTACAATCTGTCGATTCAACATGGAAACGTCGCCGACTATTTTTCGAATGCGGGGGTGAAAAAGCTGACCCAGCTCTTATTCGGCACCGATGAAGGCAAGGCTATGGCTTACCGCCCGTATCGTTGGGATTATTTCAATGAAACGGATTACGCGGAGATGAATGCGACTTATGCCGCGCAGTTGAAAACGATCACGGATGAATTCCTGTTCAAATCGATTACCGGCGAAGTGGACGTGAATGCGGGATGGGATGCTTACGTGAAGAACTGGCGCGACAGCGGAGGAGACAAAATTCTTGCCGAGCTTGAAAAAGCGCCCAAAGTAACCGATCTGCGCAAATAAGATCGGACGAGGAAGGCGGTTTACGCATGGCCGATCTGGTCAAAACAACATCCATTGGGAAGAAAGGCGCCTCCAGACCGCATCTCTGGAAACAGATGAAACGCATGAAAATGCTTTATCTGCTGCTGCTGTTGCCTGCGCTGAATCTGGCTGTTTTTCATTACGCGCCGTTGTATGGCGTCATTATCGCTTTCAAGGATTTCAAACCGGGGCTCGGCATTTGGGACAGCGCATGGAATCAATTCGGTCATTTTAAAAGCATGTATCATGATTTCGTGTTTTTGCGCGCGCTCCGCAATACCCTTATCATCAGCGTGTCGAGGCTGATCGTCGGCTTTACATTTCCGATCGTATTCGCTTTGCTGATCAATGAAATACGGGCGGCGAGATTTAAGCGCACGGTGCAAAGCATATCGTATTTCCCCCATTTCATGTCCTGGGTGATTATAGCGGGCATGGTTGTGGAGGTGTTCTCGCCCGAGCGCGGCATTGTCAATTACATCATTACCTTATTCGGCGGAGACCCGATCAACTTCTTGTCAAGCAAGCTCTTCTTCATACCGATATTGCTCATTTCGGATGCATGGAAAGAGGTTGGCTGGGCTTCCATTCTCTATCTCGCTTCCATCTCGTCGATTTCGCCGGAAATTTACGAAGCCGCTGAAACGGACGGGGCGAACCGATTTCGCAAAATGTTTCATATCACGTTGCCTGCGCTCGTGCCCGTCATTACGATCCTGTTCTTGCTTCGGCTGGGGCATATACTCTCGGGGGGCTTCGATCAGATCTTGAATATGTATAGTCCCCTGGTCTATGAGGTCGGGGATATTATCGATACGTACGTGTTCCGCACCGGACTTGTCGAGTTCAGGATGGATTACTCCGCGGCGGTGGGTTTATTCAAGAACGTAGTGGGCATCACCCTGCTCGTTACGGTGAATCGGATCGTTCGGAAATACAATGATTACGGAGTGTGGTGAAATGAGAGCTATACAATTGCGGAAAGCGCGCCGAGAAGTAGCCTGGTTCGATCTGCTAAACGGCGCGTTCATGATTCTGTTCACGCTGCTCATCCTCTATCCGTTCTGGCAGGTGTTCTTGTTGTCCTTCTCCGACGGAAGGGAAGCCACAACGCTTGGCTTTCATTTGTGGCCGCAGAGCTGGTCGTTCGAAGCGTACCGCTTCCTGCTGTCATCGGGAGAGATCGTTCGGCCGTATTGGAATTCCGTCCTGCGGACGATTTTCGGCACGGTATTGGAGGTTTCGTTCACCATCCTGGCGGCGTATCCGCTGGCGAAACGGGAGCTTCCGTTTCGAGGATGGCTGACGACTTATTTTCTCATTCCGATGTTTTTCGGCGGCGGGCTGATTCCGACTTACCTGATTATTCGCAGCCTGGGGCTTCTCGACAACTTCCTGGTGCTGCTGCTCCCCGGGGCGGTTGCCGTATTCAGCGTCATTATCATGCGGAACTACTTCATGTCGCTTGACGCCGCCATCGAAGAATCGGCTCTGATGGATGGGGCCGGCTATATCACAATGCTGTTCCGAATCATCCTTCCAATCTCGACGCCGGTTCTGGCGACGATCGCTCTCTGGGCGGCGGTCGAGCATTGGAATGCCTGGTTCGACGCGATGATCTACATCAGGGACCGGAATTTGACCGTCATTCAAGTCATTATGAGAGAGATGCTTACCTCGGTCAGCGACGTCAGCAACGAACTGATCATAAACAATAACAGCACCAAGCAGGCGCAGCTTGCGATGAACAATGTCCGTTCGGCAATCGCGCTGCTGTCTATCGGACCTATCGTGCTGGTCTATCCATGGCTGCAGCGGTACTTCGTGAAAGGAATCATGCTGGGCTCCGTGAAAGGGTGAAGAGAGACATGAAGATCGTGTTCGACTGCTTCCCGGAGGGGAAGAGAAAAGCGTTAACGCTAAGCTATGACGACGGAAGAGAGCAGGACCGCCGGTTGATCGAAATCCTGAATGCAGCCGGGATACGCGGCGCCTTCCATCTCAATTCCTCAAATCTGGGGAAGCCCGGCTATGTCGAGCGTTCCGAGGTCGGGACGTTGTATGCGGGACACGAGATATCGGCCCATACGGCAACGCATCCGTTCCTGACGAGGAGCCCGGCGGACAGAATTGCGGACGAGGTGCTGCGGGACCGCGAACAATTGGAACGGCTGGCGGGCTATCCCGTCAAGGGAATGTCGTATCCGTACGGGGCCTGGAACGATCGCGTAGTCGGCATGCTGCCCGCATTGGGCATTGAATACGCGAGAACGACGATTTGTCACGGACGATTCGATATGCCGGACGAACTGCTGGCCTGGTCACCCACCTGCCATCATCGCGACATGCTGGCTGTCGGCCAACGCTTTCTCGATGATCGGCCGCGGCATTCCGCGATGTCCCTGCTGTATGTATGGGGGCACAGCTATGAATTCGACAACCAGGGCAACTGGGCAGATTTGGAACGATTCTGCGAATCCATCGGCGGTCGTCCCGACATCTGGTACGCGACGAACATGGAATTGGCGCAATACAGGAAAGCGCTCCACGACTTGCGCTTCTCGGTCTGCGGAACGATTGTCCACAATCCGTCAGCTCTTGCCGTATGGTTCAGCGCGGATGGCGAAATCGTAGCAGTGAAACCTGGAGAAACGATGCAAATCCAATGATGTGAAGCTTATACAGTCCGAATATCTCAAGCAACGTCCCTTCCCCTGCAATGGGTAAGGGGCTTTTTTCTGTGCATTTTGCAGGAAACCTAAAATGAACCATGGAGAAACCTTAAATTCCCCCCTTTGAGCGTTCTCTTGAAAGAGCATATAGTTATAAACATGAAAACGGATTCACTAGAAGTGCGTGTTCAAAAAGTCTGGTTTCAAGAATCGAGGAGATTGGATGAAGCTAGAAAGTGAGTAGCGGAGCGTAGGTGAGCCTACGTGAGCAACGGAACTTTCGGCTGAATTCAATATCCGATGTCGAGTTGCTTACAGTTTCACTTCGTTATTGAAATTGGGCTTTTTGAACAACCTCTAGAAACAGACAAACAAAAGGATGTGGAGCAAGCATGCAAAACACGATTTCCGCTCAAAGCAGGGGGGGATTGGACACACGCGCGAGACAGCGAACGGGGAGCAGAATTTGGAGCAACATGCTTAGATATTGGCCGCTCTATATCATGGCGATTCCGGGAGTTATCTTTCTTGTTATTTTCAAATATATCCCTCTGGCCGGCTCGGTTATCGCCTTTCAGGACTACAACGTCTTTCAAGGCTTCTTGCACAGCCCGTGGGTGGGCTTTAAGCATTTTCAGGCCTTGATTGATTATGCGGGCTTCCGGCGTGTGTTCGTCAACACCTTCGTGCTCGGCGTCTTGAAGACGGTGTTCGTCTTCCCGGTTCCGGTGCTGCTCGCGCTCATGATTAACGAGGTGAGGAAGGCGCTGCTGAAGAAGGGCATTCAGACCGCCTTGTACATTCCGCATTTCCTGTCCTGGGTTATCGTGGCGGGCATTACCTTCGATCTGTTCGCGATCGGCGGCTTGTACAATG
Source organism: Paenibacillus sp. HB172176 (assembly GCF_011947265.1). Classification (GTDB taxonomy): domain Bacteria; phylum Bacillota; class Bacilli; order Paenibacillales; family Paenibacillaceae; genus Pristimantibacillus. Next base: position 181,064 of record NZ_JAATHD010000007.1, read on the forward strand.
TCGTAATGGGATGGTTCGGTCATGCGCCGGTTCTCATCATGCAGGACAGCGACTATTTCAGACCGATCTATGTGCTGACCGGCTTATGGAAGGACGCGGGCTGGGGAACGGTCGTCTATATGGCGGCGATCAGCTCGATCGATCCGCAATTATACGAATCGGCTATGATGGACGGGGCTTCGCGCTTCAAGCAGATTCGGCATATTACGTTCCCGCTGCTCTTGCCGACGGTCGTTATCCTGTTCTTGCTGGAGATCGGCAATTTCATGGAGCTTGGCTTCGAGCATGTGTATAATCTGCTTACGCCTATGACGTACGACAAGGGCGATATTCTCGACACGTATGTATTCCGAACGGGCATCCAGCAAGCTCAGTACAGCTTTGCGACAGCCGTGGGATTGTTCCAGGCCGTTATCGGCTTTGTTCTCGTCTATACGTTCAACCGAGTGTCGAAGAAGGTTTCCGATGGGGGGTTATGGTGAAAATGTCGATATCCAAAAGCGAGAAGGCCTGGGAAATTGGCGTGGTTATCATTCTGTGCGTACTGTCCCTCATCGCGCTTATTCCGCTTCTGTCGGTGATCTCGGTGTCGTTCAGCTCGAGTCGGGCCGTCGATCTGAATCTGGTGACGATCTGGCCGAAGGAGTTCACGTTCGATTCGTGGAGCTATCTGATTGGACGCGCGGATCTTTGGAAATCCTTTGCCATAACGGTATGCACGACCGTGATCGCTACGGTGCTAGCCTTGCTGGTCACCGCGCTGCTGGCGTATCCGTTGTCGAAGAAGGAGTTTCTGCCGGCGGGCATTCTCATGGTCGCTGTCGTGATTACGCTGGTGTTCAAGGCGCCGATTGTTCCGTATTTTTTGACGGTTCGCAGCATCGGGCTGTACGACAATCCGCTGGTGCTCATCATTCCGCATGTCTTGAATCCGTTCAATCTGATCATTATGCGAACGTTCTTCAAGCAGTTTCCGAAGGAGCTCGAGGAGGCGGCGTTCATGGAAGGCTGCGGATACTTCCGTCTGCTGTTCCAATTCGTGCTGCCGCTGTCCAAGGCGGTGCTTGCCACGCTGGCGTTGTTCTATGGCGTGGTGGTCTGGAATCAGTTCCAGCATCCGCTGCTGTTCATTCAGGATACGGACTGGTTTCCGCTTCAGTTGAAGATCAGACAGTTCATTACGGATCCGAACGAAATGCCGTTTATCGAATCCATTATGGATATCAACTACAATGAACGCACGCTGAAGTCCGCGACAGTCGTATTCGCCGTCATTCCGGTCATTCTCGTCTACCCGTTCCTGCAGAAGTATTTTGTGAAGGGCGCTATGATCGGTTCGGTGAAGGGTTAAGGATCAGTGAAGGGCTAATGTGCGGTACGGGGTTCAATCCATTCTGATTTTGGAGGCCGAGAGGCTTTTGAAATAGCAAGGTGAAACGGCTGCGCCGTCCTTTGGCGGCGGGGCTATAAAAAATGATAGTAGGGGGATTACATCATGTCTTGGAGGAAATTATCTACGCTCATCTTAACGGCAGTCCTGCTGGTGTCCGTCATTAGCGGATGCGGTAGCAAGAACGACAACGAGACGACGAATACGGGAAACGCGAACGCTGCCGGCGAAGGGACCGCTTCGGATGAAGTGGTCGATCTGGAAGTCTGGTACACGAATCTGGGCTATAAGCCGATTGAGAAGGGAAGCGTGCTCTATAACTTCTACAAGGATGAGCTTGGCGTCGGCATTATTCATCCGTACGTGGAATGGAATGGCGGTACGACATATCTGAATCAGCTCAATATGAAGATCGCAGCCAATGAAATGCCGGATCTGTTCTACCCGCAGCAAGGCATTGAAGCGAGCCTCGCGAAGAACGGCGCCATCGCGGATCTGACCGAGCTGCTGCCGAAGTACGCGCCGAACCTGTGGAACGCGATTCCGCAGGATGTCTGGAATATCGTGAAGGCGAATGATCCGACGGGCCAGGGCCGAATCTATTATGTGCCGGGCGTGCTCGATTACGGAAGAATGGGCGGGCTGATCCGCACGGACTGGCTGGAGAAGCTGGGCCTGTCGATGCCGAAGACGCAGGAGGAGTATGTGAAGGTGCTCGAAGCATTCCGCGATGGGGATCCGAACGGCAATGGCGTGAAGGATGAAATTCCGACGGGCGGCCGCGAGGAAGCGAAATGGATGGATCATCTGTTCGCGATGTACGGCATTGCGATGAATGAAGGCAAGCCCGACTGGGATATTTACAACGGCGAGCTGACTTATTCCGCCGTGACCCAGAACATGAAGGACGCGCTGGCCTTTATCGCCGATCTGTACAAGAGAGGCTTGATCGATCCGGAGACGCTGCTGAACAATAAAGCGGCTTGGGACGGCAAGATCGATTCCGACAAAGTGGGCAACTACTATCACTGGGCCGAGGATGCGGGCGGACATATCGAGAAAATTTTCAAAAACACGAACGTGAAGGGCGACTATGCCGTTATGCCGATTCCGGAGGTGCCGGGCTACGAGGGGCAAGGCTTCTATACGCTCAAGAAGATGCAGAGTCCGGTATGGGTCGTGAAGAACAACAAGGATGAGGAGAAGCTTCTCGCCACGATGAAGCTGCTGAACAATCTGTACGACAAGAGCAAGTGGGAGGATCTGTTCTACGGCGCGGAAGGCATGCATCATACGGTGAAGGATGGCAAGAAGGTGTCGATCGCTCCGGATAAGAGTACACAGGAGAACAAGCTGTTCCAGCCGTTCAACGATCTCGATACGCTGGAGTACAAGTCGAATCTGCTGAAGAACGCCATGTCCGAGGAGAGAGAATGGGCGCTCGGACAGAACATTCGCAATATGGAAGAAAATCAGAAGTATGTGAAGACGATTGCCGGAGATGGATTGCCAGCGAGCATCTATGACGGATACGCGGATATTAACAACCGCACGCTGTATGTCGAGTATGCGACGAAGATCATTCTGGGGCAATATTCGATCGACAAGTTCGATGAATTCGTGAAGAAGTGGAACGAGTCGGGCGGCGAAGAGGTCACCAAGCGCGCAAGAGAATGGTATGCGAAGGTGAAGAACTAATTTGAAGCGTATAGGGAGGCGGTCCTGCAAGCTGGACTGCCTCTCCCTTTACCAAGGCAAGGCAGTTGATGGATTTTTGGAGAGTAGATCGCTGATAGTGAGGAGCTGCAGCGCTGGAAACCAGCGTTGGAGGGCGGAATGGAGTCGGTCGAGTACCTGCAGAGCTGGAAATCAGCGTTGGAGGGCGAAATGGAGTCGGTCGAATGTCTGCCAGAGCTGAAAACCAGCGTTGGAGAATTTGGAAAGGCCGATACAACTCAAGGTGATAACGCTTACAATTTATGGTTATGCACTAGCGGCAGCACTGAAACATTGAAACACTGAAACATACAACGTAACACCTAGCAACACTTGAAGTGGAGCCGCTGAGCAACACCGGAAGAAAAGCAACACTTGTAACATAGCCTTATACAACATATGAAAGCAGGGATGAACCAATGGCAAGGACAAGGTCTGGGAGAAGAGGCTTGTCTCTCGCGCTCGCAATGATACTGATCAGCAATTTGCTATATTCTGTCGGGACTCCCGCAGCGAAGGCTGCCGAGCAATCCTATACGGTAATCGCGTCACAGGACAATTTTGTGAGAAAATCAGCGTCTACAGGTCCCGATTACAGCAATATGACCAATGGGGGCGAGACCGCCAAGGCAGCTTACCTGAATGTGAAGGGAATCAATACATCGTCGCCAAGGGAAGCTTATTTGCAATTCGATCTCGCCGATTATCCCGAGCATATTACCTCGGCTGAATTGTACTTATATGGAAATAACGGAGAGAGCTCGACGAATACGGTAACGGCTAATGTGTACGGGCTGGATATGCCGGGAGCAGATGATTGGAACGAAAGCACGGTCACCTGGAACACAAAGCCGGGGCTTGGCAGCAATCAATTGGGAACGATGACCTTCCCAGGCAAGGCAAGCCCGAATTGGACAGCCCTTGATGTAACCGCATACATTCAAAGTCAGCTTGGCTCAGACAAAATCGCTTCCTTCGCGGTGGCGGGCACGGATGCATTAACGCGGATTGAATCGCGATCCACTTATATTAATGATTCGTCGGGCAATAAAGCGAAGCCTTATCTCGTGATACACGGCACGCCTGCCTTGAAGTCGGTCGTGCTGACCGCGGACAGGCCGTCGGCAGGCCTTGGAGAGACGATCAATCTGTCCGTCTCGGGCATGCTGGATACGAATGCGGCGGCAGACTTGTCCGAAGCGGCTATTACTTACGCCAGCGACAATGCCAGCTTCGTCATTGACGACGCGGCAGCAGGCGCGGCCAGAGCCGTGTCTGGCGGCAGCGCGGTTATAACCGCGTCGGTCACATTGGACGGATATACGAAGACGGCAACGCTAACGCTTCTTGCGGACGGATTTCCTCCGGGGGAGTTAGCGAATCTCGCCGGAGGCGTAAGCAATGGCGAATATACGCTAAGCTGGACGAATCCTTCGGATGATGATTTTGCGGGAGTGCGCATCTATGACGGGGACGAGCTCGTCGGTTCCGCCGAAGCGGGCGAGACGTCGTTCATGCCGACTGGCCTGACAGCAGGCGAGTCCTACACCTTCCTGTTCCGAACGTTGGATGAGGCAGGCAATCTCTCGACCGGCACGCCTTATTCATTCGTCTACGAGGAGCCGAATGTGCTGGACGAAGTGACTCTGACAGCGAGCGCCGGAGTTGTGAAGCCGGGCGAGTCTGTCTCCTTCTCGGTGACGGGGACGATGAAGAGCGGCCAGGAGGCTGATTTGTCTTCTGCCGAAGTCGCCTATGTCAGCGACAGCGGCAGTCTGGTCTTCACGGACAGCGGCGCGAGCGTGGCCGACGCGGTCTATGCGGGAGCGGCGAGGATTCATGCCGTTGCAACGCTGGATGGGGTGACGCGTGAATCGGCGCCCGTGCTGGTGCGCGTCTATCCGTCCGCGCAAGACGAATTCGACGCGCTGCGGATCAAGTACGGAGAGCGCCTGACAGGCTATGATCCCGATGAGCCGTACAGCGTGTTCGACCCGGATGTGCGAGGCGTAATCGAGAAGCTGGACGGGGATGCCCGCAAATATTGGGAAGCGATGGACAAGACCAGCTTTATGTGGGGCGATCTGTCCCCCGCGACCAAATCCGGCGATTTGTCGACGGCGGCGGCGCGGCTGAGAGCGATGGCGAAGGCTTGGGCTACGTACGGCACCTCCGTGTACCTTGACGAAGCGATGCTAGGCGACATGCTTGAGGCCTGGAATCGATTCTATACGACGTATTATAACGAGAATACGAGCATGTCCGGCAACTGGTTCGACTTCCTGGTCAATGTGCCGAACAACATTAATGATTCGATGATTCTAATGTATGACGCGATCCCTTACAGCGAGCATCCCGATCTCATCGACAAGCTGAACCGGGCGATTGATACCTTCAATCCCGTCGTGACGCGCACGGGAGCCAATCGCATCTATATCAGCAAAGTGATGATGCTGAGAGGAATTACCGGCAAGGATAGCAATAAGATTGCGGCGGGCTCGGCCGGCTTGTCGGAGGTCTTCCCAAATGTGACATCGGGCGACGGCTTCTATGACGACGGCTCGTTCATTCAGCATGATTATTTCCCTTATGCCGGCGGTTACGGCAAGGCGCTTCTTCAGGATTTGACCGAAGCGCTGTGGCTGGTAAGCGGCAGTCCGTGGGATAATGTCGACCCGCAGAAGACGAATATCTTCGATTGGTATTTCAACGCCTTCGAGCCCAATCTGTTCAACGGGCAAATCATTAACGCGATCGACGGCAGGGAAATTTCCCGCGATTATAATTTCGGCGGCTATGCCATTATGAACGCCTTGCTGCTGCAGACGGAAATGGCGGGCAATCCTTATGCGGAGAAGCAGCGCAGCGCGATCAAGCATCATCTGGAGAGCGGCAGCGTTGATTCCTTCCTCAGCACGGGGACGATCTGGAATATCCAGCAGGCGAAAAAGCTGCTGAACGATCCGGATGTTCAGACCTATGCACCGCCTGAGGGCAACTTCCTGTTCTACAACCAGGATAATGTCGTTCAGAGGGGGGAGGACTGGCTGTACAGCATCTCGATGCATTCCGATCGGATGGCCAATTATGAAACGGTGAACAACGAGAATTTGAAGGGCTGGTACGAGGCGGACGGCATGACGCAGCTGTATCTCGATCCGCTCGATTATCTCTCCTTGTTCTGGATAACGGTCGATCCGAGCCGATTGCCCGGCATTACCGTCGACCGGGATGAGAACCGTCCCCCTGCGACAAACGAGAATCGTCCTTACGTCGACAGCAGCAAGTATGCGGGCGATGGGGAATTGATGGAGAACAGCTGGACCGGGGGCGTTTCGCTGGACGGCTTGTACGGCACGGCCGGCATGGACTTCAAGCAGCATGATTACTCGGACATGGATGTTTCCGCGAAGAAATCCTGGTTCATGTTCGATGATGAGATTGTGGCGCTCGGCGCCGGCATCAACAGCTCGTCGGACAGAGAGATCGAGACGATCGTCGAGAACCGCACCTTGAACTCGGCCGGAGACAACAAGCTGACGGTGGACGGCGAGATCGACGGAACGCCAATGGGCGTGCAGTCAACGCTTGGCGACACCAATTGGATTCAACTCGAAGGCACGGGAGGCTATGTGTTCCCGAATGGCGCGGATGTGCAGATGCTGCGCGAGGAGCGGGAAGGCAAGTCGACCGACATTAATCAAAGGTTTATCATTCCCGGCAATGACGAATTCAACAGCACCGTCCAATCGACCTCCTGGTCTTGGATTCGCGAGGATGGCTCGCATCATGGTTTGACGGGCAGCAAGCTGCAAATCGCCGCGCAGCCGGGAACGCTGAAGGGGAGCGCGAACTCCACCTCGAACCTGTTGCAGACCTCCGCGCCGAAGGAAGACTTCTACGTGACGACGGCCGTGGATTTCGCTCCAGCGCAGGCGGAGCAGGAAGCGGGAATCCTTATTCGCAAGGATGATGATAACTATGTATCCCTCGCCATGGGCAGAACGGCGGCGAATGAAGATCGCATCATCGCCGTGAATGAAGTCGACGGAATCGCACAAATCATGGACTTCCCTCTCCCTGCAAGCGGGGAGCTGTTCCTGAAGCTCGACAAGAGCGGCGATCGTTATACCGTCTATGGGAGCGACAGCGAGGCTTCATGGGGCGAGCCGCTATACACCTTCACGAACGGGATGGCGGGCGACGACCGGTTGAATACGGGCCTGATGATGGGACTCTATGCGCAGAACGGAAGCGGAGGCGCGGCGGAAGCGACAGCAAGCTTTGACTACTTCCATCTGCTGCATACCCGCAACTACATGACGCTGTGGCTGGAGCATGGCATTCAGCCTCAGGATGAGACCTACAGCTACATTCAGCTTCCGAAGCAGGACGCTGCGGAGGTTGCCGCCTACAGCGCGCAGCCGGATGCCGTTATTCTGGCCAATACGGACGAGGTGCAGGCTGCAGCAGATACGACGCTCGGGGTTACGGGCATGAACTTCTGGAAAAGCGGCATTTTGGACAGCGTGAAGGCGAACCAGCCGTCCTCGATCATGATGGAGGAGGGGGACAATACGCTGAAACTGGCAGTGTCCGATCCGACTCAGAAGCAGGACGCGATCTCCTTCGAGATTAAGAAGCCGGGCGCCAGTGTGATTAGCAAGGACAGCACGGTGACGGTGCTTCAATTGTCGCCTACGATTAAATTCAAGGTGGATGTAACAGGGGATCCGGGAAAAACGCATCATGTCGTATTCGCCTATGATCCGGCGGCGGAAGCGGCGGATTTCTCGGTACCGGTGCTGGAATCGGTCAGCTTCGAGGATGCGTTCGCGGTAGTGGCTGCCGGCAGTGAAGCGGAACCGGGCTTCATCGCGAAGATGGACGATAATAGCGAAGCGGAGCTCAGCGCGGCGAGCATATGGTATTCGAGCAGCAATGAGAGCGTGGCGACCGTCGATTCGAACGGCACTGTCGCGGGAGTTGCTCCGGGCGAGGCCCGGATTACGGCGGCCATAACGTTGAATGGCGTCACGAAGACGGCGATGCTTCAGATCATGGTTCCTACAGAGGAGCCTTCCACTGCGACGCTGCAGCCGGTGAAGGACACCTTCGTTCGCTCAGGCATTTACAAAGAAGACAGCTACGATAATGATACGAAGTTATATGTGAAGAATGCCGGAGGCGATGATTACCGGGAAGCCTATTTCACCTTCGATCTGAGCGGTATTGAAGGCGAGATTGAAGCGGTTCGCTTCCATGCGACAGGCAAACTGGAGGATTCGGGCGGCACCTTCGTCGACACGGTCGTGAAGCCGGTGCTCGGCGGCTGGGAGGAAGGAGCGACCGCTTATGCGAACAAGCCGTTGTTAGGCAAGGCGCTGGGCGAGCCCGCAACCTTCACGGGCACGGATAGCGAGGCAAGCTTCGATATTACCGAATACGCCAGAGAGCAGATGAAGCAAGGCGCGACGGTTGATCTTGCGCTGGCGCAGGATGTGCTTGTCGGGCGGAAGATGTATGTGTATGCCAGCGAGAATTCAGGCAAGCAGCCGTATCTGGAGATTATCACCCACCAGTTCGCGGCGAATGAGCAGGACTCCTCAATTGATCCAGCGACGAAGGACTTTAGTAAGGACACGAATTCAGCCGACTACAAGGATATCGTAGTGACCGTATCCTGGAACGGCAACAGCCTGGAGAGCATCATGCAAGGCTCGTCAAGCCTGCAGGAAGGGACGGATTATACGGTTGTCGGCAATCGGATCACGCTGACGAAGGAATATCTCGCCGCACAGTCAGCGGGAGCGTTGGAGCTGGCTTTTGCGTTCAACGCGGGGGCGAATGCGGAGCTTGCGATAGACATTGAGGCGGCGGATACAGATTCGGGTACCGGCTCTGAAGATGATAACTCCGATCCCGGATCAGGCTCGGATTCAGACGGCTCTTCCGGGGAGGACCCGGGTGACAACGACGGCGACTCTGATCAATCTCCTGTCGCGAACGGGAATGGCGTAAGCCTGAAGGCCGCGATGAAGTCGGAGACCGTCGAAGGCGAAGCGGTCAAATTACAGGTCGACGCCGATATTTTGGAACAAGCACTCGAGATGATTGAAGGGCAAGAGCATCAGATCATTGCCATCGAAGCTCATGCAAGCGAAGCGGGCTTGAATCTGGAAATGCCGGCCTCATCCATCGAGGATGCGCTTGAGCGCGCGCCTCATGCGGTGCTGTCGATTGAAGCGGGAGCGTTCGCTTACAAGCTGCCGTTGCAGGCGCTGCGCAAGGCGGTCGAAGCAGGTTGGCTGACGCTCGGCGGCTCGGAGGAGCCCAAGCTCCTTCTCTCCATTGAAACTGTCGGCGAGGCGGATGGACAGGCGATTAACAATCAGGCGCAAGAGGCAGGCATTCAGCTGCTGCACACGCCGATTGACTTCCGTCTCAGCTTGGTCGGAGACGGGGAGGAGCGAATCATCGACGATTTCGGCAGCGCGTATGTAGCAAGAACGATCGTCTTGGACGACACGGTCAATGCCTCGCAAGCCGGAGCTTATCTGTATAACCCGGCGAGCGGAACCTTCTCCTTCGTGCCGGCAACGTTCACGGAAGAGGATGGCAAGACAATCGCCACTCTCATTCGAAATGGCAATAGTATCTATGCGATTGGCGAGAATCCTCGCAGCTTTCCGGATTTGATCGGGCACTGGGCGAGGGGGGATATCGAGCAGCTTGCCTCAAAGCTGATCGTGAACGGCGTCAGCGAGGAGGCTTTCGAGCCTGAGCGAACGATAACTCGCGCCGAATTCGCCGCCTTGCTGGTTCGAGGTCTCGGACTTTCAGAGGACGGGGACGCGCCCGCGTTCACGGATATCGTCGGCGATGAGTGGTATGCCGGTGCGGTTGGAGCGGCTGTGCGAGCCGGTCTGGTTCAAGGCTATGAGGACGGCGCCTTCAGACCCGATGCCACATTGACTCGTGAACAGATGGCAGTCATGCTTATCCGCGCGGTAGATTGGGTTTCGGGCGACACGGCAGTCGAAGCTGGCGATGCGACGCTCTTGCCATTCGGCGATCGCGAGAACATCTCAAGCTGGGCGCTGCCGGCCGTGAAGAAGGCTGTCGCGATGGGCCTAATGAACGGCATGGCCGAGAATGCGTTCCTTCCTTCGGCGCAAGCAACCAGAGCGCAGACGGCAACAACCTTGCTGCGCGTGCTGCAGAAGCTGAATTTTATTAACTAACGACTGCATTTGTCTTATAAGTAGAAAAGCGAAGAGCCGCATCTTGTCAACCAAGATGCGGCTCATTCTCTGCGGAGGAGGGAGCATGATGGACAGAGACCAACATTATTTCCGCCGAATTATGCATGTATTGGAGGTGAATTATACTGCTGATCTGTCGCTGGAGCAGCTCTGCCTGGAGATGTCGCTAAGCGCGACCTCGATTAACCGGATTCTCAAGAGCCGGACCGGCTTGACCTTCACCTTGGCTCTTAGAGAGATCCGAATTCGCAAGGCTTGCGCCTATCTGCGACAGACCCCGTTAACGGTACAGGAGATTGCGGAGATGACGGGCTTTCGCAACGCGAGATATTTTATCCATATTTTCAAGGAAAGGATGGAGGTTACTCCAGGTCAATATAGACGCTGGCTGGTTATGAAAGCTCATTGATACACATTGCCGGAAATGACATTCATCAGCGTCTCTCCATCGAGATAGTTCGTGGAGCTTCTCAGGTCCGTAATCGTGTTGTCCGTCACTTGCACGTTGGCGATCGACCAGGTGCCGGTGGCTTCGAAGCAGGTGATGACCCCGTAGCTGTTGCCGTCCGAGATCGTCAGATCATTGCCTGTAAGATAGAAGTTGTCAAAATAATTCTCGGCAGGCTTGCCCGTCGTATAGTTGATCGAGATGCCGGAAGCCTTGGAGTTCGACGTCGTATAGTTGTCCTGCCAGATCGTATTGTCCTCGATGGTCAAGGCGTTGCTCGAGCCCTTGGCGTAATCCGGCCAATACGCGATGGAGGCATGCTTGTTGTTGTACAACGTGTTGCCTTGCACAACGCCCGTGCTGCGCATCGAAATTGCGGAGCCGTCCAGACTGTCGTGAATGCGGTTGTTCTCGATGAGGACATCGGGCGCTTTGGAGTAGATGCCGTGATAAGGCGCGCTGGCGGAGTACGGTCTGCTCCCGGTGTTATAGATATCATTGTCGTCGATGACGATATTGTCATTCTCGGCTTCGATCGTAATACCGTTCCCGTCTACATTGTAGATATCCGAATGCTCGATCGTAATATCGCTTCCGGCATAGATGTGAAGCGCGTGGGCATGCTCCGTTGTGCCCATCCACACCTGCTCCCGGATGATCGACTCATTCATAATAATTTCGTCGGATCGATACAGATAGACGGCCATGCCGTAAGAGCCGCTGTCGGTCACATCCTCCACAATCGTATCTTCGATGCGGACATTGGAGGAGCGGGCAATATACATGCCCATATCATTGATCACATCGTGAATCGTCGTGCCGATGATGAGAATGTTCTCCCGGTCCGCCACTTCGAGACGAGAGGACTTGTCCACATTCTGATAGACCCAATCCCACGTGCCGGCAGGCCAGGACGACGTATCCACGGAGGCTATGCTCCATTGCTGGGTCGTGTAGCTGCTGTATGCGGCTGATTTGACCGTGCTGCCATTGCCCGCGTTATCCCCGGTCAGCGCCTTGCCATTGCATTCAAGCTTAAATTTCCCGCTGCCGAGATCCGTGATCGTCCATTGCTGCGTGGTCCAGCCGCTGTAGGCGGCAGTTTTCACGGGCTGCCAATCCGTGGAGCTGTTCAAGGTGAGCGCTCCGCCTGCGGATTCAATCTTGTATTTGCCGCTCCCGAGACTGGTGATTTCCCATACGCTGCCGCCCTGCGTGTCATCGTAACTGTAATTGTTCACGTTGCTCCAGTCTGCCGTTGACGTTAATTCGGCATAGTAGGGAGTGCTGCCAAAGCTGAGGCGAGCCTTGCCCGTCGGCGGAGCAGCAGCCAACACTTGAATTGGAAGCGCTATCAAAATGGTCAATACGAAAACGAGTAAGCATGAAACAAAGGTTGTTCCTTTTCGCGGCGTCATTGTCCTTCTCGTACTGATTCTTCTCGTACTGCTCCTTGTCGTGCCGCTCCTCCTATTGCCGTTATTCGTTATACCGCTGTTCATTCGCCTTTCTCTCCTGAATCCCAATTGCGTTACCATCCTTGCGAGCATCATCATTTCCCCTTTCGCCAGTTGAAAGTATGAATCGTGAATCACCTTCTACGATAAACGGTCAGCGAGGCAACGTAAATTCCAATATTTCAAAGGCTGCAACGAGGGAGGTTGGACCGCCCGCCATCAACGTCATGTATTGAAGATTTCTTGGCAAATCCGCTCGTGTTCCTTGCCAATCCTGCATGACATGCATGTACTGCATTAGAGAAGAGGAATGAGCTTGCGCAGATTGGAGTGATCGAAATTGGCGATTATTGATGTGTATCCGGGCGGCAAGACAGCAATACAGGATGCGGTATCCGCTGCTAATGAAGGCGATGTGCTTCTGGTGCATAGAGGTGTATACTGTGAAAATGTGCAAATTTCAGGCGCGAAAAACAATATCCGCATCCTTGCGAAGGAGCGGCATCGGGCAGTTCTGAGCGGAAACTCCTCTCTATCTGAAGCCTTCGCGTTAAAAGGGGTTGCCGGTGTGGTTATCGAAGGGTTCCGCATCTCGAGCTACAGATCGAGCGGCATTCGCGTATGCCGCGGCAAGTCCAATCGCATTCTTCATAACGAAATAGAAGCGATTGACGGAGAGAAGCAGCCCATGGGCATCGTGATCAAGCATTCGGTGGGCAATTTGATCATGAGGAATACGATCGAGCAGATTGGAAGCGCGAGTTCGGATGTTCTCAGCGGCAGGGGAATCGGGCTCAGAGGCGGCATGGGCAACTGGATTGTTCAAAATAAACTGCAGCATAACGCCTCGCACGGCATTGAGATTCTGGTCAGCCATCATAACGCCATCGCGGGTAACCGCATCTCGAGAAATAAGGGGAATGGCATCGTCATCAGAAGATCGGATAATAATCTAATTCTTGAAAATCAACTCCATAACAATGGTCGTAACGGCTTCCATGCGCAGAGCACGAACAACTACATTTTGAACGGCAGCGCGCAAGGGAACCATGGCAACGGACTATTGCTTGATTCCAACTATAATCTGGCAGGGTTCAATCATATTCAGGCTAACGAGCAAAGCGGAATGATCGTAATATCCGATTTTAACGATATGCTAGAGAATGCAGTGGCTCGCAACAACAAGAACGGCATATGGATTCAGGCTCCGCATACGGCCAATCTCGTATTTGAGAATCGGCTGCAGCATAACCGCCCGCAGAATTTGAAGGATGACGGCGTCAATAATAATAGTATTCAGAACGAATGATTGTTTGGAGGAATGCTGGTATTATTTCAATATGAGAGATAATGAGGCTGTTCGCGAAGGACTGGCAGCAAACCGATCAAGCTGAACAGCACGCACAACGGAAGAGGCGGAAATATGATTACATGGCGGCCCGAGCGGTTAGCTCCTTATGTAGAGAAGATGGTCTGGATAGGGAATGGTTCCGCTGAACCCTTCATCGTATATCCGGATATTCATCATGTCATGGGCATTCAGAATATTGGCCATATGACGATTGTGAATGACGGGCAGCAGCAGCTTCTCGATTCTGCCGGACTAACCGGGATTCATCATAATCAGAAGCTGTTCCAGGCTAGCGCCTCGTTGTCCTCCGTTCTTATCTATTTCAAGCCGGCTGCCTTATATAGATGGAGCTTGTGCAGCCCAAGGGAAATAGCGGCTCGGAGCGTCTCGCTGATTGATCTGGGTAAGCCCGTTTCGGCATGGAATCGCGTGCTGGATCCTCGACTGGCAGCCAATCCTCGGGAATGGCTGGTCGTGATTGAAGAGCTGCTCTGGCGTATGTTTGCGGATACGGAGACAGACCGCTGGGCTGTATGGGCGATAGACCAAATCCAATCCACGAGAGGGATTATACGGATCGGTCAATTAGCAGAAGAAGCGGTGCTGAGCAGAAGGCAGTTCGAACGACGGTTCATTGAGAGGATCGGGGTGTCCGCCAAGTCGTTGGCGCAGATAGTGAAGTTCCAGCATGCCCTGCAGACTCTGAAAGCCGATAATCGGCCCTCAGCACTCACTCACCTGGCGCATGAAGCGAATTATTACGATCAAGCCCATTTCATTAGAGAATTTCGCAAGAAAAGCGGAGTAACGCCGGGCCAACTGCGGGATTTTTGAAATTTGCAGGATGCGCAAGGTGATATACAGCTTCATGAATGTTTGGAGCGGCATGTCGCATTTGTACAATGAAAGCCATCTCTTCCGGGTTATCCTAACTGTGAAAGGAGAGATGATGAGATGAATGTAGAAGAAGTGAAACGAATCAGCATAGAATCGAAGCGGGATAAATGGCCTTATCCCAAAACATTTCATGCCTTGCTCGAAGCGGGCGTGACGAGCTACCGGACAAGCGTATCCAATAATCATACGGTGTATGAGGGGGAGAATAGTCAGTATGAGGACAGGGATGGCGCATTGGCTTCCACGCTTGAAGTAGCGGAGCTGTTCCAAGCGGATGCCGTTAGGAAGGGGCTTGAGCATCATCAGAAGCACCGCACCTCTTATTTCGATTTCCTTAAGGACATGGCGGAAGCCGGCGTTCAGTTCTACGAAGTGAATATGAGCGCTCGGGCCATTTGTTATACCAGCGGAAGGGCTGAAGAATCTTATAGTGAGACCATCCCGCTGCTCAATTAACTGGAATGAATTGCTCGGGGAGACGTGCTGCGCGACTATTCGCGCAGCCTCGGTCATTAGGACAGCGTCTCCCACTTCGTCCATAGCTCAGTCGGGTTCAGCTCGTAGATTCCATTGTCTCTATACATATATTGATGCATAATAAATTCCCTTCGCAGCGTGGAGGAATCCTCGTGAAATTGCCCAATGAACGCGTTGATCTCCTTCTCGGTATACGTTCGGCCCCGTTCCACTTGCGACACCATATGCTCGAGCGCGATCAGCTTCTTCTTCAATTGCGCGGGAATATGCTTCAGCTTCCCGTCTTGCGTGAAGAAGTTCTTCAGCACGGATTCCTTCAGCCGCATGTTCTTGTCCTCCATAATCGATTCACCTCCCGTTCCTTTTGCGTTTCGATAGATCAGTTCCGTAGAAGCCAGGGCGCCATTTTTCACAAAATAATGATTCAGCGAAAAGAAGATCGTGTTCTTGTCGCGACGTTCATTCAGCAAGCTTGCTTCCCGAAGCTTCGCTGCATGATGAGTGATCGTCGCTGCAGATACGCCCAGCTTCTCCGCCAGCTCCTGGCCGCTGAGCTCGCCCTCGGCCAGCAGCATCAATAGCTTGATCCGCGTCGGATCTCCAAGCGCTTTATGGTAAGCGACCGCTTTTTCTAATTGCATGTGGGGGATTCACCGCCTTTGTTAATGTAAATTAGATAATTAACTAATTAGATAATAATATAATTAGATTCGCAAGTCAATGGGCAGGCAGCCGAGGGAGAAGTATTGCTTGATAGGGAGGAAGTGATGGCGGGAATGAGGAGGAAAATCGATGCCGTCACCGAGTAGAATACAATATGCTCCGGCAGAAATTGATGAGATGGACGAATCGGCTTGCAGCTGTAACGGACATTTGATCCGCTTAGCGGGTAAAATCAGTTGTTTGTTCCCTAGATGGAGTCGCTAAGGTGACCAAATGTCCCTTAGAGCAATCAGACAGCCCCAAAAGCCGTGTAAGAGGAACAGATGTCCGTTACAGAGCAGATCGTTGTTTTCAAAAACGCCATCTGGCGTTTTTTCTATGAAACTGACGGTAGGACGGGCCCGCAACCAGGTGTTGCGGAGGGAATCGGCGGTAACATGGACGGTGCCGCGAACATGCGGCGAAGGGGCAACCAACGCGTTCTTTACTTCTACATGCGTTTGAATCAAGATAGGCGTATACCGTACAGAAAGGCGGGGCTGCATTGATTTTTGCCGAGAAGCTGAAGAGTGAGAGGAACAAGAAGGGCTGGTCGCAGGAGGAGCTGGCGGAGAAGCTGTTCGTTAGCCGGCAGTCGGTCTCGAAATGGGAGAATGGCCAGAACTACCCGAGCATCGAAATCATTATTAAATTAAGCGACCTGTTCGAGGTGTCGATTGATGAGCTGCTAAGAAGCGATAAGGAGTTGACGAATAAGGTGATTGAGGAGAGCAAGCATTTGGCTTATCCGAGGCTTAAGGCATTATTCGATATCCTCTTCCTGGCGGGCGTCCTGCTGCTGGTGATCAAGCTCATTGTTCTCTTCCTGAACAAGACGACTTCGCTCGATGTGACGCTGGCCGGAGGTTCGTTCCTGTGGAACTTCGGATCGCTGATTCTCATGGTGGGAGCGGGCATCGGCTCGGGGATTGTGAAGGATCAGTATAAACAAGACTGAACATGGGACAGGTAGCAGGGGTTGGGCGGGCAATCATCCATTTGGAGAGATTGTTCTCTTTTTTGTTGCAATATATCGCGAAACTGTATATAGTTTAACTATACAGTTTGACGATATATTTTAACGATATAGTTGAATAAGAACATCATTATCTGCCTGGAGGATGAATATGAAGAGAGACAAACATTTGCCGTTGACGGAAACGGTGTATTACATTTTGCTCGCCCTGATCAAGCCGGCGCACGGGTATCTCATTATGCAGAAGGTCGAGGAGCTGAGCGGCGGACAGGTGCGAATGGCGGCCGGCACGCTGTACGGCGCGATCGAGAATTTGCTGAAGCTCGGATTCATCCAGCCCGTCGCAAGCGAAGACGGACGACGCAAGGTTTATGCCATTACCGGCATGGGGCTGAATATTTTGCAATCGGATATGGAACGGATGAAGCATATGATAAACGCGGCCAATGATCAATTGGCTTAAGCCTTGGGAATAGCATGGACAAGAGGATGGAGGAATCGGGAATGAACGTATATAAGTTTTTTACGAATCTGGAGAAGGAAGAGAATTGGTTGAATGAAATGGCAGGGCGAGGCTGCCTCCTTGCGGAGAAGAAGCTGTACGGTTATCGCTTTGAAAGGGACGGCTCTTCTTCTCCCGCCAAGATTAGAATGGATTATCGCAGCTTCAAGAAGCGGGAGGACTTCGAGGATTATAAAGCGCTATTCGAGGACAGCGGCTGGGAGCATGTCGCGGGCACGAAGAGCTCGGGCTACCAGTATTTCAGGAGAGCGGATCCACTCGGAAGCGAAGAGATCTTCTCGGATGCCGCTTCCAAGGCTGGCCGATACAAGCGTCTCATGGATATGTGGGTGACGCTGGCGTGCTGCTTCATCCCGATAATGGCCGCGCTTATCTCCACCGAGGCGATCGACCCGGCTGTATTTCAGAATCCGAAATTGTTGTATTACACGCCCGGGCTGTGGGAGCGCAGCGGCGGAGATTTCTGGCGGGCCTTCCTCTTCGAGACGCCGTTCGCTCTGCTTCGCGGCTTAGTGTGGACGGTATTTCCCATTATGATCATCTTGTATCTGTACTTCGCTATGAAGGCGCATAGGCAGCATAAGCTGGCGAAGGAGGAGCGATAAGCCGGCGTTGCAGGAAGAGTCCGGACAAGATAGGGGCCTGTCTATGGTTGCGCATGATCGCAGCGGACCGTAGATGCGTTATTTCAACAAAATGAGCTGTTTTCATGATTTCGCGGACACAGATGACTCTATATGCGATAAGAAAGCATTTTTTTGGGGGTTTTTGAGGAAATAGTGTCTCCTGTGTCCGACAAAACGAACAAATTTCTTATTTTTCAAAAATAGCGTCCTCTGTGTCCGCCTGTTTATTTCTTGGGCCAATGGGAAGGCCATGACAGCGACTTAAATCGTGGACAACAGCAGGTCATCCGCCGTCTTGGGCCGTGACTGTTCGTCCTTATTCACATGGTAACGCCCCTTCGGCACGATTAACGGCGAGCCCGACACGGGATCATCGATTACGGCGCAATCCATGCCGAATACGTCCTTGATGAGCGAGGAGGTGATGACCTCGGACGGCTTGCCCTCCGCTACCAGCCTGCCGGCGCGAAGCGCGAAGATATAATCGGCGTAGCGCGCGGACAGGTTGATGTCGTGAAGCACCATCACAATCGTTGTGCCGTGCTTCCGGTTCAGGTCCGTGAGCAGATCGAGAATTTCGACCTGATACGTAATATCGAGGAACGTGGTCGGTTCGTCGAGGAACAGGATGTCGGTCTGCTGCGCCAGCGCCATGGCGATCCACACGCGCTGACGCTGACCGCCGGATAGCTCGTCGATATGCTGGTTGGCGAGCTCGGTAATCTTCATAATCTCCATCGCCTCGGCAACGGCCTCGTAATCCTTCTTCGACCATCCGCCGATCAAGGATTGATGCGGGAATCTGCCCCGTCCCACCAGGTCCGCGACGGAGATGCCCTCCGGCACAATTGGCGACTGCGGCAGCAGACCAAGCACCCGGGCTAATTGCTTCGGCGGAATTTGGGAGATTTGCTTGCCGTCGAGCGTGATTTGGCCCGAGGTGGGCTTGATCAGTCTGGCGAGCGTGTTCAGAAGCGTTGACTTGCCGCAGGCGTTCGCCCCGATAATGACGCTGATCCGATTGCTCGGAAGCGTCAGGCTTACCCCATGCACAATCGTCTTGTGATCATAGCCCGCTACAGTTTCCTCTGCTTGAAAGACATGTGTATTCGTCACTTAGAAAGCCCCCTTTCGATTCATTCGAATCAGCAAGAAAATCAGATACGGCGCACCGAGTATGCCTGTTATAATGCCAACGGGATATCTGGTTTCGAATGCGAATTGCCCGATGAGATCGGATGCCAGCACCAGGACGACGCCAACCAGGCCCGCAGGAATAACGTTCGAGAAGCCGACTCCGACGAGCCGCTTCGCGATCGGTCCCGACAGGAAGGCAACGAAGGCGATCGGACCTGTCGTCGAAGTGGCGAAAGCGATCATGATGACGGCGCTTAGAATAAGAAGAAGTCGGGTTCTGTCCGTGCCTACGCCGAGCGTTGTCGCCGACTTCTCCCCAAGCTCGAGTATGCTTAGAGACTTGCTAAGCAGGACGGTAACGGGAACGAAGATCAGCACGGCGATCATGAGCGGCGGAAGCTCATCCATCTGCACGCCGTTGAGACTTCCGCTCAGCCATCTGAACGCTGCGGGAATATCCTGCTGCGAGCCAATCAGAAGCAGATAGGAGATGACTGAGTTCAGCATCGCTTGTATGCCGATGCCGACCAGAATCAATCTTCCAATCGAGAATGACTTGCCCTTGGATAACAGATAGATAATGATGACGGTAATCAGACCGCCTGCTAGGGAGGCGGCAGACACATAGGCTCTGCCGGCATGCAAGATAAGGATGCAGAATACGGCAGCCGCGCTGGAACCGGCGGTTATCCCGATGACATTCGGATTGGCGAGCGGGTTGCGCAGCAACGTCTGGAACGTATTGCCCGCAAGGCCGAAGGCGAAGCCGGCGAACAATCCCGCGAGCATTCGCGGCAGACGTATCGTATTCACGGCGAAGGACACGCCTTTCAATTGTTCTCCCATCAGCGTGCGAACGACTTCGTCGACCGGATAGATCGTGTTGCCAAGCAGAAGCATGGCGCAGCAAAGCAGGATCGACAGGAGCGCAAGCAGTGAAGTAACGAGCAGCCATCGGCGGCGCCTCTGTCTTCTTCCTGCCTGTATATAGGCAACAGTATCTTGCTTCATAAGGAACTCCCTTTCGACTTCATGGCCAGCAAGATCAAGATCGGAGCTCCAATAAATGCGGTTACGATGCCGACTTCAACCTCTCCGGGGCTGCCGATAACCCTTCCGATTACATCGGATATCGTCAAGATGGCGGCGCCGGCAATCGCCGACATCGGAATGATGAAGCGAAGGTCGGGACCGAGCACAAGGCGCATGGCATGGGTGGCCAGCAGCCCGATGAATCCGATCGGTCCGGCCAGCGCCGTCGCCGCGCCGCATAAGACGACGCCGGCGAATGCCGCCACAAGGCGCAGCATTCCCTTCCGAACGCCGAGTCCCGTCGCGACATCGTCTCCGAGCGCGAGCGCGTTAAGCGCCGGAGCGGAGGCAATGCCTGCAATCAAGCCAACAATCAGGAACGGGGCGAACGTGGCAAGACCATCCCAGGTGGCAGAGCCGACGCTGCCGACTTGCCAAAATCGGAATTGATCCATCACATAAGAGCGTGGAATCATAATAGCGCTGACGAGCGAAGCGAGAGCGGCGCTGGTAGCCGCTCCCGCCAGAACGAGCTTAATGGGGGTGGCTCCGCCACGCCCCATGGAGCCGATTCCGAATACGAATATGGCGCTTATTGCAGCTCCGGCCAGGGCCAGCCATATATATTGATTCGCCGTGGAGATGTTCAGGAATGCGATGCCGCATACGACGAACAAGGCTGCGCCGGTGTTCACACCAAGGATGCTCGGATCCGCAATTGGATTGCGGGTGACTGCCTGCATCAGCGACCCGGACACGCCAAGCGCGGCGCCGCAGCACAAGCCGAACACGGTTCTGGAAATCCGTTTATGGATGATGCTTGCTTCGAAGCTGTCCGCGTTCTTGTGGAAGATTCCGTCAATAAGCCCTTGGAAGCTTACCATCCTGGAGCCGAAGACGAGCGAAGCGATTACGCTTAGCGCGAGCAGGAGAAGGCATAAGGCCAGAACCGTTTTGAAATGCTTCGGAATAGTGGAATGCAGCCGCTTTTGTTCTGTTTCCGTGAGATTATTCATTTATTTTGTCGACAGCGTCCCCGATTAACTTCAGAT
The DNA here is from genome assembly GCF_011947265.1 of Paenibacillus sp. HB172176. Lineage (GTDB taxonomy): Bacteria > Bacillota > Bacilli > Paenibacillales > Paenibacillaceae > Pristimantibacillus. Next base: position 202,113 of record NZ_JAATHD010000007.1, read on the forward strand.
ATTCGTCAATCGTATAAGCGATCGAAAGCGGATTCGGATTGCCGGAGGCGGCCAGCGGCGTGCCATTGCCGATGAAGACGACGGAGCCTCTCTCGATTGCAGGGATTTTGCCAAGCACCGGATCGGCTTTCACCGCTTCGAGCAGGCTGTCATCGCCATAGCCGACCAGGATATCCGCGTCGTACAGCGCATCCGCATTCTCGGCGCTAAGCTTGAGATTGTAACTGGTGTCATCTGTAATGAGCTTCGTTACCCCGTCTGGATAAGTCATGCCGAGCTCTTCCAGGAACGCGCCGCGCGGATCGGCAGGGGTATAGATATTGATCTTGGACAGATCCTTGGCCGAGAAGTTGGCGAATGCGACCTTCTTGCCTTGAATTTGCGGATAGGCGCTTGCTTTTTCCTTGATCAAATCTTCTGTGTCTTTAATTAACTGCTCGCCCTCGGCCTTCATGCCCATGCCTTCCGCGTTGAAGAGCACCTGCTCGCGCCAAGTGGTCACCCAAGGCTTGGTTTGGTAAGGGACAACCGGAGCGATTTGGCTGAGCGTGTCATAATCTTCTTGCGTAATGCCGGAATAGGCGGCAAGGATAACATCCGGATTCGAATCGGAGATCGCTTCGAAATCAAGACCGTCCGTATCCTGGAAGATGTTAGGGTCCGAGACGCCCAGATCCTTCAGCTTCGCAGCCGTCCAAGGCAGAAGCCCGCTGTCGTCCTGAACGCCGTAGTTCGCCGCCGAGAAGCCTACGGGCACGACGCCCAGCGCTAGCGCGACATCATGATTCGCCCATTGGATGGTCGCCACGCGCTCCGGCTTGCTTTCAATGACGGTTTCGCCGAAAGCATGTTTGATGGTAATCGGATATGAAGTCGCTTCTTCGTTAGAAGCAGGCGTTTCCGTTGCTGTTGTTTTGTCGGTTGCCGGAGCTGTTGCATCGGCTGTCGCTGTCGGTTCTGTACTGGCATTCGTAGTATTATTCGAATTGTTATTCGAGCATCCGACTAATGCGACGAGAGACAGAATGAGAATGATGGAAATGAACCATATTTTGGATGAAGCCGCATGTTTCGTGTGCATGAGTAAGTAACCTGCCTTAATATGAATTTTATCATTGATAATAATTATCAATATCAAATATTATATTTCCTCTTTCCTGGGCAGTCAATCTTATTTTGAAAAAAAGATGAAATCAAATTGCCGCTTTATGCGTATATCTATTGCCGAGTATGTACATGTTACTGTAGACTACGGCTGATTATACTTATTAAGCTTGTAGAGGAGAGAATCAAGTTGGATACGATGTGGTTAGAGTATGCGTGGGCATTGCTTATTCTTATTGGACTTGAAGGCTTGTTATCGGCGGACAACGCGCTGGTGCTGGCGGTCATTGCGAAGCCGCTGCCTGATGAACAGAAGAAGAGGGCGATTAATTACGGCATTCTGATGGCCTTCGGCTTTCGCTTCGCGGCGCTCTTCGCGATCTCGTTCATCGCGGATATGTGGCTGGTACAAGCCGTCGGAGCGGCGTATCTGCTGTACTTGGGGTTAAAGCATATTATTCAGACGAAGCTTTCGAAGGAAAACGGAGGGGAACACGGGGCGAAGGAGGAAGGCTCGGGAGCGGGCTTCTGGCCTACCGTGGGAAAGATCGCGCTGGCGGATCTTGCCTTCGCGATCGACTCCATTCTGGCGGCGGTGGCGCTTGCGCTCGGACTTCCGGATTCCCCGCTTGGCGAGTTCGGCGGCATGGACGGCGGGCAATTCATTGTCGTGCTGCTTGGCGGAATCGCGGGCTTGATTCTGATCAAATTCGCCGCGACCTGGTTCGTGAAGCTGCTGGCGCAGCGGCCGTCGCTCGAGACGACCGCCTACGCTATCGTAGCCTGGGTGGGGGTCAAGCTTGCCGTCATTACGCTTGCCCATGAGGATGTCGGGGTGCTGGATCATCACTTCCCTCACAGCACGGGATGGACTTCCGTGTTCTATATCGTTCTGGTGGCGATCGCTCTGCTCGGCTGGTTCGCTCCCAGCAACAAGCGGTCCAAGGCGGGCAGCGCTTAAGATGTTTTTTAAGGCTGTTGATCAGAACGCGAACAGAACGGAACGCATCGAGTTGTTCTTATTTAAAGGACGGATTATGATGAAGGCATTCAAACGCCCGTTTCAATCCCATCTATAAATTTAGGCTTTTCAGATGGAGCAGCGGCCGTCGGGTTAACCGACGGTCGCTGCTCTTTGACTTGCTTGAGCGAGGCGACGATCAGGAAGCTGACAATGACGAGCAGGAGCCAGGAGCTTATTTTGCTCAAATGCACGAGATGCCAGGTCTGCTCTTGATTCGGATATTGCCAGGCATGGAAGTACGTGGCGATATTCTCCGCAATCCAGATGAAGAAGCCGATCAGAGCGAAAGCCAGCGGCAGCGGCATGGCGTAACGGCGGTGTCCGATGGTATAGGTTACGGACGATCGCCAGAATGCGAGCAGCACGAGAGCAGACAGCCACCAGCGGATGTCGATCCAATAATGATGGGTGAAGAAGTTGAGATAGATGGCCGCGGCGAGCGGAGCAACCAGCCAGAGCGGCGGAAATTGCCTTAGCTCAACCTGGAGCCGTCGCCAGGCTTGGCAAAGATAGCTCGCTACGCTGGCGTACATAAATCCGCTGTAGAGCGGCACCCCGCCAAGCTTCGTCCAGCCTTCCTCGGGATACGACCAGGACCCCATATGCACCTTGAACAGCTCAAGCGAAAGGCCAATCCCATGGAAAACGGTAATGACCTTCAGCTCGTCGCGCGTTTCGAGACCCGAGCGCAGCATCCAAACCTGCATGGCCAGGCAAATGACGAGCAGCCAGTCGTACCGATAAAGCCAGGGCAGAGGCGCCAGCCTTGTCAAAGCAAGCGAGGCGAAGATGACCACGGGAAATAGGCAGGACAGCGCCTGCTGCCAGCCGAAGCGAATGAGCTGACGGGAGAGATCCCGTAGGGGACTAAGCATGAGTATCATTCACACCTTTCTGAACGGCCATCAACAGGAGTGTTTCTCGCTTCACGAATAAGCGTCTCGGTTGGTTAATGGTGAATATCATGTTAGCATAATTATTATTGTTTTACAATAAATTATTAACGATAATTGATATATTTATCATTACATTTGATTTGAAAGTTTGTTTGCCGAGCTGCTATTTGGAAAAGTCGACAGTGAGTTCCGATGGTAAGTTCGTTTGTTTCGGATAGAATTCAGAGGAAATTGTTATGGAATATATTTCTTCCTTCCCCCGATAATAGAGTCAGGTGATCGGTCTTAGATTTGAATGATGAATGGAGGAGGAATAATAATGTCATTTAAGAGAGTAGTAAGTTTTATCATGGTAATGGCTATTATGCTTACGTCGGTTCCTTCAGCTTTTGCGATTGATGCCGGAACGCAGTACTCCACATCGTCCCCTGATGGCACACTCACGGCGACGATGTACCTGGAAGGCGGGGAATTATTCTACACCGTTACCAAAAATGGCGATACGATCGTCGAGAAATCACGGATGGGCCTGGAGACCGAAGCTGTGGATTTCTACTCGGGAATGTCGTTTGTATCAACCAGCACAAGCTCGTGGAACAATACCTATTCGATACCGGGGGGCAAAAAAAGCGTAAACCAGGACAACGCGGTGCAAAGGGAATATGTCGTTTCGAAAGGCGCGGCACAGCTAAAAATATACATGAGGGTATACGATGATGGATTCGGTTTCAGATATTATATTCCCGGGATGGGCGAGACCATCATCGAAGAGGAATATACCGAATACAATTTCCCTGACGGAACAGGCGGATGGGGATTTGATCCGGTAAACACTTACGAGGGGACCTGGGAATATTACAGTTCCACATCGTTAAACTCCAGTACGGTTTCGATGCCTTTTTTGGCCTCGATTGACAACAACTCTTATTGGGCTCTATTTACAGAAGCGAATGTATATAACGCCGATGGGACTTATTGCCCCTCGATTCTCACTGGAAGCTCGGGACAGAATATGAGATTGTCATGCGCAGAAGACCAATCCAACTTTGGAGCAACGATGCAAGCCGCTTTGCCGTTCCAGACCCCTTACAGGGCAGTGGTAGTCACCGACAATCTTAATGATTTGGTCAATTCAACCTTAGTGCAAAACCTGAACCCGGAGTCCAAAATCGCCGACACCAGTTGGATCAAACCGGGTATCGCCGCGTGGTCCTGGTGGAGTGAGGACTATTACGGCGACCCGAATGTTCCCGAAGGCTATCGTGAAGTGCCCTATTCCTACGAGCGGCAAAAGGATTATGTGGATTTTGCGGCTTCCATGGGATGGGAGTATGTGACCGTTGACGCCGGATGGGTGAAATGGACCGACGGCACGATCGCGGATCTGGTCGATTATGCCGAGACGAAGGATGTAGGCATATTCATATGGGCGAGTCCGTATGTCCATACCCCCTATGGCGCGAGCAGAATGAATTTACGCAAATGGGCGAGCTGGGGCATTAAAGGCGTAAAAGTGGACATGACGGCAAATGATTCCCAGGTCGGGATGAGCTTTCTGGAGTCGACAGCCGATTATTGCGCCGAGCTCGAGCTTATGGTCTATTTTCACAATGCCACAAAACCGGGCGGAGAAGAGCGTACTTGGCCTAATATAATAGGCTCGGAAGCGGTGCTTGGCTCCGAGCGCTATAAGCTGTATTGGCCGCCGGCTCCAACCGCTGTTCACAATACTACGCTTCCATTCACAAGAAACGTGCTGGGCTCCATGGACTATACGCCTGTTGCTCTTAGCAACACGAACAAAAACACGACACAGGGCCACCAGCTCGCGATGTCTATCGTCTATGAGACCAAAATTCAAAACTATGCCGACTCCATAGACATCTACGCAAACTGGATAGGCACTGAGCTTCTGCGGGTTGTGCCGGCCTCTTGGGACGAGACGAAGCTCCTTGACGGTTTCCCTGGGAGCCATGCTGTTATGGCAAGGCGAAGCGGTTCGGACTGGTATATTGGGGCGATGACCGTTGACGCGAGAACATTATCGATTCCCCTTTCAAGCTTGAACCTTGATCCCGGCAGCTACACGGCTTATGTCTATAAGGACGGAGCGACGGGAGAATCCATAAGTAAAGATGTAAGCACGGTGACATCCGCTTCAACGCTGACGATCCCGCTTTTGGCAACCGGAGGAGCCGCGGTTTTGATTTCCAAGACCACCGTACCGAGTATGCCTGATGATCCTTATACTTACTATGAAGCGGAAAGCGCTACCCTTGCCGGCTCTGCCAATGTAGTAAGCTGCGTCAACTGCTCGAACGGCAGCAAAGTTGGCAACATGGGCAGTCATTCAGGCAGTGTGGAATTTAATGTGACCGTACCGACAGCGGGTGCTTACAAAGTGAAGGTCAATTATTTGGCAGCCGACGAGAGATGGCCGAACTACAGTCTGAATGGCGGCCCTGATACACAGCTTAAAATAAGGCTGGATTCAGGAAGCTGGAATGTGGTTCGAAGCTATGTGACTACGATGAATTTGAATGCCGGAAGCAACACGATTAAGTTTACCTACCCGAATTGGGGGGCTGAAATCGACAATATCGGCATTCTGATACCGTAAAAGGCAAGTAAAGACCGGTTTATGTAACTGGAAGAACGTGGTGGGCCGAGAGAAGAGCGAATACTTCAAGTGGCCGATTGCCCGGCAGAGGCAAGGAGATTTTCTCCTTGCCTCTTTCTGCATTTTAAGAGACGGGCGGCAATATTTTAATACAGGTTTCGATTGGCTGTTGAATACCATTCCCTAATCTATTACAATCAAACCAACAGAATGCATACAGATTGGTGGGGATTGTTTGGGGGAATATGGATTTCGCTACATGGAAGTGAAGCATAAGCTGATCGAGCAGATTAAGCTGCTCAAGCCTCATGTCCGCCTGCCTTCGCGCAACGCTTTGGCCAAGCAATACAACGCTGCCCGCACGACGATCGAGCGGTCGATTTCCGAGTTGATTGGCGAGGGCTACCTATACGCCAAAGACGGCAGCGGTACGTACGTATCCGAAAAGAGGGCGACGGCGAAGCATACACCGGGAAGTACGTTTCGATCCGTTGGGCTCATTATTCCGGATATCCGGCATGATACATACCCGGGTATCTTGCGCGGAGTCGAAGATACAACGAATCGGCATGACATTAATCTCGTCATCTGCAATACGGACAATCAGACCGAGAAACAGGCTGGTTATCTGAACAAATTAATCGATTTGGGCATTCATGGGCTCATTATTGTTCCGGCCATAATCGGACATACTGATTTAAGTCTGTTCAGCAAGCTGCAGGAAGCCGGCATTCCGATTGTCTTCTGCAATCGCGGAATCGACGGTGTGGAAGCGCCGAAGGTGGTGTCGAACAATTTTTACGGCGCTTACGCGGCGGTAAAGCATTTGATCGGCAACGGCTGCCGAGATATCGCCTATATTTCGCGTCCTGCTTATTCCACCTCATACGAGCGGTATCAGGGCTACACGAGTGCGCTGGCCGAGGCGGGGCTGGATGTGGATGACAGGCTGGTTCTGTTCGAGCCAACGTTCGATACGGCGCGCCAAGGCTACGACAGCGTCAGTGAGCTGCTGAAGAGGGGCGTCACGCCGGACGGTATATTTTGCTTTAACGACGGCATTGCCAAAGGTGCTTGCGAAGCGCTGGGCGAGAAAGGGCTCATCGTTGGCAAAGATGTCCTCGTCGTTGGTTACGACAATACGGGGATTTGCGAAAGCATGCCGGTGAAGCTGACTTCGGTCCAGTTCCAGACCTACGACATCGGCGCAAGCGCCGCAGGGTTGCTGCTCGACATGATGAACGGAGAAACGGTGCGCAGCAGCAGCTTCGTCGTGCTGCAGCCCGAGCTTGTCATTCGGCAAAGCTCGAATCGGTCTTAAGTACAGATCTGACTTGAAAGTATTGAATGATTATAAATTTCATGCTATAGTCAACAATGGTTGTAATACAGATTTTCAAGTATGTACAGCAAGGTTTGTCCTGCGGGCATTAGGCTTCCGGAATTTTACCGGGCGTAATGCTCGCTTTCCCTCTATTGCAGCGAAGCAGAAGTGAAAGATTTATTGCAAGCGTTTACAAAAAAAGACAAAACATTCGCTTGCGATGCTTCAGCCAACATAAAAATTCAGAGGTGAGGGTCTTGAAATCACTTTTTCTTTCGGCTAAAAGCACTTTATTCAGGAGAACCATGCTTCTATACAGCTTTGCCGTGTTTATACCCATTTTAGTTTTCTTTTTATTCTGTTATTCTACGGTTTATCATTCATTCGAAAAAGAGATTTACACCTCCAATATCAACAAATTAAACACGGTTAAGAACGTATACGATGTGAAAATTTCCGAATTAAATACATTAACGAGAAAAGTCGACAGCTCCCCTTCCATGACCCTGTTTCAAATCAAAAACAATCCAGCCGACGTCGTTTCCACGCTGTCATTTTTAACGCGGCTGCTGGACCCGCTGAGCGATATATTTTTGTGCGAAAGAGGCTCCGATAAGCTTTTTTCCTCGTCGGGTACCTTCTTTTTTTCAAAGATATTGCCGAATTATATAGACTCCAGCGATTTAAGTATGGATGACTTCTATGAGCTATTAAACCATTCAGAATCTGTACATGTTCGTCAGGTAATCAGTCAAAACAACCATTCGTATATTTTTTATTTTTCACCGCTTTCCCCCAATTTTTCGAATCCCTCAAGAACCGTTGTGTTTGTCATAGACAATGAAAACTTGAAAAAGCTTTTCAATTTCTCAGTCGAAGAAGATGTGAATGAAAATGTGCTTGTATTCGATAATGATCTCCAATTGCTGAGCAGCTTTGTGCCCGACTCAAAGGGGATTGTCTCAAGCCATATTACTCCTCTTCTGAAGCAGCATAAGGGAGATTTCTCAGCTACCATAGATACAGACGGACGACAGCTTTATATTATTGGCTTGCATTCCAATGAGACCGGTTATTATTATGTCAAGATTACAGATATGCAAGATGCCATGAAAAGTCTGATTCAAATCAAAGATTGGGTTATCGTTGTTACATCCCTCATGTTTGTCATAGGCGCTGTTATCATTATGCTGGGACTCAGGTTCAATTATTTTCCTATTCGAAAAATTGTCTCGCAATTGAATGCCTATTCGACTACCAGGAATGATGAGCTTGGCACGATAGAAAGAGCGATAGGCGATTTGAACCAGCTTCAAGTGGACTATCACAATTTCACGGAACACTCTGAAGACGCGCTTTATGAAAATTTTCTGTTATATGTGCTCAATAGTTCGTTTAATAACCTGCAAAGCTTAAATTCAGCCGGAAAAAGTATTGGCGTTGTGTATACAAAAAGTGAATTTTGCATGGCATCCCTTTATATTGAAGATATCGACAATCTGAATGAGATTGGGTATTCGGTTGTGGTAAATGCGATTGCCGTGAATATCCCAAAATCGATTGAATGCCAATTCAAAAATTTGCTTTTTAATCAGCAGATTGTCTGTATCCTTTGCCTGGAAAGGGAAGATTACAGTGATTTGATACAAGCCTTTGAAGCGATCCTTCAACAGCTTCTGGAATTAGGCGTTCTGGCAACGATAGGCGTAAGCGACATGAACGACAAGCCGTCCTTAATTGGAAAACTCTACATGCAAAGCTGCGAAGCGCTGGAATATAAAATGCTGTACAGCATCGGAAGCATCATCGAGTATAGTCAGATATCCAATATAACGGATGCGGAAACGCCTCTTCCGGAAATGCTGGAGGCATTCGGCAAGCATATCTCTGAGCTGAAAATCGAGAAGGCGCAAACGAGCTTCTATGAAATGATGGACTATATTCAAACGAATAAATGCACGCTGTACACATGCAGATACATTTGCTTTGATATTATTCAATATTTTAAACGACTCTCCGTTGTACTGGATACCGCTTATTCCAACACGCTGGATTATGGCTTTGATATTTTGGAAATTGAACACTTCCAGACGGTAGATGATTTGATTGAGTTAATCGAACAGGTTTTTCAGAAGATTACGGATTTTCTCAATACGCACAAGAAGCAACAATCCGATCAGCTCATCGAGGAGATCATGCAATACATCAATGAAAATGGCTTGAAATATGAATTTCAAATCAGTTCGTTGGCAGAACAATTTTCGATGTCCGTTCAATACTTGCGGAGTATCTTCAAGACGCATACAGGGCAAACGCTATCGGAGTATGTCAATGCTCTTAAAATCGAAAAGGCGAAGGAGCTGCTCATCACAACAAATGACAGCCTGGCCGTGATCGTTCAAAAAATCGGAAAGGTGGATGTAACAAACTTTACAAGGGCGTTTAAAAAAGAAACGGGCTCGACGCCAGGCGCTTATCGCGTCGCTCACCAAGAAAGGAATAAAGCGGACGAGTAGAACAATTAGAATGCGTGTAAGGATACATGTAAAAGCGATGCCCGCAATCGGCAATATCGAGCTCTAATCCAGGACCTGCTGAATTCTCAGCCTATGCGAAATGGATCGCAGGGAAAAGCAGCTTGTTTCTGATTCGCCAATTGTTACGCCTTATTGTCGGTCCTATAATAACGACAGAACACTGAAATGCTATGGATGAGTTTACATCATCATAGAGATGGCATTTCGGTGTTTTTTTGTCAAAAATGAGGTAGAGAGAGGTAGGATGGCATGTCAAGTCATAAACGGGACTGGTTCAGCAACGCAAGATTCGGAATGTTCGTGCATTATGGCGCTTATGCGGTGGCCGGAAGAGGGGAGTGGGTGTTGAATCGTGAGAACATACCATACGAGGAATATACGGCCAAATACGTGGAGCCTTTCAAAGCTGAAAATTATAATCCACGCGAATGGGCAAGGCTCGCCAAAAGAACAGGCATGAAATACGTAGTTCTGACAACAAGGCATCATGACGGATTCGCATTATGGAATACGCAAACCACCGATTTCAACGCGGTGCTGCTAGGACCCCGGAAGGATCTGGTCAAGGAGTTTGTTGAGGCGATTCGCGCCGAGGGCTTAAAGGTAGGTTTGTATTATTCCGTGGCGGATTGGCATCATGCGGATTATCCGTATGCGTATTGCCGGGATTGGCCGGAGGGCTGGAGCGATGAAGCGTCCAAGCACCGATTTTTCGCCCATTATACCGCTCAGCTCAAAGAGTTGATGACGCAGTATGGGAAGATTGATCTATTGTGGTACGATGGCTGCTTGCCGAAGCCTACAGAAGGACGGGAAATCAACGAATGGATTTATACCGTTCAACCGGACATTCTCATCAATAATCGAAACGGCGATCCTTACGATTTTGTCGTGTGCGAGCAAACGATCAAACCTGCGGAACCGGGCATTGCATGGGAAGCGTGTATGACCTTAAACGATAATTGGGGTTATCATAGCGGCGATCACAATTACAAGTCAGCCAAAGATGTACTGGGCATGCTCATTCAAATCGCCTCCAGAAGCGGGAATTTGCTGCTGAATGTTGGCCCATTGCCAAGCGGAGATATTCCGGCGCAATCCGTTGAGATACTGGAGCAGGTTGGCCGATGGCTAACAACATTCGGTGAAGGCATCTATGGCACAGAGCGTTCCGAGCTGATGTGGAACAATATGAGCCAGCTTACAATAAAGGATAATCGGCTGTTTATTTATTTCCATAATGATCCGGGCAACGAGTTTTGTTTGGCGGAGATCAGCAACAAAGTGGAACAAGCCTATTATTTGGATACCGGGGACGCGGTGAGTTTTGAACAGCATGGCAACAGAATTTTCCTTCGTGACTTGAAGCTGGACTTTAGCCGGTATCTGATCCCATGTATTGTACTGGAATTAGACGGAAAAGCTGCGCCGGCAAGAAAAGCGGAAGGTTTCTGGATTGTGGATTAGGGCGTGTTTGTGTACACGCCTCAGCGATGTCCGCAATCGGCAATATCGAACTCAAATCCAGGAATGAGTGAATTGTCCGCCTATGCGAAATGGATAGTAAGTGAAAACAGCCAGTTTCGATATCGCCAATTGTTCCACCGTACTGTCGGTCCTATAATGACGACAGAACGACGACAGGAGGCAGAACAAGATGATGGAAATGAAAACAGACATACTGGTTGTAGGCGCAAGCTTTGGAGGGGTATCCGCGGCACTGTCCGCCGTCAAGCTGGGAAAACGAGTGATCATGACAGAAGAGACGGGCTGGATTGGCGGTCAGGCAACAGGGCAGGGCGTACCGATCGACGAGCATCCCTGGATAGAGAAGTACGGTCATACCAGCAGCTACATGACCTTCCGAAGCAAGGTCAGGGAGTATTACCGCAGAAATTATCCCATGAATGAAAAGGCCCGGCAGGATCTAACCTTGAATCCGGGAGCGTGCTGGGTAAGCGCCCTTGGCTTTGAACCGCGGGTAGGCGAGGCGGTATTAGAGGAGATGCTCGCCCCATACCGGACGGCAGGCTTATTGACCATCTTGAAAGGGCTTACTCCAGTCAAAGCCGCGACTACTGGTGATTTCATCGATGCGGTGGAATTTCAAGCCCGTGATGGAAAACAGATTACCATAACGGCCAACTATATAGTGGACGCTACAGAGCTGGGCGATCTTCTGCCTATGTGCGGAGCGGAGTATGTCACAGGTGCCGAGAGCATGAGCCAGACAGGTGAGCCTCTGGCCTTGGAAGGAGAGGCCGATCCTCTCAGACAGCAGCCGTTCACGCATCTAATCGCACTTTCGTACCATCCTGAGAGCGATTTCACGATTCCAAGACCTGCTTCCTATGAGAAATTCCATCCCAATTTCGCTCACATTACGGCAACGACGGAACGCAGCGGCGCGATGGCCGGGCTTTTTGCAACTAATGACGCGGAAGCGTACCGGCAAAGCATGTGGAATTTCCGCAGGCATTTTTGCCGTGACAATTTTGACCGGACCTTCTTTGACAGCGATCTTACCGTTCTGATGAACGGGAATGAATATCGTAACCGCGTACTGACCGGTGTCTCTCAGGCAGAAAAACAAACCGCGCTTGAGGAGGCCAAAGCGCTTTCCCTCTCCCTGGTCTATTATCTGCAGACCGAGCTTGGGTTCAAAGGACTTAAGCCAAGGCCCGACGTATTCGACACAAGCGATGGTCTGGCCGCTCATCCCTATATCCGTGAAAGCCGCAGGATCAAAGCCGAGTTTACCATATGCGAACAGGATTTTCGCATCGACATGCACCCTGACGGACCGGTTGATTATGCCGACAGCGTAGGCGTATCCGGTTACCGGATTGACATTCATGAGAAGGCAAAGGACGGTACGCCAAATATCACATCAGCTGTCCATGGCCAGCATTGGGTGCAGCAACTTCCCCTCGGAGCGCTAATCCCCGTGAGACTTCAAAACCTGATTCCTGCTTGCAAAAACATCGGTACGACCCATGTTACCAATGGCTCCTTCCGCGTGCATTCCACCGAATGGAATATTGGAGAGGCTGCCGGCGCTTTGGCTGCATATTGCCTTATAACGGGCGAATCTCCCCGGGCTGTACGCAATACTCAAACCATGCTGGAGGATTATCAATACCGTCTCGACAGGCTGGGCGTGGAAAGAGGCTGGCCTTCCCTGAGCTACTCCCAATCTTATGCCAGTTACTCGGGTAAGAGGAAAAATTGGTATTACGGCGAAGCGAAGCGGCTTTAGTCATTAAGCGCGGCTCCCCCATAGATGCAATAGGCTGTTTCGCGCGTATTCATTTGGAGCTGTTTCGATTTCGCATGTGCCTAAAACTAAAGCTGCTGCGGCCAAGGTTTCCTTTTTGAAGATTGAAAACGTTTTCTCGGCGGCTTAAGATCGGCCTATAACATTCGTCATTCACAAAAGAAAGGAAACGATGATTCATGACAGGAACAACAAGGATACCCATTTCAAGAAAAGTCAAAAAAGGTTTTTTATCCAATTGGGAGTTTTATGTCATGCTGCTTCCTGCAATAGCGATCACTTTTGTATTCTCGTATATGCCGATGTATGGATTGCAGATCGCATTTAAAACGACGCGTCTCGGCGCTAATTATCTGAAAGGCGATTGGATCGGCTTTGATAACTTTATCCGTTTTTTTCACGCCGGCTGGTTTGGCATCATTATGAAAAATACGATTCTGTTAAGTGTAGTCAGCTATTTAATCACTTTTCCGTTTACGATCTTGCTGGCGCTTATGATTTTCAACTCTGTGAACAAACGATTGGCCAAATTTACACAGACCTTTACCTATTTGCCCCACTTGCTTTCCAGTGTTCTGGTCATCGGTATACTGAACCTGTTTTGCAACGGGGAAACCGGGCTGATCAATATTGGACTAAGGTTAATGGGACAGGATGCAATCAGTTTTTTTGGAAGGAACGATTTGGTGCTCCCGATGTACACCATCACGAATCTATGGCAGCATGTCGGATTTTCGGCAATTGTATATTTGGCAGCGCTTAATTCCATCGACAATTCCATTGTAGAGTCGGCGCGGATAGATGGCGCGAATAAATTCAAAGTGATGATGAAGATTCAAATTCCTTGGATTCTGCCTGTGATCATTACGATGTTGATCCTGCATATGGGTCATATTTTAAGTGTCGCTGTGGATAAGGTGCTCCTCATGCAGACCGATTTGAATATTTCCGCTTCTGAAGTCATCGCTACTTATGTCTATAAGGCGGGGATTCAGGGCGCGCAGTATGGTTTTGCTTCGGCGGTGGGATTATTCAACAACTGCATTAATATGGTTATGCTGCTTCTTATCAATTGGTTATCCAAGCGCTTCAGCGAAACGTCGATTTTTTAAGGGGGTGATGTTATGGAAGATACGTCTCTAGACAGAAGCTTCAAGCCTGGTTCAGGGTTAGATGATCGTATTTTTGATCTTGCAGTAAAGATATTTCTACTCCTTTTAGGGGTAATGGCGCTGTATCCGCTTTGGTTTGTTTTGATCGCGTCCGTAAGCAATCCTTCGGATATTTTTCTGGGTCGTGTATTTGTCATTCCAAGCGGGCTGAATTTGGAAGCCTACGAGAAGCTTTGGAATACGCCCAAAATATGGACGGGGTACAGGAACAGTATTCTTTATACCGCAGTGGGGACACTTATTAATCTTACGGTGACCTTGCCAGCCGCTTTTGCCTTATCCAGGAAAGCGCTTCCAGGTCGCGGGATTATCAGCATGTTCTTTATTTTCACCATGATATTCAGCGGGGGGCTTATTCCGACCTTTATGTTGGTCAGATCGCTGCACATGGTGGACAGTATATGGGCTCTGGTCATTCCCGGCGCCTTGTCCGCATTCAATATGCTTATCGCCAAAAGCTTTTTTGAGGGAGGCATACCAGAGAGCATTTATGAAGCGGCCATTATAGACGGAGCCAGCAAATTTCAGTTTTTTTTCCGGTTTGCTCTGCCTTTGTCCAAAGCGATGATAGCGGTCATTTTTCTCTACTATGCGTTAAGTCATTGGAATGATTACTTCACCGCATTAATTTACATTAGAACGCCTGACAAACAGCCGCTTACGATCATCATATCGCAGCTGGTCGCAACCGTGGATACAACACTGCTGGAAACGATGCCGAGCGAAGAAGCTTATCATTTGCTCATGGAGAGATCATTGATGAAATACGCCGTCGTGTTTGTGGGCGCCATTCCAATGATCCTGTTATATCCATTTCTGCAGAAATATTTGATACAAGGCGTTATGTTAGGCGCAGTAAAAGGCTAATGGTGATTAGGTTTGATCGTGTGCTCAGCAAGGGCGCGATTAAACGTCACAATATGAATCATATTTTACAGGAGGGTTTATTTTATGGGTATGAAACAAAAGCAAAGATGGTTATCTCTGATCATGGTTCCGGTCATTGCGTTGTCGGTGGCGGCCTGCTCCAAAAATGCCAATGAGACAGAGAACAGTTCGACGGCAGCGCCAACCGCAACCGGAGACACGGCAACAGAGGCGTCGGGGGTTACCTTTCCTCTTGCGGAACCCGTCACGTTTACCATTGCAGGCGTGAACGGCACGGAGGGCGAAAATCCGGAGCAAACCGATTTCCTTAAAAAACTGGCGGAGAAGACAAACGTCAATATCAAGTATATCAGCTTGGGAGCGGATGCGAAGGGCGCCACTGAAAAGCTGAATGTACTATTGGGTACGGAAGACGCTCCAGATGCGATTATGGGCGGAAATGCCATGAATGAAACCTTCATGGCCTTGTACGCGAAGGAAGGGTTTCTCGTTCCAATGAATCAGTATCTGAAAGATCCAAAGGTTATGCCTGTATTCAATAGCAGAATTCTCGGAGAAAAACCTGATATTCTAACGGGAATCACATCGCCTGACGGCAATATCTACTCTCTGCCCTATGTCAACCAGGTTCCCGGCACGTATCTGGAAAGTCCGATATGGATCAATAAAGGTTGGCTGGATCATCTCGGACTGTCTGTGCCAACGACACTTGCGGAGCTCGAAAATGTGATGGATGCTTTTGCCACGAAAGACGCAAATGGAAACGGAGATCCGTCGGATGAAATTCCGCTCCTGGCCCGCACAGGAGCAGGGTATGAGCATCTGGAAGCCTGGCTTTCCCTATGGGGCATGCCTACAAAAGACAGCACATTTGAGAATTTTGTATACGTGAAGGATGGAAAAGTTATTTTCGCTCCTACGACGGAAGAATACAAGGCTTATATCCAAACGATGCAAAAATGGTATGAAAACAAATGGCTGTGGAATGAGTATTTCACAGGCTCCTCGCAGACCTTTAGCGCGATAGCCAATGATGCCGGCGCAGCAAAATACGGCATAATCACGGCGAAGAATCCTCCCGGAAAGTTCACCGATCAGTATGTTGCCATTTTGCCCCCGGTTGTGGAGGGATATCAGCCGAAATTTTATTTGAATCCGGCCTATTTATCCGGAAGCAAAGGTCATTTCGAGCTGACAAGCCATAGTAAAAACCCGGAGATCCTGATGGCTTTCATTGATCAGTTTTATCTTATGGAAACCACGCTGGAAGCTTATAACGGAATCGCCAATGAAGATCCGAGGCTGACTTTGAACAATGACGTTTATAAAGTTAATTCTATACCGGCTGAAGAATTGTCCAAATATGCAAAAAACACGTTTAGAAACTATTTTCAAAACAACCTTCCGGGATCCGTGCTGGAATCGGATTATAAAAATGGAAGAGTTGAGATGAGCGCGGCTGATAAAGTGAAGGGCGAGACCTATGAGTTATATGATAAAGCCGGCGTAATTAATACGGAAGTATGGCCGCGTCCTTATCTGGACCCGGATGACGCTGCAAAGCTGAACGAAATGAGAACGGATATTTTCAATACCGTGAGCAAGTATAGAGCCGCGTGGGTAACAGGCCAATCCGATATCGACAAAGAATGGGACAGTTATTTGAATTCCTTAAAGTCTATGAAAGTAGACGACTTAGTCGCCATTATGCAGAAAACCTATGATAACTTCATGTCGCATTAAGATTTGAATGAATAGAAGGCAAAGGCAGATAGAGCTTGCGCTATCTGTTTTTGCCGAAATCTATTTGTGAAATCAAACCAGAAGGGCGTGTTCTAGTAGTGAGAATACACAAGTTGGTTTTAGCGCTATCTTTATTTTTTTCATTTTCATATCCCGTTCATGCAGAAGAGATCCCGGAATCATTGACTTCTTTCTCCGATGATTTTTCCTCTAGCACCTTAAGCGGCTGGACAACTGCGCCGAATAGCACGACGCATAAGGTGGAGAACGGAAAATACACCTTTGCCACAACGAACAGCTTCGTGAATTTTGTGGATGGTTCGGAGACATGGAGCAATTATTCGGTTTCGGCCAAAGTAGCGATGACTAGCGGAACCACAGCCAGCCGAATCGGAATCACAGCATATAATCCTGCCGAAGCTACTGGAGCGCTGAATGGTTATGATTTGTTTCTGGCCGTCGTATCCGCACCTGGAGGAGGTACTGAGAATGTCGTCCGGCTTCGGAATAATACGACGCTCATTACCTTGAACGGTCCGAATGACACTCGGTATCAATTTGGCGACGAGGTCACGCTGCGGATGGACTTTTACGGTACGCGCGCGCGTTTCCTTGTTGACGGCCAGGTTGTGTACACCATTGACGAAATGACGAAGGCTCCGGGCAAGACTGGCATTATGGCATTTAACGTCTCCGGCACGGCTGATGATTTTGTCGTAGAGCCATGCGAGGATTGGGGAGAACCGCCAGCTTCTTTCTCCGATGATTTTTCATCTGACACCTTAAGCGGCTGGACAACTGCTCCGAGCAGCACCACGCATGAAGTGGAAGACGGAAAGTATACGTTTGCCACAACCGGCGGCTTCGCGAATTTCGTGGCAGGCTCGGATTCATGGAGCAATTATTCGGTTTCCGCCAAAGTAGCGATGACCAGCGGCACCACATCCAGCCGGATCGGAATCACGGCGTATAACCCTGCCGAAGCTACTGGAGCGCTGAGCGGTTATGATTTGTTTCTGGCCGTGGTAGGCACGGAGCATGTCATCCGGCTTCGGAATAATACGACGCTTATTACGTTAAATGGTCCGGATGACGCGCGGTATCAGTTTGGCGACGAGGTCACGCTGCGAATGGACTTTTACGGTACGCGCGCGCGTTTCTTTGTTGACGGCGAGGTCGTGTACACGATTGACGACATGACGAAGGATCCTGGCAAGGCCGGCATTCTGGCAATCAGCGTCTCCGGCACGGCTGACGATTTTGTCGTAGAGCCATGCGAGGATTGGGGCAGCTATGTCGTTTCATCATTAGAAGTTCTGGGCTTGCCCGCTGATGGTGTATTGCAAGCGAAGCTGGGAGAACTCCTGAATATACAGGATTTATCTCTATCTGTATCGTATGGCTCCCAGAAGCCGGAAGAAACAGTGCCGCTTACCGATAATATGTTATCGGGTTATGATCCGGATCAACCGGGAAATCAGACCGTCACGGTGTCGTACGGCGGTGTGACTACTGAACTGCCTGTATTCGTGACAGACCGCCGCCCGGAGGTAAAGGCGATTGCGGATGAAGTGCTTGCCGTGACGATAGACAATCTGACAGTTGCAGACAGCCAAATGGTCCGTGAGCTAAAAGCCGAATTTATGGATTTTACTGCAACGGATATGTCATTGTATGATGCGGCCGGTTATGATTCGGCGGCGCTTCGGGACAAAATGTACTTGATTCTTAAGAAAATGGAAGAGCTGCAATACCCCTATTTGTCCCAGTATGACGTCCTTCTCTATGACGATTATATCGATATCGACAACTATACCTATCGTTATGATATGGATGAGTTCAACAGTCCCTGGATACTGAGGGACGGTGCGTTCTATTCCGATAATAAGAGAGCGGACGGATCGAATAAAAATAACACCGCGGCAATCGCTGCAGAGATGTCTGGAATCGCAAGCATACAAAGCGACATCAAATTAAGCGAAAATGCGTACGCCGGCTTTTTTGTTGGACTATATGCGGAAACAACGTATTTGGTACGGTTCACGACCAGGCAGCAATCGAATCATGATGCGTATGAGGTCATTATTAACAAATATACGGAGAGAAACAGCACAAAAGGCTCCTATATCGTCGCTCAAAGCTTGCCGGTGACTGAAATTGCGGCATTGGACTTAAGCGAAAGCGAAATATTGGATCAATGGCATAATTTAAGAGTAAATATCGACAGAGCGTCCGATTCACTGACCGTTTATTTCGATGATGTTGAAATTCTTACGTATACGGAAACGGAGTTTGATGCGATAGCCGATTACGGCTATGCGGCGCTGCGGACGACCGGCGACGGGTATTTCGACAATGTCATGCTAAGAGGCGTTGAGGCTGAACCCGAACAAACGAATGCTGCTGAGTATGACGATACCTTTGAGGATGAAACGGTGGGAGAAAGCCCAAGTCATTGGATCGAGCCCCCCGCTACCGATCAATGGATCGTGAAGGATGAGAACGATGCGAAGGTTTACGGCAACACGACCGCATCCGGCTATAGCTATACCTGGCTGCACGGCTTTGAGATGAATCCAACGATCAGCGCGAAAATCCTGGCAAAGGATTTCGGATCGGGATCCAATTTTGGACTGCTTGCCAGATATGTGATTGGCGGAGCGTACCTGAAGGCGGGCTATGATGTTGATGCGTCCAAGTGGTATGTCGAATATAGCCGAGGAGCAGATTACGAAACAAAAAGGTTCTACAGCGCAACCTATCCATTTACTGCAAATGAGTATTATGACATGGAATTGACTTTGCTTGATCATAGCGCAGAGCTGAGTGTTGATGGTAATACGGTTCTTTCGCTGGAGAATGAGATTGACGGCGATGGCGATTGGTATGGCAGAAGCGGTCTGTACGCCGACAACGCGATTATGCTTGTGGATGAAATCGAGATGGCGCTTCCCGGCGGCGGAGAGGTTACGGATGGGGTTATCGAATATACAGTTGATGAGAATACCTTTACAACTTACGGCGATATCGAGCAATCTGGCAGCACGCTTATTCTTGCGGCCGGCAATAGCGGGCAATACACGTCCATTGATGATGGCGAAACCTGGCAGATAAGCAATGAATACAGCGATCTGGACAACACGGGAAGCTACAGGGTCATCATTCAACTGCAGAACGGAACCTATCTGCAGGTGGGGAATGATTTTATCGCAAAAGCTTCTTCGGATCTGAAGACATGGACAAATCGCGGGCAAGTGGTGGATGAAGAGGATATGTGGACGTCCGCCGGGAAATTGATTCCCATTGTGCATGTGAATGG
The DNA here is from genome assembly GCF_011947265.1 of Paenibacillus sp. HB172176. Classification (GTDB taxonomy): domain Bacteria; phylum Bacillota; class Bacilli; order Paenibacillales; family Paenibacillaceae; genus Pristimantibacillus. The sequence continues at coordinate 222,017 of NZ_JAATHD010000007.1, forward strand.
AATATCTGAAGTGGAGCTGCCGGATGGAACGATGAGAATTCTGCTTCCGGTCGGGTTTCGGAATTTCATTTCGCCGACGACCAGTGTTACGGGATCCGGCTATACGGTCGTCTACTATAGCGATGATGAAGGAAATACCTGGACGGCGTCTCAGACGAGTACGAAGGACCTGATAGCGGGCGACTACAATGTAGCGACGGATAAATTCATGCAGATGGAAGGGAAGATCGTCAGCTGCTCGGATGGATCCTTGCGCTTGTACTTCTCCAAGCTTAATTCTGAAGGGTACATGGGCTATACAGAATCGACCGATTACGGAGTCACATGGAGCGGGCTTCATACGATTTCTTATTTGCCGACGGTGGCCAGCTCCTTTAATGTGTATGAGGACCCGTCCAATCCGGGAACATGGTATATGGTGTGGATCAACAATACACCGGAATCAAGGGGAGCGGGCGTGCCGCGCACACGGCTTTCCATGGCCAAAAGCACGAACGGCAAAGATTGGGAGTTGGTACTGGATGTTGACCGGAATATTTCGACAGGCGGAGTAACGCAAGATGGCTCTGGAGGCGGTCACGCTCATCAAATTTATCAGATTCTTGATGCGAGCATATTCATCAATGAAGATTATATCTATGTGATGTATGGACGCTCCGTGCAATATGCTCCAAATGCGCATAATGCACAGAGATTGCAAGTGGTCCGATTTGAGAAATCGGCTTTGGAGGAGTCGTGACCGTTGTATGGGGGCGGGCGCCCGGCGTCTAGGTGTACCGCTGCGAGCTGACGAATGCCGCCGGCACGACGGTTTGCGACCCGGTGACCGTGACAGTTAGCGCCGGCGCTTAGCATAAGTTGAACGAAATAAGGTAACGACACCCAGCGGAGATAACAGATCATTCCGGAGAAGCGATAGCGTTCGCCTTTGTTCCCAAGTTTCAACCGCTGCGCCGGTTAAATGAAAGAAACTTGGGAACAACAGCGATCGGAGGAATGATCTGTTCTCGCAGCATCATGTCTGTCAGATACAATTGTTGAACTTGGAAGGAGAAACCTATGAAATCATCTCAGATGAAACATGGAACACCCGCGCAATTGGAGGTGCTTCTATGAAGCTCGCAAGTTTTTTGGTTGACGGTCAGGAACGATTCGGCTTTTCAATGCTTCATCCGGTAACAGGCGATGAACTATTAGTAGAGCCCGGCAAGGCTGAAGCCGATATCCTCCATTTCTCGGTCGCCAAAACGTCAGGTTATCAGTTCAGCGTGCCGCGCTTTCTCTCCCCTGGGCAATGGCCTTTGACGATGAAGGCGTTTCTGGAGCTTGGCGAAGAAGGGATGGATACGCTTGAAAAGCTGGTTCGCTTCACAGAAAGATTTGTCCAGCAATCGGACGGTTTTTCAGTATTGGCCAGAGCGGGTCATCTGCTGAAGGATGTGAAGCTCTTGCCGCCCGTTCCAGATCCGAGACTTCTGCTAGGGATTGTGGGCAACTGCCCCGGATTTAGTCGCAATCACGTCAATATCAGACACATCAACCTTATCCCGCAGGCGCATCAGCGACATATGGGGAGCGTGATTGGCAATGGCGAGCCATTTGTCATCAGAAGACCTAAGGGGAAGAGTACGAGCATGTCCTTCAATGCAGAATTGGGCGTCATTATCGGCAAAGCCGGCAAGGACATACCCGTGGAGGAAGCAATGTCTTATGTTGCGGGATATACAGTGGTCACGGATACTGCGCACGGTTATTACAATGTGGACTACGGCGGGATGGGAGGTCATAACGATCCGATCTCCATTATGACGTATGGATGGACGCACAAAAACACCGACATCAGCTGCGCAGTGGGACCGTATCTTGTGACCAAGGACGAAGTTGGGCATCCTTACGATCTCATGTTGTATTCAAGAACGAACGGTATGCTTCGGGATCGAGCCAATACGTGTTCTACGCTGGTAGGCGTTGAGCGGACAATCGCTTATTTGAGCTCATTCATGGAACTGCTGCCCGGCGATGTCATTCATATGGGAGCCAACGGCAAGGATGGCATTGGGGTTGATATGGATCATCATATTGGCCGCGAAATTGAAGTGGAATGCGAGATTGAAAAACTGGGCGTTCTGCGGAACAGAGTCATTTATCTGGATGATGAGGAAATCGAGGAGAAACGCGAAACGTTAAATGCTGCCGCGCCCATGAAGGTTGAAGAATGGAACTTGGGGAAAGCGCGAAACTTCGTTATCACTTACGCGAACACGCAGGCAAGCGCTCTGGATCAGGGCTGCCAGCCATCGCCAATACCGCGTTATCTATGGAGTGTCGCTTCCGCCCTTTCCAGCAGCGCGACCTATTCGCCTTATGATGAGAAGGAAGAGCTGTACGTAACCGCCGAAATAGCGGTGGTGATCGGCAAGACAATCAAATGGGCGGACAAGGAGCATATGTCTGACTGTATACTTGGCTATCTTCCTCTGATTAGCGTGACAGACAAGCGACTTCCGAAGCAGGTCATACACCCGGCGCTTCCAAGGGAGAGCGCAATGCCGGAAATTTACGCAAAATGGGCTGACGGATGTAATCGGACCTCCGATGTCGTTACGCCTCTTTCGAGGGACGAGCTGGCACGGATGACTGTACTTCTTGAAATGGACGGAGAACAGGTGCTGGATGCCAGGTACGACGATTATATCTGCAAGGCGGAGGATGTGATGGAGATGATCGGTTATGGTTCAACCCTGTTTGCGGGCGACGTTATCTCGCTTGGCGGGCTGAGTGCGCCAGTAGTCATTCCCGGCGGTCAGACAGGCGCGACCATTACGATGAAATCGTCGGGACTGCCTGATATCTCGCTTACTATAAATGAAGGAGCAACAACATGATAGTGGAGAGTATCAAGCAACTGAAAAGCTATGAAGGTCTGATCCCGGGAATGGCGAAAATATCAGCGTTTTTATCGAGCTGCACCGATCAGATGGAAAAAGGTCGTTATGAAATTGACGGGGATCGCATTTATGCGAGTGTAATTGAATATGACACTGTTTCGCCTCAAGAGATGAAATTTGAGAGTCATCGGGAATATATTGATCTGCATGTACCGTTGACGGGTGAAGAATGCATTTTTTGGGCGCCGGTCGAAGAGCTCGCCAGCGTCGTGGATTACAATCCTGACAATGACTGTGAGTTTTATCAAGGAGAATACAGACAGCTATTGAAAGCGACATCGGGGCTGTGCATTTTCTTTTTTCCAGCGGATGGTCATAAGGTGAAATGTTATGTAGAGAGTTCCAGCCATGTGAAGAAGGTTGTTATCAAGATTAAAATCGCATAATGCGGATAGAAGTCTAAGGCTTCCAAGGGATGCATGTGTGGTGAATGGAGTGTTAAGTGAAAATGGCGAAACCTTTGTACAACACCTTCCGTGTTCTTCATGAAAGAAGAAAATTGACCGTAGGCTATTTCGGAGGGTCGATTACGGAAGGAAGCGGCGCTTCCGATCCAGCCAAGAGCAGTTGGAGGGCCTTGACTACATCCTGGTTCAGGCGAAGTTATCCGGAATGTGAAATTAGTGAAATACAGGCTGCTATAGGAGGTACCGGCTCGGATCTTGGGGTTTGCAGATGCCGAACCGACCTCCTGAGCGGAGAGCCCGATTTGGTATTCATTGAATTCGCCGTTAATGATTATAAGAAGGATGAAGATTTGATATTGCGCTCCATGGAAGGCATTGTGCGGCAGATATGGAATCATAATGCCGATGCAGATATCGTATTTGTATATACAATAACAAAGGTGATGGCTGAGACCTATGAGTTTGACAGTGCCCCGGATACTGTCGTATTACATCAGAAAATTGCCGACTTTTATGCAATCCCGTCTGTTAATTTGGGAAAAAAATTATGGCAATACGTCGGAAGTGGTTCGAGTACATGGGAGGAGCTTCTGCCCGACGCGGTGCATCCTTCGGATAAGGGGTATCAAATATATGCGGATGAAATGCAGAAATTTCTGTCAGCATGCATAGCGCCGGGGCCTGTGGAGAGGAAGCTGGATGGTTATGTAACCTCAAGCGCTTGTGACAGAGGACGACTTGTTGATGCATGGGAGCTGCTGCAGGAACCATGGGAGAAGGACAGCAGTTCACTGGCAAGAAGATATCCGCATATGCTTGTAAGCGGAACTCCGGGCGCGGAGCTCCACTATACGTTTCAAGGCAGCTTTATCGGATTATATTGGTTAATTGCGCCGGACTCGGGCGACATCGAGTGGAGTGTGGACGGAAGCAAGGCGCGAAGACAATCAAGCTGGGATAAACATGCTTTGAAATTTACCAGAGCCGGTTATTGCATACTTGACCATAATCTTGATCCTGGCGAGCATGTGCTTACGATAAAAGTGCTGCAGGAGAAGCAGCCGCAGTCCGAAGGCAATTGGATCAGAATCGGAGCCGTGTTGGTGGATTAAAAACCAATGTGCAATTCATAATCTGCAGGAGGTACGAAAGGATGGAGCGACAAGCGCAAGCAAACGATGTTAATCAGGGATTCGGCGAACGAAGATTCGGTATGTTCATTCACTGGGGACTCTACGCAATTCCCGCCTGGCATGAACAGATTCAGATGCGGCAAGGGATGGATAAGCCGCAATATCAAGCGCTGCAAGCGCAGTTCGATCCGCAGCGCTTCGATCCGGACGAGTGGATCGACTTGGCGGAGCAAGCCGGCATGACGTACATCTGCTTCACAGTCAAGCATCATGACGGCTTCTGCTTGTGGGATACGCAGTACACGGATTTCAAGATTACCCAAACCCCATACGGGCGAGACACACTGGCCATGTTGGCAGAAGCTTGCGAGCGGAGAGGGATGGGACTTAGCTTATACTATTCGAATCCGGATTGGCATCATCCTAACGGCTACAATCCGCTAAGCACCCACCAAGTGCCGCCCGTGCCGGAAGACGAGCCCGATATGGACCGGTATATTGCTTTTGTCAAAAATCAAATCGCGGAGCTATGCACAAACTATGGTAAAATCTTCAGCTTCTTCTGGGACATCCCGCCGAGAATCTACGATCCATCCCTCAACGCCATTATCCGTCGTTTGCAGCCCGGCATCCTGATTAACGACAGAGGCTTTGACGAAGGCGACTATTCCACGCCGGAGCGACATGTTCCGGAAGGGTGGAAGTTCGACAAGCCGACGGAGGCCGTCCAATCGATCGGCAGGCAAAGCTGGGGATACCGGATGAACGAGGATTATTATTCGCAGCAGTTCCTGACGCAGAGCATCGCCAAGATTATGGCGATGGGCGGCAATTACGTGCTCAACGTCGGCCCGAAAGCCGACGGCACAATTCCGGATATAGGAGCTCGCATGATCCGGGAAGTCGGACTGTGGTATCAGTCGGTGAAAGAGGCATATGAGGACGCGGAGCCGATCTCGGCCGTATTCGGCAGAAAAGATTTGATGTTCACTCGCAATGGAAACGCGCTTTACGTGCATCTGGTGCCGACACCCGAGAGCTCTGGCATCATTCTAAATCCTGTCTCGGTCATGCCCCAAAGCACGCTCTTGTTGAATAATGGAACTGAGGTGAAGGCAGTCGTAGAGAAGATGCCCACATTGGCCAATGAGAAGGATTACTTGCATTTATCCGACATTCCGGTGAACGAATTCGTCTCTCAGGTTATGGTCATTAAGCTTGTATTCGATGATCTGGACGGTATCATGGACAGCATGGGGAGCCGCGGACAAGTCGAGGATAGATTATAGGGAGCTATTTGCTCCTTGAGCCCCTTCTATGCTCCATCATGCTGCTGCAAGGGCAGCATGATGGATATTTTTGTGCCCAAGCCCGCCTGACTTTGAATGGTTACGCCGTAGGTTTGTCCGTAAGCAAGCTGTATGCGTTCATGAACGTTCTTAATTCCATACCCTGCTTTCGATTGGGAAGATAACAGGGCTTCCACTTTGTCGGAAGACATTCCGCAACCATCATCTTCGACTTCCAGGCAGAGCGCTGGAGCATCAACGTGCATGGTTTGGTAAATACGGATGGTGATTTCCAGACATTGTTGATCATCATAGATGGCGTGATTAATGGCATTTTCGACAAAGGGCTGCAGTACCAATTTTAATGTTTCACAGGTAGACAGGCTATCGTCAACCTCCCAACGTTCCATGAAGCTGTCATCAAAGCGCATATGCTGGATGGCAAGATAGTGTTTGGTAAGGGCGATTTCTTTTTCCAGCGTAATATATTGATGCCCCATATTGAGCGATGTTTGATAGAATCTTGCGAGATGGTTGACGATTTTGCTAACTTCAAGATCCTCGTTTTGGATGGCCAGAGATGAAATGCCCGACAGCGTATTATAAAGAAAATGGGGATTGATCTGGCTTTGCAAGGCATAAAGCTCCGCATCGCGCTTCGCAAGCTCCTTCACATACAGCTTGTCAATCAAATCCTTGAGACGCGTGCTCATCTTGTTGAAGGCCGCGTTTAATTGACCAATTTCATCCTTGCTGGAATCAGTAAGCAGGAGACTGAAATTTCCTTGCTCGACTTGCGCGGCTTGACGATTTAATTTACGGAGGCGGCGCGACAGATATTTGGCGATAACAAAGATCATGAAGATGGACAAGACAAGACTGAAGAGCGCAATGACAACAATTTGCATGGCTGTTTGACGAGAGGAACGCATAATTTCGTCAATGGGCGTAAGAGAAACGGTTTTCCAGCCATTTGGCATGGTGTTATATACCAGCAAGTTGGGATGTCCGTCGATGGCGACGACCTCTTGATTGGTTGACAACTCGGGACCGATGGCTTCGCTGAATGACAGGTTCAAAAGCGATTTATCCGATGCAGAAATAATTTGATTGTTTTCATTAAGCAAGTAGACGCTTTTGTTTTGCTCTTCCTTTTCGATCAGCTTGTAGAGCAATTCTTCAGAGAGGCCGATCGTCACCATGCCGTAAAATTGGCTTTGTGCGTTAAAGTTGAGAATACGCCCAAGATAAATCACGTTTTTCTCGTTCTTGTCCTGGATCACGTTGCTGAATATATTGTTGCCGTAGGTTTGTTGTAATTGATTGAGGTAATCCATCGGCAAATTTTCAAGTGTGATATGTTTGAGAAACAGACCATCCTCCGGAAGCGACTGGTTGTCTACATAAAGATTGATGCTGGCCAGATTATTGTTCGCGGTCAGCAAGCTGTACAAGAGGCCGTCGATATATCGGTAGGCTTCGAAGATCGAATAGTCATCCGTGTAGGTTTTCGTAAGATAAGCTTGCAAGGTTTCATCGGTATAAATCATAGATGAAATTTGGCGGAGATTATCCAAATGCGCGTTGACGTTGCTGCTGATTTGTTGGTTGCTGCTGTACATATTTTCATAGGTCAGCTCGAGCAGTCTTTGCTCTGTGCGATCATAGAAGAAGACGGTAATGAATATGAGCGGGGTAATCGTGACGGTAAGAAACATGAGCAGCAGCTTCTGCAGCAAAGACGAATTGTTGAACAGCTTTTTCAATATTTTCATGATCTGTGTTGTCCCTTTTTCGCATGGGTGCGGTATTGGTTAGGGGTGAGTCCGGTTCGTTTGAAAAAGACAGAGCCGAAATAAGAGGGGCTCTCATAGCCGACTCGTTTGGCAATCTCATGAATTCTTATATTGGTATCCCGCAGCATGATGCAAGCATGGTCCATGCGGATCTGAGTCAGGTATTCAATTAATGTTTTTCCGGTAACCTCCTTGAATATCGTTCGAAGATAGTTGGGTGAAAGAAAGATGAGCTCAGCCAGCATATCCACCGAAATCACCTGTCCATACTTCTTTTTGATAATCGCGCATACTTCGTCCACAATCTCGATATGTCGGTCGACCGGAGATGCTTCGAGCTCGTCCATCATCATGCTCAATATTTGCCGCATGAGCGTCTTCATCGATTGCATGCTTTCCATTAGGGAAAGGCGTCCGAAAAATTGGGAATCCTTCTCGATGATAGCTTGCAAATGACGGTTATTAGCCGCAACTGCGGACAATACCGCATCAAAAACGGAAGCGCTGTCTACAAAAACTTGACTGATATTTCCGGGCGGAAGGCCGCCATCGTAATAGTCATGAAGCCAATCTTCGACTTGCTCTCTTCGATTTTGCTGGACGGCAGCAATCAAGTGCTCTGTTTTGGGCAGGGGCTTCTCGCGCCATTCCAATTGTATATTTTCCCATTTGTTATGGATAAGCCCTGTGCCGTGAATGGCAACCAAATGATTGCGCATTTGCAGCATCTTGGGCCATTGTGCTGTAAAGGCGAGCAGGGTTTGAGGATGGTCTGTCAGGAACAGAGACATCGAGCGTTCCGCATTCGCAGACTGGTTTCGCCATTGCGCAAACACGCCGCTGTCTGATTCCTTTGTGGCGAAAATCCATTGGCCGTCGCGCAGTTTGGTCAATATGCCGGGTGAAAAGCTCGGCAATCCGGCGATAAAAAACTCCAATCTTTCCACCGTGGAAAAATCACCGGGAGGCGCGTCGAATGCGAGCGGGTTTTCTGCCAATAATGTGTATTCGTCTATCGTAATCAATACATAATAAAAGGTTTTGTTATCTGCAGAAAGATGCAAATGATGGTTGTATATGGCAGTCACTTCGTCCGCCAGGCCGGATAGCAAACTCCCCCCGATTTGAAGCAATTCGCGCAGGTATTCTCCCGCTGTTAATAAGGTGGAATGAAGTCGATTTTTTTGCTCCTCGCAACGTTGACGAACCGTCCTCATCGTGGTTGCCAGCTCTTCATGGTCAATCGGCTTCAGCAAGTAACCGCAGGCGCCGTGCTGCAGAGCAGCGCAAGCATAATCAAATTCATTGTAGCCGCTTAGAAAAACAATTTGAATTTCAGGGAAGCGGGCATGAACTTGTTTGCATAGTTCAATGCCGTCCATGACAGGCATTTTAACGTCGGTTATGAGAATATCCGGCTGCAGGGCTTCTATTTTTTGCAGAGCTTCTCGTCCGTTGCCGGCAGTGGCGACGACACGGCAGGACAGTTGCTCCCAATCGACATAATGGGCAAGAGCGTTCAAGGTGAGCCGTTCGTCATCGACCAAAATAACTGTATACATAGAACCTCCGCTAATAGGTGAAATTGATAATCCCCTTGTTTAGAACAGAGTATAAGTTCGAATGCAGGCAATGTCAATGTAACAGATTCAGGGCCGGATGGCGGGCAAAATCATTGATTTTGCCAAAGTTCGTTTTTTACAGAGAGAATTCTGAGGATTGTGATATAGCCTTGCCAGACAAGATTTCCTATGATGAATGCATAGACGTAAATTGGACATAAGGAGGCGGGAGAATGGAAGTTGAGGTGGATAGAAGCAACGAGAAAATACCGTTTCTTAAGCAGCCAATCATTAAAAAAATGGTTCGACAGCGATATTTTTACTTATTTCTAATTCCGGGAGTGATGTGGGCTGTCTTGTTTGCTTACGCTCCTATGGTTGGTTTGTATATGTCATTTGTTGATTACCAGCCTACTTTAGGGGATTTTTGGGGCTCGCTTTTCAAATCGGACTTTGTGGGCTTTCAGTGGTTTGAGTACTTCTTCTCTGGACAGGATTTTTGGAGAGTGCTGCGCAATACGTTGGTTTCGAGCGTATTAACCCTGTCGATTGGGTTTTTGCTTCCCATTTTTATCGCAATAACGCTGAATGAAGTAAGAATAAACTGGTTTAAGCGGACGGTGCAAACAGCCTCCTATTTGCCGTTTTTTATTTCATGGGTTGTTGCCGCAAGCATTGTGATTACATTGTTGTCCGCGGAAGGACCTGTCAATCAACTGCTCATGAAAATCGGAGTCGTCGAACAAGGCGTTTTGTTTATGCAGGAAGGCAAGATGTTCTGGATCATTATAGCCCTTTCGAATGCATGGAAGGATATGGGGTACAACTCCATTATGTATCTGGCTGCCATCGCTGCCATTCCAGCGGAGCTGTTCGAAGCCGCGAAAGTGGACGGCGCCAATCGTTTGAAGCAAATCTGGCATGTTTTACTGCCGATGCTGAGGCCTACGATTATTATTTTGTTAATTTTGAACATCGGCAACTTGATGAATACCGGGTTTGATCAATATTTTTTGCTGGGTAATTCCCTGAACAGAACCTATTCCGATGTCATTGATACCTATGCATTCCGTTACGGCATTCAGAATGGCATGTTTTCCTACGCTGCCGCTGTAAGCATGTTTAAATCCGTAATCGCGTTTGTTCTGGTCATAACAGTCAATCAAATTTCCAAAAAAATGGGCCAAACGCATTTGTTCTAAATCGTGCGCATGCGGCTGGAGGAGGAATATCAAAATGGATCATGAAGCTGCACAGTATAAAAAGACGGCATCGGGAAGGGCATTGTCGCAACGCTATACGCCGGCAGCCATTACGGGGAATATGATCGTTTACGGATTTTTATTGATACTGTTTATCGTTACCTTTTTTCCGTTCTGGCATATTTTCATTTTATCCCTGAATAATGCGTCTGACCCGACTTATGGACAATTTATGCTGTGGCCAAGCGATTTCAGCCTGGAGAGTTACGCAACCGTATTGAATGATGCGGAAATTCTGAATTCCATCGTAGTGACGGTCGGTCGAACGGTGATTGGAGTGCCTTTAACACTGGCTTGCGTTTCCATGCTGGCTTATGCGCTTAGCAAGAGAGAGCTTGTGGGCTGGCGCGGCATTAACTTGTTTTTTGTATTTACGATGTATTTCAGCGGCGGCTTGATTCCCACTTACATGGTGGTGCGCAGCTTGAATTTGATCGACAATTTCTGGGTTTTTATCTTTCCCGGAATTTTGAGCGTCTTTTGGATGATATTGGTTCGCACCTACATGGAAGGTTTGCCCAAAGAAATGGAGGAAGCGGCGCAGATCGAAGGCGCCAATGACATTCGGATTTTTCTGAAGGTCATTATACCCGTATGCACTCCGGTACTGGCTACAATCACTTTGTTCTCAGCCATTGGTCATTGGAACGCTTGGTATGATTCGTACATTTACACCTATAATCCCGATTTGAAAACCTTGTCGGCCGTTTTGGTGAAAATTCTGAATCAGTTCCAGACCAATGACATGTTAAGCGCGGCGCAGCAGCTTGCCAATGAACAGCGCAAGCTGCCGGTATCGAGCGAGAGTATCCGTATGGCCGTTACGATGGTAGCCACCCTGCCGATCATTCTTGTGTATCCCTTACTGCAGAAGTACTTTCTGAAAGGGATGCTTATTGGGGCGGTAAAAGGCTAAACGAATTTTCGATAAAAATCGAGATTTCGCCCAATATCCCGAATTCTGATATCCAGTTCAGTTCGGGATGTGGTTGAAATATAATCCTCCCTGCAAAAGCAGGAGGAGAGCAAGTTCATTCATAGGAGGGTTTCAGAATGAGAAAAAGAATCGTTATGGCGTTGCTTGCATGCATGATGCTGCTCGGCGCATGCAGCACCGGAAACAACAATGCGAATGAGAACGCATCCAAAGGGGAAGGGGCAAACGGTACAACGAAGAAGCCCATTACCTTAACGTTGTTTGACAAAAATGTGGGCGATCCGTTTACGAACCCTGTTGCGAAGGAGATTACAGAACGCACAGGTGTGTTTATCGAGATTCAGCAGCCTACCGGCAATCCGGACGAGAAGCTGAATTTAATGCTCGTCAGCGGAGACTTGCCTGATATTGCGCTAATTGACAGACGAGAAGCGACCTTGAACAAATATATTGCCGGCGGCGCTTTGATCCCGCTGAATGATTTGATTGATGAGTACGCTCCGAATATTAAAGAGCGGTACGGCGACGTGCTTTCCAAGAGCGTATATGAGGATGGCAAAAATTATTATTTGAACAACTGGTACGGCCTGGACCCGGATCCGAACTGGGCCATTAATATGCGCATGGATATTTTGGAGGAGTTCGGATACGGCGAGCGCGCTATGGCCGGAGATTCCTTCACTCAGGATGAATTTCTGGATTTGCTGCGCAAATTCAAAGAGAAATATCCATCGGTAGACGGAAATCCTTCGATACCGATGACAGTGAACGCCGATCATATGCCTACTATCGTTGGTTCATTCAAGGCGATGTATGGCATGAAAACGTACTATGAGCATGATGGACGTCTGGAGTTTATCGTAAGAGATCCGCGTTATCTGGAAATGATCAAATTCATCAACACGCTTTATACAGAAGGTTTGCTTGACCGTGAATGGGGAATCAATAAAGCGCAAAATTATGAGCAAAAAACGTCCAGTGGTCGCGTGTTCGCAACGGCGGGCGGTATCGTGAACGAAGCCAACAGCGCGTTCCGCGCTCAATACGGCGAGGATACCGATAAACTGTTCTACGGGTTTAAAGTAACGGCCCCTGGCGTCGATCCTGCAGACACAACCTTTGGCCCCCGGAGCTCCTTGGGCTGGGACGGCGTTGGTATAACGGTCGCGAATGAGCATCCGGTCGAAACGATCAAGTTTTTGGACTTCCTGGCAAGCGAAGAAGGCCAGTATTTGCTGATGTGGGGCAAAGAAGGCATGAACTGGAATATGGAGAACGGCGTTCATGTGCCAACGCAAGAAGCTCTGGATGCCATCAGCGCCGATTGGGCGGAATTCTCGAAAACGACAGGCGCGCGCAAATGGACATGGATGATTCGCAATGGACTCGGCGAAGACGGCACGCCGTATGACTTAATGTTCCGTTACAACAGAGACAACGTGAATCAGCATGCGCTGAAATCGATGGCAGGCTCCACTTGGGATACCGCGCTTTATGATGATCTCGGTCCAAAGGGCGGCACGCCTGATGCATTGAGCGAGCAAAAAATCAAGGATATTATCGACAATAGCTTCTCTAGTATGGTGTATGCCAATTCGCAAGATGAAATTGACGACATGTACAAAAAAATGATTGCGGAGTTAGACGCCAATCAAGCCGTGAAGATTGAAGATATTTACACGGCCAACTACAAGGCTCGCATGGATTTGTACAATACGGCCGAAAACAAATAAACAGAAAGTCGTCCAAGAAGTGAAATACAAATGGATAGGAGAAACGCAGCTATGTGGAAACTATACTCGCCAAATCATACTGTCTGTCTAACGGTTTTTGAGAGTGCCGAGAAGGAATTAGAGTACGCCGTCGAGCGCAACGGCCAAGCGGTTATCGAGCAGAGCAAGCTTGGCTTTGAGAGCGATTTGGAAAACTTCACAAGAGCTTTCCGTTTCGTCAAGGAAACCCGTGCAATTGTTGACGAGAACTATTCGATACCGGCGGGCAAAAAAGCGGTTTACGAGAATCATGCGAATGAGATGACCTTGGAGTTCGAGTGTGGAGCGTATACGTTTGTCTTGTGCGCGCGCGCTTATGACGATGGGGCGGCTTTCCGCTATCGAGTGCTGTCTGATGCAGAAAAACCGATGAAGGTATTGCGTGAAGCAACCAACTTCAACCTGGCAGAGACCTACGACGAATTGTGGCTGCAGCATTGGGTCAGCAGCTATGAGGGCACCTATGACCGTACCGGCTGGGAAGACAAACAAGGCAGAGATTACGGAATGCCAAGCTTGTTCCACGCCGAAAATGGCGGTTGGGTTATGCTGACGGAGGCGGAGGTATACAATACGGACGGCAGCTATTGCTCTTGCCATTTGCGCGGAGCCGGAGGGCGAACCATGTCCCTGGAATTCGCTCCGGAGGAAATGGGGAGACCGCTCTCCTGCAAACTGCCGTTCGCCTCTCCCTGGCGCGTCATTGTAGCGACGGACGATTTGAACGAATTGGTGAATACGACCATCAACTATAACTTGAATCCGCCTTCCGTAATGGAAGATACAAGCTGGATCAAGCCGGGGCGTTGTTTATGGGGTTGGTGGGAATATATGAACAGCGCTCAGCTGTACACCGAGCAAAAACGTTATGTGGATTTTGCGGCGGGGATCGGATTCGAAGGGCTCACGGTGGATGCCGACTGGGATATAACATGGCTCAAAGAGTTGTGCGACTATGCCCATTCGAAAGGAATTGTCGTATGGCTGTGGAGCGCTATGCAGTATATCGACACCCCTGAAAAAGCGCAAGAGAAAATTCCGTTATGGGCAAGCTGCGGGGTAGACGGACTCAAGGTCGATTTCTTCCAGAACGATTCTCAGCACACGATGGGTCAATACGAATTGATTGCCGCTATCATGACGGAACATCGGTTGATGATTAATTTCCACGGGGCAACCAAATGCATGGGCGAAGGACGCACCTGGCCGAACTTCATGACGGCTGAAGGGATTATGGGCATCGAACATTATATGTGGAGCGACATGCCGAACGCTCGGCATAATTGTACCGTTCCGTTTACACGGAATGTGATTGGTCCGATGGATTATACACCGACCGGGTTTTCGAACAAAAACCGCAATACAACATTAGGGCATCAAATGGCGCTTTCCGTCGTGTATGAATCAGGCGCTTCGCATGTGGCGGCTTCCATTTATTATTTGGAAGCATGGAAAGGAACCGATTTTTTACGCCGCATGAAGCCCGTTTACGATGAGGTAAAGGTGCTGTCCGGTTTTCCGGGTCATCATGCAGCCCTTATGCGTCGTTCGAATGAAGAATGGTTGATCGGCTGCATTACAGACGAAGCGATGATTCTGCGGCTGAAGATGGATTTCTTGCCTGAAGGCGAGTTTGAGGCTGATATCTATGAGGACGACTACAGCGGCGAATTGATGATGGTTAAGCGTATCAAAGTGACTTCCGCTGATGTAATCGAGCTTCCGCTTCTGAAAAGCGGAGGCGCCGGCATTTATATCGCCAAACAAATTCCGGACCTGCCAACAGGCATTTGTTCCGGTTACATGAGTGACGCAAGAACGGAATACTTGGCAACAGCGGGACAAACGCGGCAAGGCAGCGAGCCTGTCGTTTATGACAATGGTCAGGAAGCCGCCTTGCTGAATGGCAGTATCGGGTTTGCAGTGAAAACAACGGACGCGCCTCAGACGATAAGACTGTTCTATGCAGCGACAGAACCTTGGACACTGCGCGCAAGCGACGGCAGCAACAACGTGGAAATGGAGATGCCGCAAAGCGGCTCCAACAAAATATTCCTTGCCAAGGATGTCGTATTTCCTTTCGCCGGCGGCGAGAGCGCTTTGTTCCTCGAGCGTATTGCGGGAGCTGTGCCTGCTTTGGAAAAGATCCATATTATTGATAACAATCCGCAGAAGGAATGGTATATTCCTGTTGGAAAAGGCAGCCTGAGCGGCGGGGCGGAATTTGTTGCAGATGCCACAGGCGCGGAGAAGGTGACGGGCCTTGGCAATGGAGGCGAGCTTACGTTTGACTCGATTACGGTGCCTAAGGCTGGCTACTATTTAATGCGTTTTGACTACTGCGCAGGGGAAAGCAGAGACCTTAGCATTGAGCTTAACGGAGGCGAGCGCGCGTACAGAACAAATCTGCACAATACCGCCGGTTGGGGCTTCCCGACTTGGGATATCAGGGACCAGCGAGAAATTCGCATCTGGATGCAAGCAGGCAACAATACGTTGCGTCTGTACAATGATCAAGGCCGTGGCGTTCATATATACGGTTTTGCGCTCATTGCAGACGAGTAAGAAAGAATAAACGCGAAGAGCCGGCTCCCAGAGGCATTGCCTTGGGGAGCCGGCTTTGTGGACTTATCCTTGCGGCGGCATGAAGCCTATGCATCTCAGCATGCGGGCGAGCATGGCCGCTGCCTCGGCTCTTGTCGCTTGCGCGGATGGAGCAAGCATGCCGTCCGGCGTGCCTTGCAGAATGCCGGCGTCAACAATTGAAGCCATTGCGACTGAAGCCCAGCCGCTGATTTGATCCGCGTCGGCGAACCTCGATAGGAGATTCGCTGTCGAGACAGGTGAAACGACACTCGCTTGCGACAGAATCGGCAGCTGCTCAGCCTGGTCTGCGATCCATTGCAGCGCTCGGTCGATCATGACCGCCATCTGCTCGCGGGTAATGCTGTCATGGGGTCGGAAGGAGCCGTCCTCGAAGCCTTGCACGAGACCGAACTTCGCTGCCGAGCCAACCGTCGCTGAGAACCAATCCTCTTCAGCGACATCGAGGAAGGAGGCCTCGCCGCCCGCTAGCCCAAGGCTGCGCGTCAGCATTGCGGCGAATTCTGCGCGGGTAACCGGTTGCTGCGGGGCAAACTGTTCGTCCGCGACTCCGTTCACGAGCAGCATGGAGGCCAGTTCTTCAACATCGGCGCGCGCCCAATGTCCGGTCATGTCGGCGAATGACGCGTCTGCTTCGATCAGAGCATAGCTGCTGTTGCCGGTGCGAAGCAGGTAAGCGACCAAGCCGTGGGCAGCGTCATCCCCATTCGAAGCTTCCGCCCAGATCGTCGGCACGCCGACGAATGTGCCGGACGCTTCGTCGAAGTAAGCTCCTGTCGTTCCAGCGCCTGGCGCCGCGCCGTCAGGGAGCGGAATGAATCGCGATGCATAGCCGTTCAAGTTGTTCAACGCATGCTCCTGCCCGCCAATGGTCAGAAGAAGCGCGAATTCTACGGGAGGAGCGAGCAGCTTCACATTAGCTTGCTGCGCGGCTTCCTCCATCATGCTCGCCTGAGCTTCGTCTGCCTGCGCCATGCGAATGGTCAGGTATGGCGTATCCTCGGCGCTTGTACCTGCCGCGGTCGCACCTGCTCCAGTCGTGCCAGCTCCGCTCGCATCTGATTCATCTCCCAATTCCGCAACAAGCGCGTCGAGATCAATCGACCCAAGCGGAAGCTCGTAGCGCCCAAGCGATGTTTTGAACCGAAGGGTAAGCGGCTCCAGGCCTGCCGTCTCACGGCTGCTCAGGATATCGGCAAGCTTCGGCAGCGGAAGCTTCACTTCAGCGTCCGAAGCATCGCCTTCTATGGCGAGCGTCAGCACTCTTTGATTGCCTTTCAAGGCGGCCGCAGCGTTGCTCAACACATTCTCATCGAGTGTGGCGCTCTTGCTGATGCGTCCGCTCGAGTCTGTACGCGACGCCGTTGTTAATGGGATCTCTGCACCCTCAGTCGTGGTATTGAACGAAGGAGGCTGTATCACGGTCGAACCATTCGAGCCTGAGCCTGAGCCTGAGCCCGAGCCCGTGTCGGGATCGGTGTCCGGCTTGCCATAAATGCGGATATTATCAAGATAATACGTATTCGCTGAATTGTTATTAGCGGTGAAGGATTGAATCAGTCCAATGTTCGGAACCGCGTTGAACAGTCCGATCTGCTCCAGAGCAAGCTCGCCGTCGACATAGACATCCGCTTTGCCGGATGCCAGATTGGCGACGACAGCGATGTTGTACCATGTACCCGCGCTGTAGTCTGTCAGGAACGGCGTATAACCGTTGCTTGTGCGGAAGGCCAGGTTGCCGCCATTGGTCTCGATCGCGACAGCCGCGTAGCTGTTGCTCGTGGATCCGCCGGCATCCTCCGAGCTCAAGCGGAACACCTTGACGGAGTTGGCTTTCTCCTCCTGCATGAAGTCGAACGTGACGGCCGCAAGCTCCGTCTGGCTCTCGAAGCTCCGGTCGGCCAGCACGACACCCGAACGATCGTCGAAGAATTGCAGGCTCTTGTTGCCGTCGCCTGGCACATCCGCAATCTGAAGCGTGCCGCTCTCCTCGCTGATCGTGTACTCCTCAGGCTTGCCGCCAGTCTCTTCGCTATCGAACGTATCCTCGGCGAGCAGCTTTAGATCGTCGATCGAGACGAGATCGACCAGCTTGGCGGATACCGCCGCCGTCGGCTCGCTCGCTCCAGCGTCATTCGCCGCAGTCACACGATATTCATAGGTCGTTCCCGCTGCTGCTGATTTATCCTCGTAGGTTGATTCGAACACGCGAGGAGCGATCACGCTGAATTCGCTTGAACCCGCGATTCGGCGCTGTACGCTGTAATAATCCGCGCCTCCATCATCCCAGTCGAGAATAATCTTCGTGGAGGCGCTTGTCGAGACGAGGCCGGAAGGCGCATTCGGAGCCGCTAGCTCGAATGGAACCGCGCTGACGGCGCCCGATATCGCTCCTTCCCCAATCGCATTCACAGCCGAGACTTTATAGTAATATGTCGTTCCGTTCGCAAGCCCGGCATCCGTGTAATGAGCAGCCGTCAGCTCGGATGCAATCGCCGCGTAAGAGCCTTCTTCGGACTCGCTGCGATAGAGCGTATAGCTGGATGCCGCGGCCACATTGCCCCAGCGAAGCGCGACCGAGCCGTCTGCCGGATTGGCCTGCAGGCCGGAGACGACGGTTGGCGCGCTATCCGGTTCGCTTGCGAAGCTGCCCGTATAGTCGCTCGTCCGCAGCCAATTGGCAGCATCCCAATACAGCTCTCCAGCCCCGGCCCCAGAAGATGCATTCCCTAGCAGAGCAGCTTCTAATCCGCTCAGGTCATCCGGCTGATAGAGATAAGGAAGCTCGCCGGATTCCGTATTCCAGTTGAATGCGATGGGCTCGGCTGGTCCGGGTCGGAGCGGATTCGTCCAATCGATCGTGTCCGGTGTGTCGCTGTCGCCCGTGTATTCGGCCTCGTCCAGCGAATAACGGACATTGATCGCTTTTATTTTGCCGGTAAACGTCGGGTCCAGATCCGCCTTCTGATTGTTGCGCAGCGGGTACAGCACATCATTAATAATACTGTCCTCGATCAGCAGCGCGCCGCCCTCCGTAGAGATTGCGCCATTGCTCGTTACGCCAAAATGATATCCGGCATCCGCGATGCCGAGAGCCATCTCAGGCGTAATCAGCTTGCTGGCCGCATGCGCTCCGGCATTGTCCACCACGAGATTGTAGACATGCGCGTTGCCTCCGCGCAATCTCGGGATGCGATTCATCATATCCTTGTAGTAATTATGATGAAGCGTCAGCTCCAGCTGGCTGTTGTCGGAGGCGAATTCCGACGAGCCGATGAGATGACCCTTCTTCTGCCCGGAAGCGATGGCGATAATCGCGGACTTGTCGAGGCCGGCATCCAGAAGATGCTGGTACATGGGGTATTTGTCCGGCAGTCGGTTCATCGCTTCGATCTGCTGACTGACCCAGCTGCCTTCGCTGCCATCGTCGCCGAGGAAGCGGCTCCAGGAAATCGTAATGCCGTTGCTGCCGCCCTTGGCGTCGACAACGCCGTCATACGCCTTGCCGAAGGTGCAATGATCGATCCATACCTTGCTGGTGGCATTCTCAAGCGAGATGTAATCCCAGTCGTTGCGGTCGTAGTCGCCCTTTGTCGCTTCATCCCACTCCCAGAGCTCGTCGAAGGAGAGATTGCGAATGATGATATTCGAGCTCGCTTTGAAGACGAGCGAGGCGTGTCGGATCTCCGAGCCGTTGCGGGAGAAAATCGTCAGCCCGTTCGCGTCGCTCACGGTGATCTTGGTGGCGCTGGTCTGCAGCAGCACCGGGTGCATAAGCGGTTCATTATGCTTGCCGAACGGCGCTGTCCGCGCGGCCTCCGGAATCTCGTTCCAGCCGAGATCGAGGTCGTTCATAATCTCGATGACCTTGGCGCCGGAGTCGGGCTGCAGCGCAGCACTTAGATCCGTGGCGTTATACACCTTGCGGTATGCGGGATCATTTTCCTCAAGCACGCCGCCCCCCGTATTGTAGGCGGAGAAGCCGCCCAGTTCGTACAGGCCGGGCACGGTAAGGCCCGTTGGTGTTGCCGTCACTTGAGCCGACGCTTCGCCAAGGCCGTTGAAATTGCCGGCCGTCACCACAAAGTGATACGGCGTATCATTCGTCAGTCCGTCTATCGTGGCGGAGGTGACGTCAACATGATTCAGCAGCAGATCGTAAGGCCCGCCGTCCGTTGTTCCTCCCGACACCTGATAATAGGTCGCGCCGGTGACTGTGTTCCACGATAGATCCACCGCCTGGTCGCGGGCGACTGCCGTCAATCCGTCCGTTATGCCGGGCGGATTGTCGTCGATGGGGAGGGAGGCTGAATCGAACACCTCTTCGCCGTCAACCTCGAATGTAATATGGTCGAACACGGCAGAGCCGGTCGATACGGCGAGACCGACGTAGAACGATGGCAGATTGAGATGCGTGTAGTGACCGTTTAGATTATTATCGAAATTCGTGCGGGATACATAGTTTGTTCCATCCGTCGAATAAGTAAAGGCAAGATTATTGTCCGTTCGAGCGATTCTCACATAGACGGGTCCTTCCGGCGGGTCTAGAGCGACCTTGCCGCCGCCGGTGCTGTCAAGCCTCCTGTAATCTTTAACTTCAATGCCGCTTTTAGCATTAAGTCCCAGAGACACCATCTTGGCATCGGAATCAATGCCGCTCTTCACCATTAACGAAGCCCATGAGTTTGAACCAGTAAGATCGAAATCACTGATGCGCGCCGTGAAAACAAAGTCCTTGTCTCCTTCAATCGGCATGTAGGCGTAGGCGACGCTGTCGCCGCCTGAATCCATTTTGCCCCCTGGCGCATCCATGCTGAGCCGGTTGTTCACATACATCACCGTTGCATCCCCCGGATTGAGGCTATCCGATGCATACAGCTTGCTCGCGCTCCAGCCTTCGGGCAGTCCAACCGCCGAGATCGAATCCGTCGCGGCTATCGCCGTGCCTGCCCCTCCGAATAGTCCGGTCAGCAGCTGCAGGGACAGCGTCAAGGTCAGCGCCTTTGGCAGCCATCGTTTCTTGTTCATCTAGATGAATACACCTCCGCAAACAGTTTTTTGAAAACGCTTCATTTCCAGTTTCAGTATAGACGGGCTGATGGAGGTGCCTCAATAATCATTGCCACAGCAATAGCGGCGGAATACGGAAGCGCGGGCGCGAGGAGCGATAATCATCTGGGCTCCGAATGCTCATTAGCACAGATTGGAGCTTGAACGAGCGGGGTTTGGGGTATTTTTCAGAAAATGGACTGGCTAAACTAAGCATGACGAAATGACGATTCTATTTAATAGATAGCAAAATATACTGTTTCGCAATGATAGAGAGAGGATGCTCTCTTGCTGGTCATACGGTTATAGAACCTCTGAAAAGGCGGCATACTGTATGGTATAGTACTAGCAAAATCACCTAGACTACTATTCTACTTAAAAAGGTTGTGAGGTTCATGCAGTCGATCATGCAAATGGACAAACATCGGCATTTCAATTCCCATACGGACAGAACCGCCTACGTCAGCGGCAATTTTCGCACGCAGGCCGGACTCGCAAGCAACTGGTCTCCGGACGCGGAACCCTTCCGAATGATCAACATCGGGGACGGCATGCATATGCTGAAAGTAAAGCTGACCCCCGGACAATACGAATATAAGATTACAATAAACGGCAGCTGGGACGAGAATTACGGCGCGGACGGGGAACGAGGGGGCGGCAACAAGCGGTTCAAGCTGGCCGAACCCAAGGAGGTTACGTTTATTTTCTATGATCATGCTTCAGGCAAGCGTGTAATAGAGCGTCATGAAAGCATGCTGGGACCGACGATCAAAGGAGTCTCATGGGAGCAATTGGATGCGGAGAGCTTCTACGACGGAGATGACCTGGGCTGTGTGTATGACAACGGCAGGGCGACGTTGAAGCTGTGGGCGCCGATCGCGGACGAGGTTGCGGTCTTTCTGTACGACAAGGATCACGCGGAGCGAGAAGTCGGAAGCATGACTTTGACGCGTGGCGAGCAGGGTGTGTGGCATGTGGAAATCGAGCCTGAGCATCTGAATGTCGACGATATGAGAGGCTACTATTATCAATATGAAGTGACGCACGGGCAAACAACGCGCAAAGTGCTGGACCCCTATGCGAAGTCGATGGCGGAGTTCCGCATGAGCCCTGCGGGCTTCCCGCTTGGCGCGGGCCGCGACGCCGTCGGCAAAGCGGCGATTATCGACCCGGGGCGGACGGAGCCGGAGGGCGGCTGGCCCGATGCCCGCATTAATGGGTATGCGCGCCGTGATGACGCAATCATCTATGAGACGCATGTCCGTGATTTCACATCCGATCCCGCTATAGAAGGGGATTTGCGGGCAAGATGGGGCACGTTCAAGGCGTTCATCGACAAGCTGGACTATATTTGCTCTCTGGGCGTGACTCATGTTCAACTGCTGCCCGTCATGGCCTGGTATTACGGCGACGAAGCGTCGATGGATGCGAGGGAGCTGCAGCCCTCCACCGAAAATAATCAATATAACTGGGGCTATGATCCGCATGGCTACTTCTCGCCTGACGGGGCGTATTCCGAGAATGCGCGGGATCCGGAGCTTCGCGTGAGAGAGCTGAAGGAGCTGATCGCTGCCATTCACGCCGCGGGCATGGGTGTCATTCTCGATGTCGTCTATACGCATATGGCGAAGCCGTGGCTGCTCGAGGATATTGTGCCCGGCTATTACTTTTATCGGGACGCAAGCGGGGAACTGCTGGGAGGCTTCGGCTGCAATCTGGCGACGAATCATGCCATGGCGGAGAAGCTGATGATCGATTCGGTCAAATATTGGTTCGAGGAATACCGGATCGACGGCATGCGCTGGGACATGATGGGAGACGCGACGCGCGGGGCTGTGCAGCGCGCTTACGATGCGGCTGCCGCGATTCATCCGAATCCGCTGTTCATTGGCGAGGGCTGGCGCACCTTCGGCGGGCATCTCGGAGAGCCGGCTCTGGCCGGACAAGGCGCGGATCAGGATTGGATGAGTGAGACCGACGATGTGGGAGTCTTCTCCGACGAATTCCGCAACGAGCTGAAGAGCGGCTTTGGCAGCGAGGGACAGCCGCGTTTCTTGACGGGCGGGGCGCGGGAGATCGCGACGCTATTCCGCAATCTGAAGGCGCAGCCGGGCAATACGCCCGCCGACGCGCCGGGGGATATGGTGCAGTACCTCGAGGCGCATGACAATTTGACGCTGCATGACGTGATTGCCGTAACGCTGAGGGTGAACCCCGAAGATGACGAAGCACAGCGGCAAATTCACCGGCGCATGAGACTCGGCCATGTGCTGCTCTTCACGGCGCAGGGAACGATATTTATGCAGGCTGGCCAGGAATACGGACGCACGAAGCCGTGGAGGGATGTCTCTGCTCCTCATACGCATCCGCTGCATAACCAGCATGGAGAGACAATTGGTCACTTCGTGCATAACTCCTACGCGTCATCGGATGCCGTCAATAAATTTGACTGGGGCAAGGCGACGGATGCGGCTGCGCATCCCGAGTGCGCGCGCACCCGGGCTTATACTGCAGGCTTGATTGCGCTCCGGAAGTCGACCAACGCCTTCCGGCTGGGCGACAAGGAGACGATCGACCGCAACGTGACGCTGCTGGATGTGCCGGAGATCGGCAGCTTCGATCTTGTTATCGCGTATCGCTGCCAGTCGACGGACGGCTCGGGCGCCTACTATGTGTTCGTTAACGCGGATTCGCGGGAGAGAAGGCTGACGCTGCCCGTCGATCTGAGCGGCGGCGAGGTTGTGGCCGACGGTGGTCAGTCAGGAACTAGCGCCATTGCAGCTACGAGCGGCTTCCGGCTCGCGGGCGATAGCATCACGCTTGAGCCGTTGACCGCGGTTGTTATTCGTATGGCGCTTGAAGCCACCGAGTCCAGCCGCTTCCTCAATTGAAGCTGGCGGAAGAAACGAATATTGGACCCGCAAGCCCTCGTTCTCGGGCGGGGGCTAATTATGAATGCGTATATATGGAGGTGCGAGAGGGATGGTTCGATTTCCAGCAAATATGACATTTGGGATTTGGCCCAAGCTGGTTCTCATTTTTTTGTTAGGACTCCTCCCGCTTTTTGGATTAAGCCTTGGCATACTGAATTCCAGTTCTCATACAGTGCAAACCAATATCTCTCAATCCATGGATTCCAATGTGCAGTATTATTTGGGATCGCTCGAAGCCGAATTGCAAAAAATCATCGATCTCAAACAATCCTATATTGAAGATTTTGACTTTCAGAAGCTTTCCGACCTGGCTACTTCAATGAGTCCGTTTGAACAAACGCAATCCATACTTCGCGTGCAGGATCGTCTGGATTTAGTGAAGACGTCCAGCCTTTATGTTGAAGAAGTGAAAGTCTATTTCCCCATGCTCAACCGCACGATTTCCACCGATAATGTTTATGGAATGATGGATGAAAGCGAAGTGACAGCAATGATTCAGGCACAGAATAATCGGGACACCTTGTTCCTTATGCAGGACAAGCTAGTAATGGCCCAGGTCTATCCCGATCTGGATCAACCTCCATACTCTGTTGGATTTGCAATGGAAATCGAGCTTTCAGTTGAGAAGATCAAAGAACAATTAAAACGGACATTGCCTTCCAGCGGAGGAGGAGCGATGCTTATGGATGGGGGCGGCAAATGGAAAGTTGTGAGCAGCGGTGGAGAACAGCTTGCCGGGAATCTAAACGAATTTATGTGGCAACCGGAGCGTCAGGGAATGAAGAGCAGTCAAGGAATTATTCGCGATGCTGACGGTGAGAGCTACTTTGTTACCCTTCAGCGGTCCGAATTGTTAAACGCTGCAGTCGTGATCGGTCTGCCGAAACGGGAAGCCCTGAGTCAACTGGAGAAATACAGAGTCTGGTATTTGTATCAAGTTCTGCTCACCATTGTCGTTATTCTATTTTGTTCATATTGGATCTACCGAATTATTCATCGTCCCTTAAGGGGACTGCTCAAGGCATTCCGTCAAGTGGAGCGAGGCAAATTGGATATTCGAATAACCGGATATACAAAGGATGAATTCAAGTTCTTGTATCGTCAGTTCAATCAGATGACCAGCCGTCTTCAGCATTTAATTCAGGAGGTCTACGAGCAGCAGCTGCGATCGCAGCAATCCGAACTAAAGCAATTGCAATCGCAGATTAATCCGCACTTCTTGTACAACAGCTTCTTCATTCTTCGTCGAATGGCACAAATTCCCGACTTGGAGAGCGTCAAACGAATGACAGCTTACTTAGGAGAATATTTCCGTTTCATGACGCGAACGGCTTTGGATGAGGTTAAGCTGACGCAAGAAGTAGGGCATTCACGCATTTACGCGGATATTCAATCCATGCGTTTTGGTTCAAAGATCGAGGTGGAATTTGAGGAATTACCCGAAAAATTTTCCGGAATCAACGTTCCAAGGCTAATCCTGCAGCCGATTCTGGAGAACGCTTATCAGCATTCGCTTGAGGACAGGGTCGGGCAAGGCCATCTCCGCATTCAGTATAAACACAATTCCGAATTGTTGGTGATTAGAATCGAGGACAACGGAGATGCTTTAAGCGATGAAACGATTAAGCGTCTTAACAATCAATTGTCGTATTCGGGTCAAAACGAGGAAGTTACAGGTTTGGTTAACGTTCATCGTAGATTGAAATTGAAATTTGGAGAAGAAGGCGGCGTGGAGTTGGGCAGAAGCGCTGATCTTGGGGGTATGCTGGTCGATTTGATCATTCCATTGAAGCAGCAGGAGGAATAACCGATG
Organism: Paenibacillus sp. HB172176; assembly: GCF_011947265.1. GTDB lineage: Bacteria > Bacillota > Bacilli > Paenibacillales > Paenibacillaceae > Pristimantibacillus. The sequence continues at coordinate 247,522 of NZ_JAATHD010000007.1, forward strand.
TACAGACTGTTGATTGTAGATAATGAACCTCTTATCGTGGAGGGGTTGGCTCATTTAATGGAGGACGCCCCTTCACTGGCGCTTGAAATATACCGAGCGTTCTCCGCTGCAGAAGCACTGGATTGGATGAATAGAACCAAGATGGATATTGCATTGTTGGACATTCGAATGCCCGGCATGAACGGTCTGGAGCTTCAACGTGAAATGATAAAGCAGTGGCCGCGCTGCAAAATCATTTTTCTGACCGGATTCGACGACTTTACTTATATTCAAGAAGCCATCCGCAATAACAGCGTGGATTATCTACTCAAAACGGATGGCGACGAGAGTATTGTTCGGGCTGTAGAAAAGGCCGTTACTGAAATTCAAAAGGAATGGGACGTGGATTCAGTCATTGCGCAGGCGAAGCAACAACTACGTCTGGCTGCTCCTGTACTGCAAAAGGAGCTACTGTGGGAAGTCATGCAGGGCGAGGCTGGCTCGCTGGATCATCTTAACAATCAATTCAGTGAACTGGATCTTGATCTGGATGCAGAGATGCCGGTCATGCTGGTAATTGGAGCTGTGACGCAATGGAACCAGAGCTATCGGCCGGCCGATCGTTCCTTGCTTATGTATGCTGTTGGCAATATTGCAAACGAATTGCTGTCAGAATCGGCCAAGTGTCATTGCTTTGTACATGATCGCCATCATCTGATCTGTTTGATTCAGTCGGATGAATTGAAATGGGATCGCACTGCCCGTTTCGTGCTCGGTACGTTGGAACAATTGCAGGACAACTGCGAACGTCTGCTGAAGCTGTCCATTTCTCTGGCGGCTGCAAGTGAAGGAGTGGAATGGAGCGGGGTACCGGAACAGTTCGAAGCGTTGACGTTGCAGATGAGCAGGGGAGTGCTTGAGGATGACAAACGGCTGCTGGTTCTAAAGAAGGAGACGGATGCCGCCAAGCGCAAAAATAGTCAGGACGAGCATACGGTTCGTGTCGCGGTCAATCGAATCGACGATTTGCGGATGATGCTTGAGGCAGGCAGAAAAGAGGATTTTTTTGGGCAGTATCAGTTGCTCATGTCGACGATTTCCTATTATTCCGACGGCATCGGTCATTATCGCCTCGAGGCTTATTATCGGTTTAGCGCTTTATTCACGTCCTGCATGAATCAATGGGGCGTCCAGAGGCAGAGTGGACTTGAAACGGAATGGTCCCGATTGCAGACATTGAATCCTTTAAGCGATTGGGCAGAGGTATGTCGCTGCTTTCAAACGTTTGGCGAGCGACTTTTTGAAATCAAGCGGGAAGGGGAGCGAGATGAAACGGAAAAAACGATTTCTGTGCTGCAGAGATATGTCGAATCGCATTTGGCGGATGATTTGTCGCTCACCCGTCTCGGCGAGGTAGTCGGTTATAATCCGTCTTATCTATCTCGGTATTACAAGCAATATACAGGACAAGGTTTATCCGATTATATCGTGGAAGTCCGTTTGAAGAAGGCAAAGGAGATGCTGGGAGACAAACACGTCAAGATCAGCGCGATTGCCCCGGCACTCGGTTTTTTATCTGAGCCCTATTTGTATCGCTTTTTCAAAAAACAGACGGGCTTGACACCTCAGGAATATCGGGACGGCGTTATCGAAAAATAAGGATAGGTTCACTCACTTTGCGTGATAATAGTCCCGTGCAGCGGTGCACCGGACTATTTTTATTGCCTCCATCTAGTAAACAAAGGATAGAGAATGTAAAAGACGTACAGTAGATTGGCAGGACAGGGCTCTTCTATAATGAGAACCAAGGGATCCCGAACCATATGAAGGGGGCAACACCATGAAATTGCGAAAATTAAGCATAACGATATTGACGTTTGGTCTAGTCAGTTTATTGATTTTGTCCGCTTGTGCAAGCAACAACAATAACTCGACTAACACGGGCGGGCAAAATCCTGTTGAAACTGCCGGCAAGGGGGAGGACAACTCCGCTTCCGACAATAACGGATCAGATGCCAATGGAGGGACTGCATCAGCAGAGCCAATGGCCAAGTACGATCCTCCGATCAATCTGTCCACGTCAAGATCGGTTGATAACACGTGGAAATATGTGGATGGAGAGAATCTGGACAACAATGTCTGGACCAAAGGCTATCTGGAAGAATTGGGAATCAACCTCACCAATGATTGGTCGGTTGCATCCTCTCAGTATGATGAGAAATTGAATGTGGCCATCGCTTCTGGCGATCTGCCTGATGTATTCGACGTTAATGCCACTCAATTGAAAAAACTGGTGGATGCGGGACAGCTTGCGGATCTTACTTCAGCATGGGAAACCAATGCAACGGAATTCGCCCAAAATATGGTGCTCGAGGACGGAGGACACGCGATGCAGTCCGCCACCTTTGACGGAAAGCTGTATGCGATTCCGCAAACGACTGGAGCGGTTGATACTGCTCATGTCTTGTGGATTCGAACCGATTGGTTAACAAAGCTCGGCTTGTCCGAGCCGCAATCGATGGAAGATGTGCTGGCTATCGCGGAAGCATTCACAACCCAGGATCCGGATGAGAATGGCAAGAAAGATACGTACGGGATGGCAATTCATAAAAATTTATGGGATGGTTGGGCTGGTCTTCAAGGCTTTTTCAATGCGTTTCACGCTTATCCGAATATTTGGGTGAAGGATCAGACAACGGGACAACTTGTCTTCGGCACCGTTCAACCGGCTATGAAAACAGCGCTCGTCGAATTGCAAAAGCTCTATAAGATGGGGGTGATCGATCCGGAATTCGGCGTTAAGGATCCAAACAAGGAAGGAGAACTGGCGGATAAAATCGGCATGTTTTTCGGAGCGCAGTGGGCGCCGATCTCCCCCTTGCAAGCGGCTAAAACCCAGGATCCGGAGATGGACTGGAAGGCCTTCCCGATTATGGATATGGAGGGACAACTGACAAACGCTCAAATTAAATTCCCGATTATTAAATATACCGTCGTGCGAAAAGGCTACGAGCATCCAGAAGCATTGGCAAAATTGGCTAGCTTCTTTGCAGAAAAAATATATGGACCGAATAAAGAAACGACCAAGTACTTAACAACACCGGACGGTATTGAAGTGTTTAAACCGGCCTTGGCTCAAATCAGGCCGGCTTTGGGCGGAAACCAAGAATCTCAAGTGAAAATTACTGCGGCTCTGGAGAACGGAGATCCGTCAAACCTTGACGAGGGCCTAAAAGCAACCTATGACAGTATTCTCAAATTCCGAAACGGCGACAACAGCCAGTGGCAATGGGAAAGAGTGTTTGGCCCAGTCAGCTCGCAAAACGTATTGAATCAATTCGTGGATCAGAATCTGCTTCAAAATAATGAGTTTTTCGGAGCGCCGACAGAAACGATGGGGTCCAAGCAATCCAGTCTGGATAAGATGACGCTTGAAGTTCTCACAAAGATTATTATGGGTGATGCATCTGTAGAAGAATTCGATAATTTTACCGAAAATTGGAATAAACTGGGCGGGTCGGATATAACGAAGGAAGTTAACGAGTGGTACGCAGCTCAATAATGGCTGAATGATGTATGTAGGGTTGGGAAGGCGGATTGCCGCCTTTCCATTTGCAACAAGAACTGGAGGAATACTGAATGAGACTGGGCAGATGGAAGCGTGAAATGCCGTTATACTTGATGATCTTGCCTGGGGTTGTCCTTGTATTGATATTTGCTTATGTCCCCATGGCCGGCATTGCGATGGCTTTCCAGGATTTTATGCCTGCTCGGGGATGGTTCGGCTCGGAGTGGGTCGGGTTGGACAATTTCAGGTATATTGCTGTCATGCCGAATATCGGACAGGTTGTCTGGAACACTGTGTTCATCTCGGCTATGAAGATGATTGTTGGATTGATTGTGCCGATTTTCATTGCATTGTTATTGAACGAAGTTGGCAAAAACGGGTTTAAGCGCGGGATCCAAACGCTTGTTTATTTGCCGCATTTTATGTCATGGGTTATTCTCGGCGGGATCTTGATAGATATGATGTCGCCATCGCAAGGTCTGATCAATCAGATCATCAAGCAGTTCGGCGGAGAACCTATTTATTTCCTTGGCAACAACGATTGGTTTCCTTACACCCTTGTCATATCGAATGAATGGAAGGAATTTGGATTTAGCACGATTGTCTATCTGGCCGCGTTAACCAATATTAATCCTTCCTTGTACGAGGCTGCGGTAATAGACGGAGCCAATCGGTGGAAACAGACCTTGTTTGTGACGCTGCCGGGCTTGACGCCGATTATTGTTCTGATGACGACGCTTAGCTTGGGGCAAATCTTGAATGCCGGCTTTGATCAAGTGTTCAATCTATACAGCCCTGTTGTCTATGAGAGCGGAGATATCATTGATACGATGATATATCGAATTGGCTTGGTGGAGGCGCAATACTCGGTTTCCACCGCGGTCGGATTGTTTAAATCCGTCATTTCATTTTGCTTTATTTCCGTATCGTATTTACTGGCATATCGCCTTGCCAATTACCGAATTTTTTAAAGAGAGGGACGAATAATCGTGTATAAGATGTCAACCAGTCGGAAGTTATTCGTTTCCTTTAACTACACTTTTTTAACGCTTTTGTCGATTTTATGTTTGTTGCCGCTCGTTCACGTCCTGGCCTTATCCTTCAGCTCAAGCAGTGCAGCCACAACAGGCATGGTCAGCTTCTGGCCGGTAGATATGACATTCTCATCCTATAACTTCGTCTTAAGCAAGCCGCAATTTCTAACCTCGATGGGCGTCACCTTACAGCGCGTCGTTGTTGGCGTTACGCTCAATCTGATTTTGATTATTATGGTCGCGTATCCCTTGTCCAAGGAAGTTAGAGCATTTCGTATGCGGACAGTGCTTGCCTGGTTTTTCGTATTCACCATGCTGTTCAGCGGCGGACTTATTCCATTGTATATGACTGTGCGCAATACCGGCTTATTGGATTCGATTTGGGCGCTTATCTTCCCGACATGGGGAACGGGATCGAATATTTTCAATATCGTATTGATGCTGAATTTTTTTCGCGGATTGCCCAAGGAATTGGAAGAATCAGCGATGATGGATGGGGCAGGCCACTTTACAATCTGTTGGCGCATCATCGTTCCTCTATCTCTGCCGGTGCTGGCGACCGTGACATTGTTTACGATCGTATTTAACTGGAATTCCTGGTTTGACGGGCTGATCTACATGAACAGGACGGAGCATTATCCATTGTCGACCTATCTGCAGACCATCGTGGTTCAGAGTCAACTGACGGAGGTTGATGCGAATGATTTGGCGAGCTTGCAAGAGGTATCGGATCGGACTGCCAAGGCTGCGCAAATCTTCATCGGTACGCTTCCGATTCTGCTAGTTTATCCATTTCTTCAACGTTTTTTCATTAAAGGCATCGTTCTCGGCAGTGTGAAAGAGTAAAAGAGCTAAGGCGACATCGAACGATTTGGCAACGTATCATGTCCAGCAAAACATCTTGCTGGACATATTCCGGGAGGGGCTAAAGATGAAGATTCAAAAGGGCATGAAGCTATTATGCATGATGATCATGACGGCAATGGCGATGAGTGCCGTTATTCCGTCATCCTGGACGGTGGAGGCGGCAGACGTCACACCTAACGGACAGTTTCAGGTTATCGGCACGAAGATTTATGATCCTGACGGCAATGAATATATCGCCAGAGGAACGAATATTAACGGCATGAATTGGGTTTGGTCAAGGGAAGATACACAAGACGCGGATTTGATAGATGATGTCTGGAATTTCAATATGGTTCGGGTTAATAACTACTTGAAGCCTTTGCCAGGCTTACCTGCGTTTACGACGAATAATGACCTGGATCAGATCATTGACGAATTTACGAGTCGGCATATTGTTGTGATGTTAGAGATTCACGATTTTACGAACGGAATACCGTCCGATAATCCGAGTGATCCGAACGCGGCTACCTTGACGGAGTTGGAGGATTGGTGGGTGGATATTGCCGCGGAGTATCATGACAATCCTTATGTCTGGTTCAATCTGTACAATGAACCGGGCGGAGCTCCCAGTTCGCAATATGAATCTATTGCAAGGGATTTAATATCCGCAATAAGGACGGAGGCTCCGGATAACGTCATCGTGGTTGACGGCGGCTACTCGGGGCAAGACAATTCTGGCGGAACAGCCAACGTGACAGAAGCGGGGAGCAGCATCCTGACCTATGGTCAAGGTATCATTCAGGGCAATACGAATGTCATCTTCAGCGTGCATATGTATGGGTACTGGAACGGCACAGTTGAGAGATTCGGGGATTATATCGACCAGGTGCATGCGAAAGGTCTTGCCATTATAATTGGAGAATTCAGCAGCAACGCGACGACGAACAAGCTTTATTCTGCCGTCAAAGCCGCTATACTTGTAAGCGCAAACAAAGGAATCGGTTGGTTGACATGGTGCTGGGTTAATGGAGACGGACATCTCACCGCGACGGATGACGGCGGGGGTTATGGCGTCGACAAAATAAACGGCGACAAGCCAACAAACCTGACATGGTTCGGGGACAAGGTATGGGACTACGCGCATGGACAAGTTCCGGACTTCGATAAAAATGATTTGTCCATTACGGAAGTCGTGCCGGATGAAGCCAGGGTAGCCCAGGGAGATGAAATTCGGTTTGCTGCAACCTTATTGAACACGGGTGATTTCGAAATTAACGGAACGGTTAAAGTGAATTTTCTATTGGGAGGTCAGATCGTTGCATCGGGTGAATTTAGCGGAACTATCCCGAGGTTTGGAGCAGCTTCTATTGTATCTGATGGCATTGAAGCCCCGTCTTCCAATCTGACGGTTACGGCTGAAATCGATTCAGCGGGAAGTACGTACGGCAGTGACGACGATAGCGGCAATAACGAACGAACGCTTGAACTGATAGGCGGAAGCCCGGGAATCTCCGGCTTTGATTTGGTTCCTGTATCGATTTCCCTAAGTCAGAGTCAAGTGAACTACGGAGATCGCGTGAATATCGATGTCAGTGTGATGAATCAGGGCGATACGGCAAGTCCGTACAACTGGACGACCATAAACTTTTATGTGAATGGCGTACGAGCGAAATATGTTGGGGATACGGTCTCCATTCCGGCAGGAGGAAGTCATACCTTTACCTTGCAGGACTATTTGATAACCCAAACGAAAGATTTCGCGCTTGCAGTCAGCGTAGATTATAAAAACGATGATTTAAACCATGAGAATGACAAAACATTTAAGCTCATCCAATTGGAATCGAACGCAGAGAATGTGAATCTTGTCTTGAATTCGGGATTTGAAAGCGGTACAGCGGCGAACTGGCAGTTCTGGGGAGGACCCGATACGGCAACAATCACTTCGAACACTGCAGATGTGCACAGCGGATCTTATGCGTTGGAGGTTGCTTACAATGGCGGGGGCTATTATCTCGATCTGGAACCGAATACAACTTACGTCTTGTCCGCCTACGGCAAAACTGCCACAGCGGGAGATTTGTTCTCCTTCGGTGTTCAGTATGCCATTGACAGTGCGGGCACTCAGGAAAAGCATACGATTAATTTCACTTCAACCGATTACACATTAGGGGAGTTTATCTTCACGACACCGGACAACATAGAAGCTGGTTCTGCCAATGTCTTTGTGTTCAAAGGCACAGGCGCGGATGAATTTTATCTTGACGATATCACACTCAAGAAAGAGTCGAACCTGGTGCTCGATCCGGGATTTGAGAGCGGCACAACCGCAAAGTGGCAGTTTTGGGGAGGAACCGATGTGGGAGCCGTTACATCGACAGCCGCGGATGTGCACAACGGTTCGAATGCTCTGGAGATCAGCCATAGCGGCGGGGGGTACTACGTGAGTCTTCAACCCAACACAACTTACGTGTTATCGGCTTTCGGTAAAAATGAGACTGCCGGGGATACGTACTCGTTCGGCATTCAGTACGATAGGGATGATGCCGGAACGACGGAAAAGAGCATAGTCAATTTCTCGTCTACCGACTATACATCCGGTCAAGTGGTCTTTACCACGCCAGCTTACATTAAAGCAGGCACCGCAAATGTTTTTGTGTGGAAAGGAACAGGAACAGGCAAGTTTTATCTGGATGATATAAGACTTAAGAAAGAAGCGAATCTGGCTCTTAACGCTGGTTTTGAAAACGGGACAACAAGCTCCTGGCAAATTTGGGGCGGCTCAGGCGCGTCTACAGTCACAAACGCTGTTTATCATAACGGCGCCTACGCACTCGAAGTGAATAGTCAAGGGGGCGGACAATTTTTCGAGCTCGATCCGAATACCACTTATATCGTGTCGGCTAATGGCTTTAACTCCGTCACAGGAGAAAGCTATTCATTCGGCATCCAGTATAACACGGATGAGATCGGGACAAATGAGCAGCATACTGTGAATTTTTTCAATTCAGATGCGTTTGCATGGAGGCAGGCTGTGTTCACCACGCCGAGCTATATGAAGCCTGGAACAACAAGCGTGTTTTTCTGGAAAGGGACGGATACGGGAAATCCATCCTATCTGGATGATGTTGTGCTGGTCAGAGCGCCGATTCAACCCAAGCCTCCGACTCCCAGTCATTTGGAGGTCACTGAAACGACGGCTTCATCGGTGGTCTTGTCATGGGATGCAGGCTTGGATAATGGCAGTACCGTAAGCTATAGCGTATACAGGAACAACGAATGGGTTGGACAGGTGGAAGGAAATGTATTGGCGTACGAGGACACAGGGCTTGCTTCCGGTACGACCTATACGTATACGGTTAAAGCGGTGAACGGAGCAGGCAATCTATCCGATGCAAGCAATGAAATCAGCGTAACGACGAACGGACATTATGAAGCAGAGGATGGGGCACTAACCGGTGTATCTGTTGCTTCGTCGGCAGCAGCTTATTCCGGCAGCGGATATGTGGATGCTTCCTCGTTTAATGTTGCCGGCGACAGTGTCACATTCTCCGTCTATACACAGGATGCCGGCACCTATCAATTGTTGATCCGATACGCTGCTGGGAACGATAAGCCGAATAGTGTAGTTGTTAATGGCGATAAGCAAAAAATAACGTTCTCGAATACCGACTGGGCGTGGACGACGCTTGACGTCGGAACTATAGCGCTGAATGCCGGTTCAAACACGATTGAATTGCTGCATGACTATGGGGATTACGGGTGGATACACATGGACTATATTGAAATCGAAAGCGAAGCACAGCAATAATGCTTCGGAGGTTTAAGGAGAGTAGGCTGTATGGAGGAAAACAAAGATTGGCGCGCCCAATGGATCTGGCAATCGGATTACCCTTGGACATCCGACCCAGGAGCGCATGAGATGGTTTTGTTTCGCCGTTCCTTTGGGGTCGGGGATCCCGCCGAGGCGAAGCTGCATGTGAATGTATCGGCAGACAGTCGCTATCGTTTGTACTTAAACGGAGAATCAGTCTCCGTGGGGCCATGCAAGGGCGATTCGTTCAGCCATTATTACGAATCGATTGATCTTAGCGGAAAGCTGCGCAGCGGTGACAATGTGCTTGCGGCCAAGGTATTGCATTATGCGGCAAGCAACCCGCATCGCATTGGGAGGAGTGGACCGATCTCGGTCCACCGCTCCAATACAGGAGCGTTCTTGCTGGAAGGCGCCGTGCAGGAACCGGGCAGGCTCGAACAACGTTTAGATACGGATGAACACTGGAGGTGCAGGTTTGAAGCGGGCTACAGCATGCAGGCTAACCCATTGATTCAATGGCTGGGCGGCTGCGAAACGGTCGACGGAACGAGGATGTCGCACGGCTGGACATCTCTGGACTATGACGATCATTCCTGGAAGCCAGCCGTCGTAATATGCGCAACGAGCAATCGCTTCGGAGAATTGACTCCCTGGCAGCTGACTGCCCGTCCTATTCCGATGCTTTTTGAAAAGGATAAAGGATTCACTGCTGTATCCCGATGCGAAGAAGGCTATTCAGCCAGCTCGCTTTCCTCCTTGTTGGATCCGGACAATAACGGTACATTGACGATCGTGCCTCGAACAAAATTTTGGGTAGAGCTGGATGCTGGGGAATTATCAACCGGTTATCTGCGTATAGACATGCGGGCTGGAGGAGGCAGCGAAGTTCGCTTGCTCGCTTCAGAATGCTATGAACCCTTGGAATCCCAACCCGATAAGCGGTTAAAAGAAGTGCGTGACAAAGCTGTCGATGGGAAGCTAGTCGGCGATAACGACTATTATCGGGTCGCAGGCATCGGAAGGAAAAGGCAAGTCGAAGAGGTGTATGAACCGTTCTGGTTCCGCACCTTTCGGTTTGTCCGATTGGAAATTGAGACGAATGACGAGCCATTGGAGCTTGTTTGTATACGATTCCGGGACACCGGCTATCCGCTGGACGTGCAAGCAGAATTCCAATGCTCGGATACCGGCGCCAACCAATTATGGGCGTTATCCGTTCGAACATTGCGGAATTGTATGCACGAGACGTACGAGGATTGCCCTTACTACGAGCAGCTTCAATATACAATGGACACTCGTTTGCAGATGCTGTTTACCTACGGGTTGAGCGCGGATGATCGGCTGGCTCGTCGGGCATTGCATGACTACCACAGTTCGGCGTTGCCTTCGGGAATGCTGCAGTGCCGTTATCCGTCGGAATACCCGCAAGTCATTCCTTCTTTCTCTTTGTTCTGGATTGATATGCTGCATGATCATTATATGCATTTTGGAGATTTGGCATTGCTCCGACGCTATCGTCATACTATGGCAGGCTTGCTGAATTGGTTCGAACAGCGGCTGACTCCGGAGAAGTTGGTCGGGCCAACGCCGCGCGCGTACTGGAGCTATTTCGATTGGGTAGAGCAATGGCCTGGCGGAGCCCCGCAAGCGCGTGAACACGGCCCGGTTACCTTGCTCAGTCAGCTTTATTCGGCTGCCCTGCAGCAAGCGGCTGAATTGTTCGAGGCGACAGGTTGGAGAGATGCGGCTTCGGAGGCTGACACGCTTGCCAAGCAAGTGAATGCCGCATTGATTCGACATTGCTGGCACGAAGAACGAGGAATGTTCGCCGATGGACCGAATATAGACGAGTTTAGCCAGCATGCCCAAATATGGGGAGTCGCTTGCGGAGCCGTTCAAGGAGAAGCGGCGAAAAGCTTGATTGATCGTATGCTCGGGGATGCATCGTTAGCCATTGTCTCATTGCCTATGTCGTACGCGTTGTTTCGCGTGTTAGCCAAAATCCGTATGTATGAGCGTTCGATTCTATTATGGGACCGCTGGAGATCCTTATTGAAATTGAATTTGACCACTCTGCCGGAAATTGCTCATGGCAGTCCGCGCAGTGATTGCCACGCTTGGAGTGCGTTGCCCTTGTCCGAGTATCCCGGCGAAATTCTCGGCGTGCAGCCGAGAGCGCCTGGCTTTGCGGTTATTCGGATTGCTCCAAAAATGTTGAATTTGAGGTGGGCGAGAGGCAAGGTTGCCACCAAGCACGGATTGGTTTCGGTCGATTGGCATTTGGATGATGGAATATTCCATTTGGATGGGGAAGGTCCACACGGCATTCCTATCGAGATAGAGCTTCCGAACGGTGATTCGCTACATTTTCCTGCAGGCGGCGAATTTCAAGTGGTTTGCGATGTAAGCGGTTGTCCATAAAATTATTGACGAAGGAGCCTCAAAACGTAATGATTATCGAAACGATTATCTTAAATGAGCAACGAAATGTTGCATTGACGCGCTACGGATTGGACAGCTCGCACGAACTCGCAAATGCCGATGCACGCCCGTCTGTCCTCATCTTTCCCGGCGGCGGCTATTACGGCTGCTCCGATCGTGAGGCGGAGCCGATTGCTGTTGCTTATCTGGCTGAAGGCTTCAACGCGTTCGTGCTGCGCTACTCGGTTGCGGAGCATGCTGCATGGCCGCATCCATTGGAGGACGCCCAGCAGGCGCTCTCCCTTCTGCGAGATAACGGTGAACGATGGAAGCTGATTTCGAACCAGATTGCAGTTGTCGGCTTCTCTGCAGGTGGACATTTGGCAGCGGCGCTTGGTACAATTGGCGCTTGCAAGCCCGATGCGCTAATTCTTGCATATCCCGTTATTCTGGATAAATCCGGCGAAAATTACGCAACAAGGATTCCGAGTCTGGACGAAAGGGTTACTTCGGCGACGCCGCCGGTGTTCCTGTTTTCGACCAGGAATGACAAGCTTGTGCCAATTGTGCATTCGCTCCGCCTATTGTCGGCGCTTGAAGCTCATGATATTCCCTTCGAGAGTCATCTGTTCGAGTCGGGGGCTCACGGCCTCTCCCTCGCCAAGCCGCACACTGCCAGCGGCTTTCGTCGATTCGTCGACGATGATGCAGCGCAGTGGCTTCGCTTGAGTGTTCGCTGGCTGCACAAGCGCTTCTCCTGTTTCGAGACGAAGTAATTTGTTCTATCCGTTGGAAGCGTGCATCAATCATCGCAAGCTCGGCCGCTAAAGCTTCACCGTACAACCGCTTTCGATTTTCACTATAGCCTTATCCACGCTGAGCCATACGTCAAGCGCGGAGGCGTTGTAGACGAAATCCAGGCTTGCCGAAAACTTTAACTGCTCGTACGCTTTGAGATAGTCGACGATCTGAATATTGGTTGCGTACCAAATGTCGTCGCGTCCGCCGACGAAGGCGCTGAAGCGCTCCATCAGCACCCAGTTGTTGTCGTTATCGAATTCATAGCTGTGGCCCCAGACGTACATGAGGTACAGATATTGCGACTTATGCAGATCGACGAATCGTTCCGCATGCTCCATCAGCTTCTGATTGTGATGGCAGGTTGCTTGCCACTCCAGATAGTCCCTCGGCAAGTCGAAGCCGCCTGTCGTCGATACGACCCTGGCGTATTCAATGCCAAGACCCGGGAGCATCTCCTTTAGCCGCGCGTTGTAAGAGCCATTCGGATAGGACATGCCGCGCACGGTATAGCCGGTCAGGCGCTCGAGCGCCTTGCGATCCTCGATAACCTCATGCACCATCAGCTCGTTCGGACATCGGGCGATCGTCGGATGACGCACCGTATGCGCCGACACTTCATGCCCCTCGTAGACCGAGGCGATCTCCTCTGCGGGAATGCGATCCTTCGTCCCGAGCAGTCCAGAGTTGATATGACAGGTGCCTTTCAAACCGTGTTTGTTCCAAATTTCAATCAAGCGTTTGTCCGCCATGCGACCGTCGTCGTAGCTCATCGTCAAGGCCTTGAACCGGCCTTCGGGGTAACAGAGCAATACTTCTTTCATTTGAAAATACCTCCTCTATTTTTGATCAGCCCGAGGTAATTGCCACGGGCGAATCGAAGGTGCCGCTAATGATCTGTGTCGTCATATTCGCCGCCCACTTGATGTTCATATTGGTGCTCGGCGCCTTAGCATCAATAAGCTCGCCCCTGGCCGTCATTAAGCCGAAGGATACCGGGCCTTTTACATCTTCGCTGGGCCATACCTGCATTCCTCTATAATCGGGGTCAACCTGTTCCGTCATCCCGCGTCCGACATCCTCGGTCACGAAGCCCCCGAACAGCACCTCGCCGGTAGCCGCATCGAACGCATCATGTTCGACTAGAATAATAATGGCGTTGACAGAAGAGCAAGAGAGCAAAGATAACAGCTCCAATACTGCAGAAAATGAATAGATATCGACTCAAAGCAAACTCAGGATCCGAAGAAGTATATTTTGAAAATAAATAAAACGTGTTGGTTATTGCTCCACTGGTCAGAGACTCTGTTACCCAGTAAAATAAGGCGGCTCCAAGTCCGGCAACATATGATCTGCCGATCAAACTGACTAAAAGGGCTAAATGGCCAAGCCATAATGCTGGAGGAAGTACATGAAATGAAAACGACAGAAAGGGGATTGGAAGCACCCATACATGAATAACCAAAATACTGCCTAAAAAAAGTGCAAAGATCATACATAAACTGAGCAACCATCTGGCAACGAAATAGGCAATGCTGCGGTATGGAAGTGACATAAACCATCCGCTTGTTTCCTTGCTGGTCTCTGCGGTAAATAACGGCGACATCAAGAAAACAACAACAAGAGGGAAAACATATTCATAAATGAGTTGAACATGGATCGGTTGAATGAACGGTACAAAATGCCAAGGTTGCAGGATGATAACGGCGAAAACTTGGCAAAAAATTAGAAAAATCGAGGCGTTTATTAATGAAGACCAAAATAACTTCACTTCCAGCATGATTCGGCCCATGAATACCTCCTCCTCCTTTTCCAATTTCGTCTTCAATAATTACCTTAACTCAATAGCTGCGTATACATGGTTTTTAGGAAATTCAGATTCTGTTGTTCATTATTGGATTGAATCTGATTAATAAGCGTTTTTTCACCCGAATCTATTGGCATAGGCTTATTCGCTTGTTTTAAGAGATACGCAGACAGTACGATGATGAAACGTTTTTTATCTTGAGGGTCGATTGGTCCATCCAGTAAACCATATGTGTCGCTCCAGAATGTAATGATCTTTTGAGTGACTTCGCTATCTGGATACAATCCATCCAGTAAGTAAGATGGAACTTCAATAAAGCCTTCGCCAGTCATCTTTATGTCATGCGATGACGTATGAATCCAATCGACAGGAATGATTGTATCCAACTTGTTCATTTTCTGTTGAGGGAGCAATTGTAATAATAAATTTTTCCCAGCTTGAAAAAGTGAGGTGATCTCATAGGCATACTGAGGATCAACTAATTCATTCGCTATCACTTTTGTACTCGTCTTTTCCGACTCTACAATCGTTTCCCTTAATGGTCCTCCCCATAAATTAAACCCTGATTCATAAGCATTAACGGGTTCAAATTCTATAGTCTGGACATGATTGGTCTTTGTCCGCTCGATAGTACGATAGTTGCTGTATAGATGTATCGTATCTGGGAAATGGACGGTTACTCTCTTTGGCATGGCCTTAACAGATAAAGGTAACGGAAACCATTCTTGACTCGTTGGTAAATTCACGTTCCGCTTATCCGCAAAGTGCATTGGAGTCATTGTGCTGTTGTTCGTTAATTTATAATCAGCCGGATTCCCCTCATAATTAATCAAAATTGTAGAGAAACGTTGATTCTTTAAATCCAGTCGAATTTCATTTCCACTTCTGGTAAAAGGCACAGGATTCTCGTTTGCTAGAACTTCAGTAACGTTATAAGCCTCATTAAGTTTGAAAGCAAAGGAAGCGATTGAATTTTCTTCAGGAAACTGAATGCGAGCCCGAACAAGGATATTACCACTGAGCAAGGGCTTCATATCCAAGTCGTAAATCAAGGTCGGTTTTGCATTCTGCTCCTCCATTTCCTGTTTCTGATTAGGGTTAATATAACGTTCTACAACTGCTCCATTAGAATCTTGAGATTTCTTCAACAACAGATGCCCTGTCACGAAACCAACTGCAAGAATGCAAAGTATCAGTAACGCTGCCTGTTGGGCACGAGTCCCTGGTTCGCGTCTTTTCCTCGCTATCGTTTGTACAATAAATAGGAAGAGAGCACATGCAACAGTCAAATAAAAACCACGATGCATCCAAAAGGAAAATTCCCTTGAAAATCCGAACATGTCATTAAAATAGCCCATCGATTGATAATCAAAGAGCAAGAAATTCGGAATCAAACGAGCAGACAAGGGTAAAAGTGGAGTAAGCAACAATAGGCCACCATAAATGTGTAGAAAAAATAATAGGAAACCAAGAAAATATCCTATTCTTTTTTTTAGGAGACCGCCAAGAATCCATCCTAATGCTAGGCTGTAAAACATCGGAATGAGTGAAGATAATAAGAACCAAAGAGGATATAAACTGGTATCGGGAAATAGCATGGCTCTTTTCCAAAGGTAGATGCATACCGGAATACATGTAAAAATTGTAAACGGAATGAGGTAGACAGTGATTTGGGCAGACCATCTTTTAATGGAATGGTAAGGGATGCTTGCCATGAGCTGTGCTTCGCCAACTGTTTGATCGTTTCTTGCACCATAAACACCTGATAAAACAGCTAATATGGCGAGAGCACCCAGGTACATAAATTCAAATTGCTGCAAATAATAGCCGACATGAGTAGTCCATTGATTGATTGAATGTACAAGCCAAGCATGGAGTCCTCCAACCAATAATAATATCCAAAAGAAAGCACCTCGTGTTAGTTGCTTCCATTCCGTTTTGAAATGCCCAAGCCACTCATTCACCAGCCTCACCTCTTGTAAAGTATAAATAGGCATCCTCAAGGTTTGGCATAGCAAGTTGTGCCCCCGGATACGGACATCGCTCAGCAATCATTCGTACTTCGAAATCCCCAGAAACCATTTTCCGGCGGCTAACGAGAGAAGTTCGATTCCTACTCCACAGATAGTCACTCTCGGGGATTATTGCTGTCCAAACTTGGTCTTCTACTTTGGAAAGAAGGTTTTTTATTGATCCATAAAATACAATTTTTCCTCGATCCAATATAGCAAGCGACTGACAACTAGCTTCAATATCGGCTACGATATGAGTGGATAAAATGATAGTCCGGTCTTGACCTAAATCCTCCAACAATTCTCGAAACCTTATACGTTCTTCGGGGTCAAGACCAGCAGTAGGTTCGTCAACAATAATGATTTGGGGATTGCCAAGAAGAGCTTGTGCAATACCAATTCGTTGTTTCATTCCCCCAGAGTATGTTTTTAATCTTTGTTTGGCTTGTTGCTGTAAATTCACTTTTTCTAAAAGGCTGCAGACTGTCGCACGGCGGTCCTTCGCCGATTTTATTCCTTTTAAAAGGGCGATGTAATGAAGAAATTCCTCACCGGTTAATTTATCAAAGAATCGTGAAGTTTGTGGCAGGTACCCTAAGCACTGTCGAATTTGATGATCGTCTCTACCTAGTATTAAGGAACCCATCTGAACTCTCCCGTTTGTCGGTGGAATAATCGTTGCCAAGATTTGCATCAGTGTGCTCTTTCCTGCTCCGTTTGGTCCTAGCAATCCAAACATACCTACACCTATCTTTAAATTCACTTCACATAGGGCCTGTTTTTCCCCACTGTAGACTTTATTTAACGCTTCGATCTGAATATCCACGTTCACACCACCTGATTGTTCTTTATTGTTTCTCTTCATTGTTCACATTAGTAGAATACCATTTTGCTTGAGAGTTACTTGCGTTGCAATAATTTTATCTGAATATACAAACTTTTAATTTATATCAGGATTCAAGCATGAAAAAATCCTTTACAATAGATAGGAGTGGTAGACCTGTCCATAAATCAGACTACGATAACGGTGGCCAAGAAAAATGATCGTACCCAAATGAATGAACTCGTTCATGTACCTGGTGTTACCTGCGTCTTTAATCGTGGTTACATCGATTTCGCTGCATTTGACCGCTATTCGCTGCAGAAGGATTGGACATGAAAATCAAGCATAGTTTATTGCAGTTGACTCGCTGGTTGACCAAGTTGTTATGGCAACCATGCAGTGGGTGGTTCATGCAACTTAAGAAAAAGTCAAGTCGACCGTCAAAAGGCCGACAACGAACTAACAACGAAACTTGATGGCGGCAGCTGAGAACCTCACATAAGTGAACATATTTGTATAATTAAACTCAATGGACATGCTACCTTTAAGCGGTATTTGGCATTTTTCCTTTTGCGCCGAAAAACAATTATCTGAATATCCTGCCTTCTAACATTTCAGGTTTTATGCAACCGTAGTGTTGTGAAATAATTCATTTTTGGAGGATTAATTCATGCGGAAAGGCAGTTACAAGTTTCGCAGTCAATCAATTCTGCAGATTAACTAAATGTTAATTATATACAATTAACCTTAACCCTTAATCCGTGAAGCAACTTAAATAAAAAGCTAGAAAAACGAAGGAAATCACATCTCTGATGGCGAATATTAAAGATAACAAGCGATTATCTAAATTCACCTGAGAGGTGCTATATATGAAGATCCAATTCACCCAATCTAAGGAAATCCTCTTAACAACCCATGCGGGCCTGGCTTCGGTCGGTGCGCTGCTTTCCCATACACAATTGCCACAACGTCTGAATCGCTCCGTCGTGAAGGGAATGGAGCATCCGATTCACGGCAACGGCGATGTCATGACCAGCTATCTCGGCTTACTTTGTCAAGGCAAAAGCGACTTCGACCATATCGAGCCCTTTCGCAAAGACGTCGTGTTTCAAACGTGCCTCGGCATCCGCAAGGTACCATCAAGCCCGACACTCCGTCAACGATTGGATGCCGCCGCTCAAACGATGGACGCCAATTGGAATGAAATCCTGCTGCAGGAATCCGCCAATCTAATTCGCAACGTAAAGGCTCCGGTAAGCGGGCTCATTGCCGGCGAACACACGCTCATCCCACTGGACATTGATGTATCGCCTTTCGATAACTCCGGTACAAAAAAAGAAGGCGTTGCACTCACGTATAAGGGA
>NZ_JAATHD010000071.1 GCF_011947265.1 Paenibacillus sp. HB172176
TGTATGGTAGTGATTGTTCGACACCTTCACTTTACCAAATGAAGCGGTGTTTTTCTATGGCGTCAAGTCAACTAATCATTCGGCTTCAAACCTATGTCATGCCTACTGTAATGACCATTTTGACTCTGCGAAAGTTGAGCTAATAATTTCAACCATGAACCAATAACCGTTGACTTACCTCACGAATATGATGTTCATACTGAGAATTTTAATCCAAAACTAAAGTTTTACCCATCGCCGGAGGCTTTAAAAAAACTCTCAGTTCAACAAAATGAATTTGAATACAATATGGATTATGAGTCTAGAGATAAATTACTAAGAATTCATAATAATTGGGATGATGAACTAAATAAAATTGTATATTTTAAAAATATGGACGTTAGTATGCTTGAGAATTTAATAATTAATGAGTTTATTAACCCCTATGATAATCAGAATAACTCACCTAATGTAATAGAGATATTTAATTTTATGGTTGAATTTCCACAGGTATTTGCTGAAGGGTATATTGTAGGACCTACTAGAAATGATTATAGAATTACAATAGACCAGCTATCGGTTACTAAAGAATTAGAAACGGAAAAATTGACTAGAGCTTTCAAATTACTTTGTAATAATGCTGATGCAATTACTACAACCGATGGTCTAAATGCTTGGTGGGATTAATCGAGAAGAAGGCACGTCGTATAACACCGTATTCACGCTGCGTCGCTAACGCTCCTTGGTCCGGCCGAAGCAGAAGAAGCATATTCGATTGGAGTATATCAGTAGCAGGGAAGCCTATTCAGCCGGACAACCTTGCACAGCCTAACCGCGTCGCGGCCACTCCCTCCGGTCGTTTAAGGCAGTGAAGGTTCGTGAATACAAAAACGTTATATGAAACCGCCTAAAAACTTAATAAAACAGGTGATAACAATGAAAATTGAAATTAGAGCTTTGTCAGAAGTGATGACAAAGCAATATTTGAAATGCTAAATGAAATTGGTTTTGGTGAGAATGGTTTCACCAGCAATTTTGCTGGAAACACTTTTGATGAATTCAAAGAAGCATTACCAAGATTGGTAGAGATATCGAAAGGGATAAATTTGTCTGAAGGATATGTCCCACAAACGATTTACTGGATGTTTGTGGATGGAAGACCAGTAGCTTATGGGAAATTGAGACATAACTTAAATAAAAAGCTTTTAGAATGTAAGCGTCAAATCCCCCACACATATTATTCAATGAAACATCATGAGAAAATGAAGGCATCCTAGAAAACGGGAGGCTTACTTATGACAAAAA
>NZ_JAATHD010000072.1 GCF_011947265.1 Paenibacillus sp. HB172176
TAGAGGCTTTTCAATCTTGATGTAAGGTGTGATGGAAACGATGCTGCATCATAAAGCTTTCAAATATCGTATCTACCCTAATCAAGAGCAAATCGTGCAATTGCGCAAAACACTAGGGTGTAGTCGCTTTGTGTTCAATCATTTCCTGAAGAAATGGCAGGAAGAGTATCAAGCAAAGGGTAGGGGCTTATCATACCTTGCATGCGCGACTGAACTGCCTGCCATGAAGTGTGAATGGCCATGGTTGAAAGAAGTGGACAGCATCGCCTTACAATCAGCTGTGCGCAACGTAGCGGACGCCTTTCAGCGTTTCTTCACGAAACAAAATCAATATCCGCACTTCAAGAGTCGCAAGTCACCCGTGCAAAGCTATACGACTCGGTGTACGAATCACAACATTGCCATCAAGGACAATCAGATACAGCTGCCGAAATTGGGATGGATACGATTGGCCAAGTCGAGAGAAATCGAAGGCCGAATTCTATCTGCCACTGTGCGTTATACCTCAAGCGGCAAATGGTTTGTATCCGTGGTCTGTGAGGTAGACATGGAGCCGCTTCCTGAGACAGACGCCATTCTGGGTATAGATGTGGGAATAAAGCACCTTGCTGTGACTTCGGAGGGGCTTGTCTTGGATAACCCGAGATATACGCCTAGGTATCAACAAGCATTAGCAAAGTGGCAACGTATCCTGGCGAGAAGAAAGAAGGGCGGGAGCAACTGGAGGAAGGCGAAAGCGAAAGTAGCTCGTATTCACGAGAAGATTCAAAATAGCCGATTAGATGTGTTGCACAAGCAAACCACGACGTGGATCCGTGAAAACCAAACGATCTGTATCGAGGTATTGCGCATCGCAACCATGATGAAGAATCATCGTCTTGCCAAATCAATTGCAGATGCCTCTTGGGGTGAAATGAGTCGACAGCTCAACTACAAAGCAAAGTGGTATGGACGAACGATAAAGAAAGCGCCTGAATACGCGCCTACGAGTCAAACCTGCCATGTCTGCGGGAGCAAGAACGTAGAAGTGAAAGATTTAAGTGTACGAGTGTGGACGTGTGCAGCCTGCCAGACTACGCATGAGAGAGACAGGAACGCAGCCCTGAACATCATAGCTATGGCGCTATAATTGAGATAAAAGAACTGTGGGAACCACAGGGATCGCTTGGCGTACGATGTTCCTTGAAGGAATATCGCTACAACTTTGCTCCTTCAGGAGTAACAACCCAAGAATCCCCCACCTCT
>NZ_JAATHD010000073.1 GCF_011947265.1 Paenibacillus sp. HB172176
TCCGGCGTAGGAACCGTAAGGATATCACAGATTCGCTTGATTGGGTTGTTTTACCATGTGTCCATTTTTTGACGAGAACTTTTCACTGTCCAGTTATCTACAAAATCCTTATATTCACTTTGCATTACAATTCTATTTATAACTTTTTCCAATATCATATAGACTCCTCCTAGAATGTAACAACTTCTTTCGGTTAACGTTTTCGTATTCACGAACCTTCACTGCCTTAAGTGACCGGAGGGAACGGCCGTGACACGGTTAGGCAGTGCAAGGTTGTCCTGCTGAATAGGCTTCCATGCTACTGAATCATCTTCTTCGAAACCACTTTTTCCTACTTCGGCCGGACCAAGGAGCGATAGTGACGCAGCGTGAATACGAAGTTATAGGATGTCAGCGCCTTCTTCGAAATAACTACACAATTTAACTATCGATTCTCGTTAGCTAACTAAGAAATTGTTCACCCAGATAAATATACCTTCTGACCGACTTGAATTTGCCCAGTCTTTTTTACGGAAGCGTATACGCCAAAGTTTAAATTCACCTGCTCATTTACTTTCTTCAACAGAGAAATATCTCGTTCAAGTGTAACAGGATCAATTGTAATTATTGAACAGCGCTCACATAATGCTTCAACTTGCAGCTCAGCTCCTCCAATTAAAACTCGCTTTCCTATCCAACGGCTTTCATTGAATGCATCTTCATCTATCGAAACCATTAGGTTTGCTCTAAATCTTTGTTGATCTAAGTTTTCCCCCCATATTCTTTCCAGTTTGCGTAATGAAGAATCTGTAATTATAAGAACACTAGCTAAGTCAACAGACATAAGGTTTGGACTTTCTGGGTTCGGCGCTTTATAGCTCGACATTGAGATTTTCGTACTAGAGTATCTTTGAATTTCGACTAATAACTCTTCATTCCAGCAGAAACTTTGTCCATTGGGTGATGTAACACTAACTCCGTCATCAACTAGTTGAGCCGAATAACTAAGCATATGTGGGATATCTCTAGCAGTGATAAATCTATCCCAACCTACCTTTGTTTCATCGTAAAAAGTACAAAATCGGTCGCCAAATAATCCATATGTATCTACAAAACAACTTTCTATATAAGTTGAATTAAAGTCCTTAGCAAACCAAGGCAAGGAAAAATGAACCATTTGTCGAATAAGAAATAGATAAAGAAACGGACAAGTGGGGAACGGCATGGAAAA
>NZ_JAATHD010000074.1 GCF_011947265.1 Paenibacillus sp. HB172176
TGTCACAGGGCTTCAACCTTAGGATCTCTCCACCAGTTGCCTGTCAGCTACGAGGCGACTTGGCTCTTACCTCGACCGGACTTTCACCGGCTAATTGTGCCTAGCTTGGCTAGGCGCGCAATATACAAAAAAACCTTCGTTCGCCGAAGGTTTTCTTCATGTTATGGTGCGCGTGAAGGGACTTGAACCCCCACGTCGTGAAACGCCAGATCCTAAGTCTGGTGCGTCTGCCATTCCGCCACACGCGCACAAGGTAAAACAGGTAAAAACTGGTGAGCCATGAAGGACTCGAACCTTCGACACCCTGATTAAAAGTCAGGTGCTCTACCAACTGAGCTAATGGCTCTTGCTAAGAAATGGCTGGGGATATAGGATTCGAACCTATGCATGACGGAGTCAAAGTCCGTTGCCTTACCGCTTGGCTAATCCCCAGCATCGGTATGGTGGAGGATGACGGGATCGAACCGCCGACCCTCTGCTTGTAAGGCAGATGCTCTCCCAGCTGAGCTAATCCTCCATAAATGGTGACCCGTAGGGGATTCGAACCCCTGTTACCTCCGTGAAAGGGAGGTGTCTTAACCCCTTGACCAACGGGCCTGAAATATTTGCGAAGCAAACGATTCTTCATTGCTCTTTCTTCTTCCATTCTTGTCCAGGAACAGATAACAAATCGTTGCAGAGAAGACGATCTGGAGCTCTCAACCGGGATCGAACCGGTGACCTCATCCTTACCATGGATGCACTCTACCTACTGAGCTATGAGAGCATGAATGGCTCCCCGAACAGGACTCGAACCTGTGACAACTCGATTAACAGTCGAGTGCTCTACCAACTGAGCTATCAGGGAACATAGCGTGCCGGTGCTCTTCGCTGATTTGCGTTTTCGCTGAAACACATCCAGTTATACATCAGTAAGACGCATCAACGATATCGTTTCAGAGAAGACACTACCACGATGTTAATCTACAAAGCGTGTTTGCGCCTTGAAAACTGGATACGAAAGTTGCTGTTACGCTTTAGCTTGTGTTGCTTTAGGATAAGCCCTCGACCGATTAGTATTCGTCAGCTCCACACGTTGCCGCGCTTCCACCCCGAACCTATCAACCTCGTCGTCTTCAAGGGGTCTTACATACTGGGAAATCTCATCTTGAGGGGGGCTTCACGCTTAGATGCTTTCAGCGCTTA
>NZ_JAATHD010000075.1 GCF_011947265.1 Paenibacillus sp. HB172176
AATGATTGAAGTGAGATATTCTTGTTTTGATTATTTTCATTTTTGTCTTGAACGCTCTTAGCCGATTGCATATAACGTTCTTGTATTCACGAACCTTCACTGCCTTAAGTGACCGAAGGGAACGGCCGCGACGCGGTTAGGCAGTGCAAGGTTGTCCGGCTGATTATGCTTCCCTGTTACTGAGTTTGCTTCTTCGAAACCACATCTTCCTGCTTCGGCCGGACCAAGGAGCGATAGCGACGCAGCGTGAATACGGTGTTATATGTTGCCGGCGTCTTCTTGAATTAACAATCAAAATCTTGTTTTAGCACTTTAAAATATATGTTTATGTTATCTTCTGATCCATTCTTAATTCTTTTATATATTTTTGCAGGGGGGTAAATTTCAGTTTCTCCAATTTTAATTGCAATTGTATTGTCAAACGTATTGCTTTGTATCCATTCTCCTCCAAGTTGTTTTATTATTGTTTCTCCAAGATATGCTCCCCATATTTTTGCCATTTGGTTGATTTGATCTTCAGATGGTCCTTTAGACAAGATTTTTTTAATTCCCTTTGGAATTCCTTGATGATACTTTTCAAGGATTGTGTCTAATTCAAATAAACTATCTTCCGTATAGTTCAATTCAACTTTAAGCTGATTTGCAAGATCTTGAGCATCTTCAGCATACGCACGCATCATTTCAGCAACAGTAAACTGAGTCATAAACATTCTCCTTGTACTTTAGTGGTTTGTATTATTGCTCTTCGCCGGTTTCATATAACGTTCTTGTATTCACGAACCCTCACTGCCTTAAGTGACCGGAGGGAACGGCCGCGACGCGGTTAGGCAG
The DNA here is from genome assembly GCF_011947265.1 of Paenibacillus sp. HB172176. GTDB lineage: Bacteria > Bacillota > Bacilli > Paenibacillales > Paenibacillaceae > Pristimantibacillus. Next base: position 832 of record NZ_JAATHD010000075.1, read on the forward strand.
TGCAGGGTTGTCCGGCCAATTCCTTTCGGCCGGTCCAAGGAGCCACCAGGCGACGCTGCGTGAATACGGTGTTAGACGCTGTGCCCTCTTCGATTAACTTCCAAATGTCTATAATGCACTTTTTCCAATATCGTTCCCGGATGGGAACTTTCCACTATGCTCTGGCTTGCATTGTCAATGTCGTTCCCGGATGGGAACTTTCCGCAAGCTCTCTCTTGTCTCTACTCGTTCCCTTAATGTCTTAGCATTGCGTCTAACGTTCTTGTATTCACGAACCTTCACTGCCTTAAGTGACCGAAGGGAACGGCCGCGACGCGGTTAGGCTGTGCAAGGTTGTCCGGCTGAAT
>NZ_JAATHD010000076.1 GCF_011947265.1 Paenibacillus sp. HB172176
GAGGGAAAACCTCACGTCCGGTTTGATGAAGGGGGAACTGGAAAGTAACTAGAGGGCTTGCGCCCTCCAACGAAATTCAGTTCTCTACTCTACTAAGGACATTTAGTAGCAATTCAGAGAAGGCCGGTACATCATCTAACACCGTATTCACGCAGCGTCGCTATCGCTCCTTGGTCCGGCCGAAGTAGGAAGATGTGGTTTCGAAGAAGTTGATTCAGTAACAGGGAAGCATAGTCAGCCGGACAACCTTGCACAGCCTAACCGCGTCGCGGCCGTTCCCTTCGGTCACTTAAGGCAGTGAAGGTTCGTGAATACAAAAACGTTATAAGAAATGGCCGAAACCCAGAAAAATCAAACTTTAATAATAATCGAAATGAGGCTTGATAGTGAACATATCTATCCAAGAAGTAGATCAAAGAAACTGGTTTGACTGCACTAAGTTAAAAGTTAGTGAAGAAAACGGAAAGAGATTTATAGTTCCAATCGTATATTCCATTGCAGAATCTCGATTTGAAAAACACCTAAAAACAATAGCAATTTACAAAGACGATAAAGTAATTGGTTTTAGTGTATATTGCATAGATAAAGATGACGGACAATATTGGATTTATGTATACATGATAGATGCAGATTATCAAGGAAAAGGATATGGAAAAGAAGGATTAATTAGATTACTGGAATACATAAAAACCAAGGAAAACGGTATTACTGAAATTATTATTGGTCATAAACCCGATAATGAAAAGGCAGGATATTTATATCAATCTATCGGATTTAAAGAAACTGGACAAAACATAAATGGAGAAATCATAAGGAAATATAAATACTAATTTGGGGGTAGTTCAAAGAAGTCGGCCACATCTTATAACACAGTATTCACGCTGCGTCGCCTCCGGCTCCTTGGTCCGGACCGAAGCTGGAATAGAACGGCTATAATTGAGCCGTTCTAGTAGCAGGGAAGCATAATCAGCCGGACAACCTTGCACTGCCTAACCGCGTCGCGGCCACTCCCTACGGTCGTTTAAGGCAGTGAAGGTTCGTGAATACAAAAACGTTATGAGAAATTCTCGCAAAACCTAATGGCATAGGAGAAGATTCGATGAAGCGAATGATGATAATTGGGTCTG
>NZ_JAATHD010000077.1 GCF_011947265.1 Paenibacillus sp. HB172176
AGTCTGTACTCATTCCGATAATCTTGGCAGTAATATGTATATCAGATAACTCATAATCAACGTTAATGAAATCGCCTAGAACAATCTTGTCCCCAAGCACACTAAACAAAGCGGGTTCGGCATTCTTCTTAAAAGAAATTGCACAACATCTTGGAAAAATGTGTTACTATTATGATGATCAATTGGATAAACACATAATCAAAATCAAACGGAGGTTTCACAATGAAAAAACTAACCATAGGTGCAACCAGTTTTATTGCAGGAGCATTGCTTATGACTGGAATATCTGGCTATGCTGCCCCTGCATTAGAGAAAGTGTCAGCTTATGTCAACAACACAGTTACACTTAAATTGAATGGAGAAAAGGTGGAAACTTCTCAACCAATCCTCACCTACAACGATAGGACATATGTATACCTTAAAGATGTAGGCGAGTTGGTTGGTGCTGATGTGGGTTGGAACAATGATGAAAGAAGTGTTGAGATTGTTAGCGATCCTGTTGATGATGAGAGTGAAAAAACAATAAATGAAGCAACAGTGAAATGGATTAGAGGAAGAGATTTAAATAAATATTTTCTAGATGTGGCACACACACCTGAAAAGTTCACATCTGGAATCCTCTACGGAGATGTTTATGTAATAAACGACAAAAAGGAATATCCGGTTGATTTAGACAGCTACTATTATGATGATAGATTGGGAACATTCTATACAGTAGATTTTATGTTATCAATATATGAAGAAAAAATAATTAATTCTCTTCCGACCTACAGTATTGAAAAAAATGAAGACAGATCGAAAACTAAAATCACTGAAATTAGCCAAACTTAGCTACAGAATTGGCGCTAACCCAATTTCGAGTGGCTACAATGTTACTGTTGATTTTTACATTATCTTCGTTTGGAGTATTAATTTCGATCTGCGAACCTGAATTTATATATAAATATCCTAATGAAGCTATTTCTAAAGCATCCGATTTGTCTAGTTTTGCTATCGAAGCGACATCGCTAAAAATTATTGCTTTAGAACGTAAGCGTCAAATCCCCCACACATATTATTCAATGAAACATCATGAGAAAATGAAGGCATCCTAGAAAACGGGAGGCTTACTTATGACAAA
>NZ_JAATHD010000078.1 GCF_011947265.1 Paenibacillus sp. HB172176
TACGCTAGGTTTCTTCTCGGTCAGCGCTCAGATGCGGGATGAATTCGGACTAACGGCGAAGGCTTCGACCTACATTCATGTTGTTCCGAAAAATCCGGTACCTATTGCGAAGTGTCCTCCTTTTGTCGTTTCGAATCATCCCATTGATGATTCCGAATTTGACGCCAGCGGCAGCTACAGCCCGATTAATCGAACGATCGATCACACAAGGGATGAATGGCAGAATAAGCTTACTTCGTATATGAACGAAACAATGAGCAATCTCATCGAAACGGTCAAGCTCGATGTTTACGACAGCGCAGGACTCAAGTCGGTAGAGCCAGGCGTATGCTCCATCGTCGTGAAGCCGGATCTTCCTCCGGTGGCAAAGCTTGAAGTGCCGGCAGTCGGCATCCGGAATCAGCCGGTCGATGTCATTAACCGCTCCTACAGTCCGGACGGCGATCAAATCGAATTAGTCGAATACAAGTACAAATACGATTCGAATAACAACGGATTTGATGATGATGCCTGGAAGATAATCAGCGGATCGGTTTTGAAGTTTACCTTTACGCCGAGCAAAATAGGTAAATATTTATTTTACACCAAGGTAACGGAGGATTACGGGAAGTGGGATGACACGCTTGATCAGGACGAGACTTTGCTCCTGCTCGATGTCGTTAATGATTCGCCTACAATATCCTTCGACCTGGAGGGGAAGAACGAGCAACCGGATCTGGAGCCGATGGACAGCTACCTTCCAGCAGATATTTTGGAGAATTGGAAGCTATATCAAGTCAACAGCAACACATTGATGTCTCTAAAAAATATCAAATGGTTTAATAATGGGAATGTGCTAGCCGGTTCATCAGGTAAAGAGATGGAGAATCAAGGCTTCATGTCCGCGAGCAACAGCAGTAACAGCTATAATTGGCTGTTTCCCTTTTCGAATTTAGGCTTGGGATATAACAACTTGAGTCCGTATCGCGCTATCGCAAATGTCGATAATTCCAAAAAGCAGCTACTGTTGGATACGGAAAAACCCGCAGATAGACGTTATATTGATTCGCCAGGGAAATACCTGTATGTGCGAACGAATGAATCGATGTTTTATGTT
>NZ_JAATHD010000079.1 GCF_011947265.1 Paenibacillus sp. HB172176
TACGTTAGGTTTCTTCTCGGTCAGCGCTCAGATGCGGGATGAATTCGGACTAACGGCGAAGGCTTCGACCTACATTCATGTTGTTCCGAAAAACCCGGTTCCGATTGCAAAGTGTCCACCCTTTGTCGTTTCGAATCATCCCATTGATGATTCCGAATTTGACGCCAGCGGCAGCTACAGCCCGATTAATCGAACGATCGATCACACAAGAGATGAATGGCAGAATAAGCTTACTGCTTACGTGAACGAAACAGTGAGCAATCTCATCGAAACGGTCAAGCTCGATGTGTACGACAGCGCAGGGCTTAAGTCGCTAGAGCCGGGTGTATGCTCCATCGTCGTAAAGCCGGATCTCCCTCCAGTCGCGAAGCTTGAAGTGCCGGCAGTCGGTATCCGAAACCAGCCGGTCGATGTGATTAACCGCTCCTACAGTCCGGATGGCGATCAAATTGTGTCAGTCGAATACAAGTACAAATACGATTCGAATAACAACGGATTTGAAGATGATGCCTGGGAGACAATCAGCGGTGCGGTTTTGAAGTTTACCTTTACGCCGAGCAAAATAGGTAAATATTTATTTTACACCAAGGTAACGGAGGATTACGGGAAGTGGGATGACACGCTTGATCAGGACGAGACTTTGCTCATGCTCGATGTCGTCAATGATTCCCCTACGATATCCTTCGACCTGGAGGGGAAGAACGAGCAACCGGATCTGGAGCCGATGGAGGGCTATCTTCCAGCAGATATTTTGGAGAATTGGAAGCTATACCAAGTCAACAGCAACACATTGTTGTCGCTAAAAAATATCAAATGGTTTAATAATGGGAATATGCTAGCCGGTTCGACAGGTAAAGAAATGGAGAATCAAGGCTTCATGTCCGCGAGCAACAGCAGTAACAGCTATAATTGGCTGTTTCCCTTTTCGAATTTAGGCTTGGGAAATAATAATTTGAGTCCGTATCGCGCTATCGCAAATGTAGATAATTCCAAAAAGCAGCTGCTGTTGGATACGGAAAAACCCGCAGATAGACGTTATATTGATTCGCCAGGGAAATACCTGTATGTGCGAACGAATGAATCGATGTTTTATGTT
>NZ_JAATHD010000008.1 GCF_011947265.1 Paenibacillus sp. HB172176
AGTCTTGACGAATTTGAGAACATGGAAACCACATGCCATGCAATAGCAGTTATTTTCATACATTGGGGTGACGGAGCGGCGTCATGAATGTTTTATCGCCAAATGAATTTTCAGTTTAAGTATCCCGAAAACTTATAAATTCTGGCGCTATTGTGATGAGAAGAAACGCGTCGTCCTAATAAGAGGACGACGCGTTTCTCGCAACATACAGAGAAAGTCTGAGCAAATTTATATACTCTCCTATAATAATTCTATTTATTGAATCGAAGGAGCCTAACGAAGACTCATAACGTTAGACGCCTGAATCTCAGGCCTACGTGAATCTAACGAAGAGTGGTATCGTTATTTCATCCGAACGAGCATGATTGCTGCCCGAAACCATGAAATAAGACGATAGATCTTCGTTAGATTTGAATCGGATCCCTTTTTATGCTCATAACGCTATCAAGTTTCGTTAGAGCTCCGTTTGTCTCCGCTTGTCTTCGCCTGTCTCCACGCCTGTCGCCTGTCGCTCGTCTCCACATCTGTCTCCATCAAAGCCACATTTTATCGCTTTTTGAGTGCTTTCTGTAATGTTCGAACTGCGGCTTTGCTGAGCAAAGCAAATTCAGCTTATCGGCGCTTGACGAATTATGCCAGCGATACAGCGAATTCCGCGGCATCAACCGTATGCTTCAGCAGCGTGGCGATCGTCACCGGACCGACCCCGGCGGGAACGGGCGTAATGGCGAAAGCTCTGCGGATACAGGCGTCGTAGTCCACATCGCCGATATTTCCTTCGTTATAGCCGGCATCCAGCACTACGGCTCCCTCCTTGATCCAATCGCCTTGCACGAAGCTCGGTTTCCCCACCGCCGCGACGACGATATCGGCCAGCCTGACGATATCCGGCAGATTCTCCGTTCGCGAATGACAGGTTGTAACCGTGGCGTTACGATTCAGCAGCATCGCCGACACCGGCTTGCCCAGAATAGGGCTTCTTCCGATCACTACCGCATGCTTGCCCTCGATGGGCAGCTTGTAAGCATCCAGAATCGCCAGGATCGCCGCCGGCGTGCAGGAGGGAAATCTTGCCGTTCCGAACGCCGTTCGCGCATAACCAAGCGTAGTGACACCGTCCACATCCTTGTCGATCGCAATCGCGTCAAAGGCCGCTCTCTCGTCAATGGCATGCGGAACGGGATGCTGCAGCAGAATGCCGTGCACGGCCGGATCCGCATTCAGCCTGTTAATCTCGGCAATGAGCTCGCCGGTTGTCGTCGATGCGGGCAATGCCACGCGAAGCGACTCAATGCCAAGCCTCTTGCACGCGTTGCCCTTCATTCGCACATAAGTCGCGGAAGCCGGATCATCTCCAACCAGTATAGTCGCAAGACAAGGGACGATCCCCTCCTCCGCCAGCCGCGCTATCCGGGGCTCAAGCGCTTCCTTCATGCTCCCGGATACCTTCTTGCCATCCAGAATCAACTTCTCTTCCTGCATGTTCATCAGCTCCTTTTTGGAATGAAAAAAGAGGCAAGGCGAACTTCGCGAGTTCCCTTCCCTCTGCCCAGGCGTACGGCTGTATGAATATGTGCTCCCTCGTGGTCATCCACGCTCCGCCAGTTACACATACGTTAATTATATCAACGGAGGAAACGCTTGTGAACATTTATTACGCAAGCTTCTCTCCACTTGACTCTCTTACATCTGCCGAGGCGCTTCGATTCCGATTAACCGCAGCCCGTTCTCCAGCGTAATAGCGGCAGCCTGCACAAGAGCAAGCCGTGCCCTTTGCAGCGCCTTGTCCTCGGAGAGCACCTTCGACGCATGGTAGAAATGATTGAAGGCTTGCGCCAGATCGACCGCATATCTGGCGATCATGGACGGCTCCAGCTTGCGCATGGCTTGCTCGACGCGCTCCTCGAAGAGATACAGCGCTTTGACCACGCGCATTTCTTCCTCGGTGGACAAGAGGGACGCATCGAAGGCGGCCAATTCCTCTGGATGAGCCGCTTCTCCCGCTTTGCCAAGCACGCTGCACGCCCTTGCATGCGTATATTGCACGTAGGGTCCCGTCTCTCCCTCGAAGCTCAGCGCATTCTCCCAGTTGAAGTCGATATCCTTGATCCGATTATTGCTAAGATCATTGAAGATGACCGCGCCGACCCCAACCTGACGCGCAACCTCCTCCTTGTTCGGCAGATGGGGATTTCTCTCTTCGATAATCTCCCTGATTTTGCCGATCGTCTGGGTCAGCAGCTCCTCGAGCTTGATCACGTTGCCCTTCCGCGTCGACAAGCCCTTCCCTTCAATGCTGACGCGGCCGAATGCCACATGTGAAAGCTCGTCCGCCCACTCGTAACCCATCAGCTCCACAACCTTGAACCATTGTTTAAAATGAAGATTTTGCGCATAGTCGGTCACATAGATGACTTTGTCGAATTGATAATGCCGCTTCCGGTACAGAGCCGCCGCCACGTCCCGCGTATGATAGAGTGAGCTGCCGTCCTGCTTCAGCATCAGAGCGGGAGGCATGTCATAGGCATCCAGCCGGACAAGCCATGCGCCCTCGTCCTGCTCCAGCAGCCCTTTCGAGCGAAGCTCCTCTATCGCCTCGGGCAGCTTGTCGTTATAGAAGCTCTCACCAGCATAGGAGTCGAAGGAGACCTTCAGTAGCTCGTAAATCTTCTGAAACTCCGCAAGGCTGATATCGACGAACCATCTCCATAGCTTGAGAGCCTCAGGGTCCCCTTGCTCCAGCTTCGCGAACCAGGCGCGGGCTTCCTGCTCCAGAGCAGGCTCCTTCTCCGCCGCCTCATGAAAGGCTACATACAAGCGAAGCAATTCATCGATGCCGCGCTCCGTAATTGCGGCTGCTTCGCCCCAGCGCTTGTAAGCGACGATCAGCTTGCCGAATTGCGTGCCCCAATCGCCCAGATGATTCACGCCTACGCAGCGATAGCCCAGAAAGCTGTGAATGCGGTTGAGCGCGTGGCCGATTACCGTGGATCTCAGATGCGCGACATGGAACGGCTTGGCGATATTGGGAGAGGAATAATCGATTACGACCGTCTTCCCTTCGCCGATCCGCTGCGAGCCATACTGTTCGCCAGCCTTTAGAACCTCTTGAACCACCTCTTCGGCAAAGCGGGCTCGATGGAAATATAAATTCAAATAGCCGGATTGGGATTCCGCTCTCGCAAGCTCATCGTCCGCCAGGGCTTCCTTTAACTCATCGGCAATCAGCCCAGGCGCCTTCTTAAGCTGCTTGCTCAGTCTGAAGCAGGGCAACGCCAGATCCCCAAGCTTCGCATCCTGGGGATATTCCATAAGCGCGGCAATGTCTTCGGCGGGCATTCCGAGTCTGTTTGCTATTTTGGCCGCGTAATAAGCTTTATACTGAATCATCTTCTTCCCCTTCTCTCCACGAAACAAAAATACAGCTCCGCCTCTCCTTAAGAGACGAGAACTGTATCCCGCTCGTTCCGTTAACTGTCTGAATCCATTAAAGAAGTTATACAGAATTCGCGGCGAATTGTCAAACTATTGGGCCACTTCATCTATTCCGACATTCCAGCGTTTCCTTTAGCGCCTCCGTCCAACATCGCAGCCTGGCGTTTGAAATGATCCTCGAGCACAAGGCAAGCCATCGCCTCGATTACGGGAACAATTCGCGGACAGATGCACGGATCATGCCTCCCAATCGTCTGTATGCTTCGCTCCTCGCCGGCAACGGAAATCGTCTGCTGCTCCACCGAGATCGAGGAGGTCGGCTTGACCGCAACACGGAAAATAATTTCCTGACCCGTGCTGATGCCTCCCGTGATGCCTCCTCCGTGGTTGCTGAGAAAGCCTTCCTTGCTCATGCCGTCGTTATGCTCGCTGCCGAGCATCGCAGCAGCCGCGAAGCCTTCGCCGAATTCAATGCCCTTCACCGCGCCGATCGACAGCATCGCCTTCGCAAGCTCCGCGTCCAGCTTATCGAATACCGGCTCGCCAAGACCCGCCGGAGCCCCGCTGATGCGGCATTCCACAATGCCGCCGCAGCTATCTCCCGCTTCGGCCAAGCTTTCAATTCTCTTCACCATCTCGGCCGCGGCCTCCGAATCGCAGGCTCGGACCGGATTTTGCTCGATAACGGTCTTGTCGAAGACGCGACAAGCAATGCCTCCCACAGCCCATGTATAGGCCGTTACCTCCACGCCCCGGCGTTCAAGCAGCTTTCTCGCCACCGCGCCTCCCGCCACTCGCCCCGCCGTCTCTCTGCCAGAGGCTCTGCCGCTGCCCCGATGATCCCGAATGCCGTATTTCTGCAAGTAGGTGTAATCGGCATGCCCCGGCCGGAACGCATGCTGAATATCGCTGTACGCCTCCGGCCTCATATCCTGATTATGCAGCATAATGAACAGCGGCGTGCCTGTCGTCTTGCCCTCGAACAGCCCGGACAGGATATGAATCGTATCCGATTCCTTCCGCGGCGTCGTAACGGAGGATTGTCCCGGCTTCCTGCGGTTCATCTGCGCTTGCACATAGGCTTCGTCAAGCTCCACGCCCGGCGTTACGCCGTCGACAATAACGCCCACCGCTTCGCCGTGCGATTCTCCGAAGGTCGTAATTCGGAAGGTCTCTCCGAATGTATTTCCTGCCATTTGCTTCCCCTCCTATGTCTCGTAAATCATCTAATCCTCTTCAACCAATTCATCCTCGTAAACCATCGTAAAGCCCAGCTCTCGCAACCGTTCGAAATAATCCGGACATGTCTTGGACACGCAGCCTGGATCAATCAGACGGATGCCGGACACTCTTGCAGATAAAAGCGACAACGCCATCGCCATTCGATGATCATCATGCGTGTCGAGCGAGGCAGCCTGCGGCGTGCCGGGATATACCGTCACCCCGTCCTGATGCTCATCCGCCCGGATGCCTAGCTTCGTCAATTCCGCGCATATGGCCGCGATCCGGTCGCATTCATGCATGCGGATATGAGCCGCATCCGTTAAGGTAATCGGCGCATCCGCGAACACGGCCATCACGGCAACCGTAAGCAATTGATCCGAGCATGCCCGCATGCTGTGAACGAAGCCTCCCTTGAGCTTGCCCGTTCCCCGCACCTCGACGAAGGAGTCGCCGCGAACGACTGTGCAGCCCATCCTCTCCAAAATAGCAAGAAGTTCCTTATCCGGCTGTCTCGTGCTTCCGATAGCAAGGCCGTCGATTGTTATTCGGCCGTTCGTCAAAGCCGCCAATGCCCAGAAATAGCCGCAGGTCGAAATGTCCGGCTCTAGTTGAAGCCTCCGGCCTTGATAGCTGCCCTGCGGAACTTCGATCCCGGCAATCGCGTTTCCCTGAATAGAAAGCTTGGGAACGATGCCGAAGGCTTCCATCATGTCGATGGTCATTCTGACATATTCCTGCTGCACGAGCTCATCCTCCAGCCGGATCGTTAGCGGCTTCTTGGCATAAGGAGCCGCCATAAGCAGTCCGCTCAGAAACTGGCTGGACGTCGAGCCGGGTATACTTACCTCTCCGCCTCGTAAACCGTTAGCCGTGAGCTTGAAAGGCAGGCTATTCGGGAGACCCGAATAGTCGAAGGTCGCTCCAAGGCTTGATAGTGCGCCCAACAGCGGCGCCATCGGCCGCTCCTGCAGACGCATGCTTCCTGATATCAACCATTCACCTTCTCCGGCAGCCAGTGAAGGAGGCAGGAATCTGGCTGCTGTTCCGGCCGCTCCCACATAAAACGAGCCCTTGCGATTCGGCCATCTGCCTCCGCAGCCTTCAAGCTGTACGGAATCGCCGTCGAGCTTTATTGGGATGCCAAGCCTGGTCAGACAATCGATGCACCAGTACGAATCATCGCTTCGCAGAATGCCGTCGAGTTTTGTGATTCCTTCGGCCATGGCAGCCATGATCAACGCGCGATTGGTCAAGCTTTTGCTGCCGGGAATTCGTATCGCATGATGGAACGGCTTTGCGCGGTCGTATTCGATTGCGACTGCTTTTCGTTGCCGGGAAGCCCATGGCGAGCGTGCTTGTTTATCCGGAATGGATGGTTTGAAATGCAACTCTGTCACCTCATCTCATTGAATGTAGCGTATATTCACATTATAATGAGGAGGATGGAATAAGTGAAATCATGATTTCAGATAACTGTCATAGAGGTGGTCTATATCAAAAACATTCATTTGGAATGGTACCGCATCTTTCTGCATACCGCTCAAGAGCGAAATTTGACAAAGGCCGCGCAAAAGCTGCATATTACGCAGCCCTCCGTCAGCTATGCCATTAAGCAAATTGAGGAAGCGCTGGGCGTCGTATTGTTTCAAAGGCTGTCCAAAGGAGTGGAGCTGACGGACGAGGGCCGCTCGCTGCTCGCCTATGTCGAGCAGTCCTTCGCGCTGCTTCATGCCGCCGAGAGGCATGCGGAGGATCTGAAGTCCTTGACGGACGGGGAGCTGCGCATTGGCGCAAGCGATTCGCTCATTAAGCATTTGCTGCTGCCTTACTTGAATCGCTATCATCAGCAGTATCCCGGCATTCGAATCCGGCTTTCGCATGGCAAGACGCCCGATCTGACCGCTCGTCTCAAGGAAGGCCTGATTGATTGCGCCATCATTCATCTGCCAGTCGAAGAGCCGCAGTTAATCGTGAAAGCACTCGTCAGTCTGCAGGATTGCTTCGTTGTCGGAGAAGCGTTGCGCCGGGCTGGCGACTCTCCTCTGTCAGCGGGCGAGCTGAACAAGCTGCCGCTGTTGCTCCTCTCTGCGGGAAGCAGCACGCGGCAGTTCGTCGAGCGATGGATGGCCGGTCATGGCCTGGAGGTGAAGCCGGATATGGAGCTGGGGAGCGTTGAGTTGCTTGCGGAGTTTGCCGAGCTTGGCTATGGCGCGGCGTTCATCACCCGCTCCTTCGTGGAAGAGAAGGTCAGGGACGGCAAGCTGTTCGAGCTTCGTCTGCAGGATGAGCTGCCTCCGCGAAGCATCGGCTATGCCGTTCGTAAGGAGCGGAAGCTCTCGCTTGCGGCCGAGCAATTCGTGGCTATGCTGGGCGAGCCGGGCAGGGGTTAGCGCTCCAACTTAAAGCAACCTCAACTTCATCCATCTTTAGCAACTGCAGCAATTTCGACAACTTCAACTTCATCCATCTTTAGCAACTACAGCAACTTCGGCATCTTCAACAATTTCAACATCTTCAGCATTTGCAGCATGTGGTCGACCGACCCCCGTCATGCAGCAAAGCACCGAGTGCTGGGAGCTGCACGAGGTGCGTAAATTCGGCATCTCCAGCAATTTCAAGTACTTCAACTGCTCCATCTGCTTCAGCAATTTCAGTAGCTTCCGTCGCAACTCGACGGTTCTATTTGAATCTACTGGAATTTCTCCTGTTTATTTTTTGTTTTTGGAGATGATTATCGTATATGCTGGAAAACCTCCAGCATAAATTTCGGTTTTCGCCCCATTGGCCTGTACTTGAAGGAATAAGCTGGAGAAATTCCAGTACAAGTCGAAATTCATGCTTTAGTAGCAACATATAGGGTAGAAAATCCCGTTTCATCCTGATGGAGGGATTGATGGCTGCCTATTCGCCACCAATAGTCTCTTGACAAAAACGATGTATATCCGGAGTTAGAAAACTTCTCAAAAAAAGATCAACGAATCCTGTCACAGATTCACACCATTCTCCATCTTAGATTATGAAAGACTAAATGGCGAAGGAAGGTATGGTGGATGAAACAATTTGATGTGGCAGTCCTTGGTGGAGGGATTGCAGGCTTGGTGGCAGCAATTGAGTTGGCTCGGGCGGGTAAGTCTGTTGTCCTTATGGAGAAGGCGAGCCAGCTTGGTGGTCGGGCAATATCTGTCAAGAAAAACGGGGCCAGTTTCAATCTTGGCCCTCATGCCATTGTCAAGGGAGGGGCAGCGGATGAAATCTTTCAAGCTTTAGGGATAAGAATTGAAGGGGGATCTCCCTCGGCAAACCTATCAGTTCTATGGAACAATAAGGTCACCCCTATGCTTAAATTTATTTTCTCTCAAAACTTGAGCTGGTCAGGTAAAATGGAGTTGTTAAAGTTTTTTGCCAAGTTTGTAAAAATCGATGCCGATTCAGTGCCGGTTATCAGTCTGAGGAGTTGGATTGAACAAGAGCTTCACGATCCGATGGTTCGTCATATCGTCTACGCAATGCTCAGGGTAGGATCGTTCACACAAGACCCGGATCACCAATTGGCCGGTCCCGTCCTAGGTCATGTAGCTCGCACATCTAGAATCAATAGCATCGTCTATGTACAGGGAGGCTGGCAAACCATCGTTGATCAGCTTTACGCACAGGCAGATCGGGCAGGCGTCTCCATGATGACAGGAACAAACGTAACCGAAATTGAGCATGATGGGGCTGTTCGTAAAATAAGGTTTGCTGACGGCAAGGAGATGGACATCACGCATGTGATTTCCGCCACCCCGCCTGCAGTAACCTCTCGGCTCTTGGGAGATGCGGGATGCAAATCAGTTTTGCGTTGGAAAGAACAGGCTCGTGTAATCGTGGCGGCTTGTTTGGATCTTTCTTTGAAGCGGCTTCCAGTACCAAATCGATTTGCAGTTTTGGGTGTGGATCAACCCGTATACTTCAGTAATCAATCGAAATTTACTCGATTAAGCGAAGCTGGCACTCCGGTGGTGAGCATTATTAAATATAATGGCACTGGTGGAACGGATGCAAAAGCCGACGAACGATTCCTCGAACAGATGATGGACTTGATCCAACCAGGCTGGAAGAAGGAAGTTCTCGCAAGGCAGTATCTCCCCAATATGGTTGTAGCCCACGACTATATGCACGCAGGCAGGGAAGATCGATTTCCGGGTCCAGCCGTACCTGAAATTGCAGGGCTTTATGTGGCGGGAGAGTGGGCCAGCCACGGAGAGCTGCTGTCCGATGCTGCGGCGGCAAGCGGAAGACGTGCGGCGCGGTGTGTGTTAAAGGATATGGAGGAGGCGGGCCGCAAGTCTGACAGGGAATCCATTGTAGTGTGAGTAACAGGAAGAAAGCAGGTGTCATTCATCTTGGAAAACATCGAAACAGAACAATTATATTCCGAGTACAAACCACTGTTGTTCTCCCTTGCTTACCGTATGCTGGGCAGTGTTATGGATGCGGAAGATATTGTCCAGGAAACCTTTTTGACAGTATATAAATCTGGTTTAGACCACATTCAAAATATGAAAGCATACATGTGCAAAATCGTAACGAACCGCTGTCTCGAACTGCTTCGTTCTACGAGCAAACAGCGGGGAGTCTATATCGGAACCTGGCTTCCTGAACCGCTCGTGACAGATGCGAGTGATGAAACGGATCCGATGCAATCCTACTTGCAGAAGGAAGCGATATCGACCGCTTACTTGCTGTTGTTGCAGCAATTATCTTATGTGGAGCGGGCCGTATTCTTGCTGCGCGAGGCAATGCAATACGATTATGAAGAAATTGCCGACATCGTCGGCAAGAGCAGTGCTAACTGTCGGCAAATATTTCATCGAGCTAGACGCAGTCTTAGTGTAAAGCATGATCCGGATCATTTGGAACACTCAGATCGTGAGCAAACCGCCAGCTTGGTAGAGCAATTCATGTCTGCTCTTACTTCAGGTGACGCAGCGCAAATCATGAAATGCCTATCGACTGACGCAGTACTCTTCACAGATGGGGGCGGCAAAGTAAAAGTGCTGCCGCAGCCCCTTCATGGACATCTACGAATTTCCAGCATTATGGCGGTTTATTTCAAAAAATTCCCTTGGAGCTTTACTTACCGTAACACTCTCGTAAATGGCCTGCCTGGAATCGTCGTATATATAGATGAAAAAAAGTTGACTGTCATTTCATTCAAGGTTCTGGTCGGCAAAATCGTTAATCTCTACATTGTTGCAAATCCTGATAAATTGACACATGTGCATTAGTGAGCATGAATGCCTTGACACAGAAACAGAAGGTATCATTTATTATACGAATCAAACTTGAAAATGGAGGACAGCCTTATGAACCTCGCACTGTGGATCGCAACCGGATTGCTCGCCGTAGTCGCTTTGGCCGGCGGTATCATCAAGACATCCATCCCCAAGTGGAAACTGGCCGAGCAATATGGCGGAGGGTGGGTTAAAAACGTTAGCGTCGGGTTCGTCAAGACGATTGGAGTACTCGAAATTCTGGCTGCGGCAGGCCTGATTCTTCCCGCCGTAGTCGACACTGCGCCGATCCTAGTTCCAGTGACTGCTGTCTGCTGGATGGTGGTGATGATTGGCGCGATTATCACCCACCTCCGCCTCGGCGAAGGCAAACTAGTAGCGGTGAACCTGATCTATCTCGCGCTGGCAGCATTCATAGCGTGGGGCCGCTTCGGACCCGAGTCCTTCATCCTCTGACCGATCTCAAAGCAAGATACTCTGTGACGCTCTCAGTCTGCTCTCCGCCGGCACGATGAGAACAGATGAAGACGCCGTCTTGCAATACACTGTCCTTTGCAGAACGGCCTGGCTTCCTTGTCGATGCATGTATGCAACATCCTTATCAAAATAACCGCATCAGCGTTCATTTTGTTGCACATTCGCAGCATTGCTCCATGCTACTCTTCTATGGTCAAAAAGCCGCCCCGCAAGCAGCAATATCTGCTCGAAGGGCGGCTTTCGTCCGTAATGGACACTTCATCTTATTCATCTTATTCAACTTTGCTCAATAAGCTCGATCCATTCATTGAACTCCGTTTGAAGCTTCGAATATTCGACAGACAGCTTCCGATGCACATCGAGCAAATCCGCATGCTCCTCGGATAAGCGGGACGAGATTCTTGTCGCTTCGTCGCGCTCATGCTGCAAATTGTTCATTTGCTCTCTCCACTGCGTCTCATCGACCGTTGTCGCCGCAGCTTCTTGCAGCGCCAGCTCCATCTTCTCGCGAAGACTTGCTTCCAGCTCTTCATGCTCGGCCTGCATTCGGCGATACTGTAGAGCCTCTTCTTCCGCTTCGAGCAATGCATTCTTCAGCTCTTGCAGCTCGTTCTCCAGCTTCTCCTGCGCTTGTAGCAACTCTTGAAGCTGCCCGACGGCAATTCGTTCGCGGGCAGCCGTCCATTCGAATTGCTGCGACAATTCGTATTCTTCATCCTTTTGGGCTTGAAGACGCTTCTCCAACTCCTGCTCCTTCGCATGCCCCTCTTCGAGCTGCGCTTCAAGCTCGGCAGTTTTCTCCTGCGCCTCTGCCAATTGAGCCGCGAAGCCAGATTCCTTCGCTTCGCTATCATTCAACAAGAATGTCAGCTCGCCTTCCCGCTGCGAGGAAGCTTCGAGCTTCTCTTGCAGCTCACGTTCCTTCGCTCGCCGCTCATCCAGTTCGCTGACGAGCTCTAGCTCCTTCGACTGGAGCGAATCCAGCCTCTCCTCCAGCTCTTGCTCCTTGAACCTGTACGAATCCAACTGCTTCACTAATTCCCGCTCACTCGATTGCAGCTCGTCCAACTGCTCCACTAGCTGCCGCTCTCTCGCCTGAAGTTCATCCAGTTGCTTCACTTGCTCTTGCTCTCGGGCGGTCTGATTCGCCAGTTGCTTCTTCCAAGCTTCTTCTTCAGCAAGCTGCGCTTCAACCTGCTCGGTCAGCTCCAACTGCGCCATCAATTGCTCCTCTAGCAAATGCTCAAGCTCCAGCACCTTCGACTGTCTGGTCTCAAGCTGCTTCGACAGCTCTTGCGCGGATGAGCGCTCGGAATCTAGCTCCTTTGAAAGCTCTCGTGCGGATGAACGCTCAGACTCTAGCTCCTTTGAAAGCTCTCGTGCGGATGAACGCTCAGACTCTAGCTCCTTGGACAGCTCGCGCAAGGATAAACGCTCGGAATCCAGCTGCTCCGACAAGCTCTTCGAGCTTGCTTGCTCAGCGTCTAGCTGCTCCAGAAGCTCTTCGGCTGTTGTCCGCTCGGCTTCAAGCTGTCTGGTCAGCTCCTGAGCTCTTGTCTGCTCGGCTTCAAGCCGCTCCAACAGCTCCAGAGACGTTGCCTGCTCGGAGGCCAGCTTCTCCGATAGCTCCCTGACGTTTGTCCGTTCAGCTTCAAGCTGTCGTTCAAGCTCCTGGCCGCCTTTTTCGAGTCTGATTCGTTGCTCCTGCCACTCTTTCTCTTGTCCGCGAAGCTTCTCCAGTTCTTCCGTCAATTCGAGCTCTGTCATCAGCCCGTCTTCCACTTGCTTCTCAAGCTCTTGCTCCTTAGCCCTTTGACTGGAGAGCTGCTCCGTCAGCTCGCGCACCTTCGACCGCAGAGCTTCAAGCTGCTTCGCAAGCTCCTGACCATTTGACCGCTGAGACTCTAGTTGCCTGACCCGTTCTTCCTCTTCAAGCTTCCGCTGCTCCAGCATCTCCCGCAGCTCGTTCTCCAGGCCGGTTTGAAGCTCCAGTCTCTGCTCCAGCTCGCTTTCCTTGACCAACTGATGCTCCAGCAGTTCGGATAATTCGCCTTCCTTGACCGTCATGGACGCAAGCTTTTCTTTAAGCTCCCGTTCATTCGCAGCCAGCAGCTCCAACTGATCCGCATAGCTTTGCTCAGCCCGCTTTGCCGCATCCATCCGGGCTTGAAGCGACTGCAGTCGCGCATTCAACTCCTCCTGAATCTTCTTATGCTCATGAGCGAGCAGATGCTTGCTCTCCTCCATTGCCGCTTCTTGCTTCTTCAGCTCTTCCGTATGTTCATCATTTAACGACTTGACGACAACAGCATGCTCCTCATTCAACTGATTCAGCTCAAAATAATGCTCATCCAGCTTGCCCTTCATCTCCTCGGCATGGGCTGCTCGCAATTTCTCCAGCTCTGCCGCATGCTCGGCGGCTTGCTTCTGCATCGACTCCTGATAAGTCGTCTTCCGCCTGTTCAGATCATCAGACAGCTCCTTGGCGAATTGCTGCGCCTCCTCCAGCTTCCCGCCATAATCCATATTCTCTTGCTGCAGCTGCGACAATTCATTACGCAACGACTCGTCCTGCTCAAGCGCTTGCAGAATCTGTTCATCCGCAGCCGCCAGTCGCAGCTCCATCGCTTCCTTATCGGCCTGCTGCTGATTTCTTGACTCTTCCAGCTGCGACAACAGCTTCGTCCGTTCCTCCAGCCAGCCGTTCCGGCGTCGTTCGAGATCGGCCCGCCCCGCTTCCTCAAGCTTTTTGAGCTCAGCTTGCCAATACGCTTCCCGCTCTCCGAGCTGAGATTTGCTCTTCTCCTCAAGCTCCGCCTTCATAGCGGCGAGTTCCTGCTCCTTGGCGCTCGACAGCTCCTCCAACGCTTTCCCGCTCTCCAGCCGCAACGCTTCAAGCTGCCGCTCCTGCTCCTGCGTAAGATTCGAAATCGCTTGCTCTTTCTCCGTCTTAAGCCGGCTCTCGATTTGTTCCTTCTCCGTGGTTAAGCTAGCGACCACACGCTCCATCTGCTCGGTTAGTTCGGCAACCTCTTGCTCCTTCTCTCCGATCAGATTGGCAACGGCCTGTTCCCTCTCTTCCACAAGCTCGGCAACTGCCAGCTCCTTCTCTTCCGTCAACCTCGCCGCGATTTGATTCTTCTCGCGAGTAAGCACATCCGCAATCTGATTTTTCTCCGTGGTCAGCTTCTCTACCGCCTGCTTCTTCTCCTCCTGAAGCGCGGCAATGACAGCATCCTTCTCGCTGCCCTGCGCGGCGAGCGCCGCTTCCATCTTGGCCGTGAGACTCTCCCTGAACCTAGCCAGGTCCTCCTCATGCTTCCGCTTCGAATCGGCCAAGCTTTGCGCGTGGGCAGCGCTCGCCTCGGCAGCGGCCGCTTGCTCCGCCTGCTTCTGCTCGTCCAATAACGCCAGCAATTCCGCAAGCTCCTTCTCGGATGCCGCCTTCAGCTCCTCCATCCTTTGCCGGGACGCTTGATGATTTTGCTCGAGCTCGGACTTCAGCTTCTCCGTCCGCTGCTCCTCCTGCTCCAGCTTGCTTTTGATCAGGATGAGCTTCGCTTCTTCCTCGAGCAGTCGCGAATTCTCGCGCCGCAGCCCGAATACCTCCTCCGTCACCTGCATCGCGCAGAGCACGGCAACCTTATGATAATCCAGCTGTGGATAGCTCTTCGCCAGCTTCTTCATGCTTTCATCGAGCGAGCTTGCCACTTTCTTCATATATTCTACATTTGAATCGCCTTTTAGCTTGTATTGAACCCCATATATATCAACAGTTACCACAACTTGTTCAGCGTCCATGAAGTGTTATCCTCCCATCGTTTCCATGTCGATTCCTACTTTTTCCCTATAGAAAAAGCTGCATCGACGTTCACAAGGAACTAATTCGATGCGGCTTAGGAGGTTTCCTGCTTATTTGCGCAATTCCGCGCCAAAAGAA
Source organism: Paenibacillus sp. HB172176 (assembly GCF_011947265.1). Classification (GTDB taxonomy): domain Bacteria; phylum Bacillota; class Bacilli; order Paenibacillales; family Paenibacillaceae; genus Pristimantibacillus. Next base: position 14,350 of record NZ_JAATHD010000008.1, read on the forward strand.
TGTTCTAATTTTTGCACCACGGCAGCATGCAGCGAAGTGACCTCTTCATCGGTCAATGTACGCTCCCCATGGCGGTACACGAACGACATCGCAATGCTCTTCTTGCCTGCCTCCATCCGGTCTCCCGTATACACGTCGAATACCTGCAGCGATTCGAGAAGCTCACCGGCTGTGCTTCTTGCAGCATCAGTTAAGCTTGCTGCCGCGACCTCGCTGTCCACGACAACCGCCAGATCCCGTTCGATCGCCGGATATTTCGGAAGCACGCGGTATTCGATATCGAAATCCGCTGCCTCGTAGCATTCATCCAGCTCGACTTCAATGACATACGTATCTCCGAGATCCGATTCCAGCTGAAGCGTCGGATGAAGCTGACCGACATAACCGATTACTTTAGGCCCATCGACGCCTCCAATCGATACTGCAGCCGTTCTTCCCGGATGGAAATGCTCGGGCTGAGCGGGAGCATAGGATATTTTCGAAGTAAGACCCAGCACCGCGAACACATTCTCCAGAATTCCTTTCGCATCGTAAAAATCATACGCCTCAGCCTTCACATTCCACCCAGCCTCCAGCCTGTTGCCGGTCAGCAGCACCGCGAAGCGATGCTTCTCCTGCGGCAATTGCGTCAAAGTCTCCTCATGCGTATGGAACACGCTGCCAATCTCGAACAATCCCGCGGAAGGCGACTTCCGATTGCGGTTATAGACAGCCGCTTCGAGCAGCTGCGCGACAAGCGAAGTGCGAAGCACGCTGCGGTCCTCGCTCATCGGCATCGCCAGGCGAACAGCCTTCAAGCTGGATGACAGCTCTTTGAACAACGCCGTTCTGGCAGGACTTGTGAAGGAGTAGCTGATTACCTCATGCAGTCCCCAATCCGTCAGCCGCTTGCGCAGCTCGCGGCGAATCGCCTGCGGCTTCGTGAGCGCGCCGGGAATCACCTCGCCATGAATATGCGTCGTAGGGATATTGTCGTAGCCATGCAGACGCGCCACCTCTTCGATCAGATCGACCGCGCGCGTAATATCGCCTCTGCGAGTCGGCACATCGACTTGGAACAGATCTTCTCCCGCTACGGAATAGGGAAACTTCAATCTTTCGAAAATCGTCCGGACTTCCACTCTCGACAGCTCCGTGCCCAGATAATCGTTGATTTTCTGCAGCGATACCGAAACCTGCTTCGCCTCGGGAGCATCGGATTGAACCTCGACGATACCGTCCGTTACCAAGCCTTCAGCCAGCTCCGCAATAAGAGCGGCTGCGCGATTGAGCGCCGGAATGACGTTCGATGGATCCACTTCCTTCTCGAAGCGGATGCTCGATTCCGAGCGCAGTCCAAGCTGTCTGGAAGTTTTGCGAACCGTTCCCCCGTCAAAGCGAGCCGATTCCAGCAAAATATTCACCGTACCCGCCGTCACCTCCGTGCTCGCTCCGCCCATCACGCCGGCCAGCGCGATCGGCTCGCTGCCGTCGGTAATGACGAGCATATGCGGCTCGAGGCGACGCTCCTGATCGTCAAGCGTCATCATCGTTTCGCCGTCCTTCGCCATGCGAACGGCGATTTTGCCGCTGCCGACCCGGTCGGCGTCGAACGCATGAAGCGGCTGTCCGAATTCCAGCATCACGAAATTCGTTACATCGACCACATTGTTAATCGGTCTGATGCCCGCCGCCATCAATCGATTCTGCAGCCATTGCGGCGAAGGGCCGATCTTCACGTCTTTAATATAGCGCGCCGAATAATGCGGACAGGCTTCCTTCGCTTCCACCTCGACGGCGACCAAATCAGCCGTTTTTACCGATGCTCCGTTTACGTCCAGATCCGGCAGCTTCACCTCGCGGCCGGTCAACGCGCCTATCTCGTAGGCAACGCCGAGCATACTCAGGCAGTCGGAACGATTCGGCGTCAAATCCAGCTCAAGCACCTCATCGTTAATAGCAAGCACATCGCCGATTGGCGTGCCGATCTTCGTCGATGATGGCAACACCAGAATGCCTTCCTGCTGCTCCTTCGACAGCAGCTTGTCGTTCAAGCCAAGCTCCTTCGCCGAGCAGATCATGCCTTGCGACTCCACGCCGCGCAGCTTCGCGCGCTTAATCTTGAAGTCGCCGGGCAATACCGCGCCGATCACCGCAACAGGGACAAGCTGTCCCGCATCGACGTTCTTCGCGCCGCATACGATTTGCAGCTCCTCGCCCGTGCCGACATCGACCTTGCATACGTTCAGCTTATCCGCGTCGGGATGCTTCTCCTTCGATACGACATGACCAACGACGACGCCAGTCACACCCTTGTTCCTAGACTCCACGCCGTCGATTTCGATGCCGCCGCGCGTCATTTTCTCAGCGAGCTCTTCGCCTGTCAATCCGTTCAAATCGATATATTCGTTCAACCATGCATAGGATACCTTCATCTCACATCTTCCCTTCTCTCTTGAATCACATTCTCGCGAACTGGCCCAGGAACCTTAGATCATTCGTGTAGAAATGGCGGATATCGTCAATGCCGTATTTCAGCAAAGCGATTCGCTCGACGCCCATGCCGAATGCGAAGCCGCTCACTTCCTCCGGATCGTAGCCTCCCATCTCCAGCACGCTCGGATGCACCATGCCGCAGCCGAGAATTTCCAGCCAGCCGGTGCCCTTGCACATCCGGCAGCCATGGCCGCCGCATTGCACGCAGGTCACGTCCACCTCGGCGCTCGGCTCCGTGAACGGGAAGAAGCTTGGACGCAAACGGATCTGCGCCTGCGCGCCGAACATCTGCTGAACGAAATGCAGAAGCGTGCCTTTCAGATCGCTCATGCGAATGCCTTTGCCGATAACGAGACCCTCGATCTGATTGAACTGGAAGCTATGAGTCGCATCGTCGTCGTCGCGGCGATACACCTTGCCCGGGCAGATGACCTTGACCGGCGTTGCGCCGCCCTTCGCCTGCATCGTGCGAACCTGCACCGGAGAAGTATGCGTGCGCATCAGAATCTCGTCCGTAATATAGAAGGAATCCTGCATATCGCGGGCAGGATGGTTTTTCGGCAGATTAAGCGCCTCGAAATTGAAATAATCCGTCTCCACCTCGGGCCCCTCTGCAATCGAGAAGCCCAGTCCAAGGAACACATCCTCAATCTCCTGCGCCGTCTTGTTCAGCGGATGCACTGCCGCTCTCGGCAGCGCTCGGCCCGGCAGCGTCACATCGATCGTTTCCTTGCGAAGCCTGTTATTCGTCTCCTCCTGCTGGAACGCTTCCTGCTTTTCATTAATGACGCCTTCAATTGCGGACCGCACCGCGTTCGCTACTTCTCCGATAACGGGACGCTCCTCCGCGCTAAGTCCTCCCATGCCGCGCAAGATTTCCGTTAGAGCGCCCTTCTTGCCCAAATACTTCACTCGCAGCTCGCCAAGCGCAGCCGCCGACTCCACCGTCTGCAGCTCTTGCAGCGCGCTGACGCGAAGCTCCTCCAGCCTTTCTTTCATCGATATCGCCTCCTGAATGTGTGAACCTGTTCCTGCCTTTTGCACCACTTGCTAACAAAGCAGCCTGCTGCAAATGCAACCTGCAACAAAGCAGCCTACTGCAGATGCAACATGCCGCAAAAGCAACCTGCAACAAAAAAAGGCCCCTCCTCCCCGAAGGGACGGAAGAACCGTGTTACCACCCTAATTCGAAATGACCGATTGCATGCTGCGCGCCTCCCAGGATGTAAACCATTCTGTCGATAGGCGAGCCTGCTCCTTCGGCATTTCCTCTAGCACCCGATAACGGCGGAAACCGTAACTCCCTACTTCAGCCGCAGAACCGGAGTTCAGCGTGTTCAGGAGCATGCTCCGGAGCGAACTTCGGCAGCCTGATTTCACAAGAACGCTCTCAATCTTCGGCGTCCTCTCCCTGTCTGAAGGCACTGCTTACTCTTCTCCATCTCGGCATTTCATTATGCAAAACATTAATCTTTATTATATGCAAATGGCTCTGCGGTTGCAACAGCTCGATTGGATTAAATCACTATCTGGCTCGTTTGCTTGGCTTTTGATGTTCGCGATATGGAGAAATAGAATGTGATCGAATGAGCAGCGAGATCGGATGAGCTTCGAATGGCATATAATGGAATCAAACGGCCTGTCAAATTCGTTTCTAACGAAAACTGGTAACGCTATTTGCGACTTTCGACACTTTCCGGAAATCTAACGAAAATCTGTAACCTTATTTAGCATTTCCGATTCCTTTCGACTCCCTTTTTGGAGCAATAGCGATATAGATCTTCGTTAAATTTCAGAAATGGCTGAGGTCGGCAAAATAACGTTATGAATCTTCCTTACAGCCTTTCCACCTCAGTCTAAGCTAGCTTGTGAACCCTATTGGATTAGGAAGAACTCGTTAAAATAAGCCTATTAGCACTCTTTTATACGAACATATATTCTGGTATAATTATCCTTGCAGCACGTTGGCTATAAGGGCGGTCGGCTAATCTCCCGGAAGGGAGGTGATGCCTGTGGAGGTGTACCAAGCAATGACGCTGATGATTTCATTCGCGACGCTGGTTGTGTTGATCCTTTCATTCCACAAAAAGAAATAGACCGCCCTGTAGGAAGGTTAACGGTCTAATTCTATAGCCTATTTCCTAAGCCACCGCCCTTAAAAGCGGCAGTTGCACTGGAGTCGTGTTAGCGCACGGCTCCTTTCAATATCCTAATCATAACACGCTTCAATTATTCCCGCAATCCGCTAGAAGTCAATCTACTGTAAATCATGATTACAAATCTTAGAGGCGCTCTCGACACTAAATGCAGTCATAATAACAAAAGAACGATAGATGCGAATAACTTTAAGTTCAATTTACACGTATAATATATACGTGTTATCATTAGAATAGAGAGGATGATAATGTGAAGAACATCACTTCCCGCGAACTTATTAGATTAATTGAAAAAATGGTTGGAAATTAGTTGCCGTTGTGGGAAGTCATCATCAGTACAAACATCCAATCAAACCGGGAAAAGTCACCATCCCGCATCCAAAGAGGGAATTAGCACCAAAGACGATTAAAACCATACTTAAACAGGCAGGACTTTAATAAGGAGACTTATTTTAAGGAGGCAATAGTAAATGGCTAAATATATATTTCCAGCAATCTTCGACCCGAACGAGAATGGGGGCTATACAATCACGTTCCCTGACCTTCCAGGCTGTATTACCGAAGGGAGTGATTTGGAAGAAGCCGTTCTCATGGCAGCTGAGGCTATGGCACTGCACCTATACGGTATGGAGCGTGACGGAGATGCCATTCCATTACCATCAAAGCCAAATGAAGTATCAATGGAGGATACAGAGACCGGCGCGTTCGTGTCGCTTATCCAGTCCAGAACTGAACCCATTCGAGATGAATTGCAAAATCGAGCCGTAAAAAAGACCCTGACTATTCCGCAATGGCTAAACGACGAGGCCGAAGGAGCCGGACTTAATTTTTCTCAGACATTGCAATTTGCCTTGAAAGAAAAACTTGGTATAACTGAGAAACGGCCTTAAGAGCCGCTTTTCATTCTTAATAGGACAAATTGGGAAAGAGAGGAAAGTAGATTGATTGAGGATGCGTTTTAGGGGATAGAAGCCCGCTCGCGATTTAAATCAGCGGGCTTCTCTTTTACTTTAATCGATTAAGCACTACTGCCAATTCTTCTCGTGTCACCTTGTTACCGGGCTTGAACTTTTCATCGGGATAGCCCTCCATCCAACCTTTATCTGCAACTGCCTTAATCGCAGCCTCCGACCAGCGACCAGCCTCCACATCGCTAAAGGGCGTCTTCTTCTCTGATATAGGTGCCATCGCAATTCTCACCCTCTCTACAAACTGATGCCAACCTGTCCAACTGCCGTTGTCATACATTAATCGAGGACAATTCTTCCGATAGCCATCAGCTCGCGGCCAATCATAATGTCGACGCAGCCGCTCTACTCCCCAGCCGCGCTCCTGGAGCATGCTGGCAACCAGCTCGACAGCACGCTCAAGAGTATGCTGATAATCTCCGCTTTCACAGATTTCGATATGAATGGAAGTTCGATTGCCTTCCCCATTCGTTCCATCACCCGCGGCCCAAGCATTCTCATCCAGGGGCAAGCACTCAATCGTTTCTTTGTCATCCAACACAATATGATAGCTCGCCGTCACTTCGTTGGTTGGATTGGTAAGCCAGTTACGTTCATTTCGGGCTGTGCTAGTCGGGTTGCCCGTATTGTGAATGGTCAAAGTTGTTGCCTTCAATGCATGACCGGCACGGCGGTTATGCGGCGTACTTGTCGGAATATGATCAACAATATACGTCGGCAATAGCTTATCGGGATCGAATTGAATGGCAATCGCATGATGCACAACCTTTTCTTGATAATCAAGACTCATGTCCGCAACATGAAATTGCCGCTTTTTGTTGGCCTTGTCAATCTCCAGCGCGTCCAGCAGTTGACGGTTATTGGTAGCGAAGGTAGCCGATTCGCCTCCGTCCAGGTTAACGGTGGTCTCGTAACCGTATTTTGTCGCCATGATTCCAGCTTCTTTCGTGGTTAACCCCTTGTCATATGCGCCTCGACCGTCCACGGTAATCATGCCAAGAGTGCCATCAGATTTGATGCCTACAATCATTCGCGATTTCGTTTCAAGCTCGTTTGAAGGTGTTTTCTCAGCAGCATGCGGCGGATCAATCGACTTTCCATCTTCACTTAGCGTTGGCACACCGCAGACAGCCATCTTGACACCATCTGGCCTCGTCTGACGACCTATCCCAAACCGTCCATTCTTGTAATAGAAATGTGGCCTTCCCTCCGTCATGCCGAGCACATCTTGATAGATTTCTTCACCATCGCGATAAGTCAAGCCAAGCAGATCGCCGTTTTCCTCATTAAAATGCGAAGCATTAAAACAGAGCCAATTGCCGCCATGTTGCGAAACCAGTTCGGATAGGATTTGGCTCACCGTCTTGCCTTTCTCTGTAACAAGCTCGACGCGCTGAATCGAATCAAGCGGCACATCCACCACTCGAATATCGGTCCAACCTTCGGACTTCGAATAAGGGCCGCTGCGCGCATACGTCAACGGCCCTTCCTCTACCAGGTTATTAGTGATTCGAATTCTCTTATGATTGATCATTGTTTGCCGCTGCCCTTCACATGCGAATTATAATCGAGAACCGCTTTTTCAATTGCTGCTTTTATACTGTTACTATTGATCTTGATGCCTATCTCTTCGACATGTTGAAGCACATACGCATAAGCAGCTTCCAGCTTCTGCGGACCGCCTGCTTGCTCGTATATTGACTCCGCAAAGGCCATTCCCTCTCCGGCCAGCTTTGTTAGAATTTCACGTTGCTGTACGCTTGTCTTCGTGGTCAGCCATGTCTCAATCTTGCTTTTGAGTACAGCAAGCAGTCCTAAAATCGCTGTTACCAGCAGTCCAACTAGAGCTGTCACAATAGCATCTATAAAAGGTTGCAGATTCTCCATCATCCAGTCCCCTCCAATTTATCAATGCGCTTATGCGCCGACTTAATCGATTCATCCATACGAATTGCCATCTCCGCCAAAGCATCATATCGTTGGGCGTGAATGTCCATCTTGACTCGCATGTCATCAATGCCACGCTTGAGATAAGCCATATCCGCCTGCAGCGTAGCATCCTTTGTTGCTTCGGAAACCGTATCCTGCTTAATCGTTCTAGCACGCCCCGCCCACCCAACCGCAATCCCGCTTACAGTCCCACCGATCGCTATGAGCGTCGGAACCATTTCTGTATCCATGAAATCACCTCATTCTTCAATAGAAAAGGCTCCGCTTATGCGGAGCCCTCAGCCGGAGCAATGTCCGGACGCTTCGTATAAATCTCAGCAAGCACAGGGTTGCTATTATCTTGCGACATGCCATAACCAGCGACAATGTCTATAATCTCTCGCTCGCCGTAATATTAGCATGTGATGCATGAATTTGCGATAATTCTGATTTGATAAATTGGCTTTGCCATCCCTATACACCTCCTCCTGTGAATAGATCAGCGAGGGAGAGTTCTGCGTCCGCGAGACGCTGCTATTGAATCGCAAGTTGCTCTGATAAAGTCTGTTGATAGACAAGTGCCGCTTCCGACTCCTCTCCTTTACTCATATGCGTTCCATACTATATTAGAAAAATTCCCTGTGACCAATGCATAAGCAGAATTGTTCAACAACCAAACCTTTGTGTTGGATGCTGTTGGTGAAACAGATGTTTTTAATATTTCGGTATGCGCTCTACCGTTTGTTCCACTACCATCCCAATCGTTGTAATGATTTGTCGTACCATTTATTAACGCTAACCAATCATAAATATATCTGAACGAGACGCAAATAAGGGATGGAACAAATGAAAGTCCTGTTATTTCCACATATGCTGTTTTCCCACCTGTTTCTAAAGTTACAGGCAATGTCGTACCACTAGCGAACTTCTTACCTCGTACAAGTGCACCCTGTAATCCGAACAAATTAATATCTTCTGGTATATTGGCAGCGATAAAGTCAGCATCCGTCAGCGTCACATAATCATTCGATCCATCCCGATAGCCTGCTGAAGCTCGAAGCCTCAACGTTGTGTCGCTAACGGCGCTGGAGACTGCTGCGGTGTCGCCGGATCGGTCGGGCATGGAGCCAGTGACAAGCGAACCGTTCACATACGCTTTTCGCCCACTCAAAATTTGAGAAGCAGAAGCTGGTACTGAACCCTCGGTCGTGTCCACAACCTCAGATTTACCTGCAACGCCAAATATACTAGCTCCTGCCTTAATATTGCCCGTGACAAGATCAGCATCACCCGTTACAGTCCCGGAACCATTGTGGTAACCCGCCGCGATTGTCTGAGCAGCTGCGCCGGGAGTAATAGATACCGCTCCACGATTCGGCATTGAACCAACCTGTCCTGGGCCCGAATCATTACTGAAGGTTTTGGTTGCGAGTACGTCTGCTGCAGTCGCATTCCCGCTGCTCAGTTCAATATCCCCGATATTGTCAGCCATTGTTGCAAAGGTGTCTGTCGCCTCCGTATCTACTCCTTTGTCAGTAATCGCGGAGGCGATCAAGGCTTTACCGTCACTGACAGAGGACTTTAAACTGTTAATTTCAGCTTGAACCGTTGTTCCTCCTGTAGCAGATATCGCACTTGCAGCATGAGCACCAGAAGATGCAGCGACATGCGCATCAAACTCCGTTTTGGTCGCTTGCTTGGCATTGTCCACATTATTTAAGCCCACATCAGCCTTAGCCAAGGTGACAGCCCCAGTCTTGCCCGCAACACTGGTAACGGTGTTCACCTGAGCCCCCGTCGCGATCCCGTTGAGCTTCACTTTATCCGCCGCCGACATCCGGCCCGCTTCTGTCGCGCTGGCAAGCTTCGCCACTTCAGTATCCAAAACATCCGCATTATCGTTAAAATCATCGATATTGACGTTATCCTCGTTCCCAGGCTTCTTCAAATTCAAATTAGGTGTTAATTCCATCTTTTATCCTCCTTCGTATATGCGTAGTTGACTCCACGTTTTGGCGCTGGCCTCCTGCCAGGTCAGCTCCGATACCATATCCCAAGTCGTATAGGTGAAAAGGAATGAATACGACAAATGCGCGGGCTTGATCTGATCCAGCATGGCAATAAATCCCGCCATATTGGCCGGAACGCCAAGCACCCCGATAAACCGAATGACAAAGCGATACTCACCGGGGTATTCCAGCACATCGACCTCACCGCCGCTGAAGGAGGCGGCCACGCCGATCAGCATTTGCCTGGTCACTGTGCCGTGACCGCGCAGCTTGGCCAGCACGATTTCTCGCCGCCATTCATAAGACATGGAGGGATCGGTCGTTAATCCGAATTCCCGCTCCCATTGCGTCAGCCCCCAAGTCGCCGTCGACACGTAAAACTGATCCGCAAGATCGGCTGCCGCCGACAATGTGAGGCCAAGCTCCTCCGCAAGCGTCGTCTGCAGCTCGACCATATCGCGTATGCTGTGCCAATAGGATGGCAAATAGCCCATCAAGTCAGGCGGCGTCGCATCAGGCGTTATTCCATTGTCGGCAGAATCGCCAAATAAAAGCGCGCCGTACAGACCGTCTCCATAAGCCATCAAGCATCACCTCGCAATTGGCCCCAAGTGACGCTGGGAGACAGCTTGCTTGCCGCCAGATCATACGCAGCCTTGACCGCGCTCGGCGTAGCCGCCTGCGCCGTACTGCTGCTGTCAATCGCACCATTTAGCTGCACAATGCCTGCCGCGCTTGTACTCGCAGACGGTAGCCGCGCGACTGCAACGGTGCCCGAGATAATGTCTGCGCCGCTATGCTGATGAGCAGCGGGAGCAAACGATGCCGGCTTCCCCGTGACACCAGCCCATGGCACGCTGTCAGCCGCTTCAGCCTGATCGACCTTGCCGTTATCATTGGCATCATAAACGCTCTTCAGCATATCCCCGCCGCCTACATTGGCTAATCGGGAATTGATGGCCTGTGCTGTCCGCAGGGGCGTCATATATTTGGCTGAGCTCGTTCCCGTCTCGGCCTCGGCCTGTGTGGCAACCGCATAGTTGTCAAGATTACCCAGACCAACATCGCTTTTCGAAATCGTGACGGCTCCCGTTCTCCCTGCAACGCTTGAAACAGCATTCACTTGAGCGCCTTCCGCAATACCGTCCAGCTTCCCTTTATCTCCTGCCGACATAAGTCCGTCTGCAGAATCCGTAGCAGGATCCGCTGACGCCTTCCCATTCCAGGCAGCCTTCTCTGCATCGGTTACAAAGCGATTGCCAGCATCCTGAGCAATAATGGACGGCGGATGATTGACCGGATGCGTATAAAGATTAGCGCCCGCCTCGATTCCGGCCAGCTTCGTTTTCTCAGTCGTTGAATAATCTTCCGTTGACAGCTCTTTGCCCGCAATCTTGTCCACCTTGCCGGCTAGCTGCGTAGTCATCGTTGCCGCGAAATCGGGTTCGTTATTCAGCGCAACCGCAATCTCCTGCAAGGTATCCAGCGCCTCCGGCGCCGTTCCGATAATCTCGTTGATTCGTTGATCGGTCTCCATCTTCGTGTACGTGCTGAATTTATCCGATTTCAACAGCAGCTGCGAATCAACGTAGGTCTGTTGGGCTTTGCCGGATTCTACTTCAGCCATTTGTCCGGTTAATGCCGTTACAGCCGTATCATTCTCCAGCTTGTAGCGATCCACCTCAGTCTGCGCAGCGGTAACGGCTTCCTGCAGCAGGTTGATATCCCCGGCATCCACCTGGTCGCCAGGCGTCTGATAGGTCACATACACCTTCGCGGCATTAGTGAAAACACGAATGCTTCGTCGCCAAGGCGCAGCGGCAGGAATCGAGACGGTAAAGCTTGTCACTTCATCGCCGGTCAAATTCGGTCCTGTGTAGACGCTCACGGTGCTATTAGCAATGTTGTCATGCGCAAGCACGCCTTCATACTTGCCATCCGTAATCAGCAGCTCTTCCTGTACCGTATACGCCGATCCGTCAGCCCGCTTGTTCAGCTTCGCGGGAAATACATCGATTTCATCCGGATACGGCATGGCCTACACCTCCAATTCCACGCTGGCCAGCGCCGGGATCTCTTCATCATCGAGCGCCACATTGCCCGTCCCGCCGTTCAGCGTCAAGCCCGAATAGTCAAGTACGCCGGGAACCGAAAGCAGCAAGACGCCAACCCCGGCAATGCTGACATAAGATGCTGAGAATGCGATTGAGCGAAAATACTTCGACAACGCCGCTTCGAAAGCATCGCTCACCGCCTGAAGCGTATAGCCGGCCGCCAAGACGACCATGGCAGCGACATTAATTGAGGCGGCTGTCGCGGATACTACCGTCACTTCTGCGCCAATCGGACGAACCGTCTCCATATAGTTTGCGGTCTCCGTCACCAATGTAGCGCTGGCAGGCTCCTTGTCGCTGTCCACGATAACGACCTTCACTGTTCCGGGACCACTCCATAGCGGATACACCTTAGCTCCGCCGACGCCTGCGACGCTCATTGCCCAATCGCGATAATCCGCCGCATTGCCGCCGCTGGACGGATTGCGCACGCGATGCAGATAGCGGGCCCGGAGAGAATCATCCGATTCGGTATCTTCTCCCGGCACCAGCACATCCGCCACCTCCGCTCGCACAAGCCCCGCCACATAATCAATAGGCAGTATCGCGCCAAAATAACGATTACCCGCCGTGCCGGCCGTTTCGCATTGAAGCAGAAACTCACCGTCAGTCAGCTTTTCAACTACCGCATAATTTAAATCCTCGGCGCTATAGCGACTGCCGATCGGCACATCCAGCGGCGTATTGTCATTGCCGTAGAACAGTCCTTTGCGCTGCGCCGGCGCAGCGGGCTGGCGGGATATTCCATAATCATTCGTGCGCAAATCCAGGTAATCTCCGCTGCTCGTCGTACCGAAAGCGAGCGTCAACTGCGCATCGAGCGTAATATATAATTGCGCCAGCTCCGCCGCAGCAGGCGCGCACGCATCATAGATGACGCTGCCCTCCCGCTTGTCAATGCTGTACGGCACCCGATCCAGCATCCGGTTCAAGATAAAGTCATAGGTCATATTTTCATACAAAGGCGTTCACCTCCCGTTCATAATCAATGGCGCCCAGCTCGGTCAGCACGGTAAAAGAAATAAGCGCCCTGTCGGCAGCATTCACAATTTGCAAGTCCGAAATGTCTCCAATGCGATCATCCTGCGTCAACGCTTCCCGAATAACCCGTGCCGCTTCGGAGCGCAGGAAGAGCGGGCTCATGCCGATCAATCGACTGAGCTCATTGCCGTAATTGAAGCTGTAGATCAAATACGAATAACGCTGCGTCTGAAGGATCTGATCGATCGTCTGCTTGATGGCTTCCATGCCGTCCAGCTTGCCGACGACTCTCCCTCGTTCGAAATCCAATTTCCATGTCAGCGAAGGCTGCCGCTCATCGGCAACCGACGCCTTGCCAAGCACGCCCCCTGCAGGAATCATTGGCTCACCACCTTGTCTGCTACAACATATTTATGCCCGCCCTGCATGCGAAGCAGGATAACCTTGTCGTCAACCTGCAAGCCTTCCCGAACAACATACTCGGCGCCGCCTAACGTCACCTTCCATTCCCTGGTTGCTTCCGTCAGAATCAAAAAATCCGCTGTCAGATTAAAACGTTGATCAACGTTAACCTTGAGCGGATTTACAGAGGTTACGACTCCGAATAAAACGATAACGGGATTTGTTGCGTCTACTGCGTCTTTGGCCGCCTGTTTAATGACCGGCAACAAGCTCATATAATCACCTTCAGTTCTAGCTGCATTGTATGATCACTCCCGCTAAATCGATGGGTGCAGTCCTCCACGATAAACGGCTGCTTAATGTCGTATTCCTCAATCGTAACGGGAACATAGCATCCGGCTCTGACGTTGATATCGCCAAGCGCATTCAGCTTCAGCGTTCGGGACTCCCGGTTTTTAATCGTTGACAATTGGGTGAGCATTTCATTGATTTGAGCCGTATTCATATTCTCATTTACGGATTGATAGAGCTGAAGCGTGCCCCATTTCGCCATATTGACGCTGTCCTTCGCAATAAACACCTCGCGTTTGCCCGTATCCTTATTGTCCTTGTAGAGCTTGAAGAAATTATAGGTATCCTTATCGATACTGGTGTCAAGCTGATAATCGGTCATCAGACTATCGTCGCCGATAATGAATTCGAGAAGCAAGCTCTCAATGTTTCTGATTTCGAGACTGCCGAAATTATCGTACAGCACATAGTTCCGATTCGCGTTAATCAAGGTCAGGTCGAGCGCTTTCGTAACGATGTCGAGCAGGGTTTGACCGTCCTCGCTCATCGTCGGAATGAGGTAGCCCGTGTCGTCAATGTAACCGGTTTGCAGGTTGAAGTCGGCTGCGATCAATCGCAATACGTCGGATGCTTTCACATTTTCGAAGACGTAAGTGTCCTTGTTCAAGAGATAGCGGATCTGATCATAGCATTTGACGCTCACCTTCTCCTCTCTCCCGCCTCCAATGCCGAAAATATATCCTTTGAACACATTCCGGCCATCCTTGCGAAACGTAACAATATCGCCGTTGCTGTAGGTGAAGGCTTGCTCTTGATACAGAGCATTCTTGATCAACGTGAAATCCAGACTCCCCGGCTTGCCGAAGCGGCTTGTTTTCCAGGTGATATCCGCTGCGATTTCCGAAACATCCCAGACATTTCCGTTTTTGTTGTCAATCATCATCTCCAGCATCATGATCCTCCCGGCAGCTTCAGCACGGTGCCGATTGCCAATGTCTTGACCCCGGCATCCGTAATCTTGTTCAAGGCCTGAATTTCCGTCCATCTTGCTCCATTGTCGAGCATGCGCTTCGCAATCGACCACAAGCTGTCTCCGGCGACTACTGTGTAGGTTTCAGGCGTTTTCTTGTCACTCGCCCTTGCGGGAGAAGCCTTGACCAGCAAGTCTCCATTCGTTGCCGATTGCTTGATTCGACGGGCAGAATAGAATACATATTTCTTCAGCTTCAGCGAATACTCAATATTTCCAATCGACCCCGACGCTTCCTTCCAATCAAAGGAATCAATGCTTACCGCTTCGTTAATATCGAAGCTCTCTCCGGTGAACACGAAGCGGATTGGCCGCTTGCTGTCCATCCATTTGAGAATGCGATCCACGTACCACCGGGGTTCGAACAAGTAAGGAGTCGCCGTGAAAGGATAGTCTCTCGCAGGCAGCAAGCTGTTGAAGCTATATTGCGTCAGACTTCTGGCCTTGATCACGTTAATTTCTCCCAACGCGGGAATATCGTAGGACTGTCCCTTGCTGCCATCGCTCATATCGATGCTTGCCGGATTAATGGGCAATTGAAAGCCCTCCTCCTGATTGTTGAATGAAAGATAGATGCCGTAATCAGCCATGACCATACACCCCCTTGGCGCTGGATACGATTTCCTGGTTCATTCGCTCGGTTATATTCGCGATAATCTCGTCGACGGACCGACCGTCCTGCCTCACATGGGTATCGCCGAAGGAAAGCTGCGGACTCACCGACATGAAGTTCTGAACATTGTTCATTTCCGCAAGCTCCCTCATGAGCTTAATATCCTCGCTGCTGATATCGACAGTATCCCGAACCTTTCCGACCTCTCCAACCTTGCCGATACTATCCAGGGCATTCGATGATTGGGAAGCTCCTGGAGTGAATACGCCATCCTCGCCGCTGCCTTTCTTGCCAAATAACGAGCCCATCATATCGCCCGCCTTGCCTGCCAATCCCTGCAAGCCGTCCGAAGCCCAATGACTGGCCTTTTCACCAAGCTCCTGTCCTTTGTTGAAGGCGTCGCCATAATCCAATTGCTCAAATTTCGTTAATTGGATAACATCCTCTTTACTCTTCAGATTATCCCGCTCTCTCTCAAGCTGATTTAAGAGATTGTCCATACTGCCTGTCATATTGACGTGTATACCGGGAATCTTATTAATTATCCCTTCTATTCCACTCGCCAGATTATCCAAATATTTCAGAGCATCAATAACCAAATCATAGAAAAGCTTCTTTGTAGCGTACATAGGATCTTTCCACACATTGACGAAAAATTCAGCAACCGAAAGAATCATATTCGCAAAAAGCGCAAATTTATTCCAGAACCAAGCAAAGAGCGTGCCAAAAATCCCGCCAATATACCCAACAACCTTTGCCGTCGCGTCCTCCCATTGATAGAGACTGAAAATCAGGAAGCCGATGGCGGCGCCAATTAATAGAATAGGCCAATTGAGTATTAACCAACTGGCTGCAGCTGCTAAAATAGGCTCAATCATGAGCCACAATTGGATGCATAATCTATTAATTTGAGTCATTAACAACGGAAGCTGCGTTAAGCTCCAAAACGCAAAAGCGCCAATAATGCCGGCTAATACAGGCTGCGCAACAGGCCAAATGCTCTCAATAGCGCCGCCTATCCACATAATGCCATCAACCAAACCTCCCACCGCTTCTGTAGCAAGGGTAATGGAATTGATGATGCCATTCACCAACGCATCGCCAATCGGACTGTTGAGCCAATCGTTCACCTTCTGCAAAAGGGGCCCAATTGATTGCGACAGCTTATTGGAGATTGCGTTGCCGATATCGCCGAATGTGACCGGCAATTCTTCAAACTTACTATTAATATCACCGGATGCCGCGAACATCGCGCCTTTAATGATATCGGCAGAAATTGCGCCTTCAGCCGACATCGTCTTCAAATCTTCTATCGACTTTCCTGTGAACTTTGAAATCGCCTGGGCAATGAGGGGAGCCGTCTTCGCAATCTCGCTGAAATCGTCTCCCCCTAATTTTCCTGATGCCATTGCCTTTGTTAATATAGCCGATCCGGATTTCTGCTCCTCCGGAGATGCGCCTCCGACACGCAGCGACTTCTGCATGAGTTCGGAGAAGCCGACAAGCTCTTCATTCGATTGAAAGGCTTTTTTCGCGCCCACGCCCAATTGGACGACTGAAGCCGCCATGGCGCTGTAGCTTCCACGCGATCTTTCCGCCGCTGCGTAAATACGCTTCTGCAGCTCTTCCGTCGTCATCAATCCATCGTTAACCCGATTCAGCTGCGCCAAATTGTTCATATAGGCATCCGATGCCGAAGCTAGCTCCTTCAAGCTGTCTACCGATATTGCTTTTTTGAGCTTGCCTGCAATGCCCAGCTTGCCAATCACCTTGGAAAACATGGAAGCCGGCTTCGCCTTGCCTCCATCACTCGCTTGCTGCTGCGCGACATCGAAAGCGCCTTGAGGGGCTGGCAGCCCTAGTGCGGAACCTCCGCCCATGCTCAATGTATTTTGCAACTGATCAGCGGATTCGACAAGCTCATGATGGGATTGGACAACGCCCCTCGTATACGTTCCCATCCTCATCATGACGGCTGCCATCATTTTATAGCTTCCCAGGGAACTCTCCGCAGCGGCGAATATAAAATACTGAAGCTTGGCCGTTGTCCCCAATTCATCATTGATGCGTTCAATTAAGGTAAAGCTCTTCATGTAGCTTCTCATTGTTGTAGAAAGCTCTTTTCTGTTGTCGAGCACGACCAAGCTATTGGACTGACTGGCGTCAGCTGCCATTATGCTCACGGTTGAAGCAAGTGTGGCCATCCTTCATCGCCTCCTTTCTGGCCGTCATCGCTTAGCCTTTTTAGCTGCTTTGTTTTCCGCTTTAATTTTGATCTGAATCGACGCTATGACGAAAGCCTTCTCTTCTCTCGGCATATTCGCGAACGCAGCCGGGAGAATATTCAACTTATGGAGGGCGTAGTAAGCATAGTTAGCCTCGCTGTCGCCCTCCTCGATCAGTTTTTTGCCTCTTCGACCAGATCGGACAGATCCTGCTCAAATCCGCTTAGCTTCTGAATTTGCTGGGACAGCTCCGCAATCTCGCCGGCAAGCAGCACCTTTGTCAAATATTGCTCAGGCGCCGTGCAGCCCATCGCCTTGATGCTGTCCGCGTTACGAAAGTCGGGGTCAAGCGTATTATTGATGACGATGGACTCGTTGAACGCCATCACATTGAATTCAACGTTCTTCTTGCCTTTTTTGAAATCCATTTGGGTCGCGCGTTTTCGGATTTCATCGAACTCGTCATTGGTCATCGCCTTGATCTTGAATTTCAGCAGCTTGCCGGCTTTATCCTTGAAGCGGTCCGAAATCGCGATTTCCGCAGTTAAATTATCAATGGGATTGCTATTAAGAAACTCTTGTAATGTGCTCATAATTCCCTCCAGAGAAGGCGTCTGAATAGACGCCTGTATTGGTATTGAGTAGTCAATATTGGGTTGTCAGTTTTGGTAGATTAGTTGCCCGAAATGGTGTTGAATGAATCCAGCAGATCGTAATCATTGAACGTGAACGGCATTTCCTCTTCCAGCATGTCGTCGCTTGTGGAATCGAAGCGCGCCGCAATGACGCTGTCGATATTGCATTCCCTCAATAATGCGGTTTGCTTGCCAGTGCTGGAGCCGGGCTGCTCGTTAATGACCTGAATGTCGAACCAGAAATCCCGTCCGGTTTTGATATAATCCAGCATCAACTGCCGGAACACGGAGGTTACGTAATAGATGGTCATCGTGCCCGTGCCGCTCCAGCCCGCGGAACGCTTGGGCGTGTTGGTTTTGCCCAGAATAGGCACATCCACCTTGTTCTTCTCAATCGTGGATTCGAGCGAGCGGGCGTAGAACAGCTCCTCCACGCGACCATTAATTGTTGCGAATGCTTTCGCCTGCTTGCCGCTGATTGCATCTGTTTCGCGCATATATGTCATTACAGAGCACCTCCGATTTCAACTTGCATATAGATTTTTTCCATGCTGTCGACTGGCTGAATATTCGTATGAATCACAATAGAATCCGACTCTCCCGCGATCGCCGACACCGTGATGTCGGACTGCGAGTCGAAGTTTTGAATCGCCTCAATCGCTTGAAGCTGATCCAGATAGTTAATGCACTCGCCCTTCAATAGATTGCGACCTTCCCCGTTGTTATTTACCTTGCCAATATAATAATCCGAGAAAATGCGGACAAAATCGTTATTCATGCCATCCAACACGCGAATGACTCGATTCTTGCCAAATGCCTTGCCCTTGGCTGGCGTTGTGCCCGTGAACGTATTGATATCTTGCTCGACAAGCGCCTTCTGATTGCTTTGCGTGAACACGAATTCGCCTGCCTGCAAAGCCGCAATAATCTGGCTGTTCGTATAGCGCGGCGACACATCAACTGCGCCGTCGTAGGCCGAATAAGTGAGCGATTCATTGACAGCGGCCCCGGCGGTTGCTCCCGCTACCCAGGCAACGGACTGCGCGGCAGTGAGCGTCGTGCCGTCTGCAAGTACAACGCCGTTTTTCACGCTAATGACGCCCTCGTAATCGGCGCTCGGATAGTTTTCCACCACAACCTGAATCTTCTTGCCTTCGTCATCCCGAAGTCGCTGCGCGAAGCTTGTTAAGGCTCCTTTGAGCGTATCGTCTGTGCCGGTGTAGGCCAGTGTATTGAAATCATAGATTTCAATCTCGGTCAAATAATCGGTATAGTCGGTATTCGTGACCGTGCCGTCAGCGCCGCCGGTTAAGGGGATGCCGGCCGATGCCGCGAGAGCACCTGTACCGGTGAAGGTCACCCAAGCATTCGAAGAGAGTCCCGCGATATCCGCAACATTGAGCTGTTCGTCAACGATAACTCCTTCAACCAACGTCGTTACATCGAAATGATCGGTATTGTCGACATTCTCCGCAATCACGACAGAGATGTCATTCCCTCTCACGCCGCCGTATCTGGCCGTAATCGTAAGATTTCCGCCATCGGAGCCCGTCGCTTCCGTCCCGCTATTCAGACGATAGAGAAGCAAGGTGCGGGCTCTTTTGAGAGACTCTCTTACGAGAAGCATCTTCGGATCCGTCAGTGAATAACCAAGCGCCGGATAAGTATCCTCCCCCGCTTCAATGACCACAACCTCCTTCGCCTTGCCCCAGCTCATCACCAGCGGCATTGCCACAATGCCTCGCTCGCCTGCGGCGCCGACCGGCTGCGCCTCCGTATTGAAATTAACATACACACCAGGACGAACCTTGTTCATCGTTGTAAAAGTTCCAGCTGCCATCTATTTGGCCTCCTTATTCAAATAGTCGTTCAATTTTTGTTTTGCTTCATCAATCGTATAAGCCTCGTGGTCATCCAGAAGCGCGGCAAGCACATCCTTCTGAATCGATGTGAATTGCTTGGATGACAGCAGCTTTTCCTTCGGAAACCTGATCATAGCCGTCATGTCTCGACCCCTTCCTCTTGTACGAGCGACTGCATCTTCGTCTCCTGGGGCAACTGCTCCCACAGCAGCATCGAATACGTAACATAGACATGCAGTACCTCGTCGATAATCCCAAACTTGATGGCATTGCCGGGGCATTGTGCCCCGCCGACTTCAATCCGCCTCAGCGCAGCCATTGCTTGCTCCGCAATGTCGTATCGCTGGTCATCCCCTTGCTCCTGACTGTAATAGCGGACGTCAAACGGAAATTCGCAGCGATAGCGCCTGCCCAGCTCTTGCGTATAGACGGGCTCAAGCAGCCTAACGTAAAAATACGGCGATTCCAGTCCCGCATTCGTCTCCGTATCGGAAATCGGAATGTCTGGCATTTCGGCTGCAAGAGCTGCCTCGACAGCATTGCGAACATCATTGACCGTCACTTGTTGCACGGCATCACCTCCTTTCCATCTGTTTGATAGCCGCATCATCTTGCTCCCGGCTGGCATGGTCGATTTACAGCGGCATCACCTCCTTAATTGAATCATCTAATGTAGATTCATATCGCTAACGCCTTAGCCTGTACCGTTTTCGAGGTTGCAGCGCTGATTATCAGCGCTAGAGCGCCCGATGATCCGGCGTCCGAGACTGCAGCGCTGATTATCAGCGCTGCAGCCCTTTCGAATCCACAGCTATACTTTCGATTGAACTCCGTGCTACAGATGCCAATCGAAAAAAGCCGCCCCCGTTGGGACGACTCCAAAAGACATAGCGATAGCGGGAAGAGGTATGACGTTTGCATGACATCCGCATGACATGCTCCTTACTACTAACTGCTAACTGCTTCCTACTAGCTGCTAACGGATAACTACTTTCTACTATTTACTATTTAATACCTACTCGCTACTTCAACATTTCCAGTTGCACCTTATCCTTCGCACGGCGGCAGAACGTTTGCACGCTCGATCTCGAGATGCTTAATTTGACAGCTATCTCATCATAAGTCATTCCTTGCGCCATATGAAGGAGAAAGCAGGTACGTTCGCGCTCCGTCAGCAGGAGCAGCACATAGACCAGCTTGCTTCGAACCGCCTCGTCGTCTTGTAAGGGTCTAAGCTCCTCCAGCAGCTCGCGTTGCCGATAAATATCCGTTCGTTCGGCTCCACGGCGATTGCCGGGACGCCTGCCGCGCTTCATCCACTCCAGCGCATACCGCATATCGGATAACATGCCGGAAACGAGCTTTGCATCCTCCTGCTCCACCGGACTGCCCTCTCCAAGCTTCAGTCGAAGCTTGTCCAATTGATCGGCCCCGGCAGTGTACTCGCTTATTAATTTTGTAATGGAACTCATCTCGAGCGCTCCTCTCGTCGATACTATTCTAATTTTTTATTTTCTAGCAATCGTAACGACCTCACACCGCAAAGGCATGCTTCACGCGCCTTACATTCTGCCAACTCGCGAACTCCAGGCAAATCATCCGTTCTTCCTGTGTCAAATCCAACCATACCCGACCTGTTACGTTCAATTTCCTCACCCCCATTACATACGACAAATCGTAAATCCTGAATTCAATATATACGATAAATCGTAATATGTCAATTGATTTTTCGAATTATTTTACTACTCGTCGTAATAATTATTTACTTTAAGGAAAATATATACTATGATGAGTAAGAAGTTACGAATAATCGTAACTCTAATAGGAGGAATCAATCGTGTTGAGCAGAGGCGAACACTTATCTAAAATCATGCACGAGAAGGGCTTTACCGTAATGAGCCTGTCGAAAGCCACAGGCGTGGCCTATACAACCATTAGATCGATGATAGAGCGCAATCTGGCGAATGCCTCCATTGATAATGTAATCAAAATTTGCGATGCTCTGCACATTACGACAGAAACGCTATATCATTCGGGGCTTACAGTGAAAGAAGAGAAGGATATTGCCGCCGACCTTGAGCGTATGATTGGCGATCTGGAGTCCAATGAGGCGCTGGCCTTTCACGGCGAGGCTATGGATGAGGAAACGAAGGAATTAATGCGAATATCGCTGGAAAATTCATTGCGACTGGCAAA
The DNA here is from genome assembly GCF_011947265.1 of Paenibacillus sp. HB172176. GTDB lineage: Bacteria > Bacillota > Bacilli > Paenibacillales > Paenibacillaceae > Pristimantibacillus. Next base: position 36,236 of record NZ_JAATHD010000008.1, read on the forward strand.
GCAAATGGCCAAACAAAAATTCAATCCTAACAAAAACAAATAAGGGGCGTCCTGAATGACGATTAAACGAATTGTCAGTCTGCTGATTCGCAGACATGGAACGAACAACCCTTTCCATATTGCAGCTCAGAAAAACATCATCGTCTTGTTCGAACCATTAGGTCATATGATGGGTTATTTCAATACCTACAAACGAATTCCAATGATTCATATCAATTCATGCATGGATGAGCATGATCAGCATTACACTTGCGCTCATGAGCTCGGACACGCGATTCAGCATCGAAGAGTCAACACGCCTTTTCTACACCGTCACACGCTTCAGTCCATTGCCAAGATCGAACGCGAAGCAAACGAATTTGCCGTTGAGCTGCTCATTCCGGACGAGTTGCTTCTGGGCGGATCCACCATCTACGAAGCGGCCAAGGTCTGCGGAGTTCCAGAGGAGATTGCCCATCTCAAGCAAGCGCCAAAAACAAATTTCTGGCGCGACGAGCAATCCTTTTTCAAGTTATAATACAGAAAACGCCAATATGCGTTCGCTCAAAGAGCGAGCCATATTGGCGTTTTCTCTAAGAATCAATCTTCATAATCATTTCCTCAAGCAAGCGAATTCTTGCGAAGGAGGCGCGGAGCAGTCCAATTCCAATTTCCGGATAGAGTCGAACCAGTCTGGATACATCGTCTCCAGCGAGCTTCAGCACCTGCACATCGCCGAATAAGGATTGAGCGGTAACGGTGGAAGGCGTACCGTCAAGCGCCGAGGTCACCCCGCAAACATCGCCGGGACTGAGCACGCCGATTGTCCCTTCCCAGCCAGCCGCTGATACGCTGATGAGCTCCACATTCCCTTCGACCACGACGAACATCGCTGGATTCGGCTCTCCGCGTACAAGCAATTGCTCTTCATCCGTTCGAATCTGCACTTCGGCTATTTGGGAAATTAAGCCAAGCTCCTCCAGAGACAAGTCGGAGAAATAAGGCACCTGCTTCAGGAACACGACCTTATTTAACCGGCTCATCACCACTTCCTCCTGATTTTCTGTATCATTCTTATCAGACGCTTGCTCGCTCATCGCCGCAACCTCCTTCCTGCCCGTGAGATGATGGCCTGTTTCCATAAGCGCGGCATCCGCCATCTCCATCCACCAATCATCTTTGCTAAGCCTAGCTTCTTCCAATATCGCAACTGCCTCAGCGGCTTCAAAGGACTGTTCCTTGGATCCGTCACGATCTAATATCGCTGCCAGCAATTGCGCCAAGCGCCGATCGCCGAAGCCTTCCGCCAATACTTCCTTGGCGTTATCCCGAATTTCTTCATCCGAATCCCCAACCGCCGTCTGAATAATCTCCGCAGCTTGTTTGTCGCCAAGCTTCGAGAGTATCGCCCATACGCCCTTCATAATCGATGCCTGCACTTCATTCCAACGCATGATCGAGAGCTGGGACAGTTTCTCTTGCTCCAGTGCCGCAAGCGCCGGTGCGATCTTCGCCGTATGCTCCAGCGTTTGAAGCCGCTGTACCGCATCTTCGACCAGCAAACTGCGCACTTCCGCTTCCGGCATTATTTCAGCCAAAGCCGATACAATCGCATACCAGGGCTTGGGAGAAGCTTCTGACAATTTGTCAAGCAACGGCTCAACAGCCGCCTCGCCCATATGAATGAAGCTCTCAATCGTCGTCCGGAGCATCTCTTGATCCATTCTTGGCAACATGGACAACAATTGCGGCACCAAGGCCGCATAACCAAGCCTGCCCAAGCATTCAATCGCCGCCACACGGGCAGCGGGATGCTTCTCTCCTACCAATCTTTCAATCTTAGGAATAAAATCCCCCAGCTGCAAGTCCGCAATCGTCCTGCACATGTAGACCGAGAATTCGCCGCCTTCATCAAGAATGCGGTCAATAACCTCCTTGCACGCTTCATAGCTGTACGCACGATGGAAATTGTACATCGCTTTGACCGCTTCCGCCACGACGGCGGGATGGCTGTCCAGCAGCTTCTGCCTGAGGAAGAAGAACGCCTGCTCCTCCATATGCTTCATCCGGGCAATCGCCCGAACGCCTTCCGTTCTCATCTCGACATCGGGATCCTCCAGGAAGGAGGCTACCTTCACCATCGCTGTCAAATCCGCAGCTTCCAAATTCATCGCCCGAACAGCCGCCGTTCGAATTTTGGGATTTGCGCTGTCGACAAGCGAAAGCAGCTCTGGCAGATCTCCTCCATCCTGAATTCTGCCTATAATGTCGAGCGCAATTTCCTTGGCCGAATCGGAAGGATGCCGCAGCAGGCTCCTCACCTCATTCAGAGCCGCTTCATCTCTGCTAATCTCCTCGAAGGATTCCGAAATATCCTGCAATCCCATCGTCTGCACGCTGCGGACGAGCTCTCTGCGATACAAGATGCGTCCGTACCAAGCCAGCGCCAGCAAAGCCAACGCGCCGCCTAATCCGATGATCGATAGGACCGTCCAGTTAACGCCGAAGCCGGAATGAAGAAACTGGATGCCCGCGCCGATCAGAATGCCCGCAGATGCCGCAATACCTTGCGCGGCATATCGATAACTGTCACGTTTATCCAGCGGCAGTGTCTTGAAGTAAAGTTGATAGGACGGTTCGGCGGAATAATAGAGCAGCAGGTAGGTCAACATATAGCCCGTCGAGATAATCGGCAACGCCGCGGAGCCCGCAATGCCAATCGCCGCCCCTCCGAATGACAGTACGAATACGGCTGCAATCATGGTCAATATCTGGCTTGCGCCGAATCTGGTCATTAGCTTGCCCGAGACAAGCTGAAGCAGAAACGCCAGAACGAATAATATGGTCGTAATCGTCCCGAAGTAGGAGCTGAACGCTTGCTCGTCCGGATACGAAATTCTCGTTATGCTCAGAAATTGATATTCCATGAGAAAGTAGAGAGCCGGCATCAACGTCATTAGCAAAATAACCGTTAACAAGAAAGGCGATCGCAGCGCCTGTTTGAATACGGCGCCTGACGATATCTCCGCTTCCTCTTGCATTGAAGCTTCCGATCTCAACGACAGCGGCACCAGATAATTCGTAATGACTTTATTGTAATTGCCAAAGATGAGCAACAGCAAGACTGCGCCAGCCGCATAGATCATCTCCGGACCGAAGGCGATCGATATGAGCTGCACGAGCAAGCCTGCCGCTACGCCTCCAAGCGTCGCCGATCCGACGAACACAGGCATAAGCCGCTTGGCCTGCTGCGTAGAGCAAAGATCCACCGCAAGGCTCCACAGGAGCAGCGTCTGCTGCCTCACGACAAAGCTGGATGTAATGAACAAGAACGGATAAAACCATCTAAGCTCCAAATGAAAGCTGTTCAGAACCAGCAAAACGATTGTATTTATTACAACAATGCCCAGCATAATGCCGAACATAACCCTCATCAGCTTCGGTTTTGGAAGACGTGCCGCGAGCCATGACATCAGCCAGGCTTCCAACGGCAGTATGACAGCCTCCGCCGCATACACATACGGCAAATACTCGCTTCCGAAGCGTTGGTTGAACAAGGTCATAAACCCGTTGTAATTCAGCATCTCCGCAATGCCGCAGATCAAAAAAACAGGCGCCATCATGAGCAGCTTTCGCTGATCCTCCGGACGGGCGCCGATGAAACGTAATAATCCAGTTGCGTTCTTCATCTTCTAATCCAGCTTTCGATAATAGATTAATCGATCTTCCCCATCGAAATAGTAGTCCGGGCATCTGCCGACCAATTGGAACCCGTTGCGCAGAAATAACCTTTGAATGGATGAATACTCCGGCAGGTCGCAGGTGTAGGTTACCAAATAGCGAGCTCGGGCTTGCTCCAGGAATCGAAACATCTCTTCGATAAAGCCTGCGGCCAGACCGCTCTTGCGATAATTCTGATGCACGACTATGTAGTCCCAATTGTAACCGCCAGTCTTCTGCTCGTTCTCTGCGATGCAATTAATGCCGATAATCTCATTCCGCTCGTTCCGGGCATACCAGAACACAATGTCGCCCGATAACCCGCGATAGGGCAGCTCGCGAAAATGCTCCAGCTCTCCCGGCGTATATCTCGTATCGTCGAATGAATAATCGGATAAGAAAAAGTCGACAATTCGGTCTGCTTCTTCCTCCGTTGTTAACCGGTTGATTTGAAATTGCTTGACAAGCATAATCTCTTCCCCCCTGTTCTTCTTATACAGCCAAAGCCCCATTCCAGCCTTCCGAGGAGCCCTTCTGATAATATTCGTCACAAAGGTAGAAATACAGCTTGGCAGCCTTGTCCGTGCGGTTTGCTTTGATGACCTCTATAAACGTCTCCCGGGCATCGAAGAAACGCCCTTCCTGACAGAGCAAGATGCCCTTCTCAAACATCGCCTTCGTCCGATCCTTGAGTTGGCGCTCCGCATCGGAATCGCCTTCGTACACATCGATTAATTCCAGAAACTCATCCTTGCTTTCAATCTGGATGCGGCCCAGCTTCCGATGCCGGAAACGCTCGGGCGAACGCAGTTGGTCGAATACGGTTCTTGTGACTATGATAGAAGCGCCCATCGTATCCGACATTCTCTCGAGAGCGGTTGTCACATTCACATCATCGGAGATGACATTGCCTTCCATGCGTTGCTCTTCGCCGACAATACCCAGCATCAGCGGTCCCTTATGCATCGCCATACCCATATCCACAGGCCGCAGGCCCGAAGCCTTCAGGCTTTCGTTAAAGCTCGACAACTCCCTGCGTATAGCAACGGCAGCCCGCAGCGCATCTTCCGCCCGTCGCGGGAACAGGGCAAGGAAACCGGCGCCCAGATATTTGCTGATCAGACCTTCCTCCTCGCGAACGAACGGACTGAACCGCTTCAGGAACGCATTCATAAGATCGAAATTCTGCTTCGGACTTAGCTGCTTCGATAAGTGGTTGAAGCCGCGGATATTGGCGACCATAACGGACATATTATGCTGCACCTGATCTCCAAGATTCACTTCCGTAATGCCGTTCTTGCCCAAATATTTGAAGATTTGCTGCGGCACGAACCGATGCGATGCCTCGCTGAAGGAAGTAATATCCTTAATATAGTTGCGAATATGCTTCGCCATCAGATTGAATTGCTCCCCGAGATCACCGACCTCGTCCTGCGTACGCACCTTTACACGAACATCCCAATTGCCGTTTGCCATGGCCATCACGCTCTTGCGCAAGGATCTGAGCGAGGACAACAGATAATACGTAACCGCAAGCACAACTGCAATAAGAGCCAGACTGATCAGGCCGATATTCCGCAAAATGTTCTTATAGATGGTTTGATTTGCATGATACAGCACATTAAGATCGCTGCCCGTTTCATAGACGCCGACCACGTTGCCGGCGGAATCATAGACGGGACCGATCGCGTACAGCCACTTACCCGTCGCGTCCTCCCATCGGTCGGAATATACCTCGCCGTTGTCCAGAACGAGCTTGTTCTCATCGCTGAGCGGGAACGGCTTGAACATATTCACTCCGTCGTCATCGTCCATAATGATATAGAGCTTGCCGTCCTCATATTTGTAGAGCGTGCTGTACAATCCCTTTCGAATGGATGGATCCTCGCTGTCGAACAGGAATGTCATATTATCGTACAACGCCTGATAATCTTCATTCCTGTAATCATCCGGCGATTCGAGACGATTCAGTTGATCCCCGTCAATAATGCTTTGCCCGTTGCGTGCTAGAAGAGTCAGCTCTCGCTGCATCTCGCTCTCCATGCGATTCGAGAAGCTGTCATAGATGAAATTGGAGAGCAGCAGCATGGCGATCATCAGAATGGGTACAATCGCGAACACTTGCTTGAAGAAAAGCGACACTCTGCGGCCCAGCGCCTGTGCGTAGAAGAAACGAAGAAACAGAAGGAAGACAACAAGCAAGAGCACCGATCCGCCCCATATTTGCTGCACATCCGTAATTCCGCCCTTTCCGTAAGAAACGTTATATATTTCTCTACCCGGTTCTCCGTTAAGCGGATGGACAATCATGCGGTCATCAAGCAAGACTATCAGATTTCCGTTGTGATCCAGAGAGATATCCGCGATTTCCATATCCGTCGTGTTTGGAAACTTCGCATTCATATCCTCTTGAGACAGCTCGGTGCGAAGATCGGACGGGTTAGCCGCATCCATGCTCGTTACGGCATTCACAAGCCTGTCGATAAAATATATTCTGCCCGAATCGTCCAGTTGAAGCGACTCCGGGAAATTGCGATTTGTCCGGTCCGTCTCCGAAAGCGGGTAGATTCGTTCGCTTACTCCGCTCTCCTGAACATGGTAGATGGCTCCGCGTTTCGTTGAATAGTAGATTTGACCTGCCTGGTAACCGGCGATTTCCGATAAATAACGATTCTCAGGAAGCGAGAATTGATAGCTCTCTTCGAGACTGCCATTGTCGGCGTTCATCTGATAAAGCTGAATGCTGGAATCCCTGTCAATGTAGAAGTGAACGGTATCTCCCTCAACCTGAAGCCCCTTCACCTGTCCGACCCGCTTGTCGCTGCCGTCGCCCGCTAGCGAATAGAGAACACGGCTCGCGCTCTCTCCGGGCAAATAACTTAGAATGCGCTCCTCCTGCACATATAGTCCGTATTCATCCAGAACCGTATCCAGTGCAATAATTCTGCCATCTGATGTTGATCCCACATCGGTGAAATCGTGCCGCCTGCCGTCGCCGTTCGATTGCGTGATAGCATTAAGCAGCCTGCCGTCGCCGGACAAATCCACAATCTCTTGCCTGGAATCGCCGATTACAATCAAGCCGTTGCCTGCATCCGCCGCGGCCCGGGACAAATAATGAAGGGTTCTGTCTTGTTTGAGCGGTGAAGATTGAAGCTCTCCGATATGAGGATACAACCATATGCCGAGACCTACGGCTATAATGAACAGGAGCACTGACATCGAATACCTTCTCATGAACACACTCTCTTTCCCGATTGCTTTTTTCTTCTAATTACTATAGTACTATATGTTCATAGCTTTGGCACGTATTTCCTAGTTGAAATTTAGCGAAAAACAGCAAGATTAGCAGGTTTATGTTGAAGCCTGCAAGGGGCGTATAGTACTATGAATAGTAGAGTAAATAAATGGTTGAGAGAGCGGCTGCGAATGGACAGTCAGCTCGCGGAAAGGATTATTATGGGACAACTCGTATGCGGCGGAGCATCACTGACATGCTCGTTCGGGGCTGCGCCGGGGACGCTTAATGTGCTCCCGGCCAATCGCGTCACGACATCAATGCCGATCGCCAATATAATGGACAACAAGCCTTTGGTTAACATTATGCCTTTTGGCATGTGCTCTTCACCAGCCAACCCCATGGTCGCCTCTGCTACGGCCGCGGCGCTCGGCGTTTTAACGCCTATGCCTTGCATCCCCGTAACCGCGGCTCCTTGGGTGCCCGGCTCGCCGACCGTTCTGGTCGGGAACATGCCCGCACTTAACGCCTCTTCGAAATGCATGTGCAATTGGGGCGGAATGATCCAACCCGCTTTCCCAGGTCAAATGACGATACAGGTGCCCTGACGATGATTGAACAACTGCTCAAACCCATATTCAAGCCGATTAAAAAGCTCGTTATCAGGCCCCTGAAAAAATTCAAAAAACTGCCTAAATTACTGCTGAAGGTCATTCGCAAATTTCTTGTTACCGCGCTGTTCGGGCCGCTTCGCTCGCTCGAGAACTATTTGCGCATTGGAAGCTATCTTATCGCCAAGAAGCTCATCGCGATTATCGTCGTAATCGGGCTGCTCATTGCATTCTTCGGATTCATCAGCCCTCCGAAATTCGTGAACAAATGGTTCGGCCGCACGCCGCAGATTGAAGCGGCAGCAGCAGAGGGCAGCGGCTTCAACGGCTTCGCCCAGGTGAAGAATGCAGATGGAGGCCTGTTATATGAAGGCGACTTGGCCGACGGCTTGTACACGGGTACCGGCAAGCTGTTCTACCCGAACGGTCAGCTTCGCTATCGCGGCGATTTCGACAAAGGCTTTATGGCTGGCACAGGCGAATATTATGATGAAGAAGGCACGCTTCTCTATCGGGGCGCCTTCGCAGGCGACCAATACAGCGGCGTCGGGACCCAATTCTATCCTGACGGCTCCGTGCAATACGAAGGCGCTTTTGCAGGCGGACTATTCGATGGAGAAGGCACGGAATATAACCAGGACGGCAGTACAATCTACTCCGGCTTCTATTCGCTGGGCTTGTACAACGGAGAAGGCAAGCTCTTTGGAGACAACGGCAAGCCGCAATATGAAGGCCAGTTCAAAGCCGGTGTCATCGAAGGCTACGGCAAGCTGTATAATCCGGATGAATCCCTGGCATTCGAGGGACATTTCGTGGCCAGCAAAAAATCCGGTACTGGTCAGGAGCTGTATCCCGGAGGCATTGTGAAGTATAACGGCGAATATCTGCAGGATGTGTATCAAGGCGCCGGCACCCTCAACTATGAGAACGGTCAGCCGCATTTTGTCGGCAATTTCTCGGGGGGCCTGCTGAATGGCAAAGGACAGGCATTCAACGAAGCGGGCATCGTTGTGTTCGACGGTCAATTCGCGAACGGCAACTATGAAGGTCTCGGTACTTTGTTCGACGCGGACGGTGCTCCGATCTTCAAGGGCTTCTTCCGAGAAGGCTTGATTTACGCCGAGGACTTTATCAATCTGTCGCTGGCAAAGCTGCAAGAAACGCTTGGTGAGGCTGATCCTCCTCTTGCCGCGGATGAAGAAGCTCCTGTTGAAGCTTCAGGTGGAGAAGAGGGCTCAGCTTCGGACGGCTCCGAAGTGACAGCCTTATCGCCGAATTCGGGGAACGGCTCGTCAGGAGATCCAACTGTCACGGACAGTACTTATGTAGGCCCGGATGGAGAGGCAGACGGCGGCGATTCAGGAGTAATAATCTCTACTTCCCTGCAGCAAGTATATGGTTCGCTTCAGCTTTCGCTCGAGCTGGATCCCGATCCCGACAATCCTGAGGCTTATTATGTACACAAATTCGTAACGTGGAACGGGGTTACGATGGCGCAAATCTATCAACGCTTGCTGGATTCCAAAGCTGCGTCCTTAACAACCCAGCTCGACAACGGAAGAACGAATGTACAGTATATATCCGGGGGCACGCTAGTCACCTTTACAATGAAGCAGGACAAGCCGGTGAGACTGGAGATTACGGCTCTGGAGGAATGATTCAGCAACAACCTATTGTCAACAGAAAAACCGCAATTCACAAGCCATTGTTGCTTGTAAGAATTGCGGTTTTTTATTTGAATCGCTCCTAGTCGATTTTATCGACTTGCAACACAACTCGGACACTCTTCCACTGCTCCTAGTCGATTTTATCGACTTGCAACGCAACTCGGACACTCTTCCACCGCTCCTAGTCGATTTTATCGACTTACAAAGCAACTCGGACACTCTTCCACTGCTCCTAGTCGATTTTATCGACTTGCAACGCATCTCGGACACTCTTCCACTGCTCCTAGGCGATTTAATCGACTTGCAACGCATCTCGGGTACACTTCCACCGCTCCTAGTCGATTTTTTCGACTTGCAACGCAACTCGGACACTCTTCCACCGCTCCTAGTCGATTTTTTCGACTTGCAACGCAACTCGGACACTCTTCCACCGCTCCTAGTCGATTTTTTCGACTTGCAACGCATCTCGGGTACACTTCCACCGCTCCTAGTCGATTTTTTCGACTTGCAACGCAACTCGGACACTCTTCCACCGCTCCTAGTCGATTTTATCGCCTCACTGGTTGTGTTAATCCTGTCCTTCCACAAAAAGAAATAGACCGCCCCCCGGTAGGTAACGGTCTATTCGGTCAAGCCTGCTATAGCCACCGCCCTTAAAAGCGGCTGGTGTCACCCCGTCCAATCTGCTACGCTATAAGTTATTTATAGAAAATTACATTTGCCAATACGCATCATATATAATACACTACTAAATAAATAAGTTACACTAAAGGAGATGGAGCCACATGAAACTCGAAAGAGAACTAGCCCTCGAAATTGTCAGAGTAACGGAATTAGCCGCAATTGCTTCCGCTCCATGGATGGGACTTGGCGAGAAGAACAGCGCCGACAACGATGCGACCGAGGCGATGCGCGCTATGTTCGAAACGGTAAGCATGCAAGGCACGGTCGTCATCGGCGAAGGAGAAATGGATGAGGCGCCCATGCTGTATATCGGCGAGAAGGTCGGCAACGGCTCAGGCCTTGAAGTCGATGTCGCCGTAGATCCGCTCGAGGGGACAGAGCTCGTAGCTATGGGACTCAATAATGCCATGTCGGTTGTCGCTGTAGCCAACAAAGGCAATATGCTGCATGCTCCGGACATGTACATGGAGAAGCTGGCCGTCGGCCCGCTGCTCAAAGGCAAGCTGTCCATCACCGATGAAATTGAAGATACCTTAACGAAAGCGGCCGACATACTGAATAAACCATTAAACGAAGTAACTGTCATGATTCTTGACCGCAAGCGTCACGCCGAGCTTATCGCAAGACTTCGCAAGCTTGGCGTTCGCATCAAATTTCTGGCTGCCGGAGATGTCGCAGGCGCTATCGCTCCCTCCTTTCCCGAGACGGGAATCGACCTCTACCTTGGATCGGGCGGCGCGCCGGAGGGCGTCCTTGCCGCAGCGGCTCTGCAATGCCTGGGGGGCGAGCTTCAAGGCCGACTCATGCCGGAGGATGATGAGCAAGAGCAGCGCTGTTTGTCTATGGGCCTCACCAATCCAAGAGCCGTGCTCTCCATGACCGATATGATCGGGACCGACGATGTCATTTTCGCAGCTACGGGTGTAACGCCAGGAGAATTCCTTGGCGGAGTTCGTTATCTGTCCGAACAGCGCGCCGAGACGCATTCGATTGTAATGCGAGCCAAGACGCGCACGATTCGCTTTATCAAATCGATTCATGATTTGACAGTCAAGCCCTATTTTCAGAAAAACGGCTCTTAAATAATTGTCCGAGCAAGAAACATCATCTAATAGTGGGAGTGATAAATATGGAACAGACCTTCGTGATGATTAAACCAGACGGAGTCAGCAGAAAGCTTATTGGTAAAATTGTGGAGAGATTCGAAGACAAGGGACTTGCATTAATCGAAGCCAACCTATGCCGCATGTCCGAAACGCATGCCGAGCAGCATTATGAAGCGCTCAAAGATAAACCGTTCTTTCCCGACATGATTGCATTCATCACTTCTGGCAGTGTGTTCGCCATGATTTGGGAGGGAGAGAATGCAGTCAGGATTGCACGTACGCTCATTGGGTCGACGAATCCGGTAGAGGCCGCTCCTGGAACGATTAGAGGCGATTATGCGAAAACGATTGAAAGCAACATTATTCATGCTTCCGACTCTATTGAGAATGCTGCTCGGGAGATTGCCCTGTTCTTCCCAGCCGGGAAAATTGCCGTTTAGGGCGTGTTTGCAAACCCGCCCTGGCGCATTTAGCAGATATTTATTTAGCAACCCTACATAAGCATGCTATAATCGACCTATAGATTTCCGATTGCAAGGAGGCAATTCTCATTCAACTGACTCATCGACAATTAGAGATTATCGAGATCGTGAAAGCGCAGTTTCCTATCACGAGCGATCAAATAGCGGAGTTGCTCAAAGTAAATCGCGCCACTCTCCGATCGGATCTCTCCATACTTGTCATGCTTGGTTTCCTGGACGCGAAGCCGAAGGTCGGATATTTCCCAGGCAATCAAACGCCGAGCCAAAGCAATCCGTTCTCCAAGTTGGACAGCCTTAAAGTGAAGGATGTGCAGAGCGTTCCAATCGCGCTGTCGATCAGCGCCACCGTGCAAGAAGCTGTCGTCGAGCTCTTCCTTGAGAACGTCGGCAGTCTGTTCGTCACGGATCAACGCGGTGCTCTTGCGGGCATGGTTTCACGCAAGGATCTATTGAAGGTAACCTTGGGCAATCAATCTGCAGGAAGCATGCCCATCGCCCTCGTCATGACTCGGACGCCGCATCTTGTCACCATTTCACCGGAGGAATCCGTCCTTGCAGCCGCCTCCAAGCTTATTGCGAGCGAGGTAGGCGCCCTGCCCGTCGTCAAGACGGTCAAGGATGAGCATGGAGCAGACATGCTCGAGCCTGTTGGGCGCATCTCGAAAACGACGATGACTGAAATTCTGTTAAAGCTTGCATGGGATCAATCATAGGAAGAAGGCAGCGCCAGATATGAATAGTCAAAACCACGTTATCTATATTTGCTCCGACTCCGTCGGCGAAACCGCCGAAGCCGTCGCCCGCGCCACAATGAAGCAGTTCGAAGCGGACACCGTCACCTTGAAGCGCGCGGCTCATATTCAAACCGAAGATGAAATTCGGGAAATCGTGCAGAAGGCGGCCGAACAGCAAGCCTTGATTCTGTACACGCTCGTCCAGCCCGAGCTGATGCTTATGATGAAGCAAGAAGCCGTCAAGCATGATCTGATCGCGGTTGACATCATGGGGCCGCCTATGCAAGCCTTTATCAATACCTTTCATCAAACGCCTAACCGCAAGCCCGGCATGCTGCACACGATGGATCAGGACTATTACAATCGTATCGAAGCGATTGAATTCACCGTAAGAACCGACGACGGCAAGAACACATCGGAAATCGGGAATGCGGACATCGTCATTATCGGCGTCTCCCGCACCTCGAAGACGCCGCTTAGCTTGTACTTGGCACACAAGGGGTACAAGGTGGCCAACATTCCGATCGTTCCCGAATTAAAGCCGGCGGAAATGCTGGTCAGCATGTCGGCGAAACGAATCTTTGGCCTTACCATTCATCCCAATCAATTGCTGCAAATCCGAAGAGCAAGACTTCATGCGCTTGGCCTTCAGCATGACGCAAGTTATGCAACCGAAGAAAGAATCGCCATGGAGCTAGACTACGCGCATTCCATCATGGAGAAGCTGGAATGCCCGATTATTGATGTGTCAAACCGAGGAATTGAGGAGACGGCGGGGTTGATTTTGGAGTATGTATAGTGGATTGAGACTTTTGATAGAATCCACAATGAGTAGAATAAAGACCGTCTCCTTTTTGCAGGTGGCGGTTTTTTTGTATTAAGGGAAAAAAACTCCCCGCCAAAGTATAAATTCCACATTTTCTTTCTTCGGTAAATAGTTTGCTTTTAGTTCTTCATAAGGAGTTCTACGTAACAACATTTGGTGAATAATTTGAAGCATGAGGTGAGCTAATGCCATATTACTTTTTTCGGTCCTCGTCGTTTAAAAAGCCGATAATAAAATGCAGATAATCTTTCATTTTGGTCTTCGTTGCCGCCTACGCCGTTCGACACAAGATCGATACTCTCAACCTTAACCTTCAATATCAGCAACTTTGTATTTTATCCGTAATACTCAGCGATCTTGAGGAGATCATACTCCCGCGAATAAAGAAAGCCTACATAAAAAATGATTGCAAATCGGAGTTAAATCATTTATTATGGATAACGCGGATCCATAATATTTATTCAAGAAGGGAGGAGGAAACTTGCAGTTCTCAAAAGCACGGATTATGCCCTACACGCTTTAATTCATCTGGGACACTTGGAGCGTTGCAACAACGTCGGGATCAAAGCGATTCAATCGGTATTGGATGTGGCATTCAAACGTTGCATCCACGAGGTATTAAAGAAGTGACGCATTTCTTGCATTCTAATTATGGATATTATAGGTCTATTTAGATTACAGTTAATAATGAAAAAAATTTTCAATATCTCAATTATTGGCGGCAGACCGGTCGTGCTGAACGCCAATAATGGGCTGACTACAGAGGGGAGAAAAAGATGAGTAATTTAAACAATATCACACGCGGTCCGATCATGTTTGCCCTTATTATTGGCCTGTTCGTCGCCGCTTTGAACGAAACTTTGATGGGGAATGCCCTTCCTGAATTGATGAAATCATTTGATGTGTCTGCGGCGACGGCCCAATGGCTTTCCACCGCCTTCATGCTCGTTGTTGGCGTACTTGTTCCGGTGACGGCTGTTTTGCAGCAATGGTTCACGACCCGAAAAATTTTTCTTTCCGCGATGGGGCTGTTCTTTGTTGGTACAGTAATTGCAGCGATGTCGCCGACATTCGGCGTGCTGCTAATCGGACGGATTATTCAGGCGGTTGGAACCGGCATGCTGTTGCCGCTTGTCATGAACGTCATCATGACCATTTATCCGCCGGAAAAACGCGGTGGAGCAATGGGGATGTTAGGGCTCGTCGTCATGTTCGCGCCGGCGATTGGCCCGACCGTATCGGGTTTAATCGTTGATGGGCTTTCGTGGCGCTGGCTGTTTTACCTTGTAACACCGTTTGCTCTGCTCTCTGTTTTAATCGGAGCCGCTGTGTTGAAGAATGTATCGGAAGTTACCAAACCGCGCGTGGATTTCTTATCCATCGTGTTGTCGACGATCGGCTTTGGCGGAATCGTCTATGGGTTCAGCAGTGCCGGAGAACACGGCTGGTCGCAGCCGGAGGTCATCTGGACAATTGCGGCTGGTGGTATTACGTTGTTGCTGTTCGTCTGGAGACAGCTAATATTGAAGCAGCCAGTCATGGATTTACGTGCATTTAAATATCCGACATTTGCACTTGTCGCGGTGCTGCTGTTTGTGCTTATGATGACCTTTTTCTCATCGGCCATCATGCTTCCCATGTTTATGCAAGGCGTGCTCTTGGTAACGGCATTCAAGTCCGGTTTGATCCTTCTTCCGGGAGGTATTATCAATGGATTCATGGCTCCAGTCTCAGGCAAGCTGTTTGACAGGTTTGGGCCGCGCATTCTGGTCATCCCTGGATTGGTCATAGCTGTTATCTCACTTTGGCAATTCACCCGATTCGACGAAACAACGAGCACCGGCTTCATCGTGACCATTCACATCGCGCTGATGATTGGCATCGCGCTAGTCATGATGCCGGCACAGACGGCAGGACTTAACCAACTGCCAAACCACCTGCATCCCCACGGGACAGCTATCTTGAACACACTGCAACAGGTGTCCGGCGCAATCGGCACTGCCCTATATATCAGTATTATGTCGAGCGGGCAGAAGCAGTATTTGAGCAGTTCAAACGATCCGCAGGCTCCGACAGCAATCGCTAAAGGGCTCGCATCAGGCATTAACAACGCATTCTGGTTCGGAGTCATCATCGCTCTCGTTGCGCTCGTGCTCGGTCTCTTTATCCGTAAAGGGAAATTGCCGGAGCATGAACAGTCGGCTGGATGAATCAGACCAATATTGGAGTGAATTCCATCCGCTTATCCTAAAAATAACGCCCTTAGAAAACCAATGTCGAAGCACTGTTGTTCTCTAAGGACGTTTCTATTCATTCTATTCTATAACTCATGCTACTCCTCTTCCATCCCCGAAGCGGCTTCCGCCATTGCGGCGGCAATGCCCGCCTCGGCAGCTCCGTCCGACAAGCCGCCCAAGCTCTTGAACGCCCACCAGCGGACGGCGATGACGGAGGCTGTGGATTCGGAGTCGCCCTGCAGCTTCATGCCGATGCGGAAGCTGCCCTTCTCCGGATAGACGATGGTGCCGAGAGAAACCTTCGGGATATCCTGCTCATACTCGGTTCCCTTAAACACGTCGCTCTGACCGTAGTACACCTTCTTCTTCGCGCTGGAGCCCGAAGCCGTCTCATCCGTTTCTTCAAAGCCGACAATGACGGTCACATGCCCGTCGCCCAGGCCATGCTTGATTTCGTCGGACACGTAGTTCTTCTTGCCTCTGGAGAAGAAGGAGCCGCCCGTTTTGCTGATCGATTCAAGCGCAACCTCCAGCCGGCCTGTAGCGATCTCGTCCTTGAGATGCTGGGGACGCGGAATGCCGAGCTTGAAGTCGAACTCGTTGCGCTCCGGATGATAATCGACCTGAAGCGACGGCTTGGCGTCATATTCCAGATCCTGCGCCTCGGCGTTGGTGAAAAACTTATGCAGCGCAGCGCCTTGCGAGGATTGCGATAATCGCTGCTGCAGCGACAGGCTGTCGATATATTGCTCGAAGGGCACTTGATCGACCTTCTCGATCATATACGTAGGCCCCATCTGCATCAAGCTGATCTTCGCGAGACAGATGCTCTGATCGGCCGATCCGTCAACCGCGGTTTCCAGACTGCGGTTATGCCAATCCTTGAGCACTCGACTGGCAATGTCCTCGTCCAGCACCTCGATTCGATGCTTCACGCTGTTGTCGATCGGAGTAACCGCATCGCCAATGACCAGCTTCGCTGCGCTGCCGGAAACGGACAGTTCCGCGAAGCTCCCTGCCTCGAGCGGAGCCTTCACCTGGTAGGTCAAGGTGTATTCCGTATCCTGCCCATCGCCAGGCTCGGCGAAGGATATTGTATGCCCCTTCATGCCGACCGGCTGGAAGCCAGAAGCTTGGAAATCGTACTCGAACGCGATGCGCGGGGTTTGCAAGGTTTTCTCCACAACCAGCTTGACCTCGACGACCTCGCCTGCTTGCACATATTTCGGCATGCGCTGCGTGATGCGTACACCGCCCCTCTCGTAAAGCGTGACGACATCCTCGAAGTACCGAACGAATTCGAACGCAGATGGCTCTGGCGCCTCTTCGTCAATGAACAGACGATAGGATTCCAGCACGCGATTGTATTCGCTGACTTCATCCGATCGGACGGCGGAATTGCCGATGGAATGAACGGGCTCCTTGCCCTTCTCGTCATAGGCGACATTCAAATAAACGTTCTTCTTGTATTCATTGTTGGTGAAGCCTTCGATCATCGACAGCTTAAGCGTAACTGGCGCCGGAATGACGACCTCGCGCCCGCTGTTGTCAATTGCGACGCCCATCTCGACGGAGATCGTTTTGTCGTCAACCGCGACGACCTGCATGCCGGACAACACGCCGCTGCCGAACAGCAGACGATTCAGCAGTCTGCGTTTGTCATTGAAATATTTTTGCTCGGACTCGAAATCCCGTACGGTTAGCAGCTTTCCATAGAAGTAGCGATTTCTCTCAAAAGGATACAGTCTTGACTTCTTCACTATTCTCCACTCCTTCGCGTTAATCTCTTAATCCAGCTCTGAATCCAGCTCCAGGCGGGTATGAACATCCATCCGCTTCTCCATTCCGACATCGACGATCAAGGTATCGTTAGGCATGCTTCGCTCCGGATTCAGCTTGAACAGCGAAGGCTCGGACAAGGCGGTGTTGATGCCTAGATAGGTATGCATGTCGAGATACATCCAAGGCTGGAGCATGACGAGCTTCGCCTCCGTGTAAGCCGGCTTCTGTTCCTCCAGCAACTGCTCAATAACAGCGCGCTCCTTCTCAGTCGGCGCTTGCTCTGGCCGTAACAGCACTGTGAAGGTATAAGGATCATCGCCGTACAGCCCCTCGGACAGACTCCTCAGCTCCGCATGATCCCGCATACCCTTCGTTTGATAATATTCTACGATGAACGGCCTTTGGCCGGAGTAAATTTCTATTGTCTTCAGGAGGCCTTCTCTCGTTCCGCGATAACGGTACAGCTCAGGAGAAGCTTGGATAAAAGCCTGGACCTGCTCATCCTTCCAATTATCGTCCGTCTCCAGTCCGACCCATGTAGCCAGCCAGCGCAGATGCTCGCCGGCAGCGCGCCGCGGATCGATATATTGGGAGAAATCGTCGATTTGTTCCTCCAAATCGGAGAATAGCGTGCCGAACAGCGAGAGATACCGTTCGAGGAAATCCCGGCTTTCGTCATCCTCCTGATAGACGGCGGGCAGATACGAGAGATAGGTTTCCCTTGGATAGTAGATCCGCAGCTTCTCGAGAAGGGGCGTATACCTCTCCGTGCCCAGCCATTCGAGCTTGAGCCACAGATAGCGTCCCTTCGCCTTCTTGATCATCATATCCTTGGGATTAATCTCGGTCTGGGACCAGAACGTCGCAAGCCCGGCCATTCTCTGTCTATAGGAAAGGGCTTCATCGCTGATGAAATCATCGATCTTGCGATAGACGCCGTCGATCCACGCATGCTCGTCATTGTGGCTGAAGCAGGAAATTTTGAGCTGCGAGCCGTCCGGTATAAAGCCCTCTAACGCAATTTTGTGCCAGACGGTATCGATCTCGGCACTGTCGAAGGAGCGGGACAGCCAGATACCCTCTGGAACTCCCGTCTCCGGCATTGGCAACGTCTGAGGCTGCAAATCCATGAAAGTAAAGGTCTCAAGCTCGCCGCTCCAGATATACATCTGATCCGCCCCGTCCATCAGGAGTTGATCGCATTTGCCGCGATAGCTTGTAATCGCTGCGGCATGCTCGCCCTCGGCATCCAGCCTCATGATGTAACGATCATCCTCGCCCTCGAGACTCGCTTGCCGGGCGTCTCCGACATAGATCATTCCACTGCTGTCCGCGCAAATCCCGCCGTAGTGTTGCTCAGGCAATTCCTTTCGATAGGCGAGAGCTCCGTTTGCTCCGAATGCGAGCAGCCTGGCGAATAACGTATCGAACACATACAGGAGACCTTGAGGCGATGCTGTTGCAAAATAATTCTTCTTCACATGCTTCAGCTTTGTTCGGACCCGTTGTCTCAGACGTTCATCGCTCCAGGCTTCGATGAGCGAGCCTCCATGCGTGAATTTCAGAAGGGCAAGCTTCCCTCCCTCCGGAATCGCCGGTTCTTCTCCGCTCTCATCCAGCTCGGAAGGCGTCAGCACGTAGACAAACGATTTGTCGGATGCGATGGCCAGAGGACGAAGAAGATGTCCGTCCGCATAATGGCCCTGACGCGACCATACGGTCTGCCCATTCCCGATATGATAAGCGGCGAGCGCCCGGTCATCCGACCCATCCGCCGTAAACAGCAGATCGCCGGATACGGCTATACGGCTTTCCGCGCTGAATAATCCGTGACCTTGCGGAAATACGCGTTTGTGATCGTTATTGCGACGGTCGAACTGCCATAGATCCGCCCGATCGTCGAGCAGATAGAGCTCCTCATGATCGCCGACCGCGAATTCCCGCAATTGGCCAATGCCTTCCAAATGACTAATCTTCAGAGTTCCTGCGATTCCGTATTTCTCGCTTCGTCTAATCCCGAAGCCCGCCGGTTGATGAGTCAAATTATAGGCGGTTCCGTTCTGCCAATCCCGCTCTTTGTTAATAGAGAAAAACCGAGCCTGCGTATCCAGATCCTTCCCCTCCTTCCTCTAACCTTTATACTTGCTTACAGATGGGCGCGGCTTATAAGTTCGATCTCATGTTTGCCTGAGTAGACGAGACCTTGCGGCGGCAAGATCAGATCGCCGCCCGCGCTCTTCTTGACCTGCTTGCCGTCACCGTCCAGCCACAGCTCCTGAATGAACACAACACCGCTAATCTGACTGAGCGAATGATAGATATCTCCCTTGTACACCGTTCTGCCGAAGCTCCAGCCCTTCTCTCCGTCTTCTCCGTCCAGGGGACGAAGAAGGCGGTTCAGTTGCTCCGTCATGCGATACGCCTCATCCATGAATTGCGGCTCCACCACAACGACCGCGTGTACCGTTACTTGGATATACAGCGGAGGAATGACATGAAGCTCCGTTGTGATCAATCGCCGCTGATCCATATATTGCTTTACCGTTCTCAGAAATCCAGGGCTGGGCAGAGGCGTTTCGCTTAAACCGTGCGGCACGATAACAAGCGAAATTTGACCATGCGCTTTCTCTCTCGGATAATCCGCGAGACCTGGCCGGAACAGCGGAATCGCCTTCACTCTCGCCACCGCGGCGCCAGGCGTCGTGCATGCGATTCGTTCATAATCCTCGTTCGTAACGGCGCGATAGGGCTGCTTTAATTCCGCCTGCGCTCTTTGCAGCGTCTCGGACAGCGTCTCCGCGTCCGCCCCGCCCGATGCATAGAACGGATTATGCGCCTTGAGTCCAAGAGCTCTCTGTTCCTCGCTCACCCAATGCTCCAGCAGGCCGGGCTTGATATTGCCGCGCTCTCCGCCTCCGCCAACGCAGTGGACAATGCAGATATTAGCTTCACTGCTGGCTGGCGGAATTGCGCCTTGCTCGCCATTGCCGAAGGTAAGCAGACGCGTGGCCGGATCGTACATATAGTGAAGATCCTCGCCCGTCGAATGGTCAAAGCTGTCTACCGCCTGCCAATCCTCCCAGAGCATGACGCCGTTAGGCGTCGGATAGCCGATCTGAATACCGAGCGCATCGCTCCTCTTGCACGGAATGTCGTACAGCTCATACGATTGACCCGGCAGTCCCTTGCTTCTACCAATTATTCGGAATCGCTGAAACGAATACTCGCTCGCAATGACCCTCACTCTTGTCGGCAGCGAAGGCAGTTCGCTGACCGAGTCTCCCGCCTCGTTACCCGGCGAATCCCCAGCAAGGTTCAGCTTGATCGCGACACTGCCGTCTCCCTCATCCTTCCGAAGCGTAAATGTTCGCTCCATCGCAGCGTCTCCGGCTTGCTCATGCTCCGCGGCACTCCGCTGCCAGTAGCGCCAGCGACCGTCCTCCTCTTGAACCTGAAGCTGTATGTCGCCGTACAATGCCAGGTACGAGCGGAAAATCAATTCGTCTTGCGCTCGCTCCCCCTGGGGCAGAATCTGCTCTAACCGTTCGCATAACGTATCCCTCTGTCCGACAGGCACGGCGTTTAGAAGCATTCGGCTAACACGCGGAGGCAGCTCGTAGCCAGCCTCCTCCAGCGTGCAGCAAATCCAGTAGCGCGTTCTATCGCTGGCAGGATGGACCGTCACGGGATTCATACGCGACTTCAGAGAGAAGGACAACATCCCGCTTCTCGTAAAATGAATCGTTCCGTCGGCAATAACGTCGACGGGCATCCACCTGTCCTTGCCTAGCTGCTCATCCCAACAATAAGCCTTCCATGACAGCTTGGAGGAAGGAGAAGGAATGAACTCATGCTGCGGCCAGAGGGACAGATTGCTCCGATTCACATACTCGTCCAGGTCCTGCAGCTTGAAGGCGATCGAGATTTCTTCGCCCGGCTCCAGGGCCCGGTCGAAGGCCATGTAGAGCTTCGCTCCCGCCTTGGCGTCGATGCCGAAGGGATAGAATGCGATCGGAGTCTGCTCGATCGTCGCCGTTACGTCATTCGCTTCCAGCTCCGTTCGAACGACGATTCGCTCCAGCTCCAGTGGAGTAAGCGATAGTGAAGCATCTGTCTCGAACATTTGGTCCTCTGCCATCAGCTTTGAACCGCAAGGAATCGTGATCGGCTCCTTCACGCCCGAGAAATAAGCCAGCGTATGCGCCGAAGCCGTCTTATGAGGCGTTACGCCCAGCATTTCCAGAAACTTCAATCTATGTTTATCCGGCACTCGGCTCGCATAATAACGCTGCAGCTCCGTAAGCCAAGCGAACAGTTCAATGAAGGTTATGCCGGGATCATGCGCGTTCTCGTCCGTCCACTGCGGCACTTGCTTGGGAATCAATCTTCGCGCGTGCTGCACGATCTCCGCATAGCTTCGATCGTCTAATGGCAGCTTGGGCAGCATCGTTATTCCTCCTCTCTTCGGCTGATAGGCTTGTTCAAACCAATTGAAATTCCTCGCCCTTACTGGTCAGAAGCGACAATTGCGGTTACCTTGTGACTGCCGCTCATGACAACGCCGTGAATAATCTCCTTCATCCGCGCAGGATCGCACTCCGTGCGAAAGCCGTTCTCAATGCGCACGACATGCACATAAAGCCGATCAATGTAGAGCAGCGGCTTTACGGCATGCAGCTGAGAATAGAGCAATGAGATATGAAGCGTCTCTCCAATATCCCAGCCCGATCCCGTCGTGTTGCCTTTGTCCGAATCTAGAAATTGTTGCAGCTTGGCCGCGCAGGCCATCTCGAGCGGAACCAAATCCTCGATTGAATGCGTCGCAACCGTCGCATGCACCGAAATCTCGAGATATGCGGGCTCGATAACCTTGATTGCCCCTCCGAGGGTGACAATGTTCGAAGCGCTTTGCAGCAGCTCCGCTTCAACCGTCCTGCGCAGCTCCGGGAATTGCGCGATATTCGAGTAACCGCCTTCCGGCGACGCGACGACCACCAGCGATCCAGGCGAGCGCTCCAGCGCGCCATTGCGGTTAGACAGACATTTCACCTTGGACATCTGCGGATAAGCCTCGCGGGCAATCCATTCCACATCTCTCGACGTGACGGCCCGGCCGCGATGCTTCAGCTTTTGCGGCCCTCTTCTCAGCACCTGCGATATCGTCTCCGTATTGCCCCCGCCAATGGACGGCTTCATATTGCTTACGCTGTCCACATACGCTACCGGCAGCTGCAGGCTCTTTATTTCTCCCGCATCGACCTGCCCCACGGCGCCGAAGGTTGACTTGAACGTCACCTTCGCCGTATTATCCTGATTCGGAGACGGCGACTTGCCCTTCAGACCGTCTCCGAACTGAAGCGCGCCTGCAGCGTAATCCGGCGTATAATGTCGATCGTCAGGGCCTGATTCCGCAAGAGAAGCAACGCCCTTCCACTTCACCCAGAATCGCAAAATATTCCCTTCGCCATCCCGCTGCGCAACGTATTGCTCAGGCTCGTTCTCGAGCAGAGCCGCTTGCTCCGCCGCCGAGAAATTCAACATTTCATCGAGCCATACCTCTTCCTCGATAATCGCCGCCGGATGCACGACGGCAAAGCCATCGGCAGGTATCGCAACCAGTCTCTCGTGGCTAACCTGCTGTCTTACCGGAACGGCGTTGAGATACAAGCCTTCCGCAATCGGATGCCGGGGATAAGCCTCGCCGAGACTCTTGTCACGATTCACCGCTCTGATCCAGTAGCGTTCGCAGCCGAACAGCCTCGCCTGTGCCATCGAAGGCGGTCCCGCCCATTGCCAGCCTCCGCTGACGGTGAAGCCTTCCGTTCCGTCGCTTACCTTCAGCGGCGTCCATATCAGACGCCCGTTCTCCATGCACAACGCTTCCCATTCCAGCCACGGCGGAGCATGGTGCGCCGTGTATCGCTGCTGCAATTCAATATGCATATGCAGCGGACCTTTGAGCGGCGGCGTCAGGAAGCTCAAATAGACAGCAGGCGCAAGTGACGGTATCGCTTCGAACAGCTTGTAAGCTTCTCCGCCGTTCCTTGCAGACAACGTATGCTCCTGATTGTCGATATTATTTCGTATGTACAGCTGCTGAGGCATGAATTGCACCTGCGTGCCTTGCGAATACGTCAATCTCGGCTTCGACAGCCAAGGCGACATGTATTGCACGATATGGGACAGAATCGGATCGACTTGAATCACGCGGGCCCGAATCCAATACTGCAGCTTGCCGTTGACATAGGAGGGCTCCAGATTATCCGGACAGAGAAATTTCAGTGTGAAGCTCTTCTCCTCTCCCTCGGGCAATTCCTCGAAGAAGCTTCCATAATTCTCTTCTCCGGATAATCGATCCCAGTTCGTCCCGTTCCAGTACTCCCAGAGTACTTGCTTGATTCGAACGCGGGGAGGCGTCTTCTCCTCCAGTTCGGCGGTACGCATAATAAATTTCCACTTGATCTCCGGATCCTGCGCCATTCGCAGTTGATTCGGAATGGCCGTAGCCGAGAACGTCAGCTCAAGGCGGCTGCTTCGCTTCGTGAAAGCCTCCTCGCAGGACAGATAGAACATGGACGCATTTCCGAATTGCTCCCCGAACGGATAGAAGCCGTCCTCGATCAGCTCAAGCTCGTTCGCATAGAGCTCATTCGGCTTAATGCCCTCAGGATCTCCAACGTGGTCGTGAGAAGCGCGAATGCGCAGCTTATCCATCTCGTATTGCTTCTTCAGAAGCGGAGAAGCCTGTCCCGGCCGCTGCTTCAAGACGCATTTGATCCATCTGCCGATCTCGCCTTGATGCTCCGTCTCCTCGATTCGTCCCCCTTGCTTCTTAAGCAGAATAATCATATTGCCTGCCGAGGTTGCTTCATCAAAGCTCCTCCACTCTCCGTCGCAAGGGTACTGCCACAGTACATGCTCAGAGGCAAGCGATGCGGCGAGCTCCGGCTCGGAGTATTGCTTCTCGCTCACCTGCACGGTGAAATAGAAGCGATTGGGCCGGTCGACGAGGAAGAGATCGTCATGCCTGACGAACAAAGCATGCTCTTGCTCATTCGGACGCGACACCGTTTCGAACAGCGAGAGCTCCTCCGCTAATCCGAGTGTTTGGCTATTGCTGTAATCCTTCGCCGCCGTAACGATCTCGTCGCGTTCGGGATTTACGTTAATGATCTCCATCAGCTTGGCCGGCGTAGCCGTTATCGCCCGCTCCGTCTCGAAGATCAGCGGATCGCCTCCGTCCGGATTCGCCGCGTTAAGCAGCAATCCCGCCGGCAGATGCACCGGATCGACGGCCCCCTCGCTAAGCTTGAACAGAACATTGGATTTCGCCGGCCGCGGCGGATTCAGCTTCACTTCAATAAGATCCAGGAAGGACAGAAAGTGATTAAGAGGAGCCTGATTCAAACGCTGAACGGTTTCCTCAAGCATCTCGGACACGATATAAGCAAGTCCCGTTCCCGCGTCGGGATCCTCCAGCGACAATCGCCATTCCGGGGTATAATAGGGGGCCATTTCCTTGAGCCTCGCCATAAAGTCTTGACGTGTATTCAGATTAATTTTCGGTGGACGATTGTCACCGCCCCTGGTTCCTGCCTGATTCATTGCTTTCGCTCGCTCTCGTTATTTGGTGCCTTCCTCCAAGTAGAAAGGATAGACCTGGTTGAACAGATTATTCGTCGACCTCACCACATATTTGACCTCCAGCAACACGCGTCCGTTCTGCTCCCCATCACTGGACGCGTTCACCTCGACATCCTTCACCCTTGGCTCCCAATTGCGGATAGCCTCCAATATATCGCTGGCAATCAGTCTCATCGTCATATCATCCGTTGATTCGAATACGAAGTTCCGCAAGCCGCAGCCAAAATCCGGTCTCATCAGACGTTCTCCCTTGGAGGTTCGGATAATGATTCGAATCGCTTCCTCAATATCTTCATCGCCCTCCGACATCCGGATGCGGCCTGTCGTCTTATCGACCTGGACGGGGAATTTCCATCCCTTGCCCAAGAATGGGGCTGACATAAGCAGTGACCTCCTTGCTTCGCCTGAATATAGCAGTTGTTCGAAAACTTCCGCTTTTGATTGGAACAGTCCATTTAATTAATCTTCACCATGGAGCCTTTCAGCGTAAGCATGCCGCTTGAGCTTATCTCCAGCATGCCGCTGGCTTGCATCTTCAGAGACGCGTCGGCTTTAATCTCCATCTGCGTCGCGTGCAGGGACATGCTTTTGGAGCCTTTAATCGTTACGTCTCCTTGACTTGTCATCGCGATCGATGCTCCGGAACCGCATTTAAGATCCACCTTATGACCCGAGCTGTCCAGACTCAAGGCATATTGCTTGTCCTGCGTCTGAATCGATATCGCCTTATCCTTATCCGACATTTCGATGGTATGACCTTTATTGGTTTTAATCACGACGCTCTCATTGCCCGATTTGTCGTTGAATTCAATCTCATGGCCGCTCCGCGTTTTAATTTTGCGAATATCGTTGTTTTCGCCGCCTGCAGGGGGCTTGTCCTTGTCGTTCCAGAGTGATCCGATCACAACAGGCTGATCCATTCTGCCCATCATGAACGCGATAAGCACTTCGTCATTCACTTCCGGGATGAACAGCGTTCCCATATCTTTCCCGCCCATCATGCTGGCCACCCTTATCCAGTCTGTCTCGAGCTCGCCTTCGCGAAGCGGGAATTTCACCTTCACGCGGCCAAGCTTCTCGGGATCCTTGTTGTTCGTAACATGCGCGTTCCAAACGCCCGACAGCTGATCGGGCTGCATCGATCGTTGCTGATCGAATAATCCGGTGAACATTCCATTCATACGGCATTGCCCTCCACTTCAAAATACGCGATATAGCCGGCATCCGAGTCCAAGCGATGCGTCACCTTCGTTAACAGGAACTTCGTCGGCGTTGTGAAGCCCAGCCCGGTTATCTTGATCATTTGTCCCGGCTTGATTTCCGGAACGCCTACGCAGGAGCCGTTTCCCTTCACGAACTCCCGAGACTGCCTTGCCAGTATCGCTTTTGCGAATTGATTGGCTTCTTCGGTTGAAGACGCCTGTGTATAGTAAGTTTCGCTTTTTTTCGTACTTAGCAGCCCCGCATATGTCGGTCCGGTTTTGCTGCCGTCTCCGATCTTTTCGACCGAGCTTGATGTTCCGACAACTTCCTTCTTCTGCTTCACATCGTAGCCTCGCACCGTAACCTTCGAAGTTTGCCCCGTTACATCGACATGAAGGTTGAAATGCAGCAGATCGAGCCCATACTTTAACTCAAGGATCGGTTCGGAGGAGAAGCTGTGTTTTTTGAAATACAGGTTCTTCTCACTAATATAGAAGAGATAATCCAATTCTTCCGCCAAGCTTCGCAAAAAATGGTAGTCGCTGACGCCGATTTGTTCGATCGTGGCTCTCTGGGTTGTCGTCGCGTCAACGCTCGGCGATAGAGAGTACTCGCCGGCGATTTGCGACACAACATCGCTTATTTTCATGTTCGACCACATTTTGGAATGGGAGGTTCTCATCATAAGAAGGGAACGATCCATTGCCGTTACGATAATATTCACATTGGCATTCGTCGTATACTCGAGCGAATAGCCCGTAATAATGCCATCGAACACACTGCTCTTCTTATCGTGATACCCCATCTTGATAACAAGCTTCTTCCCCACAGCAATTGTCGTGCCAATCCAGTTCAGCTCGGTGGGGTTCCACACATATCCGTTCACAATGCAGAATCTCGCGACATCGGCTTCCGGGCCCGTTGTTTGCTCCACTTCTACCCAACTGAGAGCCATATCGGGCGTGCTGACCTGTTGTCCGTCGATCAAGATATCCGCGTCAGGAGCGTTGAAGTCAAGATATTTGTTCGTAAGCGTATCGTAGGAATAGGTTGCCACGGCTATCACTCCAATCTTGGAATCGTGAGATTGGTGCCCGCCTTCAGAAACCTCGGATTATCAATGCCGTTCGCCTCCGCGATATGTCTCCATGCGCCTGGATCTTCATACTCCTCGGCCGCTATCGTCCATAGCTGATCGCCCTGCCTGACGGTCTTGCGCTTGGTGCGATCCGCTGATTGCCTGGGCACCTCCTGGTATTGCTCCTTCATCGTTTGCGTGCTGCTCATCTCAATATCGAGCGTCGCTCTTACCGGAACTCCCGTTTCCAGGAACATGGTATACTTCTGATTAATGCTTGTTATGATGCCTTTGAAGTCAAGAGATCCCCAGATAAAACGACAGGAAGGAGGCGCATGCAAATCCGAATCCACGTCCAGAATTCCGACAATCTTGGAGGTATGCGTCCGGACATCCACTCCCGCTTCGAACGTATCGAAGAATAGAGGCAGCTTGAGAATCGTCGCGTCTCCGCCCATGAACTGCGTGATTGGATTTTGCAGACCGGGCACCTCGTTCTCGGCATATTGGTTGCCGGCCTGCATCTCGTATTGCGTAGGATTAAACAGCACATCGACAACATCGGTCGAATTGCTGCGATAGATCCAGAATTGCGCTTTGCTTAATGCCATCTTTCCTGCCTCCATCTCCGCTCAAACGCTAGTCGCCAGCATCGCTTCTATTTATAGCCCTCTGCGCCTTTGCTCCAGCTTCATCTTCTTCTCAAGCGCCTTGTATACTCTGTCGGCGATGACCTCCGGCTGCAGCTGCGGCATCTTCATAATCATCGACTGCAGCTTTTCGGGATCATATTCCTTCGGCGCCTCAATCTTCACTTGCTTGGCTTGCTCCACCACCGGCTCTGATTTCGATTGCATATACGATAATTGAACGGGAGCCGGAAGCTTTCGGCTTTCCATTCCTGAGCCGCGTTCGATGGAAGCGTCGCGTTTCTGCTGCAAGGATCTTCCGGCATTCGCAACGGTAAGTGATGCGATGCTCCTTCCCGATGGGATACTCCTCGAATCCGCACCTCCGCTGACTGTATCCTGGCGAAAATCCTGATTGACAACAGTGAGCGGTGAAAAGCTTGAGCGAGTATTTTGAATCCTATTTGAATTATTGCTTTGATTTTCGCGTTGATTGTTGCTTGAATTGATGTTTTTGTTTCTGTTTTGACTTTTGTTTTGCTTGCTGTTTTGCATTTGCATAGTGTTTTGCTTGCTGTTTTGATTTCTGTCTTGACCTTTGCTTTGCTTGCTGTTTTGACTTTTGTTTTGATTACTGCTTGGATTGCTGCTTGGCTTGCTCATTTCCTTATTGTTTTGCATATTGTTATAAATCTTGCTTTGCAACTTGCTTTGCAACTTGCTTTGCAACTTGCTTTGCGACTTGCTTTGCGACTTGCTTTGTAACTTGCTTTGTATCTCCGCTTGGCGTTTCCCCTGATTGTTGCTTTCATTCTTGTTTATTATTGTTTTTTGCAGTTCCTTTTGCAGCTTACTTTGGATCATACCGGAATTCAAAGCGGAGTCATTGCTTTTCGGTCTTTGTATTAATCTGCCGACCTTCCTTTGAACAATGTTGCTGCTCGAATGACTAGTCTCGCGAGAAAGCCCCCTGTTATTAAATTTGCTAATCAGCCTTGTTTGGGTTCTATTCCCTGCATTGCTATTCGTACTCTTTAAGAAACTGATGCTTCTATTGGTACTGGTACTACTATTGATGAGGCTATTGGTGCTGGCACTACTATTGATGATACTATTGGTATCGCTATCCTTACTGTGCAATACGCTATGGTTACTCCTTCTATTCGCTGGATGGACAGCAGCATTCTTCATTGTGTTCCTTGCAGCGTTCTTCGCGCCGCTTTGCAAGCTGTGCGTTCTTGTCCTTTCTGCCTTTCGCAATAGCGGAGTCATCGCAGACAGCCTTCTATTGCGAGGTTTTAAGGTTTTGCTAACCTGCGCGCTTTTAATGGTTCTGTCGCCTTGGACAGTTTTTGCTTTACTCCTGAATACCGCGCTATTTCGGGCAGCGCCTGATTCTACGCGAGATTCAGGCCTCGCTTTCTTCTTCTCCCGTTCCTTCTTATTCATTAACGGAGTCAGAGAGTCAGGGTCATGAACATGCCCGAATGCAGCCGCAGCATGAACCTTGCCGGCCATATGGCTTTGGACGACAGTTGGGCGATCCCCCTCGAGATTCCGGGCGCTTTTGCGCTGCGCAGCCCTTTGAACAGTTAGGCCAATAGGAGCCGAATCCTTCCTCATCTGATCGACAGAGCTCATTCTTGAATAGAGTCGATAGAGTCTATCCGGCTTTTGCAGCCTGATTGAACGGATAGATTTCGACCGTTCCGCTTTTGCTTCCACGTTTCTCGAAAACCTCGTGATCATGGCAGCAAAATGTTTGTTTACCGTAACTTGCAATTGCGATTGCCGTTTCTCGCGACTTTCTGCTTCGGAAGAATCGCTTCCTTCATACAATTGTGTGCTTTGGATTTGCTTAGTTCTATGTAAAGTAGGTTGATTATCATATGCTGTCCATGTCAAATCCGTTTTTTCGCTAGATTTTAAACGCTCTCTCGACACTTTGACGGCATTCGCGCGATCACTAATTTTCGAACGTTCGCCGCCGTTCGCAGCCAGAGTCGAGTCTGCTCCTGCCGTCGCCCGGGCAACAACGATCATTGGCGCACCCGCCTGATTTTTTGGTTTGTTCCATCGCACTAGCTTGGAAGCCGAACTGATAGCCGGTCCAGCAGTAGACTGACGCATCGCTTTCCCATAAACCTGCTTCTTCCGTTCTTTCATTGGAGCAGTCCTTACAACCGCTTGATTCTCTTGCATCGCAATCAAATCCTCAGCATCCCGGACAATTCTTCGTTTGAGCTTCCCCAAGGATTGGCTGACCTGCAGCGGCTTGAGGGAGGACAAATGCTCCATGACAGCCTTCCGTCTCTTCTGTTCATCGATGGCGGTTCGCAATTGTCGTACTTGTCTGCTTCCGAACGCGAGCTTGCTTGCGGGAATGTTGCCCTGCTCTTTCGCGAGTTCTCCCGTTCGTTTGACCGCAACGTCATCGTTTTGACTTTGCATATTATGTTCTGAATTCAAGCCGGGAGCTTCCCGATCCGGCAGCTTCCGCTTGGAGAACGGAGTGACGTTTAGCTTTGTTCGCTTCGTCTCGGACTCTATCATGACAAGACTTGCTTCCGGCTGCTTGATCAACCCGGCTTCGTTGCCAACATGCTCTCCCTTCCTTTGGGAAAGAGTGACTGGCGCACTGACTGGCGTATCAGGACGGTGTATGATGCTTTGATTTTGCAAGATGCCCGCATTTTGATCAGAGCCTGTTTCCTTGCTCCGCTGCTTGCCATTCCGTGTCGCGGCTGGACTTGTATTGCTCCGATCGTTTTGCTTCCTATCAGCTTCCTCGTTTCGCCCAGATATGCCGTTCCTTTGCATCGCTTGCGCCGGCATTGCTGCCCCGCGTCTTGCATTCGTCAATTGAAGGGGCTTCATGCGCTTTGATTTTGTGACTTCTCTCGGCTGCAAAACAAGTTTGCCTGACGTCATCGATTTCCTATCGTTATTTCTATTTTCAAGGAAGGCTTGCTCCCTCTGTCTATCGTCTATTCCTGAAATCTCATATTTTCGTTTTTCGGTTTGTACTTCCTCATGCGCATTGCTTGCTTGTTCAAATCGCTCATTCTTATTGCTTTTTCGCGCATTTCTATTTTTAGTTCTATTTTTATTTCTATTCTCTTGATTCCTTGCATCATTATTTCTTGAGTTTTGATGTTTAGCAGTTTGATTCCTGACCTCTTGTTTGCTGATCTCTTGGTTTCTTGCGCCGCTGTCAGGTGCGCCGCCGGCTTTAGCCGGGAGAGTTCGATTCGCCGGCAATGCTTCTCCAGACCTGGAAACAGTCGCTTCGCTATGATTCGTATGAACGACACTATTAACGAGCCGACCGCCGGCTTTCCGCTGAAGCGTATGAATGATGATGGGATGCCTCAGCTGCTCTTGCAGCTTTTGTATATAATCAATTCGCTTCCAATTCTGTTCCTGAAGAACAGAAGCCTCGGTATGCGTAATTGATAATTTTCTTTGTTTAATTGGCACTGGATTGTTTGAAAGATCAACAATCTGTTTATTAGTAGATAAAACATGTATTTCTGGCCGCTGTTCCATCTGTTTGGAAGAGGAATCTGCATCGAGCCGAACAGGCTGCGTTATCGCCAGCTCTCTTGCCCATCTCTGTTTTTCGATGACATGCACGACATCTCTAATAATGATTTTCTCTTTCTCGATTCTGATTTCTTTCTGAATAACTTTATCTTTCGCGGTCGAACTGGACGAGCGCTCCGCCTTCTGCCCTGTTGCAGGAGCGGGCTTGCCGGCTTTAGGCTCCGACTTCGGCGCGTTAATTTTGACATGAATATGATTCTGAACAACGGAGGCCTCCGCATTCTTCTTCGCATGAAGCATTTGCAGTCTCCCTGCGGAATTGCGATTGCCGCCTCTCGAACGATACTTGCTCATAATGTCATGGGCGAATGGAGTTGCAGCAAGCGCTGCTGCCTTCCGGATTTCTATGTTGTTCTTATTAAGCTTCATCCGGCAAGACCTCCTCGCATTTGCAATTGCATCTATGAGCTAAAGCTTCCATACAGCCCGGAATGGGCAATTTCCACCGATTCGAACGCGACATCGCTAGTCGCGGCATTGAGCTGCGGTCCGGACCACTTCACTGGATACGCGTCATAAAAATTCCAACGCCCAAACTCCGTTCCATCTGGATTCTGCAGCACGATGGCTCCCGATTTTCGGGTCAGCTTGCCGTCTATCGAGCTCTCGTACCAATTCCATAAAGCCGGCGATTTGGTCAACCCTCGTTTCAGCACAAGATTGGGGAATTTCACGCCTTTGGGCAGCTTGTGAACATAACCGTTCACTCCGCCTTCCCGATATTCGTCAAATTCGGTCTCCGCTTCCAATCCCGACACTTCAGAGAAGCCCGCAACCAATATTCCGTCCAGCTCCACCCAGAAATGATAGGCGCTGGCGACATCATTGTATTTGCTTCTATCCTGACTTTTCATGGCAGCCAAGCCTTAAGTCACCTCTTCCCGAACACATCGAACACATTCGGTTTCTCATTGTCATCGTTCATCTTGCGATTAATCTTCGAGATCTCCTCGCACCAACGGCGGCGTTCGCTATGCTCCATATTCATAATATCGTCATGAGGCCAATGGAAGTAATAAGCGACGAAGCCGACCTCCTCGTATAGCCGATCGACCGGATAGGCTAGGAGAGGGCTTCCGTTAAGGACAAAAAATCGATCGCGACCTCATGCTCATGATCGCATTTCGGACAGGTTGCCAGCACCGAAGGAGCTTCCAGATCATTAACTTGTCGATACAAATTTTGCAAGTAGGCAAGATCCGCAGTGAACAGCTTCTCTATCAATCTCGTATCGATATGCTTCAAATCGCCAAGCTTGGTCACAACCCGCGCCATTAATATAATGGTCAGATAGCTTGGATTCGATTGAACGCGAGGATCCTTCATCGGCAAAATCTCATCTGCGGCGGTCGCGAGCCTCATCGTTCCCCGGCGATGAAGATTGCCATGGTCATCCACGTAGCCCCGCGGTAATTCAAATTCATATTCTGTCTGGAACGCCATAGCTTCATCTCCTCGTTTCTCATGCGCGCCACATAAGCATAGGCCCGTCCTTCTACTCTGACTCAGGTATGCGGACGGGCCCGCTCGCGCGGCTTATTATTGCGTTCTTGTCAATCCTTCATGAGCAAATTCGATAAATTCCAGTGCAACCTCTGTGCCGACGCCGTTGAAGGTCGGAGCGGAGTATTTGACCGGCCAGGATTCAATGACTTGCCAAGTCGCGACATCGGAGCCTTCTTCGTCAAGAGCGATGATGGTAATCGTCTTGCGCTCAATGGTTCCTTCAACGCATTCCTGCAGCCATTCGTACAGCTCCATGGACTCCGTCGTGCCCCATTTCAACGTAATATTGCCGTACTTCACCAATCCTGGAAGCTTGCGAGGCGTAATCAATTCGTCTCCCTCGCGATATTCAATCACATCGAACGTAGCTTCAAAGCCGGAAACTTCGCTAAATCCAGCTTGCTCGAGACCCTCAACCTCAACGCGAAATCTAAAATTACGATATGGATCAATACGATCGCCTGTCATGGGTATCCCCTTCCGTTATTCGTTATCCGGGTCTATTCCGAGCCGGTCTTCTGTGTAATGCGGAACACGACAAATTCAGCAGGCTTCACCGGCGCAACGCCGATTACGCAAATCAATCTGCCATTGTCGATATCGTCTTGCGTCATCGTCGAACGTCCGATCTCGACATAGAAGGCTTCCGATGCGCTGGATCCGGCCAATGCTCCGTCGCGCCATACACGAGTCAGGAACGCGTCGATCGTCCGTTGAACGCGCGCCCACAGCTGCTCGGTATTCGGTTCGAAAACAACCCAACTGGATCCGTTCAGAATCGAGCCTTCCAGGAAGATGAACAGCCGTCTTACGTTAATATATTTCCACAGCGTGTTGGAGGAGCAAGTGCGAGCGCCCCATACGCGAATGCCTTGTCCCGTGAACGAACGAATCAGGTTGACTCCGGCAGGGTTCAAAATGTCTTGCTCGCCGTTGTTGTATTGCACGTCAAGTCCGACTACGCCGCGAAGCGTCTCGTTTGCAGGCGCCTTCTCCACGCCGCGCGTATTATCCGAGCGCGAATATACGCCCGCAATCGAACCGGATGGCGGAATGAAGATGTTGCGCTTGTCGAGCGGGTCGAATACTTGAAGCCATGGATTGTAAAGCGCGCAATAGCTCGAATCGAACAAATCGCGATGAGCAAGCACGTCCTGCACCTTCGTCGCTTCTCGAGGAAGATCCAGAATCGCAAAGCGGCTTCCCAAGTTCTCGCAATGCGCAACCAGTGATAACTGCACGTTCGGATCGGTCACGCCCGGAATGGCCATAATGCTGACAACATCGTTGTCGATAAACGCTTGAATGCCCGTTCTGCGGCCTGGACCCAAATCTTCGCCGATGAAATCCGCAGGAGAGATGCTCTCCGCCGATCCGTCGCTTCCGCCGGACAAGCCGAATTCGAATGCCTTTGCTTCCTCTCCAGCGATTTGCAGGAACGGCGTTTGACCGGCTTCTTGAGCGCCGACGACAGTCAGATCGATCAGACCCGAACGGCCCGTAAGCTTCTCGATATAGTTAGGCGCTTCCGGATTAAGCGAAGCCTTCTCGTAGGTTTCCGCTTCCGTGCCGTTAATGACTTGCAAGGTGAATTCGCTCGTTTGCAGCGTCTTCGTTGGAACAAGAGCGGTATCCACGACATCGCCGCTCAGCGCTTCGGCAAGCTCGATTACCCCGTCATTAACCGCAACAACAGCATTCACTTGTTCCTCGGAACCATTCTGGAACACAACGACATCGCCCGGATAGAAGCCGGATGCGTTCTTCACGCGATAACGGTTGCCGTCCAATGCTTCAAGAATCGGCGTTTTCGCTTTGCTCGCCGGCAGCAACGCAATCTTGATTTGATTGCCCCATGCTCCGGGATTTTTGGCTGTAACGGACAGCACGGATTGCTGTTCTCCGCTTGCAGCCGCTTTTGCGTCGGAAGGAGCAACGCGCATGACATAGCAGCGGGAACCTCCGTTTAAGAAAAATTGATTAACCGCGTAAGCCAAATAGCGATACGGACCGAAAGCATTCTCGGAAAGGTAGGACCCGTAAATTCTTCCGAAATCTGCGGGACCCGTAATAAGTTGCGGCAAGCCGGCAGCAGGTCCACGGGCAGCGAGACCGATAAAACCTGCAGTGCTTGTGCTGACTCCGTCAAGCGGTTTGGCGCCGCTCTCGAATTCCTCGACATAGACGCCAGGCGATAAATACTCAGCCATGTGTGATCTCCTCTCTGGAACAATATATGTATTAGGTGACAGCAGAGAGGAAGTCCTCTCTCAACCCCAAAACCATTGCTATGCGCAGCATGAACGGTCAGCTCTGCCGCGGTGAAACGCCAATTCCGTATGTAATAGATTCTTGATGCGGGACCATAAACTCATAAATCTCATTTTCTTGCAAAAAAAAAAGAGGCAGAACCTATAAATAGTATAGCTGTTCTGCGTCTCTCTGACTAGAATATTCTATCTGTTTTTGTCATTTTTTTTGATTCTATCAAACATTATGTCGAAAACCGGACTTTTCACCGCGTTGTCTGCTGCGAAAACGATTTTCCGAAGGGGTTAGCCGCTGCCGCTATCTTCGCATCAGGCATAGAACCGCGATGTCGTCGGATTGCGGAGCGCCGTCGGCGAACATGAACACATCCATGAGAAGCGCGTCGATGATCTCCGCGCTGGAATATTGGGAGGCAAGTCCCAGAAAACGCTCCAATCGATCAACAGAATATTGCTCCTGCTGGGCATTCTCCGCCTCGGTTATGCCGTCCGTATAAAGCACGAAGCGATCACCTTGCTCAAGCAAAACGGTTTCGTTCGTATAGGTGAATTCCGGAAACGCGCCAAGCGGTATGCCCTTCGTTAACTTGACCGGGAGCACGGCGCCGTTCGCCTTCACGATAAAAGGCGTGCAATGGCCGCCGTCGCTCAGAGTCACCTCGCCAGTCGCGATATTGAGTACGCCGCATACGATCGTCGCGAACAATTGCGCGTTATTGTTGCACAGCTCGTCATTGACGTTCTCCAGCAGTTCTCCCGGCGTAAGCTTCGCGTTCATGTTTCCTTTGAGAAGCGAAAGCGTCATCGCCATGAACAGCGCCGCCGGTATGCCTTTGTCGGATACATCGCCAAGCGTGAAGAACAAATGCTCTTCATCGATTTTGTAGAAATTATAGAAATCTCCGCCCACTTCCTTCGCCGACTTCAGCAAAGCGCACACATCGAACGGCTCGTTTGCCGAGGGCATCGTCGTCGGCAGAAAGCTGAGCTGAATGCTCCCCGCAATCTGCAGCTCGCTCTCGAGTCTCTCCTTCATCGCGGTAGCTGATTGAAGCTCGTGGACGGATTGCTCCAGGGACTCATACATACGAGCGTTGTCGAGAGCAAGCGCCACAGGAGCAGTGAAGCTGTGAAGCAACTCGACATCCTCCTTACGGAAGGAGGAATGAGTATTGGTATTGACGGCTTGCAAGAGTCCCAGCTCGCGGCCTCGCGCCTTCATTTGCATGATTACGCTTCGTCCGTCGACAGTCGCCGCGCCCGGCATGCCGTCCGCCGAAAGCTCGCTGGATGCCGCAATTTCTCCCGGCACGAAGGAGAGCATAACCTGATCCGAACGCACGAGCTGCTTCGCCGCTTGCTCCGCCTTCCGCAGAAGCTCCTCTTCGCTTCGGACGGCATGAACCTCGTTGCTGAGCCGGAACAGCTTATCCGCGCGTTCGAGCCTTTCGGTCAATTTGCGGTTTCGATACGCCATATAGGCCGCCGCCCCCAGTCCTGCGACAGCAAGGACGATATACATTTCATTCAAGAGCAGAACCGCCTTTCCAACTTAATCTGCGCGAACATTCAATGGGCTGCTCCCAGTTTTTCCAGCGCTTCTTCCTTCGTAGCGGCCATCTCCAGTATATTCGTGAAGCCCGACATCTCGAATACATCGTAGACCTGCTCGCCCAGACACGCGCACACCATGCGGCCCTTGCTCGCTCTGAGCTTCTTCGCCGCCACCAGCACAACGCGCAGACCCGCGCTGCTTATGTATTGCAATTCGCTGAAGTCGAAGATGAACTGCTGCTTTCCCTCTGCCAGCAGTTGCAGGAATGCCTGCTCCGCGGTCGTCGCGTTGTTGCCGTCCAATCTGCCTTCCAGCGGAAATACCGTAACGCCTTTCCATTCATGCGCTTCCAAATTCATTCTCGCATCCCCCTGTCATTTAGCCAATCTGATTCTTGCTCATCAAGATGCAGTTCTTGCCGTCGTCGTATTCATAGCTGACGGCATCCATTAACCGTTTCACGAAAAAAATGCCCAATCCGCCGATCGGACGTTCGTCCACATCCATATCAAGCTGGGAAAGCGGATCCGCCTCCTGCAGCGGATTAAAGGGAACCCCGTCGTCTCGAATGCTGATTCGCACGCTCTCCGGCGAAGCCTGGACTCCGATCTCGATTTCATGCTCGCCTCCTCCGGGAAAGCCGTAATTGATAATATTCACTACGATTTCTTCGCAAGCGAGCGACAAATCCAGAATGGATCGTTCGGACCAGCCTGCCGATGCGCCTATCTCTTCCAACTGTTCATTCAATTGTTGAAGAGCATCCAAACGGTTATCAAGCTTAATCAATCTATCGATCTCAACTCGCTTCTCGTTCGACATTCACAGCCCCCTCCATTCATCCGACATTCCGCGGCTTCAAGCATTTTCCCTTCTTACAACAAGAATTTCTACATGGAGACGACTTATCCTGCCGAGGAGGTCGAAAAAATGCCGCTTTTGTCGAAATTCCACAGTTGCCCGCTCCGCCTTATGAGGGCGTGTCTGAATACTCCGCCCTAATCTGTATCAAAAACTTTGCCGGAAATTCGAACCAGCGTTCCTTGCTTCTCTGCTCGATCGACACCAACCCTCCAGCCTCGCTCCTGCGCCCTTTCCTCCATCATTTTCAGGCCGTAGGCTCCCTTCTTCCGCTTTCTCTCGTCAGTTATGCCGATGCCGTCGTCTTCGATGCTGCACTCGAAAAGCGTTTGCTCCTCATCGACAAACCTGGCCTCAATCCGGACATGACTCGCTTCCGCATGCTTCTGCACGTTCATAAGCGCCTCCTGCATAATGGCGAGCAGTTCAATCTTCTCCTTCGAAGTGAACATAGCATCCGGCAATTGCCAATTCACTTCGGCAATAATGCCTCCGCTATGCTCCAGCTCCTCCGTCCAACGGTGAATGCTCTGCAGCCAAGCCGAGTTCGTCGGCTGTGGAGCCGTATGCAAATTGGCGATCGATTGCCTCACATCATCGTTCACATGCCGTACGGTTTTGCGAATCACTTCCAATGTTTCAGACGCATCCGTCTCGTTCTTCGCACGGCCGAGCTTGTCCAGCTTCACCGACAGCATGAACAACGATTGCGAAATTCCGTCATGAAGCTCTCTGGCCAGCTGCTCACGCTCCTCGAAGGCGGCTTTCAGCACCCTCTGCCTGTTCAACGATTCCTGCATATGCTCCAGCCTCGCGAACAAAGCTC
The DNA here is from genome assembly GCF_011947265.1 of Paenibacillus sp. HB172176. GTDB lineage: Bacteria > Bacillota > Bacilli > Paenibacillales > Paenibacillaceae > Pristimantibacillus. The sequence continues at coordinate 74,480 of NZ_JAATHD010000008.1, forward strand.
TAAGCAAGGTCAGCGTAACGAGAAACACAAATACGGGAGCCAGGTAGTTGCCCAGCTTCATCGAGATATAAGGAAGAAGAAAGACATGTCGAACATATTCCCACACGCCAATCACAATGGTAGGAATCCATAGAATAAACCATTTCAGCCATTTGTAAGACATCTCGACTCACACCTTAATTACCGATTATCGAACGGAACCTCTCTGGCGATCGACTCGCCGTCTTTTGTCGTAATCACAATTTCCGCCAGCCAATCTCCGACGGAATCCAAATCCACTCCCGTTGCCCGATAGTTCGTTTCCGTAAAGCCGGGAAAGGCGAATTCCGCCTCCAAATCCAGCTTCTTCAATTCGACCTGAACGGACTGCTTGCCGGTCTTTCCCTGTTCTTGCAGCAGAAGCTCGACCGATTGAGGCTCGCCTGACGCTTCGGGAAGCCATACGGTGAAGGTAACGGTATTGGGACCTATGGCATTCGGTTCCACAGACAAGGTATAATGCAGCTTCTCGCCCATTTGATGATACTTGAACGGCTCGCTGTACGGCTCAGGGCTCAAGGTCGTGAATACGCCTGCCGCAATCAGCACAGCGGCGAGAAGAACGCCGTCCAGCTTCAGCAGACTTCCCTTCGGCAGCTCGCGCCGTTTCACTCTGAGGCGAAGCAGGAAGCCGACGACAACGATGACGAGCACGAAGGCGGATTTCGCAATCAGAAAGCCGCCCCATGCGGTATGGAACAGATATCTCCAAGACGGCAGGATCGCCCATGTCATGAAGCTCCCGCTGACAATCAATACGAGCAGCGAAAGCCAAACGATTGAAGCGAACCGTTCGGCAAATCTGCCTGTTTCTTTGCGATCCTTGAACCACAGCAGCAAGAGCAGTACAATGCCTGCCGTCCATACCGAAGCGCAGATCAGGTGGATGAAGTCGGCGGCAATCGCATAGGTTCGCTCATTCGCCGCAGCGGGATGTCCATTGAAGCTCTCCGCCCCGAGCAGCAGCAGAGACCATAACAGCTTTGCAGCGCTTGGCAGCTTTAACACAAGAAAACCCGCCAGCGACAAAATCAGCACGGCCGCCCACGAACGGCCCGAGGTCGTTTCTGTCAGAACGGAACTCCACTGCTCCGCTCCGCCGCCGAGCTCGGTAACCAAATCGTTTATCTGCAGGAAAACATGCGCGATTGCTGTCAGCATAAACCCTCTTATCGCGTAAAGCTGCCATTTGTTCAGCATCTCCTGTTGTACGGCAGAACGATTGATGAAGGTCAAATTGGCATGCAGAAACAGCCCCGAAGCCGCGAGCAGCATGAAATAATAGACGATTCTAACCGCATAGCGCAGAAATTCTTCCGCGGAAAGGCCGCTTTCCATGCCCTCATGCTCCATACCGGGCATATCCGGCATATCCTCCATGCCTTCCATGCCTGACAGCGCTCCACTGCCGGACATCCCCTCCATTCCCTGCATAGTGGACGCGGCTTCCGCATGTATATGCGAAAATGGGACGCAGCCGATTAATACAATGATTCCCAACAGCATTGCAAGTCCTAATGATAATGAACGCTTCCTGTCCCTTCTACCCAGCAACTCTTTCCCACTTCCTTTGCGCAACCGTTCCGCTAGTATCGGCGGTCTTATTCTGTTCACCATCATAACATAATAAAGCCGAAGCATGCGCGGCTCGCCCTATTTCAATTCAATCGGTTTGTTATGTTACAATGACAGGAAGCTTCATGAAATTTGTTCTGAAGGAGGATGTACACGAATGGCAAGCCAGACAGGTGACATTGTACAACAATCATTGGATACGTTAATGGAGGAACCATCCTTTCTGCCGCAGGTGCAAGAGGAGCAGCGGAAGCAAGTATTCCAGTCGCTAGCCGCAATTCTTTCAACTCCGAACAAAATTAATAAAGCGTTTCTTCGCGTAGCTCTCTGCGACGGCAAGGTGCTTCGCATTCCTGCCTTTCGCGTTCAGCATAATGACACATTAGGGCCCTACAAAGGCGGCATTCGATTCCATGAATCCGTGAATGAAGACGAGGTAATCAACCTTGCGGCGCTCATGACCTTGAAGAACGCGCTGCATGATGTGCCGTTCGGCGGAGGAAAGGGCGGCGTCGTCCTTAATCCTCGCAGCTATCCCGAGAAGGATCTCTACCAAATCTGCAAGAAATATGTGCAATATTTCACCGATGTGCTCGGACCGGACAAGGATATTCCCGCGCCAGACGTCGGCACGAGCGAGCGCGAAATGGATTGGATGATGGCCGAATATAAGAGCATTCATCCGGGCAAGCCTTATTTGGGAAGCTTCACAGGCAAGAGCGTCGTCAGCGGCGGCTCGCTCGGAAGAAGAGAAGCGACGGGCAAAGGCGTATACTTCACCTTTCGTTATCTGCTTCACGACTTCATCAAGGATAACCAGAGCTGGCTCTCCAGCGGTGACAATGTGTTCGCCCACACCGCGCTTGACCATATGGACAAACATCTGACCATCGCAGTGCAGGGCTTCGGCAATGTTGGCTCCGTCGCTGCGCTCGAAGCCTACAAATGCTCGTTCCTACATAATAAAGTCGTCGCCGTCAGCGATCGGAATGTCACCTTGTACAGCGAAGAGGGGCTCGATATTCCTTCGCTCATCGACTATATCAGCTCTCATCGGGGAGATCTGCCGACGACTGACGAGCAGCTGCAGGCGCTTGGCATCAGCGCCGTCATCAAGAGCCGCGAAGAAGTGCTTACGATGGACGTTGATGTACTTATTCTTGCCGCGCTGGAGGATCAACTGCATAAGGATAATGCGGATCAGGTCAAGGCAAGAATTATTGTGGAAGGCGCGAATGCCCCGATCACAGGCGAGGCGGATCAGCTGCTTTCGAAGAAGGGCGTCGTCATCATCCCGGATATTCTCGCGAACGCAGGCGGCGTAATCGTATCCTATTTCGAATGGCTTCAGGATCGCGAGACGATCTTCTATATGGAAGATGAGGTATACAAGCAATTGTTTGCCAAAATGCAAAAAACGATGGTTAGCATTCTGCCGGCTTATTTCGCAGATCCGCTGCCGCTCAGACAGAATTGCTACGTGCATGCTGTAAGGAAGCTTTCCGCATCTCTGTATCGGCAAGGAAAGCTGTACTAATTCCCATCAGGTTGAACACACGGAGGAGAAGCAAGGATGGAAATGGAGAGTATCCCTTTAAAAGCGTTGGAAATCACGTATGGCTCCTATGACTTTGCCCCTATAAGCTTTCAGAAGGCGGAGCTTGTCATCGTGACCGATTACGGCGACAAACTCTGGTATATCGAAATCGACGGAGTCGCGGAGAGCGAGCTGCTTCGGTCGTTCAGCTTGAGAGAGGATATCGAGGTGGTCGTCACCGCTGTGCTTGCAAGCGGCAGCAGCCTTCGAGGCAAGGGCTATTTCCACGCGAATGAACCGCATCAGGCAGCCGCCATTCGGGGAGACGGCGAGCTGATTCGCCTGTAGGGGAAACGACAAGAAAAACGCCTGACGGTGTCCTACTCAAAGGTAATCAGCTCGAATGCGCGGTACCGTGCTTTATGAGAAGCTGTAACACTGGTCACCGGTGCTGGAGAGCGAAAAACAGTTCGAGATAGGACTGCAACGCTGCACCGACGCTGGAGAGCGGAAAACAGTTCGGCATGGGACTGCAACGCTGCACCGACGCTGGAGAGCGGAAAACAGTTCGGCATGGGACTGCAACGCTGGTCATCAACGCTTCAGTTCGGATTACTGCCTGGGATCTTGTTGAAACGTTCGTAATCAGCTCCAGACGGAAGACCCCTACCCGAAATTTTATAAATTATTATAAGAAAAACGCCTGATGGCGTCCTTTGAAAGCAGCGACCTGTTCTAACGGACTTTTTGTCCTCTTAGACGCCGTTTTCCACACTCGCTTGCTCTAACGGACTTTTTGTCCTCTTAGCCAACCAAACGAGCGAAAAAACAACGGGATTAACCCGCTAAGAGGCGAAAATGTCCGTTAAAAATCTGCGCTGGCTAAAAAGAGCTTCTAAGGGTCGAAAAAGTCCGTTACAGTTGCAGGAATTACTCCCAAACCCCATACTTTCGGCCTTTCAGAGTCGGCGACCTAAAGCTTTGCAGTTCAAAGCAGCCTCGTACGCACATTACGATTTTATTTGTCATTTCCTATGACCCGAAATCTTATAAATTCTATAATTATGAGAAATCCTCTCTCGAGGCCTTTCAGAGATGAGCGACCTAAAGCTTTGCGGAGCAAAGCAGCTTCGTAAGCATGAGGATTTATTGCCAAATATGATTTCCGTTTTCGAATGCTCGAAAACTTATAATTTCTATTGTGGTAAGAAAGAGCCCTGCGACGTTTCGAAAACGTTGCAGGGCTCCCTCTGTTCATATAAGTATATCTTCTGTTCTTCCTTAAGCTTTCGAGACCTCGGGAGTCGTCAAACGGTCGTAGAATTCAACCGCTTTGTCCTTGTCTTCCGTTCCGCGAAGCGCCATGGCCGAACGCGGATGCTCGTCGAGAATGCCTGTAATCATGTAAGGAATAATATAGCCCCACTCTTCCTGCTCGCGAAGAGGAATCATATGCTTCTCGATCATGTCGAGCACGGGACGAACATTGTATTTCGCCTGCTTCAGCTCCGTGACGAGCAGCTCGGTATTGCAATTGCCCGCCGCGCGGCCCATGCCGTACACGGATGCGTCAAGCAATTCGACTCCCTTGCCGGCCGCAAGCAGCGTATTGGCGAAGGCCAGTTGAAGATTGTTGTGCGCATGCACGCCAAGGCGCTTGTTCGGCAGATGCTGCTGGAACTTGTCCACGAGATAGCTGACATCATCCGGCTTCAGGCTGCCGTAGGAATCCACGATGTACACCACGTCGACGACGCTTTCGTTAATTTGTTGGAAAGCTTCAATCAGCTGATTCTCCATCACATTCGATAATGCCATAATGTTCAACGTCGTTTCATAACCGCGATCATGGAATAATTGCACAAGCTCCAAAGCCTTGTCCACATCCTGAATATAACAGGCCACACGAATCAGATCCAGCAAGCTCTCGCTGCGGGGCAGAATATCCGCTTCGTCGACACGTCCGATATCGACAAGCGCGGACAGCTTCGTATTGCCCTTGTTCGGAATGACCTTCCGAAGGAAATCGTCGTTCAGGAAACGCCAAGGCCCCGCATCCTCCGCGCCTTTCAGCAGCTTGGGTGAGTTCTTGTAGCCGATTTCCATATAATCCACGCCGGCCTCGTTAAGACTATTATAAAGGTGCTGCACGAACTCAATGCTGAAATCCCAGTTGTTCACGAGTCCGCCATCCCGTACCGTACAGTCGACAATCTTGCAATGACTTGTTTTCGAATGCATGTTATTGCTCCTTTGATCTGAACCACAGTTCATTTTTAACTATCATCATACTTGAAATACTGCCCGAGCGCAAACAAAAAGAGAGGCACGTCCGCCTCTCTCTGGTTGCAACCCCAAGCTTGCGTATCGTCATTATACGGTCTCCGCCAGCACCTTTTCCTGTTCCTTCTTAATCGCCGGTCTTGCTTCCTCCATCTTGACGACGGCTGGAGCGGGAGCCTCTCCTGTCAATCCATGCGGCAAGCATAGCGGCTTGCCCGTTCTTGGATTCGGAATAACATCCGCTTCAATCGCGAATACGTCGCGCAGCATTTCGCTGGTTACGACCTCTTCGGCGCTTCCTTCATAGAGCACGTTGCCCGATTTGATCGCCACGATATGATGAGCGAATTGGGTGGCATGATTCAGATCATGCACCACCATGACGATCGTCCGTTTCTCGTCGCGATGGAGCCGTTCCAGCAAATTCAGCACCTCGAGCTGATGGGCCATATCGAGAAAGGTCGTAGGCTCATCCAGGAACAGGATATCCGTTCCTTGCGCGAGCGCCATGGCGATCCAGGCCCGTTGCCGCTGTCCGCCCGACATCTGCTCGATCGGCCGATCGGCGAGCTCGGTCATGCCGGTAACGTCGATCGCCCAGGCAATCATTTCTTTGTCCTGCGCTTGCAGGGAGCCAAGCCCGCTCTGATGCGGGAATCGGCCGTAAGACACCAGTTCGCTTACGGTCAGCCCCTCGGGAGAGACCGGATTCTGCGGCAGTATCGCAAGCTGCTTGGCTACCTCCTTCGTAGCCATCTTATGTATCGACTTCCCGTCGAGGAATACAGCGCCCCTCGAAGGCTTCACGATTCTGGCCATCGTCTTCAATATCGTGGATTTCCCCGAACCGTTCGCTCCGACCAAAGCCGTAATCTCTCCGGAAGGAATTCGCAGATCCATTCCGTTCACAATGATCTTATCTCCGTATGCAATCGTCAAGCTTTCTGCGAATAACCGAGACATGCTGTCATCTCCTTGCCTTTCATGATAACGATTCTCACTTTCACTATTTTCAATGATAATGGTTATCACTGTAATTGTCAACCTCTTTCGCAGCATTCGCCGCCCTCTTCATTGACAGCAAACTCATTTTCTCTTATTCTAAAGAGAATGAATGATAATGGTTATCATTATTGTACTGGACGGAGTGAATGAAATGAACGCGAACACCTGCGGGGATCTCAAGCTTGAAATTGACTTCTCCCTTTTGCGAGCTTACTTTAATGTTTCTCCCGCAGGCTTGGAGCAGCCGTCGATGACCTTGCCCGCCCGCGAGCTATTGAAGGCAGACGCTTTGAATGTCGTCTTCGAGCAATCCGGAACCGTTCTGCGCGCGACCTCCAAGGAGCTTCCTGCATCGGTGCTCGGACTTTCCCTGTACGGCCTGGCCGCGTCGCAGCTCATCGTATTGGCGCAATACAGCATGTGGGTGGATTTGACCGTCGACAATCTCGAATTTCAGCTTCAGCCGCATGAAACCTATGTTACACCCGGCTACAGAATCCGCCGCTTGAAGTTCGACAGCGTGCCTGACGGCAATTTCCGCGAAGCCTTTCTGGAGGAAGCTTGGCGAAATTTCTTCACCTTGACCGTTGTGCCGCTTGTCGGCAGAATCGCCGCCTTTGCCGGTGTGAAGCCCCAGTTGATCTGGAATCAATTCGCCGGCCGCCAAAGCCAGCTTCGCGATTATATCCATGAGAACGAAGAGAGGGAGGAGATCCTTGGAAACTTTGAGCGGGAGGACACGCTGCTGTCCGGACTTGCTCCCGAATGGTTCGGATTAAGGCGGAATCCTTTCGTGCATAAGCCGAAATACATTGAAAACCCTTATCAGGAAGGCAAAAAGATGATGATCAGATCCTCTTGCTGCTTGTATGATAAACGCGAGAATGGCAAGAAATGCTATAATTGTCCCAGGCTGACCGAGCAAGAAAGACTTGAGCAATGGAATCAAATGAAGACGGGGTCCTCCTGAATCCGGGAAGGCTTCATGAAGTTTGGATTTACAAATAGACATTTTAAAGTTAAAATATTATGTAAACAACAACGCTGAATTTTCAGTTCTTTGAAAAGCGGGGGAACCACGGCGAACAATGCGAGCAAGCTATGCGCTCCTTTATTCGCGAGGGGTGAATCCGGGGATTTGTGCCCCCGGTAGGGTCTACTCTCTAGCCCGAATCCGACAGCTAACCTCGTAAGCGGATAAAGGAGAGATGTGCCTTTGTTATCGGTAACGCTTAACGATTCTCAATTTCCGTCGGACGGTCCCGGGCATCTAGCGATTACGCGCATTGAAGTGTTCGTCATCCCCGCATTGGCCATAGACGCGAACGGATACCGTGTATGCCTTCGTCTCACAACTGATTTTGGCATCGGGTGGAATGAACAGTTTGTGTGTGAAAATGATTCAAGCTTTGATCTCGAAGCATGGCGTGCCCCGCTTCAATCCTTTGTTGGAAGGTTCCCGCTCTCCTCCCTCACAGATCGATTAACGGAACGCATTACCGGATGTGCAGATCAACTCGATAACCGTGCCCTCGAGATGTTCGTAGCCGCTCTTGATCAGCTCAGGTTTAAAGAGGCTGCCATCAGCACCATCACAACGAATTCCGGCAACATAGAGGAATCAGTCCTTCAACAACGCGCAAAGGCGTATCTATCGTTAGACTAATCCTGTTTTCAGGACAATAAGCCCGAAATCTTCTGTACGGAAGCTTTCGGGCTTATTTGTGCTATGCGATCCTCTCGCATGCTCCCAGCTATGAGCCGGTCGAACGGTAATGCTTCACGCCGAATTGCCACACAAGGAGACAAAACAACAGAAACATGCTGCCGCCGAACGGGATGAGCATGGGAAGCATCAGACCTCCCTCCTTCTTCCCCAGCAGATACAGCATGGGCAAATACGAAACAACGCCGAACGGGATGACAAAGGTGAAAAAGCGAGTTACCCATTTGCTGTATATCGTAAGCGGATATTGCGCCATTTCCCTGCCTCCGTCGGTGAAAATATTCGCCACTTCGATCGCCTGAATCGTCCAGAAGCAGAAGGTCGCCGCCAGGATGAAGATGCCGGTGAAGATCATGACGCCGTTAAACACCATAAAGACAAGGATGAGAAGCTTCGTCAGGCTCCACACCTGAGGCAAATGCGACAGGGACCAGGCCAAAACAAGCAGGGATTGCAGCAATCTTCCGATTCTCGTGAATTCGAATTTCGATCCCAGCACCTGCAGCACCGTGCTGCGGGGACGAACGAGAAGCCGGTCGAAATCTCCGCTGGCGGCCAGACTGGAGAAGGCGTCAAAACCGCGCGCGAAGCATTCGCTGAGCGAGAAGGAGAGGTGAATGACAGCATAACAGAGCGCCACCTCGAAGAAGCTCCATTCCTGAAGCTGGCCGAAGCGCTGGAACATGAAATACAACCCTCCGAACACCATGAACGGAATGAAGAACTGCCCGATGCTGAGCAGCGCGAACGAGGTTCGATACTGAAGCTGCGATTTGAAATGAATATTCATGTATTGAAAATATAATCGGATCATCTGCGCTCAACCTCCTTGCACGATAACGTTCCGCAATGCTTTGCGCATCAGCCATAAGCCTAGCGCCGCCAGCGCAACGATCCATGCCAACTGTATACCGACGCCCCAAAGCGCCTCGCCCTGCCCGATATTGCCGGAATAGACCCGGAACGGGAAATCGGTCGTCCATCTGAACGGCAGCACGTATGCGATGTTTTGAAGCCAACTCGGCATAAGCGGCACCGGGATAACCATGCCCGCCAGAAACTCGCCCGCTACGGACACCATCAGAATGGAGCCTATCGGATTCAACGTCCAGAAGACGGAAATATAGATGAGCATCGAGATGGCGACGACCATGAACAAGCCCAGGATCAGAGCTACCGCAAAAAGCAGAAAGGCAGAGAAGCTTGGGGGAGCGCTCATCCGGTAGGGTCCCGGCATGAGGAAGATGACGAGCAGAATCGGAAAGCAGCGCAGCACCGCGCTCGACACTCTCTGTGCCAGAAGCTTGGCGAACCAGAACGGATAGAGCTGCATCGGTCTGCATAATTCATAGGCGATGTTGCCGCCGGCAATCATGGCGAACAGCTCATTGTCGCGAAACCAAAGCATGATGAAGGAAAGGAAAACTTGCTGAAGCCATACATAGGTGATAAGATCCTGCAGCGAGATGGGAGCGTCCGCCCCTTGGCCTTCGTAGAATGCGGAGAAAATCATGATAAAAACAAAGCCGAAGAATAATTGCGTCGCCATGCCGGCAAACGCTGCGGTACGATATTGCATACCGTTAATGAATCGGAGACGCCAGACGGATGCGTAAGCTCTCATATGCGATGCTCCTCGTAGAGCTGTGCGATAATCTCGTCAATGTCTTTCACGTCCACCGCGATATCGACAATCTCGAGGGACTGCGACAGCTGCGCGATCACATCGGCGAGCACGATATGCTCCATGTCGTAGCTGTAGACGGCGCGTTCCGGCGTCCAGGACAGTCGCGTCGCGCCTTTGATGCCAATCGGCTCCTGATGCTCGCGATAATCGACCGTTACCGTGCGGCTCGATCCGAATCTCCCCCTCAGCTTTTCAAGCGAACCATCGTAGAGCAGCTCGCCCTTGCCGATCATAATAATGCGGTCCGCCAGCGCTTCAATATCGCTCATATCATGCGTCGTCAGGATAACCGTAACGCCCCGCTCCTTATTGATTCTCTTGATGAAGCGCCTGACAGCCAGCTTACTGATCGCGTCGAGACCTATCGTAGGCTCATCAAGGAAGAGCAGCTTCGGACTGTGCAGCAGCGAAGCCGCGATCTCGCAGCGCATCCGCTGCCCCAGGCTGAGCTGCCTGACCGGCGTTTGAAGAATTTCCTCTAGCGCAAGCATGTCCGTGAGCTCCGCCAAATTGGTCCGATACAGCTCCTGCGATATGCCATAGATATCGCGCAGCAGCTCCATCGAATCGATAACCGGCACATCCCACCAGAGCTGGGAGCGCTGTCCGAACACGACGCCGATATGCTTCACATACGCGGCTCGCTCCTTCCAAGGCGTATAGCCCATAATGGAGCATTGTCCGGCATCCGGCACGAGAATGCCGCACATTACCTTGATCGTGGTCGACTTGCCAGCGCCGTTCGGTCCGATATAGCCCACAATTTCTCCTTGCTTGATGGAGAAGGAAATATCCTTCAGCGCCTCCACTCGCGTGTGCTTCCGAACGAACAGCGCTTTCATCGCTTGCCTGAGTCCTGCCGTTCGCTGCGCCACAAGAAAGGCTTTGTTGATTCCGTTCACGTGAATCATACTGTCGGTCATTCGTTAATCCTCCTGAAAGTTTTGGAAGAATACTATAGCGCAATTGAACGAGAATGTATAGCAAAACTTTCAAAAGAACCGCCCGACGCCATCCTTGGAAAGCAGCAGCCTGCTTTATCGGACCATTCTTCCTTTTCGGCAGCTTTCTTAAGTGTCCGTGTGCTCGCTTACTCAAATGGACATTTCCTGGAGGCTGCCAATCCGCTTTGGGTCACCTTTCGCGCCCCCACCCTTTCAAGCAATGTACTGGATTTTCTCCAGTATATTTCTTTAACTACAAACCATTTTGCAATTATACTGGAAATCCTCCCGTATATTTGGTGAATCCATCGCTATTTCTGTGTACAACGGGTATTATCGTGGAGCTTTTCCAGCTTATTCGGTTTTATATAGAAAAATCGATCTGGTGTAAGGGAATTATTCCTGTTTATCCGTACATGCATCCACCGTCGTCCGTTGTTCCTCGCCTAGTCGAACATCCACCATCAACCGTTCCACGCGGAATCGAGCCGGAAGAGAAACAGCATCATCTCGAAATTTTATTAGGTTCAAAAAGCCCCGACAAGGCGCGCTTGTCGGGGCAATTTTGCTGAGTCTATGTCATCATAAATCTAGCGAACGAGCCAACCGCCGTCTACGGCGAGAATATGGCCGTTCATGTAATCGGATGCACCGGATGCCAAGAACACGGCAGGGCCGATCAAATCCTCGGAGGTGCCCCAGCGTCCTGCCGGAATGCGCTCCAGAATCGACTTGCTGCGAACCGGATCGTCGCGCAGAGCTTCCGTGTTGTCCGTGCTCATGTAGCCCGGCGCGATTGCGTTCACCTGAAGGCCCTTCGACGCCCATTCGTTCGCGAGCGCCTTCGTGAGCCCGGCAACCGCATGCTTGCTGGACGTATAGCCCGGCACCGTGATGCCGCCTTGATACGACAGCATGGAAGCAATGTTGATGATTTTGCCCGAGCCGCGTTCAATCATATGTCTGCCGGCAAGCTGGCACAGCACGAACACCGAGTTAAGATTCACATCGATTACATCCTGCCAATCCTCGTAGCTGTGGTCGGCAGCCGGCTTGCGGCGAATAATGCCCGCGTTGTTCACCAGAATATCGATGCCGCCAAGCTCGGAGATCGTCGTCTCGATAATGCCCGGCAGCTTGTCCCGATCGCTCACGTCGGCCTGAATCGTAATCGCTTTACGACCAAGCTCCTTAATGCGAGCCGCTGTCTTGTCTGCCGGCGTGCGATTCGTTACCAAAGCTACATCAGCTCCAGCTTCAGCAAGACCGATTGCGATCGCCTCGCCAAGTCCGCGTCCCGCGCCGGTGACAATCGCTGTTTTGCCCTGTAAATCGAATAAACTCATCTCTTATCCCTTCCCTTTCATCCGCTTTCCGCTGACCCCAAGCTCCGCTCTCATGATTTGCAAGCCGCGCGCTTCATATCTGGCCGCAACCTCGGGAGCAATGCCATCATCGGTAATGATTGTTTGAACATCCTCCAAAGCCGCGTACGTAATCAACGCGCCTTTGTCGAATTTGCTGTGATCCGCCAGACAATAAACGGTCTTCGCATTATCCATGTACAGCTTCTTCAGCTTCGCCATTTCCTCGGTGAAAATCGTAAGACCGTATTCCATATGAACGCCGGTCGTGGATAGAAACAGCTTATGAATGTTCAGCCGAGAAATCCATTCCTGCGATTCGCCGCCGATCAGCATGTTGTTCTGTCGATAGCCGCCAGGCACGACCAGCCTGATGTCCTCTTTTGCCGTCAGCTCGCGTATAATCAGCAAATCATTGGTAATGACGGTCAAAGCCATATTCGGAAGCAGCTTCGCAAGCTCGAGCGTCGAGCTCCCCGCGTCGAAGGCGACAATATCATTCGGCTCGATGCAGGAGAGCGCCAGCTCGGCAATCGCAGCTTTCTCCCGCTGATGCTTGCTGTTCGGAATTTGCAGCGGGAGCAGACTGTCTTCGCCGCCCGAATCCAGAACCGCCCCGCCGTGAATGCGGCGAAGCAGTCCCTTCTCCTCCAGCTTCTCGAGATCCTCCCGCACAGTCTTCTCCGTTACCCCGAAGCGTTCGCTAAGCTCGGATACCTTGACCGCGCTGCTTGATTCCAGCAATTCGATGATAACGCGATGTCTCTCTGCCGCAAGCATAGAAACGCCTCCTGTCTTCCGGATGAAGCTGCTCTATTTCAACTCGCTCGCCTGAACAACATCCATATCGGTAAAGGTATAATTCTCGCCGGCCATCGACCAGCAGAACGTATAGTTGCTTGTGCCCGCGCCGGAGTGGATCGACCATGGCGGGGAAATAATCGCTTGCTCGTTCGCGACAACCAGATGTCTGGTTTCGGCAGGCTCGCCCATCATATGGAAGATGCGAGTCTCTTCCGCCATATCGAAGTACAGATAAGCCTCCATGCGGCGATCATGCACATGAGAAGGCATCGTGTTCCAGATGCTTCCGGTTTGCAGACTCGTAACGCCAAGCATCAGCTGGCAGCTTTGGATGCCGTCCGCGTGAATGTATTTGTACAGAATGCGCTCGTTGGAAGTTTCTTGCGAGCCAAGATGCGTCGGATTCGCTTCCTCCATCGTCATCTTGCGCGTAGGGATCTCCTTGTGCGCCAGCGCGGAACAGAAATACAGCTTGGTCGGGTTGGCCGAATCCTTGCTCGCCAGCTTCACCTCGCGCTTGCCTTTGCCCACGTAGAGTACATCCAGCTTGTCCAGTTCATAGGATTCTCCATCAACGGTAATGACGGCAGGTCCGCCAATATTGAGGAAGCCCACTTCTCTGCGCTCCAGGAAATATTCAGTCTTCAATGTGTCGGGAGCTTCGAGCGTCAACGTTTCCTTCACAGGCAAAGCTCCGCCGACCACCATGCGGTCATAATGCGTGTAGACCGATTTCACTTGATCCTGCTCGAACAGACTTTCGATCAGGAACTCCTTGCGAAGACGCTCGGTATCATACTGTTTAACATCGGTCGGGTTTGTCGTGTGACGAATTTCCATGAATAATAGCCTCCTTATAATGGGATTCGCAGCTGCGAATCGGTTTGTTTATGTTCGTTTCTATATTATCACACATTTCCGAACAAAAACAGTACTTTCGAGAGCTCGTTCACCTTGGCGCAGCGTAAGCCTCCCAACCTTGCGTTCAACAATTTCATTGTACATGCAAGCTGGACTAAACACGAAATACAGAAAGCTCCCCCTATCTATGGAGAGCCTCCTGCTTCGGATATTGCTTTTCTTGTGTCAACCGAATGAATGGTTTCCGTTGCCGTCTACTTCCTCAATCGTGATAACCTGCGGAGGCTTCCTGAATATGCCCATACGCCCAATGGCTTGCCGGCACATCGCTCCACCTCTGCTCCGCTCCGGTCAACGGATCTCTGCCCTGCAGCTTGTTCAGGATCGTCACCGCCTGCGCGCGGGTCAGCGTCTCGTCCGGACGGAACGTTCCGTCCTCATAGCCGTTAATTATCCCTGCCGCCTTCGCTTGCGTAATCGCTTCCTCCGCCCAGTGGCCGCTAGTATCAAGGAAGCTGCCTTTGCCGCTCGCGCCCGGGCTCTTGTTTCCGCCCCTCGCCGTCAGCGTCCCGTTCAGCAGATTAGCAGCAATGCTCGCCATCTCCGCCCGGGTTATCGTCCGCTCCGGCCTGAAGCTGCCGTCCGGATACCCTTGCATCAAGCCCAGCGCCGCTACTGCTCCGATCGCGTCCTTCGCCCAGTGCCCCGCAGCTACATCGGTATACGCTATGCTTCCTTGCTCCGCATCCGCTCCGTATATCCGAGCCAGCATCGCCGCCATTTCCGCGCGGCTAACCGCCTTGTCCGGGCCGAACGTCCCGTCTTCGTATCCGGAGATATACGCTGTGTGCAAGGCCGCCGGCTCGTCTCCGTTCGAAGAGCCTTGCTGCCATCCATCCGCATGCACAATCGTAAACGTACTGAAGTGGGTGACGGTGAACTTGATGCCGCGCTTGCCGCTATCGCCATACGCGAAGATCTCGCCCCTCACCAGTTCCTTCTCGCCGTCGCTATGCTCGATGAACACGCCCAGCTCCCCAAGCTGCTCTTCGCTTAACGTCTCGTCGGCGAGCGGCAGCACAATCTCGACGCGGCGGCTCTGCATATTCGTCTCGATCGTCATCGGTTGGCCGACCACTTCCATTTGCTCCGCCTGTTCATTGCCTACAGCCAGTCGCACGACCGTCTCCGTACGCGCCCGCTGCTCCGCTTCCTCGCGTTCGTTTTCCGTCTTGAGCGGCACGATGCGGAAGTAGTAGTCTTCGTTCGCATCCGCCAACGTCTCTTGCGGGATCGTAATCGTTGCGTTATCCGTATAGATCTCCAACGACAATTCTTCCTCGACTACCGCTTGCAGCGCTTCGGCTGGCAGTTCGATGCGCACCTCCGATACCTCGTCCTCTGCATCGGGGATAACAACGCGAACTTTGTCCGACCCCGCCTCCCTCGTCCTCTCCGCCGCTTCCTTCGCTTTGTCGGCGGACAAGGCGACGAGATCCCGTTTCGTTCCGTCAGGCAGCGTTGTCCGCTTAATCTCGGTCTGCGTGACGGTTCCCGCTCCGCTTGCCTCTACATCCACCTGGATCGTTTCGGCGCCGCCGGATGACGAGTCATCGGATGAATCTGATCCGGCATGAGACCCGCCGCCGTTATTGCTGTCCGAGCCTGAAGCCTTGGCCAGAACGATCACTTCGAACGTTCTCGTCTCCTCGGCTTCTCCCTTGCGAATCGTCGCCGTCAACGTCACGATGACGTCGCCGACTCTAGATGCCGGACGCGTTACGTTGCCTTCGCTATCGACGACTTCCGGCTTGTCCGACGACCAGCTAATCGTCGTACCGTTCGTTCCGCCCTCCGTCAGATAGACGGATTGCGTGACGCTCGTTGCGCTATTCTCTCCGGCGAATGCAATAACCAGCGCGGCTTTGTCCTGCGCTACCGCTTCCGCATCGGTTTGCGCCAGCCTTTTCACGATCACCTCGAACGTCTGCGTCTCCTCGACTTCGCCCTTGCGAATCGTCGCCGTCAGCGTGACCGCCGCATCTCCCTCTTCGAAGCCTGGACGCGTTACGTTGCCTTCGCTATCGATGACTTCCGGCTTGTCCGACAACCAGCTGATCGCCGTACCGTTCGTTCCGCCCTCCGTCAGATAGACGGATTGCGTGACGCTCGTTGCGCTATTCTCTGCGGCGAATGCAATAACCAACGCGGCTTTGTCCTGCGCTACCGCTTCCGCATCGGTCATCGCCCACTTCGCGTACAGCGTCGTTCCATCTACCGGAACCGTGTCGCTCTCGAAGTCCCACACGCTGGTCATTTCGGAATCCTTGTACCAACCGCCGAAAGCATAGCCTTCCCTTGTCGGTTCTGCCGGTTCGTTAATCGTCGTACCGTAATCCCCCCTTACATCCGATACCGCGCTTCCTTCATTGCTCTCGAAGCTGATCTTATACTCGTTAACCAACCACTTCGCATACAACGTCACATCGTCCGTCCCCATCATGAACGTCTCATCTGCCAAGTAAGAGTCCCCTGTTCCGTCATCCGCCGTATTCCAGCCGCCGAACATATAGCCGAACTTGACTAGATTCTCCGTATTGTCCATAACCGATACGATTGCTTCCTCTGCATAAGCATGACTGTCCGTCGGCACGCTTCCTCCGTCATGGCCGTTGCCGTCATACATCACGCTATAGGTCGGTACAACCGTCACCTTCCCGCTCGTTAACGCTTTGCCCATTTCCAGACCCGACAGATCGGTGAAGGTGAAGAATTGCGGATCGTTCGCATCCGTCACCGACAGCGACACATCTCCCGAATCGACATCCGATTGAATCAAGAACGTAATCGTATAGATCGCTTGATCTGCCGCAATCGAATGGTCGCCGCCTTCCGCGTCCGCCCATGCCGTCTTCAGCCAGCCTTCACTATTGTCGTAATTGGATAGAAACAGGTCGCCAGTGTTCCCGGAGATATCCGTCACTGCCAGCACCCTCGGATCGAAAACCATTTGCATGCCGAACGCTCCGATGGCTGCGGAAGGATTGCTTACGGACACCGGCACTTGCACGCTCTCCCCGGCATTACCGCTGACGCTTCCGATCATCACATCAACCGTTCCGGCCACGCTTACCCGACCCGATGTGATGAACGATGCTTCAATCGGAGCCCCTTCCGTATCAACGGTATAGGAAGCATTGTTCACCGTAACGCTTGAATCGCCAGGTGCCGCAGAATCTTTTATTTTGAAATGAAGGGTAAGTGCCTTTGTTTTCTCTTCCATGAAGCTTAGAAAACTCGCATCTGCAACACGAATGATACCTTCTGTCGATGTGTCCAGATCAAAAATTACGGCTCCCGCTTCGTCTGTCACCGGAGTTTCGCCCGCAAGCTCAAGCACGCTCGCATCATAGGCAATATCCATCGCATACTGCCAGAAAGATTGATCTCCCGGATTCAAGAACACCGGAACATCGACGTTATCCCCCGGCGCTCCCAATGCTTGGCCGACCTCCATCGTTACCGGGATTGCCCACTGCGCATACAGGGTCACATCTTCCTCGCCCATTGTCAACAGATCGCCTGCCCCGTATGCGACTCCGCTTCCGTCCGCCGCCGTGTTCCAACCAGCGAATATAAATCCTTCTTTGGCAAGGTTCCCGCTGTTGGTCATCGCAGTTACCGACATTCCCTCCGAATACGTATTGCTGTCACTCGGTACACTTCCGCCGACGCTGCCATTTCCATCATAGGTTACGTTATAGGCAGCAGCCAGCTTCATCAACGTGGCTTTATTGGCGTTTCCGCCATCCTGATAGACAACATAAGGTGTGTCGCTGCCATCCAGCGCGATGGCGACATAGGAAACATCTGCAACTGAAAAACCTGCGCTGCCTGCTTCCTCCCAGCTGCTCCCATTAAATTTCATCACTGTCGCTTTACTGGAGTTCCCAAAATCCCTATAGGCAACATAGGGCGTGTCGCCGCTGTCCAGCACAATCGACGTATATTCGGCCGATCCTGCTGAAAATCCTGCGTTCCCTACCTCCTCCCAGACGCTCCCGTTGTATTTCATCACTGTCGCTTTATTGGCGTTTCCAGCATCCCTATAGGCAACATAGGGCGTGTCGCCGCTGTCCAGCACAATAGACGTATATTCGGCCGTTCCTGCTGAAAATCCTGCGTTTCCTACTTCCTCCCAGACGCTCCCGTTGTATTTCATCACTGTCGCTTTATTGGAGTTCCCAGCATCCTTATAGACAACATAGGGTGTGTCGTTGCTGTCAAGCACGATGGATATGTAATCGGCCGCTCCTGCCGAGAAGCCTGCATCCCCTACTTCCTCCCAGTTGCTCCCATCGTACCTCATCACGGTAGCTTTACTTATATTCCCTTCATCTTTATAGACCACATAAGGCGTGTCGCCGCTGTCCAGCACAATGGAAGTATAATAATTATCGCCTGCCGAAAAACCTGCATTGCCCACAGTCTCCCAACTGCTTCCATTATATTTCATCACTGTTGCTTTTTTTGAATTCGCAATATCCCTGTAAACGACATACGGCGTGCCGCTGCCATCCAATGCGAGGGAAGGAAAACTAACCTTGCCGGCTGAAAAACCTGCATTGCCTACAGCCTCCCAACTGCTCCCATTGTATTTCATTGCCGTTGCTTTACCCGAATTGCCCTGATCGTTATAGACCACAAAGGGCGTACCGTTGCTGTCAATCGCTATGGAATTATAGTAAGCGGCACCTTCTGAAAATCCTTCGTCCCCTACAGGTTGCCACTCCGTTACGGCTGCTGAAACATACGATTGGCCAGGGATTAGGAAAGCAAACAACAACATGCCTATTACCGCCAAGCTTAATCTTGCTCCGAATAATTTCATGATAAATCAAACCTCCGCTTCGATCGTACTCGCCACGTATCAAACATTACCTCTATCAAAACCCGTCAACGATATTATCTGAATCCAAGATAATATTGAAGCACAAGGGTCGCGTCAGACATATCAACCTTATTATCGTTATTCATATCCAGTATGCTCCGTTGTTCTTCCGACAGATTAAGCTTGCCATTGACATACCCGGAGATGAGCAGCGCGTCGGCAGGCGTTATCTGTCCGTCGCCATTGCCGTCGCCTGGCGCAGCCATTCGTTTGATCGTCAACACATATATCCGCGTTGTTGAACGGTCTGCAGCCGTTATCGCTAACGTTATCGTGTTGCTTCCTACGGTCAAATGGATTTCACCCGATGCCTCTCCGCTTATTGCCGCCTCGCCGTTCACCGTTATCGCCGCGCTGCTGTCCGCTGCAGTCGGGGTGATCGAAATCGATGTCACGCTATTGTCCAAGATTGCCGAATACGCCAATGTAGCGCTATCGAACACCGGATCAAGCGTGCCGCTCGACAGCGTCAAACTGCCAAGATTCGCATTGGCCTTCCACTTCGCATACAATTGCACAGACTCGATAATCGCCGTATTGAAATCAAACGGATCGGACAACAGTTCATCCGTATACCACCCGTCAAATAGATAACCCGTCTTCGCCGGCTCCGCTGGTTCATCTGCGGTTCCCCTATAAGGGATCGACTGGCTGTCCACCGCCGCTCCTCCGTTGCTCTCGAAGCTTACGGTGTAGCTTTCGATTTCCCACTTTGCGAATAACGCCACATTGGACGCGCCCATGCTGAAGGATATTGGATCGCCTTCGCCGGCATAATTCGTTCCATTGCCGTCCGACTGCGTGTTCCAGCCGGCAAACACATATCCTTCTTTAAACAGATTCCCGCTATTATTCTGAACTGTAACGGACTCGCCCTCCGCATACGTATTGCTGTCGCCAGGTACGCTTCCGCCGTCGCTGACATTATCGTCATAGGTTACGGAGAAGACGGGCGGCAGCTTCATGACCGTCGCTTTCTTTGAATTTCCTTCATCCTGAAAAACGATGTAAGGCGTATCTTGGCCGTCCAGTACGATGGAAGTAAAGAAAACCTCTCCTGTTGAAAAGCCGGCGGAGCCCGCTTCCTCCCAGCTGCTTCCATTGAATTTCATGACCGTCGCTTTATTCGAATTCCCTCCATCCACATAGGCAACGTATGGAGTACCGCTGCTATCTATAGCGATGGAAGTATAAGAAGCTTCTCCTGCCGAGAAACCGGCGCTGCCTACTGGCTCCCAACTGCTGCCATTGTATTTCATTACCGTTGCTTTATTGGCGCTCCCGGCATCCTTATAGACAACATAGGGCATGTCGCGGCTGTCCAGCTCAATTGAGGTATAGAAAGCGTAACTTGCCGAAAAACCGGCATTGCCCACCAGCTCCCATTGACTGCTCGTAACGTCATATTTCATTACGGTTGCTTTAGAGGAATTGCCGATATCTTGAAATGCTACATAGGGAACATCTCCGCTATCCAGCATAATGGAGATACTGGCAATCATGTCTGCTGAAAATCCGGCGACACCTACTTCTTGCCAACTATTCCCGTTGTATTTCATCACCGTGGCTTTTTTTGAATGTCCGGAATCGTTGTATACGACATAAGGCGTATCGTGGCTGTCCAGCACGATGGATGTTTGAGATACCGAACCCGCCGAAAATCCAGCGCTGCCTACGACCTCCCAATTGCCCGTATCGTCATTGTACTTCATTACCGTCGCTTTATAAGAATTGCCGCTGTCCTGATAGACTACATAAGGCGTGTCGCTGCTATCCAGAGCGATCGAAGCATCAAGTGCCTTCGCAGTTGAAAACCCGGCAGCGCCAACTAACTCCCAGTTGCTCCCGTTGTATTTCATCACCGTTGCTCCACCCGAGTTTTCGTCATCCATGTAGACAATATACGGGTTGTCATGGCTATCCATCGCTATGGAGGTGTACCTCGCCTCCCCTGCCGAAGCTCCCGCACCGCCTAAGGTCAGCCAATCCGTTTCGGCAGCAGACACTGTCGCGTTATAAGGAATAAGAAGAATCAGCATAAACGCACACACCAAAAAGAATCCTCTTGCTCTGAAACCATTCACCGCAGACCTCTCCTCTCTTGTCATTCCGTTTTCCTTGCCCTATTGCAATTCGACGCTCTCCACTCCATCCTTCGGCGCAAAATCGGACAAAAATTAACAAATTTCGAGCCACATGTCGTATAATAACTAATACATCATTTCAGTATCATTTCAGCGTCCTTTCCCTATCCTATTACGAGGTGTTCTTCATGCCTGAAATTCGCTTTAACGGAATACGCGTCCGATACGAATATCTCCCGGCTTTGACTAGACCGAAGGGGAATATTGTTTTGCTTCACGATATCAGTTTGAATATGCATGATGCCGATCCCATCATTCCGTTTCTTCAACTTAACTTTAATGTGCTGCGGTATGATTTGCCCGGACATGGCCAATCCGAGCTTCCGCAAGAGGACTATCAACCACTCGATCTGACGGTGAATCAATTGGCTTTTATGTCTCGTCATTTTTTCCGCAAACCCTTTTATATCGTCGCCAATAACGGTTACGGATTCACAGCCTCCCGATTTTGCCGCAGCCACGGTTCGCTGGTCGCCGGACTCATTGTGATTTCACCGCAGCCTGTATATCTTTCCGGAAAGGAAAAGGAAGGACTAGTCAATCAGATTCTGGAGAAATCAGCCGTTAGCTACGATCATTACAAGCAATTCATTCTTTCCAATCTGACGGTAAAGAAGGACGCCGCCTCCATGGCCAAGCTGAAATCGCTATTCGACCAGACTAGCAAACAATCGCATTTTAAAGTCATAAATGCCATCATTACCGAAGATTACATAGAGGATTTTAAGCATATCGACGTACCGCTCCTCGTGCTGGCCGGCTCGGAAGACCGTTTGTTCCCGCCATCTCTCAATGGAGTTTCGGCCCATATAATGGGGGCGCAATTCCGCATTATACCGGGCGCATCCCATCTTGCAGCTTTTGACAATCCGGAAGCTGCAGCCTCCGAAATCCATCGCTTTATAGCCGATACCGAAAGAGGGAATACCGACGAAGCGGGGCTACAATTAAACAATCAGGAAATAACTGCGGCGCTCTATCGAGGGTTTGAACATATGAATACGACTCAGCGGCTGTCCGTTCATCTCATGCATACCTTTCGCGTACAAATCGGAGAGCTGGAAGTAACAAAAGGATGGAATCATCGCAAAATAAAAAGCTTGCTTCTTTACCTTCTGTTTCACCGAACAGTCTCCCGTGAAGAACTAATGGATAAGCTATGGCCGGATTTGGTTTTGAATAAGGCCCGCAACCAATTACGAATGAACCTGCATTATCTATCAACGGTTCTCCGTACAGAAGAAGGCTTCGAATATTTGCATAGGGACCGTGAGCATGTTTTTTTGCAAGGCGATATTTGGTGCGATGCTACATCCTATTTGCAAGAATTGAAGGAAGCCTGCTCGCAAGCGTTAATAGGAGATCTGGATTTAAACCGGGGCAAACATATTGTAGAAATTTTCCCGCATAAGATGCTTACGCATCTTTATGAGGATTGGTATCTTGAAATGCGCGAATCCATGGAGACGCAGTATTGTTCTTTGTGCAGCTGGATTGCATGCAAGCTTCGTGATTTGCATCAAGAGGATGCCGCTGCGGCATATGAACGGAAAGCCATGCAATTGTTGGAATGACAAGGCCGATGTTCCTCCCTTCCGAGCATCATTATGCGCAAGCCAGCCCCCTTTGATTCACCCCGCTGATCGCCCCATCCTTTTGCCTCTTGTATCTGTATAAAAAGGAGTGTATATTTATACTCTACAATGAATATTTATACATTGATATGAATGGAGGCTTGATCATATGAAGCAAATCGTTAAGGAGCCTGCTCAAGAGGCCATGCAAGCTGCGCCCGAAAACGTATTGCTTGGCGCTGGCAAGAAACTACTGTTCACAACCAAACGCCCATCCGTCATTATGGAAAGCGGAACGGGCATGTATATAAGTGATACAGAAGGACGCGAGTACCTCGACTTCGTCGGCGGCTGGGCCGTCAACGCCCTCGGCCATTCGCCGGTCGCCTTGCAGAAGGCGCTCGCCGAGCAGGCGTCGAAGCTTGTGCTTGCGAGTCCCGCTTACTATAACAAGCCGCAGCTGGAATTCGCCGAGCTTCTGACCCATATAAGCGGTATGGACAAGGTCTTCTTCGCCAGCAGCGGAGCGGAAGCGAATGAATGTGCGGTGAAGCTGGCAAGAAAGCATGGCGCGCTCCATTTGGACGGAGCTTGCGAAATCATTACGATGAAGCAAGGGTTCCATGGACGAACTCTTGCCATGATGTCCGCGACCGGCAAGCCGGCGTGGAAGGAGCTGTTCGAGCCCAAGGCGGGAGGGTTTATTCACGTCCCCTTCCATGACCTCGACGCCTGCTTCGCCGCAGTCACGAATCGTACCTGCGCAATTATGCTGGAGCTTATTCAGGGAGAAGGCGGCGTGAATGAAGTCGATGAAGCCTATCTGTACGGACTCCGCAAAATATGCGATATGTACGGCATAGCGCTTATCTTCGATGAGGTGCAAACCGGGCTTGGCCGCACGGGCAAGCTGTTCGCTTACGAGCATTACGGCATCAAGCCGGATATCCTGACACTGGGCAAAGGAATCGGGGGCGGCTTCCCGCTTTCGGCCATGCTGACGACCGAGCCATTCGATCTCTTCAATGCCGGGGATCAAGGCGGCACGCACAGCGGACAGCCGCTGGCGATGGCTGCAGGTCATGCTGTCGTGGGGGAGATATTGCGTCTGAATTTGGCCGACAACGCCGAACGGCAAGGGCGAGCGATTTTGCAGGGACTTGGCGAGCTTGCGAATCAAGGCTTGCTGGCCCGCCCAAGAGGCAGAGGCCTCCTGATCGCCTTCGATGTGTCGGAAGGCTCCGCAGCTCCGCTAGCGGAGGCATGCATGCGAAACGGCCTGCTCATCAATGTGACGAACCCTGCCACCATCCGTCTCATGCCCGCTTTGATCGTAGAGAAGGCGCATATCGAGGAGATGCTGCGTAAGCTGGAGCTCTCGCTTCGTGAAGCCATAGTCATGGCGGAATAGCCTTTCTGCATACGTTAGTTACGGTGATAACAAGCGAAGAAGCAGGAGGAAGTTCATGTGAGAATCAGACCGAACGCCCGGTTGCGGGAGCCTTTCGCAGTCTATGTAGTGCCCGCTTGGAAATGGAAGCAATTTATCGCTTTCGAGCTTCTGGGCGGGATTGCCTTCTATCTCATAAGCAAGGTGCTAATTTCAACAGAATGGTTCTGCATTGCGGCGAATATGGCAGGGCCTCAGATGCTGAAGCATGCGGTCAACCCGTTTCGGCCGAGCTGATCTATTCCCTGTATGTACGGAAAAGCAAAAAGGAACGCCCCTCTCCGACTGCCGTTAACGGCAAGCTCCGGAAAGAACGTTCCTTTTCATCCTTATGAAGACTAGAATCCGAAATATTGCTTCGCGTTCCCATATGAAATGTTCTTCGCGTAGGCGCCGAGCAGCTCCATATCCTGAGGCGCTTCGCCGCTCTCCGCCCATTCCCCGAGCAAATTGCAGAGAAGTCTGCGGAAATATTCATGCCGCGTATAAGACAAGAAGCTTCTCGAATCGGTCAGCATCCCGACAAAGCGGCTTAGCAAGCCAAGATTTGCTAGCGAGTTCATCTGCTCCAGCATGCCGTTCTTCGTATCGTTGAACCACCAGGCCGAGCCGAGCTGAAGCTTGCCCGCTATGCCTCCGCCCTGGAAGCTGCCCATCAATGCCGCCAACACCTCATTGTCTCTTGCGTTCAGCGAATAGAGGATCGTCTTCGGCAAGGAATCGGTGCCGTCCAGTTCGTCGAGCAGACGAGTCAGCGGATAAGCGACCAGGCTGTCGTTGATCGAATCAAAGCCCGTATCCGGACCCAGCTTGTTGAACATCCTGGTATTGTTGTTGCGCGATGCGTTAATGTGAAGCTGCATCACCCAGCCCAGTTCGGCGTACAATCTGCCCATGAAGAGGAAGGTATACGTTTTGTAGGTTTTCTCTTCTTCAAGCGTAACCGCCTCTCCGCGAAGCGCCTTCTCGAAGATCAGCGCCGCTTCGTCCTTCGATGCCGGCGCGTATGGCACATAATCGAAGGCGTGATCGGATACCTTGCAGCCGACCTCGTCGAAGAAGCGAATTCGCGATTCAAGCGCGGCAAGAAGGCCGTCATAATCGTTGATTGCCCCGCCGGCCGCATCGCCAAGCTTGCCGATCCATTCTACGAAGGTCGGGCGATTGATTTCAAGCGCCTTGTCCGGCCGATAGGAAGGCAGCACCTTCGTCTCGAAGCCCTCGAGCTCTTTGATCTTCTTATGATACTCGAGCGAATCCGCCGGATCATCGGTTGTGCAGATCACTTCCACGTTCGACATCTTGATCAGATCTCTCGCTTTGAAATTCCCCGAAGCAAGCTTGGCGTTCACCTGCTCCCAGATCTTCGGCGCATTGCTCTCGTTAATAAGCTCATAGACTCCGAAGAAGCGCTGCAGTTCGAGATGCGACCACTGATAGAGAGGATTGCCGAGCGTTTGAGGAACGGTCTTCGCCCAAGCCAGGAATCGGTCGTAATCCGACACGCCCTCTCCGCCTGTCACGAGCGACTCCTCCGCCCCGTTGGCTCGCATCGCGCGCCACTTATAATGATCACCGTACAGCCATGCCTCCGTCAGATTGGAGAATGAGGTATTCTCGTAAATCTGCTGCGGGCTCAAATGGCAGTGATAATCGATAATCGGCATGTCCTTCGCGAATTCATGATACAGCTTAACGGCAGTGTCATTCGATAATAGAAAGTTGTCATCCATAAACGCTTTCATCTCTCTCGTACCACCTCGCCTAATTTTAGTATGTGTTCAATATACCTCTTTAAGTGCGTGTTCAAAAAGACCGGTTTTCAGCACCAAGAAGCTTGTATGAAGCTAGAAACTGAGTAGCTAAAACGTTTCGTGAGAAACGCACTTCGAAAGCATCCGCTTGTAGTGGATACTACGTGAGCAATTGAAATGTTTCCGGAGGAAACATCGCTTCGTAAGCATATGCTTGTTTCGGCTGAATGCAAGATTCGACGTCGAATAGGCTTCTTGATATACTACGTGATCAAAATTGGACTTTTTGAACAACCTCTTTAAGAATGAAATTGCACCAGTTGATCGACCTCTACCGCTTTGCCTGTCTGAATGGATTTGTTGGCCGCGATTCCCGTCAGGATCGAGCGGGCTCCGTCATTATGATCCGCCGCGCGATTAAAGGGATCATGCACCGGCTCTCCAAATATATCGTTAAGCAGCACAGGATCGCCGCCGCCATGTCCGCCTTTTCCTTCTTCAACCTGAACGGTATACGGTTCTCCGAACATCGGGAACACGTTCATCGTCTTGCCCTTCAGCGCGCCTTCAAGCGCCTTGTCGCCGCCGGAATTCACATAGGATTGCTCCACAATGCTCATTTCGATCCGCCCCTTGGTGCCGTTGAATGCGATTCGATAGCCCTCCCATGGCATATAAGCGTTCAACGAATACGTAAGAATGGCATTATTTTTGTATTTCACAAGCACGCCCATCGTGTCCTCGATATTGATGCCGTCCCCGAATACGCTTTGATCCCTGCGATAGCCGTCCTCGTGCTCGGCGTCGAGATACATGCCCTTTAAATGTTCATTTTCGTCCAAATGCAGCGCGAACGGATCGTCCTTGGCATTAGGATTACCTGTCGCGCGCTCGTAGAAGGAGGTCACGCCTCTGTTCTCCGCGTTTTCGCGGCCGTAGAACATAAGATCGCCGTAAGCGAACACAGACTCGGGCTGCGAGCCGATCCAGAAGTTGACGAGATCGAAGTGATGCGTCGATTTGTGAACGAGCAGGCCGCCGCTGTTATTCTTGTTGCGATGCCATCTGCGGAAGTAATCCGCGCCATGCTGCGTATTAAGCAGCCATTCGAAGTGAACGGAAGTGACCTTGCCGATTACGCCGTCCTGAATAAGCTCTCTCGCCTTCGTATGATGGGGAGCGTACCGGTAATTAAACGTCACGCGCACCTTGCGTCCCGTACGCTCAACAGCGTCCACGATCTCCTGACATTTCTTCTCGTCAACCGTCATCGGCTTCTCCGTAATCACGTCGCAGCCAAGCTCCATGGCGCGAATAATATACGTATGATGCGTGCGGTCAACTGTCGTGACGATTACCGCATCGGGCTTTTCTGTTTCGATCATTTGATCGAATTGATCGGCTTTATAAGTACGAATCGCTGCATGGTCGTACTTCTCTTGAAGCATTTTATTCGCATACGCCATTCTGGTTTCATTAATATCGCAGAAAGCCACCAGCTCGGAGGTTTCCCGGAACTGACTTGCAATCGCACCATAAAAAAACTCGGCTCTACCGCCGCTTCCTACCAATACGTATTTCTTCTTGGACATAACCATTTCCTCCCGCTGACTGTGGTTTTATTTCTCCGCTTCATCATAGCGCATAAAAATGCTATAATAAACCCGATTTCATGCGAAATTTTCTATGTACTACGCTTATATTGCGAAATCCAATGAACAAGGAGAATCAGCTATGCAGCAGCCCCCGAGCAGTCTCAGCTTTGGTGAAACATCCCAATTTTACATTGAATATATGAAGCGGTCCGAGCCGTACAACATGACGAGCGAGCACTATCATTCCTACTATGAAATCTACTACTTGCTTTCGGGAAAACGCGTCTATTTCATACGCGACCGCTCCTATTCCGTTGAAGCGGGAGATCTCGTCTTCATTAACAAGCATGATGTTCACAAAACGATGCAGCTCGGCGACCCATCGCATGAGCGTCTCATCATACACGCGAATGATCATTGGATACGCAAATGGTACGGCGAGCATGCAGAGCTGCTGCTTTCGCCTTTTCAGCAGACCTGCCCGGTGCTGCGGCTGCCTCATCGCGAGCAAGTCGATATTCAGACTTCGGCGCGAACCTTATTGAAGGAGCTGCGCGGCAAGGAGCCGGGCTTCGACTTGATGGCGAGGCAAGCTTGCATCGACATTATGCTTATTTCAGCGCGTTATCTTCTTCATCATGAGCCTACTCCGTTTACGCATGTTTCCCCTCTGCATGCCAAAATATCGGACATCGTTCACCATATTAACGGACATTTCCGGGAGCCCATCCGTTTGAACGAGCTCGCCGAACGCTTTTTTATTTCGCCTTATTATTTGAGCCGCATGTTCAAGGAGGTGACGGGCTTCTCCTTCTCCGACTACATTACGTTGACGCGGGTGAAGGAAGCACAGCGTCTTCTAAGCGAAACAACGCTCAGCATTACGGAAATCGCCGGACAGGTTGGATTTGATAATTTCTCTCATTTTGGGAAAACCTTCAAGAGAGTTACTTCGATGTCTCCTCGTCATTATCGCAATAACATGTCGTAATTTCACATATAAAATGGTCGTTAATTTACACTTAAAATGGGGATGAAAGTGTGGTAAATTTAATTTGTTGTCATAAATTTATATATTATTAGAGTTAAATCCAAGGAGGTACCAGCATGATTCGCATTGGTAAAATCAGCTACTGGCATGTGCATGCGTGGGAATACACGAATGAAGCGCTAAACCATCCGAATACCGAAATTGCCGCCGTATGGGATGAAATCGAGGAAAGAGGTCAAGCATCGGCTGAGAAGCTGGGGGTTCCCTTCTATGCGAACCTGGACGACATGCTTGCTCGCGATGATATCGACGCCGTCATCGTCGATGCTCCAACGAACCGGCACAGAGAGGTTATGGTTGCCGCTGCAAAGGCGGGCAAGCATATCTTCACGGAGAAGGTTGTCGCAACAACGCTCGAAGATACATTAGCCATATTAGACGAAGTCGAGAAAGCCGGCGTGAAGCTCACCGTCTCCCTTCCCCGATTGAACGCCGGCTACACGCTTGCCATTAGAGAGCTGCTGGAGCAGAAAGCTCTTGGCGAGGTTACGCTTGTTCGAGTCCGCTTGTCTCATAACGGGGCGCTGGCTGGCTGGCTGCCCGAGCATTTCTACAGCCTGGAGCAATGCGGCGGTGGCGCGCTGATCGACCTGGGCTGCCATCCGATGTACTTGACCAATCTGTTTCTTGGCGAGCTTCCCGTTACGATTGCAACCCAGTACGGCTATGTCAGCGGACGCGAGGTTGAAGACAATGCGGTTGCGACTGTGGAGACCAAGAGCGGTGCGGTCGGAATCGTCGAAGCGGGCTTTGTGAATCCGCATTCGCCTTTCTGCATCGAGGTTCACGGCACAGAGGGTACGCTGATGTACGGAACGCCCGAAGAGAAGCTTCTCATTCGCAGCAATGTCGGAAAATTCGCGAATGCGGAAGGCTGGACCGAGGTTCCTCTTCCAGCAAGCAGAATGAATGCCTTCGGCCAATGGGTCGAGCATATCGAGAACGATACGGCCGCAACGGAGAACATTCAGCGCGCGCTTAATCTAAGCAAGCTGATGGATGCGGCGACAAGATCGAACAAAGAAAACCGCAAGGTTTCCTTAAGCGAGCTCGACTGATTCGGACCGTGAATTCGACTCCGCGTCGCATTTAACCGAGCCGCACATTATGCTACAATCGAGGAGGAGACGAGGTGGCGGTCAGCAACTCCTTCGAGCCTATGCTGGAGCGTCCCGACGAGCTCGAGAAGCTTGATCTTCGCGTGCAGTGGGGGCCCTATGATATCCATGTAATGCGCTTTCATTATGTAAGGTTTCAACCGGGCCATACGATTTCGTTCCATAAGCACGCGGAATATGAATTTCATTTCATTCCGCGGGGCAAAGGCCTCGTAAGCTTCGGCGAGGAGCCCTTTGCGCTGAAGTCCGGACAATATTACCTGACCGGTCCCGAAGTGATGCATTATCAGGAATCGGATCTCCACGAGCCAATGGAAGAGCTGTGTCTTCATGTCGATATTACGGATCGCTTCGACGCGCAGCCGGAAGCCTCTCTACCCGCTCCCGAAGACTGGGAGTGGCAGGAAGCGCGCTCCTGCATTAGAAAGCTGAGTCAATTGCCGCTTTCCCCAACTCAGGATTTGCATAATGCGATGGGCTGCTTCCTCCAAGCCTATGAAGCCTGCAGAGCGAATTATGCGGGCAGCTATACGACCATCAAGCAGAATGTGATCCAGATTTTGCTGCGCGCGGTGAGAGGCTACGAAACGGTGAATGAGGAGAAGAAGCTTCCAACGAAGGATATGAAGCTCTATCGCTATCACTTAGCTCTGGAGTTCATGCAGGCCAATTATGGCGGCGCTCTGTCGCTTGAAGAGGTAGCCGAGAAGCTGCGATGCAGCTCCAGGCAGCTTCAACGCTTGTTCAAGGAGCTTCATGGAGGCTCTTCGTTTAGCCAAATTCTTGAAGACATTCGCTTGACGCATGTATGCAAATCGCTGCGAGAGAGCGCGCAATCCATTGAACAAATCGCCAAGAACGCCGGCTTCTCCAGCGGCAATTATCTGCATGCCGTATTCCGCAAGCGTTACGGCATGACACCATCCGAATATCGGAGCAACCATTAGGAGGAAACCAACATGTCCAAAGTGTACAAAATTGCGATTATTGGCTGCGGAGGAATTGCGAACGGCAAGCATATGCCAAGCCTGAAGCCGATTCAGAACGTTGAAATGGTAGCTTTCTGCGATATCGTGGAACAACGCGCGATCGACGCGGCGGCTGCATACGGCGCTGAAGGCGCCAAAGTTTATACGGATTATAAGGAAGTGCTGAAGGATTCATCGATTGACATTGTTCATGTCTGCACGCCGAATGATTCCCATGCCGATATTGCGATTGCTGCATTGGAAGCGGACAAGCATGTTATGACCGAGAAGCCTATGGCGAAGACTGCTGCAGATGCCCAGCGCATGGTG
Source organism: Paenibacillus sp. HB172176 (assembly GCF_011947265.1). Taxonomy (GTDB): domain Bacteria; phylum Bacillota; class Bacilli; order Paenibacillales; family Paenibacillaceae; genus Pristimantibacillus. Next base: position 105,240 of record NZ_JAATHD010000008.1, read on the forward strand.
GAAGCCGCTAAGCGCTCCGGCAAGAAGCTGACTGTCGGCTATAACAACCGCTTCCGTCCGGACAGCCAGCACCTCAAGAAAGTATGCGAATCCGGCGAGCTGGGCGAAATCTACTACGCGAAGGCTCATGCGATCCGCCGCCGCGCGGTTCCAACTTGGGGCGTATTCCTCGATGAAGAGAAGCAAGGCGGAGGACCGCTCATCGATATCGGCACGCATGCGCTTGATCTGACGCTTTGGATGATGGACAACTACAAGCCGAAGGTCGTTCTGGGACGCTCGTACCACAAGCTGTCGCAGCGCGAGAATTCCGCTAATGCATGGGGACCCTGGGATCCCGCCAAGTTCACTGTTGAAGATTCCGCATTCGGCATGATTGTCATGGAGAACGGCGCTTCCATCGTACTGGAGTCGAGCTGGGCGCTTAACTCCCTCGACATCGACGAGGCGAAATGCACGCTTTGCGGAACGGAAGGCGGAGCGGACATGAAGGGCGGCCTTCGCATTAACGGCGAAGAGCACAGCCGCTTGTTCACGAAGGAAGTCGATTTGAAAGCCGGCGGCGTCGCCTTCTTCGAAGGCAACAACTCCGCGAAGGATTCCGATCTGGAGATGAGAATGTGGATCAAAGCGATTGAGGATGATACCGTGCCAATCGTTACGCCGGAGCAAGCCTTTGTTGTTTCGCAAATTTTGGAGGCCATCTATACATCTGCCAGAACCGGCGAAGCGGTCTATCTATAAACGTTCTAAACGCCTATTGGGCAATGAAACGTGCAAAGGGCAAGGGAATGCCAAACGGCTTTCGCCTTGCCCTTTGTCCGCGTTCGCGAGGCTGCGCAGAGCATGTTCACGGCCTTGCTTGCCTATGTCGCGATTGCGACAATGTCCAATCAGCTGCCTATCTGCGCCGTCCAGCTCACGCATTCACGCAGCAGCTGCATGACCGTCTGCTCGCGCATCGCCTCTTCCTTGTGGGCAGGCGTCAAGCAGCATACTCGCCCGCTTCCAATCTCATGTCTCCAGCCCGCTATCGATTCCCCGTCTTCCGAATAAGAGCGCAGGAACACCTCGGTGTCCCGCTCATCGCAATTTATCATATAATGCTCGTCAAGCAATTCGAACGGCATCATCGTCGACCATTTCCCGACTCCTTCATAGCGAACAGACTTTAACGGCGGGTGCATGACGAAATATCCCCGCAGAAGCCGAACATAAGGACTACTCTCCGGGTAAGAGGCCATTCCCGCATGCCATGCCAAGAAGCCTCCGCCCTCCTCCGCATAACGAGCAATCTTCTCCGCATGGCTCTCATTCATCCACATCAGCCCGGGTTCGCTTTGCGGCGCAATCTTGTTGATCGCATACAGAACCGCCGCATGTGGCTTGTCCGACAATCGACGCATGAACTCATCGATACTCTCCGCGACAATTAGCTCTAGCTCTCCATTCTCGGTTTCGGGTTGGACCGCTTCTCTTAACACGGCCTCGATCGGCTCCCTTGGATGATAATAATCACCCAGATACGCTAAAATTTTCTTCATTTCGTCTCCATTCCTCCCTCTCCTCGCTCCGGTCGCGTCCATGAAAGGAGCTCCTTCATTCCGAACGAACGGATACAAGGAGCCCTGATTGAATCTCACTATTCGATTATAGCATACGCCTAGCCTTCAATTTGAACCGCATCTCGCTGCGCCACCAGGCAAAGCTCCGCCGCTTTGAACGCATGCTCCTGCGTCATCGCGTTTTCGGTTCCGTTCAAGCAATCGAGAATAAGCTCGCCGAAGAAAGGATAACCGACCTTGCCCTTCAGACTCATATGCTTCGTGCCCTCCGCATTGACGAGATACAATTGATCTCCCTCGTTATCGCGGCCTACATCAATGTATTTGCGAAGCTCGATGTAGCCTTCCGTTCCCATAATAATCGTTCTACCGTCGCCCCAGGTTGCAAGTCCGTCAGGCGTCAGCCAATCTACACGGAAGTAACCTGTAGCTCCGTTCTCTCCGACAACCGTTATGTCGCCGAAATCCTCCAGCTCCGGATATTGCTTGTTGGCATAGTTGGCAACTTTGCTGCTTGTAATCTTCGCTTCCGAATTTCCCGTAAAATAAAGGAACTGCTCCAATTGATGCGAGCCGATATCGCATAGAATGCCGCCGTACTTCTCATGCTCGAAAAACCATGCGGGTCTTGAAGGCGCGTTGAGCCGATGAGGTCCCCAGCCCATCACTTGGACGACACGTCCGATCGCGCCCTCTTGAATAAGCTGGCCGGCGAAAATCGCGCTTTCGACATGCAGCCTCTCGCTGTAATAGACCGCATATTTCTTCCCGGTTTCCGCATAAGCGGCGCGAGCTTCTTCAAGCTGCTCGAGCGTCGTGAACGGCGTTTTGTCCGTGAAATAATGCTTCCCGCTGCGCATAACCCTCACGCCAAGCGGTCCTCTCAGAGACGGAATGGCTGCAGCTGCAACGAGCTGCACCTCCGCGTCCTCCAAAATTTGCTCGAGCGATTCAGCTGCCTTCGTCCCCGGATGCCGGTTAATAAAATCGTCGACTTTTGCCGAGTCGGCGTCATATACCCATTTCACAACAGCGCCCGCTTCGACCAGGCCGTTGCACATGCCGTAAATATGTCCATGGTCAAGGCTCGTTGCCGCGAATACGAACTGCCCCGGCTCCACCACGCGGTTCGGCTTGCCCTTCGGCGCATAATTCATTCCGTCGTTATTGCTCATTTGGCTTAAACCCCTTTCTTCGGCGAAGCAGCAATTTTCTCGTTCAAATGCGAGAGATAGAGCTCTTCATCGATCGGCAAGTCGACCCAATTATCCGTCCAGGTTGAGAGCAGCATCGCATTGGACAGCATCAAGCCTTTAATGCCCTCAGCCCCGGGGGCAATCAGCTCTTCGCCATGCAAAATCGCATTCACCCAGTTTTGCATAATGCCTTTATGATCCGGATTCTCACCATGCACGGGCACTTCGCATTTCCAGCATTCCGGAGAACCGAAGCCGCCTTTAAAATTCGCATTGAATTCGCGCTCCGATTGGCGCAGTCTATAGAAGGTCAGCGTATTATTCTCGATGACCACTTTGCCGTTGTCGCCGCTGATTTCCAATCGATTCGTTCCCGGAGCTTCGCCTGTGGAGGTCACGAATACGCCCGTTGCGCCGTTCTCATATTCCACGAATGCTGTAACATCGTCTTCCACTTCGATATTGCGATGCTTGCCGAAGTAGCAGAACGCTCTTACGCGCGTCGGCATCATGCCGATCGTCCATTGCCATAGATCAAGCTGATGCGGATCCTGATTCAACAGCACGCCGCCGCCCTCTCCCGCCCAGGTCGCTCTCCATGTGCCCGAATCATAGTAGCTTTGCGAACGGTACCAATTGGTAATAATCCAGTTCGTTCTTCTGATTTCGCCGAGATCGCCGTTGACGACAAGATCCTTCAGCTTCTTGTAGATCGGATTGGTCCGCTGATTGTACATCATGCTGAATTTCACGTCGGTCTTCGCCGCCGCGTCATTCATTTCCCTTACTTGCTTCGTGTATACGCCAGCCGGCTTTTCGCACAGCACATGCAGGTTTTTCTCGAAAGCGGCTATCGCAAGCTCTGGATGAGAATAGTGCGGAGTCGCAATAAGAACGCCGTCGATTTCACCGGAGCTCATCATATCTCCAGGTTCCGTGTACACTAGCACTTCATCGCTCAAGTTTTCCTTCGCCCACTCCAAGCCCTGCGGCGCGCTGTCGCAAACTGCTGCAAGCTTGACACCCTTCACTTCTCCATTGAGAATATATCGAATATGGCCCTTTCCCATGTTGCCCAGACCAATAACGCCCAATCGCATAACCTGCATCGCTTAATCGCTCCTTATCATTGGTAATCTCTATTAGAATTTTGCAATTCGATTACTGCTTTAATCTTACCAAGACAGCGCTGTCAAAACTTCATTCCCATTAATCGAATTCCACTTTAATTTGACTCTGGTTGGTGTATAATTGAGCTAGGAACAGGGAGGCGAATCCATGGCAACAAAGACGCAGATGTCAATGCCGTTCACACTCGGAACATCCTTCAACTATATCGACGAAATTCCGTATCACACGCATTCCCATTATGAAATCTATTATTTCCGCAGCGGGAAAGCCAATTATATTATTAACGACAAAATTTATGTGCTCGAGCCGAACGATTTGCTGCTCATGCATGGCATGACGCTGCACAAGGCTTATATGGATCCAAGCGTCGCTTATCATCGAACCACGCTGCATTTCGATCCCTACTACTTCAAACAGCATATTCAGCCCTCCTATGCGGAGGATTTGCTCGCGCCGTTTCAGAAGCTTCAGAATGTAAGAATCCCTCTGGGGGGCAAGGCGAAGGACGAGATTGAAGATGCGCTGGACAAAATGGAAGAGTTGCTCAATTCGGGGACGCCCTCCGGATTTCAACGCTTTCAAGCCCGCTTTGCCGATCTGCTTATTCAGATCAATGAGCTCTGCAAAGCGCCGATGAATTCCATTGTAGCTTTCCCGACCTCCAAGGAAAAGCATGTGCAAGCGATTATCTCTTACGTGGAGAGCAACTTTCGGGAGGACATCACGCTCGAAGCGATTCAGAACGAGCTGCATTTGAACAAATATTATCTCGCGAAAACCTTCAAAGAGGTTACTGGAATGACCATCTTTCAATTTTTGATGCATCGCAGAATCTATCAGGCCAAGCTTGAGCTGATTGGGGAAGAACGCAGCATTACGGAAATTTGCTACGATGTGGGCTTTAAGCATCCGTCCCATTTCAGCCGCTCGTTCAAGGAGCATACCGCCATTACGCCGGAGCAATACCGCAAGAAGCATCATCTCCATTAACTTGCCAGTTTACGGGAACGCCAAAAGCTGCCGTCTATGTCAGGGACACAGACGGCAGCTTTTTTGGTTGCAATAATAGCTGCGGCGTTAACCTAAGTATAAACTAGCCGTTAAGCAGAAGCTGCTCCGGATCCTCCAGCAGCTCTTTGACCGTTACGAGGAAACGAACCGCTTCGCTTCCGTCAACGATACGATGGTCGTACGACAAGGCGAGATACATCATCGGACGGTTTTCCATGCGCTCGTCGTCGATCGCGACAGGACGAACCTGAATTTTATGCATGCCGAGAATACCAACCTGAGGCGTGTTCAGAATCGGAGTCGACAGCAGGGAGCCGAAGACGCCGCCATTGGTAATGGTGAAGCTTCCGCCTTGCAGATCGCTTAGCGCAAGTGTATTCGCGCGCGCTTTCTTCGCCAGGTCCCCAATGCTCTTCTCGATCTCGGCGAAGCCCAGACGATCGGCGTCCCGAACAACTGGAACGACAAGACCTTCCTTGGCCGATACGGCAATGCCGATATCATAGAATTGCTTGATGACAATATCGTCGCCGTCAATCTCGGCATTAAGCAGCGGGAATTTCTTCAACGCGCCGACAACGGCTTTCGTGAAGAAGGACATGAAGCCCAGATTGACTTCGTTCTTCTCGAAGAACGCTTGCTTGCGGCGTTTGCGCAGATCAAGAATAGCCGTCATGTCAACTTCGTTGAACGTCGTCAGCATAGCAGCGGTATGCTGAGCTTCCACGAGACGATTCGCAATCGTCATGCGGCGGCGCGACATGCGCTTGCGCTCAACCGGCTTGCCGTTTGCGCTGCTGCTTGCTGCTGGAGCCGGCGCGGCAGGCTCGGCCTTCGGTGCGGCGGGAGCTTGTCCGCTTGCACGCACAGCATCGGAAGTGATGCGGCCTTGCGCTTGCGAGAGATCAATGCCTTGCTCGCGGGCAAGCTTGCGCACTGCGGGCGAAGCCTGCACCGCAGAGGAAGCAGGGGATGCAGCCGCAGCCGAAGGAGCTGCCGGAGGCGCTGTAGCCACCGCCGCAGCCTTCTCCGGCGCTGCGACCTCAGCCGATTTCTCGGGTGCCGCCGGAGCAGGAGCAGGAGCCGGCGCTGCGGCTCCCGATGAAGCGCCGATGGAACCAATCGCTTCCCCTACTTGCACGACATCGCCGTCTCCTCTGGCAATGCTGGCAACAACACCGCTGCTGTCAGCGGAGATTTCGATATTTACTTTGTCTGTTTCAAGTTCAAGAAGCACGTCGCCTTGGTTAACGGTGTCGCCTTCCTTCACGAACCATTTCGTAATCGTTCCTTCGGAAATGGACTCTCCCAATTCTGGTACAATAATTTCTGCCATTATGTTGTTACCCCCTTACCAAACTCGCTTCGATAGACTGGCCATTCAAAGCGGATGAAAGTATTGCTTGCTGTTCAGCGGCATGAACTTCCTGATGTCCGCTTGCTGTACTCGCGCGTTCCTGGCGGCCGATATAGCTTACGGCAACCTTGGCTGGCGCCAGCGCGCGAAGACGCGGCTCCATGTAGAACCATGAACCCATATTCTTCGGCTCTTCTTGAATCCATACGATCTCTTCGAGCTTAGGGAACTGCCCAATGATTCTCTCCAGCTCCGCTTGAGGAAGCGGATAGAGCTGCTCGACATGAGCTACGCGGAGCCAATCGAACTCATTCTGCCCTGCGGAAGACATTGCTTCCTGAACATCGATCATAACCTTGCCGGTGCCAAGCAGCAATCTCTTCACTTTATCCTTGGCTGCCTTGGCCTCGGTCAAGCTGAACTGCGGCAGCACCGGCTTGAAGGAGCCTTCGCTGAATTCCTCGCCATGCGACGCAACTCGCGGATTCCGAATCAAGCTTTTCGGCGCCATCATGACAAGCGGACGAACATTGTCGCTGCCAAGCATTGCGGCTTGCTTGCGCAGAAGATGGAAGTACTGCGCCGACGTTGTCAAATTCGCTACAGTCCAGTTATTGTCTGCAGACAGTTGAAGGAAACGCTCCAGACGCGCGCTGGAATGCTCGGGACCCTGACCCTCATAGCCATGAGGCAGCAGAATGACGATACCCGATTTCTGCGACCATTTCGCACGGCCTGCCGAGATGAATTGATCAAAAATCGTTTGCGCCACGTTGGCGAAATCGCCGTATTGCGCTTCCCATATGACGAAGGTTTCCGGCGCGAATACATTGTAGCCGTACTCGAATCCGAGAACCGCCGTCTCCGAGAGCGGACTGTTGTGAACCGCGAAGGAAGCTTTGGCCTGCGGCAAAATATGCAGCGGCGAAAATTTCTTGCCGGTCTCATGATCATTGAGCATAATATGGCGATGGGCGAACGTCCCACGCTCCGAATCCTGTCCGCTGAGGCGAATCGGCTTGCCGTCCGCCAGAATGGTCGCGAACGCCAAGGTTTCCGCATGCGCCCAGTCCACCTTCTCGCCGTCATTGAGCGCGGACGCGCGACGCTGAAGGATACGCTGCAGCTTCGTATATTCGGTGAAGCCTTCCGGACGGTTAAGGAGTTCGAGATTAATCTCTCTCAGCTCTTCGAGCGGTACCGCCGTTTTCACGTCTTCAGGCACAACATCGCCCTTGTCTTGCACAACCTGAACCTGCGTTTTGCCTTGAGCCGATTTCATCTTCTCATAAGCTTCCTGCAAAGCGTCGAGCGTTTGCTGCTTGAGCTGCTCAACCTGTTCCGCTGTCATCGCCTGCTCGGACTCCAGCTGCTTGCTGTACAATGTAGCAACCGTATCATGCTTGCGAACCTTCTCATACATGAGCGGCTGCGTCACTTCCGGGTCATCCATCTCGTTATGTCCGTACCGACGATAGCCGATAAGGTCAATGACGAAGCCTTTGTTGAAGCGGAGTCGATATTCGCAAGCAAGACGAACCGCCGCCAGACAAGCTTCAGGCTCGTCGGCGTTGACGTGAACAATCGGAATATCAAAGCCTTTGGCCAGGTCGCTGGCATAATAAGTCGAGCGCGAATCCTTGCTGTTCGTCGTAAAGCCCAGACGATTGTTCGCAATGATATGAAGGGTGCCGCCGTTATGATAGCCGTCCAAATTGTTGAAATTCAACGTTTCCGCCACAATGCCTTCTCCAATGAATGCCGCATCGCCGTGGATGCAGATCGTTACCGCTTCGTGAATGTCCTGCTGCGGGAAGCCCGGCTGCGTTCTATTCTCTTGCGCGGCGCGAGTGAAGCCTTCGACGACCGGATTGACGAATTCGAGATGACTCGGATTGTTCGCAAGCGTCAGATTCGTCCGAACCGTCTCGCCTTCGATGACCGCGCGGTCGGCGCCAAGATGGTATTTCACATCCCCGGTCCAGCCGTAGTTAATGCCCATCGAGCCTTCCGAAGGAATAAGCTCTTTGTTCGGAGAATGATGGAATTCGGAAAAGATTTTCTCATAGGGCTTGCCGAGAACATGCGTCAGCACGTTCAAGCGTCCGCGATGCGCCATGCCCATTAGAATATGATGCGCGCCGTCATGCGCAACCGCCTTGACAATCTCGTCAAGCACGGGAACGAGCATATCCACGCCTTCAATAGAGAAGCGCTTCTGACCGACAAAGGTGCGGTGCAGAAAGCTTTCGAATTGCTCGACCTGAAGCAGCCGCTTCAGAAGCTCCTCCTTCTCCCTGGCGGACAGAGGCGCGGGGAACGTGCCGGATTCGGCTTGCTTGTGCAGCCAGTTCCGCTCATTCTCATCATGAATATGCGTAAATTCATAAGCTGCCGAACGGGAATAAATTTCTTTCAATCGAACGATCGCATCCCAGCCGCTTACAAGCTCCGCAGGTGCGTTTTCCCAAATCAGCGAAGCCGGGATCGCGGCGAGATCTTCTTTCGTCAGATTGAACGTTTGCGGATCGAGCAGGGACGTGTCGGCCGATTGGCTTAAACCCAGCGGATCGATATCCGCATCTAAATGGCCGTATCTGCGAATGTTCAGCATAAGCTGATGAGCAGCGACGACCTTTTTCACCATATTTTTGTCAATTGTTCCATTAGAACCCGCTCCAGATTGCACGGCTGCGGATTGCAGGGTGCCGGCCGTCTTAGCAGCTCCCGGCGCTGCCGCCGCTTCTTCGGTCGGAGGCGCTCCCCATTGCAAGAACATTTCGCGAACCGATGCGTCTACGGCGTTCGGATCATCCAGGAACCGTTCGTATTGCTCCTGAACATAACCAAGATTGGGACCATAATAGCTTTTCCAAGGAGAAGAGTTGCGCTCATCATGGATGCTCATAGCAGAAAATTCCACCCTCTCTATTCATAACCATCCTATTATTTTCATCAGCGGCCATAATCATGCATATTCCGCTTCTAAATGCAACAAGAAGTTGCTTAGCTTCTTCATATTTTAGTACAATAACCGCTTGCCAACCATAATCATCTTGGCATTGAAATCATCGCTTTCTAGCATCAATGGATGCTCTAACGCAATGACAGCTCAGCCAGTGTTCTTACCATTACGCCGGTCGCTCCTTTTGGTTCCCACTTTCTCCCCGAATGAAGCCAAGCGGTAGCTGCGATATCGAGATGCACCCAAGGGAGTCCCTCGGTGAAATGGCCGATGAACAACCCCGCTGTTATCGCTCCTGCATATCTGCCGCCGCTATTTTTCAGATCCGCGGCATCGCTCCTGATCAGCTTTTTGTATTCCGGATAGGAGGGCAGCTCCCAGATTCTCTCTCCAGTGCGGTTGGATGCCTCCAGCATTTCCTTCATGAAAGCATCGTCGTTGCCGATTGCTCCTGACGCTTCATGACCCAGGGCGGAGACGACAGCGCCCGTAAGTGTAGCCACATCTACCAGCCGGGTAGCGCCTCTGCGGATTGCGGCGGTAACGGCATCGGCCAGCACCAACCTGCCTTCCGCATCCGTATTGACAACCTCGACCGTGTATCCGCTCATCGTACGAATAACATCGCCTGGCTTCAGCGCGCGATCTGACGGCATATTCTCCGCTGCGGGAATGACCGCCACGATATTGCGCTTCGCCTTCAACCCGGCAATCGCCTTCACAGCGCCAAGCACGGCCGCAGCGCCGCTCATATCGCTGATCATCTCCTCCATGCCGGCCGCGCGTTTCAGCGAAATGCCTCCCGTGTCGAAGGTGATGCCTTTGCCAATCAGTCCAAGCACTTCAGAGGAGTCCGGATCGCCATTGTAATGAATGACGATCATTCGCGGCGGATGAGCGCTGCCTTGACCGACGCCGAGGAGGCCGCCCATTCCTTGCTCGGCTGCCGTGAATTCATCGATAACCTCAATATCCAGCTCCAATTCCGCCGCAAGCTCTTCCGCATAGGAAGCCAGCCTCTCCGGGGTCAGTTCATTGCCTGGCATATGAACCAGATCGCGCGCGTAGCACACGCTATCCGCAAGCAGGCTGCCGTGTCGGATGCCTTCCTTCCATGCTTCCTCATCCCCGAGAGCTCCGTTCTCCCGCTCCTCGTCCGACACAAACAGTACGTCGTCAAGCTCGAATCGAACGCTCTCCTCGCGCTTAAGCGGCTTTCGGTCATAAAGTGCAAGACGCATCCCCTCGACAAGCGCTTGAGCGGATGCCGAAGCTCCTGTCTCTATGAAGTCTGCGCCTAGCAAATCCTCCCGAAGCACCACGACGGCTTGCCGGGCTTTGATTGACTTCAGCGCTTTCGCAGCCGCAGAAGCCGCGATTCTCAATCCGGCAGCGCCGGCGCCCGGCTCATATCCCGCAAAGACGAGATAGGCGGCAGCATACCTTCCGAGCGTTGGTAGCACATAGATTTGCTCTTCTTTCCCGACAAACACGCCCTTCTCGCATTCGCTTCTAAGTCTATCGCGAATTTCAGGCTGTTCCGCGAATTGTTCATACGCCTTGCCTTCCTTAAGCTCAGCTTCGCCAACCAAAATGACCATCGCTTCATAGCCTTGGTCCTTCTTCCATTTGCCATATGTAAATGATGTCATCTTCCGTTCCTCCCGCTTCAAGAAAAATAAAAAACCGGGGCAATTAACCCCGATTCGATTCTAAACCTTTATTCGGCCAATGGCAAATAAATGACAAATTCCGTGCCGCTTCCAACCATGCTGTCGACGCGTATCGTTCCGCCGTGATTTCGTATAATGCGATAGCTGACGGACAAGCCAAGTCCCGTTCCCGCTTGCTTCGTCGTGAAGAACGGATCGAACAGCTTGCTCATGGTAACCTTGTCCATTCCTTTGCCGTTGTCCCTTATTTTAATCTCAACATACTGTCCGTCGCTGTTCAGCGAAATATCGATTTTGCCTCTTCGCTCGGCCTGCACCTCTTCCACCGCGTCCAGAGCATTCTTGAGCAGATTGAGAATCACTTGTTTCACTTGCTTAATATCGATAGACACGATAGCTTCCGATTGGAACGACTCGACGCCGATTTCGCAATTGCGCAGCAGAGATTCGCTTTCGGTGAGCATAACGACCTCTTTGATCAGATGCTGAATCGAGGTGGATTGCTTCATTGGCGCGGACGGCTTGGAGGAGTTTAGAAACTCATAAATAATATCATTCGCCCGGTCGATCTCGGTAAGGATAATTCTGGCATACTCTTCTTTCCCGACCTCCAGGAGATACGGCCTGAGAAGTTGAATGAAGCCGCGAATGCTTGTAAGCGGATTGCGAATTTCATGCGCGATAGCCGCCGCTATCTTTCCTAGCATCGCAAGCTTGTCATTCTGCAATGCGCTCTGTTCAATATGCTTGTATTCCGAGACATCCTTCACGCTGAACAGAAAGTCTCCATCGAGCTGATCGCCGTAGGTTACAGTTGCCAATAAATGTTTTCCGTCCTTCTGCTGAAATTCATAATAACGATTCCGCTTCAGAAACATCTCTTTGTACAAGCGCAATATCGTTCTTTTCGTCGACAAGCCAAGCTGCCCATGCAGCAATATTTCGCGAATATTGCAGCCAAGCAGCGTCTTGCGCGGAATGTCCATCAGTTTCGCCATCTGCACATTAATGAAAGAGAGAATGCCCTCGCTGTCGAATAAAGCAATCCCGCTGTCCATATGCTGAAGCACGTTCTCATATTTATTCTTAACCTTTTCGAATGAAAGATTCGATTTGAAGAGCATTTCTCTCATTTCCGAAAAACGCTGTTCTTCCGCAGACTTAACCATTTCTCCATTTGCGGCTACTTCCATTTTGAAACGACAAGCAACCATCAGTTCCATAAGGAAAACAAAAGAACGATGGTAGATTTGAACGGCCTCTTTGGAATTCACGTTCGCTGCCAGCGCTTGTATGCAATCTTCGTGAACAGCAATGATATCTTCAGGATTCATGCCTTGCAATTGCTTTCCCAGTTCGTTTGCTTGATGAAGCGACGCATCCTTTCCACCCCGGATGTAATCGGCAAGCGCCGGGAAATAACGCTTTCGAATGGCTTGCATTGCATACTCCTCCCCGGCAACAGCTACGGCGACAGCCATTTGGATCTCCATAATTAATCATAGTTTTCAATTGTAAATTCTGTCAATCGGAAATCCTGTCGAAATTTGAAAGGTTGCGCCTGATATTTGCCGTTTGGGAAGAGGAGCACTAATTTCATGACCGATTAAAGGAGTTCGGCCAGTTTCCCCGGCTTCCGGAGTCGTTTCTCCCCGAGTCGTCCTCCTTTTTTCGAGATCGATCATCGCTGCCGGTATTCGCTTTCCACGGATATCTCTGACTGTCTTCGTCATCCCATCGCGCTTGATCCGGCTTCCTTGACTCATTCGATTTATTATTATTGCTTTTATCATCATTGCTCTTATTGCTGCCATTGTTTATGTTTCCTTTATTGCCTTTATAATCCTCTTCCTTTTCGTCCGCCTTCTGATTCTCATCCTTTCTTTGCTCGTTGTATTGCTTCCATTGATTTCGAGCTTCTTCAAGCTTTTCTTTTATTTTTTGCTGCAGCTCTTGTTCCATGCTTTCTTTATTTTGTTCCCAATCCTTGGCGTAGGACTGCCATTGCTCCAAAAAGTCTTCAGAATTTCCGCCAAATTGCCATTGCCGATCATCATCGCCGCGGCCATTGTCATTCCCTTTGCCGTTGCCTTCAGGCTTTTTACTTGGCTTTAACGAAGCTCCAGGTGTGATGCCTGGCTTTAAACTTGGAGCAGTACCGTGCTTGTCCGTCGGACGAATCGTCGGCGACGCGGTCGCCGGTTGAGTTGGCTTGCCCGATGCTTTGCCAGGATTTTGCGAAGCATTTGTCTGGCCGTCCTTCTCCTGATCCTTTTCTTTTTGCGCCTCCTTGGCTTCCTTCTCCTTCTTCTCTTGCTCCAGCAGCTTCTGAAGCTTTTGTTTGATATCCGAATCATCCGATTGCTCGATCAAGGTTTGAACACCGCCGATGCTTTCCGTTACGGTATCGATGGATTGTTCCTTAAGCTGATCGAGCGTAATGCCGTAGCCCTCGCTTTTGGCCATGAGATAGACAGCCATCTTCCCGGAAGAAATGCCATAGGCGTCAGCTTCCGCGCGCAGCTCCTCCGGAACGGACAAGCTTGTAATCGTAATATTGCTCGCAGAAGAAGCATGTCCGCTCAGCCACTCCTTAAGATACTGATTCAGATTTTCGGTCAGCAGATTGTCAAAGTCGGGCGCGCTGCTCTCCAGCATCAATCTCGTAATGACGATATCCCGGTTCGGCGTCTCCATGTAATGCGCTTCTCTTGCGGCTTCGAACAAGTCGGTTGTAACCGTTTCTACACGCTTCCCCTTATACGTCATGTCTTGAATCAGCTTTAGCCCGTCATCATTCAATCCTCTAAGCTCAACAACGCGTTCGGAGCTGTCAACGGCGATTTCGACGCTTGGATTGATATCGAGAGTCACATAAGCCACCACCGGATTGCCTCTATTGAAGGCGTACAACAAACAGCCTATAAGCATGATCATGACAATGGCCGCAATACTGGCGTAACGGTAGGAGAGTTTATGATAGCGCAGCTGAGGTCGCTGCTCCTCTTCGAACAGCAGCTCTTCGCCAATCTGGGCCGCACCGCTTAGCGGCGCCTTCAGGAATTGACCGTCAGACGTCATAACTACTGCATGATTCTCTTGTATGCTCATTACAATTCCGCGCTTCATTTGCTCACCTCCCTTACATTCGCGGAAACCTTGCGATCAATCCGCAAATAATCATTCATGAACGGATAGGTTCCGGATAGAATTACCGCAATCGAAATAATATATTTGCGATTTCGTTCCAACGTTTTACGGGAAACGCCGCAGGCTTCCATCAGTTCCTTGATCGGCAGTCTCTTCTTCTGTTTCACTTGTTCCATCAAATCTACGCTCCCGGCAAGCTCTTGCGCGATGGAAATAAGCATCTGCCTCGAGTCCGAGTGCTTTGGGGAGTGCTCGACCAGCTCGGCGAATGTAATTTCGTATCGACTTAATTCTCTGCTGAGCTCTCCAATTTCCATTCGTCGTTCATAATCCGTTTTCTCGAGCTCATGCGCTTCGAGAGCTTGCTTCGTCTCCAGAATATTGTATTCGGATTGATCATCCGTTTCAGAGTCGAAGGAGCTGTAAGGCACGGCTTGCAGATGCCTTTGTTCTTTTCGGACATGATCAATAAGCCTACGTTGCATCACGGTTTTGGAAAATCCCAGGAATGATGCGCCAGCCCCTTCATCGAAGCCGTCGATCGCTTCGTTAAATGCCAGCAGCGCAATACTGAATTCATCATCAATTCCCGGCTCTATGTACCGTTTGCAAAATTTGCTTGTTTGTTTTGCGATATATGGATAATACTTGGCAATCAGCTGCTCTCGCAGTTCATCGTCGCCTTGTCTAATGCGGGAAATCATCTGCTCAGGTCCCAACTCAGCTTCCCTTGAGCGTTTCTCAGCGGGACCTGGTTTGTGCAGAAATCGTTTGAATAGGATCAGCAGCAACTGTTCCACCTCACTACTCATAAATTCGTATGTATCCTTCGAGATTGAAGGGGTGTATATTAAAATATTTTAATGGTAAAAAAAGAAAGCCCCCGCAAGGGAGGCTTATATAAACGTTAAACGGATGATCGGCGACCAATCAGCTTATTTCGTCTGCTGTTCAAGATTTGAAGACGTTTCTTGAGTACCAGCTGCCATTCCTTATCCCCTATTTGCTTGGCAAAGCTGAGCAAATCAAGCGCCATATCAATCTGACATCCCACAACTTCCATCGGATCTTCATTCTCATGATTCACACAATTCTCAATTAACGCGAGCTCATCTTGATCGACGTAATCCTCGAAATCAACCTCTGTCGCCCCGTCTCCATGTGCATAATCAGCCAGAATATCATATTCGCTCTGAGCCAAATAATGAATATTCACGCTGTGGCATACGGGACAAAACGTAATTGGAACATTGTGGATATTTGTCCGATAATGCTTTAACGTCCCCTTCGTTCCAATCATGCTCGCTCCACAACAAAAGCTCATCGCGATAACCTCCTGTCCTATGACCATAGTGGCATATCCAAGGTGAAACGGCTGCGCCGTCCTTTGGCGGGTTACATTAAATCTATTCGCTATGCCAAGACCAAATTCCTGCTTGGAATAAATGTTAGCTTATGCTTAAAACGAATTTTGTCGAAAAAAGCATAAAAAAGACAAACCCGCCCATAAAAGGGAGAGCTTGTCCTTCTCATTGCCGGATGAAAACTGTAAACCAGCTTATTTCGCTACAAGATGACTTTGACCTGGCTTCCAGTTAATCGGGCAAAGTCCGCCGGACTGAAGCGCTTGAAGCACGCGAAGCGTCTCTTCAACGCTGCGGCCAACATCATTGTGGTTAACCACTTGATATTTCACTTCGCCTTCCGGATCGATGATGAACAGACCGCGAAGCGCGATTCCTTCTTCTTCGATCAGAACGCCATAATCGCTTGCAACGCTCTTCGTAATATCCGCCGCAAGAGGGAAGTTCAATTGACCAAGCCCGTTATCGTTAACCGGCGTGTTGATCCATGCGCGGTGGCTGTGCATGCTGTCAATGCTGACGCCAAGAATCTCTGTATTCAAATCCTTGAACTGATCCGCGGCCAGGCTAAGCGCCGTAATTTCAGTCGGACATACAAAAGTGAAGTCCAGCGGATAGAAGAACAATACCAACCATTTGCCTTTATAATCGGAAAGAGATGCCTTTCCGAAACCCTTTCCGTCACCTGTCGCGGTATCCATCGAGAAAGCTGGAGCCGGACGACCTACCAAACGTTCTGCCATAATGAATTTCCTCCTTCATTCCATCGATTGAAATATGATGAATTGTCACTTTGTCCTTGTGACTTACTAGTAAATAGTATCATCACTTAATACTAAAGTCAATTTAATAATAAATATTTAATGATAATAATTATAAACTACTTCTTCATCGCATTAATAATTAAATCGCCCATTGCGGTTGTGCCAATCGCCTTGCTCTTGTCTACGGCGATATCTCCGGTGCGATGTCCCGCATCGAGCACTTCCTTGACAGCCGCTTCGATGGAAGCCGCCGCTTCATGATAGCCGAAGGTCAAACGGAACATAAGAGCTACGGAAAGAATCGTAGCAATTGGATTGGAGATGCCTTGACCGGCGATGTCGGGCGCAGAGCCATGAACCGGCTCGTACAAGCCGAAGCTTCCTTCGCCAAGCGATGCTGAGGACAGCATGCCGATCGAACCTGTCAGCATGGCGGCTTCATCGCTCAGAATATCGCCGAACATATTCTCGGTAACGATCACATCGAAGGAGGACGGACGGCGGAGCAATTGCATCGCGCAATTATCAACGAGCACATGCTCCAGCTCAACCTCCGGATATTCGACAGCAACGCGGTTCACAACCTCGCGCCATAAGCGGGAAGTCTCGAGTACATTCGCTTTGTCCACGGAAGCAAGACGCTTGCCGCGAGTCATCGCGATATCGAAGGCTTGGCGCACGATGCGTTCAACCTCTTGCACGTTATAGACGCAAGTATCCACCGCTTCCTCGCCTTGCGCGCCCTCACGACGGAATTTCTCGCCGAAGTAAATGCCTCCGGTCAGCTCGCGTACGACGATTAAGTCCGTGCCTTCCAGAACTTCAGGCTTAAGCGTGGAAGCTTCCTTCAAGCAGTCGAACACGGTAGCCGGGCGAATATTGGAGAAAAGTCCAAGCGCCTTGCGGATGCCCAGCAGGCCTGTCTCAGGTCGAAGCTCCTTCGAATTATTGTCCCATTTCGGACCGCCGACAGCTCCGAGCAACACCGCGTCCGCGTTTTTGCACAGCTCCAGCGTTTCCTGCGGCAAAGGAGTTCCCTTTTCGTCGATGGCGATTCCGCCGAACAGGCCGCTTTCGGTTTCGAACTGATAACCGAATAACTCCTCGGTTTTCTTAAGTACCTTTAGAGCTTCTCCAACAACCTCAGGGCCGATACCGTCGCCGCCGAGGACTGCGATTTTTTTCACTTCCGCTGTCATCTTCTTAACACTCCTCATTATCATTCTCAGTCTATTATCATTTGTACCATAAATCTGACGCTAACACAAAGATATAAAATCTATGAGCTTTATAGGTTTCAACTATACTATTATTATTGAAGAATGAAGAAATGGCAATTGTCTCCGCAGAGACAATTGCCATCCATGATCAGGACAAAAGCTGAATTACTTCTTGATCCAGTGCATCAGCTCGCGCAGTTGCTTGCCTGTTTGCTCAATAGGATGAGCGGCTTCGTTGCGGCGAGTAGCCGTAAGCATAGCGCGGCCGGATTGATTCTCAAGAATGAAGTCGCGTGCGAAACGGCCGGATTGAATATCCTCCAACACCTTCTTCATTTCCTTCTTCGTCTCGTCGGTAACGATACGAGGTCCCGTTACATAGTCGCCGTATTCGGCCGTGTTGGAGATGGAGTCGCGCATTGTCGCAAGTCCGCCTTCATACATCAGGTCAACGATCAGCTTAAGCTCATGCAAGCACTCGAAATAAGCCATTTCAGGTGCATAGCCAGCTTCAACCAATGTTTCGAAGCCCGCTTTAACAAGCGCGGATGCGCCGCCGCACAGCACGGCTTGTTCGCCGAACAGATCCGTTTCTGTTTCTTCTTTGAAGCTTGTTTCGATAACGCCGGCGCGTGTGCAGCCGATGCCCTTCGCATAAGCGAGACCGATTGCTTTCGCATTGCCGGTAGCGTCTTGATGGATAGCGATCAAGCCCGGCACGCCGAAGCCTTCTTGATACGTGCGACGAACCATATGTCCTGGCGATTTCGGAGCAACCAGGAATACGTCCTTGTCCGCGCTAGGCACGATTTGTCCGTAGTGGATGTTAAAGCCGTGCGAGAACATAAGCGCCGCGCCTTGCTTCAGGTTTGGCTCGATTTCTTCCTTGTATACTTTCGCTTGCGTCTCGTCCGGAAGCAAGATTTGTACGACGTCTGCCACTTTTGTCGCTTCCGCAACTGTCAAAACCTCGAAGCCGTCTTTTCTTGCTACGTCAGCCGATTTGCCTTCGCGAAGACCGATGACAACCTTGAGTCCGCTGTCGCGAAGGTTTTGCGCTTGCGCATGTCCTTGGCTTCCATAACCGATTACTGCGATTGTTTTGCCTTGCAGAACGCCTTGTTCAGCGTCTTTCTCATAATACAATGTAACTGCCATGATTATTATTGCCTCCTTTAAGTTAACCCATTTGAGCGGGTGTTTAAGCGGAGAACGGCTTGCCAGAGGTTGTTCAAAAAATCCACTTTTGATCATGAACGGACTATTTGAAAACGAACTATTGGCGGCATTCCCCTCTTAAACTCCCGCTCAAAGACGGGATTTTATCCTATGGATTCGTCAATTCCAATCTATCGCTATTGCTTCACGTTGCCGCGATTAAGCGCCGTAACGCCGGTGCGTGAAAGCTCGCGGATACCGTAAGGCTTAAGAAGCTCGGCCATTGCGTCAATCTTCTCCGTATCGCCGACAACTTGAACAATCAACGAATGCGTGCCGATATCGACAACGGCGGCGCGGAAGGTTTCCACAACGCCCAGAATCTCGGGACGGGAAGCCGGCTCCGCTTGCACCTTGATTAGCGCGAGCTCGCGGGCGACCATTGGATTCGAGCTGATATCCACAACCTTAATAACATCGATAAGCTTGTACAATTGCTTCGTAATTTGTTCAAGCGTATGGTCATCGCCGGAAGTGACGATAACCATACGGGACAAACCTTGCTCTTCGCTGGTTCCTACCGTAATGCTTTCAATATTGAAGCCGCGGCGCCCGAACAGACCTGATACACGCTGCAGAACGCCTGGCTGATCATTCACCAGCACGGAAATCGTATGCTTCTTCATTCTGCATCCCCCATGATCATTTGATCGATAGTGCTGCCCTGAGCAACCATCGGATAGACATTCTCGTCGCGTCTTACCACGAATTCGACGACTGCGGGTCCCGGATGCTTCAGCGCTTCCTCCCATGCCGTACGAGCCTCTTCCTTGTTCGTCGCGCGGAAGCCTCTTACGCCGTAGGCTTCGGCCAGCTTTACGAAATCCGGACTTCCCGCCAGATCGATGTGACTGAAGCGATTCTCATGAATAAGCTCCTGCCATTGTCTAACCATGCCGAGCACCTGATTGTTAATAATCGCAACCTTGACCGGAATATTGTTGATTGCGCATATCGCAAGCTCCTGCGCGCACATCTGCATGCCGCCGTCGCCATTAATCGATACGACTACGCGATCGGGATTGGCCATTTGCGCGCCGATTGCGGACGGGAAACCAAAGCCCATTGTTCCGAGTCCGCCCGAAGTTACCCACGAACGCGGTTTGTTGAATTTATAATATTGCGCCGCCCACATCTGATGCTGACCGACATCGGTCGTTACGACAGCATCGCCGTTCGTTGTATCATGAATCATCTCAATGACCCATTGCGGCTTCAGCTCCGTCTCGGAATCGATATACGTGAATGGGTATCGCGCTTTCGATTCTTGCAGACTCGCTCTCCACTCGTCAGCCTTATCCGCTCTTACCGCAATCTTGTTCACAAGCTGAAGCACGGTCTTCACATCGCCGACGATCGGAATGTCTGTCGGCACATTCTTGCCAATCTCTGCCGGATCGATGTCGATATGCACGATCTTGGCATGAGGCGCGAATCCAGCCAGCTTCCCGGTTACGCGATCATCGAACCTCGCGCCGATATTAATGAGCAGGTCGGCGCCCTGCAGCGAATTATTCGCCGTATATGTGCCGTGCATGCCCGGCATGCCGAGCCAAAGATCATTGCCGCTTGGGAAGCCTCCGAGTCCGAGCAAGGTTGTCGTGATCGGAATTTCCGTCTTCGTAACGAATTCAAGCAATTCCTCATGAGCTCCCGAGTATACGACGCCGCCGCCGGCGAGAATAATCGGCTTCTTCGAATCCCGAATCGCTTGAACCAGTTTGTCAAGCTGAAGCTTATTAGGCGTTACTGTCGGATTATAGCCGCGAACATTGACCGCTGTCGCAGGCTTGAACAACGTTTTCGCCGCCGACACATCCTTCGGAATATCGATCAAGACCGGCCCTTTGCGGCCTGTATTCGCGATATGGAAGGCTTCGTGAATAATGCGCGGGAGCTCCTCCACATTCCGCACCAGGTAGCTGTGCTTTGTAATCGGCATCGTGATGCCCGTAATATCCGCCTCTTGGAACGCATCTGTGCCGATCAGCGTCGAGATAACGTTTCCTGTAATGACCACCAGCGGAACCGAATCCATGTAGGCCGTAGCGATCCCCGTAACCAGGTTCGTCGCTCCCGGACCGGATGTCGCGATGCATACGCCTACCTTGCCGCTCGAGCGGGCATAACCGTCCGCCGCGTGAATCGCTCCCTGTTCATGTCTCGTAAGCACATGATTGAAGTCCGGATTGCCATGCATTGCATCATATATATAGAGAACCGCTCCGCCCGGGTAGCCGAAGACACAATCAACATCTTCGAGCAATAAGCTGCGAAGCAAGATCTCCGAGCCGGAAATCACCTCGGGCTTTGCGAGCTTCTCCATTAATTGTTCCTTAGACTTTAGATCAATACTTTGTGTTGTTGCCACTGCAGATTCCTCCTCTCAAGGTGAAACGGCGGTTGTCGCCGAAAGAGCGACTCGCGCGAGTTTCATTCCGGAACATTTGAATTGGACATTCAAGCTTAGCAGCCATTCAAATGCCGAAAAAACAAAAAAACCTTTCGATCCCTCAGCTTATGCAAGCTGACAGGGACGAAAGGTATATCTTCCGTGGTACCACCCAGATTCGTTATACATTTCGCAATGTACAACCTCCATAGGTAAGAACGCTGTGCACATATCGACGTTCCACCATTGGCACTTTAACGCTTGCCCTGCGATGCTTCCTAATAGGCAACAGAATTGCTTTTCAGAAGGATAGCTCCGAGGTGAGCTCGTAGAAAAGGGGTATTGGCGTCGGTTGCAGCTGTTCCGAGCGCTCTCTGAGCAACATGGCCCTTAACACTTCGTCCTCATCATTGCTGATTACATAATAGATACGACTTTTCATTATTATATTCCCAAACTTCACATCCGTCAAGAACCATAATCATGACAATCGCTTTAAGCGCGAGAGCAATATTCCCTCTTGCAACATAGAATAGTGTAGCCCTATTCGGGCAATCTCATGCAGGCGATGACAGTTCATCTCTGCGGAAAGGGATGCTGGACATGATTCGAGCAAGAAATTCCCGAATTGACGATAAGGAGATGGTTCGCCTCATTCAAACGGAGCTCATTCCGATGTCGCATACGGCAAGGCCGCTTGACGCGCACATGATTAGCGAGCTCCCGAGGCGCTTCAGGAGAGGCGTTACTTATGTAGTCTCCGAATCCAGGCAGTCCAAGCCGGTCGCTTTCGTGCATCTGGAGAAATGGGGCAGCGAGTTGCTTATTGACATGCTGGTGACGCATCCGCAATATCGCGGCATGCATTACGGCAGCGCGTTAATGGCTAAAGCGGAAAGCTACGGCAGGTCTCAACAATGCCTCTCCGCCCGGCTTTATGTCGATGACATCAATGACAGAGGCCTCCGCTTCTACACGAAGCTCGGCTATCTGACAACGGGTTATATCGCCGGGCTAAGATGCTATGAATTAATCAAGCCGCTCGTCCCGCGGCCGCAGCAGCTTTTCCGATACGAGGGAACCGCCCTTTCGCGACGCTCAGATGGATTTGCCGCGCCGTTCCCACACTTGCCCTCTGCAGTTTCCTTGATGGAATTTGATTTTCTCCGACCTTGGGATTCTAACGAAGACTCATAACGTTAAACGCCTGAATCTCAGGCCTGCATGTATCTAACGAAAATGGGTATCGTTATTTCATCAAAACGAGCATGTTCGCTACCCGAAACCATGAAATAAGACGATAGATCTTCGATAGCTTGGCATAGGATGCCTTTTTAGGGTCTTAACGTTATCAGGCTTCGTTAGCGCTCCGCCTGTCTCCATCAAAGCCGCTTATCGAGATCCTTCCGTGATAATCAACCTGCAGCTTTGTAAGCATCTTATAGCTTATATCGCCTAAAAAGTCATGTTTTCGTTACTCAAAATAGTATACGCTGTACTTGCAAAAAAGCCTCTTCCGGCTCCGCTTAAGCTGCGCGGATTCGGAAGAGGCTTTATGCTGCGCGCGGCATGCGACGATGCTACGCGTTGATTTTTTGTTTGGCGATGCCTGCCAGGGAATTGAACGAAGTCAGATCGTTCACTGCCAGATCAGCCAGCATCTTGCGGTTCACTTCAACGCCCGCAAGCTTGAGGCCGTGCATGAATTTGCTGTAGGACAAGCCGTTAATGCGAGCAGCCGCATTAATACGAACGATCCATAATCTGCGAATGTCGCGCTTCTTGTTGCGACGATCGCGGTAAGCGTACATTAAGGATTTGCCTACTTGCTCCTTTGCCGTTTTAAACAGACGGTGTTTCGAACCGAAATAACCTTTAGCCAGCTTTAAAATTCTTTTGCGACGACGAGTGCGGACAAAGCCGCCTTTGACTCTTGCCATGAGTGGAAACCTCCTGTAGGTTGATTATTCTTATCTTTACGATTTATTTCATGTTGGAAAGGCCTTGCTTCAAACGGCGAACATCGCCCGCTGCCATAAGCGGCTGTCCGGCAAGAACGCGCTTTTGGCGGCCGGATTTATGCGAAAGCAGATGATTTCTGTAAGCTTTGTAGCGTTTCACTTTACCCGTACCGGTAATTTTGAAGCGGTCTTTCAGACTGCTGTGCGTTTTCATCTTTGGCATTTCAGTTATCCTCCTTATTGTTTATCCGCTAGTGCTAGGTGTTGCTTTTGGGTGCCAAAATCATAATCATGCTCCGGCCTTCCAGCTTTGGAGCGCGCTCGACATTGCATATTTCGGCAACTTCCTTGGAGAGACGATCAAGAATTTTCTGTCCGATCGAAGCATGGGTAATCTCCCGGCCCCGGAAACGGACGGATGCTTTGACTTTATCGCCCTCGTTCAAGAACTTAACAACATTCTTGTACTTGACTTGATAGTCATGCTCCTCAATATTGGCGCGGAACCATACTTCCTTCAGATCCACGATCTTCTGATTCTTGCGCGCTTCCTTCTCTTTCTTCTGCTGCTCGTAACGGAATTTGCCGTAATCCATAATCCGGCATACCGGCGGCTTCGCCGTCGGCGCAACGTTCACCAGATCCAGATTGAGGTCAATTGCAAGCTGCAACGCTTCTCGAATGGATTTAATGCCGATTTGCTCGCCTTCCGCGCCGACCAAACGAACCTCTCTGGCCCGGATTTCATCATTGACTTGATGTTCTCTGCTAATAACGTGCCACCTCCAAATGGGAATACTTGCTTATACACACAAAAAAATGCGGATTCTCACGAACCCGCATCTCATAACCGCTCATTGATTCTGCTCATGTCAATCCATACGATTGATCAGCATACCATTTCGATTATCGCAAACCAGTCAGCAAAGCCGAAAGGTGAGAAGCGGGTGCTTCTTCTTAAGCGTTAATAAACATAACACTAAACGACTATACCATATGCAAATAGGCAATGTCAACAGCAATCAGGTTTGTTTGCTTTGCACTTCTTCAATCCGAACCACTCGCGTATGCTGCGTATGGCTCCATGTCTTGTTATTCTGGGTGAAGAAAGCGTAGAACGTAATCGGCCACCAAGATACAAGGAAGAACGGCAGCGTCAGGAAATGCGCGTACATCTTCCAGGATTTCACTCTCTCGATGATCAGCGCGGCAGGGAATTGCAGTACGGTCGCGGCGGCGGCAACAGCGATCAGCCAAACGGGCAAATAGCTGTAAAGCGAATGAATGGAATCCCCCGTCGGCAGCGCCATATCGACCCACATCACCGCGGTCAGCACGAAGCCGAGCAGCGTGTTGTAGACCGAGAACGAATAAATAGCGGCGTCGAATTTCACAAGATTGCGCTCCTTGATGCTCGCCCACAGCAGCGGAAAGAAATAATTGCGCGCCACGTTGAAGTGGCCCTGCATCCAGCGCAGCCTTTGTCTGGCCGAAGCTCTGAACGAAACCGGCTTCTCGTCGTACACCTTCGCGTCGTAATTCAGTATGGGATTAATGCCGCGCTTGATACAACGCATCGAGAACTCCAAATCCTCCACCAAGCTAGTCGCGCCCCAGCCCATCTCCTTCAGCAAACCGGACTCGAGGCACATGCCGGTGCCCCCGAGGAAATTGCTCATCTTCAAATTCGTGCGCGAGAGCTGCCATAAGCGGTTGCAATACCAATACGTAATCGCGTATGCGGCAGTAACCCACGAATCATCCGGATTTTTCGTATCGAGATACCCTTGAATCACTTGATGACCTTCGCACAGATCGTCATTCATCAGCGACAGGAAATCGGTGTTCACCAAATTATCGGCATCGAACATGACGACCGCGTCGTACTGGCGCGGCATGCCCCACAGCTCCTTCAGCATCCACTCAATAGCGTAGCCTTTGCCGCGCAGATGATAATCTGTTCTCTCGCAGGCGTGAACGCCCATGCTCCGGGCGATCGATGCCGTTCCATCCGTGCAATTGTCGCAGATGACGAAGATATCGAAGAGCTCCTTCGGATAATCCAGCCTCTTCAAATTCTCGATCAGCGCCCCGACAACCTGCTCTTCATTGTGCGCCGCGACAAGCACGGCGAAGGACTTCTGCGGCGCATGACGTTTCCGGCTCTTGTTCTTCATGAATCCGAACATCGACAAAGCGAATTGATAGACGGCGACTGAAGCGAGAACAACCTGAAACATAATAAACACAATACTAAACAACATTCGGTGATGCCCCCTTTTTGAAACCCTTTTTAACCACATAAGAATTTATACGTTTTTTCAGGAAACGAAACATAAATTCCTATTGGCGGTAAACCTCCCGCTGCGCGGTTTTCTTTTCCGGCATCTGCTCTCGCTGACTTAGATCCCGCGAGGCGGCCGATTTTTTTAGTTAGTTATGCGGGATTCAATTCACTGATTTTCCTCTGAAACCCATTCTTTTGTCAAAATCAGAAATTGACTCAATAGCGCTTAATTCCGTCGGAAAAACGCTTGTATGAACGGAAAGGAATCATTTCCCCTCCTTTTGCTTCTCTTCTTTCTTATTCTGAGCCAAATCCTGCATTTTTAGCACAATCGTCCCGCATTCTTCCCCGACTATTAATTTTATTTAATTTGTCGCATATCCGTATGGCTCTTGCGCCAGCCGGAAGGCTGACAAGAACGAACGCAAGCCGCAAGGAGCTCCTCGAAAATTCGGCTCCAGGATTGCTCCAAGCTGTGCGAATGGGCATTTCGTCCAAGCTCAAGCAGCTTTGCCGGATGTTTGTACGCATCCTCCAGCGCGGCGCTGAAGCTTTCCGCATTGCCGGTCTTGCACAAATAGCCGTTCCAGCCGTCCTTCACCGTGTCCAGCACACCTCCCCGATCCGCGCAAATGACAGCTGTGCCGCATGCCATCGCTTCAAGCACGACATTGCCAAAGGTCTCCGTAGGAGACGGGAACAGCATGACGTCGGAAGCAGCATACCAGCGTTGCAATTGCTGCGGAGACGCAAAGCCGACAAACCGCGCATCGATCCCTTCTCTTCGACATTTCTCCTTCAAAGCCGGAGCCGAAGGACCGTCTCCCGCAATAATCAGCACAGCCTCCGAACATGTCGATTGCTGGAATCGGCGAAACGCATCAAGGGCAGTCTCGACATTTTTCTCGGGAGCGAGCCTCCCCGCATAGCTGACCAAAAACGGGCAATTCCCGAGCCCGTGCTGCTCCAATTGCTCCTTTCGATTCACAAGCGGGTGAAAGATGGTTGAATCGACGCCCCTGCTCCAAATGCCAAGGCGCTCGATGTCCCAGCCGCGCAGCGCCAAATCGCTGAACGTATTCCGGGAAGGAACGAATATTGCCCTGCAATCACGATGAAACCATTCCATATACCTCCATAACAGCTTTTCCATCCATTGCAGATTGTAAAACGACAAGTAGTGATCAAAATTGGTGTGATAGGAGGCAATAAGCGGTATCTGATATTTGCGGGCGTAGTGAATGCCGCATAGACCGAGGTTGAAAGGAGTGGCCACATGGATAAAATCCGGCTTGAACAATTGAAGCTCCGTGCGAATATGTCCAAGTCTCGGCAACGCAAGCCGACATTCCGGATACAGAAAGAAGGGAAGGCTCGCAAATCTCTCTACCGGGCTCGCTTGGGGAGTCCTCTGCCCCGATGTCGCAGGCTCGGGCGCGAATACCTTGCACGCAATGCCTTGACTCTGCAAATAGTCCGTCCATCTGCCCAGCGTTCTCGCAACGCCGTTGACCTCCGGCGCGTACGTATCCGTAAATATCGCTACTCTCATCTTTTTCGCCTCCGATTCGCCGGGAGCGCGCTTCTCGCGCAGATCTCCGAAGCTGATAGCTTCATCATAGGGGGCATATGTTTTCCGGATATTATCCGTTTATGAAGCATTCATTAAGAGGGATTGTTTAATATGGATTTATTGCTGCGTTAACTCTCCCGCAATAAATCCATGTTACAATGAAGGCAAGAGAGAGAGTCATTCAAAACTTCAGGCTTCAACACGGGGAAGGATGATTGATTATGGATCGAATGATCTCATGGATGAGAACGAGGGAGCAGCGCATGCTGATTTGGGCCAATCGCAGATTGCCGGGCCGCAGATGGCATCGCGTGACCGATAAATGGCTGAGCACGGTAACGCATATGGGCGGAGCCACCTTCACCTTGCTAAGCGCAATGCTGCTCGCACTGCTGGCTCCCGCTCCATGGAGCACCGCTGGCTGGCAATGTTTGACCGCGGTCATCATCAGCCATATTCCGGTCGCCATCGTGAAGCGTCGATTTTCCAGACTTCGGCCTTATCAGGCTATCCCGCAAGTGAATACATGTCCGAAGCCGCTTCAGGATTCTTCATTCCCTTCCGGACATACTACGGCTATTTTCGCATGGACCGTCCCGCTCTTGCTCTCGGGAGCGATGATGCTGGCTTTGCTGGCTCCGATTGCAGTATTTCTTTGTTTGTCGGTTGGATGGTCGAGAATGTATCTCGGCCTGCATTATCCTTCCGATGTCGCCGCGGGCGCGATCGTCGGGTCTTTAACGGCCTATGCCGTCAAATTTTTCTGGATGGCGCCATCCGCGCTCTAAGGTGCAGCAATAATAATCATTCTATTACAAAAAGAAGGAGCGATAACCGACTCTGCTCGGCATCGCTCCTTCCCTCTGTACGGGCTCTCCATAGGGAGGAGACCGCATTCAGACTTGCTCTTCCTCCGGTTGCG
Source organism: Paenibacillus sp. HB172176 (assembly GCF_011947265.1). Taxonomy (GTDB): domain Bacteria; phylum Bacillota; class Bacilli; order Paenibacillales; family Paenibacillaceae; genus Pristimantibacillus. The sequence goes on from NZ_JAATHD010000008.1 coordinate 132,989, forward strand.
CGTCATGCCGATCGGCTTCCGCTTCTTCCTCACGCGACGCGTTCTGCTTTCCTTCACGATGCCGTCTCAACGCCTCTTCTCCGATGACGGCCTCCACCCGATAAATATTCTCTCCCCGCTCCATGAACTTCATCTCGTATTCGGTGAACACCAGATCCTCACGCGGAGCATCCTTATGAAGATGAAGCGAGATATTCCGCATCACAAGCTCCATGTCCGCAAAGCTGTTCAGCGAAAATTCAAACAAGGACTGTGAGTCCGTCTTGAAGTGAATTTCGCCATTGCCGTTTAGAATCTCCCTGTATTTGGTCAAGAATCGCCCGTGAGTCAATCTTCTGCGGGCATGCTTGGCCTTCGGCCATGGATCGCTGAAGTTCAGATAAATACGCTCCAGCTCCGCGGGCGCGAACATGCTCTCAATGCCTTCGATATTCGCGCGAAGCAGCGCCAGATTGGGCGGCGAATCCACGCCCTTCTCTTCCCAGGCATCGCGCGCTTTCTCGCTTGCCCGGCGCAGCAATTCATCGTACATATCGACGCCGATGAAGTTAATATGGGGATTTCGCACGCTCATCTGCGAGATAAACCTTCCCTTACCCATTCCGAGCTCAACATAGATGGGATTGTCGTTCCCGAAGAACGCGCTCCATTTGCCGCGATGCAGCGTCGCGTCCAGCACAACCAGCTCCGGCTGGCCCTCCAGACTCTCGCGAATTCCTTTTCTTCCTCTTAAACGCATATTTAATAGCTCCTCCGTGTTTCGATCACTGTCCTTCAACCTAATCAGTCCTTATTGTGCCCAACTCGCCGCGAATTGTAAAGAGCAAACTGCCCAGGATTGATTCCCGCTTCTTGCACGCAAAGAAAAAGCCGCAGTCCCGCAGACCGCAGCTTCGTTATGTTCGCATCTTATCTCTGATGAACTAGTTAAGCAAATCGTATGGAATCGGCCCGTCATCGTTCAAAGCCTCGCGCTTGTATGCATCCTCGAGCACGGAATTCAGCTTCTTCTTCGCGGATATTCTTATCTCATGGCCGGCATAGAAGTGCAGCCCCGACAACGCCATTAATTCCTTCACAGTCAGCTCAACGGTTACTTTCTCATCGCCATGCGGAACCTTTGTTAAATTCATCTCACATCACCTCATCGATTTGATAGTTTGAATTTCCAATTAATCGACATTTCATGTGTGCGGTTACAAATAGGCTATGTCAGGTATATTCATTAATTTGTCGCACTTTTAATTTAACACATCATGTTAGGTATTGCAAGCCCAAAGCTTATATTTTAATATTTGATTTCCAGTTTTCCCGGATTCCGAACAATCCTTAACGACTTATCGAGAAAACATGGCTTTTCACCTTCATTTTCGATAAAATGAAGGTTGAATGTTTGGAAAGAAGGGAAATTCATGATTGTGCCAAATGCTTCATCTTCGCCAGATAAGACCCCCCTCCTCTGGGGAGACAAAAAATTTCATACATGGAACTACGAGATGCGCGAGCAATTCGGCGGAAAGGTGTTCAAGGTCATGCTTGACGCCGGCTTTACCTGCCCGAATCGAGACGGCTCCATCGCCAAGGGGGGCTGCACGTTCTGCAGCGCGAGAGGATCGGGAGACTTCGCGGGCCGCAGACGGGATGATCTCGTAACGCAATTCAACACGATTCGCGACAGACAGCATGCGAAATGGCCGCAGGCGCGATATATCGGCTATTTCCAGGCCTACACGAACACCTACGCGCCAGTCGAAGAGCTTCGCGAGTATTATGAAGTCATTCTGCAGCAGCCGGGCGTTGTCGGCTTATCCATCGCCACCAGGCCCGATTGCCTGCCCGACGATGTAATTGACTATCTTGCCGAGTTGAACGAACGAACCTATCTCTGGCTTGAGATGGGGCTGCAAACCGTACACGAATCCACCTCCGAGCTGATTAACCGCGCGCATGACACCGCCTGCTACGAGGATGCTGTAAGAAGACTGCGGAAGCGGGGCATCCGCGTCTGCACGCATATTATCCACGGCTTGCCGCAAGAGACGCATGAGATGATGCTTGAGACGGTGAAGGCCGTATCGCGTATGGACGTGCAGGGTATCAAGATTCACCTGCTTCATCTCATGAGGAAGACGCCGATGGTGAAGCAATATGAGGCTGGGTTGCTGCGCTTCCTTGAACAGGATGAATACGTGAAGCTTATCGTCGATTCGCTCGAGCTGCTGCCGCCCGAGATGATTGTTCATCGCTTGACAGGCGACGCCCCGCGAGATCTTCTGATCGGCCCGATGTGGAGTCTGAAAAAATGGGAAGTGCTGAATGCGATCGACGATGAGCTTAATCGCCGCCGCACCTGGCAGGGCCGCCTCTGGCAGGGGGAGGCTTAGGGCCTATGGGATTCTTATCGGTGCTGAGCATGGCGCATAAGTGGATTGCGGAGCGCGTCGCGGCGGGAGACGCCGTCATCGACGCCACGGCAGGCACCGGCGTAGATACGCTGAAGCTTGCCGAGCTTGTCGGCGCGAAGGGAACGATCTACGCCTTCGATGTCCAGCAGGAGGCGTTGGAGCAGACAAAAGCCAGACTGGACCGGCAGTTGGAGCCGGACAAGCATCCGCAGCTTTATCTGCTGCTGCGCGATCATGCCCTTATGGTGGAAGCGTTGGATGACGCGCTGTTCGGGAGAATAGCCGCCGTCATGTTCAATCTCGGCTACCTTCCGGGAGGCGATGCATCCATTATGACGAAGCCGGCCTCTTCGATTCAGGCGCTGGAAGCGGCGTTGACGCTTCTGCGAGCCGGGGGCATCGTCACCTGCGCGCTCTATCCCGGACATGCGGGCGGCGATTCGGAGGCCGCCGCCGTTGAGGCATGGGCGGCAGCGCTGCCCTCGGACAGAGGGCAGGTCGTGATGTATCGGCAATTGCAGCGAACAACCGCGCCGTATCTCATCGCGATCGAGAAGCGAGGATGACGGAGCGCGAACAAACCATTATTTTTTTCAAAATTGGAGAGGAGAATGAATGATGGCCGTAAGCAAAATTGAGCATCTGGGCATTATGGTAACCGAACTGGAAAGGTCGATCGCCTTCTACACAGAGGTGCTCGGCATGGAGCATACCTACACGCTTCCTCATACGAACGGCGTGATCAAGCTCGCCTTCCTGTCCTTCCCGGGCAGCACGGAAACGGAAATTGAACTGATTGAGAATTACAACGGCAATCTTCCCGCGGAGGGGAAGGTACATCATGCTGCGTTCACGGTGGATGATATCGAAGCCGAATTCGAGCGAATCCAATCGCTTGGAGTTCCGCTGAGGGATACGGAGATTACAACTTTGCCTAACGGCGCAAGATATTTCTTCCTATACGGACCCGACGGCGAGCTTCTGGAGCTGTTCCAACCCGGCAACAAAAAATAGCTTCATTCAAAAAACAGATAGAATGGGAGAGAAACGCGATGACAATCAAGCCTTATCCATTGCAGTTCAAAGCGGAAATGAAAGAAAGAATCTGGGGAGGACGCGCGCTCGAGCAATTCGGACTGGAGCTGCCCCCTGGCGTGATCGGCGAAGGCTGGATGATCGGCGATCATCCGAACGGCATTACGTCCGTGATGAACGGCCCCCTGTCAGGGAAGGGACTCGATGAAATCCGCGAGGGATTCGGCAAAGAATGGTTCGGCGAGAACGGTTATAAGGAGAACGGACGATTCCCGCTGCTGATCAAGCTGCTCGATTGCAACGACGATCTGTCCATTCAAGTGCATCCTACGGACAGCTATGAAGGCTTGCCTCCAGGAGAGCTTGGCAAGACAGAAATGTGGTATGTGCTTGACGCAAAGCCCGGCGCGAAGATCATCTACGGCTTGAAGGACGGCATCGACCGCGGCGCCATGGAAGAGGCGATTCGCGAAGGCAGGGTCATGGATACGATGCAGGAGGTTCCCGTTGAAGCAGGCGACGCCTTCTACATCCCCGCCGGCACCGTTCATGCGCTTTGCTCCGGCGTATTGGTAGCCGAAATTCAACAAAATTCGGATACAACGTATCGGCTGTTCGATTATAACCGTCCCGGACTGGACGGCAAGCTGCGCGAGCTGCATATCGAGGATTCCTTGAATGTCATCGCATACGAAGGCGCAGGAGCGGCCCGCATGAAGACCGATGGCGTGAAGCCTGGCGAATGGCTGACGATCGCCTCCTCTCCGTATTTTATCGTTGAAAAGGGCGTTGTCGAAGGAAGCTTGAAGCTGTCTACAGCAACGGATAGCTGCGTCATTCTGGTTATCGCGGAAGGCGAAGGAAGCTTGAACTGGGAGGGTGGCAGCCAGACTGTGAAAGCAGGAGAATGCTTCCTCCTGCCTGCGACGCTCGGCGCGTATGAATTAGACGGAAGCATGACCGTTCTTCGGAGCGTCATTCCTTCCCCAACTGCGTAACCCGCATCCTCCGGCGAACAGCCGGGTTGCTTCATGAAAACAGAGAAGGCTGCGCATCATTCCGGCAATCGGAAGATGCGCAGCCTTTATATTTGATTTGCTAAGAGGATTTTGAATTTGCTCCGGGTTCGTTTTGCATGCTGTAGAAGAACTGCGTGTAGCGTTGAAACCACATCCGCCACTCCTTCTCTCTGGATTCCAGTTGCCCGCCGTCCAGCAGCGTTCCAATCACATCCAGACATACATGCCAACCGGCCAAATCCTTCGGCGTATGATCGGTAATCTTGTCAAGCTTCTCGACGAATATCAGATGACAGCCCGCTTCTCTTCCATATAACTCGAATCTCACCAGATCCTTATCCCAAGTGAATTCCAGCAGGGAGCCCTCCGCATAATCGACGATATCCATGTTCATGGAGGTGCCGTCCTGCATCTGGAAACGCATTGTCCCGCCCTGCTTCAGCTCCATGGCGCGAAGCTCGGGAAACCACCGCGACAGCTTGTCATTGACCGTCAACATCGCCCATACCTCTTCGGCGGAATGCTTGAAATCTCGTTTCATCGTTGCGGTATAACCGGTATTCGTCTGTTCCACTACAGCCAACATAGGAATCCTCCTCATCTCATAGGGATCTCTCTATCATAGCATCATGCGGAGCGTTGCGCATCTTATTGCCCCTGCGCCTTCGGGTCATAAGCGTGAAGCGGATTTCCTTTCATAATGTCCTCAACCTCTTCAAATCCTTCCGGGAAGGCAAAATTATAACGAGCAGGCAGCGCGAATACATAGTCGGAATTTCGACCAAGCTCGCTTGGAATAATGGGCGCCGCTCCTATATAAAGCTTATCATCCTTCACCATGTCCCACTGCTCACGCGTAAGAATCATAATCGGAATATCCTGTCTCGGCACATCCTTCGTCCATTCCGGATGCCTGATGGAGAGAAGAGGACCTGTTCCTGTGTCTATCGTTTCGAAATCGTCATTGACAATATTGCCTTCCCATTTATCCTCCACGATCGTGTAGCCCTTCCAGCTGTCGGGAAGCGAGAATTGGAAGCCGTATTGCGAATTATCGTAAGAAACCTCCTGCGAATCGGTCATATATGCAATATGATCCTCGGCAACCTTAAGCGGAATAATCAATTGATGCTCCGCACTACCATCCTTGGCGCTTGTTGTGTACAGAATCAAGGTCATATTCTCCTGCGAGGCTTTGTCAAAGCTCACCTGAAAGCTGAACGCGCCCCAAGCCGGCGCCCCGCCATCCGCCGTTTCATGGCCTTCAGCCAATATCGTATGTCCGTCCTCAAGCGACCAATTGAACGCCGCCTCGAACACTTTGGCTTCGCCCTCTACCGTAAAGCTTGCATTCATAACCGTATCCGGTTTTGGCGCGAATACGCGAAAAGCTTCATTCTCGGCTAAAGTATCTTGCGTGATTTCGCCGGTAGCGGCATCTATCGCAACGCTGACAGGATTGTCCAGATAGCCGTTCGCGACGAGCTCAACACGCCAGCGCTGATTCGCTTCGTCCAGCTTCGCCTCCTTCACCGACCATACATCGTCGATTTCCGTCTGAGCCTCGAGCGCCGTGCGTACGGCCTGCGTACGGCCAATCAACTCCGAAGAGCCGCTTTGATCGTCCAGAAGGATAAGCTTTGCGGCATCGGCCTGCGCAGGATAGGATTCTCGAACCGGCCCCGTCGTCCACACCTCTACCTGGGAGCCGACCGGGAATCGCTCCTCTGTCAGCGAGGCCCCGCTTGCGTCCAGCCACTGCGTTTCGTCTGTAGTCGCAAGGGAATACGCATCAATCGACGCTACTTCGTCCTGCTCTTGATAGGACGTAATCAGCAAGCTGCCGTCATTCCGTTCCACAACCACGCCTCTGTCCAAAGCTTTCGCAATTGATTGTTCGGAGGCATCTCCATTCGATGCCGATGGGCCGCTTCCGTTTGATTCTGCATCCAGCTTGTTGCCGCACGCGGCCAGCATTGCCGTCATTACGATCATTATTGTGATTTGCATCAGTTTGCTTTTTTTCATATTCGGAATAACCCCTCTCTGCTCGTGATGATAGGAAGCCAATGGTCCCAGCTATATTCTTTCTTACCCTTATTGCATTAAACGTAATCGGAGATGCATTTGTTTCATGGAAGTCATGTCCTGATTTGCGTACAGATGCGGGACATGCCGAAGGCTGCTTCCACGGCATATGAACATCGCCTTGGAAACAGCCCATTTGTTAAAGATCGCTCGGAAGCTTTTTTTCGGTTTTTTCGGTTCATTTTAACTCACTTTAACCATGGGACATGCTTCAGAATATTTCGCTTCCACTTGCTTCGAGGGCCATCAGATAAGGAACCGGCTTCGGCTTCGCATTCTTCTGATCCAGCGCGTAGAGCATTATAAGCAAGGTAGGAGCGCTTGCATCGCGTTCGCCGCTTGCCAGCAATCGCTCCAGATTGAACGGGAGCTTCTCGATAACCGCATGCTTATGCAGCTCGCGTTCGCTCAGCTTCAGCTCCGCGAACGCCGGGGACACCTTCTCCGGAGCATCCGCCAGAAGTCGCATCCATCCCGTCCATTCCTGCTTGTCCATCCCGAATTCCCACCACGTCTTGCGAGGCTTATAGTGATGTCCCAGGAAATAATCATACTTCATTAGACCCAGAACATAGTCGAGCTCGAGCTTTGGATGCTTCGACGCATCGAGCGATTCAAGGAACGCCCATAGCCGCGCATACAAATCCTCCAATTGATGCCCGATCTTCTGCCAGCCTTGATTCTCCCAGAAATCGCCGAACAACTGGAAGAAGTCGAAAGGCGACGGGAAGACATGATCAACCAGGAAGAGCAGCGTATGATCCATGCGATGCGCGTTCCAATATTTCTCGAGCACATCCTCTACCCGCTTGATCCGGACAATATCGGAGAAAGGCATAAGATCATTGCCGAGCATCTCGTATGGAGCATGATCCATATAGATATAGCCCCATTTCTCCGCGTCGATTCGCAAGCCCGTGCCGCGCAGCATCTTGAGAAATCCAAGCTGAAGCTCCTCCGGTCGCAGCTCGAACACATCATTGAACGTGCCTCGGAACGTATCGTAATTCTCAAGCGGAAGTCCGGCGATAAGATCGAGATGCTGATCGATCTTGCCCGAGTCCTTCACCTTCGTCACCGTCCGCACAAGCTTGTTCCAATTCTGCCTGCGCTGAACGGCGAGATTCGTCGGATCATTGGTCGACTGCACGCCGATTTCGAAACGGAAGACGCCCTTCGGCGCATGCTCCGCAAGATAATCGAGCACCTCGGGACGCATAATATCGGCCGTAATCTCGAATTGGAAGACACATCCCTGATGATTTTCGATCAGGAATTGGAAAATTTCGAGCGCATAGTCGCGCTTAATATTAAAGGTGCGGTCGACGAACTTAATCAGCTTCGCTCCGTTCTCGATGAGATACAGAATATCCGATTTCGTTCGCTCCATGTCGAAATATCGAACACCCACCTCGATGCTGGACAGACAAAACTGGCAACTGAACGGGCAGCCTCTGCTCGTCTCGAAATAGACGACCCGGCTGCCAAGCTGCGGGATATCCTCCTCGAACCGGTGCGGCGAAGGGAGCTCGTTCAGATTAAGCTTCGGACGCGGCGGATTCATGATAACTTCCACCGCTTCCTCGCGCCGCTTGCGATAGGCCAGACCGAATACCAGATGGAACTTGCGGTCGCCTTCCAGCTCCGTCAACAAATGATGGAAGGTCTCCTCACCTTCCCCCATCACGATAAAATCGACATCTTGAAGGCGATTCATCCAATAGTCGGTATCATAGCTGACCTCGGGACCGCCAAGCACGATTTTGAGCTCCGGCTTTATTTTGCGAAGCATGTTAATAACGACAATCGTCTCTTCAATGTTCCAAATATAGCAAGAAAAGCCGATCACATCCGGATTTCTCGAGAAGAGATCCGACACGATATTCATCGCGGGATCCTTGATCGTATATTCAGCAATATCGATATCGAATTGCTGCCCGCTGTAAGCCTTCAGACAACGAAGCGCGAGCGAGGTATGAATGAACTTTGCGTTTAACGTGGACAGAACAACCTTCATAAATGCATTACCCTCTCTTGGTCATACCCATTCTTCTCGCAAACTGGCTGCAAGCTGCTTCCATTGTATCGAACTTCCGCGAAAAAAAGAAGAGCGGCGTCTCTCCTCATGCGAGAGCGCCGCTTCAAAAGAAAGGCTATAGCTTAAAACCTGGATGTAATATACATATCATCCCCAATTTGCATATCGATAACTTTGTAATTCACGCGCCACTTGCCGTTGCCCGAGGAAGTCACCTCTCCGCTCGCAAAGCCGCGCGCCATGAAGCTGTATTCCTTATTGAAGGAAATCGCAAGATCAATCCGCTCGTTCGGAAGCATGCGATGCAGCTCATAGCCTAAGTTAATCGACCAGTTGCGAATCTCGTTCTCGGAGTCGAACCCGTAATACAAGTAAAATACCGGATCGATAACAGCCGTCACGTTAAGCCAGCCTTCGGAGTCTCGAGCCGCCTTCCAATCGGTGAAGGCTGCCATTCCGTCAGAGGTTTGCACCGAGCCGAATTGATCCTTCAACAGCTCTTCAAGCTTCGACAGAGGCGCTCCGACCAATGTATCCGGCAAACTAGGCGGCAAGAACGCGGCCTTCGCGATTTGCAGCTTCGTCACGCTGTCCAGCAGTTCGTCGGCCTGATACGCCGACACCGCGAAGTTGATGGAGGCATTCGTCTTCTCCACGCCGGAGGTTGTAATGCCGATAAATTCGCCGTATTCGTTGAACAAAGCTCCGCCCGAGCTGCCGTGGCCGATCGGCGCGTTGAACTGCACATAGCTGACGCCGGCTTCATATAACAGATTGCCGATAATGCCGGTCGAAATCGTATTCTGGAAGCCGTCCGGGCTGCCAATCGCATAGATACGCGCGCCTTTGGCCGCATAATAATCCGATGTCAGCTCAACTGGCGTCAAACCGGTTGATTTCTCGGTGCGAATAATGGCCAGATCCGCGTCTTCATCGCTGGCAACAACGCCGACAATCTTCAGCTCATCCCCATCGGTCGTGTAGGCGGTTGCCGAGGTGGCGTCCGCCATCACGTGATAATTCGTCAAGATGAGATTATCACCGACTACTGTACCGCTGCCCTGAGCCGCGTTCGTCATAATCATGACGACACTGGCGTCGTACGCATCCGCAATTTCTTCCGGTTCGTACCAATAATAATAGGAGTCATCCTCTTCCCCGGTTGCTCCGTCCACATCCTGGTACCCATCCCAGATGCTTATCGCAATCGCGTTCGCGTCGGCGTCCCATTCCACCTTGGCGCCAAGCTCTTCCGCGACAAAGCGAATCCCCACATACGGAATTCCGTTTTTCAGCATCGGAGCCTCGTCCAGCTCCAATTCCTCATTGTTCACGAATGCTTCCTTGCTCCCGATTTCCATCGTGATGGTCGTTACGCTGTCCCTGATAATGATTTTCCCGGTATCCTTATCGTACACAGACGCCGTCCCGAGCGCATCCAACAAGTCTTGCATTGGCGCGAAGCCCACATCATTCACTTTGATAATAGGGGCGGATAAAACAATCTTCTCTCCGTCTACCAGAATTTGAATATCAGCCGCCGTCTTCGTCGTCGCTGCAGTCGTCACAGCCGCCGCGTACGCAGCCTCCCCTCCCGCCGCTCCAAGAGGAGCGAGCAGCAAGCCTGCTGCAAGAGCAGGGTAGAGCAATAGTTTTGACCAAGTTGAACCCATCGTATAATTACCCCTATTCTACTAAATTATGCCTATCATTCTCACCTAGCTATCCTATCATTTTCATTCCGGTTTTGTCTATCATTTAACACGGAGTTGCTGCGGAGAACTGTTTTTCGTTAATTGCTGACTACGGTATAATGCTTGAAGCTTTTCACCGTATAGCCAACCAGTTCCTCCTGCTTCGGAAGCGGGTCGCCTCTCCCGAATATATACGCCGCATGTTGCTCCGGATGAAGCGTCAAATCGCCGAAGGAATATCTGCCGAACGACTCCACTTGCTGAAACGCGGCTCCAGGATTGCTGTAGACCACCTGGGATAGAAACAGTCCGGGGTCCGTTCTCTCGTAAAACAAAACATAGATATAGGGCATATTCACGCTCGTGGTGATATGAACGTCACCTTGGGTCGATCCCGAAGCGTATTTCACCGCATCCCCGAACGATTCATAGAACAGCGGACTCATTTGCTTCCTGTAATCCGTGTAATAATGCCAGGAGAAGAGGCTGAAAAAAACAATAAAGGCAGGCAGGACGAGAAGCATCGAACGTTCAATATTCCGGGAAATCCACAGGATGCCCGACGCAGCCAGAAAAATAATTGGATAGAAAATAATATTAATGCGATTGATGTTGACAGCGGTCACCGCAGCTACGAGAATGGCCGCAAGCAGCCATAGAACAAGAATCATCCAAGGGAAGCTCTTGTTCTTGAACGCCGTATGAATGGCCGCTAAGAGGCCGATTGCGATAAACGGCAAGGCTATGGAATACAAATAGCCATAATCCCCCAGCACATTCCAGGGAAGGCCGTCATTCTGTGTATACATAAGCTTCAGAAAAGCCTGGAGATGCTCCAAACTGTTTTGAACCGCTTCTCCAGAGAAGACGGAAGACACCTGCTCCGTTCTCGGAACGGTCAGCTTTGGAATCGTGAACAGCCAGGTCGAGACGGAAGCCCCTCCCCCCTTGTTCAGCAGAACAAATAATAGAATAGGAGACGCCAGCACGAATAGAATACCAACGTGAACGAGCAGCGTCAGGGGCCTCATCCTTTTCGTAGCAAGCATATAGACCGCTGTCGCCGCGGCAAATACCGGCACGAAGAAATAGGCCGTTCCGTATGCGTACAACGACAGAGCCAGCATAAGGGTGAAGCCGTAGAGCCACTGCGACCTCTCCATTCCTTTCAAGAGGCAATAGAACGCGCCGAGAACGAGCGTCGGGAACAGATTCGATTCGAGCGCCCATCTCGACATCATGATATGCCATGGGCAGACGACAATGAGGAAAAGCGCCATGAGCGCTCCCTTTTCATTCTGGAACAGCTTTGCCGCGATGCGATAGAACAGCCATAAGGAAACGATTCCCGCCGCCATGCTTACTGCTCGAACCGTCCATTCATTCAAGCCGAACAGCAAAATGAACGGCATCGAGAAATAAGCGTAAAGCGCGTTCTGACCGCTCCCCCACGCGATAAGATGGACGGGGAGATGCATGCCGTTCCTGTCTATGCCGTAATGCAGAATGGCGTAGGCGTCATATCCGATCGAGGCTTCGTCCTGATTCAAGCCGGGCGGGATTTCGCCCGCGGCGGCAACGCGCATGACGATGCCGATCAATAGCAATAGAGCGGCTAAGGGATGATGCGTTAGCCAGCTCCGGAGTGTATGCAGCATGAATTGAATCCTCTCTATGCATGATTCCGCCGACACAGAGAGAGCCTCTCCTGCATGGGAACCATGCTTCAGAGAGGCTCTTGCTGTCAGGACAGGCGGTGCGTGATGACTGTCGTTTATTCTGCCGGAGGCGAGAAGGAGCGTCCGGCAAACTCCGTATCAAGCATATAGAACGCATTGCTGTCCTTGTCGATGCGCTTCAGTTTGTTGATTATGCTGTCGAACAACGCTTCTTCCTCAACCTGCTCGTCGATGAACCATTTCAAGAAATTGATTGTGGCATGCTCGCGATCATTCATCGCCAGATCGGACAGCGCATAGAAGCGCTCCGTATTGGCCATCTCATGCTTATAGCCTTCTTCGAAGGCATGCAACACGGAATCATAGTCGTTATTCGGCTCCGGAAGAGCTTCCAACGTGGCGCGGATGCCGCGGTCGTTCAGGAATTTATATATTTTCATCGCGTGAAACCGTTCTTCCTCTGCTTGCACGATAAAGAAATTGGCGAATCCGTCCAAGCTGTCGCCTGAGCAGTATGCTGCCATGGCAAGATACACATGCGCGGAGTAGAACTCAAAGTTCATTTGTTCGTTAAGGGCTTTAGCCAATGCTTCTTTCATGATTGTGCACCTCACTTTTCTTATTTGTAATTATTCTAACACAATAATAACAATCGGCAAATAGACGATTTTGAACAAAAAAGGTATAATGATATCAAGTTGACGAAGAACGTCCAGCTCATTCGAGAAATGCGCTGGACGTTTTTGCGTTTCTAACGCGTATTTATCCCGCTCGGAGAGAATAATTTTTGAGATTAAGGGATTTGGACCGCATGTCAAGGATATGGACAGAAAGAAGTATTGCAACGAATTAAATCGAGAAACCTTCTTAACCGCAACGGGTTACAAAGTTATTTCCTTCGCCTATGATGATGTCGCTCATCGGCCAGACTTGTGCAAAACCTTTCTCCGCATGTTATTGCATCAATACGACAAATCTGAACTTATTCCTATGAATGAAGTATTGCAAAAGGAAATTATTCGTTTGGCCGCTTCTCTGGCTCGCCCCCTGCGTCCTGTCGATGTAAAAAAATTGCTGGCTGTCAATCACCGCACAATTGTAAAAACACTTCAAATTCTCTGTGACAAAGGAATTTTCAAACCTGAATATGGCAGGTCCGGCAAATACATTGTTCGTTATAGCCTCCTTCAGCTTCCCCTTCAACAATTGACTTAGTCGCTTTGCATTGGGAATGGCGCTTGTAACATCCGATAAAGATATCTCACTCAGCAAGTACTACCCGCGTTTGATTTTAGCGCTAGCCGCGCTTGTTTTTTGGAAAGGTGCTGGCCTTACTGCTTACGGGGTGTAGCAGTAATTTAGTAGCGTCGCTGCTAGCTCCCCCTCTCCTCCATTACCTTCCCCCTCCTCTACTCCATTACCTTCCCCCTCCTCTACTCCATTTCCTCTTTCCTTACTTTCTCCGCCTTTACTTCCGCTCTCTTACATACGCCTCCTTTACTTCCTCCTCTCTCACTTCTTCCCCCCTTACTTCCTCTTCCCTCCCTGTTGCCGTCAGCCCTCTCCTAATGCAAATGTTGTAAATATACAACAAAAAACGACTGATTTCTTGATAAAACGCTGAATTGTTGCATTTATGCAACAAAAATTAATAAAAATTCAGCGAAACGCTTGCGTTAATCGTCAGAATTAGATACACCGCCCATAAACAAAGAGGCGGCAAGTTGCCGCCTCTTCCTATTGTTATTCTCTTCATGTCGTTGTCCACTTCATTCCAGGGACATATCTCCAATTAACCAATCATCTTCTTCAACCGTTTGTATAAGAGATCAGGGGAGGATGCGCTAATAGGCTCTGATTTGATGACGACGAAGCATTCCAGCTTACAGGTTTTGCAATTGCCGAGACAATCGCTCTTCTTCTGCTTAATATCCGGATATCGGTCCTTCATTTCCTTGTAAACCGGCTTCAAGCCATTCTTAAAGTTTCGCTTGCAATACTTGATCTTCTTCAATCATGCCACCCCGCGCTCGCTCGGATTGAAAATCACTCTCAAGGATATGATAATGATTGTCATTACCGTTGTCAAGCAAAACGCAAAGAGAATTACTCTTCGGTTGCCGCCTCCGCCGATGCTTGCTGGGACAGCAGCTCAATGCCCTTCTTCAGCTGCGTGTCCTCCTTAGCCAGCTTCTCGCGAAGCATCTCCACAAGCCGATAACCCGTCTTGTCGTCGAACAAGCCGGTTGCATTCAGCTTCTGATCACTCTGGAACTGCTTCAACGCAGATTCCGTCTGCTTGTCGAACACGCCTTCCTGCGTAGAATATGATGAGTAGCCCAGCACGCTCAGCATCGTTTGCAACGTCTTCACATCATCTCCATAACTGCCCAGCTTTATCTCCGAACCTACGGCCAGCGGAAGCAAATTGGCATAGGATGGAAGATCGACATCATAATCCGGCGATACGCCGACATGATGAATCCATGTCCCATTCGGCGTCTTCCACTGCGCTTCCGTCAAACTGAGTACAGAACCGTCGGAGAATTGACTGAAGGACTGCACAATGCCTTTGCCGAAGGTTTTCTTCCCAACGACCGTCGCTCCCGCCGACTCCTTCAGCGCAGCGGTCATGACCTCGCTTGCGCTTGCCGAATGCTCGTTAACGAGTACGACGATCGGCAGCTTCCAATCCTCTTTTTGATCGGATTTGAAGGTGACGGTCTTCCGTTCATTTTTGTAGACAACATCTAGAATTTTCTTATCCTTCGGAACGAGCATGCTTGCGATTTCAATCGTGGAAGAGAGCAAGCCGCCCGGATTGGAGCGCAGGTCGAGAAGCAATCCCTTAAGCTCGCCTTCTTCCTTCAGCTTTGCGAGCTCGGTCTTGAATTCTTCTCCGGTCTTCTCGGCGAACCGGCTAATCGTAATATGCGCGATTCCTCCGCTGAGCAGCTCGGAGGTAACGGTGTGCACCGGTATTGCAGCTCGCTTCAGCTTGACCACGATCGGCTCCGTTCTTCCCGCTCTTTGCAAGGTCAGAGTCAGTGAAGTGCCCTCGGCCCCCCGAACAAGCTCCAGCAAATCCTGCAGCGATTTTCCTTTCAATTCCTTGCCGTCTACTGCGATAATGACATCATTGGCAAGAACGCCGCCTTTTTCGGCCGGCGTATCCTTGATGACCGATTGAATAACAAATCGTTCATCTTCTTGGCGAAGCTCCGCACCAATGCCGAAGAATTGATCCTTGTAAGACTGTGTATATGCTTCTCCCTTCTCGCCGATCAAATATTGCGAATACGGATCCTCCAGGGAAGCCACCATGCCTTGCGCAGCTCCGTTAATTAGCGTATCCGCCGTCGCTCCGTCCAAATAATCATTCATAATTCGATTATAGGAGGCGTTCAATTGCTTGAACTCGGGCTCCTTCATAATCGGATAGCGATAATGCATCGCTAACAGGCCCAGCAAGTAGCCGGCAACAAGAAGTAGAACAACGCCGATGGCATAGGGCAGCTTTGACTTTTTTTGTGAAATGGTATAGTGGGAATTATCCATAGATTGCTCTCCTTGTATGTAGGCATGATTTTCGCTACAATCAACTTTATTGCATATTGAGATGACGAGGGGGCCCACCGCTAGTATGTATAAGCTGATTGCGATTGATGTTGACGACACATTGCTGACCGACGACCTGATTGTGACGGAAGGCACCCGCAAATCCATGGAAGCCGCGATTGCCGCAGGCGCGACCGTAACTCTGGCCACAGGCCGCATGTTTGCCTCCGCGCAAAAAATTGCCAGACAAATCAATCTTAATGTACCTATTATTACGTATCAAGGAGCGCTAGTCAAAACACTGCTCGACGGTCAGGTGCTCTACGAGCGCAGCGTGCCAAGCGATGCCGCAAGCGAATTACTCGCTTTTTGCTCCGAGCGGGACCTGCATTTGCAGCTATACGCAGATGATCAATTGTACGGCATGGAGGACAACGAAAAGATTCAAGCGTATTCGCAATTATCCAATATTCCTTATCTCATCGAGCCCGATTTCAGCAAACTGATCCACAAACCGCTTAACAAAATGCTCATTATCGACGACCCGCAGCGTCTCGATGAATTGGCGCTCGAGCTTATTCCGCTTATCGGGGATCGCGTGCATATTACGAAATCGAAAGCTCACTACCTTGAGTTTATGCACAAGGAAGGTACAAAAGGACATGCTTTGACGTTTATGGCCGAGCATCTCGGCTGTACGATGGAAGAGACGATCGCAATGGGCGACGCCTGGAATGACCGCGAGATGATTCAAGCCGCCGGTCTTGGCGTTGCGATGGATAATGCAATCGACGCTCTGAAGGAGATCGCGGATTATGTCACATTGTCCAATAATGATGAGGGAGTCAAGCATGTAATCGACAAATTCGTGCTTAATAAGATCGAGGCTTAAGCCAGGGCGTGTTTGCAACCCCATTCGGAGTTAGCAAACACATCCCTAGGCGCAAAAAGCAGTCCCTCCGGCTCTGGATGGATGATCGGGAGAATCAGCCAACGCTTGCCAAGGGACTGCTGTCGGTCTATTCGCGCAGCTTCCTTGTATTTTCAGGAAACGGCTTTGTTTAATCGTTTGCACTCGCTATTGCTGCATTCTTTGTAGGTGCCGGTAAAGTCCAGACGATGATCAAGCACCTTGAAGCCATACTCCTTCTCCAGACGTTCTTCAAGCTCCGTCAACCAATCTTCCTTGATTTCCTCAAGCGCTCCGCACCGCTGGCAAATCAGATGATGATGCATATGCTCATGATCCTCGCCGCGAAGATCGTAGCGAGCCACGCCGTCGCCGAAATTCATCTTGGCTACAATCTGCAGCTCCGCCAGAAGCTCTAGCGTACGATATACCGTAGCCAGGCCGATTTCGGGGAATTTCACCTTCACCAGCATAAAAACATCCTCAGCACTCAGATGATCCTTCTCGTTTTCGAGCAGCACCCGAACAATGATCTCCCGCTGAGAAGTAAGCTTGGAGCCATTCTCCATGAGGCTTCTTTTGATTTTCTCGATTTCTGCCGAAATATTCAACGCTATCGAACCCCCTTGATGTGCATTAGGTTTCCGTATGTTCCCCATTAATTTAGAATTATTCTAATCTAATGGTATTCCATTTTCCATCAGAAATCAATACCTAATTGGACAAGTCGGGGGCTCGGCGGGAATAGGGCTATTACCTCATTGCCGATACAGGATTGACAAGGGGCTCGAAGCCGTCGATTCGGCATTCTGCCGTGTCCCCTTCTCGAATGACGACAGCGCCAGGCGTGCCTGTAAGGATAATATCGCCCGGCAGCAGCGTCATAAAGGATGAATGGAACGCTACCGCGTACATCGGACGAAATTTCATATGGAACAACCTGTTTCGATGCTCCTGCCTGCCATTGAGCGCTGTACATACGTTGATTTGCAGATGATCTTCATATTCATCGACCGTATTCAATTGCGAGCCAAGACTAAGGAAGGTATCATAGCTTTTCGCCCGGGTGAGAAACCGCTGATTTCTGGCATGAATATCCGCTGCCGTCATATCAAGCGAAGCGGCAAACCCCGCCACATAGCGATGGGCGTCCGCCTCGGATACGCCGCGACAAGCTTGGCCGATCACAATCGCAAGCTCGGCCTCGGCAGTAATGACGCCCGCATCGCCTGGAATTCGGATGGAATCCCCGGGGCCGATAAGCGTCGTCGACGGCTTCATGAAGCCAACAGGCTCCTCGTCCGCTTCTTTAAGCGCTAGCTCCGCTTCATCTCGCACATAATTCATGCCGATTCCCCATATTTTCCCCGGATTGCGCAGCAAGGGCGCCTGTACCGCATCCATGAGGGCAATGACCTTCATCCCCGCGAGCTCGTTCACTCCGCCGCCGGTGTACCAAGCCTTCAACTCCTGAAAGGAGCCGCCTTTCAGCAGTTCCTGCACATTCGTTGCCCAGCTTGTCCCAATGGCAGCATTAATCGTCTCCAGTGGTACATACCCCCGGGCTGTCAAGATTGCCGCCTCTTCCCGATCGCCTGTTTTAATTGTCGCCACTTTCATTCGCGATTCCTCCTGTTAGGCTCTAAAGGCCTTTTACTCTATGTCATGTCATATTATATAACACAAAGAAAGGAGATGCTTTCATTTTATTAAAAAAACAAATCAAATAACGAAAATTACTAACAAAATGTAACGTGAAAGGTTATTTTTATTTCATTTTCACTAGGGCGTGTCTGGAAAGCCGCTCGGGGACATCATTCACCGCCTTTCCGCCCCCTGCTTTGTCACTTTTGCTTGATGTACTCCCGGTACGCCTTCACAAAAGTTCCTTGCATGGAACTGAATTCGGAAAAATCTGTTACCCTCGGAGTATTCAGACACGCCCTAGTTCAAACAAAACAACCGCCTGACGGCGTTCTTGGCAAACAGTAACCTGCTCTAACAGACTTTTGGAAGGCTGCCGATTCATTGTGGATCCGTGAGCATGTGGCCATTTGACCAAGGCGTGTAGCGTAACGGTCACAAATGACCGTAAGAAGCCGTAATCACACCTAACGGGTATTTTAACGGTCGCGGATGACCGTAAGAAGAGGAATTGAGGGGTTTCAACCCTAATTTCTGACGCTAACGGTCAAATGCGACCCTTACATTCCAAAAATCGTTGATATCGTCGCGTAACGGTCGCGGATGTCCTTTAAAACCAGCTAGAGGGCCTCGAAAATGTCCGTTACCGGCGCAAGCGTTCATTCCTTCCAAACAAAATTTTATAAATTCTATAATAGTGAGAAAAACGGCTTGAAATCTATCCCAAGATTTCAAGCCGTCCTCTTATTCGCCTTCGATATAATAATTGAGCTCGCCTTCTGTTATCACCGCTTGGCCCTGCGTCAAATCGGTCATCCAGGCAATGAAGGTCTCCGCTTCGTCCGCGGCAGGCAGGCAGCGAACGGAGACGAGCTCGGTGAAGTCTGTTCCGCCGATTCTCGTTCCCCGATTATGCAGCTCATTCTCAAGCTTGCCATACCATGTATAATCGACGGCTACAAGCACCTCTCGATGAAGAACCAACATAATTTCTTCGGCAGCTTCGATCCCCGCGACCGCACCGTCCGTATAAGCCCGGACCAAGCCGCCGGCTCCAAGCATAATGCCGCCGAAATAACGCGTAACGACCACAACAATGTTTTTCAGCCCTTTGTTCTTGATCACTTCCAGGATCGGCTTGCCGGCTGTTCCGCTTGGTTCGCCGTCATCGGAAGCCTTCTGATATTGATCACGCTCGCCAACTACATAGGCTGAACAATTATGCGAGGCGGTTCGATGCATTCGCTTGATCTCTTCAATGAAAGCGACCGCTTCCGCTTCCGTCTCTACGGGCTTCGCATAGCCGATGAACCGGGAACGCTTAATCACGATTTCCTTGCTCGCTTCCCCTCTGACCGTAGCGTATCGACTCAGCATGACGCAAAATTTCCTTTCGCCGAAAACTTACAATCGAGCTTCAAGCTCGGCCTTCTCCTTCTCGAAGCCCGGCTTGCCAAGCAACGCGAACATATTTTTCTTGTACGCCTCCACGCCCGGCTGATCGAATGGATTCACGCCAAGCAAATAGCCGCTGATGCCGCATGCTTTCTCGAAGAAGTAGACGAGATAGCCAAAGGTGTAAGGCGTCATATCCGCGATATTGACGATCAAGTTCGGAACTTGTCCATCCGTGTGCGCCAGCAATGTACCTTCGAAGGCCTTCTTGTTCACGAAATCCATCGTTTTGCCCGTGAGGAAATTCAATCCGTCCAAATCGTTCTCGTCATGCTCGATCGTAATATGCTCCGCGGCTTCCTTCACTTGAATAACCGTTTCAAAAATATTCCGGTTGCCCTCTTGAATGAACTGTCCCATGGAATGCAGATCTGTCGAGAAGTCGACAGAGGAAGGGTAGATGCCTTTGTAATCCTTGCCTTCGCTTTCGCCGAACAGCTGCTTCCACCATTCAGAGACAAAATGCAGGGAGGGCTCGTAATTGACGAGAATTTCCGTTGCCTTGCCTTTGCGATACAACGCATTGCGCGCAGCCGCGTATTGGTAAGCCTCGTTCTCCGCGAGACTTGGATTCGCATAAGTCTTGGAAGCATCCGACGCGCCGTTCATCATCGCATCGATGTCGATGCCCGCCGCTGCGATCGGCAGCAAGCCTACAGCCGTCAATACGGAATAACGGCCGCCTACATCATCCGGAATGATGAAGGATTCGTAGCCTTCCTCTGTTGCGAGCTTCTTGAGCGCGCCCTTCTCTTTGTCCGTCGTCGCATAGATGCGCTTGCGCGCTTCCTCTTTGCCATATTTCTTCTCCAGCTCGGAGCGGAAGACGCGGAAAGCGATTGCCGGCTCTGTTGTCGTGCCCGATTTGGAGATGACGTTAATGGACCAATCCCTGCCTTCAAGAAGCTGCAGAAGATGCGTCACATAGGTCGAGGATATATTATTTCCCGCGAACAGCACCTGAGGCGTCTTGCGCTGTTCTTTCGTTTGAATGTTATAGAAGGAATGCGACAACATCTCAATCGCGGCGCGCGCTCCCAGATAGGAACCGCCGATTCCGATGACAATCAGAACCTCGGAGTCCGATTTGATTTTGTCGGCTGCTTGCTTGATTCTCGCGAATTCTTCTTTATCGTAATTCGTCGGGAGGTCAATCCAGCCCAGATAGTCGGAGCCAGCCCCCGTTCCGTTATGTAATTGATCATGCGCCACCTTCACTTGCTCGGACAGATTATCGATTTCATGCTGACCGATGAAGGTCAATGCCTTGCTATAATCAAAATGTACCGTTTTACTCATGCTTTGTATTACCTCCCAATTGATTTAATATCACCAACAGAAACGAATTCATCGTCCTAAGAATAGCCGATTTAGCTCTTTAACACAACCGTTTGAGCGCCGGAGAAGTCATCAAGATATTTGATCAAACGCATAACCAATCCTTAATAATACGGAGAGATCATCAAATAAACGATAACGCCGGTGAGACTGACATAGAGCCAGATCGGCATTGTCCATCTGGCAATGCGGCGATGCTTCTCCACCTGCATCTTGAGGCCGCGAATAGCCGACAGAAGCGCCAGCGGCACGATAACAATCGCAAGCAGAATATGCGTAATCAGCACGAAGAAGTACATATATTTCAGCGCGCCGTCGCCGCCGTAAGAGGTAGATTCCGTCAAGTAATGATAAGTGACATAGCAGACCAGGAACAGCGTTGTGGTCAGGAAAGCCATGCCGATAAATGCGCGATGCATGCGAATGTTCTTCCGTCTGATGGCTGTCAAAGCCGTTAACAGGAAGAGAAAGGTGAAGCTGTTGAAGATTGCATTCAGCATGGGGAGCAGCTTAACGTCAAAGCCCACTTCGCCGTCATAGGCGGGCAAGAAGAACAGTACGGTCACCAGCCCGACAATAACGACTGTCAAGACCGCGACGAGCGGCGTATAATTTCTTTCTTTCATCAAGGATTACCTCCATCTCATTGCCATTCGAATTGGACTAGCTATCCCTACTGTAGCCGATTTGCGCATACGAAAACAACAGGATAGCGGCTTCATATGTCACAATCTCTCGACGATTTGCCCGACCGCGCGAAAAAGGGCTGGGACGCCATGCGCCTCAGCCCTCTTCTTGCCTTGCGAATTATTCGTATTCGTACGAACAGCAATAATCCGTTACTTCAGCCACTTGAAGCTTGAACTTCGTGTTCGCCGGCACTTTGAATTCGCCTTCACCTTGAATATGCAGCCATTCGGTTTCACCGGGAAGCAGCACCTTCAAGTCTCCTGCCAATATCTCCATAATTTCGAGGCAATCCGTTCCGAATTCATAATCGCCCGGAAGCATGATGCCCAGCGTCTTCTTCGTTCCGTCCGGGAACAGCACAACACGGCTTGTTACTTTGCCGTCGAAATACACATTAGCCTTCTTAACCACTGATACTTGATCAAATTGCGACATGAGCGGTTCTATCTCCTTTAATTGAAGAAATCTTCATGCTGAATATGCTGAATACAGCAGACTTAAGCTTTTCTATCGATTACAGCAAAGCTTTGACTTTGCTGACCACATTCTCAACTGTAAATCCATATTCCTCGATAACGCGGTTGCCCGGCGCAGAGGCGCCGAAGCGATCAATCGCCAGGATGTCGCCTCCATCGCCCGTATAACGCTCCCAGCCGAACGGATGCGCCATCTCGATGGCAAGACGAGCTTTAACCTCGGGAAGAATGACGGAATCTCTATATGACTTGTCTTGCTTCTCGAACAGATCCCAGCTTGGCATGGAGACAACGCGAACCTCAATGCCTTCCTTGGCTAAAGCAGCTTGCGCGGCTACTGCGAGTTGCACCTCGGAGCCTGTCGCCAGAAGCTGCGCTTGCGGCTTGCCGTTAGCGGCATCGGAAATCACATAGGCGCCTTTGCGAACATTCTCGCGAGCGCCGGAAACGGTGCCTGCAAGAATCGGCAAATTCTGACGGGTCAGCACCATCGCCACCGGATTGCCTTTGTTCTCGACCGCATAAGCCCAAGCTGCGGAAGCCTCGTTGCCGTCGGCGGGACGGATGACTGTCAGGCCAGGAATGATGCGGATGGATGCCAATTGCTCAATCGGCTCATGCGTCGGGCCGTCTTCGCCAACAGCAATGCTGTCATGCGTAAGCACATAGATAACCGGCAGATTCATAAGAGCGGCAAGACGAACCGCGGGACGCAGATAGTCTGTGAACACGAAGAAGGTTCCGCCGAAAATTTTGATGCCGGTATGCAAGGCGATACCGTTCATTGCTGCAGCCATCCCGAATTCACGAACGCCGAAGTAGATGTTGCGGCCGTCATAGCTGCCCGGCTTGAATTGCGTCAAGCCTTTCAAATGTGTCATTGTCGAGCTCTCGAGGTCGGCGGAGCCGCCTGCAATGCTCGGCACATTCTTCGCGAGACCGTTGAGCGCGTTGCCGGAAGCCACGCGAGTCGAGACAGCTTTGTCTTCCGTTGTGTAAGCAGGAAGATCCGCATCCCAGCCTTCAGGAAGATCGCCGGAAGTAGCTTGCTCGAATTGCTTAGCCAGCTCTGGATGTGCTTTCTTGTAGGCTTCGAACAATTCATTCCAAGCCGCATTCGCCTGCTCGCCTTTGCTTTTCACATCCGCAAAATGTGAGCGCACTTCGGACGGCACATGGAATTCCTCACCGGTCCAGCCGTAGAATTCCTTCGTCAGCTTCGCTTCGTCAGCGCCGAGCGGCGATCCGTGAGGACCCGCATGTCCGCCTTTGCCGCCCTTGTTCGGGCTGCCGTAACCAATGACCGTCTTCACTTCAATCAAGGTCGGCTTCGAGGATTCCGCCTGCGCTTCCGCGATCGCTTTCTCCAAAGCATTCAGATCATTGCCGTCCTGAACGCGAAGAACCTGCCAACCGTAGCCTTCAAAGCGCTTCTGAACCGTCTCGGAATAAGACAGATTAAGCTCGCCGTCCAGAGAGATATCATTGGAATCGTACATGACAACAAGCTTGCCAAGCTGCAGATGACCCGCCAGAGAAGCCGCTTCATGCGAAATGCCCTCCATCAGGTCGCCGTCGCCGCAGATGGAGTATGTGAAATGGTTCATAACTTCGTATTGATCCTTGTTATAGACAGCGGCAAGATGAGCCTCGGCCATCGCCATGCCGACTGCCATGGCAATCCCTTGTCCAAGCGGTCCCGTTGTTGCGTCTACGCCGGCCGTATGTCCGAATTCCGGATGCCCGGGAGTCAGGGAGCCCCATTGACGGAAATTTTTGAGCTCCTCCAGCGGAAGATCATAACCGGAGAGATGAAGCAGAGAATATAACAGCATGGAGCCATGACCCGCCGACAATACGAACCGGTCGCGGTTCACCCATGCAGGATTCGAAGGATTATGATTCATCGCTTTCGCAAACAATTGATAGCCCATCGGCGCTGCGCCCATCGGCATGCCTGGATGCCCGGATTTCGCTTTCTCGATCGCGTCAATTGCAAGCGTGCGAATCGTATCGATGGAAAGCTGATCTACTGATTTCTGTGTAACAGTCATTTCTCGTTCCTCCTAAAATTGTCTGTTATTACGACATAAATGCTTTGAATATTGTAACACTGAGATTCAATTGAACACAACTGTCTTATTCTGATGTACCAGGATTCGATCCTCGGTATGCCACTTCACGGCGCGTGCGAGCACAACGCGTTCAATCGTTCTGCCAATGCGCTTAAGCTCATCGACATTGTCCCGATGGCTGACGCGCTGCACATCCTGCTCGATGATCGGCCCTCCGTCAAGCTCTTCCGTCACATAATGGGCGGTCGCTCCAATAATTTTCACACCTCGGTTATAGGCTTGTGCGTAAGGCTTGCCCCCGACGAACGCAGGCAGGAACGAGTGGTGAATATTAATGATGCGATTCGGAAACTGTTCAATAAATTTCGGCGAAATAATTTGCATGTAGCGGGCAAGCACGATCAAATCCGCCTTGTCGGCCACAACCTCAAGCTGCTTTCGTTCTGCCTCCGCCTTCGTGTCCGGCGTCACCGCAATATGATAATAAGGAATGCCGAACATTTCGGTCGTCTCCCGCATATCGGGATGATTGCTGATGACCATCGCGATATCCGCGTTAAGATCTCCTGAGCGCCATTGCCACAGCAGCTCCAGCAGACAATGATCCTCCTTGGACACGAAGACGGCGATACGCTTCTTGCGGCTTGCCCGGAAGGTATGCCACTTCATCTCGAAGCGATCGGAGATGCGCGAGAAATCCTCTACGATAATCGGAAGCTCGCGATCGAGATCCTGCAGCACGAACTCGAATCGGATGAAGAACATTCCGCCCTTCGGATCCATCGTGTATTGATCCGACTGCACAATATTCGCGCCGTGCTCATATAGAAATTGCGATACTGCCGCTACAATGCCGGAACGATCCGGACATGCAATCAGCATACGCGCGCGTCCGCTCTTCGCTTCACTGAGAGGCATATCTGTAATGATCTTTGAATCAGATGACATGAATTTCAATCTTCCTTTTCGTATATATTGTCAATCAATTCCTCGAATGGGGTCTTCTTCGCTCCGTCTACGCTCTTGCCAGCACTTTCTCGCCGGCGAACCAAGCGGTCAATCGCTGATTCACCTGTTCCTCGGTCAGCTCTGAGGACAAGGCGCCTTCAGCCAGAATCAAGTCGTACAGCCTCTCCATCGGCTCGCGCGGATCGGCTTTCTTCGCCTTCGCGTCATTCTTGAGCAGTGTCCAGGTATCCGTCACATAGCTTCTGCGGTCGATCTCATGCTTGCGGAAAAACTGCTGCAGCTTCTCCACATCCTCCAGGAATGGCGCGCCCAGTCGTTCTTCCACATCGCCGCGAAGCAGCGCAATTTCAGCCTCGTACATCGGCCGCTCCTGCTTGTCGATCTTGCCGATCCATGGTGTCTCCAGGATGAACGGCCTTCCGGCAAGCGACTCGTGATGCACGACCGAATGAATCGTATCAAAGCCAAGCCAGCCCGCGCCGATCGGAGCATGGCGGTCCTTGCCCGCGCCCCTCGGATTCTTGCTGTCGTTAATATGAACGACAGCGACGCGGTCCAAACCGACTATGCGGTCGAATTGCTCCAGCACGCCGTCCAGATCTTGAATCAAATCATAGCCCGCATCATGCATATGGCAGGTGTCCATACAGACGGTAAGACGCTGGTTGTCTTGAACCTTGTCCATAATAGAAGCAATTTCCTCGAAGCTGCGACCGATCTCCGTGCCCTTGCCCGCCATCGTCTCAAGCGCGATATTCACCTTCGTGCCGCTCGTTCCGGCAAGCACCTCGTTCAAGCCCTCCGCGATACGGGCGATGCCGTATTCCGCGTCCTTGTCCGTAAACGCTCCGGGATGAAGCACGATATTGCGCACGCCGATATAATCGGTTCTGCGGATTTCCTCTTGCAGGAAGCTCACGGCGAGCTCGAATGTATTATCCTTGTAGGAGCCTAGATTAACGATGTAGGGAGCATGCACCACGATCTCCTCGATGCCCGCCTTCTCCATTAACGCTTTGCCTTCTTCGATGTATAAGCTTTCAATCGGCTTGCGCCTTGTGTTCTGCGGCGCGCCAGTGTAAATCATAAATGAGCTGGAGCCGTACGATTCGGCTTCGTTCGTTGCGGTCTGCAGACCCTTGTCCGAGAAGGACACATGGGAACCGATTTTCAACATAACATTAAACGCCCCTTTCCGTTGATCAACCTTTATTTTACAAGGAATGTCGAAATAAATCTAGGAATACGCTATAATTCATTTGAGGTGAAAAAAGGATATGGGCAACGCGCCAAATTGGTTTATGTATTTCATCGTATTCTGGGCGGTCGTTATGGTGATAGCGATGGCAATCGGCGGCTTCTTCATGTTCCGCAAGTTTCTGAAGGTGCTTCCGATGCGCGACGGCAAATCCAAGCTCGACTGGCAAAACTATTGGGTTGAACGCAGCCGCAGCATGTGGACGGAGGAGTCCAAGCAATTTCTCGAAGAATTGGTATCTCCCGTTCCGACGGCTTTCCGGGATATAGCCAAGCATTCCATAGCAGCAAAGATCGGTCAAGTAGCGATCGAGCGCCATGCAGATACCGTTACACGCGAGCATTGCATCGAGGGCTACATCAAAGCAACGCCAAAACGGGATTACCGCAGTCTGGTCAGCTTCCTCGAACGCAAGGGAATCGACTATTCCAACTATCAGAATATGCTGAACAAATAGGCGGAGCTGTCCCGGGGCAGCTCTGCCGTTCTTGTCTATGCCGCAAAAAATGTGCAACCATTTCCACAGTCGCAACGTTACATACCTACAGGAGGTGGATCATCTATGATCAACTTGAAGAAGAATCGCAAATACATTGCAGCCACTAGCGCGGTTATGCTCGCGCTGATGCTGACCATGTCAGCTTGCAACGACCCTGACAACGAGAACGGCAACGGCAATGCCTCGGCGACGCCGGAAGCAACCGACAACCAGACGGAAGTGCTGCCAAGCGACAGCGGAATTATGGATCCCGGCGGATTGTCTACGGATAATGAATCGGATGGGGAATCCCACAGCAATAACGGTGAAAATAACAAAGAAGAGGATACGGAAACCCAGCCGGCAGATGTAATGACCGGCGAAGGCGTCTATACCGGGCAAATCGATCCCAGCTCCATTGAAATCAAAGTAAACGGCGAAGCGCAGCCATTCCGATATAATACAGCCTTGTCCGCTGTAATCAACCAGCTTCCCACGGATGCGAAGGTTACCTTCTCCTATACGGAGAAGGTCATCGACAGCGAAAGCAATCTCAAGCAGCTTTGGCTGACGAAAATCGAAGAAGCGAAATAGCACCGCAGTATTGTTCCCAGTTCTCAAAAAAAGGATAGAGGAGAGATGAATGATGCGCATAGCGGTTGCTGGCGGGACAGGCTTTATCGGCAAGGCGTTGACGAAGGCGCTTATGAAACGCGGGGATGCAGTGACTGTCATTACGCGAAGCAAGCCAAGCGACGCCGCTGCATCAGCATACACCCCTTCCTATCTTACATGGGACGAGCTGCGAGACAGCGTGCAAGCGCTGGAGGGCATTGACGCTGTTATTAATCTTTCCGGAGAATCCATCAATCAGCGATGGACAGGCGAAGCCAAAAAGCGCATTCTTGAATCTCGCATACAAGCTGCCGAGCGTACCGCATCCATCGTTCATCGATTGGAGACAAAGCCCGAGGCAGTCATCAATGCTTCAGGCATATCTGCATACGGAATCTCGGATAGCCGTGTTTTCGATGAAAGCAGCCCCACGGCTGTTACCGACTTCTTGTCCGGCGTAGTCCGTGAATGGGAAGCCGCGGCTGATTGCATTCATGGAACCCGGCTTGTGAAAATAAGAACCGGCGTTGTGCTTGATGCCAAGGAGGGCGCTTTCCCGTTAATGGCGCTTCCCTATCGATTATTCGGCGGCGGAAGGATCGGAAGCGGCAAACAAGGGCTGTCCTGGATTCATTTGGAAGACATGGTCGGTCTGCTTCTATTTTGTCTTGATCATAAAACGATGGAAGGACCGGTTAACGCTTCTGCGCCTGATCCCGTCTCAAATGACGGGTTCGGGAGAGCCGTCGCCAAAGCGATGAATCGCCCGCATTGGTTCCCGGTCCCGTCCTTCCTTATGCGCGCCGTATTCGGTGAAATGTCTACCTTGCTGCTTGATGGACAGCGGGCATTGCCGAAAAAGGCGATGGAGCATGGCTTTGAATTCCGCTATCCCTCCGTAGACAGCGCCATGCGGCAATTAGTCGGGAAGAATTAACCGCATTTCAACTCGTACATCGGGCCTTTGTCGCCGGCAAGATGAATCTGATCTCCTTCTCCGAACGGGTAGCTCTTGTACGGAATCATCAGCTTTCCGTTCAGCAAGCTCCCGTTTCGGGATCCGAGATCCTTTACTTGATAATGCTGCTCCACTATGGCAATCTCCAAATGGAGCCGGGATACTCCCTCAGCGATTTCCTCATAACCCACGCCTTCGTTCGCTCTGCCGATTTTAAAGCAGTCCTCCTTCAATTCGATTCTTTCTTCCTTTCCGTTCCATTGTCTCTGCAGCCAATAGGTCATGCCAACAGGTTTAACGTCGCCTTCATCCCCCTCTGTCTCCGATGCTCCGAGCAGCATGGTTGGCGGAACCATAGCCCTTCCGCGGGTAGCATTGGACATGCTGTCGTCCATTCTGGCCGGAGGTACGGAATAGGTTCCAATCGAGTCTGTCGTATTCGGTTCGATAGAAGAACTGTTGACCGAAGGCCAACTGCTGCTCGGCAACGGACCGGAATGCAGCTCGAACAGCTCCTCGTCAACAGGCTCGGCAGACGTCATAAGCAATTGCGATCTTCTTCGCCATAAATAGACCAGGCTGGCCAGAAGGATTAAGGATAACGCAAGGCTGAGCAGCATCCTTTGATTCGTCGGATTCGAAAGATAGAGGAAGCGCCAGATCAAGGCGGCTAACAAAACGTATAAAGCGCCTGCAACCCATGGACTTCTCGCAGGCCGTTGTTGCTCCTCCTCTTCCGGCTCGCCCCAATAACGCGGCGTCTCTTCCTGATCCTCTTCGGTGCGAGCAGGACCGGATATCCGAACGGCGTCTAACGAATGCTCTGATTGCGAGACTATAGGTGTCTGCAACTCCGCTTGAGCTTCCCTGAGGGAACCGGATCCAGCCCCGACTATCCCGGCTTGTTGCTCAGGTATCCCAGCTTGTTGCTCAGCTTGACCTGCAGTCTTGGAAATGAGCTTAAGCAAAATATCTCGCAGCCGGGTCAGAGGAAGGTTGCCGGCGTTGAACGCATGCAGCAACTGCTTCAGCCCCGATCCGTCCAGCGGCTCTACATAGGCCGTCCATCTGACAATAAGATTCATCAGAGAATTGTTCGCTTGCGATGTTGAATCAATCCCGGTTTTCAGCGGAATATAGGCGAGTCTTATATCCTCAAGCCGTTCGCCGACGAAGATGTATTGATCATCCAACAAACAGCATTCGGGTCTTAGCATATAATCCTTGCATTCCATAAGGGCGTCCGTAAGACTTAGAAGCAAGCTGTAATAGTGCTTCATGGACAAGGTGTCCTGCTGCAAACGATGAAGAAGCAGCTTGCTGCCGTTAATGGCGTAACGGAAAGTAACCTTCCCGTCCAACTCATACCAGTCCCAAGACAGCAAATAAGGAATTGATCTCTGTCGAAGCATATTCAGCTCAAGCTCGTCCAGTTCATGCCGCTCGATCGGCGGCTTGCGGTCGATCAGCATTTCATGGCCGCGGTTCATGGCGAAATCAATTCTCAATTTCTCCAACAATCATCACCCTCTTCATCTTCAATAAGAAATAGCGCATCTTGGCCGATTACGGTAAGAGTGTCAGCGAAAGCGCAATCGCCGCGGGAGCAACCGCGAGCATGAACGGGAACTCGTTCCGCTTCCCCTGCCCTTCCTTCAAAGCCATAGCGCGGCTGCGGACAAGCGGAGTCCTGTTTGCCAAGCTTCTTATGGCGCTTCGGATCCAAGCCACTCTGGCTATAAGCAAAAGGACGCCAATCATCCCTGCGAACAGAATTGAGTACATGAGCAGTTGAAGCGTAATAAGCCAACCCAGCCATGCGCCTATTGCTCCGAACAGCTTGACATCCCCCGCTCCGATCCCCTTCATCGCGTAGAGCAGCAAGAGCGGCAAAAATCCGCTTGCCGCGCCGATGAATGATGCCGTAACTCCTTGTGTTCCAAAACTTATAAGCTGGTAGACGACGCCCGATACAAAGAACAGAAGCGTCAATCTATTGGGAATCATCCGCTTCCTGATATCGGTTGCAAATGCCGCTGCAATTAAAGCCGTAACGGCTAAATAACTGATAATCATAAGCTGCCCTCTCTTCCCGCAACCACAAAATATCTAGCGTCAATGCCGTCCCCTGCCGCAGCCGAGGCCTCGAGCTTCCAAATCCCCTTCGTCGTATTGCCGGATACGAGCCAAGTCCATGCTACAAAGCCTTCCTGATCGGCGGTCGCATCTCCCAAATGCTTGGCTTTGCTGGCACCGCTTTTATAGAAAACCTTTAAAGAAATGACCGCTCCGGGGTTCGTTTTCGCGATAACTGTTGCTTTATTCCCTTTCAAAACAGGCGTCGGAGAAATCGATACGATCTGAATCGGCACGGCGCTCTCTGTATTGGCAGTCTGAGGATCATAAGCCGGCGCTGCATCGTTCACCCATACCCGTTCATAGGATTTGGCTCTTAATCGAATCGGTTGATCCGTGAAAGGAATGCGGATTCGGTATTCATACTGCAGCTCGATGCCAAGATAAGGCTTCTCCTTCGTCTTCAAGTCCGGCAGCGACAGTCTGCTAAGCTTGACACGCTCCCCGTCTAGCAATCGTTCATTAACGAATTTTCGGACGAAAGGTTCAATGACACCACTTCCCAGCTCGGTTGCCGCCACATCTACCACAGGTTGCCAATCGCCTGTCATCACCGACTCCGCAAGCTCGCCGGCCGGCGCGGGCAGCCAATTCGCCGCCTCTGACGCAAGCTCGCTCCAGCTTGGAAGCTCAGGAGAGGAAGCAGGAAGCTTCTCCAAGATTCCGCTTGCTGTCGATGCTTCCAACTCGTAGGATTCCTTCGCCTCCGCCCCATGCGCCTGAAGCTGCGCTCTGGCCAGCTCTACAGGTCTGATATAGGCCGCAAGCTGACGCGTGCTTTGCAGAGCGACGTCATTCAGCGCCATTTGAGAGGTGCATAAGGAGATCATCAAGGCAAATATCATCAGCACGATCAGCACCAGCGGGAGCACGATAGCCGCTTCCACGACAATGGAGCCTCGCTCGCAGCCGCTCACAGCGGACATTTTGCGAATCCTAATAAGAAGATCCGATCGTTGTCGTTGCTTCATATCTCCCTCCCGTTACCTTGCCTTTGAGAAGATCGAATCTCTCCAGTTGCTTCATTATCCCGGGAAGAAACCATAGCTTTATCGAAACGGCGGCTTGTCCAGTAACGCCTGCCGGGACTGTGCTCAGAGTGACTTGATTCTCTTGCTCAATGACCGCGATCATGCGGGACAAGCGTTTCGAATCGGCTCCGCCGTGCATGAGCATGAATAATCGCAAATAATCCGCATAGGAAAGATTCGCCTTCACGTATTTGGATACGGGTGCCTCCCCCTTCTCCGCGAACGAAAGCATATCTTCAATCGTCTTCTCCAGCCCATAGATTAATGCCGCCGATAGAACAAGCAGCGGATGGCCCAGTGATCGACTCTCTATAAGCCCTTCCATCGTTCGAATAGCCAATCGTACTCCGAACAGTTCGCTATAGGCTGCCATAATGTTGCCCAGAGGATGATCAAAGCCGTACAGCACATATTCAACCTCCTGGTTATAGAAGGAAGCTGCTTGTGCAATCTCGCCCGGATCTCCGCTTTCATAGAAGGAACGCATACGCTGCGGCTCGAAATAGGAGAATCGACTTGCCGAATATTCGCCGAAATATAAAGCATTTCGGCTATGCTCCAGCATGCCGGAAAGCCCCGAGAAGAGACTATCCGTAAGCGAGGAGGATTGCTCCGCCGCTTCATGCGCATTATCGGGCGAAATGCCCGACTCTTCAACCCGCGCCTGCTCATCAGCCACTGCGATTTGACGATTGAAGGAGAGATTTTGCTCATAACGTTTCTCTACTTCATGAAATAACGCCTGATATTCGTCATTGTCCTCTGCGAAAGAGAGGCCGTTCAACATTTTCCCGGCAGTCTTCCACAAGGAACGCGTCTGCGCTTCCTGCTCCTCCAGCTTGTCCTTGATGCCATCCTCCAGCAATGCCTCTCGCTTCTGCAGCGCCGATGCCGGATTGACATAATTCATCTTGTAGGGGCCATAGGATGACTTCGCTTCATCGATATTGCTGCGGATAGAGCCGTCGTAGCTCCTCTCGCGTCTTATCTTGGATAAACTAGCGTTCATTGCAAGCAGAAGCTTCTCCATACGATTCGTAAACGAAGACAATTCTGTTCCTTGCCCGTTGATTTCATTCGAGTAAGCTTGAAACCAACTCGTTTCGCGAAGCAGCCGCTTGCCCTCCTCGGTCCAATCCTTCGCGCTTGCCTCATCCAGTTCAGAAGCTTCAAAGCGCTGGGCTCCCGGAACCTCCTGCCTATTCACGCTGTCGTAGCTTGCCGCTGCAGCCTGCTCGCTTTGTTCCAATACTCGCTTCATCTGCGAATTAAGCTGTTCAGCTCCTTCCAGCTTCCGATTGGCCTCGGCTAATCTCTCATTATGGGATTGTTCAAGCTGATTAATCTCCTCCCTCACCTTCTGAGAGAAAAGAAGCAACTCATGCTCGAATGCGGCCATTTCGGCGGAAATCGCTTGCGATTGTAACTGGAGCTCCTGAATTTTATGCTTAATAGAAGCCATATCGCTATTCTCGTCCGTCGCTTCACCGTCATCCGCTTGCTTTGCTTGCGAGATCGCTTCCTCTGCATGCAGTTGATCCGACAGCTCTAGCAGCGCAGCAGAAACCTCCGAAAGTCGAGCTGCTAGTTTCGCATATTCCGGGAATCCGGCTTCCAGGTCTGCCGCAGATCGTGAGCCCTCTTTGATGCCGACTGCGGCAAGCAAGAGACTGTCCGAGGACAGCTCAGCAGCTAGCCGCTGCTCCTTCAAAGCTTGCTCCAGCAACGCTTCCCGCTCTTCATAGAGCTTGCGGAGCTGCTCCAGCGTTCGAACTTCATTCGTAGAGCTTTTCAAAGAGGAAGCGAGCGGAACGAACTTCGAGATCACCTCCAGGGTCAAATCCACAGGCGCTTTGTACTTCTCCTCCTCAAGCACCTCTCTGGCGAATACCGCATGCTCGCCGAGCATCGACGAAGGAAGCAGTTCCGTGCTTTCTACCCTGGTCGATAAAATTCGGAAGGCATTCTTGTCTGAAATCGCATCAGTTCCGCGATTGCCCTCCATTACCCCCGCGAATATTTCGCCTCCCTCCGTGCCTCCGCGACCGAACAAGCCATATCCTTCGTACAAGCCTTCGTCGTATGCCGATAATACGGAGCGAACGGCAGATCTTGCAGCATTCTCCGTCATGGATTCCATCGCCGCGATTCTCGCATAATCAATCAGCACGGCGAAGAACAGAAGCAGGGAAGAGAGAACAACAACCGCGAAGATTGTCACGGACCCATTGTCTCGAAGCATCACATTTTTACAGAGCTTGCACATATCCTCATTTCACCTTCTTCGCTTCATAAGAGGACAGAATTTTGCCGGCATTCTCTGCAGCCTCTTTCTTCCCCGCCGGAGAATGAAGAAGCCTGTCTGTATAGTATCGCATCAGATCCACCGAACGAATAAACGCAACAGGATCAACGACGAGACTCTCCGACGTCAATTGGGTTGCCGAATCGGATTGCCAAGGAAGCATCCGCATGCCTTGATTCAATCGAACCGTGACAAAATCCGTCATCAGCTTGTTCGTAAACGACGCCTGACCAACATTTGATATCCCAGCTTGCTTCATCCATCCCGCCGCTCGCTCAAGCTTCTGCTCCGGAGAGCCATTTGCGTTTTTTGAAGCTGCGTTATTTCCCTCGGAGTCAACGCCAGCTTCCCCGACAGGCAGATTGATCGCAGTGGAATCCTTCGAATGATCTCCCAGTAGTCCGAACAAGCTTCCCAGCACGCCATCATCTCCGAGATTTCGATACAGCCCGTCATATTCAGGCTTCAGCAGAATGCCGCTGACCGGGTCGCGGTTGCTGTTATCCCAGCCGAAGGCAGCGCGTTCAGAGGTTGCGGAGGCGGAATAATAGAGCAAATTTTTCTGATAGAGATACATACCGAGCATGATGAACAAGAGAATGATGCTCAGCACGATTGGAAACACGAAGACGGATTCGATTGTAAAGCTGCCTCGTTCATCCCTCATTCTGTTCCACTTATGCTTAATCAAAGATACTGTTCGCCTGATCATCAGCCTTGCCCATCAAATCTTTGACTAATTCAATGATCCAGCCTTTGAACAAAAGCGCAATCATGATGACGACAGCGATAATCAAAATAATTTCCAAGGTTCCAAGCCCTTTCTCATTTTTCCAGAATTCAACCAGCTTCGTATAGCCCTTCATGCCCAGAGTATTCATTGTTTTCACCATTGTCCGACTTCCTCTCTCGTTTTCTCTTCAATCTTGTATTGCAGTTATGCCTGCAGCCATTCTACTTCATGCTCAAAAAAGCGGGTGCTGCCACTATCACCATCATAATCAGCAAGATGCCGACGAGGGGAAACACAAGCTTGGAGGAAGCTTCTTCTCCGCTTATGCGGGCAACGGCCTTCCGCTTCTCCCACAAGGTGAAGGAAAGCTCTCGAAGAGCGAGCACGAAATGATCTCCGCCTCTTCGGTAATTAAGCAGCATCGCGGTCGTGAACACCGCCGTCTCCTGAATCGCGCAGCTTCGATGAAACCGCTCCAGCACAAGCGCGAAGGATTGGCCATTTCGCAGCGCTGCCGCAGCCAGCTTCCATTCTCGTAATAGAGGATGCTGCCCGCTATCCCCTTCCGCGCATCGCAGAAACGCTTGCTGTACCGTTTCTCCCGCCCCCACCAGCAGCATCAGCTTGCTTATGAGCTCCGGCAGCGCGGCAATCATTAATCCCTTCCGTTGCTCCAGCTTGCGAGATGCTTCTGCATATCCGCGAAGCAGGAAGAGGAGGGAGCAGAGAAAGCCGAGACCCAGCAGCGCGAGCTCTCCGCTTATCCACGCGACGTATGCGCAAGCGGTCAAGAGCGCATAAGCATAACCGATCGCCGTCGCCGCTTCCTTCTTCGTTTGCTCTACAGTCCACGACGCGCCGCGCAAAATATAGAGCTTCATATGATATTGCGTCATGACCATTTGCATCGCTTCCCATTTGCCGCAAGCATCGAGAATGCGCTGGAACGGATGGAGAAGCAGGAGATTGCGGTATGTGAAGGAAGCCTTCTTATTATTTCGCAATTGAATTTTAAGCGCCCAGCCCATCCTCTTCATCGCTTGCATTCCGATGAGATAGAGCCAAAACAGCGAGAGCGCAGCCGCAACCGTGACACTCATTTGCTTCAACTCCTAAATCTCGATTCTCATCATTCGATTAATCAACCAGAAGCATGCCAGAAGAAGGATTAACGCGCCCGTCAGCAGCACATAACCGAAACCACTGTATAACGGGGCCATATAATCGGCCGCCGCAAATCCAAGAAAGCCGAGGAAGATGAAGGGCACCGTCATCATAATATGCGCTTCTAGCCTCTTCTGGGCAAGCATGACGGCAATTTCTCCTTCAACGCCAAGCTTCTCCCCGATAATCGTGGAGGTTCGCTTCATCACCTCCAGCAAATTGCCGCCCGTCCGCTTGCACACAGAGAGAGTATCCGCGAAACCCGAAATCTCTTCCATTTGCGCTCTCTCGGCAAAATCGCTCAATGCCTGCTCAAGCGAGTCGGAATTTTCAAGCCGGTAACAGATGATTTGAAATTCATGAAGAATATCTGTTCCCGGATCGGTATACAGCAGCCTGAGATCCTCCAACGTGGCGCGAAACGCATTTTCAAGCGATCGTCCCGCGGCAAGCGACGAGGTAAGCGAGAACAGCGCCTCCTTGAACTGCAGCTTCAGCCTCTGCCTGCGCTTTTTCAGCAATGTTCGTTTTCGAAAGCGAGGAGCAACAAGGCCGAGCCCAGCGAACAAGCATGAAACGGCAACCGAATGGTAGAACAAGTATATGGCGGCATACAGCGCGCTGCTCCCCGCGACTACGGCAATGATCATTTCCCTATTATTCAATTCATATGCCGTATAACAGGCTTGGCCGGCATCTCGCCGATCGGCTGCAGTCTCAACAGAACCCCCGCTCGCCCAGCCGCACCACTCCATTGCTTTATGCCATGTCAATCTCCTCGATGCGCTTCCTAACATCGTTTGCTTCAAGCCATAACTCCTTTCCCCGCGGCTTCCAGTTTTTCTGTTCTGACAAGCCTTCGCTCCGTCCGCTTCAATTCGCCTTTCACCTTCCCGTTCCAATCGCCCTCGTCCTCGAATTGGAATAAGGGAGCGAGCTGCACCTGGCCATCCGCTACGCCGATGACTTCACTGATCTCCATGATCTTCCGAGTACGATCTCTGCTCCTGGTCAAGTGAACGATAATATCGATGGCCGTTGCGAGCTGCTGCCTGATGACAGACAGCGGAAGCTCGGCCGCGCTTAACACCATCGTCTCCAGCCTGCTGAACATATCCTTGGCGCTGTTGCCATGGCCGGTGGAAATCGATCCTTCATGGCCCGTGTTTAACGCCTGCAGCATATCAAGCGCTTCGCCGCCGCGCACCTCGCCGATGATGATGCGATTGGGTCTCATTCGAAGCGAGGCGCGTATCAAATCGCGAATCGTAATTTCGCCCTTTCCTTCCGTGTTGGCGTTACGGGTTTCAAGCGAAACCAGATTGGGAATCGAACGCAGTTGCAATTCCGCGGAATCCTCGATCGTTACGATTCTTTCATCGCTTGGAATATAGCCGGACAACGCATTGAGAAAGGTGGTTTTGCCCGTGCCCGTGCCTCCGCTGACGAATATATTGAATTTCGCTTCCACCAGCTCGCGCAAAAATTGATCCGCCTCGGCGGTAAGCGTCCCTTTCTCGATGAGATCCCCCATCGTCAACGGCTTCTCGGGAAATTTGCGTATCGTCATGCATGGTCCCTTGAGCGCTACAGGAGGCAGAACGATATGAACGCGCGAGCCGTCCTTCAATCTCGCATCGACGATTGGAGATGATTCATTCACAATGCGATTCACGCCGGAAACCACGACTTGGATCAAATCCTCCAGCCTTTCCTTGCTTTCAAAGCAGATTGGAAGCAGGCTCAGAACGCCGCCCCTCTCTATGAAAACTTCAGAATGGCTGTTAATCATAATTTCGCTGACATCGGGGTCATCCATTAACGGCTGCAAGATATCAAGTCCGCGAAAGGAATAAAACAATCTGCGAACCAGCTTCACCTTCTCAAGCGCGGTTATCGAATGCTCCTTGCACCACTCGAATACTTTATCCTCTGTTTTCCTCATAAGCTCCTCGTCGCTTAGCGAGCCGCTGAAATCAATCGATGCTCTAATCTGCGCGCGAAGCTCCGCAACCTGAATCTCATCGAGCAAGGCTTAGCCTCCTTCTCCGCTGACAT
Source organism: Paenibacillus sp. HB172176 (assembly GCF_011947265.1). Lineage (GTDB taxonomy): Bacteria > Bacillota > Bacilli > Paenibacillales > Paenibacillaceae > Pristimantibacillus. The sequence continues at coordinate 170,798 of NZ_JAATHD010000008.1, forward strand.
GCGCATACAGCGCATTTGCCGCTGCGCGGAAGCTGGACGAGGTCAATAGCTTCGCCCCTGCTTCATCCTTCCATTCTGCCGCCCTCGGCAAAGCTTCAGGCGCAAGCTTCACCTTCTCTTGCAGCAGCGGAATGCCTTTAGTCGCAGCAGCTCCGACATCATTTCGCACAAGCTCCGTTTTCTGCAGCACCTCTTCAAAGGCTCCGCCCCACCTTTGCTTCCCGTACTGCCACGCCTGCTCTTGCTTTCGAATGATTGCAGGATCCAATGTGACGAGACTCAGAATGCGATGGGAACGCTCCAGCAGAGCAAACGTCAACTCATCCATCGACGCGTCCAAATCAATGATAACCGTCCGATAGCGGCCCGAGCCCGCGACAGCGTCCACCATAGCAAGGCCGTCCTCCGGTTCCAGAGACATTCGGTCCTCCAAATTGGCAAATCCGGGCAAGAAATCCGCTTTCATGACAGGATGAAGGATGGAATGCTTCGCCAGCCAATGCCTCCCCTCTCCCGCATTTGTCTTAATCACGTACAGAAAGTCCGATAGCCCCGCTTGCTTCAACGCGGTCTGTTCCGTTGCGCCCATTCGCATTTCGGCTGTATTCCATCTTTCAAGATTGAAGTAGAACGTCCGCTTGCCTTGCATTGCTGCCGCATGCGCCAAATGCAGCGCAAGCGCCGTCTTCCCTGTTCCTCCAGCAGCCGAATGGACGGCAATAATCTGCAAAGATGAGCTCTGGCTGACATCAGCCGAAATTTTGACAGTCAACTCGGAATGCTTGTCGTACAACCCGGTCAACTCCTTCAAAAGCTGCGGCAAAGCCTGATATTGCATAACCTCAGGCTGAACTTCACTCTCTCCCTGCGATTTCACAAGACAGGCGCAAGCCTGCTTGGGAAGCCCCTTCATTATCCCGGACAGCATAGCCGGAGAAGCCGCGATGAAATCAATGGAATAGCCTTGCTTCACATAATGAAGACAAGCGTCCGCCGAGGTAAATGCAATGATCTGCCATTGATCGCCATAGCTGCTATCGCGCACATAATCCGCAAGCCGCTTCATATATTCAGGCTCTCGGACGGCTATTGCGAGTTGCTTGCGAGACAAGTTCATTCCTCCTTTTTCGGAAAACAAAAAAGCACCGTAAAGGCACAGCAATTTGCTGTCCTCTACGGTGCTTCCGTAATCGCTTATTTATTACAGTAAAATTTACCACATCGATTGAAGCTCGTCAACCTGGTTTTTAGCCAATCCAGTCTGCTACCGAAAGTACATGCCAATCTCGCGCTCAGCATTCTCGTCATTATCCGACCCGTGAACAATGTTGCTGGCTACGTCCATCGCATAATCTCCTCGAATCGTTCCAAGCGCAGCTTCTAAAGGATTGGTAGCGCCGATAAGCGCTCTGGCATTCTTCACGGCATCCTTCCCTTCCACAATCATCGCAAATACAGGACCGGAAGTAATAAAAGCGACTAGCTCGCCGAAGAAAGCTTTGGCGCGCAGATGATCATAATGCCGTTCTGCCTCCAACTGATTTAACTGCATCAGCTTGGCTGCAGCGATTGTAAATCCTTTCTCTTCAAATCGAGTGACAATCTTCCCTATTAAGCCTCTAGCAACACCATCCGGCTTGACCATAACAAATGTTCGATCCATCGAAGCACCTCCGTTATATTGGTATCGCCAAATATTTCTAAATCCATTCACACATTATAGCGCATATGCGAACAGGTCGCTATGGTTTGATTGCCTTAATTCTTAAGCGCCTATAGTCAAGCTGCCATTTGCCGTCGCGAAGCAATGACTTTCGGGCTTTTTGAGCTATTTTACTGGCCGCTCGCGCTCTCTCTTCCGTTGGAATTGCTTTGAAAAAGCTCTCCGCAAAGCTGTCTAGCCAGTGCGTGATGCCTTGTTCGCCATCCGGCAGCTCCGTCGGACGATCGAAATGCTCGGCATAAGCAACTCGAAAGCCTTGCTCTTCAAGAAGCTTACTGTATTCTGCAATGCTCGGAAAATACCAAGGATGAAGCTCCGCCGCATCGACCTGATAGTCCTCCCGCAGCACCTCGCCTATCGCTTCAATGACCGTGTCGACATTGCCCTTTCCGCCCAACTCCGCAACGAAACGTCCGCCGGAGTTCAGCGAGTTCCACACGCATGCAATGACATCGCCAGGTCTCTTCATCCAGTGCAATGCCGCATTCGAGAATACGGCATCAAAGCTTGTATCTAATTGAAAACGCTCCGCATTTCCAATCTCGAAGCGGAGCTGCGGATATTTTCCCCGCGCCTTCTCAATCATTTCTGCTGAGAAGTCCATGCCGGCAACAATCGCTCCCGCTTGTGAAATCGTATTTGCCAAATCGCCCGTCCCGCAGCCCAGATCCAGAATGCTCTCTCCCTTCTGCGGCTTCAGCAGCCCCACTACATCCCTCCCAAATGAAGATACAAACCCAATTTTGCTGTCATATAAATTCGGCTTCCACTCATGCGCCTCGAACATTTCATCATCTCCCTGTTCTTGTTGTCTTTGATCTTACACAATTCGCTTTCATAAGTTAAATATATAGAAGTAATAATATTTATAGTTAATACCTATTATAAACTTCGTATCTGCTCGTATCAGCTACCGTCCTTCAGGATACTGCGGAAACTCGAATTCCCCATAGACATTGCCGTTTTCCTCACTTGCTCGTTCAGCGCCTAATTGCTCATATCTCGATATCTATCCCTGACAACTGCTCTGAAATTGCAATTTATACCAGTGTTTTTCCAGTACATCTGTACTGCACGAAGAGAAGCTTTCAAAGAAAGGCTGTTCAATAACCCGTATATCGTTTATACCCTTGAATGAGCTCAATCGCGAAACGTTCCTGACGGCAATGGGCTATCAGGTGATTTCCTTCGCATATGACGATGTCGAACAAAATCCGGAGATTTGCATGCAGCTTCTTCGGATGGTTATAAGCAGGTTCCAGCCTGAACGATCTCCAACTACACATGCTGACCCTCTTGAGAGAGAAATGATACGTCTTGCTATCCATCTGACTGGATCGATTCGACCGAGGGATGCAGCCTTGCATTTCGACATAGATTATAAAACCGCTATTAAAAGACTGCACGCTCTAAGCACCAAGGGCTGGATCGTTCCTATGCCAAGCGGAAAAAGCGGCAGAATCACAAGCTATCGGATCGCACATGGCGTATTAGACTATTTCTAGGTCTCAATTTTGACAACTTCGCCGGCGAAATATCTGATGAATGTACTGGAAAAACTCCTCTATAATCCCATGAAAACTTATTATTCTACGATTATGCTGGAATAACTCCCGCTTAAATAGCGCTAGAGGCCATAATTGACGAAAAAATAGAAGATAAGCTGGAGAAAATCCTGCTTATCTTTTATTTGAGGCTAGAATCATAGGACATACTGGAGAAATTCCAGTTCAGCAAATTCAGGAGGCTGGCTGGAACGATGAATTATTCCTCCGTTAACTCCAGGAAAAGCTTCACATCCCCGTCCGTCAACGCAACGGCCGCATTCCAGAAATCCGGCTCCTCCAGATTCACATGAAGATGCTTCGCGGCAAGCTGCTCCACCGTCAAACGGCCGGTATCACGCAGCAGGGCGACATAGCTCGCGGCGAAACCCTCCTCGGCGGAACGCGCATACAGCCCGGCGCTGAATAAATAGCCAAAGGTATAAGGGAAATTGTAGAAAGGCACATCCGTCAAATAGAAATGAAGCTTGGAGGCCCAGAACAGCCCATGCTTCCTGCCAAGCATACCGCTGAAAGCCTCGTGCTGAGCGTCTTCCATCAGCCTGTTCAGCGCTTCAACAGAAACCGGTCCCTTCCGTCTGAGCTCGTAGAAGCGGGTCTCGAACAGAAAGCGAGCGTGTATGTTCATGAAGAAAGCGAGGGAACGTTGAATTTTGTCCTCGAGAAGGCCGATTTTCTCCTCCTTGTTCTTCGCTTCCTTCATTGCTCGATCGGATACGATCAGCTCGGCGAAGGTCGACGCGGTCTCCGCCACATTCATCGCATATTCCTGCGCCATGGCGGGCAGATCATTCATGACATGCTGATGATAGGCATGCCCGAGCTCATGCGCCAACGTGGAAATATTCGACGCGCTCCCGGAATAGGTCATGAATATCCGCGTCTCTCCGCTCTTCGGGAACGAGGTGCAGAAGCCGCCGGGGCGCTTGCCCGAACGATCCTCCGCTTCAATCCAGCCCTTCCTGAAGGCTCTCTCCGAGAATTCCGCAAGCTCAGGGTCGAAGGCTCTGAATTGCTCGATAATAAACGAAGCCGCCTCGTCGAAAGGCACCGTCCTGATCGAGGCTCCGATTGGAGCCTCGACATCATGCCAATCCAGCTTTTCCAAGCCAAGCAGCTTCGCTTTGCGTTCCAAATAAGGAATAAGCAGCTTTTTCCCAGCTTCTACTGCTGTCCACATCGCATTCAAAGTCGCTTCGCTCATCCGGTTCATCAGCAGCGGCTCTTGAAGCACGGAATTCCACCCGCGATGTTCATACAGCTTCAAGCGGAAACCTGCAATCCGATTCAGCGTATCCGCGCACAGCTCTGCTTGCTCCGCCCATTCTCGCTCCCATTCCTCGAATGCTTGAATACGCACGTCCCTATTTCCGTCGGACAGCCGATTATGCATCTGTCCCGCCGACAGGACAGACTCCTTGCCATCCGCATCCTTGGCATGAAAGCTCGCGCGGGACACGATGACGTTGTAGAGATCCGCCCAGCCATGATAGCCGTCGATGGACAGATCGCTTACGATCGCTTCAAGCTCCGGAGCCATTTTCAGCTTTGCCAGCTCGCGATGCTCCGTTAAGTTGAAGGCAAGCTCCGACATCCCCTTGAAGCTCAATACGTTATTCCAAGCTGCTTCGTCCAGCGCTCTCAGCGCATGATCAAAGCTGGTCATCGCCGTCATGAATTTCGCGTGAATGGTATTCACCCGATCATTCAGCAGAGAAGCCCTCCTATCCTTCACATCTTGCGCCATCAAACAAGCTGCGAAAGAGGCGGCTTGCCTGACGCCAAGCAGAATATCCTGGGAGAGCGCAGTTGCTGCAGCGATTCGTTCCGGCTCATTCTCCAATCGTTCGTTCAGCATGTCATTCAAATCAGCCGTCGCTTGTTCCAAGCCTGCAAGCTCCGCCTCAAACTCCGTAGACTTCGAACCTCCCGGATAGAAGATATCCAAGTTCCAGTTCATCTCGTATGTGCTTGACAAAAGCCTTTCACCTCGCCTATTCTCAATTCAATGCAACAAGTACTTACGCAACAAAGAATGCCGAGCAGCCTCCGCAAACCATTTGCGCAAACCCACTCAGCAGTGTATAACAATAGTATATCCGAAATTGGAGGTACAACGCCATGTCGCAACCGTTGCAAATATCGCCCGAAACAGCCGTCAAGCTCTCCGAGCAGCTAGGGGTTCCATTAGAACATCTTATGCATATGCCGAAACATATCCTCTTGCAGAAGCTTGCCGAACTCGCCAAGAAGGATGTGGAAACGAATAACGGGAGCAAGGAATAATGCTGCTGCCGTTCGAAAACGCTTGGCCATACGAGAAAATCATGGGCGACATTTATGTTTCGAGCTGTCCCTTTTGCGAAGCGGAGAATGTGCTTTTGCCGCTCAAGCCTTCCGAGCTCTCTGTTATTCATGACGGTAAAAAGAAGCTGCTCGTTTTTCCATGCTGCCATCATAAGACGACCTTAATTGATGCCGATCACGATTATTTGTTGACGGACAGCCCTATTCAAAAGCGGATGCCGTAAGGCACCCGCTTTATCGTTTATCCTCATCATTCAGCCTCAAGCAGCGACAACGAACAAAAGCTAAGCGCTGCTTGCCGGCTGGGCAGCCGAATCCCCGAGATCTCGATCGCTGTCTTCAAGCTCCTCGCGCATAAGCTGCCATTGCTCCCTGCTTGCCCGAATCATCGCGGCGTCCATGATTCTCTTGTCATTAACGACTCTGCTGAACCATTTCACCGCTTCTTTGTAAGATCCGGTTCGTCTATGAAGCTCTCCGATCAGAAACATCAGTCTTGCCTTATTAAGCTCCGAGCCTTCCGTCTCGAAGACTCGAATATAGGCTTCCAAGGCATAGGACAAAAAACGCTGTTCCTCTTTTTCCTGCCGCTCCAAGCGGTACAACCAAGCGATGTGATGCAGAATCCCGGCAAGAATCCGATCCTTCTCGTTGACAGCCTGCGCGGTTAGCAAAGCTAACTTATAAGTCGTCATAGCTTGAAGAGCCGTTCTCTCTCCTCCGAAATCCCGCTTCCTCCAATTCGTTCCTATGCGCTCATAGTAGGCTTTCTTCTGCGCATCGTTCAACCGAACCATGCCATTCTCTGTCGAAGCGAAGCCGCAGCTCGGACAAACGCGAACCACGTAGTAGTCAGGATTGACGCCATTGCTATAATGCCCGCAGAAATCTGAATCAACCACGGAAGCTTTCTTGAAGCTTGGCCGCACCTTGGACGTTGAATAGGATGTCTCACAGCAAATACAATGAATGGTGGTCGTATACAATGGCTCCATGACAATTACCCCTCTTCTGTAGAATTCACGAAATGATGCGCAGGTCCTGATAACCGATCAATCAGCACGGCTTGAAGCTCCTCCTTGATGCCTGCTTTTTGAAGCGCTTCCTTCATGCAGCCCAGCCAAGCCGCGGCTCGCTCGGGCGTAATCGGGAACGGCAGATGCCTGGCCCTCATCATCGGATGACCGTACTGATCGGAATACAGCGACGGGCCTCCAAAAAATTGCGTCAAAAACAAATATTGCTTCTCCATAACAGGATTAATATCTTCAGGGAACAATGGGCCCAGCAACGGATGCGCTTGTACAAGCGGATAGAAACACTCTACTATAGTCCTAAGTTTTTCCGCTCCGCCCAGCGCCTCATAGAGGCTTATATTCCTATTCATCGTCAGGCTCATCTCCAATTTGTAGGTATTTAGTATTATAACACAACCGATACAATCCCGCTCGGTAAAATGTGAAAATGAAAAAAAGTCCGCAGTGGTTAGCTGCGGACGCAATCCATATGATGTAGAGTCTAAGCTTCGTAATCCTCTTCGTTTGGCGCTGTAATCGACTCTTTGATGACGTAGACAAAAGCGCAGACCAATATGCCGGCGATAATACTCATGTTCATCACTCCAACCGTTTGGGGATATCCTTATTGTAACACATAAAACCCGAATTACCAGCCTTTTGCAAACGTTTTCTGAGAATCATGAGAGGTAATTTCAGGATAATGATGGGATGGATTCCCTCCAGCGGTCATACAGTATATAAACGGTTGTCCATACGGACAAAGAAGGAGACGAAAAGCATGATACGAGCCCTGGCCCATCCTCTGTCCATTACGGCATTGATCGCATTCTGCATCGCTTTTCTTATGACCGTGTTTCCGGCAGAAACACTGCAGTCTTCCCTTCGCGGCTTAGCCATCTGGTGGGAGGTTCTCTTCCCCGCTCTGTTTCCGTTCTTCGTGATTTCCGAGCTGCTGCTTGGATTCGGTATCGTCCATTTCTTCGGCAAGCTGCTTGATCCCTTCATGAAGCCGTTGTTCCGCTTGCCTGGCATCGGAGGCTTCATCGTCACCATGGGCTATATATCCGGTTATCCGGTTGGAGCCAGGCTGACGGCCCAGCTTTGGGAGCAGAGGCTCATTACCCGGGTGGAGGGGGAACGATTGGTCGCGTTCACAACAACCTCCGATCCGATCTTTTTGATCGGAGCCGTGTCTGTCGGTTTCTTCCATAATGCAGAAGTCGCCCCCCTTCTCGCAGCGGCGCATTACGGCGGGGCGTTAATCATCGGCTTTCTCATGCGATATCATCTTCCGGCCGAGGACCGGGAAGCCGGACGAACGCATAAGATGGCGCCGCCTTCGGACAAACCCGGCGCCGCCATTCGCAGAAGCCGCTTTAGTCTTGCCGTCAGAGCCATGCATGAAGCGAGGCTTCTCGATGGGAGAAGCCTCGGAAAGCTGATGCAGGACGCAATCCAATCCGCCCTCCGATTAATGATTGTCGTCGGCGGATTGGTTGTTTTCTTCTCGGTCGTCATGGAGCTTCTCACCCATGCCGGAGTGATTCGGCTTCTCTCTGAAGCTATGCGCCTCCTCTTCGGTCTGATCGGCATGCCGCCGACGCTTGCCGATGCCGGCATCTTCGGCGTGTTCGAAGTTACGCTCGGCTCCCGGGCCGCGGGAATAGACGGCTCGGGACTTATCCATCAAGTCGCGATTGCAGCATGGGTGCTCTCCTGGGGCGGTCTGTCCGTCCACGCTCAAGTGGCCAGCCTGCTGAGCCGCACGACGATGAGATACAAGCCGCTGCTGATCGCGAGGTTGGTGCATGGAGCGATCGCCATGGCTCTCGTCTATTTGCTGTGGGGCTGGCTCGGGCCGTAATGCTGTCATTCCTTCCATCTTGTTTCGCGCATTGAATTCATCCGCCGTTTCCTATATCATCTAGGGTGACAGGAATGATTGCCGGAAGGAGCTCTAACCCATTGAAGTACACTATTATTGACAGAGGAGACGCTCTGTCGAAATCGCTGGTGCAGCAATTTCACAGCTTGGCGGCGGAGAGAGGGTTTATTCACAACAATGAACAGCCCGAAATCGTCATCTCCATCGGTGGAGACGGCACGCTGCTGCAAGCCTTTCATAATTATGTAGATTGCATAGCCGATGTGGCTTTCGTCGGCATTCATACCGGCCATCTCGGCTTCTATGCCGACTGGAAGGCGGACGAGCTTGAGGAGCTTGTTCGGCTGATGGCGGAAGAGACGCCGATCATGGTCCGATATCCGTTAGCTCAGATCGAAGTGGAGACCAGCACGGAGACCTTGCATTATTTATCATTAAACGAATTTTCGTTGAAAGGCGTCGATGGGACCCTCGTCGCGCAAATCAATGTAAATGACGAGTTGTTCGAGATGTTCCGGGGAGACGGCATCGTCATCTCCACGCCGACGGGAAGCACGGCCTATAACAAAAGCCTGGGCGGGGCTATCGTGCATCCGTCCATCGAGTCCATCCAGATTGCGGAGATTGCGTCGATCAATAATCGCGTCTTCCGCACGCTAGGTTCCTCCGTGCTGCTTCCGAAGCATCATCATTGCGACATTATCTCCAAGAAGGATCAGCGCATTCAACTCAGCATTGACCATGTCAATATTATGCATAGCGATATTAAGTCGATTCGCTGCTCCGTCGCAAGCCGGAAGGTCAGCTTCCCGCGTTACAGGCCGTTTCCGTTCTGGAATCGGGTCAGAGATGCTTTTCTCGATTATGATGTTCGGGATTAGCCTTGTACGGACTTGCTCAACAAAGAAGACGCCCGCGCTCCATCAAGGAGCGCTTGGCGTCTTCTTCTCAGTCATTGGCTTATTTCTGCTCTCTTTGGTCTCGATGTTCCTTCTTATTCCCTTTTGGAGACTCGGAAGCGGCGGCAGCTTCGTTCGCCGCCAGCTTCATTGGCTTCTTGCTCCGGTGATCGTTGTTCCTCCCGCTTTTGCGGGAGAATGGATCCCTGCGCCTTTTATCATGGCCCGATTGCTGATTTTGATGATGAGAGCGCTGCCCGAAATAATTTCGTTTCTTCCCTTGAGACGAATTTGGGATCCTCGCATCAGCAGCGTCATCGTCGACGACATCATGCTCCGAAGCAGCGGACACGGCTGACTGTGATTCATTCAGCTCTTTGTCCTCTGCTGCAGGAAGAGGAGGCGGCAGATCGTCAAGGTCCAGATCGCCCTCGCCAAATTCCTTCCGGCTGCCTTGCTTTCTTTCCAGAATGAAATAAGCGCATCCGAAGTTGCAATATTCATTAATATAATCCGAGACCGCGGAGAAGGTGCTTTCCTTTGCCGCCTTCTGATGTCCGTCGCGGAAAAAACCTTTCAAGCGAAGCTGATTATAACCCCAATCCCCAATAATATAGTCGTACCTCTCCAGCACTTCGCTGTATCGGTTGCGGAAGGCTTCGGGATTCCAGCCGTTTCTGTTCTCGTGTATAAGCTCGAAGGATTTGCCGCCAATATGAATCAAAGCCATTCCCACACCTCACTTCAGCATAAATTACTTCACATTCGCGCTCGCGCAGGAGCCCGATGACTCGACGGAATAAACGGAAGGATCCGTCATCTCCGTCTCGGCAGCCGCCTGAGCCGAATCCGTCTGTTCATGCGCGTGATAGGAGCTTCGAACAAGCGGTCCGGATTCCACATGGCGGAAGCCTCTTGCCTTGCCCTCCAGCTTCAGCTTCGCGAATTCATCCGGATGCACATAACGCTCGATTCGCATATGCTTCGGCGTCGGCTGCAAATATTGTCCCAGAGTCAGTATATTGACGTCGACAGCCCGAAGATCATCCATTGCTTGCAAGATTTCATCCCATTCCTCGCCGACGCCAAGCATGATGCTTGATTTGGTAGGAATCTTCGGCTTCATTTCCTTAGCCCGCTTCAGCAGCTCCAGCGAACGCTTGTACTTCGCCTTCGCACGGACGCGATCGGAGAGCCTCTCGACCGTCTCGATATTATGATTCAGAATATCCGGATTCGCGTCCATGACCGTCTGCAGCGCATCCCAATTGCCTTGAAAATCAGGAATCAGCACTTCGACGCGACAGAACGGCAGCCGCTTGCGCACCGCTCTGATCGAAGCGGCGAAGATGGAAGCTCCTCCATCGGCCAGGTCGTCTCGCGCCACCGAAGTGATGACGCAATGCTGCAAATCCATTTGTTCGGCGGCTTCCGCCACGCGTTCAGGCTCTCCCAGATCCAGCTCCGTCGGCATTCCGGTATTCACCGCGCAGAAGCGGCATGCTCTCGTGCAGATATCGCCAAGAATCATGAAGGTCGCCGTGCGGTTCGACCAGCATTCATAAATATTCGGGCAACGCGCTTCCTCGCAAACGGTATGTAAGGTTTTGGAGCGCATCATTTCTTTTATCTCGGCGTAATTGCCGCCTGTCGTTAGTTTTATGCGAAGCCAGTCCGGCTTATCCAATTTCGTTCGATTCGTCATCCCTTATTACCTGCTTTCACATTCATTTTGTTGCATTCGCCATCATTATAACATGCTTTATGCAGGAATAGTAAAGATAAGGGGGACGCAATCCCGCGGCAATCTATAGTTTATCGGAATGTTTTCTATCGCGATATGAGATTAGAGCTCCTTCAAGGCTCCTTTTTTTTGGATAAAAACCAGCCATTTGCAAAACCTACAGCTAGAGATTTCATGCTGCTGAAAGGATGAGCGCTTTGAATAGAATGATTCCAGTTACGGCTATAATCACTGCTATCGCATTGTTGACAAGCGGCTTTATGAAGCAAAATGGTCCAGAGCTTGGCAAGCCGGCGTCAGCCCTGGCCTCGACTTCTGTTGCCGGGGAGTCCGGCACAGGGGATTCCTTTGCTGTACGCATGCAGCTATACGACAAGCTGAGCAAGGTAACGAATGTCGAGTGGTATTGGATCGCCGCCGTCGATCAGTACGAGCGCTCGATTTCGAAGGCGAGACCCAAAGCTAGACCCCTGCTCGGTCAGACCGTCGGCGTATTCGTGGAACCGGAGCGCTGGGCGGGAGCGCTCAATCCCTACACGGAGGACAACTCGCCGGTATCGATCAGATGGTTTGGCGGCATCGGGCAGGACGGAGACGGGAATGGCTCCGCGGAGCGAACGAGCGATTTCGACTTGCTCTATTCCCTCATCCGCTTCATGTCCTCTTACGGAATTAACGAGGAGAGATTCCCGATCGGGATTTGGGAATATTACCATAACAGCCGAGCGGCGCAGCGCGTTACGCAGTTCGCCTCCCTCTACAGGCATTACGGCAGATTGGATTTGTTCGAGCATGCCTTCCCGCTTCCTATCGGCAACAGCTATTCCTACCGGGATACCTGGGGCGATCGGCGCGGCTGGGGAGGACGGCGCATTCACGAGGGCACCGATATATTCGCGGGATACGGAACTCCCGTGCGCAGCACCTGCTACGGCGTCATCGAGGTAAAGGGCTGGAACAAATACGGAGGGTGGAGAATCGGCATTCGCGATCTCAATAATCACTATCATTATTACGCCCATCTGTCCGGCTTCGACAAGACGATCGCCATCGGCGACATCGTGAAGCCGGGTCAAGTGGTCGGCCGGGTGGGCAGCTCCGGTTACGGCAAGCCGGGAACCTCGGGGAAATTCCCTCCGCATCTGCACTACGGCGTGTACAGCGACCGCGGCTTGATCGAATGGGCCTTCGATCCCTATCCGATGCTTCGCCGCTGGGAGCAGGCAGAACGCAAACAGCTTCGCTCCAAAGGCTGACGCTCTAGCTGAATGCAAGAAGACCATGCCGCTTTCCCGGTCTCTTCTAGATTCAGACAACCCTAAGGTGAGCTACGGCTGAGCGGCAGCGGCATCATCAATCCCCTCGGCCGACAAGCTGCCCCCCGACTCCTTGCCGCTGCTCGAAACACTCGTCCCCGGCGCCAACGGAACCGATATATTCGGAGCCTCCGGCGCCGATTCTCCGACGGCTTTCCCGGTTCCATCGTAGTAGTACATCGGAACATCTCCGACCACGAGCAAATAAGATATCGGAATTTCCGTTTGAACGATCTCCGGGTCCGTGTCGAACGGAATAATGATGGACATTTCTGTCATAACATCGATATAGACTTCAACAAGCACCATATTGATGCCAGCGTTGCGCTCTCTCGTGCTCAGCTCGACCTTCACCGCGCCTTGCGGCTCGAAGCGAACAGGAACCTTCGGTCCGAACGAGGATATAATTGCGCTGTGCAGCGCATGCCCGAGCGGAATGCGCTCCGGAATTTCCTTCATGTCGTCAAGCGTAGACTGCACGGTATTAATGGTTTGCGAGGTGATGCGCATATGCTCCTTGTAATCCAGCATGAAGCCAGAAATCTTGCCTTCTTTATTCAGCTTCCAATCAATTAAATCCTCCGAGCTTGCATTGCTCGACACCTGCTCCGTAATCGCCTTGTTAATCGCCTCCGTTGCGACCTGCTTCACTCTGATTTTGGCGAGGTCCATCAGCGGCGGCCGCAGCTTGTTCTCGATATAGATGAAAGCGGGAAGAACGGAGAGCAGCATAAGCAGCAAGGCCCACAGCAGCAAGGTCCGCTTCCGGATTCGCTTGCGAGGCTCCCTTGGTTTGACAGAGCCCCAGGAAGCCGACCTGGAGGCACTCACGGCTTGCTTTCCGAAGGACAGCGGCGACGGCTTCGCTCCCCATCTGGCCGCCGGCTTGCCCGAGCCGGCCTGAGGCTTCGGACTGCCCCAGCTCACGGTCTTCGCCCTTCGAATGGAGCCTCCGTGCCACTTGCCTGCGTGAGCGCCTCCGCGCAGCATCTGAAGCCACCAGCTTACGCTTCTTCTTCCCCATCTGGCCACCTTCATCCCTCCCGCCAAATATCCGTTTGCTTTACCCATACTTATGCGATACTTGGACGAAAAAGAAGACAAGTGCCTCAAGAGACACTTGTCGAAGCCGCCTGCCCATTCTCCTGTGAGACATGTCATTCCCAGCTTCGGAAGCGGGTTGTCTGCGCGCCAAGGATGAGATAGACTAGAGCGGAGGATCGAAAACCAAGATTAAGGAGCTCTGAACCATGTCCATTAACCGCAAGCTGCTCACCGATTCCGACTTCGAGGAAGCGCTCGAGAAGCAGACGCGCATCCGCGTTTTTCGCGACAACCAGATCATTGACGCAAGCTCGACCATTGTCCGATTCGACAGCAGCACGGTCGTAACGCAATCCAGCGTCAGCGATCTTATGTACCACGCTCGATCAGAATGCGAATTTTTCGATCTTAGGAAGCGCTGAATTCATTCTTCGCCTTCTTCCACTGCTCCTCCGCAATCCGCTTCAAAAGCAGCGCCTGCTGCCAGCGATCGGATATTTCAACCTCTTGGCCCCCTTCGTTTCTTCTCGTGATGGCATAATTCCCTGGCGGGCCAAGCTCTGTCACGAAAGGCAAAATATCGCCTTCTTGCGCATCTTCCAGCCAATTCGCCATTCCTTTGCGCCACCATCTGGCGAAATGCCGCAGCATGGGATGCTCGCCTTGTTCTCCAATATCGATCTGAACCTGCTCTCCGTTCGACACGCGCGCATGAATGCCCGCCGTTCTTGCGAGCAGTTCATCGAAACAAGCCTCAGCCGCAGCGGATTCCCCATTCAACTCGCCGGCGACCACATAATGCGACAAATCGATCATCAGCGAAAGCCCGGGGATCGCTCTTACATAATTCACCGTGCGAAGAAGATCCTGCGTTACCGTGCCGCGATGAGTCTCGATGAAGAGGGGAATCCCCGCCTTTTCGGCCGTATGCAACAGCTCGTTCAGCAATTGTACGGCTCTGTCGTCTACAACGAAGGAATCCATAACCTGCGCATTGATATATTGAACCTTCCCGAATTCGACCGATTCTCTAATTACCCGCTCCAAATCCTCCGGTTTGGAAGGAAAAGCTATTGCGCTGAAGCTCAAATCATACGCTTCCAATAACTGCAGCCATTCTTCCCTGTTAGCCTCATCGGGAATCCTGGCGCTTATGCCTTTAAAGCCCGCTTCGGCGATCTTTTCGAATTTGCGCCGCTCGCTCCATTCCCTTCCGTTCTCTCCAAGCCCTGTCATCGCCCACCACGATTGCTGCAATTCCAGCACCGGCGCTTGTTTTAATCCGGATTGAATTTGATTCCATCTGTTCATCATCCATCACCTCGTTACAATTATAATCGCAAAGAGGCGCAGAGCCTATAGAGACCTGCGCCCAGCCAATTATTCCACGTTGATTTCGTCAAAATATTTCTCTTGCACCGTCTTCGCCGTTTTCTCAAGTCCGGCCTTCAAATCCGTGCTCTTGTTCGAGAATACTTCCTGGATGATATTGGTCATCTCCGCATAATAATCCTGCGTGTTGTATTGTGCTTCGGGCTTGCCGTCCAGAAGAGCGTCGGACTCTGCGCTGTATTTGTACACATTATCGTATTTGTCGAACACCGCCTGCGCCTTCTGGCCGTATTCCGAGTCGCTGCTGTAATAGTTCATTTGCGGCGGAATATAGTATTTGCCCTCGGTCTTTCGGCTCTGAATGTCCGCTTCCAGGGATTCAAGGCCCTTGTCGGAGAAATAATCGAAGGTAATGTAGCGGAATGCCATCTCCTGCTCATCCTTCGACGCGTTCGGGTTAATGACGAGATAATCGCCGCCCAGCACGCCGGTATGCTTGCCTCCCTTATCCCCTGCCGGCATCGGATAAGTCAGCACATCCTCCGGATGCATGCCGCCTTGGTTCAGCGCTTGCTCCAGCACGCCTTCGGCTCCGGCGATAACCATCGCCGTGCGGCCCTGCGCGAACGCTCCTACCGCATCTCCCCAGCCTAAGGCCCAATCCTGAGGGATTGCGTTCGCCTCCCATCTCAGCTTGTTATAGAAGTCCAGCGCCCGAAGTCCCGCTTCGGATTGGAAGGCTGCTTGCACCTTCCCGCCTTCAATGGTCTGGATGTCTCCGCCCGCCTCGAACAGGAAGTTGGTCCAGTTCCAGCCAGCCTCGTTCCCTTTGCCCATCGGCGCAATGCCGGAAATGCCCTTCGATGGATCCGCGGCTGCCTTCGCCGTCTGATACATATCCTCCCATGTCCAATCATAATCGGGTACGGCAATGGCTTTGTCGTCCAGCATCTTCTTGTTCACAACCGTGGTTACCACGTACCCCTTCTGGGAAACTCCGAACACCTTGCCATCTATATTGAACTGAGATTGAAGCAAGGGATTGATCTGATCCTTGTACTCGTAATTGTTCCAAAGCTCGGTAATATCCGCCGCCCAGCCGCGCTCGACCAGAAACTTCGCTTCCGTCGCCCAGGTGTTGAAGAAGGTAGGCGCTTCATTGGCCGCCATCTTGATTCCGATCTCGCTCGGATTGTAATGCCAATCGCTCTTCACGATTTCAACATTGGGATACACCTCGTTAAACCTGCGAATCTTGTCATCCTCCAGCTTGCGGTTCTCCACTTGATCCGGAAGCGGATAATAAATGCTGATTGTGATCTTCTTGTCCCTGATGTCGACTTCCTTCCCCGCGTCCGTCGCTTTATTCCCGCTGCCGTTTGCCGAACCCGAATCCGTCGGCTCGTTCGTCGCCTCCCCGTTGCCGTTATTTCCGCTGCTGCATGCAGCCAGAATCGAAATCATCAGCGTGATACATAAGAGCGCGATTGCTTTTTTGTTCCCCATCGCCATTCCCCTTCTCCCATAATTTAACTTGCATCCCCATCATAATGGAGTCGCTCTCTTCTAACGAGGTGCGTTCCTATGAGGATCATGTGCGGAATTACGCTCCCCTATCCCTTTACGCCGCCGAGATGAAGCCCCCTCATAATGAATTTCTGGAAGAGCAGGAACACCGCAATCGGCGGAAGCATGACCATGCTGAGAATGGCAAAGCGAATGTTCAGATCAAGCATCTTCGCGCTAATGACATACTTGTAGATGGCTGTAGCGAGCGGATACTTATTATCATGATGCATCACAAGCGAAGGCCAGAACCAATCGTTCCAGGCCGTGGAGAATACGAATATCGCCAGGGTTGCGAAGATAGGGATTGACAAGGGAATAGCGATGCGCGCAAAACAATTCCAATCGGACGCCCCATCGATTCTCGCCGCTTCGATCATCTCGCCATGAATGCCGTCGAAGAAGTTTTTCAGAAGCAGAAGGAAGAAGGCGCTGGCCCCCGCGGGCAGCCAGAAGGCGGCGAAGGTATTAAGCAGACCCAAATCCCGCAAATTAAGAAAGTTCGGAATAATATACGTGCTCGGCGGAATAAACAGCGTGATCATAAAAAAGAAATAGATGCTTTTCCGGTAAGGAACCTTTAGCTTGGACAGACTGAATGCCGCCATGCCGAGCACCGCCACCGTCACAAGCATGTTGCCGCCGAAGATGAACAACGTATTTCTCAGAAACAAAGGCAAATCAATATAAGACCAGCCCTTGCCAAAATTATCGAGATGCCATTCTCGCGGAAGAAGATGCGGCGGGAAGGCGTTAACCTCCGTATTCGCCTTGAAGCCGTTGAACAAAGCGCTTAGTATCGGATAGATCATGGACAAAGCCATGACGGCGACCAGAACGCAAACCAAGCCTATGGGGATCCAGTTACCCCGCTTCTTGTAATCGTAGCTGGAGAGAATGCCTCGGTCCAGACTTTTCATTGCGCGTTCCCCCTTCTATTGCTCAGCTTGAACTGCAATACCGCCATTCCGCCGAGCACGAGAAACATGAGCACGCCCAGTGCGGAGGCGGCGCCGTAATCCTGACGGGTAAAGGCGTATTTGACGATAAGGAGGGAATAGGTCAGCGTCGCTTTGTTCGGCCCTCCATCAAGCAGCGCAAGCTGGGATTGGAAGCCCTGCGAGGTCGCGATCAGCTGAAGCACGAGCAGAAGCAGCATTAAGCCTCGAATCGAAGGCAGCGTAATATGCCATATTCTTTGCAGAATGCCCGCTCCGTCAATCTCCGCCGCTTCATACCAGTCCCGCGGAATGCTAAGAATCGCGGCCAGATAAATAAGCATGCCCGAGCCGAACTGCTGCCAGGTTTCCATGATCACGAGCGAGATCATCGACCATGCCCGGTCGGTCAAGAAGGCGATCCCGTCATGTCCCGATCGGGTAATCAAGCCGTTAATCGGTCCTACGGGATCATAGAACCATCGCCACAGTCCGTAGAGCACGACAACCGGCACCACGTTGGGCAAGTAGGCCGCGACGCGCGCGATACCCTGAAATCGGCGCAGCTCCGCAATCGAGATCGCGAACAGGATGGGAATCCAGAAGCCGATCGCCAGACAGAGCATCATATAATAGAGGGTATTCTTAATTGCGATTCCCACATCGGGATCGTCAAGAATCAGCTTGTAATTGTCCAGCCCGACGAAGCTGTTGCCTTTCACGAAGTCGATTTCATAGAAGCTGTAGATCATTCCTTTCACGATCGGCACCCACAAAAACAGCAGAAATAGAATAAAGGCGGGCAACAGGAACGCATAACCTCCCGCATGCTTCCGCCATTTCGGCCCTCCCGGCCTCCCCTTTGCTTCGAGCGGCTCGCTTCTCCTAGCTTGTAGCTTCATTTCTTCTCCCTCTTTCCTGTTTCTATCGCACTCTTTCATTGTAGAAGGGAGCCCCGCTCAAAGTAATGTGCAGGTTTAAGGCAATGATGGCTATTTCTATTCATTAGTCTAAGACCTCGCTTGCGACTGCTTCAGCTCGCTCGGACTCATCCCGAAATATTTTTTGAAAATTTTGCTGAAATGCTCCGGCGACTCGTACCCCACTCGCTCCGAGATTTCATACCGCCGCAAATCCGTTTGCGTCAGCAGTCGTTTGCTCTCCTCCATTCGAAGCCGGATGACGTATTCCCACATATTATGGCCCGTCTCCTTCTTGAACAGATAGCTGAGATAGTTCGGACTGACATGATTGCGCAGCGCAACCTCATGGAGAGTCAAGCCCTTCTGCGCAAAATGCTCCTCGACAAAGGCTTTGGACTTCTCCACAATCAAGTTATTTTGCGCCGTCAGCTCTTCTTGGGTAGGTTCATTCGCATTCTCATAGCTGCTCCAGTTGAAGTCGCCGTAATAGAACACATAATGATCCGGATGCCGCTTGTTCCACTGAATCGCTTTCTGCGCTTGTCTCGCGGCTACCGGAATGAAGGAAGCTCCTTTCAAAATCTGGCTGATGCCGATAACGGAAGACAGCCGCAAAAACTGACCGATATGATGATGAAAGCTTCTCCCGACCATTTCCAATCGATCGAGCTTCTGGATGCTCTCATCCTGCAAAGCAGCCTCCGTCCAATGGACGATGACAGAGATTGTATGCTCATTCGAATAGAAGACCGCTCCGCCGAGCTCCTTCTCCAGCAATTCATTGACAATATTTAGCGCGGCGTATCTCAGCAGCTCGCCGTCCCTCTGCGACAGCTCTCCGTTCTCCTGCCGCAGTTTGAGTCTGATTTGCAGTACGGCATAATACGGACCTTGCAATGCCGCAGCATACCCTTCTTCCAGTTCGCGAATCAGTCCGGCGCTGCGCTCGCCGTCCTCCAGAAGCAGGGCTTGCAAGAGCCGATCACGCTCAGGCAGAGGCGATTCCATGCGGAAATGCTGCTCGAAGCCGGCAAGCAGCTCATTCTCGGCTGTGCTCGCCTTGCTCATCTTGAGCAGCGCATTGCGCACCGAATCGAGAAACTGCTCCGGATTAAGCGGCTTGATCAAATAATCCTTGGCCCCGAGCCGAATGGCCGACTGCGCGTATTGAAACGTCTCATGCGCGGATATAATGATGGTCTGCACCCATGGTTTAATCAGCTTGGCTTGATGCATAAGTTCGATTCCGTTCATGGAGCCCATCCCAATATCGGTCACCAAGAGATCAGTTTCCTGCATGCGCAAATAATCCAGCGCTTCATATCCGCTGTTCGCCGTTGTGATCGTATCTAACGCAATGTCGGAGGATGACAGCAGCGCGCTCAAGCCCTCGCAGATGAGCGGCTCGTCATCCGCAATTAGAATTTTGTACATTCCCTTCAGCTCCCTTCCTCTTCCCCATCTTCGCGCTGCCATTCCTTCTCATAACGAATGGGAAGCACGATGGAGGCGGCAAGCCCGCCCCCTTCTCTCTTACTGTAACGCAGACCGTATTGCAGACCGAAATGCAGCCGAATGCGCTGATGAATATTTCGAATCCCATAGCCCAGTTGATGGTCGCCTTCCTCTGCGTTTAACAATTTGTCGATCGCGGCAAGATCCACCTCTTTATGTCCGTTATCCTCCACCTTGATCGTTGCCCGCTCTCCTTCCAACTGAACGGAGATGAGAATGAGACCGTCCTCTCCCATTGCTTTCACGCTGTGTACGATGGCGTTTTCGATCAAGGGCTGAAGCGATATTTTGGGAATCAAGAGCTCAAGCGCTGCTTCAGGCACCTGCCACTCGATTACGAATTCATACGCGAAACGCTTGAGCTGGAGCGCCACATAAGCTTTGGCATGCTCCAGCTCCTCCTCGAGCGCAATGAGCTCTCTTCCTTTGCTGAGTCCTATCTTCATGAGCTTCGACAATTCTTTGATCATCTCGGACGATTCCGCGCCGCCCTCCAGCACGCTCTTCCAATAGATGCTCTCAAGGGTATTGTAGAGCAGATGCGGATTGATTTGCTGGTACAACAGTTGGAGCTGCGCCTCCTTCTGCTTGATGTCCATCTGATATTTGTAATGAATGAGTCCGTTCAATCGGCGGGCCATATCGTAGAACGCCGTCATGAGCACGCCCATTTCATCCCGTCTTCTTCTCCCTGGCGTCTCCGGAACCAGCTTGCCCGGCTCATAGCTTCTGACGAACAGCGACAGCTTCTGCAGCGGCGTCATGAGCGAACGCCAGAAGTAGACCAGAATGACGCAGCCAAGCAGCATATATACAATGGAGATTAGCTGGATGACCTGTTTGAGCTCGCTCTGCTGCTTGAGAAGCGAACCCATTGGAATCTGATAGATCAGCTTCTGATCGAGCTGTGAATTCGTATTGACAATATAGATAGAATCAGCCGTAATAAGGCTGTACGTTCCGCTTGCTCCGTCATTCTCCACCTCCTGCAATCCGCTTGGAAACGGATACATTTCTCCTCCGGCTTCTTCCTCCGTCGAGCTTAAAATTCGGTTGGAGCTGTCCGTCAGGAACATCTTCCCCTCGGGCAGCGAAACCGCTCGCAGCGATTCCTCGATCTTGATATCCATCTTTGTGGCGACCAGCACGCCAAGCAGACGATTGCCGCTGCTTACGTCATTAACAGCGCGCATATAAGCAAGCGTGCGAATGGGCGTCAGACCTACATTGGCTTCAATAATGTCCATATAGCCCTTGCCTTTCTTGCTGATTGCGCTGTCAAACCATGTCGGCTTATTCTCTTCCGAGAAGAAATAGACGCCGGTCTGCATGAGCTGCCGCTTCGGCGCGAAGAAATAATAATCCTGCGGATCATAGATATAGAGCGAATAATAGACCGCTTCCCCTCCGTTTAGCGGAATCGAATTGCTTGCAAGAAGAGCATCCAGATCGTTGTATTTCCGAACCCGCTCGATGACGGAATCATCACCGCTCGGCACGAGCCTCTGTGTAACAGGGTTCTGAATAATCGTAGTCGTAATCTTGTTGATTGTATCGATATCGCGATTAATCAACGTATGATTCTGCTTGATAAGCTCGACATAAGCGCTCGTGACATGGTTCTTAAGCAGCTTCTCCGCCTGGGCGTTGCCGTATGAATATAGCAGCAGCATGGGACTAACCATGACGAGAAACAGCAGAACAAGCTGCTGCTTCATATTGAATCTCGTAAGCAGATCGAATAATCTTCGCATTCCTCAGGCACCTCCGGGGTCTACCGATACTATAGCAAAAAAACAGCCTTTCGAGTGATGGCTGTTTCTACGTTTTTTTGGAATTGACGTCTCTATGCCGGAGTAGAAATGCGCATATTTCTTAAGTCACAGTTCGTTATAGAGCCCCCTGCCATAATGCTTAATTTATCGTATCGAGTGGTTGCGCTTTCTACTGGAAATCATGTTATAATTAGAACAAATTATTAGTTCGGAACTTATATTTTTCACAGAAGGTTGGGAATCGGGATGACTACGCAAGCGAAGGAATCGAATGTTTTCGGACCCAGGCTGAAGCAGCTCAGAAAGAAGAGGAAGTTGACGATGCAGGAAGTTGCGGATTATGTCGGCGTTGCGAAAAGCACTTATGCGGGCTACGAGTCCGGCTATCGCCAGCCGACAATCGAATCGATTCAGATGATTTCCCGGAAGCTGCTCACCTCCTCTGACTATTTGCTGGGCATTACGGATAATCCGCAGCCCTCGGAAGACATGAATTATAACGCGAAGGAATATTTGAACGCGGAGAAATTGCATTGGGATGGAATTCCCTTGGAGAAGGACGATCTGGAGCTGATTCGCCATCTGCTTGAACGCGTGCTCCGGGACCGTTCCCTCCCCAAAGATTCTTCCGAACTATAGGTCTTTGCAAGCTACGAGAATATGATTTGCTGCACTCTTAGCTCTGCTTCCTCGCGCAGCTTCTCTCTCATTTCTTTAAACGTCTGTTGCCATTCCTCGATTTGCTCATCGGGAACGCCCTCTTTCTTCGCATTTGCAATGATGGAATTGAAGGTGTTCTCGCACGCCGTTTCCGCGCTTCTAAATTCAATCTCCAATTGTCCGGCAATGGCGCTCATCTTCTCCGTATCCGTGCGATCGACGCCTTTGAAGCTCGTATCCGCTTTTTGAAGCAGCTGCTTCATATCCTGCACGCATCCTGCCTGTGCTTCAACGAGCTGCTGCTCGTATTTCGCAACGATATCAACAGACTCATTCCCATTGGCCGATTCTGCAGGGGCTTCTGGTGCGTCGCTCTCCGAAGGCGCTTCGGTCTCTGTCGGCGTCTTGGTCGGAGCCGGTGTCTGCTCCGGCTCCCGAGATGGATCGGGAGCCGAAGTATGCTGCGGCGTCTTGGTTGGCCCCGCTGTTTCTTGCGGCGGAGATGCCTCGTCGTCCGGCGTATCCGGCTTCTGCGAAGGAGCAAAGGTAGGGAGCTGAGGGAGTTCGGGCAAATCTTCCCGATCTGTTTCATCTCCTGTGCCCGCCCCCGCTTCTTGCTTGTCGCCCGCATCTTGCGATGGAGGAGACAACTGGAAGCCTCCTAAGTTATCAAAGCCGGAGCTTCCGGTATTGACTGCGCCAGGATTGGACTGATTCGCATCCAGATCCAGCATAATAACCGGCTCGTCTTCCTTATCGCTCGCATAGACGGAGCCATCCCCCCTCCCGTCCTGCCAATCAAGCGCCACCCATGCCGCGATAAGCAGCACCAATACGGCTGTTAGCGACAAGTAGACGCCATTGAATCGATTCCCGGGTTTCTTTTGCCTTGAAAAGCTTTGCTTTCTTCGACTCATACTTTCACACCGCCTCTCGTCGGTAATCGCTGCATATCAGTCTTCGCATGAATCAGCTCTGCAGCAAATCTCGAATGATGGCAGTCAACACCGTGTTGACTTTCGTATTAATCTCCATGAAGGCGTCCGCTTGAGCTTCCTTCGAAACGTCGAGCTTGTACAGCTTCTTGTCCGCGTCCAGGCCCGCTTTGACCGCTTTCATCATCAGATTGATTTTCTGAGGAGCATTTTTCGCTTTCTCCAGCTTCTTCATCACGTCGGCGAGATCATCGTCCAAATTTTGCATGATGACGGCAATCTTCTGTTCATCTTCGCTGTCCGATGTCTTCGCAGTCAAGGTTACCTCGGATTGATAGATAACCTTGCTTGGTCCGCCGTAAGGATTAAGCAATGCCGCCTGAATAATGGCTGTGCCTTCGGCGGCGTCTTCCGCAAGCGTCGCTTTGCCGTCCGGGCTAATCTGCACATCCTCGCTGCCGGACACCTTGCTCCAGGTCAGAATGAAGGAAGGCACATCCACATTATAGATATGAAGCTTGAATTCCTTCTCCCTTCCATCTTTGCTTTCTTCTATCTCGGCTTCGGTCGCGGTGCGCATATAAGCAACCGTCAGAGCACGGAAGGCGGGTCCTTCCATCTGCAGCTTGTTTTGAACAGCTTCGACCGTCAGGCCGATATCCTTCGAATTAATGCCGAACTCCTTCAGCATAGCGCTGATTGGATAGCCCTTCTTGTCCGCAAGCAGCTTATCCGCAGCCTTCAGCATAACCGAAGTCATACCGTCTTTATTGCCAAGAAGACCGATAAGCTGAATCGTATTCATCTTGGATAATAGCTCTGTCACTGTTCCTTCAATGCCATCCAGCTTGTTTCCGTCGCCGAATAAGAAGACGAGGAAGTCATCCATCGTCACATCCGTATAGCCGCCGGCAGCCGCGATCGTCTTTAGAGTGGCGCGATATTCCGGATTCGTCCGA
This sequence comes from Paenibacillus sp. HB172176, assembly GCF_011947265.1. GTDB lineage: Bacteria > Bacillota > Bacilli > Paenibacillales > Paenibacillaceae > Pristimantibacillus. Next base: position 194,903 of record NZ_JAATHD010000008.1, read on the forward strand.
ATCGCTTCCAGGTCTGTAACCTTGGGATCATACTGAATCGCCTTGGCTTCCTGAATCAAGCGGAACAAGCTGGCTCTTAGAGCGGATTGATCGATATCCTCCGGCAGCTTTGCGCTAATCTTGTTCCAGATCGGAGCAAGGAGCTGGGCGTTCTCTACCGGATCGAGCGACAGCAATTCTGTGCGAAGATTGCGGACATCCTGCACATCCGCAGGATCTCCTGCGAGCAGCGCCTCGTGAAGCTCATTCAAGCGTCCGAGCAGTTCGGCAGACGACAATGCGTCTTCCGCGGCGTTTGCCGTTTGAATCATGCCAAGCGGACCGAGCGGACTCGCGCCTTCCTTGTCAGGAATTCCTGCCAGCGCAGCTGTGCTCAGACATACCGATAGTGTTGCTGCAAGCAGCGGTTTTTTCAGTTTCATTTTTCTCTCACCTCATTTTTAGTATGGTCGGCGCTTTAGAACTGCAGCACCGGCATCTCCTGTCTTACGCCTTGGTTCAGAGAAGGACGGCCAATCGAATAATAGACAAAATCGGTAGAGACCAAATGCTCTTCGCGGAATACATTGCGCCCGTCAATCAGAATCGGCTGCTTCAGCGTTCGCTCCAGTTCGGCCAGATTGATATGGGAGAATTCTTCCCATTCCGTAAGCAGGCACAGAGCGTCTGCTCCGCCGGCTGCCGCCATTGCGTTCGAACACCACTCCACTCCGTCTCTTCCCAGCAGAGTCTGGAAATTATTCATTGCGATCGGATCGTAAGCGCGCACAGAAGCGCCGGCATCCAGAAGGCTGCCCACGATTTCCAGAGCGGGCGTATCGCGAACATCATCGGTGTCCGGCTTGAAGGCGAGTCCCCATATCGCAATCGTCTTGTTCCTTAGCTCTCCTTCGAAAATCGCATCGAGCTTGCGCATGATGCTGAAGCGCTGATCCTGATTGACTTCGACAACGGAGCGAAGCAGCTTGAATTCATAATCTACATGGCCGGCGATTTGAATGAGCGCCTTCGTGTCCTTCGGAAAGCATGAGCCGCCATAGCCGATGCCCGCTTGCAAGAAGGAATGACCGATTCTCTTGTCATAGCCCATCCCTTCCGCTACCCGTGCGACATCCGCTCCCACCTTTTCGCAAATATTCGCAATTTCGTTAATAAACGATATTTTCGTAGCCAGAAACGCATTTGAAGCGTACTTAATCATCTCTGCGCTCCGAATATCCGTAACGATCAAGTTCATGGTAAGACGCTTATGCAGCTCGACCATCTTCTCCGCCGCAGCCTCGGAATCAGCGCCGATCACGATGCGGTCAGGATGCAGCGTATCCTGAATCGCCGAACCTTCACGCAGAAATTCAGGCAGCGAAATGCTTTGAAAGTCATGCTTCGACTCCTGCCGGATTAGCAGGGCAAGACGTTCATTCGTTCCGACGGGAACCGTGCTCTTCACTGCAATAATCTTTGAGCCGTTCATCGCTCTCGCAATCTCTCTGGCGGCGAGATCGATATAGCTTAGATTCGCCTCTCCATTCGAAAGCGGAGGCGTGCCCACCGCCAGAATAATCAGCTCTGATTGCTGCACAGCATAATCAAGCGCGACTGTGAAATCCAGATTGCCCGACGCGGTGACTTCAGCAATCAGTTCCTTCAACCCAGGCTCGTAAATCGGCACTTCGCCCGCCTGCAGCCTATTGATCTTGGCCGAATCTTTATCTACGCAAATGACCTCATGTCCAAGCTTGGCGTAGCAAACGCCGGATACCAATCCGACATAGCCGGTGCCGATGACCGTTATCTTCATCCAAGCAGCTCCCTTCGTTTGTATTAAACCGTGCAGAGCGATACGATTTCATTCCAATCATAAGCCAGCCGCACAATGTCTTCTTCGATGAGCTCCGAGCCGCTCTGCACCTCGATAATGTCCATCTCCGTCTCCGCCCGCAGACTATGTCGGCACTCTCGGCTGATCGTCAGCACATCCCCTGCCTTCACCGCAAACCTCGCGCCGTTCAGAACCATCTCTCCATGACCGGACACGATGGTCCATACCTCGCTTCTCAGCTCATGGTATTGATAGCTTAAATTTTGGCCGGGCGTGACGCAGATACGCTTCGTCAGCACTTCGTTGCCGTCGGGATATTTCATATATTCAAGCACCCTGTACCGGCCCCAGCGACGCTCTTCATACATCGGCCGCTGTTCGGAATGCTTCATGATTTCCTTAATCATGGGACTGGAAGCCTTGTCGGACACCAGAATGCCGTCCGGGCTAGCCGCAACCACCACATTCGGAAGATTCAGGAGCGTTATCGGAATGTCCAGCTCGTTGATTACATGGGTATTGCCTGATTCGCCGGCGATAATGCCTTTGCCGATTAGCGCGTTCTCCATTTGTTCGGTCAATGTGTTCCAGGTTCCGAGATCCTTCCATTCCCCTTCGAAGGGCAGAGCCGCGACGAAGTTCGAGCGCTCCACGATTTCATAATCGAAGCTGATCTTCGGCAAGGAAGAATATTGCTTCAGCATCTCGTCATATTGAATGGGATAATTGTTTGCGATCAGAATGTTGATAAGGAAGTCGAGCTTAAAGGCGAACACACCGCAATTCCATAATGCCGATTGCTCGATCATATCCATCGCTTCCTGCTCGCTCGGCTTTTCCTTGAACGTACGCACCCGCATGCTGTCATGCAGACCGTGACTGCCTGCTTCAGGCACAATATAACCGTATTTCTCGGAAGGATAGGTCGGCTTTACCCCCATAAGCGCAAGATTGGCTCCCGTATCCTCCAACACTCTCTCAAGCTCCTTGCTCCTGTGGAAGAAAGCCGTATCCACATAAGGGTCCACCGGCATGACAACAATCGTTTCATTCAAGGCGGCGCCATGCACGGAATACAAGTAGGCGGCTGCCAGCGCAATGGCCGGGAACGTATCCCTCCGCTCGGGCTCGACAATAAGCTGAGCCTCGTTGCCGAGCTGGCCCTGAAGCATCTCAACATGGGCTTTGCCGGTCGCGATATAGGCGTTTTGCTGCAAGCCCGCTTCCTTCAATTGGCCCCATACCCGCTTTACCATCGATTCCATTTGACCGTCGGCTCCCCGAAGCACCTTCAGGAATTGCTTCGATCTCGATTCATTGGACAGAGGCCACAGCCGCTTGCCCGAGCCTCCCGATAGAAGAACTGTTCTCATTGCCATTCCTCCTTCTTATGCCGATTGGTCGAGCTAATCAATCGCACGTTGTCGATGTCGCTGGTCCATGTGTAGAAATAGCTTGAATTTTTCCCGTAGGAGTTGTCCAGCAGCGTATTCGGCTTGTCCATGAGGCAGGACAGAATATGGCCGTGCAATCTGGAGGTCTGAACAGCCTGATATCGGCTGAATCTGCGAATCGCCTTATCGACCAGATAATCGCTGTATTTGCCCCATACGACTTCCATGGGAATAATGCCCCGCTTGCGGCTCATCATGCTGCCAATAAGCTTGATTGATCTCCGTTCTACCCGGTTGTAGAGGGAAGCCCAGTCCAGGCATTCGCTGTCCCCCGCCTGAACCTCTCCTATTCTCGATTGCTCGGAAGCTTGCTCAATATCCGTCCGCAGAAATTGAAGCAACGCTTTGCCGGCAGCGCCTCGAGCTGGAATCGGCCACAGCTGATGAGCCATGTCGGGCGACAGATAGATGGAACAAGCATGAAACTTGCTCTTGGCTATTTGATAGGAATTCGGGTCCCGCACGAACAAATGCAAATCCATATGACGATTAAGAATAGCGGCCGTTTTGTCGCATTGCTCTTCTTCTTTGTAATAGATCGTTTGAGGGAGAATGACGATACGGTTATTGGGATAGGCTGCGACGACTCGCTCTCTCAGGGTCTGATGAACCTCATACAAATCTCCGAAATTGCCGCCGCCTTGAAGAACAATGATATGATTTCGCGGAATCATCAATGAATCCGGGAAATCAAGCACGCTGTATCTGGCATGAACGGAAATGCGGTTGGCCTTGAAAAAGGCTTCCGTTCCTTTCATAATGAGCAAATCCCCGCCATTGTTATAAACGGGATAATCGATATATTGGACGGTAGAACCCGGCGGTATAACCGTTAATATCTGCTTCAGCCGCTCCTTCAGCTCCGCCATCGGATGCCTGTCGCCCGATCCGTTCCCCTTCAATGTTGCCGCAATAGCTTCTTCCCTTGCATCAAAAGCTTCATTTCGTTCCGTCAGCATGCTCTCTCACTCCTTCGACTCTCGTTTTTCGCTTGATTCTACCGGCCAGAAACTCGAAATCCCGACGATTGTACAGCAGCCCGACCGACTCTTTCCCGTAAGCGACGCGCATGGCGATAAGTGTAACCGCCAATCGAATCCAGGCGCCTATGAGCAGCGCCGCCGCAATGCCGTTTAACCCGAAAGACGGCACGAGCAGGAAAAACAGCCCCACGGTGGCTGCAAGCGCGATCAGTTGTCTGACCAGCACCAGGCCCGGACGTCCCATCGCATTGAAGGCCGCTGCCAGAATCCATGCTCCGCCGCCGATAATGCATTCGAAGGACAGCAGATAGAAAGCCGTGCTCGCCTCCAAAAAATCCTCTCCGAACAACAGCCCCAGCATAAATCGGCCGATAAACAATGCCGGCACGGAAACAAGCAGCATCAGAATCATGGAAAGCCGGAAGGATCTGCCCACCGTCTGAATAATAATCGCCTTGTCCTGTCCCGTAACCTTCGGAAACACAACATTCGTAATCGCCATCTGCACCACATTGAACACTCTCGACAGCGCATAGACGACGGTATACAAGCCAAGATCCCTCGCAGACAGCATCGATAGAATGATCAGCTTATCGAATTGCGCGTAGATGGTGCCGAGCAGCTCCACGCCGAACACTCTGCTGCCATAGCCGAAGAGCGCCTTGCCCACTGCTTTGTTCCAGATGCCTCGAAGCCAATTCATGCGAAGCTCGGACCGCAGCGAGTAGAATGCCCAGACAATAACTGCGCCGCTGGTGATAAGGAATACTACCGCCGCAGACACGAGCGAAATGTCGCCCCCCGCCCATAACACCAGCAGGCCAAGAAAGTTCAAAAGCGGAACATACAGCCTTACGCCGTTGTATACATCGAAGCGCCCCGAACTCTGGGAGAGCGCCTGAAGCAAATTGATCGCAAGCAAGATTGGCAGCATACTGACGGCATACCATCTCGCCGTCTGAATCACAACGTCGGGATATTCGGAGAGCCATGCTCCCATGCCGATCCAGGCAATAGCGCCTGTAACGGCAGCGACTGGAATCTGAAACAGGAAACCGGCTCTGATGAAATCGGCGCCGCTCTTCCGATGCTCCTTCAAGTTGTAGATGAGCGAAGTCGGAAGTCCGAATGATACGATCCCCGCAAGCAGTGTGGGCCAGAATATAATCGCGGAGAACTCGCCTTTGCCTTCAACGCCGAACATCCGGGCTGTCGCAATCGAGGTCAGCGTTACCAGCATCATGACAAGCATATTGGTCGCGCTGGTGCGCAGAATCGTCTGCGCCAGTCCATTTCCTCTCCATAGCTTGCCAATGGCCAATCCCGTCATAAGCATCCTCAACCTTTGCCGCTATAACGCAAGACACCCATAAGAGAGCCGTTGCGATAGCAGATTTTCACAATCTGTCTAATGAATCTTCTGGATTGAAACAGCGCTGGAAGCGAAGCCGCCACCGCTTGCAGCATGCGTACGGAATGCTTGATCATTGCGACTCCAGCCCGATCATTCCTTCTGACCGCGTCACTGACGCCTTGCCAGAAAATTCGCTTCAAGAACCATTTCTTCGTTGTTCGTTCTTTGGCGATCTTATGTTGCACATAGCCGTGTGGCGTATAGAACACCTTGTAGGCTTCTCTCATTCTGCCGATCAGCTCGCTCTCCTCGCTGGAGAGAAGCTTGGTGCCCACTCGGCCCAGATCCTCCCGGAAGGGAGAGATATGCAGGAACACGCTTCTTCGGAAGGCCACGTTCGCGCCGTAAGGAATATTCGGCGTCTCCATCTCGACCACATGATCCGCATAATCCAATATCGTGAAGACGGATCGATGCTCCTCGGGAATCCAATCCGGTTCTCCCGCTTCCCAAATCGGATCGATCCGCCCTCCTACGCAGCCGATAGCTCCATCTCTCTCGAACACATCCACGATTTCTTGCGCCCAGTTCGGCGATGCGAGAGCATCATCGTCCAGGAACAGGATAAAGTCGCCCGTCGCCTCCCGAATGGCCCGATTCCTCGCCGCCGACAGGCCTAATTTTTGCTCAAGAAAATAGTGAACTTTGTCGCCATGGGGATGCTGTTGCTGCAAGGACTCGACAACATGGGCCGTATCGTCCGTAGAGCGATTGTCCACAACGATAATCTCCAGCTCTTCCTTGTCGAAGCTGCCTTCCAGCACGCTTCGCACCGCCTCCGCCGTATCCCTCGAGCGATTATGCGTGCATACAGCCACCGATACCTTCATGCTCATCCCCATCCTTGATAAACTTGTTTGGTCTTCTTCGCGACCGCGCTCCATTCAAGCGGCAGCAGCGCTTCTTCATAATTGGGCGATTTCGCATTTCGCTCCCCCTTCAGATTACGCGCTTGCTTCAGCGCGTTCTCAAGACCGGACGGCTGCGACGGATCATAGCGCACCACCATGTTCTCCAGGAAGTATTCATCAATAAATTCGTTATCCGGCATCACGACCAGCTTCTTGAAGGAGAGGCCGAGAATGGCCGAACCGGAGGTAGTAATTTCCTTGTAGGGCAACACCATAATATCCGCCGCAAGAAGCAAATCCGCCACTTCTTCGTTTGGAATGAACTCCAGCTTCTGAATGATCTGCCGGGAGTCCTCCATGCTTTGCAAGTATTGCCGAAGCTCCGGATCCGCCTTCCCCGCAATAATGAGATACGTGTTTCGCTCTTTCAGCCTATTGAACGCCTGAACCAGCTCCTCGACGCCTTTGTAGGCTTTAATCGCTCCCATGAACAGCAGCACATCGCCATCCTCGCCAATGCCGTACCGCTCCCGAATTGAGATGCCCTGAGGCTTATACACATCCAGATAATGACCGTGCTTCACCACATGCACCTTGCCGGGGGACACATGGAAGGCGTCAATTACTTTTCGTTTGATTGACTGCGAAGCAACGATCAAGCCTCTGCAATACTTGCAAATGATCGTTCTCATCAGGCGCTCCATGCGAGGATATTTCACATGATGCGGATACAAATTGTGGATGGTCCACACAACGCCGACTCGTCTCAGCTTCAAATAGGTTAAGGTCAACAACAATATGCAAGCTTTGACGAGGAAGATCAGAAAGTTTGGATGCTGGTAAGCGTGATGGATCCAGTGCACATGCACGATGTCTCCCGCCTTCGCCCTGCCGACCTTGAGCATCAGCTTGCCATGCTCCAAATCCTGAATATCCAGACCTTCATCGCTCAGCGAGTCGGACAGCAAGTCGTTATACATATTCAGACGGCTCGATTTCGGCCACATCCATACTCTCATCGCATATCACTCCAATTTGTGTACTAATGAAATCTTCGTATCCAATCCTCGGGCACGTCGATTTCCCGGATGACCCGGGCTGGCGCGCCGCCAGCCAGCACGTTCGGCGGAATATCCCTTGTGACGACGCTTCCTGAAGCGACGACCGAATGCGCTCCAACCGTAACGCCGGGCAGGATGACCGCGCCTCTTCCGATCCAGACATTATTCCCGATCTTGATCGGCCTAGGCAAGGCTTGATCGCTTCGATCAACGGGATGGAAGTTGGTGTCGATCAGGTTCACCATTGGTCCGATGATGGTATGGCTGCCGATTTCTATGTCCAGCGTGCAGCCGATATCGAGCCCGTAATTGAAGAAGACATGATCGCCGATCTTCAGCCTGGCTCCCTTCCCCACCGTGATGGAGGACGGGAAGGGCTTCCCATGGAAGGACACATGATGGCCAAGCGTTAACTCGCCTTTGTTCTTGAGTCGAAGCTTGCCCGCTATTCGGCACAGCTTGCCTTGCGATTGCGTCCGCAAAGGCAGCACCGCCGCTCCTTTGAGCACCGCGGCAAGCTTCTCGAAGCTGACCGTTCCGCGATTGTAGGATACGCTCATAGCGTAACCTCACCGCTTCTGCTAGCAACGCTCCCGGGATGGAGAAGCAATTGATAAGCATGCTCGACCTGCCTCGCGATCGTCTTCATGTGGAATTCCCTCATCACATTGCGATACCCGCTGAGCGCCAGCTCGCCGTGATTGACCTTGCGGTCATAGAAGCTTCTTATCGCATCGGCAAGCTCGTCCACATTGCCGTCCGGCACGATCAGGCCGCCGCCAGTATGATGGATAATTTCGGGAGCGCCTCCCGAATCCGATACGATGACCGGTGTTCCCGCCAGCATCGATTCGATAATAACGCGACCGAACGGCTCGTTGAGGGAGAAGTTGATCGTAAGATCGCATTCCTTCATCACCTCGAGCGGCGCAGGCGAATAGCCGTAGAAATCGACTTGATGCTCCAGGCCGTAATCCAGCACCTTATGCATCAAGTCATGATAATAGTGCTGGGAGCCGTCGACCGATGCATCGCCCACGATGAGCAGCCTCCAATTCGTGTATCCCGTATCCGTCAGCTTCTTCATCGCATCGACGACCCTATCGTATCGTTTCCACTCGACGATTCGGCCGAAAGTGCCGATGACGAGCTTTCCGTCCTCCATCAGCTCCCTGCTCTTCGTAGGCAAGGTCAGCTCGGGATCCACCCCGTTGTAGATAACCGTCTTCTTATCCGTCGCGATCGCTCCCGCCACGAAGTGCGAGATGCAAATCACTTGATCGAAGAACCGGGGCAATACTTTGTTGAACATCTTCAAATGGGTATGATCGCGATGGTGCCAGACCAGCTTGCAATTCGTCAGCGCTCTTAGCGGAGCGATATACCAGGGAGCACGCCAGCCGTTGGCATGTATGATCGCAATGCCATGCCGCTTCACAACTGCTCGAATGCGAAGCACTGTCTCCATATAACCGAAGCCGAGACGCTTCTTGATGCTCCCTAGAGCCAACGGAATGTGCACGAATTCTGTGCGTATCTCCTTCAGATAAGCCGTATTGGGCGGACTGATGAAGAAGATGCGGTAACGCGCAGTATCAAGATAATTCATGAGATGAATCAGACTTTGCTCCGCGCCGCCCTTCTTCGCCGCATGCGTTACGAACAGAACAGGAATGAGATTGTCACGCATTTGCCGCACGCCCTTTCAACATCAAGTCGGGATTTAAGGATTGAAAGAAGCTTCTAAGCACTTCTTTATGATTGTAGTGCTCGGCTATGAATTGCTGGGATGCTCTCAGCAGAGCTTCCGAATCCGCCTTTGAATCCAGCAGTTGCTGAATGCTCGAACAGAATTTCTGCGGATCGTCCGCGATCATGATATGCTCCTTATGAAGCAATCCCGTGCCTTCGCTGCCGACCGAAGTGGACACGACCGGAAGACCGTTCTGAATCGCTTCGATTGTCTTCAGCTTAACCCCGGCTCCGTTCTGCATCGGATTCACGAACAAGCAGCCCTGTTCGTAGATTCCATCGAGAGACTCCGGCGAGTCATGCACAACAACGCGCGACAGATTATATCTCTTCAGCCAATCCAGGCTTCCCCCTCGGCTGTTGCCCGCAATGACGAAGCTGTATTCAGGATTCTCGAGCAGCTTCTCATGAACATGGGTGAGATACCATTCAATCCCCTCTCGATTGTTCGGCATGAACAGCGAGCCGATGAATACCACTTGCTTGCTGGCGAAGCTGTTGCTCCTGAAGCTTCCGCTAGTGACCGGCGGCGGCAGAAATCGGCTGCTTGCCGTCTCGTTCCCCATGCGAAATTTCTCGAACTCCTTGTTCGAGATGAAGAGATGCTTGTCGATTCTGCTTCTCAGCTTCCGTTCATGACGAACGAATTTGCCGCTCTCAATCGTGTAGTACAGCTTGTGGAGCGGATGGCTCGAGCTTCTCGCCAAAGCCTTGAAATAAATCGATTCATCATTATGCACCCGCAGAATGGCCATATCGCTGCGAACCTCGGGATTGTCCAGAATCGGATAGACATAGTCGCCTTCGAGCAGCACATAATCATAGGGGCCGTTCAGCTTGACATGCCTCAGCGCGGTACGGGAACGCACCTGCAGAGGATCGGGATGCAGAAGATCAAGAATTCTGCTCCTCCGATCACAGAGCCTGATATCCGCAACATAACGCAGCACCACTTCCTTCTCCTCCGCAGTCGGTGTTGTTTTTCCGCACACGACAAGATCGATTTGCCAGCCAAGCTCAGAGAGCACCTTGATTCTTCCCCAGGTGTCCACTCTGCCGCCATGATCGGCAGGGTACGGGAAGTCGCTGCATGCGATAAGCATTTTCATGAGGTTACCTCCCCTTTCTGAATGGGCCCAATCTCCTTCTTGCCCAGGAACAATGAAATAAAGGCGAACAGCAGCCAAATTTCATACTTGATTTCGAGCGAAACGAGCAGCAGCGAGAATAGGATGAACACGAGCGCCAGGAACAGGATCAAGCTCACTCTCGCTTTAATGATCAAATTTTTCGCTATGAGGAAGAAAAACAATAACGAGAACAAGCCGCCGAACATCACCCACTGGAAGAAGCCCGATTTGACACCGAGATTCTTGGTTGAATCGGAATACTTCATTAATTCGCTCACATTGATTTGGCTGACGCCGAACAGCTTATAATAGAAATTCGACATGAAGGACACCGAGTCGGCCATATACGTATTGAAGTAGACGAGATAAGCGCCCGTTCCCACCCCGAGCGGATGATGAAGCACAGTGAAGACGGCGATCAGAATCGTGCCCATCCTCGTGTAGGAAGATGTGTAATTCTCGATATCATTGTTGAACGACCCCAGCACGACAGCGGAGAAATTCGCAATGAACAAATACAGAAGCAGCAGCATGCCCAGCAAGAGGAAGAAATTCCGCTTCTTGCGGAAATCCAGAAACTTGAACATCGTAACGACCAAGGTCAATAGAATAACGACCATAAAGCCCTTTGATCCCGTTTCAAGCAAGTAAAATATGAAAAAGCCCGCCCCGTACAGGACAACCAGCTTTCTCGCGAAGCTGCCCAGGTATCTCGTCAGATAAATCATAATTGCCGTGTAGACAACAACGATCGAGCCGGTTGTGCTGCTCTCGGAGGTTAACAGCCTTACCCGCCAGTAAGGATCATCGCCCGAATGCAGGAAGGGCAGCGCATGCGGCATGGACATCATTTCAATAATCATAATGCCCATCAGAACCGATACGATGGCTATGAAGCAGGCGCATATGGCGCGATAGCTGCTAATCTTCGTGAAGATCAGCTGCATATGGCGAATATACAGCAGGATCAGAACGAAATAGATGATAACCTTCACCGCTTTGCCAAGCAGTCCCTCTGAGCCGAACCCGTATACGCCGTGCATATATTGAATGAAGATATAGAGCAAGCTGACGAAGCTTAAATAAAGAATGAAGAAGAAAATATAACTCTGCAGCTTGCTTCCGTTCGTAATTTTCTTGTGCTTCGCCAGCAACGCAATCTCGCAGAATACGAAAACGGGAAACAACAGTACGATGGGCGTGCGTCCGATTTCTCCGATCATGTTGGCAAGCGGGAAATCCTGATAGATGGTAAGAAGCAGAACAAAAACGAGATAGACGGACAGGAAGGATTGCTCCAAATGGAATTTTTTCGTCGTAAGATTATACATATTTTCCAATTGCGGGCGAATCTTCGCTGCCGCGCCGTTTCATCGCTTCCTCATAGAGATTCTCGATTTGATCGTTCATTGAATCTGCATGGAAATGCTCCCGAAACAACGCTTCTCCCGCCTCTCCCATCTTTCGCAGCGTGGCTTTGTCCAAACCGCGAATAATTGCCTTCAGCTGCTTCAAATCGTCGAAATCAAACACATAGCCATTGATCCCGTTCCGGACGATCTCCGGCAATGCCCCGCGATTGCTCGCAATGACCGCTTTCCTGCTTCGCATCGCCTCGATAGCGACAATGCCGAAGCCCTCCCAGCGCGAAGGAACGAGCACCGCATCGCAGGCTTCCATGCAAGCGCCGATCAGCGAATGCTCCACCCAGCCGAGCTTTGCCGCAGATTCCGGAATTTCAATAGCCGCTTTATCTCCAAGCACACTGTCTCCAACGAGATACAGCTGAACATTCGGAAACGCCTCTTCCCGGAACACCTGCATAAGCCGATCGAAGCCCTTCTGTCGGTCAAAACGACCTACGAACAGCAAATTGAGCTTGTTCGGATCGACCTCGATCGGTTTCTCTTGCAGCTCGTCAAGATTGGAAATGCCGTTATAGACAATGATCGATTTTTCCTTCGGAATGCCAAGCTTGAGCGCCTTCTCATATTCATTCCTCGAAATATGAATAATGGCATCGGATTTTAGAGCAAGCACGCTTTCAATCAGCGCGTAACATCTCTTCTTCCATGCGGATATATCCATGAGAAAGGACCAGCCGTGCGAACAATAGATAATGACGGGCCGCTCGCGCTTCAAGAAAAGGACGCTTCGCAGGAACAAGCCCGCGAAGGTGCCATGCACGTGAATGATGTCCGGCTGAATCTTCTTCACAACGTTGCGAATGGCTTTCATCGCTCTAAGCATAGGTGCTGGACTTCGCTTATAAGGGTATATAATAAGACGCTCCGGATGGATGCATAAGGTGTCTCTATTGGAATTCTGCTCGGATACCATTAGATAGATATCATGCGTCCGCCGCTGATGCTGAAGCACTTCATTAAGATGCGTCTCGATGCCTCCCTTCGTGAATTCTGACAGATGAAGGATTCTCGCCACCTTCTTCACCCTCCCTCCATGTCTAATGCTTGTTGCTGCATCGCATGCTAGAATGCATTCTGAGGCGCCACGACCTCCTTCACCGTCCTCACCAGAATCTTCATATCAAGAAGGAGGCTTCTCTGTTCGATATAGGCAATGTCGAGCTCGACCATCTCATCGAAGCTGAGCTTGTTCCTTCCGCTCACTTGCCATAATCCGGTGCAGCCCGGCGTTACGCTCAGTCTTTTCTTGTCATGCTCCGTATACTCGGCAACCTCTCTGCCGAGCGGCGGTCTAGGTCCTACGAGCGACATTTCGCCCCTGAGCACATTGAGCAGCTGAGGAAGCTCGTCCAGGCTTGTCTTGCGAATGAATTTGCCGACTCTAGTAATGCGGGGATCATCCTTCATCTTGAACATCGCTCCGTTAATCTCGTTCTTGTGAAGCAGCTCCGCCAGCTTCTCTTCCGCATTCACAACCATGGAGCGCAGCTTGTACATCTGGAACGTCTTGCCGTTCTTGCCGATGCGCGTTTGCTTGAACAGGATCGGTCCTTTGGGGTCCTCAAGCTTGATAAGAATCGCGATCAAGACCAAGAGCGGACTAAGCAGGAACAAGCCGATTGCCGATCCGGCGATATCCATCAAACGCTTCATTGCGCTGTACGCCTTAAGCTCGGGAGCTCTCCGGGCCGTTCTGGCCGATTGATTATAATAGGAGCTGCCGCTTAAGACCGCTTCATCTCTTAATTGTGGAGGCGTCATTCTTATTCACTCCTTCCCATAATGAGCTGATTGCGAATTTCTCGTTCCATAAGCGCTTCGATCTCGGTCATAAGGGGATATCTCAGTTCTTTGTTGCGAAGGGCGAAATCGATCGTTGTCAGAATAAAGCCAAGCTGCTCGCCCACATCATAACGAACGCCTTGGAAATCATAGGCATAGACGCCCTGATCTTCATTCAGAGCCTGGATGGCGTCCGTTAATTGAATTTCTCCACCGGTGCCGATGCGCTGCTCGCCCAAATAATCGAAAATCTCGGGGGTCAGCACATAACGGCCCATAATAGCCAGATTCGAAGGCGCCTTCCCTACCGGCGGCTTCTCGACAAAGCGATTCACCTCATAGAGATGATCGAGACGATTGCCGGGATCTACGATGCCGTAACGCTGCGTTTGGTCGAAATCGACCATTTGTACGCCAATGACCGACTTGCCGGTGCGTTCGTATTGCTCAATCAATTGCTTCGTGCAAGGCGTCTCGGATTCTACGATGTCATCGCCGAGCAATACGGCAAACGGTTCATTGCCGATGAAGTTGCGAGCGCACCATACGGCATGGCCAAGCCCCTTGGCTTCCTTCTGACGGATATAATGAAGATTCACATTGGATGATTTTCTGACTTTCTCGAGAATATCGAGCTTCCCGCGTTCTTGAAGCGTATGCTCCAGCTCGAAGGCGATATCGAAATGATCCTCGATCGCCCGCTTCCCTTTACCGGTTACAACGATAATATCCTCTACGCCGGAATCAATGGCTTCCTCAACAATGTACTGAATGGTCGGCTTGTCCAGGATCGGAAGCATCTCCTTCGGCATAGCCTTGGTTGCAGGGAGGAATCGAGTTCCCAGTCCTGCTGCCGGGATAATGGCTTTTGTCACTTTTTTCATTCGCTCTCACCCTATCCATTTATATTTTTTGCCTCCGGTGATAAAGGTTCAGGAGACATTACCTGCCATCACAGTTGAAGCCTAACCATCTGCTGCGGAATCGTAGTAGTAGGAATAAGAATTAACCTGACTGCGATTCATATTGTTCAGAACCACGCCAAGCAGCTTAGCCTTGACATGCTCCAATGAAGCCTTTGATTTGAGCACAAGCTCCTTCGACACCTGTCCGGAATCAATGACAAGCACGACGCCGTCGCATTTGGTCGCGACAATCTGAGCATCGGTTACCGATAGAATAGGAGGGGTGTCGATAATGACGACATCGTATTTCCTCCGCGCTTCTTCGATCAGCTCGAGCATGGGCTCCGAAGACAACAGCTCTGAAGGATTCGGCGGCGTTGGGCCGGCGTGAATAATGAACAGATTATCCGTGATCGTGTGCTGCACCACATCCTGCAACCCCTTCTGATTGAAGAGCGCTGTCGTTAGACCGTTGCGGTTCGACGTTCCGAACAGATGATGCTGCGAGGGCTTTCGAAGATCGGCGTCTATCAGAAGCACCTTCTTGTTCGTCTGCGCGAACGCGACCGCCATATTCGCGCAGGTGGTGCTTTTGCCTTCGCTTGGCTTGGACGACGTTACCATAATGACCTGAAGCTTCTGCTTGATCGTGGAGAATTCAATATTGGTTCGCAGCATCCGATAGCCCTCCGATATCGGGGATTTCGGATTAAGCTGCGTGATCAGATTCCATTTAGGCGTCATACGTAACATTTTTCTCCCTCCCCGCTTTTGCAGTCATTGGAAGCTTACCCGGCCTTTCCTTCGCGTCGCTTTCCTTGAAGGTCGGTATGGCGCTTAACACCGGCACCTGCAGCAAGGCTTCCACATCCTCCTCCGTCTTCACGGAATCATCGAGATAATCAAGCAAGAATGACAATCCGACGCCGAACATGAGCGACAACAGGAAGGCCGCTGTCAAATTCAGCTTCAAATTCGGCGAAACCGGCGCATGCTTCTCCGTTGGATCCGCTTGATCAAGTATCGATACATTATCAACCTTCATCAAAGCAGGCACTGAATTCTGGAACACGATCGCAACGGCATTCGCGATATTCGCCGCATGCTGATAGGAGACATCCTTCACGGTAATGGACATGACCTGCGTCTCGTTCACCGAGCTTACGCTGACCTTGTTAATAAGCTCGCCGTACGTCATGCCCAGCTCGGGATAATCGGCGGCCACCTTCTTCATCATGCGCGGCGTCCGAATGATCTCCTTGTAGGTCTTGATCAGTCCGATGGTAGAATTAATGGCTCCGACATCAATGCTCGACAAGAGAGAACCGCTCTCCTTGTATTGATTAACAATCAATTTCGACGACGCTTCATATTGCGGTTGAATGTAATAGTTGGTGTAGATGCCTATTCCCGTGCAACAGATCGCTGTCATTAAAGCAATCAATATCAATCTTTTTTTGACAATGAGCCAATATTGTTTTAACTCCAAGCGAATACCTCCTTACCTCTCCTAGTGACGTTTTATTACAGTATTCGATTGCCAGTTGGATTTTTGTTATTCAATTAGAGTTTTTTAATAATTTTATTATTCAAAACGCGAACTTATGGAGAAAAGAGAAAGAACCTTCCGGTTCTTTAATGCTTGTTCCTATGCTCATCGATTTCGAGCCGCCAAGAATCATTCGCTAGAAACTCCTCAATCGTTCCTCCTCTGAGAATGTGCTCCATTAATTGTCCGGCGCAACTCTTCTTTCCCTTCTTGTGCAGAAGTACGGTAAGCAGCTCCGCTATGTCTATCGAATTGCTGCTTGGCCGCCATCCTGACAAGGCGAGCATTTCGGACAAGGAATGCTCTCTGTTCGTCTCAGTGCAGCGCAGTGTCTCATCCTCTGCCAGACGCTCAAGAAACCTCCGCAGCTTCATTCGCTTCTGTTCCTGCACGGCAGTACTCAATTCGATCATCCTCCGATCATCCGCTGAATAAGCTTTTTTTAAATTCCAAGCATGTACAAGTTTCACTCTACATTGCCTTAGAATTCACCGCGAAACGGAATCGCCCTGGAAAAGGACGACGAAGTTGTTTCTGCTTGAGTAAGCTTAGATTGCTATACATCGACAACTAATACAAGCTTAATGAGGAGGTTTTAATTTAATTTTCATCACTCTCATCTATCATTTTCATGTCTGTGTACGATCTGTTTATGGATGTCTCAATCTTGTTCTGTGTCTAAAGTATGCCACAGATTTGATGAAAGAAAGAGGTAAGAAAGGCTTATGTAGGTTAGCTTTCCGCTCCTATTTTCAACTTTTTCCATCTGAGCCGATTTGCCCGTAATCGATCCTTCTACATGACTTTGATATCGTTTTCATAATTATTTTCAAATTTTCTGAATAATGAAAGCGGTTTATGTCGTATATTCTGAAATCGCTCGCACGCATCTTTCGACAAAATGGCTATAAACTGAAACTTCCCTTGTCCATCAAAGGATTTCCTCAATATGGAAGGGCCTTTTTAGACTTTGGAATAGCAAAAAAACCCGATCATTTCTATCCATTTCAAGGACTATCGTACGATTATGGGCCCTAAGAGGGGGCGGTAATCCCCAATTCGGTAACAGCATTTATTTTGAAACCGTTTTACAGCTTGCAAATGATATGGGGATTTCGATTGAAAATCAAAAAAAAACAAGCCTCTTTTCAAAAAAGAGTCTTGTTTTCATAAAATGAAGTCCATGAAGCGCGATATCCTCAAAAGTTAGAAGCTGATGGAACGCGTAATGGACTCATAAGCATAGTCTTGAATAACCACTCCGCCACTTCGTTCCATATTACTTATGGAATATCGAGAATAGATTTCTCCATGATCTTTGAGGCGTTCGTTCATCGGATGGAGGAACGGCAATTGCTTTGTTCTGAAGGAGAAAATCGGCATTTTCTTTCAAGGAGAGCTCGGCATCCTTGCCTACCCGCTGTCCGACTCGCTTATAAGCCTCCTGCAAGAGGAAGCCTCTTCGCTCCACATGATGAGCATCGGAGGATACGAATTGAACGAGCCCCCGTTTCATGAAGCTCCAAGCCGTGCGTTCCACCGCTTTGCCGAAACCTCCCAGCAGGGAATGCGAGGTGACTTGGGCGAGAGCGCCATGCTCCAGCAGAGCCGCCAAGCGATCATGATTGCCGGCAAGCTCCGCATTCCGTTCCGGATGGGCGATGACAGGCACAATTCCCATCACCTTCAATTCGTGAAAGAGCTCCTCCGTATGTTTTGGTACGTTTGCCGAAGGAAATTCGATTAACATATAGGATGAATCGGCAAGCGTGAGAAGCTCCTCTTGATCCCAACTCTCCAGAAGCGAATCATGCATGCGAATTTCCTGACCTGCCAGAATCTGCAACGAAATCGACGCTTCTTGCAGCTTCTGATTGGCTTCCGCAACAAGGAGCCTCACCTCTCGAGCCGGGTTCTTGTAACGTCCGTTAGCATGATGGGGAGTGGCGACGACGATCGTTATGCCGTCTTGAACGGCCGCTCTCGCCATAGCAAGCGTTGCTTCCCAATCGGCTGCGCCGTCATCCACGCCAGGCAAAATATGCGTATGAATATCAATCATCAGATTATTGGTTAAAGGCGCTGGTATGTTTACCATGCCATGTAATGAAATTGCTCACAACGCGATCCAGGAAGCTCGTCGTCGGCTCATGATTGAACTTGCCTTCTTCATCAATCTTCTCGTGCACAACTGGAATGTACACTTCATTGCCCGGTAGAAGAGGCGACGCAAGACCCGGCGAGGCCAGAATTTGACGAAGATGAAGCTGAGCCTTCACCGTTCCCATATTTCCCATCGAAGCGCCAATAATGGAAGATGGCTTGCCAATCATTACCTTCTCTCCCCGGGACAGCCAGTCGATCGCGTTTTTCAGCACGCCTGGTATGGAGCCATTATATTCCGGAGTCACCCACAGCACGGCTTCAGCCGATTTCACTCTCTGTATGAAGGCTTGCGCTTCCGCTGGCGGATCATTCTCGATATCCTGGTTATAGAAAGGAACGTTCTGGAGCGTAATAATGTCCATATCGAGCCGATCTGAATAACGCTCCTTCATAAATTCAGCCAGCTTCAAATTATAAGAGCCGATACGATTGCTGCCTACGATTGCCGCGATTTTCATTCTCTCTATCCCTCCAATTGTTGTACTCTTCCTCCAATATCTCAGACACGAACCCTCTTGTCAATTCGGCGCCTGAGCCAGCGGGCAGCGGCTACCCACAGGAACAGCAACGGAATATAGCCGAACATGAATATGCCCCCGGACCAGGTTAACCAGTTTCTGATCCTATCCACGGTCAGAAATTGCTGCGCGATAAGCATGCATAAAAACAGCAATCCGCAGGTCAACCATAGCGATGGCCGGGCTTTCATTGCCAGTGTTTTCTTGACCACTCGCACAGCGCTCCACAAAGCAACGCAGCAAGGGGGCATGATGACGAAGTACCACTCGAATATGTAGACAAATTCAAAGCGCTCAAGGAAAGAGAAGCGTATAATCTTGGATAGATTAAGCGTCGGCCAGACCGTGTGATTCAATTGTTCAATATTGAAATAGACAAACGAAGCAATCAAAATAATGAAATAAATGAAAGTCGAATGAAATACGGCAATATGGGCCCATTTTTGCGATTTTGTATTATTTTTCACGAAAGGATATAAGAATAATAGAAATTGCAAGCCAACAAACAATGGAATGCTCTGAAAGGCTGAATGCACATATTCAACTCCATGATGATTAAAAACGGGCTGCAAATTCGTCCAATGAGCTTGCTTCACCGTATAGTACAGCGACAATAACAAAAAGGAAGGGAGCACAACGCAAAGCAGGCAAATGCCTGTAATGACCCGCAGTCCACCCGATACAATGTAGATGCAGGGAAGCAGTACAATCAGAAGCAGCATCCACATTGGGCTGCTCAAGAACACCCACACATGCAGAACCTCCGCATAGGCCATCATTTCATTCATCATGAAGAGCAGAATGTAAGCATAGATGATGAAATTCATGATCCACCCCACCCCAACCCCGAAAAGCTGCCTATGCAGCGATATTAGATCGCCTTCCTCAGCATGCTTCAAAATATAAAACATCATCGACGCAATAAGATGACAGCATACGCCGACGAGAAGGAGCGAAAGCCAGGAATCCATCTCGGCGTCATGAATGATCCGATTCTGAAAATTCAATGTGGAGACTCCCGTTTGTGTCCCGTGAATAAGAAACCAGAGCAGATACGGCGACACCGTTAATCCCGCCTTCAATTGTTTTGCCATGCCCGCTCCTCCTGTCACAATTATTCGCCTACGCCCGATTTGTTGATTTTAACCTTCACGTCAACTTCCACCTTCATCTTCCCATATATGCTTTCGTAGAAAGCTTTCTCCTCCCAATTCCGTTCATGCGCGCGCACATAATCGCCAATACCGAGCGGATCGGTTCCTTCCTGCTGGAATTGTTGAAGCAATTCCTTAGCTCTTTGCTGCAGCCGATTCTCCGTTTGCTTCTCCAACTGCTTGTAAATGAAATCCGTATTCATACTCATCCACTCCGGATATTCAAGCATCATTGCGTTTAATTTAAGCTTGAAAAGCAGTTTGACATCCGAGCCCTGCCTGGAATAGACTTTGTCGACATGACCGTTCTCAATTGTAAATACAATAATGCCATGCTTGTCGCCGATTTGAACATGAATTGGAGTGTCACCGCGCATCACATAGCCTTGCAGCAGCTTATAGGTCATCATCTCTTCCTTATTAAGCACGGATTTCAACTGCTCGTCATGAAAGATGCCATAGCCGGAAGCCTCCAGCATCCCATTGGCGTTAAGCCGCACATAAGGAACCGAAATATCGCGACCTTCTCCGTAACAGTCGAACAGCACCGTTGACAAATTAGAGAAAGGCAGACTGCCGATTTTCATATTCTGTTCAAGCATATGATAAGGAAGGCTCTCGCTTTCTTTGCCAATCAGTCGATCTGCGATTTCCGTCATGCTATTCTCTGATACCACAACGAATAAGTAATGGCTGACCAGCGGATTTTTGCTGATTGAACTGATGAATTGTCCGATGCCCTCTTGCGCGATCTCTTTGCTGAACACAATCATTCTCAGCTTTGCCGCTTTAACAGGCTGGGTGGCTTGTCGATTCATTTCATCCAGAATCATTCGAATTTGCTTATCATCGCCTTGAATCTTATTAATCTTGCCGCCTCTGCGCATGAAATCGGAATACAAAGCCGTTCCTATATAGCCATCGGATGCTTGCTTTGCCTTGTCGAAGCCCATTACAGTCAGTATGTGAATATGATCGACGACCCGATTTGTGCTGCAAGCGGTGAGCAGCATGATAACGCCCAGCATGCCTGCGACTATTCCCAATCGCTGCTTATTCATTCTCGAGCCCCTCCTTCTCCGAATTCTTATCCGGCCTGAATCGAATTAGAGAAAGCGGCTTGAGAAATTTCCTTCTATGCGTTGTGTATTGATAAGAGGAACGAATAAAGCTATCCGCGAAATTGCCCTTGCGGAATGGAAATAACGGAACGAGATACGGCGTGCCAAGCGATTTCAAACGCAGCAAATGACCTGCCAGCACGATAAAGCCCATCGCGATGCCAAGTCCGCCCCACATCGCTGCCAGAAGAATGAATGGAAATCGCAGCAGTCGAATCGTATTGGCCATTTTAAAAATCGGCGTCGTAAACGAAGCAAGTGCGGATAACGCGACAATGATCAGCAGAATATTACTCGTTAAAGCAGCCTGTACCGTTGCTTGTCCAATGACAATGCCCCCTACAATGCCCAAAGTCTGCCCAATCTTTGTCGGCAATCTCGCTCCCGCCTCTCTCAAAAGCTCGATCGTGACCTCAAGGAATATCGCCTCCATAACCGGAGGGAACGGCACATGCACGCGAGAGATAATAAGCGGCTCCAGCAAGCTCTCGGGAATCACTTCGAAATGGTAGGTTAAAACAGCCACATAGAGCGGCGCCGCGAAAATCGAAAATAAAACGCTCAGCAGTCGGATAACACGGAAGAAGGAACCAAGAATCCACGGCAAATAATAATCCTCCGGTGAGATAAAGAAATCGAGGAAGGTAGAAGGACCAGTAATGACGTAGGGAGATCCATCTGCTAATACGCCGACCTGCCCAGAGGAAACCGCATAAACAACTCGGTCGATGCGCTCAGTAGACAGGAAGAGGGGAAATGGCGTGTTGGAATTGTCAGAAATAATCTGATCCAGCAACGATGAATCATACACCACGTCGAAATCGATTCCGCCTAATCTCTGTTCGAAGGTTTCAATATGCTTCGGATTGGTGATGCCGTCCAAGTAGACGATCGCGACTCTGGTTCGGGACAAGGAGCCTAGCTTGATTTCTTTGATTACAAGCTCCGGCAGCGACAATTGCTGTCTTAACAAATGAATGTTCATATCCAAATTTTCAACGAAACCTACCTTAGGGCCGACAACGCTGTATTCGTTCTCGGTTTCATTGCTTTGGCGATGACCTTCTCTCGCGTTATTCACGTCTGCGAGCAGACATTGCGAGGGTTGCCCCTTAAACCAAATAAGCGCATTGCCTTCAATCAGCTTCTGAGCTATCTCCTTCGTATCCTCGGTTATATGCACATCATCAAAAGGAAGACGAGCTTGAATGGCGAACAGATCCCATAATTCATTCCCATGCTGCTGAATTTCCTGAATAACGAATCGATGGATACTATCCGAATTCACTAACGACTTATAATAGCTGATTTGAAGATCTCGCTTATCGCCGAGGGGCTTAAAGGTATGGAAATCATCGGATTTACGCGCTTGCGCCAGAATTTCCTCCAGACTAGAGGAAGAGTCTTCGGGGTGCATCATGCTGTCCTCCCTCCACTTGCAGTGGCATCAGATAACAACATTATGCGCCGAATCGCATTTTCCATACGTTTCCTTCCTGCAACCTTTCTCAGCGCATCTTCGTCAGAACATATACAGACAGAAAAGGAGAGATGACAGCAATGAAGAAGAAATGGATTTTGATGAGCGGCGCGATTGCGGCAGCTCTGCTGTTGAATGCATGCAGCTCGAATAACAACAATGTCGAACCTACTGTCTCCCCGACGGAGGAAACGACTCCTGAAGCTACCGCAACGCCAGACCCAAGCCCAAGCGCTTCACCGCCTGCGACTGCGACTGATAAGCCGGCAACGGACGCACCGACAACGGATGCTCCTGCCTCTAACCATTCGGATAATGCCGACGAGGATACCGATGCTATGATTAAAGACATGCTCAAGCTTGCGAAAGAGGGGAAAATCTCCGGCATACCATTCGCTGCGCATACCGGATTAATCGACGATGTGGAGAAAAGCTGGGGCGAGCCGGATCAGAGGGATTCAGCCGATTACGGGTACTATGTGACGTACGAGAAGAAGAATGCCGCATTCGGCATCAACAAGGGCGATCAAATCTATGATGTACGCTCGTTCGATCCCAAGCTGAACAGCATTACGCTGAAGCAGATCGAAGCGGCTCTCGGCAAGCCGGACAAAACAACGGAAAACGGTGACGACAAGATCTACACCTATGACGCCAACGATGATTTTCAGCTGAAGTTTGTTATTCCAGGCAAAACAGGCACGGTAGATCACATTAATGTCTATAATCCGAAGGACGGATTTAACAATATGGCCGGCTAGATCAACTGCTCCTTAAGCCAAGGAAAAGAACGTCTGCCGCTTACTTCATGCTCGCCCGCGAACAAATCGCCGGCGAGCTTTTCCGTTGCTTGCTCGCTGGCGTATATCGTTTGAAGCTCCGCCAACGCTTCGCGAAAGCCTCTCTCCGGGAAGATCGGATCCCGATCGCCCGATTCGAGGAAGAGCGGCCTCGGCGCGATCAAGCCCATCAGCTCGGGAAGCTCGGCGTGATTCAGAATGCCAGGCATGTAATTGCAAATGCAATGCTGCACATGCATAATGCTGCCTTTGAACGTATTCGGGAAGCCGATCAATACAGTTGCTTGAATGCGATCATCAAGCGCAGCTGTCACATACGAGATCAAGGAGCCTCCGGAAAATCCGACAATGCCTATTCTTGATGAGTCAACCTCGCTTCTTGATGCGAAATAATCCAGCACGCCGCGCAATTCCGTCACGCGCAGTCCGGTCAACGTCTTGCCCATCATCAACAATTGCGTCGCAAGCCGGTTGCAGGAGCTTGGCGCATTCGAATCTTGATCAAGATCCGATTGCAGCCTGCGCTCTCCGAATCCGATGATGTCCGGAGCGATGACTACCATGCCTTGCTTGACGAGCTGGACGGCAAAATGATGATGCCCCCAAGGCTCGCCATCATCCTTGCTTCCATCCGCGAGCATGCCCGTGACCTGCCGGCTGCCATAACCATGTCCATGCACAGCTATAACACCTGGCAAAGGATTGCCCCCCGCTTGCGCTTGATCGGGAATAAGAACATACGCAGCAAAGGAAACGCCTTCAACAACAGTGAGCTCGACACGTTGCCTTGTGTAGCCATCGCATTGCACGTCCTCCAGCAGCACGGTCGGCCGTTTCTCTGCATGAGGAAATTCTCCTAAAGAGTCTGCCAGCGTTTTTTTCAGGCTCTGCTTTCGCGTGTCCGAATTTTGCAGTTGAGCTTCTCTGCCGCGCTTTGCAGCCGCCTCTTGATAAAATCTGTCTATTAGTTGATCGCCTTGCCATGTCATAAATCATCGCCTACTCTCCGCAGTGTTCTACTTGACAATCATTCTCAATTAGTATACATTTGTATACGAAACTTGGAAATGGAGTTGATATGGATGTCTATTCTCGAACTTATTCAATCTCGCAGAACGATAAAAAACTTTGATCCCCGTCCCGTGAAGGACGAACTTTTATTGCAATGGCTGGAGGCGGCAAGCTATGCCCCGAATCACCGCATGAATGAACCCTGGGAGATTCTGTTCGTCGGTGAGGATACAAGAGCTCAGCTCAATCACAAGGCCAACTTTGGCGGCGCTCCGCGCGTCATTGCCTTGTTATCCAAGCCCGCTCCCACGCCATTCGAACGCGACGAGAACGTGATGGCGGCAGCCTGCTTCGCACAAAACCTGATGCTGGCGGCGCATGCTGATGGAGCCGGCGCATTCTGGTCCTCGATCGGCGCTTCGGACCGCAGTCGCGGTATTCTTAACGTTCCGGAAGGCTATGATGTCATTGGCGTATTCGGCATCGGCTATCCCGCCGAGGTTCCCGACGTTAAACCAAGAACGGGGATTGCGGACAAAATAACCCTTCTGCCCTGACCTTAAGCCTTGCCCCGCACTCCTGACAACAAGAAAGAAGCGGATCTCAGCATTATCCGCCTCTTTCTCCCTGGCTTAGGGGTATTTCCTCTGTCTCAGCGCCTCGTACATCAGAATCGTCGACGCCATCGCCACATTAAGCGACTCCGCTTCTCCCACAATCGGGATGATAACGGATTCATCCATCAGCGCTTGCACCTCTTGGGACAGTCCGTTCGATTCATTGCCCATCAGCAGCCAGGTCGGCTGCGACCAATTATAGCCGTAGCAGGTGCTCGTGGCCTGAAGCGAAGTTCCGACAATCCTCATCCCTTGCTCTCTGGCCTCGGGAAGCAGCTCCAGCAGATCTCCCTCCACGATTGGCAGATGAAACAGGGAGCCCATTGTCGATCGAACCGTCTTAGCGTTGTAGAGATCCGCGCACCCCTTGCCCAGAATAACCGCATCCGCGCCCGCGGCATCGGCGCTTCGGATAATGGTGCCGATATTGCCCGGATCCCGAACATGATCCAGCGCGATTACGAGCCCATTTTTCTTGAATAGGGCATCCTTCTTCATCTCGAGCGTGGAGACAACCGCAAATGCGGGCGGAGGCGTATCCGTATCCGTGCATCTTGTCATCACTGCCTTTGAAGCTCGTATCCACTCCGCATTCGTAGCTCCTGCCCAATCCTCAAGCTCGGCGGGCAAGCCCTGCTCATCGTCGTAGACAATTATCTGAACAGCCGCGCCGGCTTTTACGGCTTCCATGATCAAGTGCACGCCTTCCACAAGAAACAGCTTCTGCCGATTCCGATACTTCTTCTCAAGCAACGAAGCCCACAGCTTCACACGTTCATTCTGTGCGGAGCTTATCAACATATGATTATGTACCATAAATGATTACCTTGCCTTCTATAGAAAATTTATTTTCCACAGTATAACACAGACTTCTGGATCTGGATGAACAGCGGACAATCCGGGCACATTATAGGGGTGAGAAATCAAACTCTGGCAGGAGGTTATGACGCTTGGAAACCATTGATCTCAGGCAAGCCATTATTAACCGCGTTCAGGATAACAATAAGAAGCAGCTCGCAGAGGTCATCGAGGAATCGATCGGAAATGATGAACGAACACTGCCCGGACTCGGCGTACTCTTCGAAATGATCTGGAAGCAATCGAACAAAACAACGCAAACCAAATTAATCGACAGCTTATATGAGCATTTGCATCAAAACGCCGGCGCAAGCGCAAATCCTTCACCATCATAACCCGTTGCCGTCACAAGCCATCCGTTTCGTCTACATGAGATGCTGGATGGCTTGTTCGATAGGGGAGCTCGCTTCATCTGTTGCTTGATTACCGGGCAGCGTCCTTGAATTCAGCAATAAGATGCGGCGGCTGCTTACCATCCAGCACATTCACCAGATTCTGCGCGGCAAGCATCGCCATGTCATTGCGCGTCTTCGTTGTCGCGGAACCGATATGCGGCAGCAAAAGCGCGTTTGGAAGCCGGAGCAGGGCATTATCCGTCGAAACAGGCTCCTTCTCGAACACATCAAGCCCCGCTCCGCGAATTCCGCCGTTCTGCAAAGCCTCGATAAGAGCCGCTTCATCGATTGTCGCGCCTCTCGACGCGTTAATGAAGAAGGCGTCGCGCTTCATTAGAGCGAATTCACGTTTGCCGATCATACCCTTCGTCTGCTCGCTAAGCGGCGTCAGCATAACCACGAAATCCGAGGTTGCAAGAAGAAGATCCAGATCTCGGTACACCGCGTCATACTTCGCCTCGGCTTCCGGCTTGCGCGAACGATTGTAATATTGAACCTCCATCTCGAAGCCGAACCGTGCACGGCGGGCTACCGCTTCCCCGATTCGTCCCATGCCGATGATGCCAAGCGTCGCGTGATGCACATCCATACCGAACAGATTGGCGCCGTCGCCGCGCTTCCAATTGCCATCCCTGACATAGCGGTCAAGCTCGGCCACCCGTCTTGAGACTCCCAGCATTAACGAAAACACGAGATCTGCGACCGTCTCATCCAGCACGCTTGGCGTATGAGTGCCAATGACGCCATACCGCTTCATCGCCTCAATGTCGAAATGATTGTAGCCTACCGATATCGTGCTGACGACCTTCAGATTCGGCGCCGCCTGCAGCAGCTCTTCGTCTATTCTGCGACCAGCCGTTATGTAGCCTTGCGCATCCGCTAATCTTCTATGCAGCTCATCACGGGGAATCGTATCCTGCTCCTCCCATTTATCAATCAGGCATGATTCGCTCAAGAATTGCTCTACATAAGCAGGCAAGGATCGATCGACGAATATTTTCGGTTTCATGCTGCCAACACTTCTTTCTTATTAGAGTTCCTTTCATCATACCTGATATTCCGGAGAAATTTAAGTGCTGGAAGAGTTGAAACTGCTGTTCCCAAGTTTCTTAAGAAAGAAATCGATGGGTTAATTTGTGCCTTCTATGAAGAAGAGCCGCCCCCATAAATAATGGAGAGGACGGCTCTTCTTATTCATGCTCATGCTTGCATCAGATTTTACGGATACATTAATCGAGGCAGAAAGGCAGCAGATCAAGCGGCAAAGGAGCGGGACGCTCGCAGCTGCTCTTCATCTCGTAATGCTTGCCCTGCTCGGAGGCGTCATGGAAGCCATGCATCGCTTCCAGCACATGATAAGCCAGCTCGCCGCTCGCGCGATGCTTGCGTCCGGTTTGAATCGCCTTCGCCATGTCAGCCGCTCCGACGCCTCGAGCATTCTCGGTATAGCCGTAAGCCAGCGGCAAGCTGCTCCACTCCTTCGAGCCCGCCCGCGACACACGTATCTCTCCGCCAAAATTATTCGGGTCCGGCACGACCATGGTGCCCGCGCTGCCGTAAACCTCGATTCGCGGCAAAGTGGAGCCGCCCTTCGCATCGAAGCTGGTCAGAATCGTGCCGATCGCGCCCGAAGCGAAATCCATTACGCCGGCGATATGCGTAGGCACCTCCACCTGAATTTTTTGACCGTTCTTAGGTTGACTTGTAATCGTCCGCTCCGGATAGGAAATTCTCGCCGAGCCGGTCACGCGGTTGATCGGGCCGAGCATCGCAACCAAGGCGGTCAAATAATAGGGGCCCATGTCGAACATCGGTCCGCCGCCCTTCTGGTAATAAAACTCGGGCGCCGGATGCCAAGACTCATGTCCGCCCCCTACCATGAAAGCCGTGGCTCCAATCGGCGTCCCGATCCAGCCGTCCTCGATCAGCTTGATGGAGGTTTGAAGTCCGCCGCCGAGGAATGTATCGGGGGCGCTGCCCACGTACAGTCCCTTCCGTTTCGCCAGCTCAAGCACCTCCAGCGCTTCCTCGCGCATAACGGCGAACGGCTTCTCCACGTAGACATGCTTGCCCGCTTCCAACGCTCTCAGATTAACCGAGGCATGCGCCTGAGGAATCGTCAGGTTAATAATCATGTCAATCTCAGGATCGGCAAGCAGCTCCTCCACCGAGCATCCGCGAACGCCGTGCTGCTCCCCCTTCGCCTTCGCTCTATCCACATCCAGATCCGCGCATGCCGTCACCTGCAACGCATCGAACTTGCTGCCATTCTCGAAGTATATGCCGCTAATATTGCCGGTTCCGATAATGCCCGCTCTAATCTTCTCCATTATGCTCTTCCCTCATTCATTTAAGTAATGTAGATAATACTAAAAAATCAAATGGTCTACAGCTGATTATCCTGCATGCTTGTATAAGCTTCTCCCGCTCCGCCGGCTGCCTTCATCGCCTCGGCCTTGCCATCCGCGCACCATAGGAACGCTCTGCGCATCAGCTCCTTCACGACGGGAATGGCCATAATATCGGCATGATGCCCAAGCGAATTATAATAGACGCGGCCAAGTCCCCAGCGCTTCGTCCAGATGACCGGCATATCGACGGCCCCATTGGCCGAATGCGGCCCAGGCGCAACAGGGAAACGAGTTGTCGCCAGCACCTCGACTGCCGGATCCACATGCAAGTAATATTGCTCGGAGCACACCTCGAAATCGTCAATTCCCGTCACAAGCGGGCTCGTCGTATTCCGGATATTAACCGAGTAATTCACTCCGTCATTGCCCGGATGGGATACCCAATTGCCTCCGGTCATGAACTGCCAATCCACGTTTTCGCGGAACGCATCGCACATGCCGCCATGACAACCGGCGAGACCTACGCCGCTCTGAACCGCAGCGGACACATTGTTCACGAGTTGCTGATCGATTCTGCCCATCGTCCAATTCGGAATAATAAGATCCAGCGCTTTCAGCTTCTCGACATCCCCGAACGCGTCTTGCGAATCGGACACCTCCACCTCGAAGCCTTCCGCCGCAAGCTGCTCATTGAAAATTTCGGCAACCTCCTTCGGCTCATGACCGCTCCAGCCGCCCCATACAATTAATGCCTTCTTCATCTCTCAAGCACTCCTCTCTATCATTAACCTGACATTAGCAAACGCTCACTCTCAACATTCTAAACCTCGCTAAGCTTCACCCATCTGCGCTCGGCTATCGAGAGATCCACAGCTTCCAGCACCTCTTGACATTTCACGCCGTCTACGAAATTCGGCACAGGCTGGCGATTCTCTCCAATCGCGTTCATGAACTCCAGCATTTCATGCGTGAAGGTATGCTCGTATCCAATAGTGTGCCCAGCCGGCCACCATGCGTCCATATAAGCATGCGCGGGATCGGTGGCAAGCACGCGCCTGAAGCCTTGCACATCCTCCGCATCATCTGTGAAATAAACCTGCAGCTCGTTCATTCGCTCGAAGTCAAATTTGATGCTGCCCTTGCTGCCGTTAATTTCGAAAGCATTCGTGCAGCGATGTCCCGCCGCGAATCTCGTCGCTTCAATGCTGCCTAACGCTCCACTCGCGAATCTCGTCATGAATACCGTCGCGTCATCTACCGTAACCTCGCCCATCTCGGAGCTTCTGCCGCCCTTGGCACTTAGGCCTGTCATGGCTGCGGCAATCGGGCGCTGCTTCACGAAGGTTTCGTTCATGCCGATGACTTCCTCGAATTCGCCGACCAGGAACCGAGCCATATCAATGACATGGGCGCCAAGATCGCCATGCGAGCCCGAGCCGGCAATTTCCTTCTGCAAGCGCCAGACGAGCGGGAACGACGGCTCAAGAATCCAATCCTGAAGGAATACGCCGCGGAAATGATAGATTTGGCCCAATCGCCCTTCGCCGATCAGCTTCTTCGCCAGTTGAACGGCAGGAGCGAACCGGTAATTGAAGCCGACCATATGCTTTACGCCCGCCTTCTCCGCTGCTTGCAGCATTTCGCGGGAATCGGACAGCGTCAGAGCAAGCGGCTTCTCGCAGAAGAGATGCTTGCCAGCTTCGGCGGCGGCAATCGTAATTTCCTTATGCGCATCGCTCGGAGCGTTAATGTCGACCATGTCGATATCGTCGCGCTGCACTAATTCCCGCCAATCCGTAACCGCCGTATCCCATCCGAATTGCGCCTTCGCCTGCTCCACGCCTTGCGGATCGCGACCGCAGATGACCTTCATTTCCGGCAATGCCCGCGCGTTGGGGAAGAACATTGGAAGCGCGCGATACGCCGTGCTGTGCGCCTTGCCCATAAACTTGTAACCTACCATGCCGACTCTTACTTTGCTCATAAATGCTTCGCCTCTCCATCTTTTAAATTCAAAACAGAACAAGCCGTCTTCGCTATGAAGTTTCTCTGATAATAAGCTCCACGGGCAGCAACCGAAGCTGTGCCGGCATGTCATCCTCTTGATTGTCTTTGTGCTGCATGTCTATGACAAGCTCCGCCGCCAGTTTGCCCATCTCATAGAAGGGCACGGCAACGGATGAGAGCCTTGGATGAATAATGCGCGAGCCGTCCGAATCGTCGTACCCGATCAGCTTGTAATGCGCGCCCGCTTCCAGCCCTTGCTCCTTAAGACCTTGCATGACTCCGATCGCCATCCGATCGTTCGCGGCGAACACGGCGTCAGCCTCGCCGTCCCGAATGCGATTGCCGATGCTCTCCGCCAGCTGATAGCCGCTCTTCCTGCTATAATTGCCCTCGAACACCAGATCAGACTCGTAAGCTATGCTGTATTCCGCAAGCGCCGTCAAGTAGCCTTGAAAACGATCCGCGCTATTCGAATAGGGAGCGGGACCGTTGATGAAAGCAATCCTTCTGCAGCCTTCAGAGAGCAGATGACTAACCGCTGTCCGGCTCCCGAGAACATGATCTGCATCAACGGAAAGAAACCTTTCGCCCTCAAACCTCTGATTCACGAGACAGAACGGAAAGCTTTCCTTCTGAAGCTCGCTTAGCGCTTCGCGTTCATCGCCCGCATCCTGCGAGCCAAGAATAATGCAAGCGTCAACCTTCTGCATGCGGAACAGTCTCGCATAATCCTTCTTGTCATCGGGCGTCTGGAAGATCAGTAACAGATCATAGCCCGCCCCCTTCGCCGCTTCTCCGATTCCGCTTAAGATTTCGGAGAAATAATAGGTCGAGAATAGATGCACCTTCGGCACAAAGGGTAGAATAACGCCAATATTACCGCTTCTTTTAAGCGCGAATTGCTGGGCCAGCCGGCTGGGCACGTAGTCAAGCTCGGCCGCTGCTTTCAGCACCCGTTCCCGAGTCTCTTCCTTCATCGGCCCCACATTGTTAAGCACTCTCGACACCGTAGCCTCCGACACGCCCGCAAGCTTCGCTACATCCTTCCTGCTAATTGCGCCAGCCTCCCAAATCAATAGTACAAACGAATATTTCATTTCAAACCGGAAATGCCTTCCTGTTATCCTTAACTTGACAATCACAAAATGTACACGCGTACATTATTTCATGCAACTGCTTTTGTGTCAAGCTGATTCTTGCCTCAGCCCTATGTTCCAGATGCTAAATCTGCTGTGCTTTTGCTATGCAAAAACGGCCCCGCGCATCCGCTCTAAGCGGGCACGGAGCCGTATGAAAAACCCTTTTGCAAAGGCATCATTACTCGTTTGGTGAAGCAACGACCGCATCCGCCGCATCCTTAATCAGCATATACATATCGCCTTTGGTCAAATTCGCCGGGTCGCTGATTAGAGCTAAAGTCTCTTCTGTCACAACGCCTTGCTCCAGCAGCTTATCCAGTGCCGCGTCTCGATTCCCTTCGCCATATAAACCAAGCTCCAGCGTATATGCCGCCGATTCCAGCGTAAGAGCTTCCTTCTCTGGTGCATTCATGCCGGCGATCGCCTTGTCCATAGCTTCAGCGAACGGAACGAGAGACGGATGAACCCTGCCCGCTCCCTTCAAGCTCTGGATGAACGACTTCGGATTGGCGGCGTCGTCAAGATGGAAGTCATTGCTATAGGCTCCCTGAGCGATCCCCATTGAAACCGCCAATTTCAGACCTTCGTACTCTCCATGCGTAATAAAATCATAGGGCTCCAGGTACGCCGGATTAAGATCCATGCCCTGCTCTGTCAATCTGGCTTGCAAAAGGCGGATATAGGCTTCGGAGGAAGACAATTCATGAAGGCTGACTCCCTCTTCAATCGCGATCTTGACTGCGGCGCCTGCCGCTTGGCCCGTGGCCATGCCAAGCGGCACGACGCGCGCGCTTCCGGCCGCCAGGGAATCGAAGCTCGCCGAGCGTCCCACCACGAGCAAGCCATCCAGCCCTTGCGGAATCAGGCAGCGGAACGGCACGCCGTATTGCTTCGGAGCCATTAGCACCGTACCACGATCCGTCTTGGCAGCGGAGGTGCTTTGAATATCGACGGGATAAGAGCCGAAGGCGATATCATCCCAGTGTCGCCCTTGCTCCAGCAGATCCTGCGTGGACAGCCGGTATTCGCCTTGCAGATGGCGGGTTTCACGAATATACAACTCCGGCGCGAGCTCACCAAGCTCCACCGGCTCCAGCACCGGATAGATCTGCTTCATATAATCGAGCATCAACGGCAGCTCTTTGCGGGCGATATCATACGCCTCCGCGATCGACTCGGAATTAAAAGGGTCCACTCCGAAAATTTGAATGGAATTCACCAGCATCGTCTCGTCATTCTGTCTTCCGAGATTCAAGCCTCTCGATCGGATGCGCTCGGGATTGGATGAAGGATAATCCCACATCTTGGCGAAGCCCCATGCGCTCTCGCTGTTCGCTCCGGTGCCGTCGCTGTCATCCGAATTCAAGAAGCTCATAATCGCTTGCCATACCTCAGGCGTGACATTCGTTAATGTGAACACCGGCGTCACGGCCATTAGACGATCTGTATCGCCGATATCCTCTCTTCCATATGTAAAGTCCGCACCTGCAGCCGCCGCAATGTCGCCATCCTGCGTCGCGTCTATAACCGCCTGTGCGTGAACCGCGCTCTTGGCGCCTTCCGCTGTGGTCAGAGTAACTCCCGCGACTCTCTTGCTGCCGCCCGTCTCATCGACAATCGGCTGAATAGCCGCCATGCCCAGCCGCACATCGATATTCGGCTCCACTGAAGCCATCGTATTGAAGGCATTCGCCGCCGTTACAATATCAAAGGAATCTCCTTCGATTCTATCAAACCATTCTTTGAACAAGCCCTTATTATAATAATCATTGCCGTCAGGCGTGCGGTTCATATCCAAACTGTTCAACCAGCCCAGCGTGAACAAGCCGCCAAGCACTTCTCTATTCTTGCCGTCTACCAGCAGCGTCTTCAGCCCGTTGCGCGCCCCCGATATCGCGGCCATAATGCCTTCCGGATCTGTGCCTACCACAACCAGATCATAGCTTTCCTCCAGAATCTCGGCTTGCGGAACCTCTTCAAGCACAGCCGCCGGAGGAAGTGTTTCTCCTGGCTTGCCAGCCGGAGCAAGGCTGTCATCTTTGTTCATATCGCCCACATAATACAAACCTACCATTCCGATTAACAGGATGCCAAAAGCGATAAAAATCGTTAATTTACGGTCTTTCATTCTCTCACTCAAGCCCCTTCTGCATTCACATCCATCTATTATATGCTAGAATCTATCATCTCTCAATGCGGGATGCGAGGCCGAGGTGAATTTCCAATAGATAGTCGGCAAACAATGCAAAAAAATCCCCTGAAGAAAAATCGAGCTTCTCCAGGGGATGCGATTCGTTCTCAGGGCGCCGTCTCCAAAAACTTCGAGGTTGGATTTTTCTCCATCGCCGTTCTCATCGCATATTCGTTCTCGAACAGAACGACATAATTATCCTTCTTATCCTTGACGAGCGTCGTGTTGATTCGGAACTTCGAAGGATCAATCTTATCGTCCACAATCCATCTCGCGAATTGGTAGGTCATGCGATGAAGCTGAATATCGACGCCGTATTCGGCCTTCATCCGATGCTCGAACACCTCGAATTGCAGATGCCCGACCACGCCGAGAATCGTCTCGTCGAAGTTGCCGGTGGAATAGAACACCTGGATCGTGCCCTCCTCCGTCAACTGATCGAGCCCCTTCTGATATTGCTTATGCTTCAGCGCGTTCTTCACCGTTACCTTCGCGAAAATCTCGGGCGAGAAGGTCGGCAATTCATCGAATACCACCTCGCCGCCTTGCGATAAGGAATCGCCAATACGGAATATGCCTGGATCGAACAGACCGATAATATCGCCGGGATATGCCGTCTCCACAATATCACGATCCTGCGCCAGAAACTGCTGCGGCTGCGACAGCTTGATATCCTTGCGGTTGCGCACATGCTTCACGCTCATGCCGCGTTCGAATCGTCCCGAGCAGATGCGCAGGAAGGCAATGCGATCGCGATGCGCCGGGTTCATGTTCGCCTGGATTTTGAACACATAGCCCGTGAACTTCTCGTCGGTCGGATCGACGGGGCCTTCCGTGCTGTTTCTTGGCGCGGGCTTCGGAGCCAGCTCCAGGAAATTCTCCAGGAAGGTCTGCACGCCGAAGTTATTCACCGCGCTGCCGAAGAAGATCGGCGTCAGTTCGCCTGCCTGCACCTTCTCATAGTCGAACGGATCTCCCGCCACATCCAGCAGCTCGACTTCGGAGATGAGCTGATCGGTCAAATAATCACCCGCCATCTCGCGAATGACGGGATCATTGTAATCGCTGACCTTCTTGACCTCGATCTTCGAATGATCATTGCCTTGGAACAGCTCGACCTGCGATTTCATGCGATCATAGACGCCGCAAAGCTCACGGCCCATCCCGATCGGCCAGTTCATCGGAACCGAGCGAATGCCCAGCACCTCTTCCAGTTCTTCCATCAGCTCGAACGGACTTTTCCCTTCCCGATCCAGCTTGTTGATGAACGTGAAGATTGGAATGCCGCGCTTCCGGCATACCTGGAACAGTTTGATCGTCTGCGCCTCGACGCCCTTGGCCACGTCAATCAGCATGACCGCGCTGTCCGCAGCGGTCAGCGTGCGGTACGTATCCTCTGAGAAATCCTGATGGCCCGGCGTATCCAGAATATTGACTCGATGCCCCAGATAGTCGAATTGCATAACGGAGGAAGTGACGGAAATGCCGCGCTGCTTCTCGATTTCCATCCAGTCCGAGGTGGCGTGACGGCTTGCCTTCCGAGCCTTGACCGAGCCCGCAAGACGAATAGCTCCCCCGAATAGGAGGAGCTTCTCGGTCAGGGTTGTCTTCCCCGCATCCGGATGAGAAATAATGGCGAACGTGCGTCTTCTGTCGACTTCCTGTTTGATTTCAGTGCTTAACGATTGATTCATGCTTGCCTTCCCTTCACTTGTGCAGGCTGTGCGATCAGCGGCGCGGACATTCCCCGACTTCATTGATTCCTTGAAGCCGCAGCGCCTTGCAGCGACTGCGCCGCTGATTTCTCCCGCGCTTACTTTCTGCTGTTCGTGATCCAGATTACATTATCTTCCTCTTGTCCGTTAACCGGCCACCAGTGGAAGCCTTCCTTGTCAAGCAATTCGTTGGCCGCCTCCGGCCCCCATGAACCGGCAGCATAATGCTGAAGATCACTTGAATCTTCCTTCCAGGCCTTGGCGATGCGATCCACGAACGACCATGCATGGGAAACCTCGTCCCAACGCGTAAAATAAGTCGAGTCGCCGCGCGAAGCGTCATGAATAAGACGTTCGTAAGCTTCCGGCGTATTGATGCCGATCATGCAGCTCTGGCAAAATTCCATTGATACCGGCTGAACCTCATTATCCCCGCCCGGCTTCTTCGCATTAACCTTGATATAGATGCCCTCCATCGGATTGACGCGGATGACCAGCAAATTCGGGGCCAAATCATGGCGGTTAGCGAACAGCACGTTATTCGGCATCCCTTTGAACTCAACGACGACCTCGGTCGTCTTCACGGGAAGACGCTTGCCCGTGCGAATATAGAACGGCACGCCTGCCCAGCGGAAATTATCTACAAACACCTTGGCCGCAAAATACGTCTCCGTCGTCGAATTCTCGTCAACGGAATCCTCCTCGCGATAGCCGGGAAGCTGCTTGCCTCCGGCATTGCCTTCCGAATATTGTCCGCGAACGACATGACTGCGAACCTCTTCGCTGTCCCCATAGCCTCTCAGCGAGCGCAGCACCTTGACCTTCTCGTCGCGAATATCCTCGCCATGCAGACGGCTCGGCGGCTCCATCGCTATCATCGTCAGCATCTGCAGCATATGGTTCTGGCCCATATCACGAAGCGCGCCGGATTTATCATAATAGCCCCCGCGCTCTTCCACGCCAACCGTCTCCGACAGCGTAATCTGCACATTGGCAATATGTTTGTTGTTCCACAATGGCTCGAAGAACGCATTGGCGAAACGGATGACTTCGATATTCTGCACCATTTCCTTGCCCAGGTAATGATCAATCCGGAAAATTTCCTCTTCCTTAAAGACTTGGTTCAACTGCTCATTGAGCTTCTGAGCCGACGGAAGATCATAGCCGAACGGCTTCTCGATGACAAGACGATTCCAGCCGGAAGACTCCAGCATGCCTCCATCGCGAAGATTGAAGGAAACCGGTCCGAAGAGCGCCGGAGCCAGCGCCAGATAGAACAAGCGATTGCCCGGTATGTCGAATTTCTTGTCCAGCTCCGTCGACAGAGCGTTCAGCTCGCGGAAGCCGTCCACATTATTGATGTCGAGCGACATGTATTCGAAATGCTGGGAGAATCTTTCCCATAACTCAAGATCATCGACCTTGTAGCGGCAAAATTCGTTGATGGAATCGTACAAATCCGAACGGAATTGCTCATTCGTGCGCGGGCGTCGCGCAAGGCCGACAACAGCGAAATGCTCGGAGAGCTTGCCCTCCTTATATAGGCTGAACAAAGCCGGGAACAGCTTGCGTCTCGCCAGATCTCCTGTTGCACCAAACAGATAATAAACTGCGCCTTCAGCAGAAATATGTTCTAAAGAATTAGTATCAGTCATATGCCCCATTCTTTCTTTTGTATTTTATTGTCACTTTATATCTGATTGCATGTTATGTAGTTTAGCATATTCAACCTTAATTCGCCATTGAACCGACTATAAAAAATAATGATAAAAGCAGTAAATTCTTCTGATTAGAGCCCTTATAGCCCTTTTTGCGTCATTTCCCGTTCTCCCCGGTTTGATGAACGTCGCTGAAGTCGCCTGTAATGAACGGAACGCCGATTGTCATCTCCGTCAGATCATTCTCCGTATAATCATGGGCGGCTATTTGCAGATTAGCCCTTCTGCCGAAATCGAGCCCTTCTGAAGAAAGAAGCTTCGCGGAATTCATGGTAAGGCTTACGGTACCGTCGTCATCGTATCGCTCCAGCTCCTGTCCCAGCGACAGTCTTTTCAGCTCTTGCGTCGCATTTTCGTGCTCCGTAAAACCATGAACCTTGATTTTAACTGCAAAGTCAGGTTCTATCTCGCTAATGGTTGAAGAAACGCGGGAGGCCCATTGCTCCAGAGACCGCTCGGTAACCGTTGTGTTTTCCTTCGTTTCCAGCAAAACGAACAAGATCGCGCCTTCCTCGGTTTTCTCCGTCACCTGCAAGGTCAGGCTCCCTTCCACGCCGAATTCGCCGCCTGTCTCCCCAATCAACGTCGCCCCGTCGTTCTTGCTTAGTTTATCCAATGTCTGTCCCTTTGAATCCCTGAACAATGCCGTGGTCATTGCCGCTTGCTTCTCTGCGGACAGCTTCGGCACATCCCATCTCATCGTCCATGAGGAGCCTCGCGCTCCTCCATCGAGCACTTGATCGGTCCAGTTCCAAAGCTGCTCAAAATCATGCTGGAGCTTATCGCTGCTCGCGGTTACCGCTACACCGTTGCGATGCTGCTGCGCAGCAATCAGGAGCAATGCGGCAAGAAGCAGCAGCGCTCCTCCTATACTGTATACATTTTTTCGGGAATAGGTTCTTCTTCGTGACTTGCGCTTCTGCTCATAGGGATTCAATTCAGACGGCTTGGGTATATACATGGAAACGCACCTCCATTGATGAAAGCATTCCGCACACATTCGCCCTGCCCCCCGAATAAGCTGGATAGAAACGATCATTGCAAAGGAGAATGACGAGAATGGAACAGATCTATCCGTTAACCGAGCAGCGTATTCAGGCTTATGCAGGAATGAACGTTTGCGCCGTGTTGAAAACAGGCTTCAGGCAATTCGGATTACTCGAGCGTTGCTCGGGAGGCGCTGTCTATATGGGGGAAGCGGCCTCCACTACTAATTACGCGAAGAAACAGCAGATTCCTTCTTCCAAAATCAGCGCTGCAAGCGATAAAAATGTTGCAAAAATAGAGCTGAGCGACATCGCCTTCCTGCTCTTGCTCGTCTAATCGACGATCCATGCCAATTAGCGACAAAGCGCCGTCATGATATGTTTAAAAACAGCAGACTTCTCCCCTGCCATTCGCCAGCTTTCTCGGCTCGCGTGAAGTAAGCTGATTATAAACTTTTTTCGGGAAGGAGCGGATATTCGTGTACGGATATACGGGATCTATACGAGGCATTGCAAGCACTCAAGTCTACACCCCCGTCCAGCCGGTTACGAAATACGGCGCTTATCGAACCTCTGAAAGGGAAGAAGCCGAGCAATCCCGACAGCTCGAGCAGCGGGCCTGGGGCGTACAATATGCGAAAGCGGCGGAGAAGGCGGCAAATTGGATATCTCTGGCGAAGACGACGCAGAAGAAGCTTACTGGCATGCAGCAGGCGTTGGGGAGAGATAACGGTATTCGGAATGATGATTCCTTACATGAACAGCTGCGCTCTCTTGCTGACATGCTGAACAATCTGGGCGATGCCTATCAAGGGCAAGCCTCCTCCATTAGAAGCGAAGTATGGGAATCGATCGAGCTCGCGCTCAGGCATCCCGCCATGGAAGCGAGTGGAATCGAGAGGGATGGGGATATGCGCTTTCAGTATCGTTCAACAGATGCGAATTCGGATTCGCTGAGCAGAGGTCTGCTCGGATCGGAGGGGCTGCTGCAAAGCTTGAAGCATGCATTATCCTACGCCGAGCAGCGAAAAGCGATTGATCTGCTTCAGCTTCCGTTCCCCGCCGCCTATCCTTATGCGCTCTATTACGGAGGCATGTCGACCTATTGGCCGCTGCCGCTGCGGGGCGTCGTGCTGAACAAATATTATTGAGGATTCGGCAGAAGAAGAACGTCGACCATCTCCCCGCTGCGAGCTCCCGCAGAGCCGGACGGAAGAACGACGAGACCGTCCGCTTGAGCGATGGACGCCATCATGCTTGACTTGGAGAAGGCGAGCGGATCGGCTGACAGCCTTCCGTCCTCCCGTTGAACAAGCCTTACGCGGATGAATCTGGCATGCGGACTTCCCTTCGGAAAGTCGGAGGCCAATATCGCCTTGACCTTGCGCGGAAGAGGCTGACGTTCGCCTTGCAGCATTCGCAGCAGCGGTCTGACGAACAGCTCGAAGCCTACATAGCAAGCCCCCGGATTGCCGGAAAGCGACAGAAGCAGACCGCCATCCAGATAAGCCGCCGATGTCGGACTTCCCGGGCGCATGGACACGCGATTGAACAGCATACAGGAGGAGGACGCCTCGCTTGCGAATCTTCCGCCTCCATAAGTTCCATAAGCGCCCAGTTCCTCTCCGGCTGCCTCACTTGCTTCCTCGCTTGCGGTATGCTCCTCGTACGAGTCAAGTCCGCGAAGCAAGTCCGCCATCACATCATAGTCGCCTACAGATACCCCTCCGGTTGTGACGACCAAATCCGCTGCACCCCATGCCCGGTTCAGTGCTGCCTCCACTGCCGACAGATCGTCAGGGAGCGTGCCGAGCAGCAACGCTTCGCCGCCGCTCTGCTCGATCATCGCCGCAAGCATGGGACTGTTGCTGTCGCGAATTCGCCCGGGCTCGAGCGGGGCCTCCACCGGCAGCAGCTCGCTGCCGGTCGCGAACACCGCGACGCGCGGCCGGCGAAGCACCGGCACCTCAGCGTAGCCGAAGGTGCCGAACAGCGCGATATGGCCCGGCCGCAGCACGTCGCCGGCCTCCGCGATCAGGCTGCCGAGGCGGAATTCCTCGCCTCGGGGCGCCACGTTCTGGCCGGAGCCGGCGGGCGCTTTCACATGCACCGCCATCTCGCCACCGGCCAGAAGAGCCTCTGCGGTCTGCTCCAGCATGACGACCGCATCGGCTCCGGCAGGCACAGCCGCGCCCGTCATGATGCGCGCGGCCGTGCCCGGCTCGATCGTCGCGGAGGCGAGCCCGCCGGCCGCGATCGCGCTAACGACGCGCAGCGTCGCCGGCTGCTGCGGCGTCGCGCGCGCAGTGTCCGCCGCGCGCACGGCGTAGCCGTCGAGCCCCGCGCGCGCGAAGGGCGGCCAATCGCTCGTCGCGCGCAGCGGCTTCGCGAGGCGGCGGCCGCCGCACTTCGCCAGCGGCACGAGCTCGCTGGCGGGCAGCTTGTCCGCGGCGGCAAGTACGCGCCGCTGCGCTTCCTCCACAGAAATCGCGCGCCTTGCGAAGCGATTCTTCGCGCTGTTCCTCCCGGCCTTCTCATCGAATGCCGAGCCTTCTCTCCCCTTATCAGCCTCTGCTGCCTGCTCTTTGATCATTCCGCTCCTATCCAAATCCGTTCCGCTTTTGATCATTTGCTTCCCTTCCCGTTTCTCTGCCGTCAACTCATCGTCCATCCGTTCCGTCTCTATCCTTCCAATGCTCCGCAGCCATCCATTCATTACTTTCGCTGATTCTTATCCGCACCAAGCTATTCCCCCATTGTACCATACGTTCATCCGCGAAAGCCGACTATTCTGCGAAGCATTTCCTTATGCTACAATGAGGTCATTCTATCTCAAAGAAAGCGGGTAATCGCGCCATGGAACAAAAGCAAGCCTCACCACGCAATCCGATCATTATCCAGATTGTCGGCTATAAGAACTCAGGCAAGACCAAGCTGATCTGCCGGCTTACCGAAATGCTGAAGAGGCTTCGCTGCCGCGTCGGAACGATCAAGCATGACGCGCATGATTTCCAGATGGATACCCCGGGAACGGACACTTGGCAGCATCAAGCCGCGGGCGCCGACATAACAGCCATCGCCTCGTCCAAGCGAACCGCAATCCTCAAAAAAAAGCCGGACACGCTCCGGCAGTTAATTAACCAGATGTCCGACGATGTTGATGTTATTCTCATCGAGGGCTTCAAGGAAGCCCCTTTCCCCAAAATCATAATGCTTCGAAACGGGGACGACTTCGACCTCATCCATAAGCTCGATCAGCCGCTGGCGCTTGTGCTGTGGCCCGAAGCGCAGACGTTCCTGGAAGCCGGAGACAATACCGGAGACTGCGCTCAAGCCGTCGAACAGAGCAAGCTTCCCCGCTATGCGCTGCATGACCTCGACATGGACGCTCTCCTGCGCCTGCTTAACCTATAGCCGCCAAGCTCCATCGGCTTCTACGCCTCCTCCTTCAAGCTATTCCGCTATACCCTGCTTATGCGCGTAGATCGCCGCCTGCGTGCGGTCGTCCACCTGCAGCTTGTTGAATATATTCGTAATATGAAACTTGACCGTCTTCACGCCGATAAACAGCTCATCCGCGATTTCCTGATTGGACATGCCCTGGGCGACACGCTTCAGCACATCCATCTCACGCTCCGTCAGATCGTCATGCAGCGACGCCTGAGCCGGCTGCTTCGGCTGCCGGAAGCGATTCATCATCTTGGCCGCCACCTGCGATTCCAGCACGGATTGGCCCCGGGCAGCCGCTCTGATCGCTTCCGCGATTTCGCTTGCCCGCGAGGTTTTCAGCAGATAGCTGAACGCTCCCGCTTCAATGACAGGATACAGCTTGCTGTCGTCAATAAAGCTTGTCAGCACGATAACCTTGCAATCCCCATGCTGCTCCAGCAGCTTGGCCGTCGTCTCGACGCCGTCCATTCCTTCCATGACGAGATCCATCAACACGACATCCGGCTTGTAGCTCAGCGCGAGACGGATACCGTCCACGCCATTGCTCGCCTCCCCGACGACCTCAATCCCATCCTCCGTATCCAGAACCGCGGCGAGACCTATCCGCACCATCTCGTGATCGTCGATTAATAATACTTTGATCGGCTCTTCCATGCCAGTCATCTTCCCCTTCCTAAAGTCCAACCGTCCTCTTTCGCAATCGCGAAGCCTAAGCAATGCCTTCAATCGGCACCCACAAATGAATCGTCGTGCCTTCGCCAGGCTTAGAAATCATATTCAGAGAGCCCCCCAGCTCATTCACCCGCTCCTCCATTGTCAACAAACCATAAGAGGATTGCTTTTTGGCCTCCAGATCGAATCCAATTCCGTTATCAATCAAGGTCATATGTACCTTGTGATCGATTCTTTGCAGTCTGATGAACATGCTTTCCGCTTTGGAATGACGCAACGAATTCGACAAAGCCTCCTGCGCGATTCTGAACAGGTGATCCTCCGCTCGAGGCAACAGTGTAATCGTCTCGTCGATTTCAAGCGATATTGTCATAGGCACCTTTTGCTGCAGCTCTTCGATCAAAATTTTCAGAGCTTGTCCGAGATTTTTCCCGTCGAGATGAACCGGTCTAAGATGAAGCAGCAACGCCCTCATCTCGGATTGCGCCACAGCGGCCATTTCTTCAATGAGCTGAACCTGGCGCTTCGCCCTCTCCCAATCCCGTTCGATCGTTCGACTGACCGCGGTCGCCGTCATCGAGATCGCAAATAATTGCTGGCTGACCGCAT
The DNA here is from genome assembly GCF_011947265.1 of Paenibacillus sp. HB172176. Taxonomy (GTDB): domain Bacteria; phylum Bacillota; class Bacilli; order Paenibacillales; family Paenibacillaceae; genus Pristimantibacillus. The sequence continues at coordinate 237,988 of NZ_JAATHD010000008.1, forward strand.
CGTGAAGCTCTCTTGACAATCGCTGGCGCTCCTCGATGACCGCCGAGAATCTTACCTTCTCCGTCCACTCCGGATCGGAATCCAGCCCATGCTCCTCATTATCGCCATCCTCTCCGGAGCCCAGAGTTACGGAGAACGGACGCTTTCGCTGCTGCTCGCTCAGCTTCAGCAGAGCCGCCTTCAGCTTCGTATTCTGCAGATAGCCGATAACGACCGTGGTGATAAGCCCCGCTCCGACAACGGCAAGCCCCGCCACAGCCCACTTTCCTTTCAGCAGGAATACCGTTATGACATCCATGCCCTGCAGCATAATGATCGCAAGACTGACGATAATAAGAAGCCACAATATGATTTCGGCTTTGTTTCGCTTCCGAGGAGCCTTATTCTTCATATGCTCGTCCTTTTCTTGCTGGGAAGACATAATTGACAGCTCCTATCTCGCATGTTTCTCCCGAAGTTCGTATCCTGATCCTATTCTAAGGCAAAACCCCGGACTTCGCCAATTCAGGTTGAAACGCGTCGAACAGCAGACCCGTGAGGGTCCGCTGTTCATGACTTTCCAATCTCTTCTTATTCCTCGGCTGCGTTCACCGGATTCAGCTTGCTCTTCAGAGCTTCCAACTGCTCATCCACCTTCATCTTCTTCTCGAGATCCGCGGAGCTGAGCGTGCCGACAGGCTTGTTGCCCGAGTAGCTGTAAGGACCGCGAACGACATCCGCTTCCGCCTCAAGCTGCATGATCTTCTCTTCCATGCGGTAGAAGCCGCGCGATGCGGTGCCGCTGTCGATCGAATGCGTCGTGCTTAGCTGCGCCATCTGCTTCTGTGCTTTGGCTACCTGTGCCCGTGAAGCAAGCTCGTTGCGCTTGTTGCGGAGCTGGTAGAATTCTTCCTTCATGCCATGCAATTGCGCCATCAGCTCTTCCGCCTGCGCTTTCGCTTGAGCGTGCAGGGATTGGTACTCCTCCACCTTCTGGTCGAAATAAAGCTTCTCTTCGAGCAGCTTGCGCGTCAGCTCCTCTTGTCCGGCTCTGAGAGCCGCCTCCGCTTTCGAAGCGCGGTCAGCCGCATGTCCCGTCGCGTCATCAAGACGCTGCTTCATTCTCCGCTCGTTCGCCATTTGCTTCGCGACCGTAACCTCCGCTTGATGAATTTCCGATTCCATGTCGCGCAAATATTGATTAAGCATTACGACCGGGTCTTCCATTTTATCAAGTACCTCATTGAGCGATGCCTTCGTCATATCCTTCATTCTTTTGAAAATTCCCATAGTGTTATTCTCCCTTCTCGTATTTCGCTAGTTTGGATTTTAATTCATCTATTTCGCGCCTTAACGTCTTTCTCTCCAGATCATCCATCATCTTGTCGAATTGAGAGCCTGCGGCAGGTTCTTCCTTGCGCTGGCGAGCTCCCCAGCTATCTTGCGGCGGCGGATTGTAGGAACGATTGAAGCTGTCGTACTGGCTGCCGCGCGGACCATGATTGTTAGTATAACTGTCGAAGCCATTTCCGTAATGGCCTCCGAATCTGCCATCCGGACCGTAGTCGTTATAATACGGAGGCTCCTTCGGAATAACCATTGCGGCAATCAAGTAGATAAACAAAGCCGTCCCGCCTGACATGAAGGTTACGATAACGAGTAGAATACGCAGCAAGGTGGCATCCACTCTGAACATATCGCTCAATCCGCCGCATAATCCGAGTATCATCTTGTTCCGTCTAGAGCGGTATAGTTTCCTCAAGATTTCCAGCCCTCCTTCTCAAGCTTTCGTTTCAATTCACCGAGCTCTTGCTCAATAGCTGACTTGATCGTCTGACCCAAGCTATTGCCGTATTCCGCGCCCATTCTGCGGACATCGCGCATGCTTCGGGCTTCTTGCTCCATGTCGCTTATGCGGTCATCCATCCTTCTGAACATAGCGCCCGGAACCTGGCTTCCATCTCCGCCAATGCCGCTGTAGCGTCTGTTCATTCTCTGCTGCAGTCGAATCGATTCCATTCGAGCAGCGTAATATTCACGTTTGTCATATACCGTTTGATACTCGCTTCTAAGCTCGCGAAGCTGCTCCTCCAGATCAAGCGTGCTCTGCCTGCTCTGCTCGTATAGCTCCCGATACTGCGCGGCGCGCTCCTCGGACATCGTCTTCTCATGAAGCGCGATTCTCGCCAGATTCTCCTCGCCGGCTTTCAGCGCGGTCATGGCTTGCTGCTCCCTGCGCTCCTTCTGCTCCTCCGCGCCAAGCCATTGCGCCCTCAGATGATTGCTGTGGGAAGAATATTGCTGATACAGCTTCTCCGCCGCAATAATCTCTTCTCTTGTCGACCAGAGGAACTGGTCGATCATCCGCACCGGATCCTCCGCTTTCTCCAATCTTTCATTTAACGTTGCGACCGTGATGTCGCGGATACGCTGAACGATGCTCATTGCGATTGCCTCCTATCAATACGATCCCCGATTATTTTTCTTCAACATGGATACTCCGCCGATAATCAGCGCGATTGCTACGGCCAGAACGATGATTCCGCTTAGGAACTTCAACAAGCTCAGCGCTCCGATTACAATCAGGATACCGCCGATCAGCTTCTTGTTATTGCGCCATCCGACAATCCCGAACCCGATTAGAATAAATGGCAGCAATGCTCCAAATATCGATCCTACATGGATATTGAATATTCTCAGAACGACCAGCGCGCCGATCAATACAAGCCCAGCGCCAAGTACTGTTTTTCCATTCATGTCCAAAATCCTCTCCTTCCCTCGATTAGAATTCACTCATTTTCGCTGTTGCCCTGGTTGATGTTGCTCTTGCTTATGTACTTAGTATATATCGTTCAACCCCTTGGCAAAACAGACTTTCGGCGGTTTTCGAACTGGACTTAGGTCGAGTCGCCTCCCCTCCTCCAGGGCCGGCATTGGGTATTCAGCCATTTTTTTCAGGTTAAAAACGCATTCATGGCTATGTTACGGTATACGTATCAACCAGGAGGTGCTGAATAATGAAACAAAACATATTCAAGAAAACACTGATTGCCGGCGTGCTAGCAACAGCATTATTATCGACTGGGGCGATCCCGCTTCCTACTGACGGACAAGCCTATGCGGCTTCCTCGACGTCAAGAGCGACAAAAATAGAGAATGTCATTAAAGTAGGCGCGAAGTATCTCGGAACGCCTTACGAATTCGGCTCCAATCGCAACACAACGACCACCTTCGACTGCTCGGATCTGATGAAATATATTTTCAAGAAAGGCGCCGGCAAGACGATCCCGGGATCGTCCCGAACGCAAGCAGCCTATGTGAAGAAGTATTCCACCGTGAAGACCAGCTGGTCCAGCTTGAAACGCGGCGATCTCGTATTCTTTATGTCCTATCACGGCTCGAAGAAATCCGATTACGCCAAGTATACGAAATCGAAGCAAAAAGTGACCCATGTCGCACTGTATCTTGGCAACGGCCGAATTCTGCAAACCTATTCCAATAAGAGCGGCGGCGTGCGCGCCGACTACGTGAAGGGCACGCAGTGGGAATACCGCATGCTCTTCGGCGGAAGCGTATTATAGGCTCCGTCGATAAGCTGCAGCAACGAGAACGGCGAAAGCGGCAGGCCTTTACCGGCCCGCCGCTTATTATTTCGCCCGATTCTTCATACGCAGGAACCCGTTGAATTGCCGCTGCTTCTCTGCCACGATACGCTCAATTCCCGCCTCCTTCAGCTTCTGAATATACTCCGGCAGCACATGCTCAATATCGACGGAGCCCGTATCGAGCGCGGTCAGATATTGACGGTCGACATTCACGACCGCGGCGACCTCGGACTTTACGGAGTTGCTGTCGAAGATAAAGCCGAGGCCGGGGGACACATGGGCATTTTCATTGAATTGCCTGAATTTCTCCCATTTGTCGCGTTCCTCGCTTTCCCACAAATAATTAAGAAACTGATTGCCAAACATCCAGTTCGCGCCTGGAAAATAATCCGCGGTGCGCTCCGTTTGACGGATAACCTCTTTGTCTACCTTCTCATAGTGCAAACCTTCAATGCCGTAATTCAGCAAATTGTTCAGCGTCTTGTCGGTATGCAGCAGATTTATGAATTGCATCGCCAGCTCGGGATGACGGGAGGTCGAGGATATGCCAAGCATCGCTCCAGCCGTTTCGGAGGTTGCGATCGTTTTCACATTAAGCTCCTTCTGATCAAGCTTGCCGATCAAGCCGGTCTGAACTGCGATTTCTTCTGCCTTCCCCGGCTTTAAGGAAGCGGTGATGGCGAACACCTCCCCCGCTTTGAGAGCATCTATATTCATCATTTGATTGGTGACCGCATCCCCATTGATATAACCCTTCTGGAAAAATTCCCGGGTAATCCTCAGCGTTTCCACATAGCGTTCATTCTCGTAAGTGGCGAGCACCTTGGTATCGTCCCCGTCTTTAAGAATAATGCCTGGAATAGACGTATCGCCCAAAGCGTCATAATTGCCGATATAATGGGCGTTGAAGGTTTCGCCTTGCTTCATATAGATGGGAAGCATGTCTGGCCGTTCTTGCTTCACCTTGGCAAATACAAGATCAAGATCTTCAATCGAATGAACCTGCGTCATATCGATGCCAAGCTCGGCAGCAACATCCGAACGGTATATAATGCCGCCCTGCGAAGCCAGCTCCTTGTTGGTGGGAACGCCATAATTGCCGCCATCGATCTGCGATCCCTCCAGGAATATCGGATTCAAGCTGTCCAATATGCCCTGACCATACTGCTTCAGCAGCCCGCTAAGCTCGACGAAGGCTCCTTTGGCTACATTAACGCCATGCTTGTTCCATTGCGCGGTGAACAAGATATCGATCTTCTCTCTGGAGGCAATCAGCAGATTTACGCGATCATCCCATTGCCCCCAATCGATTGGCATCAAATCAAGCCTTGCTTCAAGCTTTCCGGTCAAATAATTATTGATGGCGGCCTCCACAAGGGCTTCATCCTTCTGCTTCAATCCAGTATAAACAAGCTTCAGAGTGTAGACTTGATTAGCCGTGTCAAGGCCGGGATCCATGCTCTCCCGTTCTTCGGGCATTGTAGAAGCGCTTTCATTCGATCTCAGCCACGAGCAGCCGGCGGCAAGAAGACCGAGCGAAATCAAGATGATCAAGCTTAGGATTGTGATGAAGAGGGGACCTCCCCCGCGCTTCGAGGATCTGCATCGTCGCTTCATATACGCCTCCTTCAGCCTGCGACGCTCCTTGAAGCTTGCCAGGCGACAATTTCCCATTTCTTCCATTGTAGTTTATAGCTCCTGACTTGCAAAGCACAAAAAAGGTTATCCTGCCGGAGTTTCGGCAAGATAACCTTCTGCGCATGCGGACATTATTTATTTTTCAGAAATTCATCAAATTGCTTTTGCTTTTCTGCAATAACCTTGTCGATTCCCGCATCCTTTAATGCTTGCCGATATTCCTGCAGCCCCTTCTCCGTTTCGACGGAGCCGGTTTCCACGGCCTTCTGAAATTGTCTGATCACGTTCGCGAGTGCGCCTACCTCCGACTTAACCGGTTCGCTGTTGAACACAAAGCCTAGCGCTGGCGAAGAGATCGCATTTTCATTGAAGGCCCGGAATTGATCCCATTTGTCAGGAGCCTCGGAATCCCACACATAATTCAGGAACTGATTGCCGAACATCCATGCCGATCCAGGCGCGTAATCCGCCGTTTTGTCCGTAGGCGAGATTATTTCGCCGTTGCGCGTATAATGGACATTTTCGATGCCGAAATTAAGAAGATTATTGATTTCCTTATCCGTGTGCAGCAGATTAATGAACATCATTGAGCGGTCCGGATCCTTGGAGGTGGAGGAGATGCCCAGCATCGAGCCTGCCGTTTCCGAGGTTGCTACCGTTTTCTCTGTCATTATAGTTTGCGCTGTCTTGCCCGGAATGCCCGCCGCGCTGGCAATTTCCGCATCCTTGCCCGGCTTCATCGGCTCAACCGTCGAGAAGACCTTTCCTGCCGTCCAGGCATCCGCTGACGCCACCTGAGTCGTTGCGGCATCCGCATTAATATAGCCCTTCTTGTAGAAATCACGAGCGAGCTTAAGAAATTCCATGTAACGCTCCGTATCCTCTACCGGCTGCACCTTTGTACTGTCTCCATCCTTCAGCAGAGCTCCGGGAATCGTCGCATCCCCGAGAAAGTCGTAATTGCCGAAATAATGCGCATTGAATACCGCACCGGTCGTATAGAGCGGCGTGAGATCCGGTCTCTCCTTCTTGACGATCGCATAGACCGCATCCAGATCCTTCGGCTCCTTCACCTTGCTCATATCGATGCCGAGCTCATCCGCCACATCCTTGCGATAGACGATGCCTCCTGCCGAAGCAAGCTCCTTGTTGGTCGGCACGCCATAGTTTTTCCCATTGATTTTTGCGCCTTCGAGAAAGGCCGGATCAAGCGTCCCCGTAATGCCTTGCCCGTATTTTGCAATGAGATCGTCAAGCTCAATGAATGCGCCCTTTGTCACATTATTCGCATGGCCATTCCATTGCGCCGTGAAATAGATATCCACCACGTCGCGACCGGCAATCATCAAATTGATTTTGTCATCCCAAGCGCCCCAATCAATCGGCATCAAATCAATCGTTGCGTTGATCTTTTCCATTAGCAGCTTATTGAGCGCCTCCTCAACCACCGCTTCATCCTTCTGCGGCGTCCCAGGGTAGACAAGCGTAATCACATGCGGCTTTAGCTTGGAGACATCAATCGCGCTTCCCTTCAAATCATCCTTCCCGTTTCCGTTCGAGCATGCCGATGCAACAAGCGCTGCGATCATCGTGAACAGGAATAACGTTAACCATTTTGATCTTCTCTTCATCCTGAATAGACCTCCCTAATCGAATGGAATGAATGCTATGCTTGACTAGCCATGCTAGCGAAAGCCGGAAGTAAACTCCCCTAACCCTTTACAGCGCCAACCGTTAACCCTCTTACAAAATATTTCTGAAAGAACGGATAGGCGAATATAATCGGTCCGATTCCGACGATAACCATCGCCATCCTTACCGTCTCGCTTGGAAACCGGAAGCTGCCTCCCGCCGCTTGAATGGCTGCGGCTGCCGTTGTGTTATTGGCGAGAAATTGAATATTGAGCATCGTCTTGTACATCAAATATTGAACCGTAATATTCGCGTCCTTCGTAATGAACACAAGACTTAGAAACCAATCATTCCAGTACGTAAGCGTCTGGAACAACGCAACCGTAGCCAGCACCGGCAAGGAAAGCGGAAGCACGATTCGCATGAAAATCATCAGCTCGCCCGCCCCGTCGATCTTGGCGGATTCCAGAACGGCGCTTGGTATCGTGGTCATGAAGAACGTCCTCATGATCAAGACGAAGAATGCCGAGATGATAAGCGGGATGATCAAAGCCCAGATCGAATCCTTCAGATCCAGCATTTGAACGTAGACAAGATACCAGGGCACCAGACCGCCGCCGAACAGCATGGTGAAGAAGACAAAGAAGGTGAAAGGTTTGGCGTGGGGAAAGTCGCTTCTTGAGATGGGATAGGCGTATAGGGCCATAACAATTAAGCTTAATAAAGTCCCGACTACGGTAACAAAAATCGATATCCCGTAAGAACGGAAGATTTGGGTCGCATCCTTGAACAGAAACAGATATGCGCCAAGATCATAGCTGGAGGGGAAGAACTGATAGCCCTCGCGAATGACTGCCGATTCATCGCTGATGGACACCATAATAATAAGAAAAAGCGGAATGATGCAGAGCAGGGAGTAGAGAATGAAGAAGAAGTGAATGCCGAAAGCTGATGGCCTTGACAATTGATTTTTGGGATTCGAGCCGCTTGCCGATTTTGATGCCGTCTCCATAAGATCATCTCCTCAGAATAATGCATTGTCCTTATTGATTCGCCTCACGACCCAATTGGATAAGAAGACCAGCGTGAAGCCGATGACGGACTGCAGAAGACCCGCAGCCGAGGACAGCCCGATATCGCCCACCGTCAGGAAGGTGCGATAGACATAGGTATCGATGACATTCGTCACCGGGAACAAGACGCCGGATTCTCGAGGTACCTGGAAGAAGAGACCGAAATCGGCATTGAAGATTCGTCCGATTTGCAGCAAAGTCATGATGACAATAACCGGCATAATGAGCGGAATTGTAATTCGGGTCATTTGCCTCCATTTCGATGCGCCGTCAATCGTCGCCGCCTCGTAATACTCATCGTCAATGCCGATAATGGCCGCCATGTAGATGACCGTGTAGTAGCCAACCCATTTCCAGGTATTGACGAGCAGCAGCACATAAGGCCAAACCTCTTTCGTGAAATACCATTTGACGGGGGCTATATTCAGTATGGGCAGCAGCTCATTGTTCAAATAGCCATGCTCATCGCTCATGAAGGCAAACACAAGATAGCTGACAACCACCATGGAAAGGAAGTAAGGCAGGAACATGACCGTCTGATGCAGCTTCGCCATGTACCGATTTTTCATTTCATTGAGCATAAGCGCAAATGCTAGCGGAACGATCATATTCAATAGGATGAAGCTTCCATTATAGAGAAGCGTATTTCTTGTAATGATCCATGCATCCTTCGTTTTGAATAGATATTCGAAGTTTCGCAGACCGCTCCAGGGACTTCCGAGAATTCCGTCTGTGTAGTTGATATTCTTGAATGCAATCATGATTCCGAACATTGGAATATAATTATTGACAATCAGAATGGCGATTGCCGGAAGCATCATCAGATAGAACATCCAATATTTTCGGAACACGCTTCGTGTGAATGGCAAAACCACTTTTTGCTTCATAGCGGCAACAGCAGGAGTTGATTCTGTTTGCAGCTTTTCCATTTTTTCATCCTCCTTGCTGCTTTGGCTCTTTACTAATTCCATCATAAACAAAAAAAACACCGACAACTGTCGGTGTAATGACCCCATTAACGCCAGAATGACTTCATTCCGATTCTTTCGCCAAACCGCCGCTCTTGTTCAGCCTCTTGCGATAGTCCTGCGGTGTAACGCCTGTTGCCTTCTTAAAGATTTGCGAGAAATGCGAGAAGTTGGAATAACCGACAGCTATAGCAATATCGCTGATCTTCTTTTGCGTATGCGCCAGCTCTTCCTTGGCCTTGGCGATGCGCAGCTCCACCAGATAATCCGTTAAGGATTTCCCCGTCTCCTTCCGGAACAGCCGAGACAAATAAGCGGGGTTCAAATATACCGCCGAAGCCGCATCGTCACGTTTAAAATCGTCTTGAAGATGCGCCTTCATATAATGCTGCACCTTCTCCACCGTCTGCGATACAGCTCTGCCATTATGGCTTGAGTAGCCTGCAATAATATCGCAAATCTGATGAACCCAGGCCTGTAATCTTGGCAGAGACTTCATGGCCGTATGACCGCTCTCCCATTCATTCGCTTGAAAGAGCTCCGTGATCTTAAGCGAATGCTCCTCCAACCATTCGAACATCATGTTCATGAAGCCGAAATAGAAGGCTACGACCGTCGTGTAATCCGCCTTCCTCCTGAGCAGCTCCTCGAAGCATTGATCAATACGATAGGAAAGCTCCGTGCCTCTTCCCATTGTCAGCAATCGGCTCCAATCAGCGAAGGAGACCCCGCCATGAACCTTATCCAGCGTCGTGTGATGATACTCGGATGCATGCAGAACAGCGCCGCTCTCAATGACATTGTGCTTCTCTTGCATTAGCAAGTGATGAAAGCTTTCGCAGGCTTTGTCAACCGTTGCTTTTCCCCCTACATAGCATGAGAGCTGCACATGCAGATGCTGTCGGCATTGTTCAATGAAGGACTTGCAATCCTCTTCCATTTCGGATGGCGACCAAGCTTCCGCAGGCTCATAGAAAATAATATATATGATGCCGTTTGTTTCTTGCACGGCTGCTCCCGGATGCTTTTTTAGAATCAACTCCTCAGCTGCGTTTTTCACGCCGTAGGTCATAATTTCCTCATCTCTGGCCGACCATCCCTCCTTCCATTGCTCAATGCTGATTAAGATGAATTGAATAAAGCTGGAGCATGTCAGCGGTATTTCATAATTGGCAAGGACAGGATTTAGCTGCTGCGGTATAACGGACAGACGATAATGAAGCAGATCCTGCCAGAAGCGTTCAACCAATACGGGTCGTTGCTTTCTCCATAGCTCGGAATAGATAAGATACGTCGCTTGAATCTCTTGTTGCCTTTGCTGCTCCTCCGATTTCCGTATCGCCAAGGCAACAACTTCCTTCAGCCTTTCATGATCGATGGGCTTCAGCAAGTAATCAAAGCAACTAAGCTGCACCGCCTGCTGTGCATAATGAAACTCCGCATGTCCCGTCAGAAAGATGGTGACCGTGCCGCGACTCTTCTCACTAACCCATCTCAGCAGATCGATGCCATTCTCGCTTGGCATATCGATATCCGATAGCAGAATATCGATATGTTCCTTCTGGAAGATTTCCTTCGCTTCTTCCGCATCCAGCGCGCTCCATATATGCTCAAGAGGAAGATCTGACCAATCAATGCCTTCAATAATGCCTCTAATCGCAATTTCCTCATCATCAACGACAAGCAAGTTAAACATTCGGCGTATCTCCTTCCGCTTCAATTGGAATGAAGAGCGTCACCCTTGCTCCGCTAGCGCTCCCGTCCTCTTCCATGACATTGTCGAAAGCAATCTCGCATGTATCGCCATATAAGAGCGTCAGACGATCCATTACATTGACAATGCCCAGACTTGTGGAATTCGCTTGAATAGCCATGACATTTTGCCGCAGTGTTGACAGCACCTCTGCAGAGAAGCCTGCTCCGTTATCCTTCACGACTAATTTGAGATAAGTATGGTCACCTTCGTTCTCTACACGTTCAGCATTGATTTGGATGTGAAACAGCCTTCTTCGTATTTTGAAGCCATGGATAATCGCATTCTCGACAAAGGGCTGCAAAGTTAGAGCAGGAAGCGCGATTGAACGACATCTCTCATCCACATTCATCTCACAAACTAACAACCCTGGAAACCTCATTTTCTGAATCGTCATATAGTTCTCAATATGAGCAAGCTCTTCTCCGAGCAATATCGTATCCCGATTGATTCGCATGATGAATCGGAAATAGTCCGCCAAGTGAAGCGACATTTTCTTCACAGAATCCGTATCCTTCAACGCTGCCAGGTTATAGATGATGTTCAAGCTATTCATGTAAAAATGAGGGTTAATTTGAGCTTGAAGCTGACGAAGCTCGCCTTGCTTTACTCGAAGCTGCTCTTCATAAACATCAATCTTAAGCGTTTTGATTTGCTCGGCCATCTTATTGAAGGCCTCTCCCAGAAAAGTGAATTCCTTCGTCTTCCCCCTCTTCAACCTTACCTCCAGCATGCCTAGCGATATCTTCTTCATGCCAATGATGAGCTCCTGCAAAGGCTTGAGCAGCATTCTTCGAATAAAGAACAGATAAAGGCTTAATACGAGGAATATGCCTATCGGCGTAAATAAGGCTACATTTCGAAAGAAGGTCAGTTCCTTCAGCAAAGCATCCTCCGGAATCATAACCTGATACGCCACATTTACAATTCTGCTTGGACGATTCATGATGAGGTAAGATTCTTTCGTTGACTGATCCTTGTACGTTATATATGGCTTATTGGTGATTTGATTCTCGCTGTCTTTCAGTAATACGGGAGGCCGTTCTTCACTCATTAAGCCTTTCAACTGATTGCCGTCTCGCTGGAGAAGTCCGGCGTAGCCGATCTTGCCGTCGCTCCATTGCCTGGTGAGGAGATCATTCATATCTTTTATACGAATAATGGCACCTATATACAAGCCCTTTGTCACCTCAACGCTATTCATCAAAAAAAACATTCCGTCCATTCTCTGATCGAATCTGATCTCCCACTCGTTGAATTGTCTGCTGCTTTTCAATCTCTCGTCCATATGCGTTCGCACTAGCTCCATCGTAGTCGAATAATCGGTGTTAGCTCCTAGAATAATATCATCTGCTTGATAGACAAAGACACTGTCAATGACACTATAGACATCCGCATCCCGCTTAAGCTTTGTATCAATGCGAATTTTTGTAAGCGTATACATATCGCTGTTCAACGGAAATGACATCAGCATACCCACATCCACATCCAATATGGACATCTTAATTAAGTAATTCGAGATTTCATCCAGGTTCGTATCCGTTTGCTCTACGAAAATATCCAGCGTATTCCGATACGTCTCTGCAACCTTATCGCGAACAATTTCCCTCGCATAGAAATGATTAAAGATCATAAAGACGACCATAGGCAGCAGCACGGCCAAAAAACCAATAATCAAGATGGAACGAATCGAATAAGCCACCTTCAATGATTTAGCTCCCTATTCTCAGAATACCTGCTTCTTACCAGTTTACCATTAATGGATGAATGAGGAAATGAAAAAAACAAGCTTATGTCCAATGGTCTCCCACTAAACATAAGCTTATTTTTCTTTCATGAATGCTGGTGAAGGGACTTGAACCCCCACTCCGTCGCCGGAAGCGGATTTTGAGTCCGCCGCGTCTGCCATTCCGCCACACCAGCATATTCAATTATTCCCATTCTAATAGAATGGCGCGGCCTAAGAGATTCGAACTCCTGACCTTTTGATTCGTAGTCAAACGCTCTATCCAGCTGAGCTAAGGCCGCATACTATATACTTGTGGAGGCGCCACCCAGACTCGAACTGGGGATAGAGCTTTTGCAGAGCTCTGCCTTACCACTTGGCTATGGCGCCATCAAGCAAATAATGGAGCGGAAGACGGGAATCGAACCCGCGACCCTCGCCTTGGCAAGGCGATGCTCTACCGCTGAGCCACTTCCGCAATCAATGGCTGGGGATATAGGATTCGAACCTATGCATGACGGAGTCAAAGTCCGTTGCCTTACCGCTTGGCTAATCCCCAACGTATTACTTTGTTTGTATGATGTGTTATGGGGCGATCGATGGGACTTGAACCCACGAGTGCCGGAGCCACAATCCGGTGCGTTAACCCCTTCGCCACGACCGCCATGCAACATCATATATAAGATTGGCAGGGGCAGCAGGAATTGAACCCACACCAAAGGTTTTGGAGACCTTTGTTCTACCTTTAAACTATGCCCCTAGGTAATCTGGTGGAGGATGATGGATTTGAACCACCGAACCCGAAGGAAGAGATTTACAGTCTCCCGCGTTTGGCCACTTCGCTAATCCTCCATGTGGTGCCGGCGAGAGGACTTGAACCCCCAACCTACTGATTACAAGTCAGTTGCTCTACCAATTGAGCTACACCGGCATATTCAATTTCTTTAAAGATGGTGGCTCGGGACGGAATCGAACCGCCGACACGAGGATTTTCAGTCCTCTGCTCTACCGACTGAGCTACCGAGCCTTATGATGATGTAATGGCGGAGCTGACGGGATTCGAACCCGCGGTCTCCTGCGTGACAGGCAGGCATGTTAGGCCTCTACACCACAGCTCCACATCATATGTTCTCGGATTAGTCCGAAGGTAATTGGTTGCGGGGGCAGGATTTGAACCTGCGGCCTTCGGGTTATGAGCCCGACGAGCTACCGGGCTGCTCCACCCCGCGTCGTTAAGTAAATATGGTGGAGGATGACGGGATCGAACCGCCGACCCTCTGCTTGTAAGGCAGATGCTCTCCCAGCTGAGCTAATCCTCCATGCCTTGAGCGACTTTTATATCATATCACATTATGTATTATGATTTCAAGTCTTTTTTTGGTGACCCGTAGGGGATTCGAACCCCTGTTACCTCCGTGAAAGGGAGGTGTCTTAACCCCTTGACCAACGGGCCATACACATTAATGTTCATACTTCGTGATGAAAATTATGGCAGAGAGGAAGGGATTCGAACCCTCGAGACCCGGTTAGAGCCTACACGATTTCCAATCGTGCTCCTTCGACCACTCGGACACCTCTCTATATGGCTCCCCGAACAGGACTCGAACCTGTGACAACTCGATTAACAGTCGAGTGCTCTACCAACTGAGCTATCAGGGAATAGGCAGTTTTTCGCAGATTACGCTTTCTGATTAATATCAGAAAAGACTAAACCATGCAATTGAACTTCAAGACAAGGTTTGCGCCTTGAAAACTGGATACGAAAGTAATGCTGCTTGCTTTAGCTAATTTCCCGAATGGTTTCGGGGCCCCCGCAAAGGTTTCGGAATACTCCTCGAATCCTACGCTTCACTTTGTGGGGTACTTTTAGGATAAGCCCTCGACCGATTAGTATTCGTCAGCTCCACACGTTGCCGCGCTTCCACCCCGAACCTATCAACCTCGTCGTCTTCAAGGGGTCTTACATACTGGGAAATCTCATCTTGAGGGGGGCTTCACGCTTAGATGCTTTCAGCGCTTA
>NZ_JAATHD010000080.1 GCF_011947265.1 Paenibacillus sp. HB172176
AAAGTCCTTAGCAAACCAAGGCAAGGAAAAATGAACCATTTGTCGAATAAGAAATAGATAAAGAAACGGACAAGTGGGGAACGGCATGGAAAAACAGATCGAACTGGAAAAAGTAATAGAAGCCATGAAACAAGCCAAAGATCGCCGCATGTATGAACGCTATCAGGCCATCTATTTGCATTTGAAAGGTACATCCATGACGGCGATCGCTGACATTCTAAATCGAAATCGAATGACGGTGAGCAGTTACATTCATACGTACAAAAACGGCGGACTGCCCGCATTGCAGCTTGAGTACTCGTCTGGTGCTCCTTCTCGGTTGACGAAGGAACAGCAAGCTCAGTTAAAGCAAACCGTCGCCTATTCGGTGCCCCAAGAGGTCGGTTTTACAGCCAAGCACAACTGGACGCTTGAACTCATTGCCTCATATGTGGAACGACAATGGGGCCACCGCTACTCGCTCCGAGGCATTTCCAAAGTGATGGAACGCTTAGGACTCAGTTATACGAAACCGACATACACGCTCGCAGCAGCAGACCCTGAGAAGCAGCGTCAGTTTACCGAAACGACGTTTCCCGATTTAAAAAAAGATTGTTGAACGACGAAATCGACCATCTGCTGTTTGAAGATGAATCGATGATCTGGGACTACCAGGCGATTCAGAAAACCTGGTTTCTCCGAGGCAAACAGCGAATCATCCAAACCACGGGCAAGCACCGTGGCGTCAAGCTGTTGGCTACGGTGGACTATGCGACAGGGCAGATCGTCTGGCAAGAAGACGAACAATATACCGCCGAGACCTTTTTGACGTTTCTTCAGAAGGTCCTCGAGGCCTACCCTACAGGAAACATCGTCATCGTATTAGACAACGCCCGAATTCATCATGCAAAGCTTCTGCAGCCTTTTCTGGACGAACAGAAGGATCGGCTTGAACTGGTGTTCCTGCCGCCTTACAGTCCTCAGTTGAACATCGTGGAAGGGCTTTGGAAATGGCTTAAATCCAATGTCATCAACAATGTGTTCTATTCCACCGTTGCCGAAATCCGTCTGAGTGTCGGACAGTTTATGGATGAAATCATGAAA
>NZ_JAATHD010000081.1 GCF_011947265.1 Paenibacillus sp. HB172176
ACGATAACATGGAGCAGCGATGCGCCGGGCGTGGTCGGAGAGGACGGCGCGGTAGTGCGGCCGAGCTACACGACAGGCGATGCATCGGTGACGCTGACAGCGACGATCGCGAAGGGAAGCGAAAGCGCGACGAAGACATTCGCGCTGACAGTAGTGAAGCTTGCGCAGAGCGACGCTGAGGCGGTGGCGGCGGACAAATCGGCGCTTGAAGTAACCTATGCATCGGGCGACAGCGCGTCGAGCGTGACGCAGGACGTTGGCTTGCCGACAAGCGGCGCGAATGGCACGACGATAACATGGAGCAGCAATGCGACGGGCGTGGTAGGTGAGGACGGCACGGTAGTGCGACCGAGCTACACGACGGGCGACGCATCGGTAACGCTGACGGCGACGATCGCGAAGGGAAGCGAAAGCGCGACGAAGGTGTTCGCGCTGACGGTAGTGAAGCTTGCGCAGAGTGACGCTGAGGCGGTGGCGGCAGATAAGCTGGCGCTGGAGATCGCGTACGCATCGGGCGACAGCGCGTCGAGCGTGACGCAGGATGTTGGCTTGCCGACAAGCGGCGCGAATGGCACGACGATAACATGGAGCAGCGATGCGCCGGGCGTGGTCGGAGAGGACGGCACGGTAGTGCGACCGAGCTACACGACGGGCGACGCATCGGTGACGCTGACAGCGACGATCGCGAAGGGAAGCGAAAGCGCGACGAAGACGTTCGCACTAACGGTGGTGAAGCTTGCGCAGAGCGACGCTGAGGCGGTGGCAGCGGACAAATCGGCGCTTGAAGTAACCTATGCATCGGGAGACAGCGCGTCGAGCGTGACGCAGGATGTTGGCTTGCCGACGAGCGGCGCGAATGGCACGACGATAACATGGAGCAGCGATGCGACGGGCGTGGTCGGAGAGGACGGCGCGGTAGTGCGACCGAGCTACACGACAGGCGACGCAACGGTGACGCTGACGGCGACGATCGCGAAGGGAAG
>NZ_JAATHD010000082.1 GCF_011947265.1 Paenibacillus sp. HB172176
GTCGGTTTAATCGAGCGTTCGCTTCGATTATTATCGATCTCGAGCCGACCGTCTTGCAAGAAGACATTCAACTTCTCCCACTGGTTAATGCTGTAGGTGATCGCTTTTCCTAGCAATCCTTTCGGCAATACACGCAGATTCTGTTGCTCCAGCCAAGCAGAGAATGCGTCCAGGATCGGTTTACTCTCCTTTAGCCTGACCGCATAACGCTCTTCCGGCGAAGCATCCTTGTATCTACGCTCCACGGCAAACAACGCATTGCAGAAAGCTAATCCTTCGGCAGCAGCTGTTTCTGAACGTTGTGCCGCAGGCAAGGCTTGAAGCGCTTCATGGTAGTATCTGCGTGCATGGCTCCAGCAGCCGAGCTGCGTAATGTTCTTCACCTTGTTGTAGCCGCTATAGCCATCGGTCTGCAGATATCCCTTGAATCCTGCGAGGAACGCTTCGGGATGCTTTCCATCTCGTCCAGGCTGATAATCATAGAGGATCATGTCAGGACCGACGCGGCCTGTGCGATACAGCCACAGATACGACTTCGTCTGCGCGGCGCGTCCAGGCTCTCTCAAAACCTGCAGAGTCGTTTCGTCCGCTTGCACAATGTCTCGCTTCAAAAGCTCTGCATGCATGTAGTCATACAGTGGAGTCAGCCATCGCTCGCTGCCCGCAATGAGCCAATTGGCCATTGTCTGCCGGGACAGTTCGACCCCCAAACGCAAGAAGGCCTGTTCCTGTCGGTAGAGCGGCAAGCTGTCCACGTACTTCTGACTCATGATATGAGCCAGAATGGACGGCGAGGCGAGAGAACCAGGTGCCACAGGCGCGGGCATCGGAGCTGTAAGGATCGGCGTGCGAATCGCTTCCTGTTCACAGCGGCGGCAGGCATACACATGGCGCTTATGCTCGACCACTTTCACTTCAGCCGGAACGATTTTCAGCTCTC
>NZ_JAATHD010000083.1 GCF_011947265.1 Paenibacillus sp. HB172176
GGCGAACACACGCTCATCCCACTGGACATTGATGTATCGCCTTTCGATAACTCCGGTACAAAAAAAGAAGGCGTTGCACTCACGTATAAGGGAACCTTCGGCTTCGCACCGATTTTCTCTTACCTTGGAAATGAGGGCTACGGCGTGAATCTACAGCTTCGTGAGGGCAGTACGCATAGTCAAAAGGACGGTGCTGATTACCTGCGCGAAAGTATTCATTACGCCCGACGCATAACGAGTAACCGTCTTCTTGTTCGAATGGATTCTGCTCATGACAGCATGGAAAATCTGCAGGTGTGCCACGCTGAGAAAGAGGTTGACTACATCATTAAAGTTAATCTGCGAGGCACCCCAAAAGAAAGCTGGCTGCAGATCGCAGAAGAGAAAGGTATGAAATGTGAACAGCGTCCCGGCAAAACGGAATACATCGGCTTCATTGCCTTTCCACAGAAAGGGTTCGAAAGTAATCTGCGTCAAGTGTTTCAAGTGATTGTTCGCAGTATTGACCGAGAAGGACAAATCCTCTTGTTTCCGGAAATAGAGGTAAACGTGTTCTGGACATCTCTTACCTGCTCGCCACGGCGCGTCATTGAGCTGTATCGCGATCACGCCACAAGTGAGCAATTTCATAGTGAACTCAAGACTGATCTGGATTTGGAGCGATTACCCGCAGGTAAATTCGATACCAATGAATTGATCTTGCACGCTGGCGTATTTGCCTACAATTTACTCCGCATTATGGGGCAGGAAAGCTTGCGTGAAGACGATGCGCCGATCCGCGGGGGCGTTAAGCGTCGCCGTATTCGTACCGTCATCCAAAACATTGTCTACATCGCAGCCAGAGTAAGCCGACACGCTCGAAAAACGACATTTAATTTCGGGCGCTACAGTCCATGGTTTCAAACTGTACGGCGAATCTACCAAGC
>NZ_JAATHD010000084.1 GCF_011947265.1 Paenibacillus sp. HB172176
AACTGCGGGCTGTAAGGCGGCAGAAACACCAATTCGAGTCGACCATTCAGTTCGTCCAGGAACGGTTGGAGCAGCTTGGCGTGATGAATCCGGGCATTATCCAACACCATGACGATTTTGCCAACTGGATACGCGAGAATCACCTTTTGAAGAAAATTCAAAAAGGTCTCAGCTGTATATTGTTCGTTTTCCTGCCAAACGATTTGACCGGTCGCATAGTCGACTGTGGCGAGCAACTTCACGCCGCGATGTTTGCCCGTCGTTTGAATAATGCGCTGTTTGCCACGCAGAAACCAAGTCTTTTGAATGGCCTGGTAGTCTCGAATCATGGACTCATCTTCGAAAAGCAAATGCACGATTTCGTCGTTCATCAATCTTTTTTTAATTCGGGAAATGTAGTCTCTGTAAACTGACGTTGTTTTTCAGGATCGGCTGCTTCTAGGGTGTACGTTGGTTTGGTATAGCTCAGTCCTTGGCGGTGCATCATTTTTGAAATGCCTCGCAAGGAGTAGCGATGACCGAATTCTCGTTCAATATACGCAGCAATGATCTCCAGCGTCCAGTTATATCGAGCTGTGAAGCCTACATCATCTGGAACGGAAAGAATGATGGTCTGCTTCAATTGCTCTTGTTGTTCTTTCGTTAACCGAGTAGGAGCTCCCGAGGAATACTTCATTTGTAACGCCTCGAGACCGCCGGTTTGATAGGAGCGAATGTAGCTATTTACCGTTTCCTTGCTGCGATTCAGAGTCTGTGCAATCTCCGTGACAAGCTTCCCTTTGAGATGTAAGTACACGGTTTGATAACGTTCATACATGCGGCGTT
>NZ_JAATHD010000085.1 GCF_011947265.1 Paenibacillus sp. HB172176
TCACTGCCTTAAGTGACCGGAGGGAACGGCCGCGACGCGGTTAGGCAGTGCAGGGTTGTCCGGCTGATTAGGCTTCCTCGCTACTAGAACGGCTTCCTTATAGCCGTTCTATTCCAGCTTCGGTCCGGACCAAGGAGCCGGAGGCGACGCAGCGTGAATACGGTGTTATAAGATGTAGCCGCCTTCTTCGAATTACCTACAAGTCTTTTTAATATTCAATTATCATGTACTTTTCTTTAACTTTCCAATCTGTGTTTTAATGTTTTGAAGGCATTGAAATTGGAGTTATCATGCAAACATTTTTTGATTTGCAGTGCACATTCGTGAGTTTTATTGGTTTCAGTATCTACTTCTAAGTCGTAAATGCCATGTTCGTGAACTATATTATACTGATTATTTGCAAGACCAATATTCCGATCTCCTCTTTCTCTTTCCCTCCGTTGAAGTTCTTCCAGTGAACAATTTACGGAAACAAACAACACTCTGTAATTCGCTAACAACATAACACATTCTTCTAACCATTGTCTTTCTTCAAATACATGGTCAACAATTATGTTATTCCCGGAAGCAATTAATGCGGGAAGTGCATAATGCATTCCTTAAATTACTTTAAACATTGCATCTTTTGTATCATCCGCTGACTTACCTCCATTAAGGTAGTCTACCGGTAACATATATAAGAACTTGTCTACTGATATGTGTAAATAAGGTTCGTCTAAAATTTGTTGTAATTCTAATGAAATACTGGTTTTCCCGGAACTCGAAGTTCCATTCAAAAATATTACTGTTCCAAAAGACATTCAGCCTTAACC
>NZ_JAATHD010000086.1 GCF_011947265.1 Paenibacillus sp. HB172176
TAACGTTCTTGTATTCACGAACCTTCACTGCCTTAAGTGACCGAAGGGAACGGCCGCGACGCGGTTAGGCTGTGCAAGGTTGTCCGGCTGAATATTCTTCTCTGCTACTGAATCGGCTTCTTCGAAACCACTTCTTCCAGCTTCGGTCCGGACCAAGGAGAGATAGCGACGCAGCGTGAATACGGTGTTAGGTGATGGGGATGACTTCTTCGAAAATCCTTACAAAAATCTCTTATACTATTCCTGGATCTTTCATTGTAGTAAATATCATTTTTGGTTCATTCTCAATTCCTCTTGTTAGTATCCCTATATAAGTTTCATCATTCTTAATACCGTTCTGAAAATAATGATTGAGCATTTCATATATTATCATTGGCATCTCAAGTGTTTTTGTCAGTTGAATATCTATCCAATGTAATTCTCCTTCTTCTGTTTGTCCCAATTCTTGTTTAGATGTCTTTCCAAAATAAACAAATTGCTCTCTTAATTCATTCTCTTTCTGTCGAAGCAATATATACCGCAATGAAAGATCTGAGATTTGATCTCTTTCAATTCCAGTTTCTTCATGTACTTCCCTGACACAAGCATATTCAGAGCTATTCATTTCATCAGGTTCGATATGA
Source organism: Paenibacillus sp. HB172176 (assembly GCF_011947265.1). GTDB lineage: Bacteria > Bacillota > Bacilli > Paenibacillales > Paenibacillaceae > Pristimantibacillus. The sequence continues at coordinate 624 of NZ_JAATHD010000086.1, forward strand.
CCACCGATACCTGTCCAAATGCCAGGAGCAAGTTTCCTATCTGCGGAACGTTTCATCATTAATATCTTATCGTTATTAAAAAGAAAAGCGGTAGCCATTAAACGAGTAATCATTATAGTCTCCTTTGAGCTTGTTTTTTTATACGCACTTCATCCCTTTCACCTAACGTT
>NZ_JAATHD010000087.1 GCF_011947265.1 Paenibacillus sp. HB172176
GCCAGCCGCCGAAGGTGGGGTAGATGATTGGGGTGAAGTCGTAACAAGGTAGCCGTATCGGAAGGTGCGGCTGGATCACCTCCTTTCTAAGGATTATCCCGTTCCTGCGAGGAACGGATACAGGAAGCTTTGCTTTCATTAGTAAGACCCCTCAGGCAGAGGTTCTCGCTCACTCGTTGTCAGTTTTGAAAGATTAATCATCTTCTTTATGATGAATTTTCTTTCCAATGAAATACATGGTTGGGTCTTTTGCTGAAGTTATTCAGGAAGAAACTCGTCCGCAAAAACACCTGTTTGGTGGCGATGGCGGAGGGGAACCACGCGTTCCCATACCGAACACGACCGTTAAGCCCTCCAGCGCCGATGGTACTTGGACCGCAGGGTCCTGGGAGAGTAGGACGTCGCCAAGCGGGTAAGTCATTACCCCGAGCGTGAGTAACACGACGCTTCATTTGTTCCTTGAAAACTGGATAACGAAAGTAAAAAGAAGAAGCAATTCTTCTGCTGAAACATCCTTTAGCTGAATTAAATAGCAGCAAGCGGAGTTGGCGAAAGCGAGCGAGGTTTTGCTGTGAGTGAAGGTTGTTCGAGATTGACCCAATAGGGCAAGCCGAATCAACCGGAACGCCAGGTTAAGCTAGTAAGAGCGCACGGAGGATGCCTAGGCACCAGGAGCCGAAGAAGGACGTGGCGAACAACGATACCGCCTCGGGGAGCCGTAA
>NZ_JAATHD010000088.1 GCF_011947265.1 Paenibacillus sp. HB172176
AAAAAGAAAAGCGGTAGCCATTAAACGAGTAATCATTATAGTCTCCTTTGAGCTTGTTTTTTTATACGCACTTCATCCCTTTCACCTAACGTTTTTGTATTCACGAACCTTCACTGCCTTAAACGACCGAAGGGAGTGGCCGCGACGCGGTTAGGCAGTGAAGGGTTGTCCGGCTGACTTGGCTTCCCTGCTACTGAATCCACTTCTTCGAAACCTCATCTTCCTGCTTCGGCCGGACCAAGGAGCGATAGCGACGCAGCGTGAATACGGTGTTAGACGCTGTGCCCTCTTCGATTAACTTCCAAATGTCTATAATGCACTTTTTCCAATATCGTTCCCGGATGGGAACTTTCCGCTATGCACTGGCTCGCATCGTCAATGTCGTTCCCGGATGGGAACTTTCCACTATGCCCTGGCTTGCATTGTCAATGTCGTTCCCGGATGGGAACTTTCCACTATGCTCTGGCTCGCATTGTCAATGTCGTTCCCGGATGGGAACTTTCCGCTATGCTCTGGCTCGCTTTGTCAATGTCGTTCCCGGATGGGAACTTTCCGCTATGCACTGGCTCGCATCGTCAATGTCGTTCCCGGATGGGAACTTTCCACTATGCCCTGGCTTGCATTGTCAATGTCGTTCCCGGATGGGAACTTTCCACTATGCCCTGGCTTGCATTGTCAATGTCGTTCCCGGATGGGAACTTTCCACTATGCTCTGGC
>NZ_JAATHD010000089.1 GCF_011947265.1 Paenibacillus sp. HB172176
TATAACGTTTTTGTATTCACGAACCTTCACTGCCTTAAACGACCGAAGGGAGTGGCCGCGACGCGGTTAGCCAGTGCAAGGTTGTTCGGCTGAATCCGCTTCCCTGCTACTGAATCAACTTCTTCGAAACCACTTCTTCCTGCTTCTGCCGAACCAAGGAGACGAATGTCGACGCGGCGTGAATACCGTGTTATATGCTGTCGGCTCTTCTTGTAATACTTCCAAATCCCTTTTTCTATTTCTATTTTTAGCGGATTAAGCGCGCATGAGCAATAGATCTCAAACCCGGTTCATATGAGCGCCTATCCTTTCTAAGTTCATACAAGTAACCAATCGTTATTGTGATTCTAGTCTTATTCATTTGTTTAAATCTCTTCGTATTTTTGTGTGTTTTAGTCTAATTCCTCGCTTGATCAACATATCTCATACCTGATTCATATGAGCGCAATCCATTCTAAGTTGCGACAAGTAACCATTGGTTATTATGATTCCAGTCTTATTCATTCGTTTAAATCTCTTCGTATTCTTGTATGTTTTAGTCTAATTCCTCGCTTGATCAACATATCTCATACCTGGTTCATATGAGCGCAATCCCAATCTAAGTTCCGACAAGTAATCAATGATTGAAGTGAGATATTCTTGTTTTGATTATTTTCATTTTTGTCTTGAACGCTCTTAGCCGATTGCATATAACGTTCTTGTATTCACGAA
>NZ_JAATHD010000009.1:0-208970 GCF_011947265.1 Paenibacillus sp. HB172176
CGCGCGGCACCTGGGCCACCGTTGAGGCCAGCTCAAGCGGAAGCGACATCGCCAACCGCTCCCTGACCCCGACGGGCGGCGCCCAGACGGTGAGTCTCACCGTTCAACGCTGGAAGGATCAGTAATCGCGTTTTAACGGACTTTTTGTCCTCCTAGACGCCGTTTTTCAACACTCGCTTGCTCTAACGGACTTTTTATCCTCTTAGTCAACCAAACGAGCGAAAAAACAACGGAATGAACCCGCTAAGAGGCAATAAGGTCCGTTAAAATTTAAGCTAGCTAAAACGAGCTTCTAACGGTCGAAAATGTCCGTTACATTTGCAAGATCCCATTGAGATTTTATAAATTCTATAATGTGCAAAAAGCCCCTCTGTTCTCGCCGAATCGCGAGCGCAGAGGGGCTTGACTTATAGTCGAACGGTCGATTCCCGAATACGAATTTCCGGTTGAAGCATCACGCCTTGATGCGCCGGGTTTGGCTGATCGATAAGATCCGTCACCATCTGTCCTGCCTGAAAACCGAGCTCGAAGGTATTGATATACAGGCTCGTCAAGGACGGGCTGATATGTGCGGAATACGGCTCGTCGTCGAACGTGGCGATGCCGAGCTTTCCGGGCACATCAATGCCGAGTTCCTTGGCAGCCTTCAATGCCCCGAAAGCAACCTGATTATTCATGCAGATGAGAGAATGGGGCGGCGACTCTAAGCCGAGGAGCCGCTTCACCTCACAATAACCCAACTCCTCATCCGCCCTGCCGCAAGCGATCCATTCCTCCGTACAGTTCAGCCCTGCTGTTTGCAACTGCTCGGAATAGCCCTGAAACCGCATTTCGAACAATCGCTCTCCGGGAATGCCGCCTATGAAAGCAATCTTTGTATAGGCTTGTGCGAGCAAATGCTCGGTCAGTATCCGACCGCCGTTCTTGTTGTCGAAATCTACCCACGACACCGCACCGTCCCCGAATTGTCCCATAGAAACAAACGGAAATGCAAGGCGCTTCAGTTGCTCGGCATCCTCGGCGCTCAGAATGGAATTATTCGTAATTAGTCCGTCAATTTTCTTCCCCATGACAAGCCGCTTTATATAATGGCGTTCCTCGCTCGAATGACCCCCATGCACATTGACAACGGTTAGATCATAATGACGAGGACTGATCGCGCTTTCGATTCCTGCCATAATATAATAGAAGAAAGGATTAAGATAGGCTTGCTCCTGGGACATGTCAATAAGCAATCCAATATTGTACGTGTTCTGCTTGGCGAGCCGGGTTGCCATGCTGCTGGGCGTATAATTCATGTCCTTCATAATCTGACGAACTCTGGCCTTGGTTTCTGCAGATATATTCGGAGAGTCATTCAACACCTTGGACACAGTTGATTTGGCAACATTAGCCGCACGCGCGATATCCATTATCGTAATTTTCATGAGCATCCTGTTCCTCTCGTCCATAGCATTAGGAAATCGGTTTCCATCTCCTTTAAATATAGCATATTGACGATGAAGGAAACACCATATTTGGAATCGAGAAGCTAAGGAATGCCCGTAACGATCAGGGCATCAACAGCTTGCCTCTCCTCTTGGTTCAATCCGGCTTGTTCAAGCTTACAGGTTCTCCCGCCTCACGGTAGATCGCTTCGACAAGCGCGGTGGCCAGGCTTGCGGATTCGCCGTCCACCTCCGGCTTCCGATTCTCCTCGATCGCCGCGAGGAAATCCTTCACCAAAGCGGCGAACAACGGCTCCACGGCCAAGCTGTCCGAGGCATGAGCCATCCGCTCCGGCTCATCCCCGTCATCGAAGCGGCTGGCAAGAATGCCGCCGAAATTAACCGCAATCGATCCCTTCGTCCCCGATATCTCGATTCGTTCCTCGCTCGTGCCCTTGCAAGCGGTAGAGGCCTCGATCATTCCGACCGCCCCGCCCGCGTAGCTCACAATGGCGTAGCCGTGGTCCTCCGTCTCGATTCCATCATGATAAGCCTGGAACAGCTTCGCGGCCAGCACCTCCCGATAACCGCCGCACAGCCATAGCGCCATATCGATAATATGGCTGCCCTGCTGAATGAACGGTCCGCCGCCGTCTTGATCGCTCGTGCCATGCCAGGAATCGTAATAGCTCTTCTCGCGAAAATGCTTCAATACCACATCGACGACTCTCACTTCGCCCAGCTTTCCGGCATCGAGCATGTCCTTCACCTCGCGCAGATGCGGAGTAAACCGGCGCATATAGGATACGGCAAGCTTAACGCCGTTCTCCTTGCAGCTCTCGATCATTTCGCGCTGCTTCGCAGAAGAATAATGCAGCGGCTTCTCGCATAAGCAATGCAGCCCGAGCTTCGAAGCGGCCATAACCGCCTCATAGTGGCTTCCATTGGGCGTGCAGATCATCGCCGCCGTCGCTCCGGATCGCTTTGCGGCGTCCGCCATATCCGTGCTCCACACCGGAATGGCATTCGCCTTCGCGAAAGCGGACACCCGCTCCTCGTTTCTCCCGACGACGCCGACAATCGTTGCCTGCTCCAGATCGCGCACAGCCCCAACATACTTCGAGCTAATATTGCCGTGACCGACTAATAGAATGCGATGTTTCATTCGTTCCATCTAATTCCTCCTCGCTCTATTTCTGTTTTGCAGTAAAATGTGTCCGCACCACATCATAAGCAAGCTTCGGCCTGCGATAACGGTCGACGATGCCCTTACTGTTCTGCGTGCCGGCGCGGGACAGCAGCCAGCCTGTCGCTTCGGTAACCCGGCAATCGCAGAATTGCCAAATCAGCATGCCGGACAGATAATCTCTGGCCAGATATGCCGCCAAATTCGACTCGATAATATCCGCTTGCCGCTCCTCTGTTCCGCGAACTCGGCTGGCGTCCCTGTAACCATAATAACCGTCTCCGCCGAATTCACTCAAGATCATCGGCTTGCCGGCTCCGCCCGCCGCATCCGCCCATGCCCTGGCCCGATCGCACAGCTCGCCCGGATCCTCGTCGGTATACCAGCCCGGATACAAATTAACGGACACAATGTCGGCCAGATCGAAGCAAAGCTCCTTCTCCCGATGATGGCTGGCGAAGGTGAGCGGCCTGCTGCCGTCCAGCTCGCGAATTTGCTTCAATTGCCTTCTATAATGCTCCCTGCCTTCCTCGGAATCGCTTGCGCATTCGTTGAGAATGCCCCATGTGATGATAGATGGATGATTCACATGCTGCTCGACCATTTCCCGATTCACATTCTCGCATTGAGAGATGAAGAGGGGATGCCGCATCTCCTGAAGACTCAAGCCCCTGGCGTGGTTCTCCTCCCATACATAAAGGCCTCGCTCGTCGCATAGATCGAGGAAGCGTTCATCATTCGGGTAATGGCTCGTGCGAACACAGTTGGCCCCCATATCCGCCATAAGATCCAGATCCTGAGCCATTAACGACACCGGCAGCGCCGAACCTGCCGCAGGATGATCCTCATGACGGTTAAAGCCCTTCAAGACGATGTCCTCACCGTTCACCTGAAGCTTGCCCCCCTCTGTCGTTACGACGCGAAAGCCGACCCTCTCGATCAAATCATCGGCAGGCTCCTCCTCTTCGCCGAGAAATAGCGCCGTTTTCAACAGATACAGCTCAGGCTGCGCATGCGACCATGGCTGCACCTTGCCCAAGGCCTGTACCGCGCGCAGCGTATGCTTGCCCGGTTCAACGACCGCGGAGGCGAAGCGCAAGCTTGCTCCGCACAAGCTTCCTTCCAAACGAGCGGCAATCGGAGCCTCCGACACATTATGAACAATCGCTTCCACAGTCGCATGCCAACGCCCATCCTCGCAGCGCGGCGTAAATTGCAAACGCTCTATATAAATCTGTCCGATCTCCTCCATCACAACCGGTCTCGTAATGCCGCCGTAGCTGTAATAATCGTTCGGAATATGCAGCGAGGACGCTTCATGAAAGCTGTTATCAGCCTCAATGCTAAGCTCATGAACGCCTGAAGCAACATCCTTCACTATTGCGTCGAAGGCCGTATACGCATTATAATGCTCGGCGATCAATCGTCCGTCAAACCAGACTCGCGCCGTATGACCGACGCCTTTGAAGACGAATCGAAGATTCGTCTTCTCCTCCAGCTCCAGACGCTTCGTGTAAACGCCCTTTCCTCTGTACGCAAGCAGCTTGGGATGGTTCTCCCAGCAGCCCGGCACCTGCATATCCATCCCGTCCGACTCAGGAGCATCCTTCTCCCCGACTTGAAACATCCAGCTTCCGTCCAGCTCCCGCCTTCTCCGCACCTTGTTCGTCTCGAACAGCCGAATCATCAGAATCCCTCCCTTCTCTATTCCTTAATTGCTCCAATCATAACACCTTTGACAAAATATTTCTGCAGAAACGGATACAGCAGCAGAATGGGAATCGTTGCGATTACAATCGTCGCGTATTTGATCGTTTCTCCAATCGACATTTGATCAGAGGAGCTGACGCCGGTCGCCATTGAGCTGGTATCATTGCTGATCAGAATTTCGCGCAGAATCAACTGCAGCGGGAATAATTCGCGATCCTGGAGGAAGATTGTCGCCATGAACCATGAATTCCAGTGCGAAACGCCATAGAATAGAATCATAACCGCAACAACCGGCATGGAGAGCGGAAGCACGACCCGGAACAAAATCGACCAATCCGAAGCGCCTTCCATTTTTGCGGCTTCCTCCAGACTTTCGGGAACAGCCTGAAAAGCGGTGCGCATAATAATAAGATTAAAGGCGCTGATTGCCGTAGGCAGCAGAAGACTCAGCCGCGTATCCAAAATACCCAAATTTTTCACCTGAAGATATAACGGGATCAATCCGCCTTCGAAGAACATGGTGAACACAATCAGGAACATAATCACATTCTTCAACATAAGCTTCTTTCGAGACAAGGCGTATGCGCCGAGCGAGGTCAGCAAAATATTAATAGCGGTGCCGGCAGCAACATAAAAAAGCGTATTTCCGAAGGCTTGAATCATATTTGGATTTTTGAATACCATTCGGTAAGCGTCCAGATTGAAGCCATGCGGGTAGAAGATCAGTCCGCGATGCTGAACCACGTATTGCGGATCGCTCAAAGACGAGAACAGCACGTACAAAATTGGATATAGCGTAATAAATGACACCATAATCATAAAGCCGGCATTGCTCCAGTCGAATAGCTTCTCTCCGGCGCTTCTTCTCATCAACATCCTATTCCCCTCCTTACCACAGTTTGGTTTCTCCTGCCCGCTTCGCTATAACATTCGCCAGAATCAACAACGTGAAGCTAAGAACAGCGTTGAATAAGCCTACCGCGGCGCTGTAGCTGAAGTTCGCTTCCAATATTCCTTTTCGGTACACATAGGTTTGAATGACATCCGCGGTTTCATAGATAACGGGATTGTACATCAGGATGATTTTCTCGAAACCGACCGTCATGAATTTTCCTATAAATAGAATAAGCATAATGGTGACTGTAGGCATAATTCCCGGCAAAGTAACATGCCTCATCTGCTTCCACCGATTGGCGCCATCCATCCTGGCCGCTTCGTAGAGAGTTGGATTCACATTGCTGATGGCCGCCAAATAGATAATAGAGCTCCACCCGATATTCTGCCAGATCTCCGAGCCGATATAGATGCTGCGGAACCACTCCTGGGCTCGCATGAAAGAGATTGCTTCTCCTCCGAAGAAAACAATAATATCGTTAATAAGCCCGTCTCTCGACAGGAAATCGAACATAAAACCGACAACGACAACGAGCGATATGAAATGAGGCATGTATGAAATCGTCTGAACCGAACGACGCAGCCTGTTGCTTCTTAGCTCATTCAACAGCAGGGCGAACAGAATGCCCGAAGGGAAGAAGAAGAGCAGACTATAGAAGCTGAGCAGCACCGTATTCTTTAATATCCGCCAGAAAAACACGCTTCCGAAAAAATCCTCGAAATATTTGAATCCCACCCATGGACTTCCGGTGAAGCCTTTGACAGGAATGAAATCCTTGAAAGCAATTTGCAAGCCGTACATTGGCCCATAATGAAACAGCATATAATAAACGACAATCGGCAACAGCATAAGATATACGGTGCGGTTCATTTTCAAATCGCGCCATAAGCGTTTCACAAACAATAGACTCCCCTCGATTCTTGCCATGATGAGAAACGAGAGGCTGCCAACAGGATTGCTCGCCTCTCGTTCGGACTGGCTGTATGGTCAATTAGCGATTGTTATAGCGATCCAGCGCCGCTTGCTCGATGGCGATCGCTTTGTCGATGCCGAATGTCTTCAGATTGTCCACATATTTCGAGAACTCCGTCAGCGGCTCAACACCCAGAATGAATTTAATAATGAGTTCGTCGGAATACGTATTAATATCATTCATGATGGAAGCGAGCTCTCCGCTCTCCTCGGCGGTCAGCGTAACAGGAGGCAATTGAATAGTATTGTCCGCCTTGCTCCAATTCTCAATGGCCGTCAATTGCTCCGGATATCTCATCTGCTGGAGGAATGAGCCTACGTCTTGATTGAACGGTCCGCCGAAATGCGTCCTCATATAGCGCGCTTGCGCTTGCTTGAATGCCAGTCCATCCGGATTGTTGGTAATCACATCGGTATAGGTTGGGACGCCGTCAACCATTGTGTAGCTTTCCCCCTCAATCCCGAAGTTGAACAGCATGCTGCCCTCCTCGGAATAGCCCAGATCGAGCCACTTCACAATTTGCTCCGGATTTTTGGCCGCCGTTGTTATCGCTGCCGAATGCTCTCCGGGATAAGTGGCGCTGATTTGACCGGCAGCCGCGTTCTCTCCTTCCTGCAAGGAAGGATTCACAACCGGCGCGAGCTTGAAGGAAGGGTCATCCTTCATAAGATCCATATACTTGCCAATGCTTCCGCTCGCAAAGCCGTAGAAGGCGCCCAGCGTATTGCCCGTAATCTTGGCATCCTTCAGCTTGCCGTCAACAGCCGGGAAGTCCTTGTCGATTAATCCCTTGTTATACCAGTCGTTGAGCGTGCTGATGAAATCCTTGTACTCAGGCTGCAGCTCGCCGTATTTCACAACGCCGTCAACCTGATAGAATTTGGAGAGAATGCCCCAGCCTCCGATAAGCTGATTCAACGATTCGTTGCGCACAGAGCCCGTCTCCAGCAGGAAAGGCACCTCGTCCTTCTTTCCATTGCCATTGGGATCGTCATTCAGGAAGGCGGTCAGAACTTGCTCCCACTCCTCGATTGTGGTCGGCTGCTCCAAATGAAGCTTCTCCAGCCAATCCTCCCTCATAATCGGTCCATAGTAAACTTTCAGCCGATCGTCGCCGCGAATAAACGGGAATGCATAAATATCGCCGTCATCCGTCTTGATCATGTTTGCAATATCGGGGTTTTCTTCAAGAAAAGCTTTGAAATTAGGCGCATACTCGTCAATGAGCTCATTCAAACGAATAATCGTGCCTTCTTTAATCGCATTCTGCGGTCCGCGGGGAACCGTCAGCCAGTTTGTCTGAATCACATCGGGAAGATTGCCCGAAGCGACCATGAGATTGAATTGCTCCTTCACCTGCGCGCTGTCGCCGCCGGGATGCTTGAATTCGACCTTCGTGCCCGTCATTTTCTCCAGTTCCTTATACGCGCCCACTTCATCGAAATTCGTTAGCGACGCGGCCGAATCTCCGTCAAGCTCCACCCAATAAGACAGCTTGTCCGGATATGATGCCTCCCCTTTGCCGTCCGTTTGGGCGCTTTCACCCGGTTTGGCGCTTGCTTCCGAATTGTTGCTGTTGGCGTTGTCATTCGAGCAAGCCGCAAGCATGGTCGCGGTCAATGCCGCACTCATCGCCAAGCTCATTCCTGCTTTCCACTTTTTCATTTTGTGTTTGCCTCCCTTTTATTTGTAAGACGCTTTCCGCCAGGCTCAATGCGTCCTTGCTAACACTGTATAAGCAAGCCGCCATAAAGAAAATAATGCGTTTTTTAGGCGCATTATTTCAGTTCAATATATGCGGTTGTCTCCTTTCAAGATGCATTAACCAGGATTGAGAAAATGCCCGTAACGACTAGCTTTCCGGCTTATTGTCACTCAGGGATTCCCGATATTTCCCCGGAGTAATGCCTTCATGCTTCTTGAACACCTTCGTTAATACAATATTGTTCGAATAGCCGATTCGCAGCGCAATTTCATTAATGGTAAGCTCTTCGGCGAGAAGCCTCTTCGCATGCTTAATCCGCACTCTCGTAATAAGCTCGCTGACATTGTCTCCGCTTTGTTTCTTGAAGAAGGCCGAGATGTAGATCGGACTGAGATCGAAATGCTCGGCTATCATGGTCAAGCTTAAGTTATTGTCGTGATAATGCTCTTCAATAAATCCCACGATTCGATTGTAAAGCTCCTCGCCTTTATCGGTGCGCTCTTCTTTTATTTTCGTGCCGATGTTAAGGAACACGGCTTTGATCCGATCGAATTTGTCGTCCGCGGTTATAGCGCTGGCGAAATATTTCGCAAGATCGCTTTCGCCCGCAAGAATCTCGCCCGGCGCGAGACGCAAGGCATCCATAATTTTAATCAAGGTGCTTTGCATATTCTGGAACAACCAGCCGATCTTTTCCGGCGACAGGCTTTTGGAGGAGAAATTCATTTCATACAGCTTATCGAGCAGACGCTCCGCGTTTTCCGGATCGCCATGCTTCGTTTGATTGATCAGTTGAAGCTCGATATCGACGGGGTAGATGAAGGAATCGGCAGGCGTATGCCGTACATTCTCATAATAGATAACGCCGCTTGTCCCTTTGATCATTTTGTACGACAAAGCAATAAGCGCTTCTCCGTACCCGTCTGCAATTCGGCTCAAGCCTTCATGACAGGCGCTCACGCCTGCTGTAATAGACGTTCTGAACCGGGCTTCCATCAGACGTACGACGTCTTCCGTGAATGGCTTGATTCGCTGTTCCGATTCCATACCCGTATTGATATTCATCAATACGGCTAGTCGGTTTTTCTCCATTTCGAACGCATATCCGCCATGTTCAAGCAACTCCTCGCTTACATTCATCAGGATGAATCGAATGAGCGCCCACTCCCGTTCCGTGTCCTCCTTCATGAACCGGGACGCATCGTCGATATCGAACAGAATGACGCTGAATGACGAATGTTCGAAATACAAGCCCATAAACGTCAAGTCGTCTCTGCTAATCGCATCTGCGTCAACTTGTCCGCATACTAAACGATTGAGAAAGTCGGCTCGGATAATGGGAACTTGCTGACTGATTTTGTTCTCGAGCTGATGCTCCTTCCCGAAAAGGGATTCTACTGTATCTTTGATCAGCTTGAGCTCATTCTGTCTGCCCTTCACGCTTTGAGAGCGGCCGTTTCTTATCGTATGGACCACTTCTTGAATAGGACCGTAATGTCTGCGCGTCAAATAGACGCTCAACCCTATACCGCCAAGAAGGCAGGCGACTACGGCAGCCACGCTCCATTTCTTCACCGTGTTCACTTGCTCCAGTACAACCTTCTTCGGGAAGACAGAGAGATAGGTCCAGCCGTTCACCTTCGACTTCGTATAAGCCGCCAGATGCTCCTCGCCGTCCATCGTTGTATGATAATAACCGCTCTGCTCTCCGTCATGCCGCAACAATTGCTCGCGATCGCTCACGTCGAGAGCCTTCCCTTCCTCCGGTCCGATTATGACCTCCATTTGCTCGTTCAGGATGTACATATTCCCCTCATGCAAGCCCTCCGTCTGGTCTAGCAAGCTTCGAATCTGAGCCTCATCGATCAGTATAACGAGGCTTCCATCAGGCTTGGACTGCTTCGCAAGTGGAAGCGATTGCACATAAGTGACCATATTCTCTGCTCTCGCGCCGCTGACGATCGCTTGTGACGGCAAATAGGATTTGAAATGATCCCCAAGCAATATTCGTGATTTGTAATCCTCGTAGGATATGTTTTTGTAGGAATAGATTTGATTATAGAAGGTCTTGGAGTCCGTTTTCATCGATGTTGTCAGTATGGTGTCCGTATTTCCGAAATATACGTAGAAATCATGGAACAAAGTGTTGTACGCGCTGTAACGGGACAGCTCCTGCATGAATTCGAAAAACTGATATTGCTCTGCGGAGGAAGTCGCTTCCCCGTTTTTTTCCATCAAGTGCTGCTGCTTCGGATTGGAAGCGATCTGGCGCATGAGATAGTCGATCTCCTGCGTCCGGCTGTCCATCATATGCTTCATCTGCTCAAGCATCGCTGAATTGGATCGATAGGAATTATCGATCATGATTTGTTCAATCTTCACATATACGATGCTGCCAATCGTCACTGGTATGATGAAAACGAAGAGATGAGAAAGCAATAGCGCGGCAAACACGCTGCTCCTTCGGTTTCGTCCCTTCTGAAATAGTGATCTCAACAATATAGCACCCCTCATAAGCTTGATCATGTCCTATTATACATGAAAGAATGCCTGTTACATCGCCTTCTTCTCCCTACAAGTACACTCATTCAACGAGAAAAAGGGACCTCCGCATCACACCGGAGACCCCTTGCTATGTGGTATTAAGCGTTTAGACTAACGCTGATTCGCTTCGCGCCCTGCTGCGGAGTCAGCTTCAAGCCTTGCGGCGTCGCAACGCCTTCGGCGCCTTCCACCGCTGCCGCATTCACGATGCCGCGCAGTACGACGAACCACTCCTTCTCCGCGCCTTCGGCCCCGATCTCGATGCGATTGCCGCTGCGCGAAGCTGTAACCGTCACTTGCAATTCGCCCTTCAAATCATGAACCCGCGATACGGCCTCCGCCCCATCCTCCAGCTCGAACAAGTGGAAGGCGACGCCGTCCGCATAGTCATAATCCGGCTTCTGGTCATTGCTGCCGACCGCGATCAAGCTGTTCGGTCTCGCGAGCACCGGCAGGCTCATATAATCATGGATCTCGTTCCGCCATTTGCCGCCTTCGATCGTCTCGCCCGTGAAGAAATGCGTCCAGCGTCCCTCCGGCACATAATATTGCACAGTGCCCTCCGTATTGAAGATCGGCGCAACGAGCAGCTGCTCGCCGAGCATATATTGCCGATCCAGAGGAAGACAGGTTGGATCCTCAGGGAATTCCAGCACCATCGCGCGCATCATCGGCAGACCCTTCTCCGTCGCTTCCACCGCATGTCCGAACAAGTACGGCATCAGCCTGCTCTTCCACTCCGTGAAGTAGCGGAGCACATCGACCGATTCCTCGTCGAACAGCCAAGGCACGCGATACGATTCATTACCATGAAGACGGCTGTGCGAGGACAGCAGGCCGAAGGCGACCCAGCGCTTGTAGATATCCGGCGGAGCCGTTCTCTCGAAGCCGCTGATGTCGTGGCTCCAGAAGCCGAAGCCGGAGAGACCGAGCGACAGGCCGCCGCGCAGCGATTCCGCCATGGAATCGTAGTTCGCGGAGCAATCGCCGCCCCAGTGAACGGGGAATTGCTGGCCGCCAGCCGTCGCCGAACGCGCGAACAGCATCGCTTCGCCCTTGCCGCGCTCCTGCTCCAGCAAATCGAAGACCGCTTTATTGTACAGATGCGTGTAGTAATTATGCATTTTGTAAGGATCGGAGCCGTCATGATAGACAACGTCCGTCGGGATGCGCTCGCCGAAATCCGTCTTGAAGCAATCGACGCCCATGTCCATCAGCCGTTTCAGTTTGGATTGGTACCAGGCCGTCGCTTCAGGATTCGTGAAATCGACAAGTCCCATGCCGGCCTGCCACAGATCCCACTGCCATACGCTGCCGTCCGGCCGCTTGAGGAGATAGCCCTTCTCCGCGCCCTCGCGGAACAGAGGCGATTTCTGCGCGATATACGAGTTGATCCATACACATACCTTCAAGCCGCGATCCTTCAGACGGCTCAGCATCCCCTCGGGATCGGGGAACATGGCGGGATCCCATTCGAAATCGCACCATTGATATTCCTTCATCCAGAAGCAGTCGAAGTGGAACACATGCAGCGGAATATTGCGCTCCGCCATGCCTTCAATGAAGGAATTGCAGGTCGCTTCATCGTAATCGGTCGTGAACGAGGTCGTCAGCCACAAGCCGAACGACCAGGCAGGAGGCAGAGCCGGCTTTCCCGTAAGCGTTGTGAAATGGTTCAAAACATCCTTCAGCTTCTCGCCGCCGATGATATAATATTCCAGCTCCTCGCCCGGCACGCTGAAGCCCACCTTGGATACCACCTCGGAGGCTGCCTCGAACGAAACGCGCTCCGGATGATTGACGAACACGCCGTAGCCCGCGCTGGACAGATAGAACGGAACGTTCTTGTACGCCTGCTCGCTGCTCGTGCCGCCGTCTTCATTCCAGATATCGACCGATTGCCCGTTCTTCACGAAAGGGGTGAAGCGCTCGCCCATGCCGTAGATTTGCTCGCCAACTCCGAGATCGAGCATTTCGCGGAAGAAGGAGCTTTCCTTCCCGTTCTGTACATAGGCCGTCGCTCTGCCGGATGTTCCGGTTAAGCGCTTGCCATTATAATGAAAATCCAGGCCGAAGGACGGTTCCTTGCGAATTGTCGCCGACAAGCCTCCGTTCTGCAGCTTCCAGCCCGCATCCGTCTGTTCCCACGTGATGGAATGATTGCCGCTCGAATGAATAGCGAAATGAGGTCCGGGCTTTGTTCCGCCGTCATGATGCACCCATTTCACCTTGATCACATCGGGAATCGGCGAGCTGAGCTCCGCCGTCAGCATCGTGCCGTTAAGCGTGTCTCCTTTGCGCTGAATAAATTTCGTAGCCATATATGCAGTTGCCTGATTCTGATTCATTTGCACATCGCGCACATCAATTGGATACTGAAGGTCGAAGCCTTCTCTCGTCTGCCAATATCCGTCAGTAAATTTCATCTATTCATCCTCCATTCTATTATCTATAATAATATTGACTTATACGATTGATTTCATCATATATTTTGTCTATTATTATCATGATTTTGACCTAACAAGGAAGGAGACGTCACGCTATGAACAAGGATCTGCTGAAAGAAAACCGCGTGCATGGCAGCTTAAGCTACCCTCTAAGCTTCTATGCCATAACTTGTCCAGCCGATACGCCGCTTCTCGACTTGCATTGGCATGAAGAGCTTGAACTTCTCCTGTTGACAGAAGGAAAAGCCCGGTTCCGAGTAGATTCTGCCGAATATGATCTCGCGGCTGGAGAAGCGATCTTCATCAATACCGGAGAATTGCATGCCGGAGAGAAGCTGGGGGAGCAGCCCTGCTCCTTCGTTGCCATTGTGCTGCATCCTCAAATGTTCAAAAGCAGCGCCGTTGATCTCATACATGATCAGTACATTATTCCCCTGCTGCAGAAGAAATATCAGGTTCCTGTTCATTTAAATGGGGAACGAGGAAGCGAGGTTACAGGACTGCTGCGAGAGTTGATTGCGCTAAATGAGGAGAAGCCGCCTGCCTTTGAGCTGTTGGCCAAGGGACTATTGTCCATCGCGATTGCTAAGCTGCTGCAACTCGGAGAACCTGCCGAACAGGCTAACAAGGCTGATGCGGGAACATATAATATTGAGAGACTGAAAACCGTGCTCACTTATATTGAAGCTCATTATAAAGAGCCCATAGCGCTTGCGCAGCTGGCCAAGCTGCTCGCTATGAGCGAATCGTATTTTTGCCGTTTTTTCAAAAGCATGACCAAAGAAAGTCCCGTTGCCTACATGAACGCCTATCGACTGCAGAAAGCCGCCTATCTGCTCCTCACCTCCAACAAAAATGTCATGGAGGTCGCACTTGATACGGGTTTCAAGCATATGAGCTACTTCAATACCGTATTCAAGCAGCGTTACGGCTGCTCGCCTAGCGCCTATCGGAGCAAGCTGTAACATCGGTTATGCGCGCTGCCCTGCTTGACCGTTAGTAATTAAACCTCGCGAACGTCGCGTCGCTCTTCGTCGTCGAGGAACTGGACGAGCTGATGGAATCGATCTGCAGCACATAATTATAATGCCGCACATAATAACCCGAATGGCTGTAGGACTCGAAGGATATCTTCGAGCTGTCGGCCCAGCCCGCGTGAAGAATAAACGTCGCGTCATTCTTGTAGGCAGAGGAGTCGCTGTATGGCTCCAGCACAACCTTGTTGCTGCTGTTCACCCGCATGAAATACCCGGGGAAATTAATCGATTCCAGCGAGACGCCTGACGAGCTTCCAAGGCCAGGCACTACCCTGAACTCGGAATCGAGGACGGGAGATACGCTCTCGTCTATGCGCAGATTAAAGTTGTAATGTCTAATATAGCGCGTCGAGAAATTATGCGATTGGAACGTGCTGTAGCCTGTCGCATCCGCCGTTGCCGGACCAAGCAGCTTCACCTCGTGAACGGTCGGCGTGTACCAGTTGCCCGGATTGTTCCATAGATCCGCGTTAACGAGATTAATACGGACATAACGGGCTGTGAAATGAACCTTGTCCGTCGTGAAGCCATAGGTGGTATTGTCCGTTCGATCGATTGCCGAATAGTTCGTGCCGTCATTGCTGATTTCGATTTTATACTGATAATTCGCCTCCGAGCCCTTGTACATGAACCACGAGATATCGACCTCCGTGATCGTCTTCGGAGCGCCGAAGTCAACCTGCCACCAGCTCGGCCAGGTGCTGGAGGAGGCAACCCACGAGGTCTGGTAATTGCCGTCATTCGCATAGGATGCGGTTGATCCCGAGCCAACGGAGGCGGCGGTCGCCGTTTTGCCCTGCGCGTGGTTCGTCAGAGACGGCAGTGTGACGGAGCCCGTCCCCGCGTCAATGCTCCACTTGCTGTACCATTCCAGCGATGCGGTTCCCGCAGAATCGTTGAGCGTAAGCGGCAGCCAGATATGCTTGTGCTCGCCGAGATTAAGCGGATTCCAGCGATCAGCCATATAGATGTAGGAAGTCGTCGAGCTGCCCGTAATCGTTGCGATATCATGAATTTGCGTGCCGAAGGCGGATGGATTGCCGAACGGCGACAAGGAAGACCACGTCCCTGTCATGGACGTTGCCGTAGCGTATGCACCTTGATTCGGATACCAGCCCGACGCCTGCGAAGTGAACAGATAATAGAGGCTGCCCTTCTTCACGACCGCCGGCGCTTCGCGGTAGCCGTTCTCGAATACCCAGCCGACGAAGGAGCTGATGCCTGTATAGCTCGCGTTCATCTGGAAGATGGCCATCGTGTCATTGGCCCCGCCGTTCTTGCGGGAGGCCGAGATCAGGTAGCCTGTGCCGTCGGAATCTACGAAGACGGTCATATCCCGCGATTCATAGCCGAGCGGCTGGAAGCTTCCCTGATAAACGAAATTGCCGTCTGGCGTGTTGCTTGTCGCCACGGCTACCCGGCCCAGGCTGTAATCCGTGCCATTCTCGTAATGCGCCCATAGCACATATTTGCCGGTGGATGCGTTATAGATTACCTTCGGACGCTCGATCTTGCTGGAGTTCAGCTCCGTCGCCGAAGTTTTGGTCAGAATCGCATTGCCGAGCGTCCAGTTCTTCAAATCCGTCGAGGTGTACACGTTGACTCGATCGAAGGTGCCGCTCACCGCATGCTCGCCGTACAGATAATACGTGCTGCCTACTTTGAGAATGTTCCCGCTGTTCGCTTCAATCGGATCTCCCGACGTGTCCATCCAATCCGTCCCGTTCTCGATGCTGACGCTCGCCGCCGCCGCTTGCTGCGGCTGCAATCCTAGTCCGCCAAGCATGCTCAACGCCAGTATAACGACAAACACCCAAAATTTGAAATCGCTTACAAATTTGCTTGTCATCATTACCCTCCTCAATAACAGATAGCCTCTGCGAATTCGAAAACTCGTGCTACTATCGCAAGGGCCTCCTCTTTATCATACAGAGGGTCATTCCGCAAACAAGTGAAAGAATTGGCTATTGATGAATTTTTGTGACAAATGATAGTGAAAATTCATTACACGATTGAACGATTTGATGCACGAGCCTCTACCTCGCCGTCATAAGCCCGGCTTGTCGAGTCGACAGCCGGGCCATTCGCTTTGTTTCATCCCTTTATAGCGCCGATCATGACGCCCTTCACGAAGAAGCGCTGTATAAACGGATAAACGCATAATATCGGAACAGTGGCTACCATAATCGTGGCGTACTTGATCGTAGCGCTAATTTGGAATTGTTCGCCCACCGCAGCCGAGCCCGAAGTCATATTATCGGTCGAGCTTAATATCAGTATCTCTCTCAGAAATATTTGCAACGGAAACAAATCGCGATTTTGAATGAAAATAGACGCGTAAAACCAGCCATTCCATTTCTCTACCGCATAATAAAGTCCCATCACCGCCAAAACCGGAAGCGACAGCGGAATAATAATGCGGAATAAAATGATAAAGTGATTGGCTCCGTCGATTTTTGCCGACTCCTCCAAGCTGTCCGGAACTGACTTGAAGGAGGTACGCATCACAATCAGATTGAAGGTGGATACGGCAAAGGGCAAAATGGTCGACCACAACGTATTCGTTAAACCTACGCCCTTTACGACCAGGTACAGAGGAACCAGCCCTCCGCTGAAAAACATAGTGAAGACGATTAAAGCCATGAAGACGTTATTCCACATGACGTTCTTTCGCGAAAGTACGTAAGCGCCCAGCGCCGTGACGAATAAATTCAAGGAAACGCCGACCACGACAATAAACAGCGTGTTTCTGTAGCCTGTATAAATGTTCGGATTAGAAAACACAAGCTTGTACGCCTCGAAATTAATGCCCAGCGGCTTCCACAGCAATCCCCTGTACGAGATGATTTCATTAGGATTGCTAAACGATGCGAACACCACATGAAGCAGCGGATATAATGTCATCATCATAAGCAAAAATAAAACGAAATAAATAATAATTAGCGAGGTTCTCTCCATTATGTTGATTTTCAATGCCATTCCTCCAGACGCTTGGCGGCAGTTAATTGCTCTGTCCGGCGCGTTACCATAGACTGTTTTCGCTGACTCTCCTGCTGATCCAATTGGCCAATACGAGCAGGATCAAATTGATAATCGAATTGAACACCCCGACAGCCGTGCTGTAGCTCCAACTGAATTCCAGCAGGCCCTTCCGATAGACGAAGGATGAAATTACGTCTGCCGTGTCGTAAATGACCGGGTTGTAGAGCAAAATAATTTTCTCAAATCCGATATTCAATAAATTCCCCATACGCAATACGAACAAAATCACAATCGTGGGCATGATTCCCGGAAGGGTGACATACCACATTTGTTTCAACCGGCTTGCTCCGTCTATCCTCGCGGCTTCATACTGCTCCTGATCGATTCCCATTAAAGCAGCGAGATAGATAATGGATTCCCAGCCTACCTTCTGCCATATTTCCGATAAGATATAGATCGGTCGGAATAGTCCGGGATGCTGCAGCATGGAGGTTCCGTCTCCGCCAAGATAGGTGTAGATCGTATTCACAACGCCGCCGCTGTCCGTAAAGTCCCTGATCAGGCCCGCAATGACAATCATGGAGATGAAATAAGGCATATACGTAACCGTTTGAACGAGCTTTTTGTACCTGTTGCTGCGAATCTCATTGATCATTAAAGCCAGAATAATCGGCGCCGGGAATTCGAAAACCAAGGAATATACACTAATAAGCACCGTATTCTTCAACACTCTTAAAAAATAATAGCTTTCGAAAAAATCTTTAAAATGCGCTAAACCTGCCCAAGGGCTGCCCATAATCCCTTTCATTGGCGAATAGTCTTTGAAGGCTATGAGCACACCGTACATGGGAGCATAATGAAACACGGCATAATAAGCAATAACGGGAAGCATCATCACATAGAGATATTTATTTGCGAGGAAATCTCTGACGAACCTCGTGCCGAATGCCATTCTATTCATAACTCACCTTTCCTTATGAAGATGGGGTGGACAATGTCCCCCCCATCCCATTCATTTAGCGACTATTATAGCGATCAAGCGCTGCTTGCTGAATTTCAATCGCGCGATCCACTTTAAGAGTTTTCATTTTCTCGACATAATCATCATAAGCATCGATTGGTTCATTGCCCAAAATGATTTTGAGCGTCATCTCATCCACCAAGGTGTTGACGTCATTCATAATTTGCGCCAGCTCGGAAGCCTCTTCCGGCGTCGGCGTCAATGGAGGGATTTTATATTGATCCACATCCGTTTTCGTCCAAACATCAAGTGCGTTCTGTTGCTGCGGGAGCACCAGATATTGCTTGATATACCGTTTGTCCTGTACGAAAGGTCCCGCATAATTGGCGCGAATGTACAGAGACATCGCTTGCGATGGTGAAAGCTTGTCCGGATTGTTCAGGAGAAGGTCGGTATATACCGGCGAACCGTCTTTCATTTCGTAGCTTACTCCCTCTTGGCCGAAGTTAAAGTACATATGGCCTTCATCGCTGTAGCCCCAATCCAGCAACCGGGCCGCAAGCACGGCATTCTCGGATTTCGAGGTGATGGCCACGTTTCCGTTCGTCGAGTATTGCGGATCCTTCTGTCCGAACATCGGTATATCCCCTTTATTCAGAACGGGGTAAGGAGCGGCGATCAGCTCCGCGTTCCCATCCTTCTCTTCAAGGAGCGGCGTCCATTTGCCGATCCCGCTTCCCGAATTATGGACGGTTGCTCCCGTAGCGCCGGTTGTTATATTGGCATCCAACGCTTTACCGTCTATATTGGCGATGTTTTTATCAAGAAGGCCTTCCTCATACCAGTTGTGGAACGTATTCAGAAAATCCTTGTACCCGGGCTGAAGAGGACCGAATTTCACGACGCCGTCTTCCTGGAACCAGCCGCGGGTAGTGCCGAATGCGCCGACGAAAGCGCCATTGGTAAGAAACTCGGAATTAAAGATATAGGAAAGCGGGCTTGTTGCCCCTTTCTTTTCTTTGAAAGCGGTAAGCATGGTATGCCAATCGTCGATCGTTTCCGGCACCGGAAGGTTCAGTTCCTTCAACCAGTCCGCGCGAACGATAGGGCCTTGATAAACCTGCAGCAGAGGATCGCCGCGAAGGAATGGAAACGTATAGTAGCTGCCGTTGTCAGTCTTCAGCATTTTATCGATTTCGGGATGCTCTTCCAGATATTTCTTGTAATGCGGAGCATACTTATCAATGATGTCATTCAACCTCAGAATATATCCATCTGCTATCGCTTTCTCCGGTCCTCCTGGGAAATCGAACCAATTGTATTCGATCATATCGGGCAGATCGCCCGATGCCAGCAAGATGTTAAGCGCATCCTTGGACTGACCTGCCGGTGGACTTATAAATTTCAATGGAACGCCCGTGCGCTTCTGCCATTCCTGGAAGAAGGGAACCTCATTCATCGAAGACATCGTTGAGCCGTATTCAGCCCAGTAGGTCAGCGTTGCATCGACATTCAAAGGATACGCAACTTCGCCGCCTTCATCCTGCGAGGTATGGTTTGCAGAATTCGATGCCTCTGGTTCATTCCCGTTATCGCCGGAGCAGCCTGCAACCAAAATGATAAGCATAACTGCGCACAACGCTGCAACGAAGAATCGTGATCTTGACAATAAGCTCATGTTCCTAATAACCTCCCGATTTTTCTTTCTTGTTTGAAGTTGAGACGTCTCGCTTACGATTATCCTATTTCGTCGGGCTCCTGAGAATCGTCAACACCTTAAATAGAATCTCTAAAATCACGCCTTTCATCTCAAAATTCATAACTTGCATCGGCAAAAACGAAAATAATCGGCTATAAAACGCAAAAAGAGGCCTCCGGAGCTGCAAAATCCAGAATAAACCTCTTTTCCATCTATAATGCTTTCTGATATTGACCTGGCGTTACACCTTCATATTTCTTGAAGACGCGGATGAATGTATTCACATCATGGAAGCCAACCTGCGACGCAATCGATGTGATGCTGTCCCGACGCTCCTGAAGAAGCTCCTTGGCAAGCTGCAATCGATAGTGATTGATCGTATCCAGTAATCCATTCCCTGTCTGATCCTTGAACAGTCTCGACAGATAGGTGGGCGTCATGCTGAAGTGTTCGCCAATCATCGAAATATTCAAGTTTTGATCTTTAAAATTTTCCGAAATATACAATATGATCTCCGCGCTGCGCTCCTCGAGCGCTTGATTTCGCGAAGACTGTTGCTGCTGCCGCTGCTTGTCCATCGCATAATCACTAACCTCTTGCACGACTGCGTATATTCTTGCCTCCATCTCCTTGATGGATTCACCATTCATTATTTCCGAAAACGGCAGAGCGTTCATGACAGATGCGCTTTCCTGTATGTCGCCGATTTCCCCCATCGTCTTCATAAGCGTGCTAATCAAATCAACCATCAAACATTTGATCAGTTCAACCGAAAGATGAGATTGTCCGGTGTTCTTCTCAATAATATGTCGAATCATCTCTTCAGCCTTCCGAGCATCCCCGGCTTTGACATAATTAATGAGCTGCTGCTCGACTTGAATAGGGTAATAGTAGCTCGATTGCAACTGATCGGCCTCTTGGCTTTTAGTCTCCTCATATGTAACGATCCCGCGATCTCCAATGACAACCAGGTACTCCAACGCATCGACCGCTTCACGATAGGCATGGGAAATCTCCTCGGCAGAATGTTTGATTTCGCTTACAGACACCAACGTATGAATATTGAATTTTTCACTCAAAAATGTTCGGGCTCGCTCGGCCAACGATATCGCATCGTCTAGCAGCCCCACTTCGCTTACAGCGTCGAAATTAAGAAGACAAACCATATTGTTGTCCATTTCGCAAACATATCCGATATGGCGCTCGCCCGCCATTTCTTCAACGATATTGGTTACGATAAATTGCATCAGCCAAGGCTTGTCCGCTACAGGGATTCCTTCGAGATGATCGTCAAATTTCTCATAATCCATGTAAAACAGGATAACCGCAAACCGATCCGACTTAAAGCGGACATCGAACGCCGAAAGCGATTCGTCGATTGCGATTTGGTTCCCCAGTCTCCCCTTAAACATGCGGGCGAGCATATTCGACCTAAGCATATTCGCCTGCTGCCTCATCCGCAATTGAATCTGCCCTTTTTCATTTAGAGTGGTCGTTATCGCATTTTGAATATGGAGAAATTCATTGCCCTCGGAATGAACGAAGGTCTTCTCTTCCGATTTCAGCAAATTAAGCAAGCGCTGAATCGGACTATAATTTCTCAACAAAAACACGATCGAGAGCCCAATTCCGCCAATTAAGCTTAAAAGCATGCCAACATAGGTTATTTTCTTTAAATGATGCGTCTTCTGCCACAGCAGCGAGCTGGGAACCACCGTGACATAGGTCAGCTCGGAATTGGCCGATTTAATATACATATATTCAGATTGAACCCCGTCATACTCTGCAAAATAAGAGCCGGATTTATCGGGCAAATCCATATTTGCAAGAAATAATGGATTTTCATTATTTTCCGTTGAAAGAACGATCTGGTTGTTCTTATTCAACACCAACACCTTGCCGCTGCTGAAATTCTGTACATTGCGCAAAGTATCCATCAATTGAGACGTATCAAGCAGCACCACGCTCGCTCCTGGCGAGCCCTCCAGGTTATCGCCGGGGAAAGAATGGATATAGGCTAGCGCGTCCGATGAATTCCCTCTGCCTGCAAGTTTGATGAAATGCCCTGACTTATTGTCCTGCAACAGATTCAGCCACATCTCGTAGGACAGGGTTTCGTTCTCATGAATCGTTTCAAATGCAAGCTTGCTATCCCGGTACACCCCTGGCTCGAAGACGAGATCTTGCTCTTTCCAATAAACGTAGTAGGTTTTGACGGCCGTGTACAAGGATTGATAAATGGCCATTTCCTTGGCGGTTTGATGCAAGTCGTACAGATCGTTATCCAAGCTGTCCGGCAACGTGTATAAACTTGAATACATATAGCCTCGAATGCGCACATTCCACATCAATTCGGTGGTCAATCGTTCGGCATTCTGGACATGATTGTCGATCACTTCCCGTACTTCCTTGAGCAGGACATTATTGGCTCGGTGAATTTCGCTTTTCAATATTTCCTGCGACTGATTGTAGACAAGCATGCTAATCAGGATCGGCACAATTAATATGGCGAAATAGGACAGCAACCACGTGAGAATGACACTTTTGCGCCTCACAAGAAATCGCTTCCACATCATAGATGAACCCCTTTCATTCCTTTTCTGATCATCCTTATTATAGCGAAACATGAAAGAAAGGATATACCGGCGGTTAAGAACCCTCAAAACCAAAGAAAGCTGCAGTCCGATGATGGATCGGAGTGCAGCTTTCTTTGGTGATCGTTTCTGTTTTTTATTTATTCTCTTAACGAGAGCCCTTTTTCGGCAAGAGCCGCACGCAGCGTTCGTATTCCTTTGGGTCCGAAGCCGTGCAGCTCCAACAGCTCCGCCTCGCTCACCTTGGTAAAGTGCTCAAGCTTCGTATAGCCCGCCCCCATTACCGCGCGCACAGCAGGCTTCGACAGCCCCTTCGGCAACTCGTTGACATCGGAGATATGTTTAGAATCCGACATGGCAATTCCACCTCCATCACTATTCATTATTATGAAAAGGCCCATAGCCACGAGAAAGTCCGTCAGCCCTGAACGGCAAACGTCTAATTCTTCAAGTTCTGCTTGCGATATTCGCTCGGACTCGCGCCCTTAAGCTCCTTGAATACCCGCAGGAAGCTTGGGAAGGATCCGAAGCCCACCTCTACGCCTACATCCACAACCTTCAGATCCGTAGAGAGCAGCAGACCGCATGCCTGACGAATTCTTACCTCGTGCAGGAAATGCGTGAAGCTGCTGCCAACATGACGGGAGATCAACTCGCTCAGATGAGAGGCGTTGAAGCCAAACTTGCGGGCAAGCGACGAAAGCCGCAGCTCTTCGCGATAATGGGTATGCACATATTGTATCACATGCCAAATAGTTGCCTGGGAGGTCGAGGCTGCCATACCCGTCTTGCCATTCTTGTCCGCCCTGCTCCCCATCCCCATATTGTCGCTCCCGCTCGCTGTACGCTCGACGCCTTCCTTGTTTTCCTTGCTCGCTTTGCCGCTTTCACCGGCTTCGCTGCCCAATCCGCCCGCCGCCTCTCTTCCTTGTCCCGTTCCCGCTTCTGCCAATTCTTGATAGCGAGAAGGAACGACGCTTAAGGAAGAGCGCATACGGTCGAACAGAATCAGTAATTCGACCAGCTTCAGCTTCAACAGCACCTCCCGCCACGCCTGATTCGCCGCAGCCTCAACCATCATCCCCTTCATCAATGCGCGGATGCTGGCGTAGTCTTCGCCATCCAGTTGAAGAGAAGGAGACAGCTCCGAGCTTGCGTACAGCATCCTCTCCAGAGCCGGCTCGGCTCTTGCCATGTCGAACAGGAAGACCATATCGAACATGCAGTTATACAAAGTAATAGGAGCATCCCGGTCCGCGATAATCTCGTGAACCTGATAAGGCAGCAGCAGCGTGAAGGTTCCCGGCCTCAGCTCATGCTTGCTTCCGTTCACGATTTCATGCCCGCGCCCTTCAATGACAAGCGAGCATTCCAGAAAATCATGGCGGTGAAGCGGAAAGCTCTGCACAATATTATTCTCAGAAATATGAAAGGGAAATTCGGGAGATATGAAGGCATAATCCGTCAGCTTCTTGTTCACAGGAACGAATGTCATCGCGCGCCCCCCATCCAAAAAAATGATAGTAAAAACCAATAAGTTAACATCCCCGCGTATTGGCGGTTTGATACACTGAACCTGACTTCGCAAGCCGCGTTGCGGCTTGACAACATTCCTGAAGGAGAAGATGAAATGACAATGTCTTTGCCTCTAACGATAGGGCCGCTCAAATCCAGCTCCGTCATTACAAGATATCCGGGCAATCCGATCTTGCAGCCATCCGATGTTCCCTATGCGCCATCCCTTGTATTCAACGCGGGCGTGGCCAAATATGAAGGGCGTTACGTTATGGTATTCCGCAACGATTACGCGGATGAAGCGAACAAGACCATGCTTCCCGCCTCCACGACCAATCTCGGACTTGCCTTCAGCGACGATGGCATCAACTGGGAGGTCCAGCCGAAGCCATGCTTCGGCATCAACGATGACGAAATCATCCGAACCTACGATCCCCGCCTGACGATCATCGACGGCCGCTGCTATATGTGCTTTGCCGTCGATACGCGCCACGGCGTTCTGGGCGGCATTGCCACAACAGAGGATTTCGAGAAATTCGATATCCTGCACACCACGACGCCCGACAACCGGAATATGGTGCTCTTCCCCGAGAAGATCGGAGGCAAGTACGTGCGACTGGAGCGTCCGTTCCCCGTCTACAGTCGCGGAGGCAAGGACCGCTTCGACACCTGGATCTCGGATTCGCCGGATCTTGCCTACTGGGGCAACTCCCGCCTGCTTCTAGGCGTTGAAGATGTGCCGTACGCCAATGACAAGATCGGCCCGGCCGCTCCTCCCGTGAAGACCAGCAAGGGCTGGCTCGCGACCTTCCATGCCGTCGACCGCGACGAGAACCGCGGCAAGAACGGCTGGGAAAGCTCTTGGAAGAAGAGATACACCGCAGGATTAATGTTACTGGATTTGGATAATCCGCACAAGATTATCGGCATGGCCAAGCAGCCTCTGCTCGCGCCGGAAGCGCCTTATGAAACGGATAACGGCTTTCGCAACGATGTTATTTTTCCCGGCGGCATGATTCTCGAGGATTCGGGAGAGGTGAAAATCTATTACGGAGCGGCGGATACGGTCGAATGTCTGGCCACCGCTCATGTAGATGATCTTCTGAAGCTTTGTCTGGAGTAACAGGAGCAGTGATAGAGCTTCCCATATGCCCACGAATATACAAGCGGACACAGAGGACGCTATTTTTGGAAAATACGAAGTTTGTTCGTTTTGGCGGACACAGGAGACGCTATTTCCTCAAAAAGCCAAAAAAAACACTGTTTTTTCGGAAATAAGGTCCTCTCTGTCCGCAAGATCATGAAAACAGCTCATTCTGCTGAAATAGCACATCTACAGTCCGCTACGAACGTGCGCAACTATAGACAGGTCCGCCTAGCGTTTCCGGCCTCCCCATTCACAAATCAAAACCGCAGCGGAAGACAACTCCGCCTCAAAATTTTATGAATTTTAGAATTTAAAGAAAGACGCCTCTCGGCGTCTTTCTTCTATAAATCTAAGCAATGCTAGGGACCGAATGTCTCCATCGGCACAATCAGTTCATGAATTCTTGAGCCGTCATTGGCGCTCTCTTCGAACAATTCTAGTGTAAGGGTGCCGTTTGCCGGCAATTGATTAGCCGGGATAGCCACTGCGATCGTGAAGTCGGACCATTCCGGAGCGCCTTCGTCCAGTTGCTTGATCCCCTCCAGCAAGTAATTGGAGCCGTCACTTACCGCATAGTTCACAACTCCTTCGAATACACGACCTTCTCCCGTCACCAAATACTGTCCCCCCGAGCCGCTTATCGTTACGTTGCAGTAGGCTTCGTTGCAGAAAGCTCGTTCCTTCGCATTGCCAATCTCCACCGAATGCTCCTCTTCATTCCAATCTACCCCGGCATTCAGCAAGTCGCCAACCGCCTTCAACGGCACATACGTATGTCCATTGTAATTCATCATGGGAAGCTCCTCCTGCTCATAGGCGGCTCCATTCACCTTAATGGGATAGGTCGTATCGCTGAGCATATACGACTTCAAGGT
This sequence comes from Paenibacillus sp. HB172176, assembly GCF_011947265.1. Classification (GTDB taxonomy): domain Bacteria; phylum Bacillota; class Bacilli; order Paenibacillales; family Paenibacillaceae; genus Pristimantibacillus. The sequence goes on from NZ_JAATHD010000009.1 coordinate 25,698, forward strand.
GGATGCCATGGCAGGCGCCGCCATCATGAGCAAGCATCCTGCAAGCAAACCGATAAGAAAGCCCTTGTGCTTCTTCATGTATTCCTTCTCCTTTCGCTGTGTGATTACTGCATTGTCTCTCCTTCACCCTATCCATAAACATTTCCATAACCACAAGCCGCTTTCCTTCTCATTACTGAAATGATCTTCCATCTAACATGGAACTATCCAGTTAATTGGCGCCAAGAGCTGCTCCGCTGAATACGCTGATCATAATCCCTCATGCAAGGGAATGGCGGAGGTGGCCTATCAGATGGATGTTTGGAAACAAACCTATGAACAACTCATCTTCCTTCAGGATCGCTCGATCCATTTCAAAGCGATCATCGCGATTCACAACACGAAACTCGGTCCCGCTCTTGGCGGCTGCCGGTTTCGTCATTACGAGAATGAAGCGGACGCGGTCGACGACGCGCTGCGGCTCTCCAGGAGCATGTCCTACAAAACAGCCGTCTCCGGCATTCCTTATGGCGGAGGCAAGGCGGTCATTCTAAGCAGTCCTCACTCGTCGGCGCAGCGGGAGCGGTTGTTCCTCGCGCTTGCCGATTACATCGAACAACTCGGGGGACGGTACATTACGGGAATGGATCTTGGCACCTCGGTCAGCGATATGGACTGGATGAAGCAGCGGACGAATTATGTCACGGATGCGTCCGGGTCGCTTGGCGCTTCGAACGATTTAACGGCGACGATGACGGCTTACGGAGTTTTCCTCAGCACAAGGGCAGCGCTTAAGGTTGTATATGGGACGGAAGATATGTCGTACAAAAGGGTTGCGGTGCAAGGACTGGGCAAGGTGGGGTATAGACTGTGTCGTTATCTGAAGCAAGCCGGCGCTCATCTGATCGTGTCGGATATCGATTCGCAGCGGGCAATCGCCGCGGCGCGGGAATTCGGCGCGAGCGTTCGTCTGCCCGAGGAAATCCTGACGACGGCTTGCGATGTGCTCGCGCCCTGCGCCCTAGGCGGCGTGTTGAACTCGGCGACTATACCGGGGCTTAATTGCCGCATCGTTGTCGGCGCGGCCAATAATCAACTGCTGGAGGATGCTCATGGGGAGCTTCTGCATAAACGCGGCATCCTGTACGCGCCGGATTATGTCATTAACGCCGGCGGCATTATCGTAACGGCCGAGGAGTTGGCCGGCGGCAACGCTGCGCATGCGAAGCAAGAGGTCGAGAACATCTACGGAACGCTCTCTGGTCTATTGGCGCAAGCGCGTCTCGCCGGGATATCGCCTGCAAGAGCTGCGGATTTGCTCGCGGAGGGGCTGCTCTCTTGAGCTTTGCTTGGCTTGGTTAATACCCTCAGATTCGCCAGCCTTAGACATCGGCATCCGCACCCGATACGAAGCCGACTGGCGACAATATTAGCCCCAGCTTTTCCGGTCAGCGCGCCGAGCCTTGTTCCTCTGTATGGCGTCTCGGCGCCTCTGTTCGGCGTTCCGGCTCTTCTGTATGGCATCTATCCGCTGTTCGGTTCAACTGTTCCTTTTTCTGGAATTCCTGCACATCTGTGCAGCGTTCTAACGCTTCCTTCCGTATTAAATTGCCTTATCAGGCGAGCAGTTGAAGAGATGAACAGGATTTTCTCCCTCTTATTTTTTCAAATTTGATAAAAACAACGGATAAGGTGGAATTTCTCCCCCTTGTTCCTTGAATTCATCCGATTTTCATGATACTGCGGGATATATACTGAAGTTTTTCCTGTTTATTGGACAAAAAGGCTTTTCGCAAGCAAATATACTGGACTTTTTCCTGTATAACGCTGCACACTTGGCTTGGAGCTCGCACATCCGACCCTCGCTCCCCCCCAACACTCGCAACTCCAACTCTAGCTCCCCCCCCCCATCCCTCGCTACTCCAACTCTCCACTCCAACTCTAGCTCCACCCATCCCTCGCAATTCCAACTCTCCACTCCAACTCTCGTAATTCCACCTCTTCCCATCCAACTCTCGCACCTCCAACACTCACATTGCCAGCTCTTACCTCCGACCCTCTCACTTTTAGCTCCCCCCGACTCTCGCGCTTCTAATATTTGCCCAACCAATTCCGCTCTCGATATTAGAATCAGGAGTGAAAAGCAAGACATCTTCTCATTTAAACGCTATCCTCATTTGAAAAATCCATCTGACGGAGCTTAACCATTCACATGCTACTCTATTGAAAAAAGGTATATGTTTGTCTCCCCGCTTCCTTCGCCCTCATGTTAATTCGGTGAATTCGTGTATATTGACCGCTCTCTCGGGAATCGCCTACGCTGAAGGCGAATGTCCCGGGCATTCTGCGGACATATCAACTCTACTACGCGAAGGAGTGAATTCACGACATGAAGGCAAAGAAAGCAATGAAAGCAACTAAAGCTATGAAAGCATGGAAAGCCTCTCTCTCAATCCTCATTATTGCAAGCGCTTTCCTATCCCTGTTGACGGTGAAGCCAACTGCAGCACATGCCTCCGACGAGTACGACTCGCTGCGAGGGAGGATCTTCGACGATCTGTCCGGCGGCACCGGCTTCGATCCCGACGATCCGGATATCGAGCCCCGAATTGACGGGATCACGGCGTCTGCCCAATCGTTATGGAGTACGATGGACACCTCTTCGAGCCGCACCTATCTCTGGAGCGATCTGGGGGATGCGCTCGGCCCGAGCATGCATTCCACCCATGTCTCCGGCAGCTATTCCAGGCTGCTCGCCATGGCCGTCGCCTACAGCACCGTCGGCAGTACCTTGTACCATAATGCGAGCTTGCTGACGGACATCATCGAAGGCATGGATTGGATGTATGACAATCGCTACAACACCAGCGTTCCCGTTAGAGGCTACGACAACTGGTATGACTGGCAAATCTCCGCCCCGCTGTCGATTAACCGAATCTCCGTCCTGCTCTACGACCACTTGACCGCGCAGCAGATCAGCGATTGGCATGCCGTGATCGATTATCAGGCGCTCAGTCTCAGCTCCTCGTCCAACAAAGGCGCCAACCGGGTCTGGACCTGCTATATCGTCATCACGAGCGGCATTGTGACGAAGGACAGCTCGAAAATTACAGCCGGCGTCAGCGGTCTCAGTCCGGTGCTCGACTATGTGGCCTCCGGCGAAGGCATCTACCGCGACGGCTCCTTCCTCCAGCACACGGCGCTGATCGCCTACAACGGCGGCTACGGCATCTCCATGCTGAACAATTTGACGCAGGTGATGTATATCGTAGCCGGCTCGTCCTGGGATATTACCGATCCCGATCTTGGCAACGTGTATCAATGGATATACGACGCGTACGAGCCGCTGTTCGTGAGCGACGGTATGATGGCGATGGTCCAAGGCCGCAACATCGCCCGCATCGTCAATGACAGCCTGAATCCCGCTTCGACGGGCAGCTCTATGGGAGCTCTCGGGTCCGCGGTCGTGCGCTTGTCCGCTTCCGCGCCCGATCCCTCGGATGCCGCTCGCTACAAGTCGATGGTCAAGCAATGGATGAACGAAGCTACCTCGCAGACGCCTTACGCCTCCCTGGACTCAATTCAAATCATTAATCTGACGAAGGCGATCATGGGCGACAGCGGCGTTTCGCCAAGAGGGGATTTGTCGCTGGACAAGCAATATCCGAGCATGGCCAAAGCCGTGCACCGGACAGACGACTTCGCATTCGGCGTAAGCATGACATCGAAGAAGGTCTCCAACTACGAATCAATCAACGGAGAGAATTTGAAAGGCTGGCATACGGGAGATGGCATGACCTACCTGTATATGACTGATCCCGCGGCCTATTCGGATGCCTATTGGCCCACGGTCGACAGCCATCGGCTGCCCGGCACGACAGTCATTCAAGGCAGCGAGCCCGATCCGCATCTGAAGAACGGATCGAGCTGGGTCGGCGGCACCGAAGCGAGCGGTCGGTACGGCGTCAGCGGCATGCAGCTGCAACCGGCGAATTCATCGCTGAACGCCTACAAATCCTGGTTCATGTTCGACGACGAGATCGTCAATCTCGGCGCCGGCATTTCTTCGGGAAGCGGCGTCGTGGAGACTATCGTCGATAATCGCAAGCTGAACAGCAGCGGCAGCAATGCGTTGACCGTTAACGGCTCGGCCAAATCCTCGGCGCTTGGCTGGAACGAGACGATGTCCTCCGTCAACTGGGCACATATCGCGGGCTCCGTCGCAGGCTCGGATGTCGGCTATTACTTCCCGGGACAGCCGACCGTGAAAGCGCTGCGGGAAGCAAGGACGGCGAATTGGTACAGCATTAACAACTATTTCGACAATAGCAGCCTGAATCCCGAATACTATCAGGATTTCACGCGCAACTATTTGACGATGTGGCTGGATCACGGCTCTTCGCCATCCGGCGGCTCCTACAGTTATGTCACGCTGCCGAACAAGTCAACCTCGGAGGTCGCGGACTATGCCGCCAATCCGGATATCGTCATTCTGGAGAACAGCACGGCTGCCCAGGCGGTTCGAGAGGTTAATCTTGGCGTTACCGGCATTAATTTCTGGCAAAATGCAGTGGAAACGGTGGCTGGAGTCACCAGCAACAAGAAAGCTTCCGTCATGCTTCGCAACAGCGTGAACGGACTCGAAGTGTCGGTATCCGATCCGACGATGGAGAATACGGGCACGATTCAGCTCACGCTCGATTGGAACGCGGGGCCGCTTGCCTACAAGGACGCGAATGTCTCGGTGGCGTACAGCGGCAATCAAACCGTGCTGACCTTCAACGCAGCCAATACGCTTGGCGAAAGCCTGAAGGTCTGGTTCAATCATCCGGGAAGCCCGGATGGCGGCACAGCCGTCGATGAAGAGTTCGACGAGATGAGCGAGGGCATTCTGAATGGGCAAGGGGGTTGGAGCAGCGATACGGGCGGCGTATCGGTCAACTCGGTCAAAGTGGCCGCCTCCGCCTCGACCAATGGGAATGCCGTAAAGCTGACGACGCAATCCGCGAGCGGCAAAGCCGAAGCGAGCCGATTATTCTCCGCTCCTTCCGGCAGCATCATCACAGCCGAAGCAACGGTGACGGCGGACGACAACAATTGGAAGAATGCAGTGATCGTAGCGGACAGCAGCTTGTCGTCGAACAACAAAGCCGCCCATCTTGTTATGCAGAACGGGAAAATTTGGGGGTATAACGGAGGGACGAAGACGGATATTTTAACATCAGCCACAAACGGCACGCCCTACCATTTGAAGGCAGTCATCAACACCGCGACGAAAAAATTCGACGTCTATGTGGATGGCACGCTCCGAGCCTCGCAGTGGGATTATCGCGATTCAGGCGCAAGCGACCTTGATTTGTTCGTGACGGGCATCGCAGGCAATGCCAGCAGCATGAGCATTGACGATGTGAGCATAACCTATCTGCCGATGGCTGCAACAACATTAATTGATGAAAGCTTTAACGGCATGACAAACGGCAATTTGGACGGTCAAAGCGGCTGGAGAGCCAGTACGGGCGGTGTCTCCGCCAATTCCGTCAACGTGGAAGCCTCCCCCGGCGGCAAAGCCGTCAAGTTGACGACGCAAACCACGAGCGGCAGCGCCGAGGCGAGCAAATCCTTCTCCGTTCCTTCCGGCAGCCTCCTGATTGCCGAGACGACAGTTACCGCGGACGACAACAACTGGAAGAATGCGCTCATGGTGCTCGACAGCAGCTTGTCATCGAACAACAAAGCCGTTCATCTCGTCTTGCAAAACGGAAGAATCTGGGGCTATAACGGCGGTACGAAAACCGATATTCTGACTTCAACCGCGAATGGAACTCCTTATCGGTTGAAGGCGGTCATCAACACCGCGACGAAGAAATTCGACATCTACGTGAACGATGAGCTTAGAGCCTCCGGATGGGATTACCGGAATGCCGGCGCGAGCACGCTCGACCTGTTCTCGTCGGGCATCGCGGGCAATGCCAGCAGCATGAGCCTGGATGATGTGCGAGTTGCCTATTTCCAATAAGAAAGCCTCTACCTACGGCCTTTCAGAGATGAGCGATAGCGATTAACAAGTCGGTGCAAGGGCCCTAGCCTCAAGTTTGGGTCCTTGCATTATCGCCGCCGTATTTGATGCCGAGCGAGGCGACGGTCGCCTTCATATTGGGAAGCACCAGCCTCATCAGAATGCCGAAGTCGCTTATGCCATCGGTGCTGCCCGCTTCAATCAACACCTTCGGGAACGTTTGAAAGCTCTGATACATCGGTAGAACCGCAAACGTGGATACGGCGAACGGAGCACGATGCCCTGAATTGATTCATTCAGTCCCATATCGTTCACCAGCACATAGTTCGGAATCATGATTGATTGGAACGGTATGAGCCAGATCAAGCCAAGCAGGCTGAAGATAAGCGTCTGACCGCGGAAGCAGGGTTACGAATAGGCGTCCATCATGGCAGCTAAAAACGCTTTGAATTGTTCGACATACGACGAGGGTTCCATAATTCTTACATCCGAGCCAAACCCGGCTAAAAAGCGAAATCCATCCTCGTTTTGAGGAATGTCGATGGAAGCGATTAAGCGTTCTGGAATAGAAAAATCGATGCTCTTCCGACCGTATCGTTCAATAAATTGTTCCTTCACCCTGGGGGAGATCAAAGCCTTGACTGCAACAAATGGGCTATGATTGCTGACTTGCAGCACATGGTCCTCGCTATCGTTCCTGGGCACAAACGGAGTGTCTTCCAATCGGAAGCGGTCTATTCTGGAGAGTTTGAAAGTACGATAATCTTCACGCTCCAAACAGAACCCTTTGAGATACCAGCTTCTTTCACTAAAATGAAGACGATACGCCTCCACCCTTCTGTTCGTGGCAATTCCCATTCGATCCAGATAGTCGAAACGAACCAGCCTGTTTTGTATAATGGCTTGCTGGCATCCGTTCAAGACAGGGAGGAGATCCGTGCGTCCTTCCCAATCGTAAAATGAAAGTTGAATCCTCCCGCTCCGAGATTCGGTACCGACCATTGATACGATCTTTTGAATCGTAGCTTCAACTTCTTTGCTCACCATCAGTTGCTCCAGCCCGTCTAACGCCGTCAACACATTCTCCAGGTCCACTTGATTTAATAGACGTTTGTCCAATTTGTACGTATCCATAATGGCATAGCCTCCATGAACGCCGTGAATGGCATAGATCGGAATATTGGAGAGTCCAAGTGTTTCCATGTCACGCAGAATGGTTCTTTTGCTGACGCCAAACAGACTAGCGAAAGCCCCCGCCGACATCACCTCTTTTTGCAACAAAATCATCACAATCGAAATAAGCCGCTCTACTTTATTCATAAAAATCCTCCCGCTTCCCCTACGCTCAATAACAATTTTTTTGACGCATGATGAATAAGCGACATATAAGATGTCACCTATTATAGCTTACTATGTAGCTATCACAAGAAGGAGGTATTTATTTTATGGCGACAGTTGTGTATGTAAATTTCGATGGGGTTGCAGAGCAAGCTATTGCTTTTTATGCAGAGGCTTTGAGCGCAAGTGAAGTGAAAGCAGTGAAGTTCAAGGATATACCTCAAGACCCGAACTATCCTTTACCGGAAAATGAGTTGAATATGATTATGGAGTCATCCTTAGCCTTCGAAGGCGGAAAAATCATGATGTCGGATGTCCCTCCCTCGATGAAGAGGGTAACAGGGGAAGTCGTTCAAGGCAATAACATGCTGATTACGCTCGTTATAGAAGACAAACAAAAGCTGCAGAAATACTTCACCAATTTGTCAGTTGGCGGTCATGTAATCATGCCATTAGGCAATAAGCCTTGGTCATCGTGCTTTGGGCTGTTGATTGATAAATTCGGAATATCCTGGAAATTTAATAGTGATGCATATATTTTCCTGAACAAAGTTGCTCGCGAGCAGTAAATGATTAAAAAAAACGGCCTTCCAAATTGATCCAATTGAATGCCGTTTTTTTATTTTTTCTATTATAAATCTCCATTCTGCGAATCCGGCAAATGGAGCAGCTCCGGGACGGTGACGAACGCATAGCCCTCCTCGCCAAGCTCGGTGATGATTTGCTTCAACGCTTCTACCGTATTGGATCCCCCACCGCTGGAGGAATGCTGCAGAATGATGCCGCCCGGCCATATTTCATCGCGTACCAGATCCATAATATCCGGCGTTGACAGTCCCGACCAGTCCATTGTGTCGACCGACCAATTGACGATCCACAGCCCCATATCATGCACGAGCTCCGCATTCTCCTCGTCCAAAGCGCCATAAGGAGGCCGGAAGAGGGACGGGCGGACGCCGGCAATCTCCTCCAGCTCAACTTGCGTATCGTTGATTTGTTCTCGGGCTTCGTCGAGCGAGAGCTCTTCGAAGCGGGGATGCGACCATGAATGATTGCCGATCGCATGGCCTTCGTCGACAATTCGCTTCACCATCTCGGGATGGGCGGCGGCTTGCGATCCCAGCATGAAGAACGTCGCTTTAATATGATTCTCCTTCAAGACATCCAGAATTTCCGGCGTCACGACATCATCAGGCCCATCGTCGAAGGTCAGAGCCGTTTGTTTGCCGTCGGAGGCTGCCCCGTTGTAATAAATCTTAATTGGGGAAGCTTCTTTCTCCGTTTTTCCCGTTTCTCGCGAATTCTCGCCCGCTTGCTGCTCCTTAATGTCAAAATACTGCTTCAATCCATCCACGATGGCCTCGGCCGCAGCCGCTTGTCCTTCGCTGCTGCGCATACGCGACTCCTGCTCCCCGTTCGTCAAATAGCCGATTTCGATTAACGCGGACGGCATATCGGTTAACGAAAGCACCTTGAGCTGCTGCTTCTTCACCCCCCGATCCCGGAAGCCCATCGCCTTCACCATTTCGTGCTGCATGCTTTCGGCAAGCTGAACACTGTTCTTGTTCATATATAACGTTTCCGTTCCTTCAACGGAGGAATCCTCATACGTATTGCCATGGATGGAAATAAGCGCGTCGGCTCCCCATTCATTCGCAATCGCAGCCCGATCCTCCAGCTCAATGAACGTATCGTCGGACCTCGTCAGCATAGGTTCAAGCATGGGCTCGTCTTGCAATCGTTCAAACACCTTCCGAGCAAGTGACAAGGTATAGTCCCTCTCATAGTCTCCGCTCGCGCCGGTAGCTCCCGGATCATGACCTCCATGACCCGCATCGATAACAACCTTGTAAGCTCGCATCCCCGGCGGCGGCTCCGTCAAACCGTTCGAGGAACTGCTTCCCCCTGCCAGCTTCTCCTGAACATTCTCCCTGCTGGAAGAATGGAAGCTCCAGCCGATGGCGCTGCCGATCCAGAAGATCAGCAGCAACAGCACGATCAGGCTTCCCCTCGCTATTGCTCTGCGTTTCGTTAAAGTCGTCATAGCTCCTCCTTAGTCGACGAATGCTGCGCGTTTCGTTCTCTTCGTCAACTATAAGAGAGAGGTGTCACAACGACCCCAACGAGATGTCAACAAGTTGCAAAACAAAAAAACTTCACCGGTTTTCACTTTTTTTGACGAACAAGTTCATTGACTTTCAACCGCTTTTATTTACGCTGTTGTCGATTTCCGGTTGTTGCTGGCGCAACGATTTACTCGAACGTCTATGATTCCCGAGCTCGGAAATGGTTACAAATCTGAATCCTCTTCTTTGCAGCTCGGGCAAGATTTTTTTAAGAGCTTTGTATGTTTGATCGGAGCCTTGCACATTATCGTGCATGAGAACGATATCGCCATTCCGCGCATTTTTCAATACCTTTTGAACAATAGCGTCCACTCCAGGCGCACGCCAATCCTTCGTATCCTGATGCCAGGACCACAAAACAACAGTATATCCGTTATCTTTAGCCGCTTTTATTACGGAATCGTTAATATTCCCGCCAGGAGGTCTAAACCAGGGCGAATCTTGACCAGCCACCATTTCGATGAGTTCTTTTGTTTTTATCATTTCGCGATTAATGCTTTCAATGGAATGATTCTGTGTAAACAAAATGTGATTGTAGGTATGATTGGCCACCTCGTGTCCTTCCGCAACTTCTCTTTTAATAATATCCATGTTTTTGCTTATCCGGTTACCAACAACGAAAAAAGTAGCTTTAGCATCATACTGCTTCAAAATGTCCAATATTAACGGTGTCATCCTGCTATTTGGCCCATCATCAAAGGTCAGAGAAATTAATTTCTCATCTGTAGGGACTTCCCACACAGCTTCACCGCGCAATTCATAATATTTGCGATTATGCTTTTGAGGATAATCTGAAAAACCGGATGTATAAACAAAACTCGCTAAACAAATCATGACTCCAAATAGTTGTTTTTTTGACACTGCCGAATCACTCCTAAATCGTGTTGAAACCCGCTTTTGAATTTCCAGTTATAATATGCTTCAATCCATACTTCACTATCCTTTTTGAATCGACAGAGCGTAATATGCTTTCCTGTATTTCAAAAAAACACGATCCCTGCAGCAAACAGGGATCGCGCTTATTTGAATTTAATAATGTAATTTTGCGATTCAGACAACTTCCGATCAAGCCGATTGACTCCGCTTAGCAGCAGCAACTCATTATCCGGGCTCCAGTCCAGCCCTGTTGCGATAATACCTTGATACACCGTTAACTTGTCAAGCACATTATTTCCATACAGCTTGGCGACATATATCGAATTCTGCTGCATATAAGCAATGTACTTCCTGTCCTTCGACAATTTGAACACGTCGATATCCCGCAGCAATATCGATACAACGTTATTCCTTCTATTATACGCATAAAGCGCGCCATCCGCGCCCGTAAACGCGATTTGATCCCCATGCATCCATTCCACCTGACCGTCGCTGTCAATCGAATGCTTGTATTCGCTCACGAATTTGTCGTCAGCAAGAAGGCCATATTCCAGCGTTGACTCTCTCATTGGCTGTACGGCGACGGCCGCGGTTCGATCCGCTGACGCGGACGGCTTGACGACAACCGCGCTTTCACCGTCATCCGCAATATGAAGGGATGTGACAAACGATGAAGCGTCGCCATCCAGAGCGTACTTGTTCAAGCTCCCGTCTTCCGTATCATAGACGCCTATCATCAGCTCCCGGTTATCGGCCTCCCGCATCATGAAGCAGAGATAGCGGCTATTGCTCGACCAGGACAGCTGAGCGCCCTTCGCTTCAAGCTGATCGACCTCAAGCACCTTCTCCTCGCCCCCGTTCAGAGAAACAAGCTTAAGCGATAGTCCGCCCGCGCCTCCCACTTTGACGTAAGCGGCGTAGCGGCCGTCCGGCGATATCACGACATTTTCCGGAATTAACAGATCATCCGTCTCCCACAGCTCCGTCAATGTATCATAAGGCGAGTCGACTCGATAGAAGCGAGAAATATCCTTATAGCCTGCATTCACGGCAAGCACGGAATCTACGTCCAGCCAACCAATGGAGTATACCGCGTATTGCTGCATGGCAGGATAGATGGTATCCACCTCGAATAAGGAAGGAAGGGCGCTCGGAGCCGGGCCAGGCTCCTCCTCGATAATAATCGTTTTCGCTTTCATCTCCCCGCCGCAGCCTGCAGCCATCAAGCAAGCGACAAGCGCTAACGCCAATACAATGCCTCGTCTTCTCATTATTCCACCTTCCCATCCCGCATGAACGGAAGCTCGATATACACATTCGTTTCCCCGTCTGCATTCTCCAGCCAAATTCGACCTTCATGCTCGTCTACGATGCTTCTGCTTATGCTAAGGCCAAGCCCCGCGCTCTCGGAATCCTTATCGGGATTGCCCGCTCTATAGTAAGGTTCAAAAATTTTCTCCAAGTGCTCCCGGCTAATTCCTTCCCCCTGATTCGAAATGATAATACGGACATGGTCGCCATCCGGACGGGCAACCGCAACAATGTCGGAGCGCGAACGCGAATATTTAATTGCGTTATCCAGCAGGTTAATGAAGAGCTGACGCAGTCGATCCGGCTGACCATGCACCTGCAAGCCGCTTTGCGCATCGCAGAGAATCGCCTTTTTGTATCGATTCGCCCTGATTGCCATCGTATCGCATACATCCGAGAGCAGCTTCGCAACATCGAGAGCGGTATACGTTTCATTGCCTTCGGCGGCCTTGGACATTTCAAGCAGCTTCAATACCATGTCGTGCAGGCGCTTGCTTTCATCCACGATATGGTTCATTCCTTTATCGAAAATAACCCGATCCTTCACGCCGTCCGCGCGAATAATTTCCGCATACCCCATAATCGTTGTCAGCGGCGTCTTCAGCTCATGCGTCACATTATCATAGAAACGTTTGCGATGAACATACAATTCGCCGAGCCGATCCCGATCCTTCTCGATAATCGCAAACTGATTGCGAAGCTTCTGCAGCATATTGCTGAAGTTAACGGCCAGCTTGCCTAGCTCGTCCTTGCGCTTGATGGCGATAGGAACGTCCAGTTTGCCGTTCATCACTTCCGTGGATGCCTGCGTCAGCTTGACGACGGGGATGGTAACATGCCTCGACAGCAGATAGGAAAATAAGAACGCCGCGGCAAAGACAGCCAGCGTGATCGAAAAGATCGCTCGCTGCAAATAACCGCTTTGTTCGTAAAGCGAGCTGAAGTCTTTGGCAAATCGAACGATGCCTACTTTGGCTCCGTCGATGATGATGGGATACGAATAAGAAGCGGTGGTCCGTCCGTTCCCCTTCATGATCGTATACGCCGTTCTTCCCTGCAGCGCTTGCGTCAAATCTCCAGCATTCGCAGGAAAATCAGCCAAATCGGAAGCATAAAGCAGCTCTCCATCGAGCGAATAGAGGCCAACCCAGCTTGAGGAAGCGTATTGCAGTTCCTTCCCGAGCTCTTCCGCCATTTGCTCGAAATAAACCGTATCGTTCTCGAAGTGATGCGTCAGGAAGGATTGCCGGATATAGCCGTTGCTGTTGTTTTTCAGATCCTTCAAATTGCTCGTTACGGTCGCTTGATTGGCGGTTTCGATATGGCGGGTGACCCACCCGTTCAGAATAAGGAAGAACACGCTAAAAATGACGAAAAAACCGATGATGAATTTAGCCTTTATCGTATGCAGCATTTTAGGAGTCCAGCCGTTTCACGCATTTGTATCCGATGCCGAACACCGTCGCGATCCATTCGGCGGCATCCAGCTTCTTGCGCAGCCGTTGAATATGCGTATCCACCGTTCTCGTATCGCCGGGATAATCGTATCCCCATACCAGATCGAGCAGCTCCGCCCGGGTGAAGATTCTGCCTTTGTTGCCGAGCAGCAGCAGGAGAACATCGTACTCTTTCGGCGTTAACTCGATTATTCGGTCGCCCTTGCAGACCTCTCTCTCCTCGGTGAGAATCTCGATATCCTGGAATCGGACAACAGACTCGCATTTCACGGCATTCTCCGCAACTTCAACTTTCTCTACAGCCTCACCGTCATTACGATTCGCTTGCGCAACGCGCCTGAGTATGGTTCGAATACGGGCAATGACTTCCCGCAGATCAAACGGCTTTGTTATATAGTCGTCGGCTCCGAACTCGAGGCCCAGAATTTTATCCGTTATATCGGACTTCGCTGTAATCATTAAAATGGGGATATTGTAAGAGGCCGTTGCCTGCTTGCAGATGTCGAGTCCGCTTTGATCCGGCAGCATCCAATCGAGCAGCAGCATATGGGGGCGCCAGCTTTCCATCAACTGAAGGCCGTCATACCCCGTATGCGCCTTCGCCGTCTCGTAGCCCTCGCGCTGCAAGCCGTATTCCAGCATGTCCGCGATGGCAATCTCGTCTTCGATAATCAATATTTTTGTTTTGTTCATAGCGCTTCCTTTTAAAACCATTTTGTTTCTATTATATCGCAACGATGTCGCGGGGATGCGGACAAGTTGTCAACAAATTGCAGACGGAATGAGCTCGAGTGCTTATTTGTACGCTCCTGCCCCTTCAAACGTGTGAACTGCATGGAAGTCGACCTTTTCGACTTACAGAGCCGCTCGAGCTACGTTTCCGCGCTGCTAGTCGACTTTTTCGACTTAATGACACTTGCGAGCTCCAATACGAACAAGAGCCGCCAGCGAATAATTCGCCAGCGGCTCTTCCCTCTAATGAATATCCTTCTTCTTGAAGCGCCCGCCCTTCACATCGTGAATATTGCCGATCGCCACGAATGCGCCGGAGTCGATATCGTCGACAATCGACTTCAGCTTGGCTTCCTCAATCCGGGTAATGACGCAGAAGATGACCTTCTTGTCGTTGCCCGAATAGGCTCCTTCTCCATTTAGATACGTTACTCCGCGGCCAAGACGGCTTAGCAGAGCATCCCCGATTTCCCTCGGCTTCTCGCTGATGATCCAGACCGACTTGGACTGGTCGAAGCCCTCAATCGTAATATCTATCATCTTGAACGCTATGTAATAGGCCATCAGCGAATACATGGCATGATCCCAGCCGAAGATAAAGCCGGCGCTGCCGAGGATGAACACGTTCACGAACATGACTGCTTCGCCGACGGAGAAAGGCGTCTTCTTGTTGACCAGAATCGCCACGATCTCCGTTCCGTCCATCGATCCGCCGGATCGGATAACCATCCCGACACCGATTCCCAGCAGTACGCCTCCGAACACCGCCGCAAGAAGCGGATCGATCGTAAGCGGCGATACGGGGACGAGCAGCTCGGTCCCGATCGACATCGCCACGATTGAGAACAAGGTCGAGATCGCAAAGGTTTTGCCAATCTGCTTGTAGCCGAGCAGCAGGAACGGCAAATTCAGCAGCGTTAGGAAGATGCCGAGAGGAACATGCGTCAAGTGCGCCATAATAATGGATATACCGGTAATGCCGCCGTCAATGATGTCATTCGGAACCAGGAAGATTTCCAGCGCAACCGACACCAGACACGCTCCCATAAACATGAAAAATACACGACGCAACAATTTAATTCGAGACAGCCGCTTATGCTCCGGCAGCTTCTCCAGCATCATTTCTGCTTCTGCAGACAACTCCATTCCTCCCTAAGCCTGGTCTGATAGAGAGAGATTCTTCGACCTATTCGAGTAAGGCGCATCATTTCTCTTCATCATTCAATTGTATCATGATATTTCCGATTTGCGCCATGCTCATGTTGCACAGAAATTCCATGTAAGGAGAATTGAAGGTCCGCAATTGCGAGGCAACCTGCGGTTGATGCCGTTTGCTTCATTTCGCTGCAAAAGATGTATTTCGCAGCTTCCAGTCGATGCAGTGGCTACAGCAAGCGCTCCACCTCGAGCGCCGCGAGCAGCAGCGGTCCGATGCCCATATAATGATCCGATACGACCGCTTCGGAAATATAATAATCGAACGAGCCGTTGCGATCCTTGCTGAGTCCCGCTCCATGACAGATTTGATGGAGATGCACGCCTCGCTCATCCTCGGTGACGAGCCTTCCGATTATGCCCTTGTAGCCCTTCAGCATGGCGGGGCGGAAGACGCCGCTCAAATAGCCAAGCCTCAGCCCTTTGGCCATTGCGTAGACGAACATGATCGAGCCGGAAGCCTCCAGGTAGTTGCCCTTCCGATCGCCTTGATCCAGCACCTGATGCCACAGGCCGCTCGCTTGATCCTGCACGCGCACAAGCGCGTGGCATATGCGCTCGAAGATGCCGACAATCGTGCCGCGACTGCGGTGGGTAACCGGGAAATGCTCCAGGCAATCGACAAGAGCCATGACGTACCAACCCATCGCGCGGCTCCAGAAATGAGGCGAGCAGCCGGTAACCGAATCCGCCCACTCCTGCTCGCGGGATTCGTCCCAGCCGTGATAGAGCAGGCCGGTTCGCTTGTCGCGCGTTCGGCGTTCGACAAGCAGCAATTGATGGGCGACCTCGTCCGTCAGCTCGGGACGATCGAAGGTCTTGGCATACTCCGCCAGGAACGGCGAAGCCATATAGAGTCCGTCCAGCCACATCTGGAACGGATACACCTTCTTATGCCAGAACCCGCCCTCCGAGGTGCGGGGCTGACCGAGCAGCTGCGAAGCCAGCGCATGCGCCGCAAGAGCATACCGCTCATCGCCTGAGCTAGCAAGCTGCATGAACAGATTTTTTCCCTGATTGATTTGGTCCAGATTATATTCCTCGAGCGAGTAGCCAGCAATCGTTCCGTCTTCCGCGATATAACGGTCCATATGGCGATGCATGAACGAATAATAACGCTCGTCGCCGCTTTGCTTGCCCGCGCGGCCCATTGCCATCAGAAGCATGCCTGGCACATAAGCCCAGCGCTCCATAGGATAAGGGTGGAAGCCATCCTCTCTGCATCCGCTCAGAAGAGTATCCCCAATCTTGCGCGACCAACCTGATAATAAAACCGACGCAGCTTCAGCAGCCACTCCCATCTCCTCCATTCGTACCTCTAGCATCTGTCAATTGCCCGCGCAGCCAGGCGAAGGCCTTCTCTCCGTTAATTTCATGCCCTCCCCGAAAAAAATCGCAATGCACGGCATCGCGCGCGCCCTCCTCCCCATAGAGAGACTGAAGCTCGCGATATGCCTTCTCCGCCGGCTCGCGAGGAAACACCTTATCCTCTTCCCCGGATTCCAGGAACAAGCCTCTCGGCGCGATCAACCCGAGCAGCTCGGGCATCTCCGCCTCCTCCAGAATGCCCGGAATATAATTGTCGAGGCAATGATTCCTTGCCAGTATGCTCTCCGCGAACAGACTGGCGTAACCGCTCACTACCGCGCAGCGGATTCTGGCATCGATCGCCGCCGTGAAGCCCGCCACAAGTCCGCCTCCCGAAATGCCCATAATCCCGATTCGCTCCTTGTCGATAGCGGGCATAGCTTCCCGCAAATAATCGACAACTCTGGATGTTTCGCGTATTCGCAGTCCCGCCAACGTCCGTCCCGTCATCAGCAGATGGGCGGCAAGCCGGAAGCAGGAATTGCTGCCGGCTCCCTTCTCCTTGTCCTCCGCAAGCCGTCGATCACCGAAACCGATCAGTTCGGGAGCGGCAACAACATAACCTTCGCGAACCAATGAGACTGCGAAATCCTTATGAAGACCAGGCTTAGAAGAACGCTCTGCCCCGTCCGCTTCCAAGCCGACAATCTCACGGCTGCCGTAGCCATGGCCGTGAAGCGCGATGACCGCAGGCATGGGCGAGGCGGACGGTTGTTCCGGCATTAAGATATACATCCTCATCCGCAGCCCTTCAACCGTGTCGATCTCCACAAGCTCGCGCACATAGCCGGAGCATTGGCATCGCTCGATTAACAGCGGCTCAAGCGCTTGCTCCTCTTCCCCAAACCTGCCGAGAAGCTCGCCAAACTTCGCTTTCAGCCGTACTCTGGAATCCGCAACCTTCTGCTTCTCCGGCGAACGCCTCTCGGCAGCCGCCCTTTGAACCAGCTCCTCCAAGTATTGTTCAAGCTCCTCCATCGTCATCAAACTCCCCTTCCCCGCCATCCGCAATTTAGAGACTGTCCATTCATGGAGGGCATCCAAACAAAAGCAACGCTTGAAATTCGAACGGACACCAGCGCTCTTATTCGTATCATAATTCGTCATTTGCCCTTTTAGGCGGACACCAACGCACTTATTTGCTCCAATATACGAAAACACAAGTGTTTTACCCAAAATAAGGACTGTGGTGTCCGTGAAAATTGTGAATTTCCATTTTCCATTTTCCAGCTTAACAGAGGCTCTGGTGTCCGTTTGAGTTAGTCGAACCACTACTATTCACAGCTAATTGACAACCGCAATTCAATTCATTAGTACCCTTCGGGATGCCAGCCGTCGAAAATATGAATAACGCGATAATCCTTCGCCTCTTCAGCGGACAGCTCCCGCGACCAGACTGCGCGCGCGTCGGCATTCGCTCCCGGTCCAGTGCTGCCGTATTCCTCGTAGCGACTTGTCGACTCGCGGTCTGGCTGTCCCCAATTATGCCAGCCTTCCCCGGTAATGGAAGCATCCATCGAGGTGCGGATGAAGGCCACGCTGGCGAAGGGCCGCCAGGGCCGTCCGAGATAGACATCCGTCACGCCCTCGCCTCCCGTAATCTCGCAATCGAGGAACACATAGCCGAATGCCGCCTCTTGCGGCGTTGAAGCCGCCGTAATATATCCTCGCGAGCGCTTGTTATGCAGATGGCAGCGATCGAACACGGCGGTCGCCGCCCCGAAAATATAATCGACATCGCCTTCGATATAGCATTCGTGATAGAATTGCTTGCCCTTGCCCGTGTACAAGGTATCCTGATCGCCAAGCAGCTTGACTCGCCGGAATACGGCGCGGTCCCCGTCGACGAACGCGGCGACCGCCTGTCCTGTGCCGGGTCCCGAAGCATTGCGAATCGTAACGTTCTCCGCCGTGAACGCGTGCGCGAACACGTTCAGCGTGCCCGTCCGGAACGTGCCCAGCGGCTCGCCGTCGGCTCCAAGCGTATGAGCGTTGTCCGACCAGCTCAAAATAGTTCCTTCGCGGTCGTCGCCCAGCAAGAGAATCGGAGGCGCGCCAGCCGGAATCGTCACCTTCTCCTCGTATACACCCGGCTTAATGCGAATGGTCACGGTCTCCTTGCAAGCCGCCGGAATCGCATCGACGGCATCCTGAAGCCGATGGAAATCCGCCTTGTCATTCGCATCTGCAGCTACCGTTATCAGCATGGCTCCTCCCCCTTCCGCCACATCACTCTTCATTTCATTAGCTTTCGCATCCTTATTCCTCATGGCCGTCGCCTTCTCGTTCGTCGTCGATTCCCTCATAACTGAACCACTCGAAATCGGCGTAACCCCCACTGTTCTCGCTCTCGCAAGCGGCATACATCCCCATGTACGCGCCGGTGAAGCCTCCGGCCAAATCCGTGCTGAGAATCGTGCCATCCGCATCCCCATCAAGCGTCATCCACTCCTGGGATTCCCGCTCGCGCCAGTAGAAGCCGTAATGCTGACCATGCGCCTCGGCTCTGAGAAGCAAGCCCTGTCCGCCGAACGGGCAGGAGGCCAGCACAGTCTCTTCGCCGCCCTTCCGCTGCGTCAGCCGAATTTCCTTCATGCCTTCGAAGCTTCCATACTCAAGCCGGAACTGAAAATCCGCATTTTGCAGCAAGACAAGCCCTGCCTTGTCGCCCGCTTCCTTCGGCTCGAAGCAAAGCGCCGTCTCTGCGCGAAAGCTCTTATGCTGCTGTCTCCGCCCGACGAAGGATGGATTCTCCAGAGCGGCGATCGACGCCGCCCTCAATTGCAGACGCAGAGCGCCAGGCCTCTCTGTCAAGCTCCAGAAGGCCTCGCGCGGCGTGCGGAGGAAATTCCAGATCGGCGCCAGCTCCCGCTGATCGAAATCATCGCGAATCGGAAGCTCCGGCCAAATCATCTCCGGCAAATCCGGCGCATCGCCTTCTTCTTCCACAATACCCTTGCCGGGGCTTACCACCGGCCATTCGCCCTCCCATCGAACGGGAACCAGGAACGTCTCTCGTCCCAAATTGCGATAGTAACCGCCATAAGGCCGGGATGCCAGACAGACCATCCACCAATCGCCCTTCTGCGTTTCGATCAACTCACCGTGACCAACGTTGACAATGCCATAATCTCGTCCCAAATGACGATGCGTCAGAATCGGGTTAGCCTTATATCCCTCGTAGGGCCCGGCGGGCGATTTGCTGCGGGCGATCGTTATCGCATGCGTATGGCCGGTGCCGCCTTCCGCAATCATCACGTAGTACCATTCCCCGATTTTGTACAGATGAGGCCCTTCCTGCGCGTGGCCGACCTTAAGCGCGCCTTGCCAAATGCTATGCTTCGGCCCGACGAGCTTGCCGCTCGCCAAATCAAGCTCCTGCAGCCAAATATCCATATGCTTCGGATATTGCTGACCCTCCGGAGGCACGCGGTTGCCCGTATAATACACGGTCCCGTCTTCATCGAAGAACAGCGACGGGTCAATGCCCGGCGCATCCTCCAGCCAGATCGGCTCGGACCATGGACCCGAAGGATCGCTCGCGGTTACATAGAAGTTATGGCATTGCTTCTCGTTGTCGACGAAGGTTGTAATCATATAATAGATGCCGCCGTGATAACGAAGCGTTGGCGCCCATATGCCCATGGACGGCTTGATGCCGTCCAGATTGAGCTGCGACGGCCGATCCAGCACATGGCCGAGCTGCCGCCAGTGGACGAGATCCTTGCTATGGAATATAGGCACGCCCGGAAAAAACTCGAAGCTCGAAGTCACAAGATAATAGTCATCGCCTACGCGTATAGCAGACGGATCGGGATAGAAGCCCGTCAATATCGGATTTTGAAACCTGCGCATCATTCAGCCTCCCAGTATTCATAAAGTGTAAGCTTATTCAAGTATAGTTGAAGCAAATCGCACAAAGTTGACACATCCTTGCTTGCTTTTCCGTTTTTTATATCTACTTGCTTTCCAGGCAAGCCCCGACTCCCCATGCTGTTAACTTTGCCATTAAATTTGTGTATAGTATTGAACATACAGGGGGGCGATGACGATGAGGGGAGCAAGGTTGCTAAAAATCAGATTTTTCATGAGTCTCACCTTGATCTCGATTTGTTCGGTGCTCGTGCTTGCCAGCGCATTGTTCGTCTGGTTTCGCGGGAAAACGATCGAGAATGTCAATCAGGTGAATGAAAGCGTTCTCCAAAATACAGAAACCGTATTCGCCAAATACATTGAATTGGCGCAGAATTACACCATGGATTTCTACCGCAATCCCAACATCAACACCGTAATGCAAAGCGGCGACAACAGTTGGAGCGATCAGCTCTACAGCGCGCTCAGCCAAATAAAGGGCACTCTGACGGTCAATCCCTTTCTCGAAAACGCGTATATTATGGGTCAGGCGGGGCCCGTGCTGATGTTCGAGAACAATCCTCTGGACGCATCGACAAAGCAGGATCTCTATGAACGCGTCCGCGACAGCGTCATCAAGCAGTCCCCATATCTGTGGACCGCAACCCTGAACAACGGCGACAAGCAAAATCTGATGACCGTCTTCTATAATGACCGTGCCTTTGACAGCAGCGAATATATCGGCGCGATCGCGATGACGATCAATCCCAGAAAGCTGCAAGAAAATGTGTTCGGAAGCGGCGGAGACGACAATACCCGCTACGGGGTGCTGAGTGCCGACGGGGATGTTCTTATGCAAAGCGGAGCTGCCGGCGCGACATTCGAACCAGCCATGCTTGAGAAGATTATCGGCGGAAGCGAGAACTCCGGCACGCTCGTATGGAAGCCCGACAACGGAGACAAGAAGCTGATCACATACCGTAAGGCGAAGCTCGTCGGGCTCTGGTTTCTGTCCGAAACGTCGTACAGGGACAGCATTCGCGATATTTCGAACGCCTTGACCTTCATCATCGTGATCTGTCTTGCTCTCATTGCCGCGGCTTCCGGCATCGCCGCCTTCGTCTCGCATCGCATGTACAAGCCGATCGGCACCTTGTTCGGCAACATTCGGAATTTAACCGGCGACGCGGCTCCCTTCGCGCAGAACGGCGGGTTCGATGAAGCCAACCGGGAGCTGGAGAGAATTGCTGGACGGTTCGGGGAGCTTAAGCGCGAGAACGAGGACAGCGCACTGCTGCGCTGGCTGACCTCGCCCTATCATTCCGGCGAGCATCTGCCCTCAGCTCTGCCTTCGAAGAATATGTCCTCCGGGGAAACGTTTTTTTGCGTTGCAGCTATGGGACTGCAGAGACTGAACGAGGAAAACGGGCTTTCAGACGAAGAATGGATGCAAAAGATGAGGGGTTTGCCGCAGGAGATGGAACGACTGTTCAATGGAAAAGCGGCGTGTCGCGGTTATTTCCCGCATTCGGAGGCTGCCGTATTAATTGTCAGCGAGACGGAGGCCGGCAGCTTCGGCGAGGATGGCTTGTCGCGTGATCTTTGGGAGCAGCTCGTTGAAGCCATGCAAGCATGGCCCGTCGCTTCCTGCTCAATCGGAGTCAGTCGGCTGTCCGCCGATTCGAAGCTGCTTAAGGAGCTCTATGACGAAGCCAATGACTGCATGCGGCATTTGAAGTTTCAACCTCGCGCTTCCATTATTCTAATGGAAGATACGCTTCATCTGAAGGACAGCGCAATATCCGACAGCTCCCTTAACGCCGTGCTCCAATCCGTCAAGAATGGCGAATATGAGCTAATTCCTCCCGCAATAGAAGACTTTCTGGAAGCTGCCGGAGGGTTTCAAGTGAAGCAGGCGACAATCGCCGTTGCCAGACTCGCCTCGGAGCTGGGCAAAATCGGCGAGACCAGGCTGCCTAACCCGGCGGCGCCTCATTCGGATTTTCTGGAATGGTATCAGCGTATATGGCTGATCTCGGACTTTGAAGCGCTCCAGCAATGGTTGGAGCAGCTCAGTCTGGACGCCTGCGAGAGACTGAAGGAGATGAATACCGCCGAAACCCGTGACATCGCGGGAGAAGCCATGGCCTATATACGCAAGAACTTCAGCGATCCATCGCTCTCCTTGAACGGACTGGCCGAGATGCTGGCGATCAGTCCTCCTTATCTCAGCCGACTCATTACGGAGGCTACCGACAGCAGCTTTCCCGAATTCATACATCTGGTCAGGCTGGAGCATGCGCGGGAGCTTCTCGCCACGAATGCGGAACTTGATATCAAGAGCGTCGCCGAACAATGCGGTTACAGCAGCAGCACTTATTTCACCACGCTGTTCAGAAAGCGATACGGCGTGACGCCGTCGAAATGGCGCTTGAACCACATCTTGCAGAAGAGCGATTGAGCGAAAACAACCGACGGCGAACATAGAAAATGCAAACGTTAGAAAATCCCGGCGCCGACTATTAGCGACGGGGCATTTGTTTAGCCGCAAGCGCACACGCGCTTGCGGCTTTTTTCGCGCTTCATTCTCCCGCATCCCTTGTTTTATCGCCTTTTTCACGCTCGATTTAAGCGATTTCATTTTTTTAAAGCCGCCTTCGCAAGTAGAATTTAAGCGATTTCATTTCTTTTTGATTGCGCTTACATTCCGGGGCAGACTATGCTGATTACAGGCATAAGAAACTGCTGCCCGGCAGCTTTTCGATAGGAAATGCAGCCGTTTTGCGGCAAACCTACAGATCTTTAAGGAGTGAATTCAGATGTCAGAAGAAGCGTTACAGCGGTCCAGTCCACCCAGACGCAAAAGCAGGCTTCAATCGCTGCGAAACGACAGCTCATTGTTTTTGCTGGCCCTGCCCGGCGTGATCGTACTGATCTTGTTCGCCTACTTGCCCATGAGCGGCCTCATTCTCGTATTCAAAAACTACAATTACAACGGCGGCATCTTCGGCAGCCCCTGGGCGGGCTTCGATAATTTCGACTTTTTCTTCTCCAGCATGGACAGCGCGATCCGCGCCACGCGCAACACGGTCATGCTCAATGTGCTGTATATGCTGACAGGCACGTTCTTCTCGGTGGCCATCGCCATTATATTGAACGAGCTGAGAAGCAAATGGTTCATCAAGATTACGCAGAGCGTCATGTTTTTCCCTTATTTCATTTCGTGGATCGTCATCGGCGCCATCCTGTTCTCACTGCTCGACTATGACAAAGGCTTGCTCAATCGGATGTTCGAGCCCTTGGGCCTGCAAGCTGTCGACTGGTATTCGAATCCCTGGCTGTTCGTCGTCATTCTGGTCATCGCGAATATATGGAAGAGCGCGGGCTACGGCGCCATTATCTATTACGCGGTGCTTCAAGGCATCGACACTTCCTACTACGAGGCTGCCCGAATCGACGGCGCTTCCCGAATGCAGCTTATTACGCGAATTACTTTGCCATTGCTCATTCCGTCCATCATCCTGCTTACGCTTCTCGGTATCGGCGGCATGCTGAAAGGGGATCTCAGCATGATTATGGGAGTCACATTCTTGAACCCGCTGCTGCTGCCAACGACCGATATCATCGACGTCTATGTGTACCGTACGGCAATTCGTTCCGGCGAATTCGGCTTTGCTTCGGCCATTACGCTGTATCAATCCGTATTCGGATTCCTGCTCGTCCTGATCGCCAACAAGCTTGCCGGCTGGTATGACAAAGAAAGCAAACTATTCTAGGAGACATGCGACATGGCCAAACAAGAAAATCGAATGCTTATCGTTCTGTTCTATATTTGCATCGGGATATTCGCGCTGATCTGCCTGACTCCGTTCGTGCTGGCCGTCTCCGGCTCGCTCTCGACGGAATCGAAGCTCGCGGCTGAAGGCTATTCCTTCCTGCCTCGCGGCTTCAGCCTCGATACGTACAAATTCATGTTCGACTCGAAGGCCGAGCAGATCTTTCATGCTTACTTGACCTCCGTCACCGTCACCGGGCTCGGCACGGCATGCGCGGTGCTCGTCACGACGGCATACGCTTACGTCATTACCGCCAAGGGCTTCCGCTACCGCAATTTCTTCGCGTTCCTCGCGTACTTCACCATGCTGTTCAGCGGGGGCACGCTGCCTTGGTACATTCTGTGCACCAAATATTATCATTTGGACGACACGCTTGTCGGCTTGTTCGTTCCTTATCTGCTTAACGTGTTTCTTATGTATCTGCAGGCCAATTATTTCAAGAGCATTCCGCATGAGGTTATTGAATCGGCGCAAATCGACGGGGCCGGCCATTTCCGAATCTTCTTCCGGATCATGCTGCCGCTTGGCCAGGTCGGACTCGTTACCATCTCGTTGTTCTACGCGCTTCAGTTCTGGAACGACTTCTACTTGTCGCTGCTTCTCATTACGGACGAGCGTCTGTACACGATTCAGTACATGATGTACTACATGATGGCCAATATTCAATATCTCGCGTCCGGCAACAGCGCTCAGATTGGCGGCGTCGTAATCGCTCCGCCGCTCGAAACGGCCAAGATGGCGATGACCTGCCTGACCGTGCTGCCGATTGCGATTCTGTATCCGTTCCTGCAGCGCTATTTCGTCAGGGGCATCATTGTCGGCTCCGTGAAGGGATAAAGCGGCAGTTCAGTATCCCAGGTTGTACATGGTATGATAGAACAAACTCTCATGAACATCGACGGGCGCGTTCTATCCCGCCATTGAACAATAAATCATTAGAAAATACAGGAGGGTTTACGCATGTTCAAGAAACAAGTATGGGCAAGTCTGTTCCTCGCAACGATGGTTCTTCTCGCCGCCTGCAGCAACAATAGCGGTAACAGCGGCAATTCTGATTCGGCGACAGGGAACACTGACAAGGGCAGCAATGAAAGCGCTAGCAGCGAGCTGGAGCCGGCCAAGCTCAAGATCGTTCTCTACGGCGACGAATCGCAGCGAATGAAGGAGCTGTCCAAAACCGAATTCAATGCGATTGTCAAAAAAGAAATCAACGCCGAGGTTGAATTTCAGTTTATCCCCTGGACGGAATACGGAGGAGGGAAAACCGACCTGATGCTCTCGACCGGCGAGGACTTCGCGACCTATACCGATACGAACTATATGGTGAAATCCGTCGCCAAAGGACTCTATGCGGATCTGACGCCTTACATGGGAAGCGCCGCTGCGGATATGAAGAAAACAGTGGATGAAAATTCGTTCAAAGCGTTCCAGATCGGCGGCAAACAATATGCCATACCGGTAGGCAACAAGCCGAACTCTGGGGAATTCTACAGCGCGCTGGTGCGTCAGGATTTGCTCGAAGAGGTCGGCATGAGCGGCATTTCCTCCCTGGCGGAGCTGGAGCAATTTTACGATAAGGTTCATGCCGCGCACCCCGAGCTGATCGGCTACGCGAGCACGGACGCGCGCAGAATGCTCATGTATGAATATACGGACAAAAATCTCTACTGGCAGAACGATTTCTTGGCGATCGACGAATCAGAGGACAATGATCAGATCATCAGTTGGTTCGAGAGCGACGAGTTCAAAGCATACGCGCAAATCATGCGGGATTGGTACAAGAAGGGCATCATTCCGAAATACGCCGCTACCAATTCGCCTCAGCTGCAATCCGACTGGAACTCCGGCAAAGCGATGTTCTGGGCTGGAACGGCAGCACGTCCGTTCGAAGGCGCCGCTACGATCTCGCAGGCCGTTCCTACAGCCAAGCTCGCCAACTATTTCCTGAGCAAGGATTTGCCGAAAATCAGCCGCGGCACGTACAGCACGGCCTGGTTCGTATCCGCGAACGCCAAGGATCCGGAGCGTTACGTGATGTTCTTCAATCTGCTGCAGAAAAACCAGGAGCTGTACGATCTCTTCGCCTACGGCATCAAGGACACAGACTATACACTCGATGAGAACGGTCGCTTGACGCGCATCAATAGCGATTCCCTCATTCCCGACTGGCTGCTGATGAACAAAAACTTTATGCGCTTCGACAACACCGTTTCGGACGAATTCATCGAGCAGTACAAGGCATGGGACGACGAAGCGATTATATCCAAAGGAGCCGGCTTCAATTTCGACAATTCGCCGGTCAAGAACGAGGAAACCAAAATCAACGGCGTGTTCTCCGAATTCCTGGCTCCGATCGCCAGCGGCTTCCTCGATTACGACGATAACTTTCCGAAAGCGCTGGAGAAATTGAAAGCGGCGGGCTTCGAGACGTATATCGCGGAATATCAGAAGCAATTCTCCGAATGGTACGCCGCCAAGCAATAATTGAAAAGAGGCGAAGCAGAGCTGTCATACGAGCTCTGTTTCGCCTCTAATTCCATCAATCTATTCCACATTCCCAGAGGAGGCGCATGATGATGCACGACCATATTGGCAAGAAGCGCGAAGCCGGAAACGGTGCATTCTCGATACAACGAATGAGGCGTTCCAATTCCTCGGCAATGCCCCATGCCCACTCCCATTCCTTCTATGAGCTCTATTGCTTGCTGGAGGGCGAGCGGGTCTATCTCATGAATGGAGAGGTGTATACGGCGGAGAAAGGCGATGTTGTCATCGTCGTTCCGCATGACTTGCATTCCACCGCGAGCTCTCAGTTGGGGCATTTCGAAAGAGTGCTCATTCATTTCCATCCTGAATTCCTCGGCGCTGCCGATCAGGGCATTCTGCAACTGCCGCTCTTCCAGAAATCGACCTTGCTGCGCGCGCCAAGCAAGGAACTGCCCGAAATTGAGCGCATTCTCACGCAAATGATCGCGGAATGCAAGGAAGAGCAGCCTCTCTATTCCAATTATGTGCGCCATCAGCTCTTCGAGCTGTTGATTCGGCTGCATCGAATTCACGATGTGGCTCCCCGAACCAGAGAATCGATTCATCCCATGCATCAGAAGGTAGCGGAGATTACAACCTACATCCACGCTCACTACCAGGAAGCGCTGACGCTGGAGGAGCTCGCCAGGCAATTCTTTATAAGTCCCGCTTATCTCAGCCGCGTCTTCTTGAAGCTGACCGGCTGCCATATTAGCGAATATGTGCGCATCGTCCGCATTCAGGAGGCGCAGAAGCTGCTTCGGACGACGCGCCGCAAGGTTCAGGTCATCGCAGAGCAGGTTGGATTCGAGCATATTTCCCATTTCAACAAGACCTTCAAGAAGGTCGCGGGACTGCCGCCGGTGCGCTATCGGCAATCGCATTATGAATAATAATCCCGATACCGATACGCCGCGCTTGCTTCAATCAATAGCTGCGGATGCCGCTCCGTTAAGACGGAGAAGGCAACCATTATCGTCAAGCAACAGCCTGGGAACGTGAGTGCCGGGCTTGTTAATCCCCGATTCCCACATAATCGCGCCATGCATGCTTCGGCTGCCAGCCAAGAAGCTTCTTCGCCTTCTCGTTGCTCAGCAACGATTCGAAGCCGCCGAGAGGCGCACGGAAATCGGTCACGTCCGGATAACGCGCCGAGAGCAAATCTCTGCTCTTCACCGCCATGGACGTATCATCCGCTGCCAGATTAAGAGCCACGCTTCCGAGACCATCGGCCTCAATCGCCAATCTGCATGCTTCTGCCGCGTCTCGCGTATCAATATAGCTCCATAAGATACGGTCGCGCTGCTCCGGGTGATGAATGAACTCCGGGAACTTCTCGTAGCGCTCGGGAGGAATGACATTCCCGAGACGGAAGGAGACCACCTGCATGCCCGTGCGCCTGTGAATCATATCCGCCGTTTGCTCGTTCACGATTTTGGACAAGCCGTAGCTGTCCTCGGGAAGCTGCGGATGCGCTTCGTCCACCGGCACGTATTGCGGAGCGAACCTCTCCTTCGCGAACACGATGCCATAGGAGGATTCGCTCGATGCGATAACCGCCTTGCGAATGCCGAGTCCCCCTGCCGCCTCCAGCACATTATAAGTCGACATGACATTATTCTGGAACGTCACTTCATTCGGATGCGAATACGCAACCGGAATCGCGCCCATATGAACGACGGCGTCGGCTCCGGCAAGCACGCCGTAGACCTCGCCCAAATTCGTCAAGTCCGTAATGATGGTTCGACAGAGAGGCTCCTCCGGAAGCCTCGCATCCGCGTTCACAACCTCATATCCCTGCTCTGCAAAATGCTTCACAACCCAGCGGCCCAGCATTCCGCTGCCGCCGGTAACGACTACCTTAGTCATGATGTTGACCGCTCCTTCTCATTATGCCAAAATTTGCTCGATCTGCTCCAGCACATCTCCGCCAAGCTCCACGCCGGACGCCTTCGCGTTCTCCTCCACCTGCTGCGGACGGCTTGCGCCGACAAGCGCGCTTGATACATTCGGCTGTCTCAGAATCCAGGAGAGTGCCAACTGACCGACAGTGATATCAAGCTCTGACGCAATCTTGGCAAGCTGCTTCACCTTCGCAACTTTCTCTTCCGTCACATGCTTGCGCATGCCCTCCAGCTTCGCCGCTCTGCTGTCCTCGGGAATGGCGTCAGCCGCACTGTATTTGCCGGTCAGCAAGCCTTGCGCCAGCGGAGAGAAAACGACCTGTCCCATGCCGCCGCGCTCGCCGTAAGGAATAACCTCCTTCTCGATATAGCGGTTGAACATATTATAGACCGGTTGATTCACGATGATTCGATCGAGAAGATAACGGTCCGCGATTGCGTGCGCCTCCGCCATCTGGGACGCCGTCCACTCGCTGACGCCGACATACAGCACCTTGCCTTGGCGCACAAGATCGTCAAGCGCTCTCAACGTTTCCTGCAGCGGTGTATTCGGATCGTAGCGATGGCAATAATAGAGGTCGATATAATCCGCCTCAAGACGCTTCAAGCTGGCTTCGCACTGCTCCATAATATGCTTGCGGGACAAGCCCCGATCATTAGGGCCGTCGCCCATGGCATTGAACACTTTCGTCGCCAGAACGTAAGATTCCCTCGGGAACGCTTTCAACGCTTTGCCCATAAGAACCTCGGCTTTGCCTCGCTCGTACACATTCGCCGTATCGAAGAAATTAATGCCGAGCCCATAGGCCGTTTGAATCGATTTCATCGCGTTCTCTTGCTCGACGTATCCGCCGTATGTCAACCAGCTTCCCAGACTAATCTCGCTTACCTTCACACCCGTGCCGCCCATATTCCGATATTTCATCTGTGTTCATCTCCTCTTTGATTTGATGACAATGGTTTCAGCCCGATTGCATTCCATGCCGCGAGCCTCCCTTCTATTGTAGAGAACCATGAGCCTATATGAAAGTAGTGAAATTATTATCACTTTATTATAGAAGAGATAGCTACTATACTATTAGTAAGTACAATCAAGTCGCAAACGCTGTCGATGAAGCGTAACAGGCAGTCTTTGACACGAACTCATTTCGATAAACGGAGGAATATTGACAATGAATTCCAGCAATTATATTCCGAAGGAACCTGTAACCATCGCCTGCAATATTGAGAAAACGCTCGAAGTGCTAGGAGGAAAGTGGGCGTTCCTCGTGCTGCGCGAGCTGTTCTGCGGCACCAAGCGCTTCGGCGAGCTGCAGCGCGCCATTCCCGCCATCAGTCCGCGAGCGCTGACAAGCACGCTGCGCCATCTGGAAGGAATGGGCGTTCTCGAGCGAGAAGTGTTCCCGACCGTTCCCGTCACCGTGGAATACACGCTGACGCCGAAAGGCCAGGATCTGCATCAGATATTGAAGGAAATGAAGCTCTGGGCGGCGAAGTGGACCTAAGGAGGACAAAGCTCGGCGTCGGACTGTCCGGAACAAAGTTGCAACGCTGGTTTCCTGCGTTGCGGCTCCGACCCGGAAGGTTTAAGGTCTGTACAGGTCGAATTTGTCCCTTACAGATACACTCCAGTCTACCCGAAGGCGAAGACAAATCGCCCCCCCACGGCAGTATCGCTGTGAAGAATGAATGCTGCATATTTTCAAGCAGGACAGGAGGTCTAACCATGGGAAGAACGAAGCATTCCGGTCCGGTGAAGCTCCCGCTGAAGCCCGATCCGGGCTCTTGGGTCAGCGCCGTTCCGTTCGGTCTGGGCAAAGTGAAACCGAAGCATATACGTGATACGATGAAGGCCGCTTGGGAGAATCGGGATAATCTCCCTTATGCCTATCGCATTCTCACCCAAGGCGTCTGCGACGGCTGCGCCCTCGGCGTATCCGGTCTCTACGACCGCACGCTGACAGGACCGCATCTGTGCACGACGAGACTTAACGTTCTCCGGCTGAACACGATGTCCGCCATTGATAAGGCTGCGCTTCATGCCGACATCGACGACTTGCGCAAGCTCGACAGCACGGAGCTGCGCAAGCTCGGCCGCATTCCCTATCCGTTGATTCGGCGCAAGGAGGATCGCAGCTTCTCGCGCCTGAGCTGGGATGAAGCGCTCGGCATCATCGCCGCCAAGATCAACGCCATAGACCCGAAGCAGCTCGCCTTCTATCTCACCGCGCGCGGCATTACGAACGAATCGTATTACGCCGCCGCCAAGGTTGCCAGACTGCTCGGAACGAACAACATCGACAACGCCTCGCGCATCTGTCATTCGCCATCGAAGACAGCCATGAAGCGTTCTCTCGGCGTCGGCGCTTCCACGATCAGCTACAAGGACTGGATTGGAACCGATGTGCTGCTTTTCTGGGGCAGCGTCGCGGCGAACAATCAGCCCGTCTCTACCAAATACATGTACGCGGCGAAGCGCAAGGGGACGAAAATCATTTGCATCAACCCCTATCACGAGCCGTCCATGGACCGTTATTGGATTCCATCCATACCTGAATCTGCCTTGTTCGGAACGAAGCTGTGCGATGATTTCTATCAAGTGAATATCGGCGGCGACATCGCCTTCATGAACGGCATCATGAAGATCTGGGCCGAGATGGAGCAAGCGGAGCCAGGTTCAGCCATTGATCACGCATTCGTGAAAGCGCATACGACTGGATATGTTCAGCTCAGAGAGCATGTGCAGACGCTGGAATGGCCGGAGCTCGAGCGCTCCTCCGGCTTGACGAGAGAGCGCATCTCCGAGCTTGCCAAGCTGCTTGCTTCCGCCAAATCCGCCGTCTTCGTCTGGAGCATGGGACTTACGCAGCATCGCTTCGCCACGGACAACATCTCTCAAGTGGCGAATCTTGCGCTGCTGCGGGGCTTCCTTGGCAGGGAACATTGCGGGCTCATGCCCATTCGCGGACATTCCGGCGTGCAGGGCTCCGGCGAGATGGGCGCAGATCCCTTCTCGCTGCCGGGCGGCGAATTTAAAGGAGCGGATATTCCGCGCATCGAGAAGCTGTGGGGCTTCGAGCTCCCGAGCTGGCAGGGAGATACAGTAGGCGTCAGCTTGGAGAACGCTCTGCTGCCCACGGCGCATGAGCGGAAGCTGAAGCTGTTCTACACCTCGGGCGGCAATTTCCTCGAGACGATGCCCGATCCCGAATTTGTTCGCCAATGTCTGGAGAGCGTTGCCATTCGCGTGCATCAGGATATTATCCTGAACACCTCCACGCTCGCGGACGCTGGAGAGGCCGTCATTGTTCTGCCAGCCATGACGCGTTACGAGCAGCCGGGCGGCGGCACGTCGACCTCGACGGAGCGCATGGTCTATTTCTCGCCGGAGATCGAAAGAACTGGCGGCGGCATTGGGGAAGCCCGGGCCGAATGGCAGATCTATCGGGAGCTCGCCATGAAGGCGAGGCCCGAGCTTCTTCCTCTCATCGGATTGCAAAGCGCCGCCGCGATCAGGGAAGAAATCGCCCTTGCCGCGACGAATTACAACGGCATTCAGCATCTGACGAAGCGCGGCGACTTCTTCCAATGGGGCGGAGCCTGGCTTTGCGAGGACGGCATCTGTCCGACGGAGGACGGACGCGGACGTCTCCTTTCCATCGAATTGCCGGAGCGGCGGGGGCTTGAGGGACAATTCCGCATCACGACGCGCCGAGGCAAGCAATTCAACTCGATGATCTACAGCGACAGAGATCCGTTCAACGACGCCCGCCGCGACGATATTCTGCTGCATCCCGAGGATGCCGCTAAGCTGAAAGTGGATGACGGAGAATTCATCGTTATCTTCAACAAGCATGGCATGCTGCGCGGCAAAGCCAAATATGCGAATGTGAAGCCTGGCAATATCGAGGTGCATTGGCCGGAAGGCAATGCGCTTATCCCAAAGGGAATCTACGAGCCCTATGCGGCAATTCCCGAATATCAGGCGACCGCGCTCGTAGAGAAGGCCGTAACCTTCTTCGCCCGCAAGGATGCGAAGTATGCGGAGAAGCGAATCGAAGAACTGGATATCGAAACGAGCGATTGACCCCTATGCGCACGTATGCGCGGACGTACAAAGCGTGGCAACAGCGCGAACCGGTCAATGACGAAGGAGGACGAAGCATGAACCGTTCAAAACAACCGCGTGATTCGGCGGAGAATCGGGAGGGCGGCGAGTTCTTGGCCGCCTTCTCTGTCAAACGAAATATTCTGAAATTCACGAACGGAAAGCTCCTTGAACAGGAGGACGATATTGCCTCCGAATTCGCGCTCACCATCGTTGTCAACCGCGAGGAATTCGCAACGATCGTGTGTACGCCAACCCACCTCGAAGAGCTGGTAGTCGGTTTTCTGGCATCGGAAGGCGTCATTCGCCGCGCCGAAGAGATTGTCTCGATCAGAATTGTTCAGGAGCGAGGCTTCGCATACATCGAGCTCACTCATCCCTATGACAACTCAGACATGCTGCACTCCAAGCGCTTCATCGGCTCCTGCTGCGGGAAGAGCCGACAATTCTACCTGCAGAGCGATGTGAGAACCGCGAAGACGATTATGACGCGCGAGCAAGTCAGTATACGCTCCTGCATAGGGTTAATGGCGCAACTGCAAGCCTCCTCGCCTGAATTTAGGCTAACCGGAGGCATGCATAACGCCGCGCTCTGCGCCTCGGAGCAATTAATCTCGGTCCGCTCGGACATCGGCAGGCATAACGCGCTCGACAAGCTGTTCGGATATGCGCTCCTCCATAAGATGCCAATGCGCGGCAAGGTGCTCGCCTTCAGCGGCCGGCTATCGTCCGAGGTGCTGCTGAAGGCGGCGAAGATCGGCGTCGGCGTCATTCTGTCCAAGTCGGCGCCGACCGCCCTTGCTCTCGACCTCGCCGATGAGCTCGGCATTACCGCCATCGGCTTC
The DNA here is from genome assembly GCF_011947265.1 of Paenibacillus sp. HB172176. GTDB lineage: Bacteria > Bacillota > Bacilli > Paenibacillales > Paenibacillaceae > Pristimantibacillus. The sequence continues at coordinate 59,187 of NZ_JAATHD010000009.1, forward strand.
ATCCGCAACGACGAGTGCAATATCTACACGCATCCGGAGCGGATTTTGCTGCCCTAGGGCTTGTTTGCAAACACGCCTTAGCATTCCCTTCCCGCTCCCTCTGCCCTTACTGCCAGCTCCCTATGCCATTCATTCACAGATTGGACACCCCAATAGCTCTAACGAGTCATAGCCATTTCTCCTGACGCCGCTATAATAGAAAACGTATTCACAATCACAGGCTTTGGAGGACATGGAATGAACGAATTGCCCTTGGAACAAACCAACCCCGCAAGTCAAGCTCCAAGCGAGAAACGATCGACGTCAAAGCTCCGGCGGAGCATGTACCAATCCGTTTGGCGATGGCATTTTTACGCTGGAATCATCTTTGCTCCGTTCCTCATTATTCTGGCTTTCAGCGGAAGCATGTATTTATTCAAACCGCAAATCGAAGGGTATCTGTACAAGGATCTCCTGACCGTACGCGAGGTCGGCAGCACGCCTATGTCGCCTGACGCGGTTATCGGCAAGACGGAGAAGGCCTATCCCGGCACAGCAATCTCATCCATTACGCTTCCTGACAACGCAGGCTCCAGCTATAAGCTCACCGGCATGCAGGAAGGCGTATCGAAGACCTTGTACGTCGATCCCTATACGGGACATCTTCTCGGAACGCTGGACAGCAGCAAGACCTTCTCCGCCTTCTTCAAAAAGATGCACAGCGAGCTGCTCGTTGGCGGCACCTTGGCAAACCGTTTGGTTGAGCTAGCCGCATGCTGGGCGATCATCCTGCTGTTAACGGGACTTTTCCTCTGGTGGCCGAGGAATCGGGCTTCCCTGTGGGGAACGATTCTTCCCCGCTTCAGCAAACCGGGCAGCCGGCAATTCTGGCGAGATCTTCATGCGGTTCCCGCTTTCTGGATCTCGTTGCTGCTGCTCTTGATTATTCTGGCGGGTTTGCCCTGGTCTGGCGTTCTGGGACCGCGAATCGACAAGCTCGCCAATGAGACGAACACGAATGCTCCAGCCTATGCCTACAGCTTCGGAGCCAAGCCGGAATCGGTTACAGTCGCGCAAGACATTGCGGAAGATCTGCCTTGGGCAGCGGAGAATCTGCCCGTGCCGCTGTCGGCTGTCGGCGGCTACTTGACGCTTGGTGTAGATGAAATCGAGCGGATTGCGAGCGACAAGGAAGTGCTGAAGCCTTATACCATTACTTTGCCAAGCGGAGAAACAGGCGTATTCACCGTATCCACCGTTCACGATACGCCCGGCAAAAACGCGACGCTTCATCTGGATCAGTACAGCGGCGCGGTATTGACCGATGTCCGATTCGCCGATTACGGCATTATGGCCAAGCTCATTTCTTACGGCATCGCCTTCCATGAAGGCCATTTATTCGGATTAGCCAATCAATTGCTTGGCTTAATCGCTTGCCTCGGCTTAATTCTGGTGGCGATCAGCTCTTATGTGATGTGGCGCAAGAGAAAACCCTCCGGCAGCCTTGGCTCTCCCGCGAAAGCCAGGAATTCGAAAATTACAATTGGCGTGCTCGTCATTATGCTCATCTGCGGAGCTGTCATGCCGCTGGTCGGACTATCCATCCTGGCCGTGCTCGCGCTTGACCTGATCATCTTGCGAAGAATCAAGCCGCTCCGGCATTGGTTCTCCATTTAAGTCAAAGGAGTCTATGGACATGTTGAAATCGCACAAACGCATCACGATACCTTCCGCGCTGCTTATGCTCGGCATCATGCTCGTCCTTGGAGGCTGCGCCATGACGGAGAAGCCTGCCGTGGATAACGGCCTCCCACCGCATATTTCCGTTCAGCTCCATCTTCCAGAGGCAGATGCCGTGGAGAGCGGAAGGGAAGGCGTCTATTCCATTGAGGCTTCAAAGAACGGACAGCCGTTGGAGGACGCCGAGACAGCTGAATTCATCATTTGGCAGGAGGAGCATCCCGAGAAGAAGACGATTATTCCAGCCACAGAGACATCTCCCGGCGTATACACCGCTGCGCACGCCATTGAGGAAGATGGCCTGTATATCGTGAAGTCGCATCTGGTTGCTGATGGAGATCAAGTGATGCCTGCCAAACGGATGGCTGTCGGCTCTGACGCCGTTACCCGATTGGCGCAGCTGCAGGCAAATCCGGACGAGGCAGTTGAAGCCGACGAGGCCGGCCACCATCATTAGATTGTTGAAGGCTGACTCATCTTCATTCAGCTTCCGTTGCTTCATTCTATCGCAAAAAAAACAACCACTTCGGCAGCCGCTGAAGTGGTTGTTCCATATGTCTGCAATATGTTTGCGATACGCTTACGAGCTATACCATTCCGAGAACGCCGCCTCAAGCCCCTTCCCTCGCTTGCCAAGCTGCTCTCTGACTTCATCCGCCGTGCCCTCAAGCTCGATGCGTCCGCCTCGGAGCAAGGCCACCCGATCCGCCAGCGCTTCCGCCATTTGAAGCTGATGCGTGGAGAACAGAACCGTCTGGCCGTCCGCCGCCAGCCTCCGAACTCTTGCCATAAAGGTATCCATCCAGTACGGATCCAGTCCATTCGTCGGCTCATCCATCAGAACAAGGGGAGGCTTTGCGAGCAGCGCCTGCGCGAACATGACACGCTGCCTCATGCCCTTCGAGAAGGAAGCCACAGCCTTCTTGCCTGTATCCTCCAGTCCGACCTCTACGAGCGCTTCCTTCGCTCTCGACTTCGGTAGACCCCGGAGCGAAGCCCAGAATGCGAGCGTTTCGTAAGCGGTAAGTCCGGCCGTGAACTGGAAATCATCCGGCATATAGCCGATTTGCTCCGCATAACGCCGAGGTTGCCGCTTCCAATCGAGCCGATTGACGGAGATGGATCCGCTGTCAGGCCGATAGACGCCCGCAATCATTTTCAGAATCGTGCTCTTGCCTGCCCCGTTCCCGCCCAGAAGCGCTACAATCTCCCCTTGCTCGACTTGAAAATCAAGCCCGTCAATAACAACCTGCTTCTTCATGACCTTCCCGACCTTCTCCAGCTTAAGACAGGGCTCAGACATGGGATCTCCTCCTTCTTTGCCAGATGAGCAGCGACAGGAGATACAGTGCGCCGATCCATACGATTGACACCAGGAAATAACCCCAGACGCCGCCAGGCTGCTTGATCCAATTCACCCATTCATAATATTCAGGCCCCAGAATCGAGCCTCCTCCGAGCTTAATCACCGTGAACAATCTGGCGAGCTCGGCCGGATTGACGAAGACCAGCGCGGAAATCGCCGGTTTGATCGCATAATAGGGCAAGAAGCCCAGCGCCGCAATCAAGAGCGGCGGCCAGCCGATAATCGCGAAGAACCAAATCGCCACATCGATGGTGAGCGCCTGCCAACGGTTTCTCGCCAACGTCCCGACCAGCATCGCAATCGCCAGGAAGAAGAGAACGATGCTGCAAGAGAAGAACAGCAGCACCATATACGTATGAAAGTCAAAGCCCGCGCTTGCGAGCCAGCCAGCCGCTCCTGTTATGCCGAAGCCCAGCGTTACAATAACGAGCAGCACAATGGCAACGCCCGCATATTTTCCCGCGAGAAAAGCTGGCGTACTAAGCGGATAAGTCGACAACAGCGCCCAGCTTCCCTCTTCCTTCTCTGCCGTCAGGGAGAAGGAGCCCAGCAATAGCGTCATGAGCGGCAGCAAGTACAGAATCAGATTGAGCATGGTGCCTGTCATCCCGGAGTAGCCCTCCGTGTAGCCTTGCGCTTGAATAAGCAGCAAGCACAGCATGAATAAAGCAAAAAGGGCCATGAAGGAATAGGCCCATGGATTGCGAAATCCGACTTTCAACTCGCGATTGGCGATATGGTAAATTTGTCTCACGACTGAGCTTCCCCGTTATTCATGTCTCCCATTTTGTCCATCTCTCCCGTGGACTTGTCTCCCATGTCATGCATTTCTTCATTATGCTTCTCCATCGTCTCCATATCCATCATATCCCGATTCACATCCCAGCTATGCTTCGCAAGATCATCGGCAGACATAACAACGCCCTTTCCTTGCTCGCTGACGTAAGCCTTCGCCGACTCTTCATTCGCGAAAGAGATTACACCGTAAGCCATCGGCGTCTTGAAATCCGCATCATACGCATAATAAGAGGTTTCATATTTGACCCAGCTATTCGTATTATGATCTCTGACAAACTCCGCCCCGATATTCTCGTTCCCGTTCTCCACCGTCCATTCATGCATGCAGCCGATATCGTCGAACTTCAGAGATTGGCCGTCCTTCGTAATAATTTGAGTCGCATAAGCGTCGTCCTTCACGGACATATTGCATTTCACGCAAATATCCGTTGCCTCATTGATTTCCTCCGGCTTGTATTCCTTCTCTCCGCAGGCAGCCGTCAACACGGCAATCAGAACAATCAACGACAATACCGCGCTTAACTTCATTACATATCCTCTTCTCATCTTCTTCTTACCCCCATGATTATCAAATATATGGCGGCTATCAACAGCATGCCGCCGGCCAAACCTGTCTTCTTCAAAGAATTCTGCATCGCATTCACGGAGCCGTCTCCAGGCTTCATCAAAGGATGCTGGTCGCGAGGCCAGCTCTCGCTCCCCGAACGGTACAAATTCTCAAGGAACATCATGCCGGGAGATTGGAAGAACAGCTGAAAGCCCGGTTTCTGCTTGATTAACGTCTGGAAAAATGGATTAATGGCATAGCTGATATCGCTGCTGCCATCCCCATCCGTATCTATGCCGCTGAACGTATCCCAGTAATTTCTATCAAGAATATTATTTGCGCTGTTCCTTGCCTCCGCGTTGGCCACATTGCCGATGAAGCGATTCGCTTTCACCGTATTGTCCTCCGCATTCAACATCTGGATCCCGATGAAATTGCTCAAGATCTCATTATTCGCAATCTCGTTCTCCGACGACTCCTCCACGTATACGCCAACACGATTGCCTTCCACCTGATTGCTTTCAATGAGAGAATGATGGGCGTCGAACAGCAGAATGCCTTGCGAGTTAACGTTCTCGCTCTGCTTGGTGAATGTATTATGGGATACCTCAACATTCTGCACGCCCATAATCATCGCGCCCGTTACGTTGCGTGTTCCGATATTATCGCGTATGAGTATGTTCTTCGTGTACATGCAATGCACGCCGTAGCGAAGCTCCTCGAAGCGATTCTCGAGAACCTGGTTGTCATCGCTGTTCTCCAGATAAATTCCGTCATGCATGCCCGTAATGATGTTGTCGATAAGCAGATTGCCGTCTGATTCATAGAGGTCAATGCCGTTGCCCTTCTGGAATATCTCTGGCTCTCGGCCTCCAACAAGACCGATCCATTCAATTCGGGTATGGCTAATCTTCGCCTCATTCGCGGAGCGCAGCTGAATGCCGAATGAGCCTGTAAGAATCGTTACATTCTCAAGCTTCGCATAATCGCCTTCGACCATAAGCGTAGGCTGCTCCTTCACCGTACCGTCCTCGATGCGAAGGCCGCTGATCGACACATGATCGGCCTTGATCGTAAGAGCTGTCTCGACCAAGCCCTCCTCAATCCGAAGCACAGCCCCTTCCTCCGCAGCTATGGTCAGCGGCTTGTCGATTACGACAGCCCCGGAGTAAGAGCCTGCAGGAAGTCTCAAGATATCGCCGGCCTTCGTCTCGTTAATCATCTCTTGAAGCGAGTTTTGCAAAGCTGCTGCTTCTGCGCTAATCGCCGGCAATAAGCTTATGGCAGCCGATATGCCCAGGATCATGAAGCTTTCCAGCCATTTCCTCCTATACCCGATCAACATGTCATTGAACCTCTAGCTGCTGCTTCTTCGTGACATGAAGATCATCGGCGTAGAGGTGGAAGAAGAGCTCATAGCTTCCCGCTTCCGCAAAGGTGTAATCCGCTGCGAAGGTGTTCGTTCCCACCATCTTGGCCTGAACATAATGAGGTTTGTCATTGACCCGAACCTCGATCGATACGCTTGATGTCGATTTCTTAAGCTCAATTCCCGAATATTCCACCTTCAATCTGGTGGGAGAACCCGCCGCTGGCGGCGAAGGATTCGTTGTTAGAGCAGCCTGGATATCGGCCGGATCTGCCGCTGGCGGAGCCGTCTCCGAACACGCCGACAAGATCAGCATCATACAGCTTGCCAATAGAACCCCTATCATTATTCTCTTCAATCGCTCACCCTCTCGCCTGTTTGGTCAACAACCATGTTAGCATAATCATTTCATATGCCAATGACTCGAATGGGCTATATCTGTGAACAATTAACATCTCTTTGCCAATCATGGCTGCTTACGCGGCAAAGAAGGAAAAAGCCATTCCCGCTGCGAATCGTCGCAAGCAGAAATGGCTTTCTTCTATATCATTTTATTCCGCGATCCACTCGTCAACCTTGTTCGCATTCGCTTCGACCCATTTCTTGGCGGCTTCCTCTTCGCTCATGCCGCCGGAGATGTCCACCATAACGGCAGCCATTTCATCCGGAGTCCAGTTGAATTTGTCGAGGAAGTTATACGCATCAGGCATATCCTCCTTCAAGCCTTTGCGAACAAGCGTATGAATTTGCTCCGCTCCGCCGTACACATTTTTCGGATCCTCCAGATACTTCAGATCCATATCCGCGAACATCCAGTGCGGCGTCCAGCCTGTTACGACGACAGGCTCTTTCGCTGCATATTTATCCTTCAGCACCTTCGTCATCGCTGCGGAAGAGCTTTCTTGAAGCGTCCAATCCTTAAGCGCGTAAGCGTCGATCGCCGTTTCCGTTGTCGTCATAATGCCGGCTCCAGGCTCGATGCCCGTAATCGTATGATCCAACGCTTTGGCCGCATCGGCGTTGTTCAAATCTTCAATCGACGTAATATCCATATAAGACGGAACGACCAAGCCTACCTTCGTGCCGTCCAGATTGACACCCAGATCCTCGACTTTATCCTTAATCGGATTATAATACAGCTCGCCGTGCGTGCTTGGCAGCCATGCCGCTACCATGCCGTCCGCGCTTCCGTCGGCAATAGCGGAATACATCGGGCCCGCATCGAGCTGCACCATCTCCACGTCGTAGCCCAGCTTGCTCTCCAGCACTTCCTTAACGACGTTCGTAGACGCAATCTCCGAATCCCACGCCACGTAGGCAAGCTTGATCTTCTTATCCTTGTCTCCGCCTCCCTTATTGTTCGAGGAACAGCCGGACAGCGCAAGCGCGCCCATCATCAATACAGCAAGCATTACAACCATCATTTTTTTCAAAAGAATAACTCCCTTTCAAGTGCTTTTTGTCAAAAACGCATCATAGCGGTTCATTTCTGCTATCTCTTGCTTTGCTTACGCTTGCTCTGCGTTTTCCTTGCGTTTCTTGCCCTTACTTCTTCGTTCCCTACCCTTACTTGTTCATTTCGTGCCCTTACTTCTTCTTCACAAGGCCCTGCGTCATCCGATCCAGCATAATCGCAAGAATAACAACTGCCAGGCCTGCTTCAAAGCCAACGCCAATCTTCACTTGCGTAACCGCCTTGTACACAACGGCTCCGACTCCTCCCGCTCCAATCATCGCCGCGATAACGACCATAGAAAGCGACAGCATGATCGTCTGGTTCACGCCCGCCATAATCGTCGGCGTTGCGATCGGAAGCTGCAACTGGAACAGCTTCTGCATCGGCGTGGAGCCGAATGCCTCCGCCGCCTCGACCAGATCGGCCGGCACCTGGCGAATACCCAGATTCGTCAGACGAATCGTTGGCGGTATCGCGAAGATAACCGAAGCGAACACGCCTGGCACAACGCCAATAGAGAAGAACGCGATCGCAGGCAGCAGATACACGAACGCGGGCATCGTCTGCATGAAATCGAGGAGCGGCGTCAGCAGCTTCTGCATTCGTTCATTCCAGGCGCACAGAATGCCCAGAGGAACACCCAGCACAATCGAGATGACCGAGGAGGTCAGAACGAGAGCAAGCGTATCCATCGTCTGCTCCCATAACTCGAGATTGTCGATAAGGAGCAAGCCAATTAAAGTAAAGGCGGCAATTTTTGTACGGCCAATCAGGAACGCAAGTGCCGTCAGCACGAGAATCATGACAATGGGCGGCAAATAATTAAAGCCCGCTGCCATGCCGTCTACTATGTGGCCGATGACGAACTTGATTGCGTCGAAAAATGGCGATAGATGATCCTCCAGCCATCCCTCGATATTCTCGACCCACTCATCTATCGGAATTTTGGCGATATTCATCGTGCTTCACCCGCTTCCTCCGACGAATTACCGCTGAGCGCGGCAAGCACGGCTCCGCGAATAATGATGCCAAGCAGCCGACCATTGTCGATGACGGCTACCGGGATTTTCGCATTGCTGATAGTTTCGAACAAATCGGTGACAAGCACGTCTGGCGCGACCGTCTGCACATCACGAACGATAATTTCCTCAAGCGACTGCCCGGATTTGATCGCTGCCGCCGAATCCTCCGCCGTCACGACGCCAATCAGCTTTCTGGCTTTGTCGACGACATAGAGATTCGAAATGCCTCTCTCCTTCATGAGCTGAAGAGCTACCCGCGGTCCGCGATCCATCGTAATCGTCTCCGCGCGAATCATGACATTGGCAGCGGTAAGAACCTTGGATAGATCTACATCCTCCACAAACCGCTCAACATAAGCATTTGCCGGATTGGTCATAATCTCCTCGGGCGTGCCAATCTGCACGACCGAGCCGTCCTTCATGAGAGCGATGCGATCGCCGATTCGCAGCGCTTCGTCCAGATCATGCGTAATGAAGACGATCGTCTTCTTCATCGTTGATTGCAGCTCCAGCAGCTCGTCCTGCATATCCTTGCGGATAAGCGGATCAAGCGCGCTGAACGCTTCGTCCATCAGCAGTATATCAGGATCATTCGCAAGCCCGCGGGCCAATCCGACTCGCTGCTGCATGCCGCCGCTCAACTCATCGGGCTTGCGATCCTCAAGGCCTGCAAGACCAACAAGCTTCAAGGTATCGCGAGCCTTCTGCCGTCGTTCTGCCTTGTCAACGCCTTGAATCTCCAGCCCATATTCCACATTTTTCAGAATGGTCCAATGCGGGAACAACGCGAACTTCTGGAACACCATGCTGATCTTCTTGCGTCTGACCTGACGCAGCTGCTCCGGATTCAGCTTCACCACATCTTCTCCGCCAATGAGCACCTGTCCGGCGGTAGGCTCGATCAACCGATTAAGCAAACGCACCAGAGTCGACTTTCCGCTTCCGGACAAACCCATGATCACGAAGATTTCTCCAGGCTCAATCGCGAAGCTTACACGGTTCACTCCGACAATCAGCTTGGTTTCTTTGTTGATTTTTTCTTTCGACCACCCTTTTTCCAATAACGCGAAAGCTCGTTTGGGATCATTGCCGAACACTTTCGTTAACGACTTCACTTCAATAATCGCCATCCATGCCTCTCCTTTTCAATGCTTGCTGCTCCGGCCTATGCGCCTTACTCGCAAGAACAAGTGTAAGCTTCATTCTCAAATATGGTCAAAGTTCATATAGCCTTGTATCGTACGTACAGTTTATACTTTACGTTCTTTTCATACAGAATACTTTGTTTTACTCCCATATCCATTATTACTGGCTCCTTTACTTCTGTATCGCTATTTTCTACAATGGGAGAAAGGATTATCCAAGACGCATGTTTCTTTAAGGAGTGAAGAGATGACCGCCTTCGATGGTTTAACTGATGCGCAAATCAAAATAATCGAGAAATCACGCAGACGCGTCATGGACTCGATCGGCAACAATATGGATCTCTACGGCGTGACCTTGTCGGTCGGCCATTTGTACGGAAATATCTATTTCAATGATGGACCCGTTACCTTGGATGAGATGGGCAAGGAGATGGGCATGAGCAAAACCAGCATTAGCACCGGCATGAGGACGCTTATGGATTTGAAGATGATCGGGAAAACGTGGGAGAAGGGCTCTCGCAAGGATCTCTATGAGGCTGAGCCGGATTGGCATCAAAATTTCGTGGATTTCTTCTCTGTGAAATGGCGCAAATCGGTCGAAATGAACGTCAGCTCGCTTCGCAAATCGCTCTCGGAGCTTGAGGCGCTGCGTAACGAGGAGCCGGGCAACGAGCAGCTTGCCGCCCAGACCGACTTTCACATCGACAAGATGAATCAGGCGCTGCGCTATTACAAATGGTTGCATCGCTTCATCGATGCGCTGGAGAGCGGAACGATCTTCGATCTGGTGCCGAAGGAGCAGGAGCAGGAAGAGTAGGAGCCCTGTAGGCGAGCCTGGTTTCGGCGCTCCTAGTCGGCTTTTCCGACTTGTAGACCGACGCAAGCCTGGTTTCGACGCTCCTAGTCGGTTTTTTCGACTTGCAGACCGATGCGAGCATGGTTTCGGCGCTCCAAGTCGGTTTTTTCGACTTGCAGAGCAACGTGAGCCTGGGCTCGATGCTCTAAGTCGATTTTTTCGACTTGCAGAGCAACTCGAACCCGCTTTCGACGCTCTAAGTCGATTTTTTCGACTTGCGGACCGATGCGAGCATGGTTTCGGCGCTCCAAGTCGGTTTTTTCGACTTGCAGAGCAACGTGAGCCTGGGCTCGATGCTCTAAGTCGATTTTTTCGACTTGCAGAGCAACTCGAACCCGCTTTCGACGCTCTAAGTCGATTTTTTCGACTTGCGGACCGATGCGAGCATGGTTTCGGCGCTCCAAGTCGGTTTTTTCGACTTGCAGAGCAACGTGAGCCTGGGCTCGACGCTCCAAGTCGGTTTTTTCGACTTGCAGAGCAACTCGAACCCGCTTTCGACGCTCTAAGTCAATTTTTTCGACTTGCGGACCGATGCGAATCCGATTTGCCTTTTCAAGTTGAGAAGGACCTCATCACCGTCGAAACTGACGGCTACGAGGTCCTTCTGCATACTATTCCATCGACTGCTTGCTTCATTAACTTTATACTTCAACCGCTACTTACTCGCTTTCACTTCCTACTTCAATCGCGAACTTACTTACTTCCACTTCCTTACTTCAACCGCTGCCAACTTCATCCATTTTGCATCTTCCACTACTTGCTTCTTTCACGACTTACATCATTCACTTCTCACTTCTTGCTTCACTCACTTCTTGCTTCTTCCAAACAGTTAGTTTTTTCGTTGCTTCGTTGCTCCGTTGCTTCGTTGCTTCGTTGCTTCTATCTCGTCCTGCTTTAATCACTTCCCGGGTTATTTTGTCCCTATTTCTAACACTATCGCTCCCCATTCTTACGCCTGCCAACCTGCCAATACCCTATTCCTAATAACCCTGGCCGAATCCAATCCCTATTTCAACTCGACAGCCTGCCTCTTATCTCTTATCCGTTTGAGGCCGAATACGCCAGGTTTTGATCTCATAAGGCAAAATATCGCCTTGCAAGACGCCAGTCATGGCTTCGCCAACCGGTCGTTCAAGCAGGTCGGTCTCTTGCCAAGTCAGCACAGGAAAACCGACTTCCAGGGCGAGTTGTCCCCGCTTGCCCGCAAACTCATGCGCCCGAACGATAATTCCGTCGCCGTCCTCGGCACGCTTCACTGCATCGATCATCACATGGGAAGCCGACAGCCGCAGAAGAGATCCGCTCTGGAGCGAAGAGGCTCCCGGGCTAACAGATACCGGATTATTGAGCGACCAAGCCTCCTGCGCTGTGCCGCCCTCGAACCAATCGCCGCTGTGAGGCAGCAGGGAATAGGTGAAGACATGCTCTCCCTGATCGGCCGTCGGATCCGGAACCATGGCGGATTTGATAAGCGATAGCCGCATCACATGACCTTTGATATCATAGCCATATTTGCAATCGTTGAGCAGGGAGACGCCATAATCTCGCTCCGACAGATCCGCCCATTGATGCCCAACCGTCTCGAACCGGGCATAATCCCAGCTTGTATTCCAATGCGTGGGACGCTTCACATTGCCGAATTGAATATCATAAGTCGCTTCCGTGGAGCGTACAGCCACCGGGAAAGCGACCTTGAGCAGTTGACGCTGCTCATGCCAATCCGCTTTCGTCTCGAAGTCGATGCGTCTGCTGTACGAATACAGCTTCATCTCCTGCACAATGGTCGAGCTGCCATACTTCCATGCAAATTCAACAATCATCCGCAGCGGACCGGACTCCTTGACGCGTATGCCGCGGCAATCCTCCACTCGTCTCTGTTTCTCCGTATAGAAAATATCGATATCCCAAGCCTCGTGCCGACTTTTCGGCTTATCCTCGAACACCTGCAGCTCGTTGCCGAATTCGCCTGCGGCCAACACCTCGCGCTGAACTTGCTTATCGTAAATCCGGGTCAAGCGGCCGCTGCTGTCCCATTGAATGATATAATGCGGCGTCTCTACGCCATCCAGGCTGCTTGCAAATTCAGCAGTTGCAGTCTCTCTGCCCCCGTCATCCATGGAAGGTACAAGCGTCAAGAAGCCCATCGGCGGAAGGTCCGGCACTTCGATCAGCCAGCCGCTCTCCGTAGACTGGGACCGGCAAGTCTTGCCGCAAGCGGTCATCCAAGCAGTGTCTTCCGAAGCCGGGAAGCCCTTCACATCGCCTTCGCTTGTATCATCAGCCGGAATCTCCACTAGCTCAGTTCGACTCCACGACGAACTATTAAATAAAGTGAAAGCACCATGCTCCAAATCCTCCGCAGCTTGCTTGCCACCCTCACGCCATGACTCCTTCGCGAACACCGCGCCAGGCTCAGGCCGCAGCTGCCCGCTCGCTAACTCTGCGCCAGGCTCAAGCCACAGTCCCTTCGTCAATCGTTCGCCGGCCGCTTGCCACACCTCTCTCGCCAGCCGTTCCGCCTCGGCATACTCCACTCGGCAATCCTCGTACACCTCCCGAATCGAGGAGCCGGGGATAATGTCGTGGAACTGGTTGCGAAGCACGATTTTCCAGGCTTCTTGCAAGCTTTGAGAGGGCCCCTTCCCCTGTCCTGAATCTGCAGCTTGTCCTGACTCCGCTTCCTGACCCGTCATCGCTCCAGCCAGCACTTCCAGCCATTCCGTCTCGCGAAGCAGCAGCTCCAGCTTGCGGTTCATTCGTTTGTTATAGGCTTGACTGGTATACGTGCCCCTGTGCAGCTCCAGATACAATTCGCCGTCCCAGGTATGGATGTATTCCTCCGAGGATTCCACCGTCTGTTCAAGCTCGGCGAAATATTCATCTGCGCGGCCCGTCTCCACCTGCGGCAAGCCCGGGATATCCGCTAACCGGCGTCGCATCTCGAGCATCTCCCGATTGACTCCCCCGCCGCCATCGCCGTATCCGTACGCGAGCAGCAGCTTGCGATTCACGTTTTTGTCCTGATACGCTTCCCATATGCCTTTGACGGAGAATGGCGTAATGCCGCCGTTATAGGTATAGTAGAACGCGCCTTCACCGGCGCCCGGATCGGGTGTCGTAATGAAATGCGTCAGCACCTCGGAGCCGTCAATGCCGCGCCATCTGAACGTATCATGCGGCATGCGGTTATACTGATTCCAGCTAATTTTGGTCGTCATGAACATGGTAATGCCGCTTTTTCGCAAAATTTGCGGCAAGGCCCAACTGTAGCCGAACACATCCGGCAGCCAGAGATAGGTGCAGTCGGCTCCGAACTCCTCTTTCAGAAACCGTGTGCCGTACAAAATTTGGCGCACCAAAGACTCGCCGGAGGACAGATTGCAATCGGCCTCCAGCCACATCGCTCCTCCCGCCTCCCAGCGGCCTTCCCCAATGCGCGACTTTATTTTGGTATAGATATCGGGATAATCCTGCTTGATGTATTCGTATAATTGCGGCTGAGTCTGCAGGAAAATATATTCCGGATATTGCTCCATCAGCTTCAGAACCGTCGAAAACGATCTTGCCGCCTTCTCGCGGGTATGGCTTAGCCGCCACAGCCAGGCCACATCGATATGGGTATGACCGATGCATCGCACGACGACGGCGCTGGCCTTCTGCTCTTGCTGAAGCCCTTCCCGCAGACACTGTCTTGCCGCATCGACCGAGTCGTAGAACGCCTGAGATCCAGGGCTCGACCAATCCAGCCCGAGAAAAGCCTTGTTCACGAGCGACAGCAGGAGATGCTTCTCGGGCTGATGCTCGGACAGCAAACCGACGGTTTGAATAACGGCTCTGGCTGTAAAATAAAGATCATCGGCCGCCTCGTCCAGCCAGCAAATCCTTGCGTCCCTAATCGAATGACGCAGCTCATTCCGGCTGGTGTCATAGCCGCCCAGACCCGACCAGAGACGGAAAGCAAGCTGCACATGCTCCCCTGCCAGCTCTCCGCCAAAGAACACTTCCTTATGATTGCCGTCGACGCCTTGATACGGCTGACCATTCACGAACAACAGTGATTCGAAGCCGCTGTTGTTGCCTCCTCCGGTCTGACCGAAATCGAATAAACCGAGCACTTTACGGTCCGACCACTCCGAAGGAATTCGCACATTCGCCCTGAGCCACGCGTATTGATCGTAGCCCGACCAGTCTTCTCCCGCATGAATAGAGCTCCATTCGCCCCCATCAGGCGGATAAGCGCCAACCTCCTCCCCTTCATCCATTTGCAATTGCAGCGCTTGTAGCCGAATGGCGTCTCTATATCGGTACGGCTGCAACTCCTCGACCCGTTTCAAAATTTTCTCATAGGTTAACAGCATAAGAGTCTTCCTCCCGTTCCTTATCTCGGCAACGCGATAGCCATCGCATCCGCCTTCATGACGCTTCCATGGCGGCAGCCGTCAGGCAGCTTAAGCCTGTAGGATGCCGAACGCCAATGCACGAGGTCGTCGCTGCTCATGCCTCTGTAGGTGCCCTCGCTGAATCCATCATACAACAAAATCCATTCGGATGCCGTGCGATACAGCGAAGGTCCTTCCGTTAGCGGGGGCGTCAGCAATTCCGACGGCTCCACGGCAACGGGCGGGACGCTTCCCAGGCGCTTATCCCATACTAGGGAACGAATGGCTTTGTTGTCCGTTCCGGGTTCGTTGCTGCCCCGTTCATCCTTGAACAGCATCACATATTGCTCCTGCAGCTCGGCAATCGTCGCATCAATGATCGTGTGACCGGGATCGAAATACAAAGCCGGAGCAGACAGCTCGGAAAAATCCGTTGTACTCGCCGACCAAATGCGATGATTGCGGCGAGTATCGCCTGCCTCACCGGATATCGTTGACGACCAGATAATTCGATACGTGCCGGAATCCGCGTCGCGGAACGCCTCAGGCGCCCAGCAATTGAGCGTTCCTGCCACAGAGGCCATTACGGGCAGAAGCTTCTGGTTGTCCCAATGAAGCAAATCGACGGAACGCGCATAGCCTATCGACGAGCTTTCCCAGCCATCCGTCCACAGCGCGTGGAACACTCCGCCGCTGTCCTGCAGCAAGAACGGATCGCGCAAGCGCTTCGTGCCAACCTTGCTGCGCAGCGCCGCCCTGCCTTCGTTCATCTTCGACCAGGCATAGCCATCTTCGCTGAAAGCCAGGTACATGGCTTCATCATTCGTTTTGAAATAAGAAAATAAATACATGAAGTCCCTCCTTCGCAATTCCTATGCAGAATGAAACAAAACAGAGGCTGCCCAAACAGGCAGCCTCATCTTCGAATGATCGGCTATTCGCCGCCGAGCGAGCCTTGCAAATCCTTGGCGCTGAAGCTTGGATCAGCCTTGATGCTTGTCAGACCTTCCGATCTTGCCGCAGCCAGAGCTTTGGCATATCTGCCATTCAAGTCCTCAATGACTGAATCCAGAGCCGGCTTGCCTGTCATAATATATTCAATAAACAGATCAGCCGCTTTCTTGCCTTCTACCTTCGTCTCTGTAACAGAAATTGGAGTAGCTGGATAGATGCCGTCGTACTTCGTAGGGAGGAAGCCTTCAATACCGGCCAACTCGGGCGGTCCTGCCGCCTCATTGACATAAGGCAGTACGGATAGACCCAATCCCTTCTCCTGGTATTCCGCGCGAAGATCCGTATTATACAAAAATTCAAGGAACTTGGCCGCCGCTGCTTGCTTGTCCGGATCCGATTTCGCGCTGATTCCGACATAGCCTCCCGCATTGACCCAGGTCACGCCGTTGCGTTCGCCGTCCTTCGTCGGCACAAGCGCCGTCGCCCAATGAACATCTGTCGGGAATTGCGATGTATAGACCGCTGGCTCGCTGGAATGATTCACATACATGCCGATCTTGCCTTGCGCGAATTGCGCCCGCAGCGGGTCGATATCAAGCGATTCCGCTCCCGGAATCATGCTGCCGTCCGCTTTCATTTGACGCATTGCCTCTACAATGTCGCGGTACATATTGAAATCGAATTCACCGGTTTGGAAGTTATAGCCTTCATGGCTCGTTTCGGATTGCAGCGTACCCGACGCGTAAGCTGGACGTGTGAAGCCAGAGGTGCTTTTGAAATTGCTCGCAAAGCCGTAGACGCCGTCCGCTTTGCCCATTTCCGTAATCTTCTTGGCGATTTCGACCATTTCGTCAAGCGTCTTCGGCGGCTCCGTATATCCGGCCTTCTCGAACAAATCAACGTTGTACAGCAAGCGCCAGAATTGTCCCGAATTCGGAAGCGTATAGACATGTCCGTCTTTCTTATAGATATCTTCGACTAGAAGACCGTCGAACTTCGCCAGGAAATCATCGCTTACCAGCGTATCAAGCGGAGTGAAGTACCCCTTGCTCACATACGTCTGGAAGTCAAAGCTGCGGAAGATATCCGGCGCCTGATTGCTGGCAAAAGCAACCTCGACCGCTTGATTGTAATTATCCGCCATAACCTTCATTTCCACTTCGATATTATCCGTATTCTCCGCGTTAAACTTATCCACCTGCTCTTGCATATAATCCATATCGTGACGGTCCATCGTCCAATAGGAGATTTTCGTCTTCTCTTTGCTGCCCGTGCCCGCATTGTTTTCCGATTGCTCTTCGTTCCCTCCGTTATTGGATGAACAAGCCGCGACCATCAGTGCAATGATTAACAAGCAACAAATCGATACCGCGCTCCTTGCTTTAAACCATTTTGACATTTGTCTAACCTCCCCTTGTGTCTAGCAAGCTCCCGCGAATACCCGTCCGTCTTGTCCGGCTCGCCTTGCTGACCTCATTGTAGCACCGAGGCTTGCTGCGCCATGAAGGGCAATCATACGATCCTGGGAGGGGAAAATCACTTTGATTCGTCCCCGTTCGGCGAGGTTTCGTACTTGCTGCGGAATTCTGTAGGCGTCAGTCCCGTATGCTTCTTGAACAGCTCGCTGAAATACGGTCTGTCCCGATAACCGAGCTCGAAGGTAATATCCTGCACTTGCAAACCTTCAAGCAGCAGCACCTTCGCCCGTTCCATTCGCTCTGCTGTCACGAATTGCATGAACGTCATGCCCATCTCCTTCTTGAACAAGGACGAGAAGTAGCTTGGACTCAAGTGGACGATGCCCGCGCATTCCTGTACGGTCAACTCCGAACCAAGCCTCCCTCTGACATCGTTCACCACCTGATGAATCAAATTCCCCACATCGTTCTTCTGCCGATTCTGCAGCCATTCGCAGCCGGTCAGCCCGAACAGCTTCAAAGCAGCGATCAGCTCCTCGGTCGACTGATAGCGATCCTTCTTCATCGCGCTTAACCGTTCGTCCAGCCACAAACGCTGCTTCTCGTCGGCCTTCTCGGCAATGACGCGATACATGGAGAACGCCAGCCCGTAGAACAGATTCGTCATGACATCGGGGTTCGGCGGCGCCGGGTAACGCAGACATTCCGCGGCGATGCTGTCCAGCAGCTTCTCCGTCTCTTCTCGATTACCCGATCTCAGACAATAGAGAAGCTCCGTTTCCTTGTCTGCCGAATATTGCGGCGCGATCGGCTCCTGGCGCTTGATGTCGCTATACGAAATGATACAGCCGCTTCCGGAATAAAATTGATAGCTCAGCGCCGTCTTCGCCTGTTCATAGGACATGGCGATCTCTCCCACGCCATCTACCGGTAAGCCTACGCCGATGGATATATCCCGCTTCGCATATTGCTTGACGTTCTGCCTGCATGCTTCGGCGAGTGCAAGCACATCAAGCGACTCATCCGTATTCGCCACGATGACGTAATGATTGGAATGCTCGCGGAACACGATGCCCTTCGCCTGCTTCTTGACCGTCTCTTCAATGACATTGTGAACCGCGAATCTGACCAGCTCCACCTCGCTTACAGGCAACGGCGAGCGTTCGTTCATCAGCCCGTCGATATGAACGGTCATCGCGACAAAGCCGTTGATTCGCATATCGATGCCGAGGAATTCCCATTTGTCATGCGCTCTCTCCGGGAGCTCGTCGTGACGGAGCAGCAGGCGGAAGTATTCCTGGCGCAGATAGGGAAGGCCCTCTCTCACCTTTCTCTCGAGCGCGAGCCTGTCGAGCTGCTCCAGCCGCTGCTCTTCAATCTGGGCTTTAGCCCGCAGCACCACGTCCACGATTTGCTTCAGCGTGAACGGCTTGACCAGGTAATCGAAGGCGCCGAGCCGAACGGACTCCTGCGCGTACGTAAAGTCGGTATAGCCGCTGAAAAAGATAACCTTGATGCCGTTCAAATCGCCTTCTCTCAGCACTCGAACCATATCGATGCCGCTCTGCATCGGCATTCGAATATCCGTCAACACGATATCCGGCCTTTTCTCTCTAATCAGCTGAAGTCCATCGACGCCATTAACGGCGGTGCCCGCAATTTCGATGCCATGCTCCGCCCACGGAATTTTTTTCGCGATGCCGTCGATCACCGCTTTCACATCATCTATCACGCACATCGTTATGCCACTCATTCGCTCTCCTCCTCTTGAATCGGAATGATCAGTTGAACGGTCGTCTCTACTCCCGGCTCGCTGGCAAACCGCATCGATGCTTTATAGCCGTAATACAGAAAGAGCCGGGTCCGCACATTGGAGAGCGCGTAGCTGCCGCGCTCGTCCTCCGGTCCGTCCAACATATTCTCGATCTGCGCCGCATCCATGCCGCTGCCATTATCCGTTACCGTTAGAAGGAGCTTCCCCTCAGAGGCGGAAGCGCCGATTCGAATAAATCCGCGGCGGGGCAGATCCTGAAAACCATGCAGAATCGAGTTTTCCGCAAGCGGCTGAAGCAATATTTTGAGCACGGGAATCCCCAGCAGCTTCTCATCAGGCTTCTCTATCTCGTAATCGAACAAATCCGGATAGCACATCGCCTGCAGCTTCAAATATTGTTCCGCATGCTCCAGCTCCTGGCCCAGCGTCGTAATCTCCTGGCCTCCGTTAAGGCCTCGGCGGAACAGCAGCGAGAGCGACACGATCATCTCGCTCACATCCTGATGCTCTTCCATAATGCTTTTCCAATAAATCGTATTCAGCGTATTGTATAGAAAATGGGGATCGATCTGCGCCTGCAGCGCTTTGATCTCCGATTTGCGCTTGTCTTGCTCGGAGGATTTCACTTCTTCGATCAATTCGCCGATCTGCTCCAGCATTCGGTTGAACTTATGACCGACTTGACTGATTTCATCCTCGAACAGGCTCTCGAAGCGCACGTCAAGCTGATTCTGTTCGACCTTGAACATGAGATTGCGAAGCTTGAACAACGGCTTCAGCAGCAGCTCCGACAGCATGCTCGACATAATGAGCGCCAGGATGACGCAGACACCCATGATCGTCAGAATGGTCCATCGCATGCGATTAACGGGAGCAAGCAGCTCGGACTTGGATTGATAGCCGACGAGCACCCAATTCGGATTCATCTCCAGAGCGGAATAATTGACAAGATAGACTTCTCCTCCGCTCGAGGTGTATTCGAAATGGCCTCGATCGCTGCCGTCAATTCTCTCGTAGAGCAGTTCTTTCTCCAGTTTGGCCGACATGCTCGAGAACACACCTTCATTATTGCGGTCGACGACAAGCTGCTTCAGACTGCCCTCCTGCAGATGCGCCTGAATCAGCTCCTCCAAGCGGTCTTCCCGGATATTGACAACCACATACACGCCCGGCAGCTGAATATCGAACAGCGGCTTCATAATCAAGGAGATAACCGGCGTTCTCCTGCTGAACAGCTCGTCCTCATGCCCTCTTACCCATAACGTGCTCCAAGCCTTGCTTGCGTTCTCAATCTCATTTTGAATAACGGTGTCTTCGAAGCTCGAGCCCTTGCTTCGCCGATTTTCCGTCGGATAGAACTCGCCGATAGGCGTATGCACCAGCACGGAATCAATCGATTGCTCCGCCAGCATCATTTGGGCAAACGGCGTCTGCAACTGGGACAGTCTATTATAGTAATTATCCCTGTTGCCGCTTTGAACATCCTCCAGCATATGCTGGAAGGGCTCACCCATCATGAGCGTCGAGATGGACACCACGATATTTCGCAAGCGTTCGTCGAACACCTGCGCCGTTTTGTTGAGCGTATTCTGGCTTGTCGTCGAGGCTTGCGTTTTCATTTCACGAGAAAAAAACACGGAAACATAAGTTCCCGTGACAGAGATGCAAATAACGGTCAATAAAACAAAGGAGACCCATAATCTTCTTTTGAGAGACATTGTTCTAAAAAAACGCTTCATAGGTCCATCGCCTCGATAGGTGGGATTTTTTCAGCCTTTGACGGAGCCGACTGTAACCTGCATGAAGGAACGGTTGGCGAACAGGTAGACGAGCAGCAAGGGCAGAATGGAAATACAGGCTCCCGCCAGCATCAATTGATTCTCCACGGCCGCTCCGGCGCCGTATCTAAGGCTCGCCAAGCCAACCGGAAGCGTCTGCAGATCCGGCCGCGTCAAGGAGAACACCAGCGGCAGAATATATTCATTCCACGCGCCACGGAAGGTGAACAGCGCGACAACCGCAAGCGCCGGTCTTAGCAGCGGCAAAATAATTCTCCAGAAGATCGAATAGAAATTACAGCCGTCGATTAGCGCCGCTTCGTCGAGATCCTTCGGGATGCCGCGGAAAAAACCGATTACCATGAAAAAAGCGGTGGCATGCGCGCTGATGAGAATGATTATGACACCCCATAATGATTTCTGCAAACCGATGGATACCATGAGATCGAATTGCGGACGCAGCACGACCGCGCCAATGGAAATGAACAGTGTAAACGACTGCAGAAAGATGAACAGCTTTTTCCCTCTGAACGCTGCGCGATCTACCGCATAAGCGGCCATGGACGCTACGAGCAAGGTGCCGATCGTCACGAAAACGGCCACATACATGCTGTTGAACGTGAAGCTGGAGAAATCGGCCTGGTTCCAGGCTTGCACATAATTATGAAATTGCCACTTGAGCGGAAGCAGAGTCGCTCCCGTCGTCAGCTCCAAATTCGACTTTAAGGACCCCAGCATAGCCATAACAATTGGAAAGAGCATCAACCCCGCCGTAACCAGCAGCAGTATCCAGACCGGCGTTCTTACTAGCATTTTACGAAATGACATGGTTCATCCCCCTTAATACACGTTGTTCAATTTTCTCGACATCCAGAAGTAGAGCCAGGTAATCATTCCGACAATGACTGCGGTCGTGAAGCCGATCGCGCTGCCGTATCCGATATTCTGAACGGAGCTGCCCGTTGTCGTCAGCGGGAAGAACAGCTTGTAGAGATACAGGTACATAACCTCCGTCTTGCCGAACGGCCCGCCCTCCGTCAACACCATGATGCTCTCGTAGCCCTTGAGCGAGGTCGTAATCGCCAGCATGATAATCATCTGCAGCACCGGCCCCAGCATCGGCACCGTAATGTACCATAATCGCTGCACGGGATTTACGCCATCCAGCGAAGCCGCTTCGTAGATATCCTCCGGAATGCTCTGCAGACCGGCGAGGAAGAGCAGCATATAATTGCCCACAGCTCCCCAGACCGCAATAATAATAATGGTTACCATCGCATAGGCCGCTCCCAGCCAGTCAATCGGACCGGAGACGAGGCCCAGCTTCATCAGGTATTGATTGATGATCCCGTTATAAGAGTTGAAGATAATATAGAACACAATGGACATAACCGACGCGCTAAAAATAGTTGGCAGAAAGAAAATCGCCCTGAACAAATGTCTGCCGCGCAGCTTGCGGTTCAGAATGACCGCCAGAATCAGCGATAATGGCAGCGTGATGATCAGCTTGCCTCCCGCATACACGAACGTGTTCACGACCGACTGCCAGAACTCGGTGTCCCTCGCGACTCTGGCAAAATTGTCAAGGCCGATGAATCTCGGCGTGCCAAAGCCCTGATAATCGTAGAACATATATCGAAGCGCCCAGATGATGGGATATATGCCGAGCGCCATCGTTAGAAAAAAACTCGGAAAGCTGAACAAATAAGCTCCAATTCGATTTTTACGCATGCTTTCATCTCCTCCAGTCTCGTAGCTCTATTGTATAAGAGGCTTGGGAGCAAACGGGATGGAGCAAACAATGAAGCAGGGGGGACGAAACGACTGGATCGGCGGGGAGGATCGCTGGGGGGAATCCAGAAGAGAAAATTGGTGGAGATGTCGGTAAAGAGGAAGCGAATTAGTGAAGGTGACCGAGGGGGGGGAAGTAGGCGGGGCAATAGCAGTCTTATAATGGAATTTCTCCAGCATATTTACTCATTTCCGCTTGCATCTCTTAATAAGCTGGAATACCTCCCTCTTATTTTCACATTTGGCATCAACTAACGGGAATTTGGCGAATAAGCTGGAGTTATTCCAGTACAAGTGGATTTATCGATTAATTCTTTAAATTATACTGGAGAAATTCCTGTTCAGGGGTTGTATCGAATTATTGTATCGTCAAATTAGATGCGTTTCCTCATACAAGAAAGTGCAACTAAAATGGAAGGCCATCCGAAGATGGCCTTTTTTCACGCACAATTTCAGATATACTTCTGAACCTTGGAGAGCGTAAAGTGACTGGGGAGGGGGCTACAAGTCGATATAATCGACTTGTAGCGCTTGAAATGCGCGGACACGGGGCCGCAAGTCGATATAATCGACTTGCAGCGCTTGAAATGCGCAGACACGGGGCCGCAAGTCGATATAATCGACTTGCAGAGCTTGAAGTGCGCGAAAACGGGGCCGCAAGTCGATATAATCGACTTGCAGAGCTTGAAGTGCGCGAAAACGGGGCCGCAAGTCGAATAATCGACTTGCAGAGCTTGAAGTGCGCGGACACGGGGCTGCAAGTCGATATAATCGACTTGCAGCGCTTGAAATGCGCGGACACGGGGCCGCAAGTCGAATAATCGACTTGCAGAGCTTGAAGTGCGCGGAGTGGAGAATCTCCGTCGTCCGCTCCTGGTCGAGTCGACCAGGAAAGTAAACAACTCCACACCGGCATTTTATAAATGCTATTATGGTGAAAAAGCCGTCAACTCATTGACGGCTTTTTCAATCGGTTTGTTCGATCGATATGTTTTACTACGCAAATATTTGGTTATGTTCATGGTATAGACAGCTTTACGCCGCAAACCGATGATGTCCGATGTCGGCAATCCTGTCAAGGCTGTTCCAGAACGAACCGCCCGTCACCTTCGGATTGTAGAAGTATACCGCATTCGCGACGTTGTTCTTGCCGTTCAACGCGTCCTTGGCCGCACGCAGCACGCTCTTGTTCGGAACGCTCTTGTCGAGCAGGCCGTTATGAGCCGGCGGGAATTGCTTGCCCGAGTAGATGACATCATGGATGGAGTTAGGAAAACTCTTGCTTTTCACGCGATTCAGAATGACGTTCGCCACAGCAAGCTGTCCTTCATAAGGCTCATAGCCCGCTTCCACCTGTACAATCTTGGCCAATAATTGCATTTCCGCATCCGTGAAAGGAGCGGCTGGATGCTCCAGAATGGAAGGCTTGAACGCTTCGGTCTCAACGTCCGCCGGCGCAGCTTCTTCGCTTGCCGCAGCGTCCGCCTGATCCCCAGCGTCCTGGGCCGCGACAGAAGCCAACACGATGCCCGCATCCCCTCCGTTTTCCTTCACGGCGGCTTCCGCTTCCGCGGATTCAGCTTTCGCTGCTGCCGCAGTCGTCAACTCCGCGATCCGCTCCTCGTTGTTCCACTTCACGCTCGCTCGCAATAATTCCGCGACCTGGCGAAGCGGCACATAGGTCCGCTCGTTCTCAATGAACGGCGCATCCTCCAGAATATAACGCCCGTCGTTGAAGTAGACGGTAGGCACCTCGATTCCTAACACAATTTTATCACCAAAAGTTGTTTTGATTGTTGCTTCCTGATTCACCTTATCCCAGCTTACCGCCGCGCCAAACATCTTGGCAACGGGAGCAACGGGCAGGAACATTCGTTCATTCTTAATGAGCACAGGCTCGCCGAGATTGAGCTGCTCTCCATTCAGCGTTATGGACACGTCACTCGCAACGCTCGCTTTCGAAGCGGTTGCCGCAAATGCGGTCAAAGGCGAGACGCATAGCAGCATGACGGCCATAAGGCATGCAAGCATGATTCTGCTATTTCGATTTTCAAGGTTTGTTCTAAGCATAGTACCTCCCAGAAGTTATAGGTATGTGTTAGACCCACTCATGATCCTGCGATCAATTATAACACAGCTCCGTACCCAAGGAAGATTAACAATTTCACAGAAAACGGGCAAATTTGGTTCAACATCCATTTGGGATCTGCCATTTGAGAAATATTTCTTTAAGCTAACGGAAGTTATGCTTGGTAAAGAAAACTTTACTACCTTGAAATAAAACCGTCTGGACGGTACAATAAACATGGGTGATAAAATTTATGAAGCCAACTAAAAAAGATCTGAAGAGAGACCTCATCCTTAAAACGGTTTCGCAAATTGTAAATGAAGAAGGTGTTGAAAAGTTAACACTTGAGGCAGTTGCCCAAAAGGCAGGCATCAGTAAAGGAGGATTGCTGTACCATTTTCCCAATAAGGATGCTTTGGTACTAGGGGCAATCGAGCAGTTGTCCAATAACTATGTCGAAGCGTTTAATAAGAGGGCAATTAACGATCCAAATACAACTGGCAAGTGGACGAGATCTTATATCGAAACCTCGTTACTCGGAGAAAGCCGCGTGAATGATCTATATACGGCGATATCAGCTGCTCACTTTACGAATCCCGAAATGCTGCAACAACTGCAGTACTCTTACTCCGAGATTCAGGAGAAAATTGAAAATGATGAACTAGACCCCGTTCGTGCTACGCTTGTTCGATTAGCAGTAGATGGTCTTTGGTTTGCTGATATGTTCGGGCTGGCTCCTCCCAGAGCAGAATTAAGACAAAAGGTCATCGAAGAATTAAAAGAGGTTGTTCAAAAAGCAAGTATACAGGAGGTAAAATAATGGCGTATTTATTCTTGGCAATCTCTATCGCTGGAGAGTTAATCGGTACATCGATGCTTAAAGCATCTCAGGGGTTTACTAAACTGTATCCAACTCTCTTCACGATTGTCGCGTTTTGTTGCTCGTTCTTTTTTGTATCGCTCGCACTCAAGACTCTTCCCTTAAACATGACTTATGCCATTTGGTCAGGTGTAGGGGCAGTAGCAACAGCGCTTATTTCTGTGTTGATTTGGAAAGAGAAGATAAACACAGGTAGCATCGTTGGAATTGCTTTGATTGTTATTGGGGTAGTCGTATTAAACTTGTTCGGAGCTGGACATGGCGAGACGAAGAATACAACAGCTTCTGCAAGTTCGATGATTCAGGAGAAAGCCCGTTAAACTAACGAAAAACATTCGTTCAATAAAACAGCGACAATTCAGGACTTTATTTCTTATCCTGCATTGTCGCTGTTTCGATATTGTATCCCTCTAATCCATCATTTTCTGCTGACTTCGTATTTGCCTCACAAACCGGGAATCTTCACCATAATCGTATCCTCGCTGCCCCGTAAATACGACTCGTCATTCTGTTCAAACACCGCTTTCCAGTTTACGGGCAATTGAAAGCCGCTTAAATGGTCTGCCTCCAAAATCGGAAACAATAAGGTTGCGTCCCCGTTCGCATCCGTCATCGCACTGCCCAGCTCCATGCTCGAGAAGTAGAAGGAAATCGACTCTCCTTCTATTCCCGCGCCCGCGCTGTCCGTCAGCCTTGCATGAAATGCAATTTTTCCTTGCTTAAGCTTCAGCTTCGGCTCCGTGATCTGAAGAGCCGTGCTTCCATAGATACGGAATGCGGCAGCGGCGGCGGCCGCATTGCCGGCGTAATCCTCTGCCTGAACGTTTAAATGATAGGCTCCCTTGTCAACAATCGAAGAATCGCCCGCCCAGTCCCTGTCATTCAGGGACACGGAGCTTCGCTTAAGACCGCTCCCCGAATCCGTTACCTCAACGACTGGCATCGCCTGATCCGTATAGTCTCCTCCGTCCTCCACACCGGCAATGCTGATTAGCGGCATCTCCAGGTCCGGTGCCTGCAGCTCCATCGGCTTGAACAAGGAAGCCTGCTTGCTCGATCCGACCCCGCTTCCCCATTCCACATAGCCTCTGCGCAGACCGGTGTCGTTCTCGTTCACGACAATGGAGAGACTGAGCAATCCGTCTTCCGGAACAATCGGACCGAGCTCCTCCCATGGCAGCGCGAGTTGATAGAGCGTATCCTTGTTCTCCTCGTCTCTGACGATGGAGAGGGACACATCCCCATTCGTTACCGGTCCCGTCAAATGTCCCTGCGGAGCGAGCCATCTGTACAGCTCCGTGCCTTGACTCGTCTGCGACATCCCGTATTCATACCACTCGGCTTCCTCTCCCGGCATGCCCTCGGAGACGGCGAATTGAATGCTGTCGCCCGCCCAGATCCGGTCGCCTTGATTCGGCTGCGAGTAGAGATCGTCATGCACGCGCGCATAGAGGTAGAATTGCTCATTGTCGTAGGCGACCCACAGCTTGCCGCTGAAATCGTCGGCATCGCCTTGATCGGTTATGCGCGAATGCACATCCGTCACCAGATCGATGCCCGAGAGGCCTTCGGTATCCGACATCGTATCCAAGGTACGATAGGGCAGCTGCACTCTTGTCGCAGCCGGCACATGCTTCACTGTTCCGCTTGTCGTCAGGACGGCTCCATCCTCCATCTGCAGCGTGAATTGATAGGGCAGCAGCGTATCCTGTGGAACATCAGCAAGCGAGTAGTCGATCTCGATCTCTCCTCCGCCCTCGATGCTGTCGTCATAATCAGTGGAGCCGGATGCCGAGCCAATCTCCCAATCCATATGGGTCAGCGTGCGCGCAAGCTCCCTCTCGTTCTTAACCGTGATGGCAATCATATCCTCGCCGCCGCGCAGCACATGCTTCGACGACACGTTCTCGGAGTCGAGCACCGTGACCTTGGCCGTCAAGCTTCCGACAACCTCTCCGTTCACGCTTAACAGCGTATTCGCCTGCCACTCTCCCGGCTGCGCTTTCGCCGCGAATACGGACTCGTAGGAACCCGCCGACGTAATGTTCGCGGATTGCGTCTCGCCCTGGAAGCTTGTCACGGCGGAAACCTCCTCCTCCAGACTGCCTGCCTGAAGCGTTAGACGAATGGGATCGCGGGTCAGCACGGATGCGTCCGAAAGCGAGAATGGACTGCTGTTTGTAATGACATGGATGCCGCCTTGCACGAAAAGCGGCTCCCCCGTCAAGGTCAGATAGATTTTGCCGTTCCATGGCGTATACGTGGTCGAGCGTCCCATCATGTCCGTCACTGTCAGAGGCATGTCGCTCGACAACGTGACATTCCTCTTCTGCAGCGACCACAGCACATGCAGAGGCTCCCCGTTCTTCGTGAAGCTGTAGTCGTAGACGCCGTCTTGCACGCTTTGCGCCGCAGGCTCCGCGCCTGCAAGCTCCCTGGTCGTCATGGACAAAGCGACAAAACCGGGCTTCGGCGTATAGGCCCCGAGCGTATCTCCCGTATTATGAATAATGCCGAAATTATCTTCGTTGGACAGCTTGTCGGTTCCCGAATTCATCAGATTGTACCAATAGATCTGCTCCACGCCCGCGGAGATGCCAAGCACGTAGGTTCTGATCAAATAAGCCGCCTGCGTCATCTCGTCCACGCCCGTCGGATTGTCGTGCGTCGGCCAGCCGATTTCGGAGAAGCGGACGGGAATCTCCTTGCCGCCACTGTACGTATCGATCAAGTTCTTCAAATCGTTCAATTGCGGCACTAATCCTTCCGGCGTGTCCGGGTACCGGTACGGGTGGACAGACAAGCTGTCCATATAGTCCAAGCCGCCGAGCTGGAACAGCTCCTCGAGCCAGTCGAGCGGAACGCCAGCGGTTGCGCCCCCGACAACCTCGAATCTCGAATCAACAGACTTGATTGCTTCATACCCCTTCTTCAGAAGATCGTAGTAAACATCGGACCTCGATGCCGCGGGACCTGATCCGCCGAAATAAGGCAGATTGAATTCGTTCCAAATCTCTCCCTCATGAAGCTGCGAGGGGAATTTCTGCAGCATCGCCTTCACGTAGTTGCCATAGGCAAGATGCGCCGCCTCCGTGTAAGGCATCTGGCCGCTGTCATAATATTGGTTGCTGAAGGCGAACACGAGGAATGGATTCAAGCCAAACTCCTTCAGAGCCTGCATCGGCAAAGACGTCTTTGGCGTGAAGGTGTATTGCCCTCGATTCAGCTCCACTTCGGACCAATAGAAGGAATCCCGCACATTGCTTACACCCGCTTCATTCAGAAGCGGTATCATCTCCTTGTTCCAATTTATGCCGAAATGCGTCTGAATGCCAAACGGCGAATCTCCCGCCGCACTGGCGTCGAAATCAGGCAGCACGGCGAAGGTCGTGTCGAGCGACTTGATGGCAGCCCCGCTCAGCGTTGCCGTAAGATGCAGCTTGTAATAGCCGTCCTCGGGCACCGTGACCGCAAGCTGGCGCGAGCCCCCGGTTACCGCCGTGTCGCCCTCGGCAGCAATATCGCCCCAAGCGTTCACCGCACTCCAATGAACGGCATCGCCACGGGTAAGCACATTGATCAGGGCGGTTCGACTTCCGGTGAACACATTGCCTACCTGCTGCTGGGATACCTCCAGATCGGCCGGAGTCACAAGCGCGCGCAGATTGTCAAAGCGAATCGTTCCGATTTTATTGCTTGTTTTCATCGAAACGCCCGTCAGCTTGATCGTAATTTTCTTCAGCGGGCCATGCCATACCCCGTCATTGCTGCCGCCCCACTTCGTATAATTGATTCCGGTTGTGAAGGAATTCACCGTTACTTGCTGCCAGTCAGGGGAGGCTGCAAGCTGGATGGTCTGCTGATGATTCTGATTCGAATTATCGAGCAGCACAAGATCGAACTTGGCGACATCCTCCGTCTTCACCCAGAAGGTGAGCGCATTCGCGTCGACGGGAAGAATCCGTTTGAACAAATACTTCTCGAGCGTTGCATAGCTGTTGCGATACCAAGAGCCCGTGCCGAAATTAAGCTGAAGCTCCCCGGATTGATTGCCCGACTGCGCGCCCCCGGCTGCTCTCGTGAACTCCCCGTTCCCCAGCGATCCGCCGCTTCCGATCAAGAAATCCCAGGTTTCGTTCGAGCTTTCGAAATCACCGAGCACGATTTCGGCCTCTCCCGCTCCGTCGGCATGCGCCACGGGCATCCCGGCTTTCACGGGTTTCGGCATATACGGAAGGCTGCTTGGCAAGAGCATAAGACCAAGCAGCAGACATGCGCTCAGCAGCATGCTCAGCGACATATTTGATAGCGCTTTCAAACTTCTTTTCATAAAAATCGCACCCTTCTATTAGCTTATAGGATTCCCTTTTGAGAGGAAGATAAACTTTTTGCGTTAATTACGAATTTGCATCAATTAGTAGAGAAGCTCAGCTGTTATGCGCTAGTATGATGCTTGCGAGAGCTTATTCTTGTTTCCGAATCAGCAAAAAGACGCGTACGAAGGGTTCACTCGTCTCCGATTGGTAGAGTGTCCTGTACGCGTCCATTGCATCGATATGTTGTTCCGAATAAGTTCCGCTTACTGTGATAGGACTGCCATTCATGCCTTACGTGCCATTCGTTCCATAATCCTTTCTCAATCATCCCCCCTTTACGGCTCACATACTGCCGAGCTTACGCATATTCCGCCTTGTATATTCTATATCCTTACTTTAAATATCCCAGCTCCTTCAGCTGCGTCTGCGCTGCTTCGACTAGCATATGATTGTTGAACGTTCCGTCGAGCGTCTTCAGGAAAGCGTCGTATTCGCTCAGAGGTCGCTTGCCGTAGACAAACTTGGTGATCTCCTCCTGCGCAAATTTGTCAGCATCCACGCCGCTGAAGCCCTCCGGTATGGAGATGAATGAGTTGTAAATCTCAATGCGCGGCTGGTTGATGCCGGTGTCGATCTCCGCACTCTGCTTCGCGAATTTCACTTTGAGGTAGGTCAGCTCCGGCCTTCCAATAATCTGATAAGGCCATACATAACCGGCTTCCTTGCCCATCAGCTCCGTCGCGACGACCTTGTCGCCCTCCATATTGTAATGTCTGCCCTCGATCCCGAATTGCACCAAGCGCAAGCCTTCGTCCGAGCCGATATAATTAATCAGCTTCAGCACGGCCTCCAGCTTCTCGGGATTTTTCTCCAGCGCCTTCGGCAAGGTCACATAGCCGCTCGTGCGTCCAATATCATTATTTCCGGCGAACCCCGTGCCGCCTGGCCCCTTCAGCGCGCCAAGCTGCACCCATTCCGCATTCGGGTTCGCCGCCTTCATCGCCGCGATCTTGTCATCCTTCGCCATCTGCGACCAGTCCGTGAAGACGATGCCCGAGAAGCCCTGATAAAGGCGATCGTAATTCTTGTTCACCAGCAAGTCGGGATCGACGACGCCCTCATCGAAGAACTTCTTCACGAAAGTCAGGGCGTCCTTCGTGCGAGGATCATAGAGACCGTCGATCAACTCATTATTTTCGATGGAGAAGGTGTTCCAAGCCCCCGTCGATCCGAAGGCGGAGAAGATGCCCTGGAAGTTGCCGACTACACCCGCGCCGCCAATGCCGGATACGCCGTACGTATCCTTCTGCCCGTTCCCGTCGGGATCATCCTCGCGGAACGCGATCGCCGTTTGCAGCAATTGCTCGGCCGTCGTCGGCACCTCTAGCTTCAGATGATCGAGCCAATCCTTGCGAACCCAGAAGTTGGACGCCGTCGGATTCGGCTCCTTCACAATGGCGTACAACTTGCCGTCGATCGTCCCCTTCTTCACGTTGTTCTCCCCGACAAACGCGATTGCATTCGACAGTTGATCCAGATACGGCGTCAGATCAAGCAGCAGATTGCTGTCCGCGTATTGCTCGAACATGCTCTTGTCCGGCAGCTCCATCACGTCAGGGAAGTTAGCCGCCGCGACACGCGTGTTGAGCTGATTTTTCATATCGTCCTTATTCGCTGGGAGGCTTAAGTTCATGTTCACATTCGTCGCTTTCCGAATTTCGTCCTTGACGAAATCATCCTCGGGCAGCGTCGCTCCTGAGCCAACCTTGAACACCTCCACGTCAACCGGCTTCGGAGCCTGTGTCTCAACAGGCGCGGCGGTCGCGGTCCCATCCCCCGGCTGGTTCGTCGCAGCCGGCTGAGTCGAGCTTCCTCCATTGTTCGTCCCCGAATTTCCGTTCGAGCATGCCGCGAGCGCTGCTGCCATCACCGTGATGAGCAGCAGAGACGTCCAGCCTTTTGCCCGACTTCTCTTCTCCATCGCTTCGCCATTTCTCTTCCCCATAGCTTCACCGATTCTCTTCCCCATAGCTTCACCCCTCGTTTTCGTCTGCCTTAACTATACCAAGAACGAAGGGAGCGGTTTACGATCATAATTATGGGTTTCCTTGCACAATTTTAAGGGGTATGAGAAGCGAAGCAAAACTCTGTTGCGTAAGCCAAACGGTGAGCGCCGTTAGTGCTGGTAACCAGCTCTATTTTTTGATGCGAGCGGGCTGGCGAATCCTCTTTTGTGTTTGAGTTGCTCATCGTACGATATGTGGTTGACAAAAAAAGGAGCAATCCTTCGCAAACAGCCGCCGCTGCCAGAAGGATTGCCCCGTTTATTAAATCAGATTTGTTTTCTTTAAATCAAATCCGACTTTTGAAGCAGTCGCTCAACAATCGCAGCCACTTCCGCTCTTGTCATATCCGCCTTCGCTGCCAGCTCCATGTCGCTTCTTCCTGACACGACGCCTGCTTGCAAACAGTCGGCAATGCTGCTCTGCGCCCAATCGGATACCTCTGACGCATCCCTGTACGAGCTAAGAATCGATTCGGCCAATTGAACAGATAATTGCTCGTTCAACTTGGTAATCTTCATCGCTTTCGCGATAATGACCATGGCTTCTTCTCGCGTAATCTTATCATTCGGCCGGAAGCTTCCATCCTCGAATCCACTAATCAAATGATAAGCATATGCGGTGTGAATCGCACTGCTGTACCATGCTGATTCCGTCACATCCGAGAAGGGAGTCGCTCCGTTCTCAAGCTTAATTCCCAGTCCGCGAACGATAATCGCCGCAAATTCGGCGCGGGTGATCTCGCGATCGGGACTAAAAAGCCCATCTCCATTGCCGTCAATGACCATCCGCGATCCCATGTCATTAACAACGTCCCTCGCCCAATGGTTCGACATATCGCTAAAGGCCAAGGGATGCCATACGACCGAATAAGTACTGTTGGTCAGACTGTTGATGACCGCAAAATATTTCCCATCGTCTTTAACTATCTTGGTCGGCACATGGCGGACAGTTCCGTCCGGCTCAATCACAACGCCTGTAGTAATCTTGCTCGGATCAACATCATCCGGCAATGCGATTGCGCGTTCCACATAGGCATTGAATGTGGTCACTTCCTGCGTGCTGTCGCCATAAACGGCACTAACCTTGAAATCGAGCGGCGGTACCGCCAGCGAAAATCCAATTTTCTCCGCAGCTTGTTCCACCGTCTGCATCTCGTTCCCTGAAGGCTTGGCAATTTCAACACGAACTGTAATATCCTTCAGCGACATATTTTCTCCAAAACGCTCTGCAAGCTCGTCCATATTGATCTGAACGGCAGGCAGCCGATAGGTAGCTTGATCCATGCGAATTTCGAGAACGGCTTGACGCTCTTCCATCGCTTTGACGAACTGGCCAGTCAGCTCTCCCACGAAAGCGTCGCTGTCTGTCAGGATCGGAATCGTAATAATCGCTCCGTCGCCCTCTGTATCAAGCTTCGTCCGAAGCTTGTCTTCATCTGCCCGGACAGTCGTCACCTTCCTGCCGTCCAACACTTCCGTAACAGCCGTTCCCACTTGTTCCGAACGGCCGTTGATCAGTACCTCGACCCCAGATTCGGGACTCGAAGAGGAGGTGTCTCCGCTGTCCTGATGGTTGTCCCCTCCTTCTGAGGACGCCGCAGGCATAACGCTTGCTTCATTCGATGCCGCGCTCTCTCCGCCGTCATTGCCTGCTTTGACGACAAAATAATAAGTGGTTCCATTCGTAAGCCCTTGCACGTCGTAAACGGCGTCTGTCACCGTCGCAAGCGGCTCAGCATCATACGCTCCGCTGAATGTCGACATATAAACGTTGTAATAAACCGCATCCGTCACCGTGCTCCAGGTCAGATTAGCCTTCCGGTCTCCCCCTGCCGCAGACAATTGCGGACTCGCAGGCGCATTCGGCAAAGCAACAACCTGCGTGACTGTGAACGACACATCCGTCATATCATCAGCGGAAACCGTAACCGTCGCCGTGAAGGTGCCCGCTTCCAGCCCCTGCTTCGATGAAATCGCAACAGAAGTGGATTGTCCCGAGCTCAGCTCCGACTTTTCAGGAGAACCAAGATTGAAAGCTTCCGCATCTTGTCCGCTCAGGGAAACCTCCAGGTTCGCAAGCTCAAGCGTGCCGTTATTGATAATTTCCACCGACTTGGACGATGGAACGCTGTACCCCAAAATCAACGGCGCAAGAACCTGATCGCCGATTGCCGCGATTGTCCCCTTCTCCTTTATCGTATACGTGAAGGAGACCGTCTCGCTTTGCAGCATATTGTCCGCAATAGCCAGCACCTTCACGGTCACCACACTATCGGGCTCTCCAGTAATCATCACACTTGAGCCTTTCGAACTGCTCAATGTCGGCTCGCTGCCGTCCTTGGTGTAATAGAATACCGCTCCCGGCGTTATGCTGGAAAAGACAATTTCGCTATGGTTAGCAACCTCGCTTCCGCTAGGCGGATTGGCGGTCGGAGCATCTGTCGCCGGCGGCAAGACTAATAAAGTCACATACTGGGTTGCCGTGCCGCCATTTCCATCATCCACCTTAATGGAAAGGTTATCATTGCCGAAATATCCTGTGTCCGGCGAATACGTAATCGTGCCCCCCGGCGTAATATCCGTGCCGCCGCTTGCCGCCGTCGCTCCGGCAATATCGACCGTGCCATGGCTAGGCGCCTGATCAAGCGTCCAAGTCAAGGTCTGTCCCGTATCGGGATCGCTGATATGGAGCAGGCTAGAGATGTCCTTCGCTCCATCGCCTTGCGACATCATCAGAAAAGTATCATCGCCAATGAAAACCGGCGCGACATTCTGTCCTAAAACACTGACAAAGCTCCCTTGCGAATCAAATTTCAATATATTGTTTTTGTCGGTATCCGTCACATAGATATTGCCATCATTGTCTGACGCAACATGATGCAGAGAGCTTGTACCCGAATGCTGAAGCGTCATCGCATAGCTGCCGTCGTTATTAAAAACCTGCACGCGCTGATTACCCGAATCGACCACGTACAAACGGTCGCTGCTATCTACGTACAGACCGAATGGTTTATTGAAGTGACTGTTATCCGTTCCTGACACATGAAGCTCGCCTATCGTCTTCTCCTGTACATAAGTACCCGAACCATTCTTCTTGTACACGAATACCGCGCTATTCCAATATTGAGAAACGTACAGACGTCCCGAGGAGTCTGTCGCAAGTCCCATCGGTCTGTCGCTCGTATGAATGATCATGGTAACCGCAGCCGTATCGAGATCAATTTGATAGACATTGTTTTCGTTCTGATCCGAGACGAACAAATGCCCATTGTGGTCCATGGTTATAGCTTCGCGCGTTGAAAATGGCTGCGACGGAAGCGTAATCGTACGCTGATAAATCCCCTCACTGTCAAACGCCTGGATCCGATTATTGTTGAAATCCAACACATAGATTTGCCCTGTCGATGAATCAACCACGACGCCTATCGGATTTTTGAGATGATCGTTATCGTCTCCAGGCACTCCCTTCTCCCCAAGCGTCATTGCCACGGTCTCATCCGCATTGAAAATCTGTATTCTATGATTGCTCCAGTCTGCCACATAGATTTTTTCTCCGTCTGAGGCAATGCCATACGGCGTATACAGATCCCAACCCGGCTTTGTTAGAATCTGCCCTCCACCCGCGCCTGCGTAGACGTCAACGCCCCCCGAGAGAGACATCGCAAAAATCGTCATTATCGTTATTATCGCCATCCACTTCCGCATCGCTGTCATCCTTTCACTGTTTGGGCAACCGAAAAAAACGTCAAAATTTGTCGGTTTCCAATCCATTGTACAAGGCTGCGATAAACAGAAAATAAACGCGGACTAGGGTTATGATCAATCTATTAATGGGGACATTAAGCGGGTAACTTCGGGAGCAGGAGCAAAGCCGAGCTCGCTCGACAGCGCCTCCCGCAATTGCTGGTAGCAGCGGATCGCCTCCGTTCTCCTTCCCTGACAAAGGCAGAGCCGAATGATTTCCTCATACACATCCTCCCGGAGCTTATCCATTTCAATCATTTTGTAAAAATAAAGCAAGGCCGCATCATGCTTCGCTTCGGTCAGACTATTGTGCGCCGCCCTTTCCAATACACGCAGATAAGCTTGCTCATAATGCCGCGCCAGCTCCATTGCCCAGAGATAATCCCTTCCATAAAGAAGCGGCCCGCCGTACAGCTCTGCCATCTGCTCGATTAACCCCGTCTCGGTAAGTTCATCCGCTTCCGCTTGTTTGTTCAGCTTTTCAAACGCATACAAGTCGCAATAAAATCGGCTTTGCTCCATGCGAAATTCATTGCGGTCGGTATAAATAAAGGAATCCGCTTTGCTGATTCCGAGCGCTTTTCGAATATAGTACAAGCTGCTGTTCAGGTTACGCAGCGCTTTCTCATAGGTCAGTGTCGGCCATAGCGTTTCGATGATTTCGTCACGGCTTACCGCCTGTTTGCATACCAGAAAGGCTAATAGCTCCTCAGTCTTCTGTCCGCGCAATTTTAGCGGAACCCGGTTTAAGCCGCCTGAGCAAATTCGAAGGCCATTGAACAGGAAGAGGGATATATCCGCAGTTCCCTCCGTCATCCGATGGTTCTTCCGAATTTTCAACAAGGTTTGTTCCAACCGCGCTTCTTCAACCGGCTTCATCAGATAATCCAGTGCATTCCTGTCAAACGCCTGAACCGCATATTCCCCGTATCCCGTTACGAAAACAATGCTCATGGCATCATTCAATTCATGCAGCATAGCGGAAAGCCGCATGCCGCTAAGCTGAGGCATCGTAATATCAAGAAAAGCCGCATCCACCCCATTCTCCCGCGCATAGTCATAGGCTTCCTGCGGCTGCTGGAAGACTCCGCAGATTTCGATCCATGAGGTTTTCGACAACAAGCGGCTCAGCCGCTTAATTGCCCAATCCTCGTCATCGACGATAATCGCTTTAAGCATCTATCGTTCCTCCTCCTTCAGCGGGAGTTGAAACCAGACCTTCGTGCCTCGTCCCGCCGCGCTTTCAATATGAATATCCTCT
The DNA here is from genome assembly GCF_011947265.1 of Paenibacillus sp. HB172176. GTDB lineage: Bacteria > Bacillota > Bacilli > Paenibacillales > Paenibacillaceae > Pristimantibacillus. The sequence continues at coordinate 95,893 of NZ_JAATHD010000009.1, forward strand.
CCATACAGCAGTTTCAATTGCTTGCGGATATTCCACAGCCCCACGCCTTTGCTGTCCGTCTCCTCCTTCAGGATAACCTGCAGCTTTTCCTCGGGTATGCCGCAGCCATCATCTTCAATGGCGCAGTAGAGATCGCCGTTTACCGCTTGCACGCGAACAGTAAGCTTCACCCTGCCGCTTCTCGTACCGGCCATCACGCCATGTCTGATCGCATTTTCCACGAGCGGCTGCAGAATAAGAGAAGGAATGCGAATCATCTCGTCTGCCTCTATTTCATATTCCATTTGCAATCGCGAACCAAATCTCGACAGCTCGATGCACACATACGCTTCAACAAGCTCAAGCTCGCCGGCCAGCGTTGTATAAGAATTCAGCGCTTTGAAGTCGAAGCTCTTCCGCAAGTAGCGGGACAGCTCCAGAATAAGCCGTTCAGCCTGATTCGGCTCGGTGACGCACATCTCGGCAATTGCGTTCAACGCATTGAACAGGAAATGCGGCTTGATCTGCGAACGCAGGAACGAAATCTCGGCTTGCTTGGCCTGCTTGACGAAAGCGCGCAAATTAACCAGACTTTGCACCCGCGCAACCAGTTCCTCCGCTTCAAACGGCTTGCCGACAATATCATTAGCGCCGTTCTCCAAAGAAAACCTTATATCCTCCAAACGGTTTCTCGCTGTCAGCATAAGAATTGGCAATTCAAACATGGAGAACCGACTTCGCAATCGGGCAAGCAACTCATAACCGGATATATCCGGCATCATAATATCCAGAATAACAAGGGAATACGCCGCAGGATTTCGCGAGATTTCCTCCCATGCCGTCTCGGCGCTGTTGACTGCCGTATATCCGTATCCCTGAAGCTGCATCAGATTCATCATCGTCTGAAGGTTGGCGGAATCATCATCCACGATGAGAATGCTGCCTTGGTCCGCTCCTTGTACGCGAATAGGAAATACAAGCGATTGGGCTCTGTCGACGAATGGCAAAGCAAGCTCCGTCTTATCGGCATCAGCTCCCGGCTCCGCAGAATCGAACAAGGGAAGGGTAAAGTAGAATGACGCTCCTTCGCCGACCGCGGATTCAACATGAATCAAGCCACCATGGAGCTCCACCAGCTTCTTCGCTATGCCCAGACCCAGACCGCTGCCGCCCTTCCAAGCCGTTGTATCCGCTTGCTCGAACGGCGCGAAGATGCGGGCTTGCTGCTCAGGCGCAATTCCAGGTCCGCTGTCGGCAACGCAGATCTCCGCATGGTTCCGAATCACTCTGGCAGATATCTTTACCGAACCGCTTTCCGTAAATTTAACCGCGTTGCCGATCAGATTATGCAGAATTTGATTGAGCCGCCCGGCATCCGCGAAAACCGCGGGAAATGGCTTCCCTATCGCATTCTGAATGGATAGGGGCTTGTCTTGCAACAAGAAGCGATGCATGACGACAACCGATTCCGTTGCTGCTTTAAGATCGAGACCGGTCTTGTTCAAGCTCACATCGCCATGCTTTATTTTCGAATAGTCTAATATATCATTAACCAAGGAGGTCAGTTTCCTACCGCTGGCTGCGATGATTGCAAGATTCTTCGCTTCCTCCTCTCTGACTGGACCGCTTACACCCTGGACCATCGTATCGGCAATATTAATCATTGCATTGAGCGGCGTTCGCAATTCATGAGATGTATTGACCAGGAAATCATCCTTTATTTTGTCCGCAAGGAGAAGCTGGTCCTTCATCGCTTCAACCGTGCGGTAAGCCTCGAAGAAGCGCATGACGACGAGCGCGATCAACAATAGATTAAAGACGACAAGAAAGAATTGTCCCGCGCCGATGCCGGATCGGAGGGAATAGGCATACAGAATGACGTCCACCGAATACAGATTGATGCATAGAACAGCAGTGAAGAGCAGCAGCGTCCTTGCGTTATGCTCCTTGCCGCGAATATAGATCAGACCGATTCGAATCATAAGTCCGATCATCAGCGATTGATAGACGACAATTACGATCGAATACACAGGAATGTACATTGGAATCGGAAGCAAAGCCACCAGAAAGCAAGCTCCCCCAAGAATAAAGGCAACCCCCTGCGCAATCCGCAAAGAGACCTTATTCTTGCGAAGCTGATAGAATACGAGGGTCAGCAAAATAGAGGATAATAAAGAAATGATATCCTTGATTCGGTAGATGACGCCAAATGGAGTACCGTCAAACAGAACAGCCAAGGGACGCTCCCCCATCAGACCATTGTAACAAGCAAACAGGAAAACGAAAATTGCAAAAACCAGCAGCGAATTATCCTTGCTGCCGTAATGAATCGTTGCAAGAAAGCAAAGCAAATAAATGAGACCCAGGCTGACAAGAATACCAATGACGATAAATTGCCATGCGGTGCGCTGCTGTTGCTTGGACAGTATGACTGCCTGCTCGCCGAACTCGATCGGCGCGGTGATTCCCGCATTGATGTACTCGAAATTCGCAACCTGCACAATAAGCTCAACTTCATTGTCGTTTGAAGCGAAGGCGCCCATCCGGGGCGTGTTGCCCGATCTAAAAGCCTGCTTGTCCGTCGACGGATGGCCGTCCTCCAACAGCTTCTTGCCGTTAACATAAATGGCGCTCGCAAAGCGAATGCCGGCTGTCTTTAGCGCGTAGACGCCATCCGCGGGCAAATGAGCGATTCGCAATCGATAGGTGGCGGCGCCATAGGCCTGAAGCGGTTCTCCGTCTGCGACTTTGCTATTCCATGCGGCAGGAACCTGTATATAGTCCGGTTTAGAAATTGTCTGACTGCCCTTTTGAAAGTCAGTCGGAGACAGCAGCTCCCCCCAATAAAACTCCCATTCTCCGTCCAGTACAATCCGCTTGTCCCGCTCCGAATTCCACGAAGACAAGTCCATCACGCCCCTCTCGGCCCGTAACTTCATGGATGATTGAGGCTGATCCCATAGTTGAATCAGGGGAAATACGAGAAGCGCGGATAATATAAGGATGCATATTCCCATTGCTCGTCTAAACAAGAAGCCCGCCTCTTTCGATAATCAGGATGATTCGTACCAATCTATTAAAGCAAATCATAACACTAGAAAAATGAGTTGGACAACCATAAGAGGAGACTCGCAAGTCCCCCCAAGGATAAGTTAGATACTGCGCAGCCGCTCAGCCCTTGATCGAGCCCAGCAGCATGCCCTTCGTCAGATGCTTCTGGAAGAACGGATAGACGAGCACGATCGGCAAGCTCGCCGTCACGACCGCCGCCATCTGAAGCGTCGCCGTGGGCAGCGTCACATCCACATTCGACTCCACCGAAGAAGCCGAGATGAGAATATTGCGCACCACGAGCTGCAGCGGGAACAGCTTCGTGTCTTGAATGTACAGCACGCCGAGGAAGAACTGATTCCAGTGCCCCACGAGATAGAAGAGTCCGATTGTCACCAGAGACGGAATCGACAGTGGCATCACAAGCCGAAGCAGCATAACTCCCTCTCCGGCGCCGTCCATGCGGGCCGATTCGAACAATTCCTCCGGCAAGCCCTCCAGGAACGTTTTCATGACGAGAATGTTGAAAGCCCAGATTAGGCTCGGAATGATCATCGCCCAGATCGTGTTCAGCAGATAGGTTTCTTTCACAATGAGATAGGTTGGGATGAGTCCGCCATTGAACAGCATCGTGAACACGACGAACAACAGCAGAGAGGTGCGTCCTGGAAGCTTCTTGCGGCTGAGCGGATAGGCCATAAGCAGCGTAAGCATCAGATTCAGTGCCGTTCCCGCGATGGAGAGAAACAGCGTCACGCTGAACGCCCTCGGGATAACCGGACGGTCGAACAGCTGGCGATAGGCGTCCATCGTGAAGTGCTGCGGGATAAGCACGAAGCCGCCATTGCGGACCACCTCGGAGTAAGGCGTCAGAGACACGCTGATCACATACATAAACGGCAGCAGTGTGAGCAGCCCCACAACTAGCAGAATCGCAAACACCACGAGATCGAATGTCGAAAACCGCGCCTTCACCATATGCCTCCCCCTCCCCAGCGCTTCGCGGCTCCATTTGCGGTAAGAATGAGGAACATGCCGATCAGCGACTTGAACAAACCAACGGCGGTCGCCAGCCCGAAATTGAGCTGCTCCAGCCCCGTCCGATACACCCAGGTATCGATAATATCCGCCACCTGATAGACCTGAATGTTGTACATCACGTAGATTTGCTCGAAGCCCGCATCCATCATATGACCAAGCCGCAGAATCAGCAGCAAAATAATAACATGGCGGATGCCCGGCAGCGTAATATGCCAGATTTGCCGCAATCGGGAAGCTCCGTCTACTTTGGAGGCCTCGTACAGCGTCGGATCAATGGAGGACATCGCCGCGAGATAGATGATCGCTCCCCAGCCGATATTTTGCCAAATATCGCTTCCGACCAGCACGCTCCTGAACCATTCGTTCGATGTGAGGAACGGAATCGTGTTGCCGGTCAGCTTCAGCAGCATCCGGTTGACGATCCCGCTGCTCTCCGACAGCATGGCGATGCTGATACCGTAGATGATGACCCAGGAGAAGAAATGCGGCATATAGCTGAGCGTCTGCACCCAGCGCTTGAACCATTGCAGGCGGCATTCATTGAGCAGAATCGCCATCAGGATGGGCGGGAGCATGCCGAATATGAGCTTATAGAGACTGATGAGCAGCGTATTCTCTAGCAATTGGCTGAAATAAGGAGATTTGAAGAAAAATTGAAAATATTTGTACCAGGGATCGGCCCATGGGCTTTGGAAAATGCCGGAAGCGAGATCGTAATTTTTGAAGGCAAGCAGCGCTCCGTACATTGGCAAGTACCGGTAAATCACGAACCAGATGATGCCGGGCAGCAGCATGAGGTAGAGTGCCTTCATTTGCCATGCCGTGTTCAGCCTCCCACGCTTTGGCTTTCGTTTCAATTGCGGCTGCGCTTGCATTTGGGTTTGCGTTGGCGGCTTCATTGCGTGCTTTGCTGATGTATTGCCTGGAGACTGCGAAGTTTTCTGTATGATTGGATGCCCCTGCAGTTGCATGGGCATGCTGTTCTGACTCAGCGTCGCTTGATGTGCCAGCGTCGCTTTCTGCGTCTGCGTCACTATCAAGTTCGCACCCCCTTCGTCTGCTTTAACTATACCAAGATTGAAGGCGGCGGATTACGATCATAATTATGGGTTTCCTTGCACATTTTTAAGGGGGGTATTATATGAACATCAGCCAGCAAAATACACTATCAACTTTCAGAATTCATTACTTGCACTATCTTCTGAATATTTTTTAAAAATTCCGTATACTCCGGACTGCTTGTTAACATTTCCGAACCGTGCAGTCTCAAATTTATAAATAAGGAGTTAAGTTGGACTAATTTATCTGTATGGAGCTGATTGTTTTCAATGTCTTCTTTCAATGTTTTAATATACTTTGTTGATGCAGAAATAAAATCAGTTAACGGCTGAACAATACTTGGATTAATTACCTCATTACTAATTTCTTGATCTAAATTCTCCATAGTTAATAAACTAATTATGGGAGAGGTATTTCTGCTAAGAAATCCATCAATTCGTCCTACAAGATAATTTTGTTTATCTTCTGATTTATCATTGTTTTCTGCTTCATCAAGTATAGTTTTATATTCATTGATATAACTTGAAAGCTCAAATCTAAAATTATTATCAACATTTGCAACTAGCCAGTTTCTATATAATGATTCCTTGTTTGTTGAAGAATCATTATAGTTCCGTTCAACTAAAATAACTGAAACCAGTGAAACAATCAAAATTAGTAAAATTGATACAGTTACACTTTTTTTAAATTTCATCAGAACCAACTCCTTGATATTATAATTTTAACTACTCATAATCTATATTCAAGAATTCAATCAATATAATCCAATGGAATTTCAACTTTTCAAACCATGCCTATAACTATCCAGATACCAAATAGTTCTTTAGTCACATTTCAAATATATGGATTAAATTCTATTTAAAACTTTTTTTTACAAATGATAGTATATTCGTTGTATTAAATATTCGTTTTCTATTCAACATAGAATATTACTATAACCACCATAGAAGATAACTGTAAAAATGTCAAATAATAAGGAGGATAGATGTATATTGAATAAAATTAACTAAAAGAAGGGTGGATTTTCCTTATGAAAATCAAAAAACATTGTTCCGTAATTTTAAGTGTTTGTCTACTCACACTCCTATTTGGCAGCAATATGGCATGGGCTTCACCAAGTGAATTAACTTTGGATGAGGTTTACCAACAGGTCGCACTTATGAAATCTAATGGGGCAACTCAAAACGAGATCATTTCATTTAAGAGTGAACATGGTATTAATACAGTTTCCGTATCAACAGTTGATTATGATATGAACGGAAATGTAATTAATCAGAATTCTGGCGGAATTTCACCATTAGGCATGCCGACGACTTATACCTCAGTTAACACTTGGATTGATTCTATTGAGCAAGGACAGTATGCAGGTTACTATACGATTTATGCAGAGCAACAAAGGGTCTGTTATACTACCTATTGTTTAGATGAGGCCTACCCAGCAAGTTATGATGTCATGAGCATTAATTGGAACACAGATGATTTTGAATATATTTCTTATGGTCAACCGTCCTCATCGAAACTTTGGCTGGCAGATGCGGATCAACGGTATGGTGGAACTGTATTATTCAACGTCCTTGACAATTACGATAACAATAATACATCCGGTGGGTATGTCGCAGGATATGTTATTGTGGATAGATTGAATAGCAATACATCTACGGCTGCAGTTAAATTTACACATACATTCGATAAGACTGAATCATCAACATCAACAACAGGACAAGCTGGATGGCAATGGGGAGCTCCACTCAACGTAGGAGTGTCCTACACTGTTACAAAAACAACAACTGAAGATAATTGGTCTATTTCAGATACAGTTTTAATAAATTAACATCATTCATTTATCAACTTGTGATATATAAGTTGAACCAAAGAATGTAAGGATCCAGAGGAGAGAACAAAACATCTTGGAAATAACAGCATTCGCCTTTTTTCCAATGTCGAATCACTAGGCTGATTAGTTGGAAGAATCCTAGGAACTACAGCAAACCAAAGATTGATCTGTTCCCGTAGCAATATGCTAATGAAAGAATGAAGGAGGTTTAACCTTCTTCATTCTTTTTCTAATTTATTCAAATTTATAACGCTTTCATTGGCACACTCTCAGGTCATTTCCTACGAAAGTCACTCACCATTCCTCTTCCGATAATCACCCGGAGTCAGCCCATACTCACGCTTGAACAAGCGAATAAAATAATGATCCGAGCCCATGCCGACCTTCTCCGCAATCTTGTTCATCCCGAAATCCGTTTCTTTCAACAGGATCTTCGCATGCTCGAGCCTGATCTTCTGCAGCAGCCGGTTGAAGTTCTCTCCCGTCTTCTTCTTGAACAGCGCGCTGAAGTAATGCTCCTCCATCGCCGCCATCTTTGCCATCCCCTTCAGTGTAATATCCTCTGCAAAATGCAACTGCATATAATGAAGCACCTCATTCACCTGAGGATGATTCGTTGAATTCGACTTATGCAGCTCATACTGCTCCAGCTCCCCAACCAGTCGATCCTTCAGGCTGTCTCTCATCAGCTCCGCCGACACCTTTCTCAGCGACGCCCGCAGCTTATCGATGTCCATCGACAGCTTCAGAATATAGCTGCTTGCCCCATATTCCAGCGCCTGCTGCGCGTATTCGAATTCATTCATGCAGGTGAGCATGATGAATTTGGCGGAGCAGCCCTCCTCACGCGCCTGCTTCAGCAGATGAATTCCGTCCATTCGGGGCATCACGATATCCGCGATGACAAGATCGGGCTCATGCTTACGAATGAGCTCCATTGCGGGAATGCCATCCGAGGCCACACCGATAAGCCTGAAGCCTTCTTCCTCCCATGGAATGAGTTTAATAATCGCATCCCGCACATAATCCTCGTCCTCAACCACAATGACGGACCAAGCCATCCTACTCACTCTCCTTCTGGTAAGGCGGCGCCACCAATAGCGGAAGCTCGATGGTTACCGTTGTTCCGGTCGCGCCAGATGCGATCTTCAGCCTCGCTTCGTCCTTGAACAACAGCTGAAGCCGCTCTCTCAAATTCACCAGCCCAATGCCCTTGCGCTTTCGGGCCACCTTCAGCTTCGCGGCCTCCTCGAGACCAATGCCGGTATCCGACACTTGGAGCAGAAGCAGCTCCCCCTGGCGATAAGCGTGAATGCGAATCGTTCCTGCGCCATCAAGTGGCGCGATGCCATGCTGAATCGCGTTTTCCACCAGCGGCTGCAGACTGAATTTCGGAACGAGCGCATACGCCGTGTCCGGTTCCAGCTCTGTTTTGTAAAAAATTTTGTCCAAATAACGATACTGCTGCAAACGAAGATACGAATGGGCCAGCTCCAGCTCAGACTCCAGATGAACCAAATCCACATCCATCCGCAGGCTCGCCTCGAGCAGATGGCCGAGATGAATGCAAATGTCCGCAATATCCTCCTGCTCTCGCGACATCGCCATCCATTTCATCGTATTGAGCGTGTTCAGCAGCAGATGCGGGTTCATCTGCGACAGCAGCACCTGAAACTGCGCCGCTTCCTTCTGCCTCTCCTGCGCCTTCAGCCGTTCAATAAGCAGTTGCATATTATCCGTCATCGCATTGAACGTTCGCGCAAGGAACAGCACTTCGCCGTCCAGTCCCTTCTCGTCCAGTTGCACCTGGAACGCCTTGTCGATGAGCTGCGCCATCTTTCGCTGAAGAAGTGCGAGCGGTCCCGTAATGCGCAGCAGAATCAGATACGTGATGACAGTGAAGAACGCACAGAAGGCCAGCAATTGCAGCATCGAGCTTCGCTCCTGCGCCTTCATATCCCCAAGGAACAAGCCCATCGGGAATTGGCTGACGATTCGCCATTGCAGCAAGGGATCATAGATATAATTAATGAGCACGGAGGATTCCCCGTCGAGATACGGCTTCTCTTCGGGCAATTGCCCGCTCGACACCTTCTTCAAGAGAGAGCTCTCAATGGGAAAATACGGCTTCGTCTGCGCCAGCACCTGCCCGCTTGCGATAACTGCAAAATTCTGCAGCGCGCCAATCGCGCTCGACAACGACGAGAACCAATCCTCGAATCGGAACAGAATTCGGTAGTAGCCGGCAACCTCGCCGCTCGCCGTCAGCAGCTGATTCATATAGACCAATTGATATTGACCGTCGATGCTCATGGCCCTCCATTGCATGAACGCAGAAGAATTCAGGTCGAACGAACTCTCGCAAGAGGTCTCTTGCGGCTCGCTGTCCGTCTCATAGAGACATCGCCCTTGGACGTCGAATAATCCGCCCTCGATCCAGTCTCCATAAGGCTCGCTGTCCTCGCGAATGAGCGCGATTCTTGCTTCGAATCGCTTGACGGCGAGAGAGCTCTCCGCTTCGCTACCGCTACGATTGCTAGTTTCATTTGCTGGATTTCCGGGTTCACTTCGGTCAACTCCATCGAGATTATTTGCCATATCTTCGACCTTTGCGCCAGCTCCATTGATATTCCCCTTGTCAATTCTGCCAGCGCTCTCTCCCAACAAGCGCAACGCGTCAATCGCCTCGCGGTCCTCCTCCCAGCCGAAGGTGGCCGAAAAGATGCTTCCTCGAATGTGCAGCAGGGTTGTTTTGAGCAGATTAAGCTGTTGCATGTTCTGGAAGGAGGTGTTCTCGACGAAGGTATGGGTAAGCCTCGATTGATTGTGAGTCTGGAGCAGAAACAGCGGTATGAGAATGATGCCGAGAAAGGCAAGAAACAGCTTCGACTTGATGGACTTTGGCCTCAATCCGTTCCATAGCTTGCGAATCATGTCTTACCCTCCCCTGGCGAAACATTGCCTTAACTTCTCAATCATGCTGCTTCCTTTCGACAAATCCTTCTGCCTCACATTGCGCAGCACCCCTCTTAACGGCACTGCTCCCTCTAAGATAACAAACCCTCTTCCTCTACAATATCAGGATATTACTGGATAAATGGCACAATTTTATCAATTTGATTCACATCTCTTTGTTTCATATCTATGCGAAGGGGACAAGCATTATATCTGACGTGATTCGTTTATCCTTGTGGTAGAATATAGAAGAAGTGACTTGTACGATGAATAGGAGGAATTCATGATGAGTACTGCTGGCAGCGACAGCAAAAAAACAATCATTCCGCATCTCTGGTTCGACAAGGAGGCGAGGGAAGCCGCCGAATTCTACTGTACCGTGTTCCCTAATTCGGAAATGACAAGCTCGGCGACTCTGCAGGACACGCCGTCGGGCGACAGCAATCTGGTCTCCTTCTCCCTATGGGGGCAGCCGTTCATGGCGATCTCGGCGGGACCTTATTTCAAGATTAATCCATCCATTTCGTTCACCGTCAACTTTGATCCGTCACGAGAAGCTAATGCAAGAGAGATGCTGGACGAGGCATGGAACAAGCTCTCCCATGGCGGAATGGCGCTTATGCCGCTGGACAAATATCCCTTCAGTGAGCGCTTTGGCTGGATACAGGACAAATTCGGCGTCTCTTGGCAGCTTATTCTGACGAATCCGGAAGGAGATCCGCGGCCTGGGATTATTCCTTCCCTGATGTTTGTAGGGGACAATTGCGGCAGAGCCGAAGAAGCGCGGGAATTCTATCTGTCGGTATTCGAGCACTCCCGGCCCGGCAACCTGTTTCGCTACGGACCTGGTATGGCACCGGAAACAGAGGGGAACGTGATGTTCTCGGACTTTATGCTGGAGAACACTTGGCTGACCGCGATGGACAGCGGGCATGATCACAAGTTTCAGTTTAATGAGGCGGTTTCGCTGCTCGTTTCTTGCGACACGCAAGAGGAGATTGATTATTACTGGGACAAGCTTTCTGCCCACCCGAAGTCCGAGCAGTGCGGCTGGCTGAAGGATCAATTCGGTCTTTCTTGGCAGATCGCTCCCGCTGTTATGGGGAAGATGATGGCGGAGGGCACGCCGGAGCAGCGCGCTCGTCTCACGAAAGCGTTCCTTAAGATGAAGAAGTTCGATCTCGCCGAGTTGGAGGCGGCGTATCGGGGCGAGGCATAACAGGCGGGTTTTCGAGGGAGGAGCAGGAAGAGCTAAGTGTGTGAATGATGCGGGATTTGGCGCGGATACTTTGCAGACTTGATGCGAATTCAGGTTTGGGCCGGGGGATTTGATGAAAATACAGTGCGGGATGATTCTGATATGGTGCAGATTATGCTCGGCTTGGCGCGGTTATCGTATGGATTAATGATATGGATTATGTTCGGCTTGATGCGACGGAGCACGGCACGATTTCGAAGTGAAACTATGAGCTAACGAAGATTGGTAACGCTATTAGCTCAGATAGGGGGACTTATCTAATCTAACGAAGACTGGTATCGTTATCAGGTGCTAATGCGTCAAACTTTGGTTCAAAACAGTCGAATAAGACCATCAATCTTCCTTAGATTTTCGGCTCAGCCGAAATTCACCAAATAACGTTATCAGTATTCGTTAGAGTCGCACCTGCTCAACCATCTCGCAAATTTCCAATCAAGCATCTTGATCATCTCCTTCAAGTATGATATTTTGAACAAATATATCGGTATGAAGCACATGCCGCTTTGATACGCCTTCGCTCATGGAGAGCTGGACGTATTGAAGCGGCTTTATCCATGTAGAATGGAGGTTGGTCAATGAGCAGTCTATTTCAAAGGGTCTACGAGGAATGGCTCAATGAACATATTATCAACGAAATTAATCCGAGACGACGAGAACTTTTGCAAAATGGTCTGGGACATGGGACAGTGGAGTTTCTTCGAACGATTTGGTTCCCCGCGATAGGCAGCCTCAAAGATTTGTATCCCGAATATGAGGTTCGGGATCTGAACAATCGCATGCGTTATCTGGACCTCGCTTACTTGCCCGGTGATGCGAAAGGCTGTGTGGAAATACACGGATACCGTTCACATGCCAGAGATGTCGATGTAAGCCGCTTCAAGGATTTGTGCATGAAGCAAACCTCACTCGTGCTCGATGACTGGTATTTTCTGCCGATTGCCTACTTGTCGATACGCGATGATCCCGAGGTTTGCAAACAAATTGTGCTTTCTTTCGTAGGGAAATTTCAGTCTCTTATTACTACTTCTTCCGAGCTTCACTGGTCTGAAGCCGAGACTTTGCGATACTCTCGCAGAATCCTGCGTCCCTTTACGCCTAAGGAGCTGGCTGCGCATTTGCATTTCTCCGATCAACATACTAGAACGATTCTTAAAAAGCTCGTAAACAAAAGATTACTGGAGGTAGCAAGCGGGAGCCTGAGATACCGTACCTATCAGCTTTTTGAAAGCACGCTGGACGACAGGACATATGAGGAGCAAGGGAGCGAACTTCGTAACGAGGAGCGAAGGAGAGAACTTGATAACGAGGAGCGAAGGAGAGAACTTCGTAACGAGGAGCGGGAAAGCGTACGGAAGAGGGAGTGAAGCGAAATAATGGAAAAAGACTAGTTGTTGACTATGTTAACGAAGACTGATATCGCTATTCGCTCAGAAATGGACATTTTACAAATCTAACGAAGATTGGTGTCGCTATTCGGTGCCGATGCATCAAACTCCACACCAAAACAACCGAATAAGACTATCAATCTTCGTTAGAATCTCGTTTTAGCTAAAATTCACAAAATAACGTTATCACTCTTCGTTAGATTCCAGGGCTCGACCTAAGTTCAACAAATACCATTATCCGGCCTCGGCCTAGTTACAGCTTTCAACTGCGCAAAATGCCTACAAAACAACCTCCGCCTACAGAAGCTGTTCATCAAGGAGGGCAAGCACACCAGGCGTGTACTCCGTGAGTTCTCCTTACTCGCCAAGTTCTTCGATTACAACCGGCTGCGGCGGAATCGTCGAACGTTCAGCGACGAAGATGCCGCCGATCCTCACCCAATCATCGGTCGCGCCCGTCATATGCTCGCCCGTGACGCGCAGGACCAGCGTATGCTCGCCCTCCGATAAGTTCTGGGCCAGCATCGTGTATGTGCCCCTTGCGCTGCCGCTCAGAGCGATCGCGTCGCAGCCGGACACGAGCTGGGGCGAACCGCCGTCGATTTGCCATTCCACATACCCCGCATCGATCGACTTCAGCCAATACAGCCCGACCGAGCTGCCGCGGAAATTAACGACGGCTGTAGCGTTCTCCTCCTTGCTCACGATCATATGGGGATGACGGCCGCCCATGCTGCTTTCGTCCTGGTCGAAGCCGTTCACAGCCAACTCGTACCCGTCGACGATATCGGCTTTATCAAGAGCGCCTGCGCGAAGCTTCACAGGCAAAGCGTAAGCTTGCGGCGAAGCGGGAACAGACAGATCCAGCTCCTCCAGCAAGAAATCTTGGATCAGATCGGCATAGACGGCATATCCTGCATCCAGAGGATGCGCATCGTCGAGGAACATCGTCTCCCAGGTCGCTCCGTTCACGCCCGCATCAATGATTTGATACAAGCCGTAACCAACGTTAATGAAGGGAATGCCGTAATATTCGGCGATTTCCTCATGCCACTGCACCGACTTCATCAGCTCTCCGTTGTCGTAATCCAGTTCCGCTCCGGGCTTGTTCAGCGTATACACCATGACAATGTCGGCATACGGATTGGCCTCGTAGATTTGGCGAATCACGCCTTCCATGCTGTCCTTGACGATCGCCTCGTTCTGCCCGTAGTCGTTAACGGCGGCTTCAATGAAGACCAGGTCGGGCTCTCCCGAAAGCAGCTGGCTCTTGGCCCGGTACGCGTTCGGGATCGAGCCGAAACCGCCAATGCTCGCATTAATCTCCGCGATGGCTGCGTTCCCGTACTCGTCTTCGAACCACTTCGTCGTTTTGGCGCGCCAGCTGTTCGCCGAATTGGAAGCTCCCGTGCCTGCCGTAATGGAGCCTCCGAGATAACCAATGGTCAACTCTTCATCATGCTCAAGCTTGTAAACCGTGTTGTCGAGCGCTCTTCTCGGGAGCGGGGAGGGCTCCTCCGTCCCTCCCGCCGTTTCCACAACAATGTCTACATTCAAGAAAACTGCCGTCGCATATTCGGATGAATCGTGACCGCTCACGGCTAGGCCGACCATAAATTCATAAGGCATCGCCACCGTCCATGTCGAATGCTGGATCCACTCTTCCCCGTCCTGTCGATAATACGAGGTGAACGTATCTCCCTCGCGGACGAGCTTCAGTTCGGTCGGCGTGCCGATATTCGGAATCGATTGATAAGCCGTATTGCCCCCTGCCAAGCTTCGCACAGTCACCTGATGATTGCCGCCAACGATTACGCGCGAGAAGACGTTCGCGGCGTCCCCGGCATCCTCGCTGCGCATCATGAGGCCGGCCATTGAGGCGGATACCGGGCCCTGCAAGGAATCCAGCTTCGCGGTAATCGTCACCTTGCCGCCAACTGGCATCTCCACTCCGCGATACAAGTAGCCAAACTGATCCTCGATCCCCCATACATCCGATCCTGAAGCCTCAATCGTATACGTATCCTCAAGCTCACTATAAGAGACGTATGGAGTCTGCAATCCGTATTGCGTCAACGTCCATTCCGCAGGAAGCGGGTCTCCGCCCCGGGATTCGCGAATAACAATGTCATCATAGGAAACCGGCTGACTGTAGGCGTACAATCCCGCCTTGCCCGAAGCATGAGAGCTGTCGAGCGCAGTGGCGACCACCGTTCCGTCCAGCAATAGAGAAATATTTTCGCCCTCGAATTGAAGCGCCATATGCCTGTCGCCCGTTATAAAGTCCTCGTCAACAACGCCGGATCGAGCCAGCGTGGTCTGAGCTCCTCCGACCAGCTTCATCACTTGGAACCTCTGCGCGGTACCGTCATAGAAGGCGTAATAGAAATTACTGCTGTCGACATAACGCCCGATCAGACCGATCCGCGCCGGATTCGCAGCGCTCCACTCGGATATTCGAACATTCGCTTCGATCGTGAAATCCGTAAACGTCTCTGCGCGCAGACTGCGCGAGGAGCCGCTAGTCGTCAAGCTGCGATAGACAAGATCGCCGGCCTCATCCACAACCTGCCAAGAGCCGTTCACAACTTGCCAATCATCAAATTCCGTTGACGAGGTCAGCTTGACCGTCACCTGCTTCGTTGCGTGAAGGGTTGCTCCTCCCGGCAAGCTCGCAGTCGCGGTCAGCGTCGACTCACCAGCCTGGAGGCCGGTCATCAACCCATCCTCGTCAACCGTTGCGATTCCGGACGGTGACAGCTCAAAGCTAATGTCAGCGTTCGATAGGTCCGCATTCGCGCCTAAATCGGTCACGCCGTACACATTCATACTCACTGTCGAATCGACATAGATCGTATCAGGTCCGTTCAAGCCAATAGCATCCAGTTCATCGTCCACCAGAATATGAACGGACGCAGATTGGGCAACCCCGTCCTTCGTGACGGTTATCGTAATTTCCGCGATGCCTTGGCCGTTCGCGACAACAATGCCGTCTTGCGTGACGGATGCGATTTCCGGCGCATCGGATATGAACGATATAGAAGCATTCGTCAAATCCGCGACAAAGCCGGTTTCGGTTCGCGCCGTCAGGTTAATCGTCCGCGACTGTCCGACCAGCAGTGAAGCGAAGGAGCGATTGACCGTATCTCCCTCGAAGCGCGGCATAACGCTGCGGATCGCCTCTTCAGAATCGGCGAACGGATAGTCCGCTCTGAGGCCGATATCCTCTATATTCAGATCATGGAAGCCAAGACGGTATGCCGGCGAATCGTACCGCAGACGATAATCTCTCTGCTCCGCGTCCATGAACCCCGGGTCTTCGCGCAGCGAGTGTTGATCGAATTGCCCATTATAAAGCTGCAGCCAATCCTCGTAGTTGTCCACAGGAACGCTTCCGCCGAAGGTATACTGATCTGCAGAGCTGTGGAACAAGTTGTAGTCCGAGCTTGCCAGCTTATCCGGACGCCAGTAATCCATATGATAGATGCCGCCGGACAGCTCGTAATACAGGTTGTGCTCCAGCGTAATGTCCCCGGCCTTCAGACCGCCGGTTTCCGTCGAGCCGATTGCGGCGCGATAATCGTTGTTGCTCGCCATGATATTATTATCCACCTTGATGCCGAGTCCCTTCAGCATTAAGGCATTGTACAGGATGCCGCCCGGCTCCTGCTGCAAATTCTCGATAATATTGTCTTCGATGGTTACATTATCCGATGAATCGTCCAGATAGAAACCAAAGCCGAAGGACGACGTGCCGTTGACCGACGTCGCCGGAATCGTATTGTCATGCAAGTAATTATTGCGCAGCACATTCCCGAACGGAACGCCGTATGTAGCGATCGGTCCGGCATCCTGGGAATCGTTCACCGCATCGTATACTTCGTTGAACTCGACGATATTGTCCCGCGTCCGCTGATAATCGCGGAAGTTCTCTTCCGTTATGCTTACGCCGCCGATCGTCGTGCCGATGATGCCGCGATTGGCGTCGAACAGATGAATCGCATGCCGCTTTATATCATGAACCAGGTTGTACGCAATATGATTGCCCTCGCTGTAGTAATACCGAATGCCGCCCGCATTGCCATAGAACAAGCCCGTTGTATGCACATGGTTGTTGATCGAGTCATTCTGACTGCTGGTCGCGAAGGTTACCTTGCCGATACCTTCAACGCTAATGCCGTTGTAGCCGATATTATAGATATCATTGCCTTCGATAAGGTTGCGATGAGCTTCGCCGTACAGCTGTACGCCATGCTCCCCGATGTTATAGATGCGATTGTTCCGAATGACAACATCCTCGACATTCGTCCCCTTGATGCCGCTTCCAAGACGATCCGAATTCCGAATCGTCAATTGTTCCAGCTTAATGTTGCGAATCATCTCCTCGCTATCGTCGCCTTCGAGCTCCACAATATTGCCTTCGCGGGGAATGGTCACGCCGCCTTCCAGCGCATTCGGATCGTATGGATAGTAATACAGCATTCCTGCCGCCTGATCGATATAGAATTCGCCCGGAGCGTCAAGAAGCTCCAGCGCGTTCTGTACGTAATAGCGCGAGCCTGCTCCTATATCATAAACGGCATTGCTCTCCAGGCTCACGACATGCTGATCCGTGTCTATCGACTCGACGCCAATAATGGCCGACGACCAGTTCCAGAAGCCGCCGGACCCGCCCGGCCAGAGCAGTACTTGCAATTGCTGGGGATGAAGCACTTGCGGAATATCTCCCGGCGCATAACCGAACTCGCTCTTCGGCGTTGCCGCAATAAACGCCGATACCCGATTGTATTGATCCTTGCCGTCAGCCAGATTGGGATAACGGGCGACAACCGCTCTCTTCTCCCCTTCATACAACGCTTCAACGTCAATGCCCGTTCCAATATTCGCCGCGTACACATGGTCATCATAGAGCGACCAGCCTTCCACCGGGCGGCTTCCATCGAGCGTTGCCGTCTCTCCCGGGAAGCTGCGGTAAGTAATCGTATAACCGTCGCGTCCCGAATCAGCCGCCGTCAACCGGAGAGGATCATCCAGCTCATAGACGCCTTCACGCAAATAAACAACCACATCCTGCGTCATGCCTGAAGAGATATACGCTCGAACCGCATCGCGCGCCGCTTCCGGCGTGAGGAACGGCGACCCGATCGTCCCCGAATTCGCGTCATCTCCATCAAGTGAAACATAGAAGCTCTTCACACTAGGATCAGGGTCAGTCTCTCCGCTGCCCGAGCCGTTTCCATGTCCCTGACCGTTTCCATGTCCCGAGCCGCTTCCGTGGCCCTGGCCGCTTCCGTGACCTTGACCACTCCCATGTCCCGAGCCGCCCCCGTGCCCAGGGCCGTTTCCGTGTCCCGAACCATTGCCATGCCCCTGACCGTTCCCATATCCCGAGCCGGTTCCGTAGCCCGCGCTCGCTCCCGCCGCCGGCGACAGCACCGCCAATACGAGTAATAAAGCCGCCGCGAACATCCATATTCGCACGCTGTTCATCCTCGCTTGCTTGCTTTCCCTCATTATATCCATCCTCTCATTTTGTAATAGAATCGTCTTACCGGGAAGCCGGTTCAACAAGTGAAACGGCTCCCGGACGAAAAATATCTTCTTAGGGCATGTCTTAAAATCTGCTGCCCTCGGAGTATTCAGACACTCCCTGCCTATTGCAAGGTCTTGTAAATCTCGTTCGCTTCCTTCGTCAACACCTCGCCCCCGACTCGCTTCCATTGCTCTACGAACGCGTCGAACCCTGCGTCCAAATCAACCTCGCCCGTAATAAACTTGATGAAATACTGCTTCTCCAGATTAACCAGGTCCGGGTAGCTACCTGCGGACGGCAAATTAAATTTCACCAGATTGAACAGCAGCGGCACGCCTTCGCTAATATCCGCTCTCCACTCTATATCCGCCTTTTGCAGGCGCATCGCCTCGAATTTCTCGGATTTGCCCGGCAGCAATCCGTAGTAGGCCCCGATTCCCAAATTTTTCAGAGAGTCCGCAACCTCAGGCTTCCTCGTGATGATGCCGTCCACCATATCGTAGTGAACGCCTTCCTCGCCGAACATAAGGAACTTCATCGTATCGATATCCGAATACATCGCATTCAAAATCTCATAAATTTTTTCCTTCTTGCCCGGCGTCTTGTCTACATCGATGCCCATGCCGAGATAATTGCCCGTAATTCCCCATGCGGGAGCGCTTCCGACATAGCCTTCGGCGGCAACCGCATTTCCGGCTGCACGCGGAAAATAATTGCTTTTCGTCACCTGGTCTTCCTTTTGCGTGGACGGTTTATGATAGGTCCATGATTCCGTTGACACGCCTGTCAGGCCATTGAGGAACTCTTGCTTCTTCCCGTCTGATGTAATAAATTCCGGGTCGATGACGCCGTCTTTGAACCACTTGCTCAGCACCTTCAGAGCCGCTCTGGCATTCTCGGTGGTCAATCCGTACTGCAGCTCGCCCGAAGCATTCAACCCCCAATATGTCGGAGCGATATCGAACGCGCCGAATACGCTTTGAAAGCTGTCCGCTATGCTGGTCGCTCCTTTGCCCGTAATGCCGTACGTGTCCTTCTTGCCGTTGCCGTCGGGATCGTTATTGCGGAATTTGTACATAACATCTTCGAACTCCGCGAACGTCTTCGGAGGCTCGCTGTAGCCGATGGCCTTCAACCAGTTTTCGTTAAAATAAGGAAGCAGCGGGTAGGCGCCGTCCAGATTCGTAATCGGAATGCCATAGTTTTTCCCGTTAATAAGCCCGTCGTTCCAGGCGCTCGGATTTTTCTCGTCTACATAGGCGCCAAGCTCCGGCATGCTCGCTTTAATTTCCTCGTCGACCGGCAATTCCAGCAGCAGATCCTGCTTGGAATACGTGTCTACATCGCTGACGCCCCAAAGCAGCCAGACATCCGGCACTTCCCCGGAGGCGAGGAAAACATTCAATTGATCCTTCCAGTTCGTTCTGTCGATTCGAATGTTTTTGAGCTTGACGTTGAATTTCTCTTCCACGTACTTCTGCCCGATACTGCCGTCCTCAAGCGGAAAATCGAAGCTTAGCCAGGAAATTTCCATCGGCTCCCGGGACGCCTGATTGGTTGTCGATGAAGAGCTTGCGGATGGCTGCCCTCCCCCTGCGGATGATGTTGGACCAGCGTTGCTGCCATTGCTGCCCGAGCAGCCAATCATAACCGCGAACATCATCATGGCGATTACGATTGTAGTGAAAATCTTCATGAAATGACCTCCTTTGTTTGAATGACGATACCATGCATATATTGAAGCGAGCGTCTCCCAGGGTTTGTCAGACATTCCACGGGTAGACACCGCTCAATAACAAGCTCATGCTTACCCCTTAAGCGATCCAACCATAATGCCTTTGACAAAATGCTTTTGGATAAAAGGATAAACGAGTAAGATCGGCACCGTTACAATCATCAGCACGGCTGCCTTGATCGATTCCGGCACCGCTTGATCGGCGCTGCCGCCCTCTTGCAGCATTAGCTGCTGCAGATCATAATCCATATTTTCGACAATCAGCCTTCGCAAGTAAATTTGCAGCACGACCTTGCTTTGGTCTTGAATATAGATCAGCGCATTGAACCATTCGTTCCATAGATGGACCGCGACCCATATCGAGATCGTCGCCAGAATCGGCTTCGACAACGGAAGGATCAACTGAATCAAGATGCGGATATCGTGAGCGCCATCGATCTTCGCCGCTTCCTCCAGCTCATCCGGCAAGCTCATGAAGAAGTTTCGCATAATAATCATATAGAAGGTGTTGTACAGACCCGGGATGATCAATGCCAGCCGCGTGTCGTACAGCCCGATATCCTTCATAAGAAGGAACGTCGGAATAAGTCCTCCGCTGAAAAACATCGTTAGAACAATCGCCATCGTAATGAAACCGCGATGCGGAAGCGTTTTCTTGGAAAGCGCATAAGCGCCGACCGACATCGCCAATACAGACAAAAACGTACCGACGACTGTACGAAATATCGTGTTCTCAAAGCCTGTCCAGATGCCTTCCAGCTTCACGGCTTTCTCATACGCAGCCAGTGTAAATTCCTTCGGGTAGAGATGAATGCCCGGACGAATAGCCTCGGAAGCCGAGCTGAAGGATATCGACAGCACATGGATAAACGGATATAAAGTGGTGATGCAGAGCAAGGAAATCACGACAATAATAAAGTACTGAAACGCAACTTCTCCCCGGCTCATTCCGAAAAATGGATTCATAGAATTCCCTCCTGCCCCATCTTCTTCACGATATAGTTCGTGAGCATGACCATCGAGAAGGCGATAATATTTTTGAACAGGCCTACGGCCGTGGTGAAGCTGTACTGCAGTTGCATCAGACCGACGCGATATACGTACGTGTCCAGCGTATCCGCCACGCTGTATACGGCGGGGTTGTAGAGATTGAATATTTGATCGAAGCCCGCGCTTAGAATGCTGCCCGTCTTGAATATAAACAGAATCGCGATAACATACGTGATGCTCGGAAGCGTAATATGAATCGTCTGCTTCCATCGGTTCGCGCCATCCATTTTCGCCGCCTCATATAAATGCTGATCCACGCTTGCAAGCGCTGCCAAATAGATGATCGTTCCCCAGCCGATTTCCTTCCAAATCGCCGATATAACCAGCGTAAACCGGAAATAACGCGGATCTCCAAGGAAGTAGATTGGCTCGATGCCGAACCAGCCGAGTACGAGATTGACCGCCCCTGTCGTCGGCGACAGGATCGTCATAAGCAGGCCCCCAAGCACGACCCAGGATAAAAAATGAGGCAAATACGAGATGGTCTGACTAATTCGTTTGAACATCTCCAGCCTTAATTCGTTAAGAAGCAAGGCAAGCACAATCGGAGCCGGAAACCCGAATATAATGTGATACAAGCTAATGACAACCGTATTCTTCAAAATATTGTAGAAATCCGGCGACAGCGTGAACATATATTCAAAGTGCTTCCATCCGACCCAGGAGCTTCCCCATATGCCCTGGCGCAGCATGTAATCTTTAAATGCAATCTGGACGCCGTACAGCGGTCCATATTCAAAGATGACATAATAAGCAACCAAGGGTACCAGCATAAGGTAAAAATATTTGTGCTTCTTATATCGTATCCATCGCTCCGTCCAAGCCGTTCGCTTCTGCGGAGCCGACCCCAGCTCGCGGGCATGCCCGCTTGACAACTCTCGGTTCAATCGAAATCCCCCCAGTCCTATGATGATGTGTGTAAGGACACACTACCACCAACCCGGGGGGATCGCTATTTCACAATCTGAAAGCCTTGTATAAAATATGAAAGCGCTACAATTTTGAACAACCGCTATTGAATTCAAGTCGATTCTCACCGCTGGCTTGACGATATTGAACAGGGCTGACGCCGAATTTCGCTTTGAATTTCGTCGCAAGATATTGGGAGCTTCGGAAGCCGCTGCGTTCGGCGATTCGTCCTATCGAATCATCTGTCAATACGAGCAGGCTAGCCGCTTTCTCCAGACGCTCGTTTGTCATATAATCGACAAACGTCATTTGAAGCTCATCCTTAAATAATTTGCAGATGAATTGCTTGGAATAGGATGTCAGCTCCGTTAATTGGTCAAGCGAAATGTCTTCATGAATATTTTCTTGAATGTAGCCTTGGATGTCCGCCAGAATACGGGCTTTCCGCTCGTTTCGTTTCTCCGTTCTCCCAAGGACAAGCTCGGCGCTCTGCTCCCGAAGCTGCTCCATCGTCTCGGCTAATGTGAAGGGGAGACGCCGAAGCGTTCGCTCATTCTCCGACGAGCCGTCCTGCTCCGTCATGCGAACCTTGGCGATGCACAGCTTCAACTGCATCGTAACCAGCTCGACCATTTCCATCGTATGACCGCTTGCGCGCAGCGCCGCTTCACCCGCCTCCAGAAATTGTCCAACCTCGGAGACCGAACCGCTGCGCAGCAACAGCTCGAACGCTTCCAGGTTCACATCCGGATACACGGCTCGGCGATGCTGCACCTCTTCGAAACGCAGCACGGTGTTTCCCGGCTCCAGAAATCCATATTTCGCCGCGGTTTGCGCTTCGACCGCAGCTCCCGGCAAATCCTCGCGTCTATCCGCCGCGCTTCCCATCCCCGCTCGATAACGTACGCTCGCGCCGGCTTCATGGGCGGCATGCTCGAGCGATCGGGCAATGGTCGATCGAAGCCGTTCTGGATCAAGCTCCGTCATCAGCACCCAGAACGCGGTCGTCTTCGTTAGCGTAATCCAATCGCCGCGCACCTCGGCTCCAGCCGGTTCCTGCTGCAACAGGGAGTAAAAGCGTTCGCTGTCAACGCCATCCAGCTCAATATAGACCGTTACATATTGATTCGCTTCCGGCAGCAGCAGCTCGTCATCCAAGGATTGAGCCGCCCCCGACAGCAAATTACGCCACTGCTTCTCCTTCCGCGCCTGCTGATAAGTGCGTTTCTGTTGATCCAGATAGCCGAGCGCGTGCTCGACAAAGCCCATCTCGTTCTGTTTGGAGCTTCGCTTGTTCAAGCCCGTCACCGTCCGAATCCGCTTCACAACATTAGAGTACGTGCTGTAAGCCTGGCGGGAAGCGGCAACGGAGATCAAGAGTCCGAACAGCAACAATACGAGCGCAATAACTCCGATATCATACTTCATCCGCTGCGTCATCAGCAGGGAGGAATACTGCGGACGAATCAACGCATACTGCCAACCGAACAGGGAAGCGTCGGCGGGTGAAATTGTAACGACCTCCTCCCCCAACTTCAAGGTTGTGCCTTGTTGCGCGCCAAGCTTGCCGTCCAGCCATTGCGCTGTAGCGGCGTCCACTTCCCCGGATTGCTCGACTGGTACGCCGTTCCGATCATAAATAATCATGCGTTCCTCATGTCCAAGCTGCTCGGCAGCTGCGGCAAATACTTTGGCGGCGTCGAGATCTACAATCATATATCCCCTGATTTGCTTGCCCTTCGCGAGGAAGGGCAGCGTGTGTATATACGTTAACACCGTCGTTTGCTCATCAGAATCCTGATCTTCTGCCCGGACCGTTCGTGTATACCACTTATGCGGAACAATCGGCTCCTCGCCGCGCAGAAGCTCCGCCTGGGGGGAGGTATCCGGGGACACATGGTAATATTCATCGACAAGAAAATCATCCTTCTGAAAGTAGAAAGAGATATTATGAAGCAAAGGAAGAGTGAATGTAAGCGTTTTCAAACCTTGGGCAAATTGAGCCACCCGATAATAGCTCTCTCCTTTTCCGTGTTCCAGAAAAAAGGTAATATCATTTTCGACCTCTGGCCGAACTGTGCTTAACGCGCGATTGAGCACCGCAGCATGATAGCTTTCCAATGTATCCCGCTCCAGCTTTTGCTTGACAGAGGTTATTCTGGATTCACCGGTCATCCGAAGCTCCTCGGTCATCATCCGCCCGGTCTTCTCCAGCAGCAAGCCTCCGACGATCGCAATTAACAGAAGCATAACGGTCATATGTGTCAGCATCAGTCTTGCGAAATAGCTTCCTTTTAACTTGTTTAACACCTGCCATCACCTTCCATTCTGATCTTCCTGCGCCGAACAGTAGTTTAAATGATTGTTTCCTGTACATACCTAGCCTTACTATAGCAATCCATTCCACCATTCTTCCATAACAAAATGTGAATGGGATGTATAAAATCTGAATCCGGACGCGAGCTACAGCCGATAAGACAGTCTGAATGCGGAAGGATTCATTCCGACCTTGGAGCTGAAGACACGGCAGAAATACGAGCCTGATTCATACCCGCAGCGATCGGCGATCCACTCCAGCTTCTCGTCGGTCTCAAGCAGCAGCCTCTTCGCTTCCTCCAGGCGCAGCCGGGTGACGTAGCTTACGGGACTGACCCCGTAGGCTTCTTTGAAGCGACGGCTGAACAAGGAGGGATGCAGCTTCAGCTTGGCCGCTACCTGACCCGCACTGATCGGCTCGAACGCATGAAGATGAAGCTCGCGAAGCGCCTGCTCCATAATAGGGTCATTCCTTTGCGTCCGCAAATCCGCTTGATAGCTCTCAAGCTCGCATAGCCAGAGCAGCTCCGGGACATATTGCCCGTAGATCGCTTTCCGCCTCATCGCTTCGGGATAATCGCCGTGATACAGCTCTCTCAAATATCGAAGCGTCGAAGCGAGACGATTGACATCGCCGATCGACACCTTGCCTGACGGCAAGCTCTCTGCGCTGTCGTCCTCTTCGGATCGCCCGAGATGGATATGATGAAACATGATTTCGCTTGTTGCCCTGCGCTTGAAGCATGTCTCTGCGGGACAGAAGACGAGGTCGCCGAATGCGGCCGAGCCGGTTTCTTCCCCAATCTCGTATTCGAACCCGCCTTGCTCAACCGCAATCAGCGCGTCATGATCCAGCGTCTGCTCCGCAAATCGGAACGAAGGCTGCGGGCCGGCGTGCACATAACCGATCGTCACATAACGGGACGCAAGCATAAGAACCCTCCTTTTCGTGGTGAGAAAAACGCCTGACGGCGTCCTTGGAAAGCAGCCACCCGCTCTAACGGACATTTGGTCTCCTTAAACTGCTTTTTTCGCTGCCTATTTGCTCTAACGGACATTTGGTCACCTTAGCGATCAAATCGAACGCATAGTCAACCCTATTCATCCGCTAAGCGGATCAAATGTCCGTTAGAAATTCGAATAAGCAAAATCGAGCTTTTAAAGGTCGAAAATGTCCGTTATAGCTGAGGCAGACGAGTCCTCTTTGGGAAAGACTAAAGGTCCTGTCCCAAAAAATGTGGTCAAAAAAGTGAAAAACGAAAGTAAAGAATGTGTATGTCTTTATTCTTCTTCCCCTTCTACAATTAACACAATCCTGCAAAAAATGAAAGGGAGTGTATGTATGAAAGCTGTCGGAACAGCGCCGACCGGCGCTGCAAAGAAAACAAAGCGTTCCATTATCGACACGGATATTCATCTTGGGGCGGTTGGCGAGGAGGTTCTGCCGTATCTGCCCCGCGTTTATCGGGAACAGATTCAGACCTTCGGCTGGCGATTGCCAAGCCAGAACGCGATGTATCTGAACGGCGCGGCCCATGGCGTCAAGCAAGACGAGAAGCTGCCGCGGGACAACGGCTCCGAGGGTTTAATCGCTTATTTCGCCGAGAACCATCTGGACAAATACAATATTGAGCACGCCATTCTTACAGGCACGGGCAACTACGCCGCGCAAACGACGCCGGATTGCGATTATGCGGCTGCTCTCTGCGCCGCCTATAACGACTATGGCATCGAGCGCATGATTGCGAGGGATTCGCGCATCAAAAGCTCAATCATGATCCCCAAGCAAGATCCGTTGCTCGCCGCCAAGGAAATCGATCGCGTCGGCTCCCATCCCGGCATGGTGCAGGTCATCGTATCGAACGGCGCGGAGAAGCCGTACGGCCATCGCTTCTATCATCCGATCTACGAGGCATGCGTTCGGAACGGCATTCCGTTTGCCATTCATGTCAGCATGGAGGGCATCGGCGTCAACAATCCGCCGACCGGCGCGGGACATGTCAACCACTACATTGAATACAGAGCCGCGCGCACGCAAATCATGATGGCTCACCTTGCCAGCCTCATCTTCGAGGGCGTCTTCTCCAAATTCCCTGAGCTGAAGGTCGTTATGATCGAGGCCGGCATGCTCTGGATCGCTCCTTATCTGTGGCGGCTGGATCAAGACTGGAAAGCGCTTCGAAGCCAGACGCCTTGGGTGAAGGAAGCGCCGAGTGAATATTATCGCAAGCATTTCCGGGTCACGTCCCAGCCGATAGAGCTTCCCCCTTCGCAGGCGCTGTTCGCGCCGATGATGGAGGCGATTCACGCCGAGCACAACCTGATGTTCGCCTCGGATTATCCGCATTGGGATTTCGATTCCCCGACGCTTGCCTTTCCGAAGATGGACCATGAGGTGTGGGACCGCATCTTCTACCAAAATGCCGCGGAGCTGTACGGACTGCCGCAGCGTAAGCAGGACCGGGAAGCGGAGGAGGATTAGGATGACGCGATATTTGGTCGGAAATGTGAGTGAATTTGAGGATGGACAGAAGAAGATCATTGCTGTCGGAGGGAAGAGCGTAGGTATTTACGAAATAGGCGGTCAGTTGCACGCCATCCGCAATCTCTGCCCGCATCAAGGCGCGGAGCTGTGCCGGGGAGTGACGGCGGCTTGGGTCGACTCCTCCGGTCCGGGCGATTTCCGGTTCGAGCGGGAGGGAGAAATCGTTCGCTGTCCTTGGCATCAATGGGAATTCGATATCAGGACCGGCTGTATGGTCGTCGATCCGGCCACGCGCACCATGACATACGGCGTCACAGTCGAACGGTACGATGTGACCGTCGAAGAGGAGCAAGTGTTTGTGCATATGTAGCGGCTGCGTGGCAAAGACACAAGAAGAACAATGGCTATCCAGAGCAGTCATCATTCCAGATAGCCATTGTCAATCTTCAATAACGAAGCCGGAATGACTTATAATTTGCTATAAATCTGATAGAGGAGCAGAGCAGCTTCCGCTCTTGTTGCATACATGGAAGACGACACACGACCTCCATCCCCGCTCAAGTCAGTCATTCCGATCGCATTCCAGGCACGATCAGCCATCACGCTCATATCTTTCCAGGTTATTGGACTTTGCGGCTCAAATCGATTGCCTCCGGTTCCGGAGATAATTCCCAAGGCCCTTCCAATACCCAGCGCTTCATAATAATAGTCTCCTGCCTGCGTGTCATTAAAATTACGACTCCAGTCCTCCGATTTAAGCTGGAGCGTTCTAGCGAGAAGCACCATAAAGTCGGCGCGAGTCATATAAGACGCAGGAGAGAACGCACCGTTGCCGCTTCCATTAATGATTCCTCTGGAAGCCAAGACTTCAATATCATGCCTCACCCAATCAAATCCGGCTAAATCATTAAAGCTATTCCTTGAATATCCGATCGTGAAGCGACTGGATTGATGAAATGAAAATTCGGCTGCTTGAAGTTCTAACGCATAGTGACCGCCAGGGATCGGAATCCCATGGCCGGAGTCGTTCAATTCATACACAACGATAAATTCAGGGTCGACCTTCTCATCCTGTGTAAGAGTATAGGGTATCGCGATCCTGAGCCTTGTATCTAAAGCGCTCAAATCAACTTTCTCTCCATCGATACGCATTGTTAGTTCAATAATGGGGTGATTCCTGAACCTTTGTACGTCTTCTTCATCTGCGAAGGCTTTGTCTACTGGTATAGAAGCAATGCGAATTAACAATTGATCAGCCTGCAAAAGCTTGCCCCACTCTGAAAACGCGCGAGCTGGAATGACAATAGAAGCGAAGCTGGTTTTTAATTTCAATTCTGGAATCGGACCATCCATGCTCGCAAATAGTGACGCTGGAAGCTCAATTTCGTATCCTGTAGCGCTCTTATTCTCTGAAATAACAATGCTTATCGGTCCAGCGTTAGCCGCAGCTTGCTTCCATGCCTTTTGAACAATCGCCTTGTCGATATGGACTCCAGCAATTCCGGTCAGAGGATTGACCTGCGGCTCCTCCAGCCCATGAATAACTCCTGATTCTACGATTATGTCATTATTGTCCGAAGCGCTGGGACTTTCCGAATTGCCGGATTCCGAAGGCTCATTCAGGCCTCCCGTATCATTCTGTTCCCCTCCTCCCGCGGACTTCATGGTCTGAACAAGAAGACTCGGGCCATCCGTGCTGCATTGTCCTGCCGCATCGCAGGCTTGAAGCGTGAACTCATATATCGTATCGGCCTGCAGCCCGTTCGCTTCAAAGCTCAATGCATCTCCAGCCGTCTCTCCAACTAACACGCCATTGTTGTAGATCTTATACTTCGAAACGCCAAATAAGTCAGAAGCGGCATACCAGCTTAATTTGACACGTTTTGAGCTAATGTTCTCCGCAGAGGCGCTCAGCTTGCTTCCGCCAAGCCATATTGGAGGCTTAGTGTCCATCTCTTGAAGCAAGGGCTCCGTCTGCTGCAAATCGGCAATGGAATTACTCGCAGGCAAATGGACAGTTACTCCATGAATAGCAACAAACCTATTATCCTGTATACTCAAGGCCGATAGAACGCTGGATTCGGCATCAATGCCGTTCCACACGGAACCATTCACAATATTGTCTGCAAGAACAACGCTTCCTCCTGCCAAATTAGACAGTGTAATGGCCCCTTTGTAGTACGTGTGAGTGCCATTATTGCTGTTGACCATTCGATTGCCGCGCACCTCCTGGATATCAGAGGGAAACGGATTCTGCGCTTTGTACAGTAGAATACCCGGCAAATACGTATCTTCGATGGCATTGTCGGCAATAAGGACCTGCGTACCGCTGGTGCTGGCAATTCCGGCTCCCGAGAGCGTGCCCGAAATGCGATTGCCCCTGATTCGAATATATTGATTCTCCCTTTCAATGCTTCCGGCGAAAGTGACAAGCACTGCATGATCGCGGCTCTGCACGATATCATTCCCTTCAACAAACACCTGTCTGCTAGCTGCGATTTCAATGCCGGACATTCCGGCAAAATTAATATGATTATGATGAATATGCACCATGCGGGAGGAATCGATCAGCACCCCGGCACCGCCAGAACGATTAATCGTTACATTTCTCACCTCCACATTCTCGCTTCCCGATATATCCAGAAGCGCGCGATTATGTCGCAGTTGAGGTTGATTGGCAAGCTCCAGAGTCAAGCTGTCGAGGACAACGTTCTGTACATTCAATAATCGAAGCCCCTGATGATCGGCGCTTGAAAATTGCAGTACACTGTCGCTGCCCGCTCCTTCTATTCGAATGCCTTGCCTGCCTTCAATTAGCCAGTGGTGACCAATCCTGGTGAGCGAATCATCCTCCGTATTCGGAAGAGGCTCCAACAGATACGTGCCAGCCGGCACCTTCAACGTTCCTCCGCCCGATGGAATAGCGGCAACCGCTTCATTGAACGCTTCAAGATCGTTGCTTAGCCCATCGCCCGTCGCACCAAAATCCTTTACATTAACAATAATATTCTCCGGAACGGCTATCTCCGGCAATTCCTCCCACCCCGATTCATCTGCCTGCATCCTGACCGACTTGTAGACATCCGAATACAGCTCCGAGCCGTCTTGAGGCGTTTGCTCGAACCCGCCGGTTTCGCCTGTGACGACAGCTTGATCAGAGATCAGGGGCGGGCTGGACAGCAAATTATCGGACGAAAGCATATTCGTAGCCATCGCGCCCGCCGTGAATTCAATGCTCTCGTTTCCATTGCTGAGCACCTCGTTGCCGCTCAGCTCCAAGCCGTCTACACTGCTTTTATCCCCAAGGAGGATGCCCGATTTCCCATTGCCGATGATTTCATTATCTGCAATTCGCAATTGGTCAATCTCACTGGCTGTCGCAAAGCCGAAGGAAATCCCGTTGGAGGCCGATCCGAATATCCGATTTCCCGAAAGCTCCCCATTCGTGAGATTATTAATGAATGCAATTGCGCCGCCATGTTGAAAGCCCTCCAGACGATTATCCGGACGGTCGCTCAATTGCGCTCGTATGACCGTGTTGTTCTTAACAATCGCTTGACTTGTCGAAGCAGGCAACTGCCCCGCCCCTTCGGTTGCATTGAGGAATAGAATGCCCGTCAGCGCTGTTTGCTCGATCCAATTACCTTCAACCCGTTGATTGCTGCCTCCAACAATGAGACCCCGCCCCCATCGGCTTCCGATAATCGTGTTATGAAGAAATGACACATCATCGGAGCCAAGCGCAGTCGGCGTTGCTTCACTGAGATCGGCGCTTACATTGGCCAACGAATCGTCTCCTGCATTTTCAATATAATTATAGGCAGCGACCACGTGCTGAACGTTGGAGAAGTGGATCGCGTCGGCAGCCGTATTACGGACATCGCAATCGACAACCCATACATCGCTTGCGCCTTGCCAGATTGCCATGCCTACCCGCCCCTGATCGATTCTAACTCCGATAAACTGGAGATTGTGAATATCTTGAAAACCGGGAAAGGTCAAGACATATCCACTGTTATGCGGCGCTCTCATGTCAAAGGTCGGCGCGAATTGAAAGCTCAAGTCCCTGAATGTCAAATTGGACGCTTGTCGGAATCGCCAACCGTTGAAATGCTTCTCGGGGCTATACGACTCAATACCCGGCTGATCGAAAAGAATAATCGAATCTTCTCCTTCCCCGACAAAATGAATATTGACAAGTCCTTCTCCCTTGTAAAGAGGATCCCAGAAAGCATTATCCCCTTCCTCGGGCTCTGAAAAGCGATAAACGCCGGCAGGTATATATACGATTCCTCCTCCTACAGCTTCAAGCATCTGAACGGCGTGGTCGAATGCAGACGTAACCTCCGCAGTGCCGTCCCCTTCACCTCCAAGATCCGCGACGTTGACAACCCGCATGGAGCTGAAATCTCGCTGCGGCATAGTCTCCAGTCCGTCTCTGGCATAGAACTCGCTGGACAGGTTGGGGACGCTTACTGAGGATTCGTAGAGAGAGTAGCTGAACGAGGCTGCATTGCCGTCCTCAATTCCGGCTATTCTTGCAAAGGACTTTATGGTCATCTCTCCCTGAACCGGAATCGGGGAAATATAGCGTTCTGCTGTCATGGAGACAAGGGGATCGCTACCGTCCGTCGTATAATAAATCTCTGCTCCCTCTCCTGCAGTCAGCGTTACAGATGTTCCCGGGAACAATTGGCCCTCGGATGGCGTCGCCGCTACATTCGGAGCAGTCACCAGCACATGATACTGAAATACTGACGTATCGCTGCTGTCCATGCCGCTATTCTCCGCTAAAGCGCTTACCATCGTATCCTCATTCAGAGTGAGCGGACCTGTATACAACTCCCTGGAGGCTGAAGTCCCAGGGTCGCTGCCGTCCAAAGTATAATAAATGGAAGAAACGGGCGTTGCCGTTGTCAACGCGACCGTTGTGCCGGCCGCAACCGTCCCCGGTGACAGCGAAGTCGCAACTGCCTCCGTCTTCACATGATAATCAAAGCTGCTCGTACCGCTGTCCAGATATCCTGGCGCCGATGCGTAAGCCTGGATAACTGTATTCCTTTCAATAGCAATCCCCCCTCCGTCATATACCTCTCTGGAAGGCGATTGCTTCGGATCGCTGCCGTCATTCGTATAATAAACAGCTGCGGTCACTGTTCCGGAGCTTAAGCTCACCAACGTTCCGGCATCGATAATTCCGGCGGGCGGATTGGCGAATACGCCGTCGACCTGCTGAAGGTCGACGCCTTCATAGTCGAATGAAGCGACAAGGCTGACTTCGTAGCCATCCAGCGCTGCGCTGGCTCGAATTCCCATCGATCCATTAACCGTAATTGAACCCATGTACAGTTGTCTTGAAGAACTGTCTGCAGGATCGCTGCCGTCTGTCGTATAATAAATAGCCGCGTCTTGTATTGCCTCAGACAGCTTCACTTCCGTTCCGTTCGGCACTGTGCCGGGAGCGGGTTCCGCCGTGACCTGAGGCAGCGTGAAATATCTCGAACGCAAATAGGTCTCCACGCTCTGTCTGTCGGTATCGTTAAGCGCTTCCCGATACACGATGACTTCAGCAATATCGCTCCGCAGATAGGAGCCTTTTCCTTTCCCGAGCACATAATCAAGAAACCTCCGATAGGCTAATTGATTGGCATTCGTCACATCCTTATTCAGAACACCATTCAAATACGTTTGGGTCTCGGCCGCATCCCCTGAACCATTCCGTTTGCTGCTTATCGTAAGCAACTGGTACCCATCAGGATAACTGCCCGATGTCGTTATATCTGTATTCGCTGAACCGCCAGTCGTTTTCCCGTACATCTTCCATTTTCCCGCCGCGCCTCCGGCACCGTAGTAGAAGGAATGTACCGTATCCAGAGTTTCAGCGGTATTAACACTTGCGAAGAAGCCTTTCTGACCCGATGATCCATCGGCATGGGCGCTCACTACCATAAAGATGGTATAGTCTCCTTCGTATCCGCTTCCAAGATTTCTCGTCAAATATTGATCCGTTCCGTTAAATGACACAGCCGGATAACCGGTTGGCATAGTCGTCAACGTCGGCCCCACACCTGTCGTTGGCTGGGCCAAATCATTGCCTTGTCCGGATTGATCCGTCCAGGACGATATATTTGCGCCGTCCATCACCAATCCTGTATCCGCTTTCAACCATAGATTGAGCGAATCAAGCTCTGGGATAACCTTAGAATCCGCATAAGCGACGCTATCGTTCCTGATCAGATCCGGCAGCGTCATAACCGTTATCAGTATAAGAACCAGCAATACCCGCCCTGTGCAAAGCAACAATCGCTTCATTTCGCATACACCTCTGTTTTCATAATAAGCCCGAAGAAAAATTCCCGCATGCATAAGAAGCTTAAGCTGCCCGGCATGCGGGAATACATCGATTATTGAGCGATATAATCCTTCATCTGATCCCAATCCGACACCTTGTAATCATCCTTTGTTACCGCGCTTCCATTCTTTCGGTATTCTTCAATTTTATCGTCGAACAACTGATTCATCTTCTTGTCGTATTCCTCCGCAATTTCCTTGTAGTCCAAATTATTGATAATCGCATTCAAAACTAATTCCTCCATCCGCGGCTTGGGAGCTGCGGCAACAACATCCGATGTGATTTTTTTCATATCGGGATTTTTCGCCTCCGGATTCGGCCCAAGCTTCATAATTTGCTCGGACAAATCAAGCAAGGTCCTCTTCTCGGAGGACATCTCCACTCCTTCATAAGCTCCAGGCATAACGACCGCCGCACCCAAGGCCGCAAAGAAGTCATGCTCGAATTCCTCGCTTCCCAGGAAATTCATCAACGTCCACGCCGCATCGGGATTTTTCGTATTGGAAGACATAACGAAGTAAGCAGGATCTCCGACCTGAGTTTGATAGCCTTTACGTCCCGTATCGGGAATAGGGGGCTCCGTTATACCAATCTGAAGCTGATCATTCAGCTTATTAATTTCATCTGCCTCGTATGGCATACCGATGAACATAGCAACCTTGCCGGCTGAGAACATTTGATAAAGCTGTTTGGAATCCCATGTTTCCCAACCGGGAGGAAAAATTTTCTCCTGATTCATATCTCTCAAATAGTTCACCGTTGACACAATTGCCGGATCTGCCGTATTCCATTCCCCTTCGACAACACTCATATGTCCAGCGGTCATTTCCATTCCGCGAACGCCGGAGCCTGCCGCTCTTGCCAACGGATTAACGAAGGTTAACAGAAGCCCGTCGCCCTTGCCCGCGATAGAGGTGCCATATACTTGCCCCTTGCCCTCCTTTGTAATATGAGCGGACATCTCCTTGTACTCGCCAAGCGTCTGTGGAGGCTTATCATAGCCATATTGCTTCAGAACCTCTGAATTGTAATAGAGAACCCGCATGCCTCCCCACTTCTGCGTAGTCACGGGAATGCTGAAGACACTGCCGCCTACCGCCATCGTACCTGTTTTGGAGAAGGTGCCTTCAGGGAATCGGCTTACAAATTCATCAGTCAAATAAGAATCGATCGGCTGAATCAACTCGCGTGAATATGCATTCTCCAGGCCGACCTTCTGTATGCGGAACACATCCGGAGAGTCCCCGGAAGCAAACATTAATTGAATGGCGTTATTCATTTGATCTCCCGGGTTGAAGATCAGTTCAACCTTGACATTCGGATTCTGCTCCATAAATTTCTTCATTTCGTCCTGATAGAATGCCTCCTCGCCCGTTGTATCATTTGTAAGCACGAGCCTGACTGTCTTGACCGCTTGCTCCGGCGAAGCCGTTGTCTCGCTGTCTCCGGGTTCCCCTTCATTCGTTGATTTGCCGCAGCCCGCCAGGCTGAACGCAAGTACGCCGGCCAGGACCGGGTATAGCAGTTTCTTTGCAAAAGCGCTTCGTTTCATCTCTGTAATGCCTCCCCATAAGAATTGAACGTTCACTTCTTGATTGTTGCATAGCCCAGGCAGCAATAATATCCTACAATTCTAAGATCGCAGTGGATTATTATGCGATTATACGAACCGTATCATCCCTTTACAGCCCCTGATATTCCTTCAATAAAGTATCGTTGCAGGAACAGGAACACCATGATGACTGGAATGATGGATATGCAGGCCCCTGCCGCGAGCCCCGTCCAATCGATCGTAAACTCCCCTCGGAAAGCGTACATTCCTACACCAAGCGTCCGCAGCGAAGGCTTGCCGAGTGTAAAGATGAGCGGAACAAAGAATGCATTCCAGAATGTAATGAAATTCATAATCGTCACTGTGCCGATAACAGGCTTTGACAATGGCAGCATAATGCGGAAGAACATCAAAGGAAAGCTTGCGCCGTCCATACGAGCGGATTCCTCCACCTCCCTGGGAATGGCAGCATAATAACTCATAAACAGCAGTATAGGTACGATCTTGGCAGGACCTACTTCAGCGAGAATAACACCCATAAGCGTATTGTTCAGACCCAGAGCTACAATTACTTTGAATACAGGGATAATCGTAAAGCCCTTCGGCAGAAACATCGAGGCGACAAGGGCGCCGATAATCCACTTCTTCCCTGGAATATTGCTCCTTCCAAGCGCATAGCCGGCCATAGAACATACGATAATGACGATTAACACTGCGCTCACCGTCACGATAACCGTATTCGCAAAATAATGCTCGAATTTGGCTGCTTCCCAGGCCCGTTTATAATTATCAAATGTCGCAGACCGCGGGATCATAGACAAACCGCCAAGCAGCATCTCGCTCTGAGATTTGAAGGATGAGGAAATCATCCAGAGAAAGGGATAGCACCAGATGAGCGAAAACGGAATGAAGAGCAAATAAAACACGGACTGAGCTATCGTTTTTTTCATACGCTTGCCCCTCCATTCAATGACTCCTTCTTGACTTGTCTGCCGGCCCTCACCCTTCTCAGCGCCCAAGCTTGAACAAGTGTAAGAACAAGGACCGCCAAGCCGAATACAATGCCGGCTGCAGAAGCAAAGCCGTACCTCGGCGTTCCCTGCGGATTAAAGGCATAGCGAAAAATATAGGTGGAATTCACGTCCGTCGCAAAATTGGGCCCTCCTTCCGTCATCGTCTGAACCAGATCAAACGGATTAAGACTGCCAATAAACGTAAGCAACGCAATAATCGTTCCAATCGGCACTAGAAGCGGAATTGTAATTTTGAGAAAGATTTTCGAACTCCCCGCACCGTCGATCTTCGCTGCTTCATATACCTCCACAGGAATGGTCTGCAGGCCGGCAAGCCAATAAATCATCGTAGTGCCGCAAGCCTTCCAGATCGTCATGGCAATAATGACAGATAGAGCCGCGCCTTGCGATCCAAGAAAATTAATCGGCTCCTGAACAATGCCCGTCTTCAACAGCAGTTCATTGATTGGTCCGCCTACCGGATTCAGGAGCACGGTAAAGACGACTCCAACAACGGCAGTTGTCGTGACTACCGGAATGAAAATTAACAAGCGAAACACATTTCTGCCTCTAAACGCAACATTATTGAGCAAAACGGCGAGAAGCAACGCCAGGGGCAGCTCAATGACAAGATCGCTGACCGCGATAATGAACGTATTCCAGAAAGAGTTCCAGAAATACGGGTCAAAAATAGCCTCTCGGTAGTTGGAAAGGCCAACAAAATGGTCTAAGGGACCAAAGCCATCCCATTCAAAGAAAGAATAAATCCAGCTTCCTACAATTGGCCATACTGTAAATGTGCCGAATAACACCAGCATCGGCATAAGAAATACAAACGGCCATACATGCCTTCGCATACCGCGCAAACTGTCCATGTCGATTTTCGATTCTCCTTTTGTCTTGCTATCGATATTCTTGATTGTAGCAAGGATAATAGCGCTGAAACAGACCATGATTCTATGAACAAGGTGGAGAAATCTACGACAAGCGAGAGGTGGATGATTCTACGATCATTCGTATTATTCACCGGATTTCCAGCATTTTATTGACACATATCCAAGCCATTATTACAATATGGGCATAACTCGGCCCAAGGCGCTGAAAGGTGACTAACCAATGAAAGGGCTCCTGAAACGAATTCGCTACAAGCTGTTTTTCTTTAATTTTATTGTCGTTTTGTCTGCGGTATTTTCTCTTGGCTACGCCGCCTATACGTATACGATTCACTTGCTAATCAACGAGCAGTATGAGCGAATGTCTTATATCGCAGAACGGACGGAATCGCAATTCTCTCAATTCGTATCGGGCATGCAATCCACCATGTCGGATTTGGCGGCTGCGATAGCCGAACGTTCTCCGCAAGACGAATCCTTCTCGTCGATTTCTGAGTACTACAATCTCTCGATGTATCCGTTCTCTCGTCAGTTTTACTACATCGAGCGCCTGTCGGAAGAAACCGCTCAAAGCCCGCAGGCTCCAATTCTGCAAAAGCTGCTGGACGAATCCGAACAAAATCAAGGTGCCTTCAAGCTGATCGGGCCTTATTATTCTCCATCGGACGGATTGACGATGACCTTCACGATCGGTGTGCGGCGCGGACTCGAATCGGATGGCGTGCTGGCTGCGGATGTGGATATGGCGAAGCTGAACCAATACTTCTCCAATATGAATACGGATAAACGAATTTCCATGTTGCTCTTGGACAATGGTGAAAACCCGATATTCAGCGATGTGAAATTAACCCAGCCCGAATACAACGCTCTGCTCCCGGATTTGAAAAATTGGATTCATGCGTCGAAGCTCGGACAAACTGTACTGAAACTGAGTCATTCTCCTCAGAGCTTCCTTATTACCGCCAGACCTTCAGCCTCTAGGCAATGGACTCTGGTCTATTTCACACATGAGAACGAACTGCTGAGCAAGATTCATTCGCTTCAAGACTACACAATCATAGCCGCCTTGTTTTTCTCCTTGGTCGTTATGCTGCTCTCCTTCTATCTGGCTCGCTATTATGAGCGCCCCATTATCGGTCTTTCCAGACAAATCGCGGCTATTCGCTCCGGCAATCTGAAGAAGAGAATCAAGTTAAATCGGGCGGACGAATTTGAGCTTCTGGCTAATTCGTTCAATCAGATGCTGGATCGAATCGAATATCTAATTCAAGAGAAGACAGATGCCGAGGTCTTGAAGAAGCAATTTGAAATTAAAGCGCTGCAAGCGCAAATAAATCCGCATTTTCTATACAATACGTTGAACTCCATCAATTCCTTGATTGATCTGAATCGAACGGAGCAAATTCCGAAGGTGATCCATGCTCTAGTTCAATTGTTCCAATATACAATGGAAAGCGAGTCGGAGTGGGTCACGCTTAAGGAGGAGTTAACGGGCCTTACATCCTACATTGATCTGCAACAGATTCGCTATCGCCATAAATTCGACGTCAACTACGACTTTCCAGAGGAATTATTAAGCCAGAGCGTCCTGAAAATGACCCTTCAGCCCATAGTTGAAAACGCTATATTCCATGGTATCAAGAAGAGAGGAAGGATAACGGTCGGCGGCGACGTTCGTGGAGCCGATATCGTTCTTTACGTAGAGGATAACGGCGTCGGAATCGGTGCAGACCAGTTGGAGACATTGCTCGACAAAACTTACCAGACAGGGAAGCGGACTCTGAAGGGCTACAATTCCATAGGGCTAAGAAACATTCATGAGCGGCTGCAGCTCCATTTCGGCCCCCGATACGGCCTGCGTATACAGAGCGAATCCGGAAGGGGAACGCGCATCGATATTGTCTATCCGAATCACCCCAAACTGGAATAGGAGGAATTCGAATTGGAGGAATTCATTCGCTTGCTCATCGTCGACGATGAGGATTTACTTAGAGAACGAATACGGTATGGATTTTCTCTTCAAGAATATGGCTACCATATTGTGGCGGAAGCCAATGACGGGGAGGAAGCCATCGATATCCTTAATCGTGTCAACGTCGATGTCGTCATTACGGATATTGTCATGCCACGAATGGATGGTCTGGAGCTGACACAATATTTGAAGGAGCAGCAGCCGTGGGTTAAAGTCATAATTTTATCCAACTATGCTGAATTTGAATTCGCTCGGAAAGCCGTTTCCTTCGGGGCGTTGGGCTATACCTTGAAGGTATCCTCCGGATTTCAGGAGCTGCTGGCATTACTCCATCAGGCCAGGCAGGAAATCGAGGAAGATCATGAGAAATTAAGGAAAGTGATTGAGGAACGACATCGATTCAATCAGCATATGCCCTTGCTTCGCAAACAATTTATGATGGATTTGACTCGCTTGATGTACAGCGAATGGAGTGGAGTTGAACGACAATTCACCTATTTAAACATGCCTCCTCCAGCTCCCTTCCTGGCCGTCGGATTGGTTCAAATCGACGAATACGCCACCGTCAGCCGCAGCTATCATCGGAAGGATATGGCCCTTCTTCAATACGCCCTTATGCAGATGCTTGAAGAGGTCTGCGGGCAGCTCTGCTATTGCTCGACAATGCCGTGGAACGAGGAACAGACACTCTTATTGTTGCATTGGCAATCCGAAGCCGAGGCCGTTCATTACGATATGGCCGTTGATCGCTTGTTCACCTCGATTCGGGAAAGCGTGCGTCAGTTTCTTCCCTTCACTGTTTCTGTCAGCTTTAGCGGAATCAAGACGGCATATGAGGGATGGAACAGCGGACAAGCGCTGGGCTCTGCGCTGCAAGATGCTATTGCAGAGAGTAAGACAGCCATACAGGATAGATTTTATAAAGGCGCTGGACACAAATTTGTATATAGCAAACAGTCGGTTCTCAATCAGCAGTTTGATCCTTCCTTCCGCCAAGAACTGCATCAACAGCTTCTTGCTCTGTATCATGAAACAGATGAGTTATTTTTGCAGAACGCTATTGAATCCCGAATTGTTGTACCTCTACTCCGCGAACGCTGCGATCCTGGTCAAGTCAAAGAGTGGCTCAAGGAGTTGGCGCAAAATCCAATCGATAATGATCCCACCGGCAGGAAGCAACTGCTGAGTCAGTGGATGCAAATTGATACCTGCTTCCATATCCATGCATTTCTGACCTCGCTTATACAGTGGGACCAGCATGCAAGAATCGCTCAAAATCAGGATGGATCGTATCGCAAGGATATTCAATCAGTTCTCGATTTGATTGCCCGCAATTATCGGGAGCCTCTGACTGTATCAGAGGTTTGCGAGCATATCGGGATCAGCCCGAATTACTTCAGTCATCTGTTCAAGAAGGAGACCGGCATGAATTTCACGGATTATGTGACTCATTTCCGCATCCTTCAAGCCAAAAGGCTGCTAAAGGACACAAAGCTGAAGGTTCAGGATATTTCCGGGAGAGTAGGCATCCCTGATTATAAATATTTCTCCCGTCTATTCCGCAGAACAACAGGGCAGACACCTTCAGCGTATCGGGAAAGCGATACATCGTAGGGCTGGGCAAGCAGCCGCTATGCGGGAATGGACGCTTATTGCTATAATAAGCCCTGAGCACACTTTGAGGCGGTGAGTAAATAATGAAACCTTCAAACCATTCTGCACTTCCACTTTCCCAGATCGACCCCTTCGTAATCCGAAGCGCGCGCAATTTGCTTGAGCCTGGTTTTTCCACAGGACCCCGAACCATCAGCCATTATCAGCTTCAATACATTCAAGAAGGAGAAGGAACGATCCGAGTGAATGACCGGGAATATGCTGCGCGCAAAGGAGCTTTATTCTTCTGGGGACCGAATACGCCTCATCAGATCACTTCCGATGTTAACAATCCTTTAATTATTCTTGGCCTCCAATTTCATTTTGTGAGCAGCGGCTGCCCCGTTCGTTTCACTGATTTCCCGGGTTACCCGACCGAATGGATGATTACGACGCAAGCGCGAATCGACGCTCTCCTCTTGGACCTTGCCAATGAATACGCCTTGCAGAGGCTTTATTGGCAAGAAACGGCCAACTCGCTGTGTCGCGTTCTACTTCTGTTGCTTGCCAGACAAATCCAGCAGCTATCGCCTTCAACCGGCGTATGGGAGACGACGGAGCAAATTCTTAGATTCATGCAGGAGCATTATCATGAACCTCTTACTAACGACAAAATCGCCAAAGCATTCCACTTTCATCCTTCGTATGTCAACAAGCTTATCTCGATCGCAACCGGTCAAACCTTGCATCAGTATCTTGTCAATATAAGGATTAACCAAGCGGTGGACAAGCTATATACGACGAATTTAAGTATTCAGGAGGTTGCTGAAAGCGTGGGTTACGCCAATATTCACCATTTCTCCAGATTGTTCAAGAAAAAAATGGGCGTCTCTCCTTCGGAGCTCCGGTCAACTCGCTGAAAAAGATCAAATACAGGTTTATTTTGTGCAAAGCCCGCTAATGCCTTCTCCCTTATACTTGTTGTAGCTACTATGAAGGAGGCGGCAACACATGAAACAAAATCGCAAAAACATCTTATTTTTGTTCACGGATCAGCAGCGTGCGGACACCATTGAAGCACTTGGCAATTCCATAATCAAAACCCCGTCCATTAACCGGCTGGTAGAGAACGGCGTTGCATTCACGCGCGCTTATTCCCCTTGCCCGGTATGCGTACCCGCCCGCTTCGCCCTCCATACCGGCCTATTGCCGCATCGTACCGATTGTGTCATTAACGAGCGCATGCCCGATGGATACCCCAGTTTCATGGAGCTTCTGTCTCAAGCCGGCTACCAGACGCATGGCGTGGGCAAGATGCATTTCTCCTTCTCCAACAAGCCAAATTCAAATTCGCAGTTCTGGGGATTCGATTCCCGGGATGTCAGTGAGGAAGGGGGCGGCCAAGATGATTTCAAGACGTATTTGGAGAGCAATGGATTCGATCACGTGCATGATCCGCACGGAATACGCAGCGAATACTACTATATTCCCCAGCCCTCCCAATTGCCTGAGCGGCTGCACCACACAGCCTGGGTAGCGGATCGGAGTCTTGACTTTCTCAAACGACGTGATGGGGATCGACCATTCCTGCTCATGTCAAGCTTCATCAAGCCCCACCCGCCTTTTGAAACACCGACCCCTTGGAACAAGCTTTATCGCGGACCGGAGATGCCGTTGCCGAAACGACCGCAGGACGGGGATGAGCTGATTTCTTACTGGAACCGTTTCCAGAATCGATACAAATACCGCGATCAAGGTGTCGACGACAATCTGATGCGTGTGATGAAGGCGGCTTACTATAGCTCCCTCTCTTTTATCGACTATCATGTAGGACGTATTCTCGATTATTTGCAAGAGAACGGTTTAATGGAAAATACGTTAATCGTCTATTCCTCCGATCATGGAGAAATGCTCGGCGATTACGATTGTGTGGGCAAGCGTAATTTCCTTGATGCCGGTGCGAATGTACCGCTAATCGTATCCGACCCGGACGGACCGAAGGATGTGCGATGTACGAAGCCCGTATCGCTGGTCGATATTATGCCAACCTTCCTGCAAGCGGCCAATATACACTCCCAGCTTGATTTGAGCGGCCGGAGCTTGTTGGATATTGCCAGCGGCAAGACGGAACGAGACTGGATTGCCTGTCAATATCATCGGGGCGGCTATGCGATGTATATGGCAACGGATGAACGCTACAAATATATTTACTCCGCTCCGGATGATAAAGAGTGGTTATTCGATTTGAAGATAGATCCCCATGAAACGCGCAACCGGGCTTACAACCCTATGTATACGGACCAGACGAGAGGCATGCGCGAAAAATTGATTTCGTTTTACAGGGAAGAAGGGTACACGGCTCCGATGGAGGGGAATGAATGGCGACGATACCCGATCCAGTCACTTCCGGTTGATCGTGATGCAGGGCTCTTGTTCCAGGACCCTCCATCCAGCATTCCGAGTCTTCCCGGCTATGAACGCGATATTCCGACGCTGCGACCTAAACCTGCCTACAAATCTGGATTTTAAAGTTGAAAGAAAGCAATTTAAACCCCAAAATGCGGCGGACTTCACCGAAGTCTGCTTCACTTTGGGGTTTGCTGCTTCGATAAGTTCATTATGATGCAAAGATTCTTATTTCTTATTCAACACATACCGCCTGCTTCTGAGCCAGCAAACAAAGCTCCGCTGCTTTAAAGGCATGCTCTTGCGACATCGCTTTTTCAGTGCGATGAAGACAATCGAGAATCAACTGTCCGAAGAATGGATATCCAACTTGTCCACTCAATGTAAAGTGCTGTTCTCCATCCCGATTGACCAGATACAAATGATCGCCTTTGCGATCGCGAGCGATATCAATATATTTCCGAAGCTCAATATAGCCCTCGGTGCCCTGGATGATCGTTCGCCCATCTCCCCATGTCCCAAGACCGACAGGAGAGAGCCAATCTACACGAAAATAAGCGGTTGCTCCATTGTCCATCAGTAGCGACGCTTCACCGAAGTCCTCCAGTTCCGGATACTCTTTCGCATGAAAGTTCGCAACTGTGCTGGATACGATTCGTGCGTCCCTGGCACCTGTGAAAGACAGAATTTGTTCAATTTGATGACTGCCAATATCGCAAAGGATACCACCGTGTTGACGCCGACGGAAGAACCAATCCGGACGAGCCGTCTTGTTCAGCCTGTGCGGTCCGCATCCGATCACATTGACAACCCGGCCGATCACGCCTTGCTTGATTAAATTGCCGGCAACCACAGCGCATTCCACATGCAGCCTCTCGCTGTAGTACACCATAAACTTGCCTCCCGTTCGACGTACCGACCTTCTAGCCTCCTCCAACTGCTCCAGCTCGGTAAACGGCGCTTTATCCGTGAAATAATCCTTGCCGCTCTCCATAACCTTGACGCCAAGCGGACCTCTGTCGCAAGGAATAGCGGCAGAGGCAACCAATCGGATACTCGGATCGTCCAGCACATCTTCCAATGAAGCAGCGACTTGCGCCGTCGGGAATCGAGCCGCAAACTCGGCTGCCTTCCCAGGATCGGGATCATAGACCTTGACAACCTCGCCCCCGGCTTCCGTTAACCCATTGCACATCCCGTAAATATGACCATGATCCAGATGAACGGCCGCAAAGCGGAAATCCCTGTTGGAGACGACAGGACGAAGCTTTCCTTGAGGCGCATAATTCATTCCGTCTTTATTGCTAGTCAAAGTACAACCCCCTTATGCTCCCCAATATCATATAATCCGGGGGTCAGCGGATTCAACTCGATTCGGTCAGTATCGACTACAGTATCCTCGATTAATTCTTTGGCAATTCTGATTTGTTTCCCATTCCACAGCATACTGACCTGCTTGGGTTCCTCAGAAATATTAACCGCACTGATTAACCGTCTTCCCTTGTATTCCGCTTTGCGCCAGATCACTCCCGCCACTTCCTGACCCGATGCGCAATCAATCATTCTCAACTCACTCAGTCCGGCATTCTCCAACAACGGCAACAAGCATGACCAGATCTGTATAGCCGAAGCGGATTCGGACGGGATAACGATGGCCGAAGTGTATAAGGATGTTCGTTCTTCTTGAGACAGGGTGTACAGATGCGCATCTAACCGCAAAGCATCTTGACCGATAATAACGACTGTTCCGCCTCGCTTGGCATAGGTATTCAATCCAGACAGCGTGAGGGGATGCACATGTGTGGCCGAAGGCACCACGATAATGGAGAACTCCTGCGCACCGCCGCGCGCGATTTGCTCCTCCGAGATGAAGCCGACCTTCTCGCCGCCGAACGAAACAGCTTCATACACATTCATTAACATCTTGCCGTATACTGCCGAATATAAGTCCGAGGGGGTAGCATACAGAATAGCCACATGCGCTATCGCTTGCTGGAAAGCCGCCACCTCCCAGGATAAGCGGTTCAAATCGTGATTCACGACGCCGATGGCCGCCACAACATCTGGACGATGCAAGACGCTGCCTTCTGTATCCGATCGCGGGTCGTACGTTCTCTCCCATACCCACAGCGTGGAGGCGCTCTTCCCGTGCAGCGCCCCTTGCCATAATACCGTTCTGGCATGGTCGGCCTGACCTGGAATATATCTCCGGTCTCCATCAGGAATGA
Organism: Paenibacillus sp. HB172176; assembly: GCF_011947265.1. Taxonomy (GTDB): domain Bacteria; phylum Bacillota; class Bacilli; order Paenibacillales; family Paenibacillaceae; genus Pristimantibacillus. The sequence goes on from NZ_JAATHD010000009.1 coordinate 140,492, forward strand.
CATGATGCTCGGAGTTAAATACAGGGGCTTTGTTCAATGAAACCTGTAGATCATAAAAGCTCATCTCTTGCAAATAGCCTCGGGCTCCTTCTCCCAAATAGCTCCAATTGTCATTTCCATTGATTTGACTCATCCTGGAGAATACTTCAATATCGATTCCCCATCCAAGACAGCCCGTGCGATCTCCCATTATCTTGACATGAACCGGAAGCTCGGGCGCACATCTGCGAATAATATCGGCCATCCATGCATGCCAGTCAGCAAACAACTTCTGGTTAAAAACAATCCAATCATACGCAAAAGGTTCAGGAACGACTCCCGAGGGCATTGGCACCTCGCGAAAAGCGGCATAGTTCGAGCTGTATACTCGGTTCAGTTCCCCGATATCGCCGCCATATAATTCTTGCAGAAATTGCTGCCAGACCGGCAAATAACAAGGAACTTGATTCGTCCGGTACACCGGTTCGTTGGTCAACGTCACGCTGTGCAGAGACGGATAATCCTTAACTAGCGGAATAGCAGCACGCAAATAGTCACCCACAATCTCACGCGCAATCGGGTGATCGATCCGAAAGCGCAAACTGTGACTCGCATTCGATTTCAACTCCGGCCATTGCTGCAACGCCCATTCCGGAAAATAATGCGGGGATAACAACAAGTTGACTGCAACATGATGCTCACCTGCCTTTTTCAACACCTCAACAATATCCGATTCAACGGCGGATGTTGAGATAATATAGTCAGGATTCGCTTGAACGCCGGATCGCTGTTTCATAGCTGAACTGCCGGGCTCATCCCGCGGAAAAATGATATCTCTGGGCCCGATTTCAATCTGTATGATATTAGCCCCCAACTCCTGGAACTTATGAAGATCATTTCGAACCTGTTCGAAATGACCATATCCGTTGAAGAACACCGGTCTGGTCTCGATACTGCCTGAGCTTAGCTCCGTTGTCCTGCCATGAAACGCGCTTCCGCGAATTTCAGGGCGTCCTGTTCGATATCGCGGCACCGCTTTCGCTCTGCGTTCTCCCGCCAAGTAGGCATACAAGCTTCGACTGGCTTCCGCATACAGCCCTTCAAGCTCCTGTATGACATAATTCGCGCGCTGATAGCGGCCTTGCCGGGCATCCTCTCTGCCATACGCCATAAAGTCCCTGATCACCGCTGCGTTAATCCGCTCATAATCCGTCGGAATGCCCTTCGCTTCAGCTTGCTTAATCAACCGTTCAAGCGAAGGCAGCTTCACAGCGATCGCATTCATCGCTTCGTCAATCTCTTCCATGCTATATGGAACGATGACCTCCGAGCATGCGTTCTTAGAGACACCGTTACTGTCCGTCAAACGGAAATCAAGCGAATAATTGCCCGGTGCCGGCAATGATAAGGCATATTCCCCCACAAAAATGGAACGCTTCGCTATGGTCACTTCCCGCGAAAATTCCAGTTGTTCGGACTTCAAGATGAACGTCTCGGCTTCATCGCTTAAGTTGAGTGCATACAGCGTATAGACCGACTGTTCATGAGGCCGCAACTCCTCGGAGCCTTCCGCCCATAATGTCCAGGGATTCCGCGTGGGAACGAAGTGAAGAATCCCGTGACGTTCCGGATCCTTGTCTCTTCCGCAGCCCGGCGTCCATTCGACCCACCCTCGCCGTCGGCTTCCATCGTTATCGTTGATGAGCAACGCGAAGGTCATATGGTCTTGATCCGGCGGCTTTGGAAATATCGCCGTCCATGGCAGCTTCATTTCATACGAGGTCATATCTCCGCTCCGATTCGTGCGCGCCTCAATCGTCTCCAGACCTTGCAGTGCGTTGCCTTCCTTCCATTGACAAATTCGGGCGCCTCCCGCGGTATGATTAATACCGAAATCGGGGCCATATTTCCCGTTCTCACTAAAAGCGATTTGAATGCTGTCTCCCCGCCACATGTCGCTGCCTTCGATCGACGCATGAATGTCATCCCGCACGTTTGCGGTCCAATAAAAATATTCGTCGTCATAGGCAACTCTGAACTCGGCGGAGAGATCGCTCTCTCCACCCCAATCCTTCATAATGATTTGCGAATCATTCGTCGGTATTCGAATTCCGGAATGGACTGACCAATCAGCGGGCATTCCATCAGTCGTTATTTCCTTGGCATTAACCTCGAGCATGGGAATATGCCTGTGCAGCGATAGCTCTTGTTTGAATGTTTCCCATGAATAAACCGCCTCGCGTGCGATTTCCATTGTCTCATCCCTTTCCTTTTGCGACTATCAAATCCTTGTTGTATTACGAACCGCATTCTTCAGGAGAAGGCGTATCCCCTAGATCGAACAAATAGGGTGTATTCGGCTTTAACGTCAGCGTACCGCTGCTCAAGGCCTCTCCCGAAACCAGTTCCAATTGGGGCAAGAGAGCCGCATTGTTCCGTTCCACTGTCACCGTCCGATTCGAGTCGCCGTCATTCATAACATTAAGCAACATATGGCCATTGTATTCCGCGACTCGCCATTCCACACCATATACCGGTTCGAGCGTTGTCGTATCAATCAGTTGATACTGAGCCATTCCGGTATCATATAAGATCGGGTAGAGCTGTGTACGGAATTGCTTCGCTGTCGTATCAAGTGAAACGACAGTTGCATCATCCATTACTGTGGAGCGCAGTGTACTTATCAATGGTTGATTGTGTTCGTCATATTGCAGCGAATCCTCACCAAGCACGATCACTTGGCCGCCATCAACCTGGAACGCCCAAAGCTGCTCAAGTGTATCCGCATGTATATACCCTGTATCCGGAACGATCAGCACCTTGTATTTGCTCCAATCCCCCTGCGCCATCTGATTCTCCGTTATAAAGCCAACCTTTTCCCCTGTGAAGGAAAGCGCCTCATAAGCCTTCAACAAAGACGGATAGGATTCATTACCGTTATAAAGCATGGATGGCACTGAATACAAGATAGCAGCTTTTGATTGTATATTCTGGAATGCCGTCACTTCCCGTGACAAACGGTTCAGATCGAAATTCGCCTTCCCTACGGCCGCCACCGATTCAGGACGATGCAGGATACCGCCTTCCGAGCTGTTAGCCGTATTGTATGTTCGTTGCCATATCCAAATGGTCGAGGCACTCTTGCCGTGGATGGCGCCTTGCCATAGCAAGGATCGGATATGATCGCCATAGGCGGCGGAATATCGTGAATCCCCGTCCTCAATCACATGATGCTCAGAATTATAAATCGGCGCTTCATGAATGGAGGCCTGCAGGTCATAGAAGCTGAGCTCCTTCATATCCGCCGTCATTCCGCCGTCAATGAAATTCCAGTTGTCGTTGCCGTTCAAATCAGTCAAATTGGAGAATGACTCGACATCGATCCCGTATTGAGGACTACTTTCCATTCTCGCCATTATCTTGGCATGAACGGGTAGATTCGGCGCTATCTCGTGGATAATGTCCGACATCCATGTCTGCCAATCTGTCATCAGATTATCGTTGAACATCACCCAATCATAGCCGACCGGGGTCGGCTCCGCTCCGTCTGCTGGCATCGGCACATCCTCGAAGCTTGCATACCAGGTCCCATATATAAGGTTTAATTCCGACAAGTCTCCATCATACGTATCATGCAAATATTCATACCATGCCGGAAGATTGTAGGAGTCCTTATTCGAATGATATTGCGGTTCATTGCTCAAGGTCACGCTATGCAAGGACGAATAATCCTTAACCAGTGGGATAACAGCGCGCAAATAATCCTCTATTATCTGCTTCGCCAGCGGATGTGTAATAACATAGGTGAAATCGGGCGTCGTATTGTTGCTCTTCAGCTCTGGATAATCGCTCAATGCCCAAGACGGGAAATAATGCGGCGACAGCAGCAGGTTGACCGCGACGTTGTTTTGGGCGGCATTCTGCAGCACCTTCACAATGTCCTGCTCGACGGATGTGGTTGAAATCGCATAATCCCTATCCGGCGGCAAGCTCCCCATATTCTCGAATCCCGGATTAAGCAGCAGATTTTGCGTAGTTCCAAGTTCTGTCATGCTGAGATCGTCTATCCAGACCGTACCCGCATTTTCGGATAATATTGTAAAGTTAAACGATGTCTCGTCCGCGTTTGTCGTATACTCAAGCTCTACCTCCTGCCAATCATACGTGCCGCTTGGAAACGGCGTCCGCAAATGCCAGCCTTGCCCGCCGGGAAACCAGACATTTTTGGCATTCTCCCCCTTCACCCACGCGCTGAACGTATACGTCGTATCCGGCTTGACCGTGACATTCTGGGAAACGTTGATGTACACATTCGAGGTCTTCGGAGTATCATTCTCTAGTTTCAGCGCATGTGTCCCGGAATGTCTGTACGTCTCGTCAACGACAATATCTGCGTCTACAGTGCCAGAGCGATAAACGGAATATTGGTTGATAAAGTCATCTTTCGAGAAAATAACATTCCTTGGACCGGTCTCGATTTGAATGATATTGGCGCCAAAGTCTTGGAAATACGGAACGTCTTTGCGCACCTGACTGAAATGTCCGTACCCGTTAAAGAAAATCGGTCTCGTCTCTTCCTCGTAGGTGCTTCGGGTAACGGTATTTCCTACAAACGCATATCCGTCGGAAACTGGGCGTCCCGTCACATAGCGAGGCACTGCCACGGCCATACTGGCACCGGATATATAGTTGTTCAAATTCTGTACCGCTTCGTCATAAAGGCTCTGCAACTGCTCGATAACATAATCGGCCCGGTCGAGCCGGCCATTGACGACATCGCCGCGGCCATACTCGATGAACCGGGAAATGACTGCGTAGTTAATCCGCTCGTAATCAGTTGGAATACCGAACTCCTCGCACTGACTCAGCAAGTCCTCCAGATCGGGAAGCATAACGGCCAATTCATCCAGCTTCTCCTCGAGCTCCTCGGGAAACGGCGGAACCTTAACGACAAGCTCCGATTGCTGAACGCTCCCTTGCTCGTCTGTTAGCTGAATATCGATCCCGGCTTCTCCGGATTGCGCAAAGGTATAATCCAACTTTTTCACAAACACAGAATGAGCCGGGACGGTGATTGCTTTCTGTACATTAAGAAAGGTGGAGTCCACCTCATACGTTTCCTTTTGATTGCCGAAATTGGTTACATACAAATGATAAGTTGATGCCGCTCCAGCCTGAGGCTTTCTCGGCCCATCTACCCAATAAGCCCAATTCGCATTGTCAGGTAGAAAGTAAAGTAAACCCATGGCATCCGGTTCCTTGGCGCTGGCGATGCCCGGCGTCCATTCGATCCACCCGCGCCGGCCTTCTGCCGTGTTGTCATTGTCATTAATCAGCATCGAGAAGACCACGGGGTCTCCGATAGTATACGCATTGGAAATCGCAGCCCATGGCAGCTTTATCTCGTAATATGTCTCGTTTCCCGCCCGAGTCGCGGAGGCCGTCATAGAATCGACGCCAAGCGTCCCATTTCCGCCCTTCAATAACGTCACGTTCGCCGTGCCGTCCATGTCGTTGATTCCGATTTCGGGACCGTAGATTCCGTCGTTGCCAAAGGCAATCTGAATACTGTCCCCCTTCCAGATAGCACTCCCGACCAGCGGGTGATACACATCGTCGACGACCGTAGCCGCAACATATAAATTTTGATCGTCGTAAGCGAAATAAGCGGTGGCGGAAAGATCGTTCGCTCCGCCCCATCCGTCAATATGAACCTGTGAATCGGACGAAGGTAGTGCAATTTCCGTAGCGGAGTCCCATTCGTCCAGACTGCCATCCACTGTAATGTTGTCCGCAGGCATTACCGCCACATGGTCAAGCGACCCGAACGAGCTGCGGAACGAATCCCACGGATAGACGGTATCTTCCGGGAAAGCCGAAATTGTCAAATTGTCGAAAGCATAGGTGACACTCGGGCGGCCCTCCAACTCCGGATAGGAGGTTTTGACATACAAATTGATCCTCGAAACCCCCTCCTTGACAGCCGCGGGAACGCTCGACAAGTCGAATTGCACAGTATTCCAGCGGTTGGCCGTCAGTTGCGGTACACGCTTCTCAATGACAACGCCGTCTTCGCCGGCTATTTTCAATACAAGCGGCTCCTGAGCGGATTCCGTTTGCGTCGTGGGATAGACGTCCAGCGTTACCGTCTGGGCAAGTGACAAATCTGCAGCTTCGAAATTCCAAACCTTATTAAGCCACCCGACAGCACCGTCGGCCGGCGCGTACGTCACTTTCTCCGAATACAGTCCCTCCGTAGCATTATTGAACGACTCGCTTGTAATCACGCCCGCCGCCCCCGTAGACGGCTGCCAGACAGACGGTTGCTCAAACCCTTCGTGCAGCAACGTCATGACCGGTACGTCAAAACCCGAGTTGCTCAACAACTGCACCTGCTGACCATCAGCAGTCATACGAATGTCGTCGAACCAAAGTGCATCTGCCGTATCTTCAATAAGAAAGCGGAACGTGAAGCTCGTTTCGGCTGTGCCGGTTGTGTAGGCAACCGACACATCTTGCCAATCATATGTGCCAGATGGCACATTCTGTCGGACATTCCACGACGTAACTCCGCCGCCGAACCATGCAGCTCCTGCCTTCACATTCGAGCCTTTCACTCTGACCGTCCATTCATAGGTCATATTCGGTTGCACAGCAATCGTCTGGTAAGCCGTCAAGTAAACATTGGAGGCTTTACTTAGCGAATTGTTCAGTTTGAGCGATTGAATACCGTCCGCCGACTGCGAGGAATCCAAGGTATAATCGGCAGCCGACAAACCGCTGTTATAAAAGGTCCACCCCGGCACAATTTTGCTCGTAACCGTCCCCGACGCAGCTGCCTTCGAAACCTTGAACAAGCCAACCGGCAACAATCCGGACAATAGCAGCATGATAATCATGATGCATGTGATCCATTTTCTATTCAATTCTTCGTCCCCCCCAGTCATCTTAGAATTCGTTCAGTTCCAATTTCCCCTCTCGATAGCTAACGGATATTTGACCAGTGGGCACTGTCAAATGCAGTTCAAATGAAGGCATGCCCGCAGGCAGATGGGGATCAAGTGACTTTTCAAGCCAGCCCGGCTGAGCCGGCTTCAGTCCGATAATGTCTTCAATAAGCACAGGAATAGGCGCGCTTGCCCAGCCATGACATAAGCTTGTATTCCACTTCTGATTCTTGCCCCATGCTTCGAAACAGGAGGTAGCGCCCTCCTTCAGCATATTGCCCCACGAATTTTCGCCGTTATTCGTGATGAGCTCATAAACTAATTCGTATTCGCCGGCTTTAGCCAAAGCCTTCAACACAAAGTACGACATGTACACGCCGCATGCCAAGCCTTTCCGCCGAATGAAATGGATAATTGACGGAATCGTCTCTTCCGGAGCGATTTCGAAAAATAGCGGCAGCGCATTTGAATGCAAGGCGCTATGCTTGCTACCTATGGCGTCAACGAACAGTGCGTTATCCCGATCCAGGAACGCATCGATAAAGACTTGCTTCAATGCAGGCAATTCATCTCGGTATGGAACTAACAGAATATCGCGAATTTCCTGTACTGTCTGGACGCAGCCATAATAATATGCATTGATTACATTATGGCAGCCGTCACCAAGCGGTCGCTCCAATGAGAAATCATACATATCCCGCATCGGTTCCGGCCAATCCACAAGATTCCACTTCTCGTTCACACCTTCAAGCAAGCCGTCTGATCTGCAGAATCGTCGGAAATAGGCCAGAAGCCCCTCCACGTACGGATACATCTCACGTAGAAAGTCCTTATCTCCGCTGTATCTATAATAAGTAAGAAGTTGCATCGGCCATTGCAGGGAGAAATCGGCAATCTCCTGCATGAAGCTGCCTGGCGCAACCGCGAGCAGACCCGGACATACGGCGGAGCTTAACGCAAAGTCCTGAATCGCCTTCCTGAATAAACGGGAATCGCCGCTCAAGTACATATGACTATGACCAGTTATGGTTGCATCCCCAAGGTATTGACCTTTCTCGCGGCTGGGGCAATCCAGCAGCGCCTCTTGGGCACAGAGCACGACTCCTTGACGGCAGATGCTCCAGATTCCGTTCAATATTCTGTCATCAGATTCGAATTGACAGGCTTGACCATCAATTGGATAATGCCGGGTGATGGCACCGAAGCTGCCCGTGTCAATGGCTGCTTCCGGGCCAATCACTTCCACATAACGAAATGCTTTGTAGTCGTAAAAATCCGGCTCCTCCACTCTGCCCGATAATGTCCATATCTCCCGGTAAAGACAGTTGCAGCGCATTTCGTAACGAACGCCTGCACCGTCCTTCTCCAACTCTTCCCCGCATCTTATTTCGATACGATCCCCAATTGCTCCATAAGCTTTCATCGTAAAGCACCCGACAATCTCGGATCCAAAGTCAATTAAATAATGGCCTTCCTCAAGCCTTCTTACATCTATGGGGGCGATCCTGCTTGTCGCAACAACCGGTGTCGGTTGTTGAACAAAACAATATCCATGGCCCGGGTTCATAGCCGCAGGACTCCAATCAGAATCGTCATACCCCTCCCTTTTCCATCCCGGAAAACTAAGCCGGCTGTCGATATGCTCAAGCACCTGCGTTTCATTGCCGGTCGTCTCAGCCCTTCCGTCCCCATATTCAAACGTGCGAATGCGTTTCCACAATTGATCGGTAATCACGACGAGTTGATTATCCGCATAAAGCTCAGCGATCATGCCTTGCCGAAGATCGCCGCTATTCATCGCACGATTTATGTGTCCCATATAGAATACATGCACAGCGATTACGTTGTTTCCCTGACGTAAGAAAGGCTGTACGTCCAGCCGATTGTAATAATAATGAAAGGAGTAGCTTTGGGCTGGACCTTCAGCTACATATTCGCCATTAATGTAAACTTTATAATAATCATCTGCTGTGATATCCAGGAAAGCTTTGTCCGGAAGATGAGACAGCTCGAAGGTTTTGCGGAAGAACATGTGATGATTCTTCAAATGGACCGGATGAACTGACTTTTTAAGTCCCAAATATTCTTTGTGCAGCAGTGAAAGCGGTACCCTCTCTGCAAACTCTGGGTCCGTTATCCAATCTGCCTTCCATTTCTTCATTACAAATTTCACCTCGGAAGTCTCTAAGTGACGAAGCGAAGGGAAAGATTAGAATATCCTTCCCCTTGCGCTGCGTCCCTCAGTAAGCTTATTGTTGCAGTTTCTGCTGATCGACTGTATCCCAATAATCACTCATCAAGAAAGCAGAATCCTGCTTGTTTTTGTACCAATCAATCATGAATTCGTCGATCTCCTTGCCCCCTGCCTTTTCCCAGTTCGAGACAACATCCTTGTAGGCCTGATCGACCGTGTATTTGCTACCGCTAAGCACGGCTTTGGTCCAAATGTCCGCGATGTCGCTGTTGATCGTATTGAACGTTGTTTGCATATCCTTGGGGAGTGTAGGCATATGCTCGCCAAGGGTTATAGTCGGATATTTCTTAGTCGAATCCATGTAAAGCTGATTGGCCTTCTGGTACATTTCAAGTCCCGCTTTCTGTTCAGGAACGTCCGTGTTGAATTGCGTTTCAGTTGAAGCGCATTGACCGCTGAGCATACGTGTATAGGATTGGGAGAAGTCGACTGCCCATGATACTTCGGTTTTTGTTTTGGCCGGATCGATCGACTGTGGGCACCCTGCCTCGTCCAACTGATAATGAACGCCTTCCTGACCAAACAACAACGTGCGGCCGGTTGATTCACGATCGATGAAGTCAATGTACTTGATAGCCGCCACAGGATCCTTCGTCTTCGCGTTAATTGCCGTAGTCGCTTGCACCGGATTCTGAAGCTCAGGAATGTATTCACCGGCCGGGCTCTCCGGCAACGCGATAGGTTCGACAATGGCTCCTGGATCCGCTTGCGTCAATAATTGCAAATCTGTAACTGTGAAATTAAACCAATTGCCTACAAACGCCGGATATATGCCCAGCTTGCCGTTCAAGAAGTCTTGCTTGGCCTTGGCTCCATTCTTGTCGTTCGCGAAATCCTGGTCCACAATCCCTTCGTCGAACAAGCGCTTCTTAAATTCAGTTGCTTGCTTGGCATATTCAAAGCCACGGCCAGGCAGACCGTCGACAAGTCCATAGCTGGCGCCCGGACTTCCGAACATGCCATTTATAACATTCTCCGACCGCCAACTGATGGCTATGCCATACGTGTCCTTCTCTCCATTACCATCCGGATCCTGCTCGGCGAAGGCTTTTGCAACCTGATACAATTCTTCTGTCGTTTTCGGAACATCCAAGTGCAGCTTCTCCAACCAATCCATCCGGATAAACATGGCATTTAGCGGGAACGATGGAAGCACTCTTCCTACTTTGTAAATATTTCCATCTGTTCCTGTTGTCACCTTCTTTAATGCCGGATATTCCTTGAGCAGTTCCTTATACTCCACGCTGCTATTCTCAATTAGATCATCGAGCGGCATTAATTGCTTCTGATCAATTAACGGATCCAGTATATTAGGCGCGAATTCGTTGACAACATCCGGCGCATTGCCCGAAGCAAACAGCACATTCCATTTCTGGGCCGGATCATTTCGCGGTATCGGCACGAACGTTACATCAGTTGGACCGTTATCATTGATCCATTTCGCCCAGCGATTATTATCGATTGTTCCTTCTGATGCGGGAACATTGCCCCTGTCATAGACCGATACGGTAATATGCCCTTTCTTGACCGTTTCGTTCTGCGCTGTGCCCGAAGAAGCTGAGGATTTTGAAGGTTCTTTATTATCATCACTGCAGGCCGCCAGAACGAACAACATGCAAATGACCAAGCCAAGTACGGACAAAAATTGTTTTTTCATACGTGAGTTCCCCTTTTCATTTTTGAATGAATGCCCTGCACGGACGCTGTTCCCCAGTATCCTTCACTTATTCGCTAAGCATCCCTCCTCTCAAGCATAGAGTTTATCCTTTAACCGATCCAATCATGACGCCTTTAACAAAATACTTCTGCACAAACGGATAAACAATCAGCATCGGAACTACCAGTACAACGACACCGGCTGCTTTGATCCCTTCATCCACAACATTGGAGTTTACATCCGGCTGATCAAGCATACTCTGCTGCAGCACACTCTGATTTTGTATCATCTGCTGCACGAGCACAGACAGGTTCTGTGAAGCCGAATCATTGATATAAATCAGCATGCTGAAAAATACATTCCAGTATGCGACACCATAAAAAAGCGACAATGTAGCGATAACTGGCAGTGACACCGGCAGCAGCACCTGAATGAGTAAGCGCAATTCCCCACATCCGTCGATCCGTGCTGCCTCTTCTATTTCCTTTGCAATTCCTTCGAAATACGTGCGCAGAATCAGCATGTTGTACGTGCTTACAAGACCTGGAAGCCAGATCGCCCAATAAGAGTTGACCAAGCCTAATCCTGATACCAACAAATAAGTGGGGATCAAACCTCCGGAGAAAATCATCGTAAAAATCATCAGGACTGTAAATGCTCGTCGTGCATAGAAATATGGACGGGACAGCGGATATGCAGCCAGTATCGTCACTGCCATGCTCAGCATAACTCCAACCAAGGTAATATGAATACTATTCTTAAAAGCTCTTATAACCGAAGTCCCGCTTATGAGTAATTTGTAGGTCGCCAGATTGAAATCTATCGGCCATAGCCCTACCTTGCCAATTTTCACCGCATCCGCACTGCTGAACGACTGTGAGAATATATGCATAAGCGGAAGCAGACACGAGCAGGCAAGTAAGGATAAGATGACATAATTGGTAATATAGAATACCTTCTCGCCTAATGATGCGCGCATATTCATTTCCTCCATCTGTTTAGAAAGATAAGTGACTTAGAACAAGCCTCGTTGGTAACGCCTGGCAATTGCATTCAGCGTTAAAAGAAGAGTAAACGACACCACGGACTCAAATAGCCCCATCGCTGTCGTAAGGCTAAATTGTGCACCCTGCAGACCGACGCGGTAAATGTAGGTGCTTATAACATCCGCGACGTCCTTGACCGCGGGATTCTGCAAGATAAACACTTGATCGAATCCAACCTCCATCACACGCCCCATCGACAGAATGAACAACAAAATCATTGTCGGAGCAATGCCGGGCAGCGTAATGTGAAGCGTTTGTTTCCATTTCCCTGCGCCGTCAATATTGGCCGATTCATACAACGCAGGATCGATTGTAGACATGGCTGCCATATAAATAATGGCGTTGAAGCCCATGTCTTTCCATATACCTGAACCGATAAAGATGTTAATCCATGAGCCCTCATGGTACAGGAACGAGATCGGCTGTTCAGTTAATCCGCTCAACCAATGATTAAGCGTCCCATCAATGCCAAAAATCGATACTACAATACCGCCAACAATAATCCATGAGAAAAAATGCGGCAAATAGACAAGCGTTTGGGTGATCTTCTTAAACGTCATATTGCGAACTTCGTTGAACAAAATAGCAAGAGCAACCGGGAAAGGAAACCCAGCAAAAATCTGAAGCCCGCTCAACAATAATGTGTTGCGAATAATCTTCACAGAATCCGGGAAGGTGAACAGCTTGCGGAAATTATCCAAGCCAACCCACGGACTGTGAAACACGCCATCATAAAAATTGTAATCTTTAAATGCAATAATACTTCCAATCATCGGTGCATATTTGAAGATCAAATAATACAAAATGACCGGGATAAACATAAATAGCAATGGTACGTTTTGCCTGAATCGCCTTAAGCCCCGGTTACCTCTATGAATGGCAACAGCCGCTGACTTTTCAGAAGGGTCTGTCAGTTTCATCGTCTACCTCCTAGCCGCAATGGGTGATATCACTGACTACTATACGATTAACCCGCAAAGTGCTTCAATCGCTCGTTTTCCCGCTATCAACATCGTTCTCGGGAGAGGTGGCTGCGCTGTTCTCCGGGTAAAAAAAAATCGCGCACGCGATGTGCACGATTCTTGTTGATTCCCTAAATACCGGAATCTATATGGAAAAAGTTCAACAAACATGGGGATTTCAACCCCTGGACGCCTTCCGGTATTCGCCTGGTGTCTGTCCTGTCTGTTTTTTGAATGAACGTATAAAGGTGTTTGGATGCATATAACCAACTTGCGTCGTAATATCCTGAATGGATTCTTCCGTATTTATAAGGATCGCTTTGGCCCTCTCTATTCGAATTTGTGTCAACTCCTCGCTGAAGTTGGCGCCAATCTCTTCTCGGAACAACCGGCTTGCCGTTTTCACATGAAGTCCGAACAGCTCGCCAAGCAGTTGAAGAGACATATCCGGATTGTTATAATGCTCCTCAAGATAGGCGCGCATCTCTAGCACAAGCTTGTAATTGGATCTTTCCGAACGAACATTTGCCATTTCTTCTTTTATAGCTCTAAGCACATCGCTCAAGCGATTCTGAAGCTCCTCCAATGTCTCCCATTCACTCGACACTCTCTCCAATTCGGCAGAGCCTGAACGCTTCCAAATTTCGTATAAATCAGGCGAAAGTCCCGCCATTTCTTTCTGCATGATAAAAATCAGATAACTGACGAAATTCGTCATCTCTTCGCGCGAGTAAACACCATTGCGAATATCGTCGAACATCCGGTCAAGTTCCTTCTCCCAGCCCTCCTCACCACTCCGAATGGCAATAGCGAGATTGCGAATGGCATGAAAGGGATTGCTTGCCTGATGCTTCCCTCGATCTCTCAGCTGCCAGAAACCAACAACGGGAATGTCTCCCAAGGATGGCTGATAGGCAAGCGCTTCTTTCGCTTCCTCATATGCGCTGCTTAATAGATCAGGTTGATTGGATGAAGAGCCGATCCCGATTGATACACTGAAGTCCAAATGCTTGTCTATCCATTGCACCAATGAATTCGCCTTGTCCAATGCTCCGGACTCAGATTCATAGTCGGATTCCTTATCCTGGATCATCGTTATCACTGTCAGACGATCGTTTGTCATCCATTCTGACCAAGAAACAGCTCCCGCTGTTTCCATTATTTCCCTAACAACATTGCTCAGAACGAATTTCAGTAAATTCTGATCGCGACGGGAGTATGTCTCGGCAAAAATTCGATATTTATTAATCCGTATAACATAAGTGACAAATTCTTCGAAGACGTAGGGCATTTCCAGGTCAATCATGTCCTGTTTCCATGCATCCTGTTTGAACGATCGAACTCCTTCCAGCCATTCCGTAAAAAATCTTTGCCTGCGATAACTTAAGGTTTCCTTATGTTGTCTTTGGTAAACGTCGGCTTGATCAAGCAGTTGCTCAAGAGCAGAATCAATGAATTTGAATTCATCTCCATTTTCTTTTTGAAACAGCTTTGCTTGCTTTTGTTCAACAAACTGTTGGATCCGATTGAGAATAGACTGGATAGGTTTATAATTTTGCCGTGCTGCCAAGATAATCCACGCTATCCCCAGCAAGCAAAACAATGCACAGACCAGAATCCAATACTTGGATAGAGTCGATACGATTCGAAACAAATTGCCGTTCTCTACTCCATTCTGTATTTGCCAGCCTAAGTAATCGGAAACATACGTGGCTTGAATATAGTCGGCGTCTCCTTGCTCCGCATATATAGGCGTACCATCTCGATTATAAACGGCTATATGATTGTTTGGAACTGATTTGGTCAACGATTGAATCAATTGGATGATGTACTCTTTCCTAACATTTACAACGATTAGACCGTCCGTGCCCGTGAAAAGCGGCGTATATCTAATTAACGATATCATCTCTTCCGAATCCTGCTGTGAAAATCCTGAACGCATATTCGTCCACGGCCTGTTCAATGTCGATTGTTGAAGCGCTTCAACAATGACTTGCTTATCCGTAAAATGATCAAGAAGCGATGCGGACAAAGGCGTCAAAACCATCCCGTCCGAGTTCCTATACAAATAGATAGAGTCAACTAATGGCATGGCTGTAATCATATTTTTGAGTTCCTCCGACGGCTTGACCATTGATTCATAACGATCTTCTCGCAAACTCCCCTTAAAAAAATTCATCAACGAACCCTCGGCCGCTATTTCATTCGAAACGACATTGTCAATAAATCGAAACTCATTATCCAGAGACTGCTGCACTTGCTCCGCAAATATTTCATTTGATTCAGCTGCAGTTTTCCGTGAAACATCGTTAAATGCAAAGAGTAACGTAAACATAAGCAACGGTACAATGAACAAAAAGATGGTGATATAAGAAAGCGCCCATCGCCGGAAGCCTGTCATTCTAAATCCTCCGGTAACACGATGACCCCCACTTTCCGCATGCTGTGCGGAAAGCTTCTCCGTGTAAAATGCTTTTCTCATCTTAAATACATATCTCCCTTAATCGGTATTTTCCAATTAAACTATCGCCATCTTGATAAGAAGCGCCGCAGGGGCAGATAGATTCTCGCTAAATCAAAAGCGTTTTTAATCATTAGTTACATGGAGCTAGCCGACAACAGCTCTCCCTCTTCCAATACCAAGGAAATATTCAGCATATTCCCCATATTGAATTGCGCCGCTCTTAACACGCGATTTCGCCCCGCAGAATGATAAGCTTTTATGCGTCCGATCGCAATCTTAACGATGGCCATTAACTTGCCATCATCTTCATGCGATGGCCTAATCATAGACTACTATCCTATCTCGGAGAATTCGGATATGTCAAGCGTCTGCTCCGTGCACGTTCTCGACGGCATCACGATAGCAATTGAGCAGATTTAACAACTTTGTAACTAGGGAGAGGTTATTTCGCCAACAAGGGGCTTATCATACGAGGATTCCGAAACTTAATATTAATGTATATGTAATAAAACGGGGAGCTTCAGCTCCAAGTGCCAACGCCCTGACGGGTGTTGGCACTTGGAGCTGAACGGTCGAGGATTCGCAATGCTGAACGCTTTAGGCCGACTGTTTGGCGGCGGCGTTCATCGGCTGTCGAAGCTGCGCTGCGGCCGCATCCTTGCCGCGCAGCGTGAGCGACAGCGTCCAGGCCAGCAGCAGGAAGGCCGCCGCCGCGAGCAAGGCCATGCGATACGCATCCCCGTCGGGAAGCGCAGCGATTGCCGTGGTCGTTGCTGTCACCGCGTCCGCGGAAGATGCGGCATTCGCATCGGCTGCCTCGCCCGCGGATGTCGCGGCTCCGGGCGAGGCGGCGGCCAGCACGCTGCCAATCATCGCGACGCCGAGCGCCGATCCTAGCCGGTTCTGCATCTGAAACAGCATCGTCGCCTGCCCCATGCTCGGCGGTTCGATGCGGGCGAAGGCCATAAGCTGCACCGCGCCGACGGAATGGCCAAGCGTGAAGCCGCCCAGGAGCAGCAAGAGCCGAATGAGCCATGGACTGGTAGTCGGCTGTACGAGGGACAGCATGCCGAAGATGAGCATCGCGCCCAGCAACGCTGCCTGGATGACGCGGCGGGAGCCGATTCGCTTCAGCGACCAAGGCAGACATTGCGAAGCGGCCATCAAGCCCAACGCCTCGGGGAAGGTCGTCAGCCCGGAATGCAACGGGGATGCGCCGAATATATCCTGATACATGAGAGGGAATACGTACAGCATGCCGAGCAAGCCGGCAGCCGAGCACAAAGCGATCAAGCCCGTCGTGCGATAGAGTCGATCGCCGAGCAAGCGCAGCTGCAGCATTGGAGCCTTCACCCGAAGCTCAACGATGACCATAACGGCAAGAAGGAGCATGCCCGCTGCTCCAATACGAATGATTCCCGGCGAATCCCAGCCTTGGATCGAGCCTTGGCTTAGCGCATAGACGACCATTGCGAACCCCGGCGCGCTAAGCAGTAAGCCTATTGCGTCCAGGCGCCGATGTTGTCCCGGCTGCCGTTGCTCCTCCTTCAAACCGAACCAGCCAAGCAACAGCGCGATTATTCCGATTGGCAGATTGATATAGAAGCACCAACGCCATGACCAGGTCTCGACGAAGAACCCTCCAAGTATCGGTCCAATCGCCGGTGCGACTGCAATCGGCACAATGAGCGAGCGTGAAAGCTTCGCCCGCTCCTCCGGCGGGAACGCGCGGAACAGCATCGCCATGCCAACAGGAGCAATCAGTCCTCCTGCCGCGCCCTGCACAATGCGGAACAGCACCATTTGCTCCAGCGACGAGGCAAGACCGCAGCAAGCAGAGGCAGCCGTGAATACGGCAATCGCGCCGAGCAGCACCCGCTTGCCGCCGAAGCGATCGCCGAGCCAGCCTGCGGCGGGCAGCGTTATCGCCACCGCGACCAGATAGCCGATATTGACCGTTCCCGCCTCCGCGGGCGACACGCCCATCTCCTTGCAGATCGTCAGCAAAGCGACGTTCACGATCGTCCCGTCCATCGCGACAAGGAACATGGCGGCGACATACACAAATCGGATGATGATGCGCGGGTTTAACGCCCCGGCCAGCTTATTCGCCATCCCCGTCACAAGCCCGGCGAACGCGGCTCTCCTGCCAGCGGACGCATATCGGTCCAATTCTGCTCGATATAGCCCAGGCAAGCGTCCCGCTCTCCCTCATACTCGCTTTCCCAGCCAGCCGGAATGCCCGCGAAGGCGGGCCAGAGTGAATACTGGCCCAGCTCATTCTTAAGCGCATAATATCTCTCTCCTGCTTCTTCAAACGGATTGCTCATTTGTTTTCCTCCCTGGAAGTAATAATGAATAACGCTGGATTTCAGCACTGCAGCAGCGACAGCCCCGCGGTTAGCCGCTGATTTCTGTTTTTTATCGATACTCATTTCCCTGCAATCGGATCGGGCGTAGATCTTTGGTTGATTCGTGAGGGTGCGGCCATTTGTACAAGACGTGAAACCTAACGGTCACCGTTGACCGTAAGCAGCAATTTTTATTGGTTTTTAGTTTTTAACGGTCGCGAATGACCGTAAGAGTAGGGATTGAAGGGTTTCATCCATTATTTCTGTCTCTAACGGTCAAATGCGACCCTTACATTCCGTAAATCGTTTAAAACGCAGCCTAACGGTCGCGGATGTCCTTTAAAATAAGCAGGATATCCTTAATTGTTAATTCTCGCTTGATTAGAAATCTAGATTCCGACCTCGCCCGCTCCCAGCTTCCGCGACAAGATTCGGCCAATCTCCGCAAGCGGTCCCGGCTGGCACAGATCCTTGTGGCGGCAAGCGAGATCATGCTGCTCGATGGAGCCGGTAATATAAGGCTGCCACGTATCCGGCGAGATCGGCGTGAACCAGTCCGGAATAACCGTCGAATGAACGAACAGCAGGTCGCCAGCGAACTTGCCAGGCCTGTACTCGCCCAGAATGCGCACGGAATTCACATACGTATCCTTCAGGCTCATGATGACCTCGGGCTCCAGACTGGCGAGCGCGCTTCCGTCGCTTTGCAGGATTCGAATCGCCGCGTCCATGTCGAGCGTCTGCTCGCCCAGACTGTTGGGATCGTATCCGCCCAGCGCAAGCAGCGCGATAAGCGCTTCTTCATCGTTCGGCCCCTCGCTGATCGGGAGGAAATGACTGGGGAACGCATCGAGCATAACCAGCAGCGCGATCTCCTCGCCTTCCTCCTGCATTCGCGAGGCGACGGCATGCGCCACATTGCCGCCAAGCGACCAGCCGAGCAAATAATACGGGCCATGCGGCTGAACGCTCCGTATATGCGCGATATAATCCTCCGCCATCTCGGTTAAGCTCGCCGGCAGCGTCTCCGCTCTGGCGATGCCTCTTGCCTGTAAGCCATAGATTGGAAAAGCGGAGCCCAGCGATTTCATCAAGCCGGCATAACACCAGCTGAGCCCTCCGGCCGGATGGATGCAGAAGAGGGGCGGACGGGCTCCGCTCTTCCGCAGCGGCAGCAGCACCTCGAGCGAGCCCTTGCCGTCGCCGCCGTCCAAACGGCCTGCGAGACCCGCCACCGTCGGCGCCTCGAACAGCGCACCGATACTCAGCGATACGCCAAGCGCCTCCTGAATGCCGCTCATCAGCTTCACCGCGAGCAAGGAATGGCCGCCAAGATCGAAGAAGCCGTCGTCGATGCCCACCTTATCCAGACCGAGAATCTCCGCATACAAATCGCATAAAATTTCTTCCTGCGGCGTTCTTGGCCCCCTGCTTTCCGTTGCACCGCTCAGCTCCGGCGCTGGCAGCGCCTTGCGATCCAGCTTGCCGTTAACCGTAAGCGGCAGCGAAGGCAGCAGCACGACTGCGGATGGCACCATATAGGATGGCAGCAAGGAGGCCGCATGCTGGCGAAGCTCGCCCGCGCTCGGTTCGAGCCCCGCTTCCGGTACGGCATAGGCCACTAGCCGCCTGTCTCCCGGAGCATCCTCTCTGACGAGAACAACAGCCTGCGAAATACCTTCCGCCTCCGCCATAACCGCTTCGATCTCTCCAAGCTCGATGCGGAAGCCGCGGATTTTCACCTGATGATCCATCCGACCGATATAGTCCAGCGATCCATCCTTCAACAGGCGGGCCAGATCGCCCGTCCGGTACATTCGCGAGCCTGGCTCGCCGTATGGATCAGCCATGAAGCGCTCGGCCGTCAAACCCGGACGCCGCCAATAACCGCGGGCCAGTCCTTCTCCAGCCACATACATCTCTCCGGTCACGCCGGGCGGAAGCGGCTGCAGATACTTGTCGAGCACATAGACGCGAAGATCCGGTATCGCCGATCCGATCAGGCTGTTCGAATGGTTTTCCGTCATAGCTCTCGTCAGCGGATAATAGCTCACATGCACCGTCGTCTCGGTAATCCCGTACATATTCACCAGCCGCGGCGACCTGTCATCATGTCGACTGTACCAGTCCTTCAGCTCCGAGAGATTCAAGGCTTCCCCGCCAAAAACGACATACCTCAGTGTCAATTCCCGTCCAATCTCCGGATTTTGTTTGTCCGCGTGCATAAGCTGATAAAAGGCGGACGGCGTTTGGTTCAGCACGGTCACTTGCTCTTCCGCGAGCAAGTGCAGAAAGGCTTGCGGCGATCGAGACACCTCATGCGGCACGATGACCAGTCGCCCTCCGTACAGCAATGCCCCCCATATTTCCCATACCGAGAAATCGAAGGCGTACGAGTGGAACAAAGTCCAGACATCCTGCTGTCCAAAATCGTAGCCTCCCACCGCTGGCGCCGAAGGGGCGTGAATGCCGCTCGCGGCAATTGCTGCAACTGTTCCAGCTGCTTGCGCCACAACGCTCTGCGCAACTCCCGTTACATTTGCTCCCGCTTCTGCGCCCGCCTGTGTATCCTCCGCTATTCCAGCCCCTGCTTCAGCTTCCGTCCGCGTGCCTGCTTCCGTCGTCGTGAACAATCGCACCGCATTGCGATGCGGAATCATGACGCCCTTGGGCTTGCCGGTCGATCCCGATGTAAAAATGATGTAGGCGATCGAATCCGGCGTTAATGGTCGGACACGCTCGCTGTCGACAGGATTGCTCGTTGGCATCTCGCTTAGCTTATCGAGCATGGCAGGATCGTCGAGCAGAAGCTTTTCCTCCGATAGCGCAGCGTCCGTCGCCAAGCAGCCTATAAGGCGGGACGGCCTCGTATCGTCGAGGATAAACGCCAATCTCTCTCCGGGATTATCCGGATCAAGCGGCAAATACCCGGCTCCCGCCTTCAATACGGCGAGCAAGCCGATGAGCATCAGCTCCGTGCGGGGCAGCAGCAAGCCGACGATCTGCTCGGGCCCCACGCCTTGCTCTATCAGATAATGCGCCGCCTGATTCGCCCGTTCGTTAAGCTCCCCGTAGGTGTACGACGCGCCGCCACAGGTTACGGCGACGGCGTTCGGACGCCGCGCTGCCTGCTCCTCGAACAGCTCCGGGAGCGTTCGTCCCGACCAGGGATGCGCGGGAGCTACTGCTACTGTACGATGGGCATCAGGCGCTGCCGATAAAGCTTCGCCTGATGCTCCGAGCGCTGCTTGGATCGTTGTTTCGGATGCTGTTTCGAGCGCTATTTCGGGCGCTGCTTCGGATGCTGTGTCGGGCGCTGCTTCGGGCGCTGTTTCAGGCGCTGCTTCGGACGCTGTGTCGGGCGCTGACGCAGCTGCGGCATCGAGAGCAGCTTTGGGCGCAGCATTCGCCGCACTCATCGCCGCCTCTGCTGCAACAGCCGATATTCCTGTTCCTCCTCTTCCCAACCTCCTGGAGAAAGCTGTTCTCTCAGAGTCGGTCAGCAATTCGAACCGGGTAAACGGCTTATCGGGCTCCTCGCAGCCCTGCGCGAGCAGCAGCTGCCATCGCTCGGCCAGCTTCTCGATTGAGGAACGCTCGAATAGATCCGTGCTGTATTCGATCCATGCGTCGATGCCGTCAAGTGAACCGTCCGCATGGCTTCGTTCCCGGCATTCAATTGTCAGATCGAATTTAGCCCGGCCGACGGTATCCAGTCGCAGCTCGGCATCGACGCCTTCGATAGAAATGCCGGGCTCGGGTGTATTTTGGAAAGCGAGCATGACCTGAAACAAAGGATGCCTTGACCGGGAGCGCGGCGGATTCAAGATCTCCACCAATCGCTCGAACGGCACATCCTGGTGGTCATAGGCGGAGAGGTTGGAGCTTCTCACCCGCCCTAGCAGCTCGCGGAAGCCAGGCTCGCCCGAGGTGTCTGTGCGCAAAATAATCGTATTGATAAACAAACCGACCATATCGCCGAGCGCATCGTCGTTCCGTCCGGCGACCGGACTTCCGAGCGGAATATCAGCTCCTGCGCCAAGTCGCGTGAACAAGGCCGCCAGTCCCGCCTGCACGACCATGAACAAGCTGCTGCGCGTCTCTCTCGCCAGCGTTAGCAAGCGCTCATGCAGCTCAGTAGGAATGCGAAAGGCGTACGTCTCTCCGTAATGCGTCGATTCAGCGGGACGAGGGAAGTCCGTTGGAAGCTCCAACTGATGAGGCAGATCGCTCAATCGCTCCCTCCAGAAGGCAATCTGCCTGGCGATCAGACTATCGGAGTCTCCCTCGTCGCCTAGCAGCTTCTCCTGCCACAGCGCGTAATCCGCATAGTGCAGAGCAAGCGGCTCCCATCGGGGCTCCGTTCCCCGCGCTCTCGCCGAATAAGCCTCGCTCAAATCACGGGTCAGACCGCTTAGCGACCAGCCGTCTCCGACAATATGATGCAGGTTCAACAGCAGAGCATACTCTTGTTCTGGCTCATCGCCGCGCATCAGCCGCTCCCCGTTGATCGCATCTATCGATTGCAGAGATGCGGAGACTTTCGAGTTAATCGCATTCAAGCTCGCTGGAGACGATGCATCTGGGCTTGTTGCACCTGTCGTTGTCCCATCTGGGCTTATTGCATCTGGGCTTATTGCATCTGGGCTTGTTGCAGCAGGAGCAGACGCCTCCCGAATCGTGAACAAATGCGCCCGAAAGCACAGCTCTCGCGACAGATCGAAGCTGTAGCGCGCCGCTTGCGCCAGCGCATCGGACAGCTCCTCCCTGCGAAGCGATGCGGTATGAAGCCGGAAATCCACGGAATTTCCTTCCAGCACCTGCTGATGCGGCAAGCCGCCCTGCTCCGGAAAGAGCGTTCGCAGCGATTCATGGCGTTCAACGATATCCCTCAAGACCGACTCAAGAGCGGCGGAATCCAGCGGCCCCTTAAGTCGCACGACAAGCGGAATGTTATAGGTCGGACTAGGCCCCTCCAGCCGATGCAGGAACCAAAGCCTGCGCTGCGCGAAGGATAGCGGAATGACGGCTGGACGCCTTGCCCTGCGAATCGCCGGTCTGACCTCAGCCGCCTGATCGATCAGTCTCGCAATGCCCGCAGGCGTCGGCGACTCGAACAGACTTGCTATGGACAGCTCCGCCTGCAAGCCGTCGCGAATGCGGCTCATAAGACGTCCGGCGAGCAGCGAATGGCCGCCCAGCTCGAAGAAATCGTCGTCGATGCCAACCCTCGGCACATCCAGCAGCTCGGCGAACAGCTCGCAGAGCATCTCCTCCTGCGGCGTTCGCGCCGTTCGGCTGCCGAAGCCGGCTCTGGAGCCGGACCGATAGTCGGGCGCAGGAAGCATCCTCCGATCCAGCTTGCCGTTCGGCGTAAGCGGCATTTGATCCAGGAAAACAATAGCGGAGGCCCGCATATAGTCCGGCAATCCGGCTGCCAGATGCTCGCGCAGCGCAGACGCATCCGCAGCCTCTGCCACGGCGTATGCAACCAGCCGCTTGTCGCCGGGCTGATCCTCGCGGACGACAACGGCGCCGGCGGATACTCCGGGGAAGCTCGCGAGAATGGCCTCGATCTCCGGAATTTCGATGCGGAAGCCCCGAATTTTGATTTGATGGTCGGAGCGCCCGCAATAATCCACCGTTCCATCCTGCAGCCAGCGCGCCATATCGCCGGTGCGGTACATGCGAGAGCCCGGAGGGCCGTATGGATTCGCCGTGAATCTCTCCGCGGTAAGAGCGGCCTTCCTCCAGTAGCCCAGCGCCAGACCGTCACCGGCAATGTACAAGTCGCCGGTCACGCCCGGCGGAACCGGCTGCAGTCCGCTGTCGAGAATATAGAGCTGCGTATTCCAGATCGGTTTGCCGATGGACGGTTTGGCGGGTTGCCCCTGTGCAGCGGTTTGCCTTTGTGCAGCGGGTTGCCCGCTGACAGAGCTGCGAACGGAGTCATCATCCCTATCTGATCCGTCCTGATACCGAATGCTCGTAGACCAGATCGTCGTCTCTGTAGGCCCGTACAAATTCGTCACCTCGCCGCTCCATTTCAGCAGCTCGCGAAGTAATCCGCCAGAGAGCGCTTCGCCCCCAACCAGTATCCGCACCTGGCTCAAGGCTCCCGGTTCTTGCTCCGTCATCGCTTGCCAAAGCGAAGGAGTGGCCTGCATGAGCGTCGCGCCGCAGCTCCGAATCAGCTTCGATAACGTCGCCGGATCCTGAATGATGCGCTTATCCGCGAGAATGAGCGCTGCGCCGCTCAGGAGCGGCATGAATATTTCCAGAATAGAAATATCGAAGGATACGGTTGTCACGGAAAGCAGCCGGT
The DNA here is from genome assembly GCF_011947265.1 of Paenibacillus sp. HB172176. Classification (GTDB taxonomy): domain Bacteria; phylum Bacillota; class Bacilli; order Paenibacillales; family Paenibacillaceae; genus Pristimantibacillus. The sequence goes on from NZ_JAATHD010000009.1 coordinate 164,477, forward strand.
CCCGCACGCTCAACGCGAACTGATCGCCCATGGACAGGAGGAAATTCGTGAGGGCGGAAGAAGGAATAACAACGCCCTTCGGCTTGCCTGTCGAGCCCGAGGTATACAGAATATAAGCCGGATCGCTCGACCTCGGAGCGCTTAGCCTCTCTTCGGCCGTTAGATTATGGCTCGCGAATCCTCCTCTCTCCCGTTCAAGCTGTTCGCTGTCTAATAGAAGATAGATGTCGGCCATGTCAGCTTGCGCATGCTGCGATTCCGTCAAGCAGCTGTCAGGCTGCGAGGAAGCAGGACGAGTCGACAGCGCAGCCGCCGCGCCTGTCGTGGTTAGCACGCAAAGCGCCTGCGCGTCCCCCAGCATGTAAGCGATGCGATCGCTTGGAAAGTCGATATCGATCGGCAAGTACGCCGCTCCCGTCTTATGGACGGCAAGCATGCAAACGATCAGATCCAGACAACGAGGCATCGCAATGGCGATGATGCGCCCCGGACCTGCGCCGCGTGCGACGAGCAGCCTCGCCAACTGATTCGCCCGAGCGTTAAGCTCGGCGTAGGTGAATGCGCTGTCTTCGTGCTGGACGGCCATCTGCTCCGCGCTCCGCTCAGCCTGCTCCTCGAACAGCTCGATAGCTCGTGCCTGCGGAACCGCTCTCGCTGTATCATTCCAGCGCGTAAGCGCATTCTCTCTCTCCTCATCGCCGAGCAGCTCGAGCCCTGAGATTGGCTCGAATGGAGCCGCCATTGAGATGCGCTTCAGAAGGGCGACAAATCTGCGGTGATGCGCAAGTAGCTCTTCCCTCGCATAAAGCTCGGGATTGCCGTCCAGCTCGATCAGAAAGCCGTCCCCATCTGGCTCAGGAAGCATATTAATCGCCAAATCGTCAACAGGACCCGCGGATAAATTATGCTTCGTGCCGAGCCCGCCATGGAAGCTCAGCTCGCGATCGAACGGCATGATATTAATCATCGGACCGAACAATCGGCGCGAATCCCCGATTCGCTTCAAATCCCGCCGCAGCGCTTCATGCCGGAAGCCTTGATGCTTACGGACCGCCCGAATCTCCCGGGCAATCTGACGCGTCAGCTCGGATAGAGGCATACCCGGCCTAACCCGGAGACGAAGAGGCACGATATTCATCACCATCGCCGGCGTATTGATCGACGCGGAGCCTAACCGGCCCATCATAGGCAGACCCAGGATGACGGTCGACGCTCCTGTCAATCGATGCAGGTAGATTGCCGCTGCGGCGAGCACAAGATCCGACCACACCGCGCCTTGCCGACCGGCGGATTGCTGCAAGGCGGTCATGTCGGAGACCGACAGCAAGCCCCGCTGTCTGATGAAGCTGCTCGCGCTTCTCGCTGAGCGTTCGGCCAGGCTGACCGCATCCGGATCATCGCTGAACCTGCTCAGCCAGAACTCGCGATCGGCAACCGCCCGGTCAGACGAGCGATAACGCTCGTCTTCATCCAGGACGCGTTCCCATGCGCCGAATCTGCCCTCATCATGGGATTGACCCGACATCATCGCGGTATAGACGTCCGCCACGCGTTTCGCCAAGAGGGAGAATCCATAGCCGTCTATAGCAATATGATGAATGCATTGATACCAAAGAAATCGGTTCGGCTTAAGTTGAAAGAGCGCCTGTCTGAACAGCTCGCCTGACGTCAGATTGCACGGCTTCGCCATATCTTCAGCCATCCATGCCTGCGCTTGCTCGAGCGCCGAAGCCTCCTCCCTGTCGCTCCAATCAAAAACATGCAGCTTCCAGTCATGATTTGACTGCAGTTCCTGCCAAGGACCGTCATGATCCTCGCCGAATTGCGCATGCAGCGCATCCGCTTCGCCGATAGCCGTTCGCAGCGCGGCTTCGAAAACTGCCCTATTCAACGGGCCTTGAATATCCACATACTCGCCTGTGTTATAGAGCGGATTGCCCTGATCGAGCCTCGAGGCATACCATATGCCCTCCTGAGCGCCTGACAATGCGCGTCGAGCCGGCGTTTGCGCATTCATTTCCGCCACGCAGTCTTTCTTTTCCAGCCCCGCATTAAACTCCATTTCAACAGTTGTCTCTCTCGGATAGGAAGCTTCCGCCAATTTCGCTTGTTCTGCCTTCACTGCCCTCTCTTCGCTTCCCGCTCGTTCCGCGACATTCGCCTTCTCTATTGCCTTTGTTGCCTTGGTTGTTTGCATCATAACTCCTCCCCTCCGTTCTCTTCCGTTCTACGCATCATAATCCAAATTTGGCACCTCGACTTTCCACTCTGACTTTGCATTCGCCCGGCTGCCAAGCAGCTCGCTCCACTCCTTTAAGGTCGGACGCTCCGCAAGCTCAGCGAAGCTGCTCTCAGCGCCTTCGCGCCGCCATGTCTCGACGAGACTCATAAGCCGGATCGAATCCAGTCCATGCTCCTCGATGAGATCATCCTGATCCTCCAGGCTCCGAGGCTCTGTATCGAGCAGCGCCGCTACTTGCTCTCGCAGCCGACTGACAGAGAACGCGGAAGCCTCCGCCGTCCACAAACCAAGCTGCTCAATCGCTTGCTGCGCGGTCATCGTCACCGCACAGCGCTTCGCGGCATAGTTGAGGGCCATCAGATGCTCGTCCAAGGAGAAGTCGGCAACGGCATCCGCGATCAAGAATGCCTGTATATCCTGCATAAACGCTTCGCAGGCGGTCATCAGACAGCCAATATGCGCATAGATACCGGTTACGATAAGCTGATCGCGCCCCCGCTCTTGCATTAGCTCGGAGAGATTCGTACGGCGAAAGCCGCTGTAGCGCCATTTTTCAAGTGAGATATCTCCCGTCTCTGGAGCTAGCTCCGTCACGATTGGCTTCAAGTGAGGCGCCTTGTTGATGCCCTCCCCCCAGAAATCCCTCAGGAGTCCGCGCTGCTCAGGCGACTGCTCGCCGGGCTGAGCTGTATAGATGACAGGAATGCCAAGCTTGCGACAATGGCGCAGCAGCTCCCCGATATTCGCCAGCAGCTCCGGAACGGGCGATTGCTCCTGGTCGAATGCATTCAGGAAATATTGCTGCATATCATGCACGAGCAATACGGCCCGTTTCGAATCGAGCGTCCATGTCGCGCGATTGTCCGGGAGCTGATCCCCTGTCGGTATGGTATAGGATTGAATCGTTGGCAATGCCATCATAAGTTCCTTCTTTCTATTCAATGTTCTGAATTTCCTTACAGGAAGCTGAATAAGCGCGCCCTATTCCGTTAGATGGATGATGCTTCGCTCCAAGTTCGATAAGCACGTTTTGTTGGGATAGAACCGCCAGCCCCTGCAACTTTTTCAAAAAAACAGCTATAGATTAGCTCCGGCGGGAGCAGGCTTACTCGAAATAAAGCTCTCGCGCAGCGCTTTTTTGCTCACCTTGCCGACATTCGTAAGCGGGAAGGCGTCGACGAATTGGAAGCGGTCGGGGATTTTGTAGGGAGAGAGTCCTCGTCCGCGCAAATGCGTCTTCAGCTCGGAAGCGGACGCCTCGCTTCCTTCGCGCAGGCGAATAAAGGCGCAGCTGCGCTCGCCGAGGAAGGCGTCCGGCATCGACACAAGCGCCGCATCGAACACGGCCGGATGCGACAGCAGATGATTCTCAACCTCTTCCGCCGCAATCTTGTCCCCTCCCCGATTGATCTGGTCCTTCGCTCTGCCTTCCACGACAAGATATCCCCTTGAATCGGCCTTCACAATATCGCCCGTTCGATAAAAGCCGTCCGTCGTGAAGGCTTTGACATTATGCGCCTCGGCCTTGTAATAACCGCGAATCGTATACGGCCCGCGCGTTAGAAGCTCTCCCGCCTCCCCCGGAGCAACCTCGCGATCCTCCTCGTCAACAACGCGAATCTCGTCCCAATCCGACATCGGCCGGCCCTGGGTGTGAATGACGGTATCCTCGTCATCATCCAGCCTGGTGTAATTGACGAGGCCTTCGGCCATGCCGTACACCTGCTGCAGCTTGCAGCCGAGCACAGGCCCGATGCGTCTCGCGGCCTCCGCACTCAGCTTCGCTCCCCCCACCTGCAGCACTTGCAGGGAGGAAAGATCGCATTCGCGAGCCGCCGCCGCTTCCAGCCAGACGAGCGCAAGCGGCGGAACCGCCGCCGTAATCGTAACCCGCTCCCTCGCAATAAGCGGGAACAGCTCATCCGGACTCGGGCTTGCGGCGAACACCACGGTGCCGCCGGCATAGAGCGTCCCGAGCACGCCCGGCGAGCTGAGCGGGAAGTTATGGGCGGCGGGCAGCGCCGCCAGGTACACGCTCTCCTCGCTCACGCCGCAGATTTCATTGCTGCGACGGAAGCTGTACATATAGTCGTCATGGGTGCGCGGAATGAGCTTCGGCAGTCCGGTGCTGCCTCCCGATAGCTGCAGGAACGCCACGTCGCTGGATTTCACGGTCGGGAGCTCCTGCCAATCGCCTTCTCCCTCTCCGGCCCCCAAGACCGCCAGCTCCTTCACCGACAAGAACGCTCCCGGCTCGCCGGCAACAACTACATGGGCAAGCGTCGGCACCTGCCGCTGCACTTCATTCGCCAGCTCGCGATAGTCGAAGCCCGCTGCAGCATCCGGCACTACATAAGCCTTCGCTTCGCTGAATTCGCAGAGATAGCGAATTTCGCTAAGACGATGCAGCGGCAGCGCGAACACGGGCAGAGCGCCGATTCGGAACAAGGCGAAAAGGATTGTCAGGAATTCATTGCGGTTCGTCATCTGTACGACAACGCGGTCCGTTTGCTGCAGCCCTATTCGCAAGAACCCCTTCGCCAGCAGGTTCGCCTGCTCATGCAGCTCCGCATAGCTCAGCCTCTCTTCGCCACAGACAGCGGCAATTGTTCTGCCATAGCGGCTAGCACGCTCGGCCAGCATATCGCCGAGCGTCAGACCTTCCCATAGACCGATCAACCGGTATTTGGAAACAAACTCGCTCGGCCAGGAAGGACAAGCCTTCCGAAGCTCTTGCTGATTCACCGTTTCGTCCCCTGTTGCAGCAGCCGGCACTTCCAGATTTTCACCACATCTTCCACCTTCCCTCGCATTCGCATTATCCCTGTGCATATCCCGTCTTTCTCTTTCCCTCGCATTCTTATTAACACTGGAGGTATTCTGTCTATCTCCTTCAATCGCATACGTATTCATACAGTCCGTCTTCCAAATATCTTCCTTCCCCTGCAAACGCTCAGTACGCCTCATCATCATTCACCCCCATGGCTCGCAGCATTGTACGAAACTTGGCCGATGTCTCGCGAAGCTCCCCTTCCGCGCTCGACTCCGCCACAACGCCGGCTCCCGCATAGAGCTGCAGGGAGCGCTCCTCCGCCAGGGCGCATCGAATCGCGATCGCCCACTCTCCGTCGCCATTCCCGTCGCACCATCCGACCAGCCCCGTATAGTAGCCTCGGTCGAACGGCTCAATTTCCGCGATGGCTTCCCTTGCAAGCTCGGTAGGCGAACCGCAAATTGCCGGCGTCGGATGCAGCGCTACGGCCAGCTCCAAGGATGTCATAGCGGGATTCATCAGCTCACCCCTAATCTCCGTGGACAGATGCCACATCGTCGCCGTCTGCGCGAGCGAAGGCTTCTCCGGGATATCGAGATGGCGGCAATACGGCCTGAGAGCTTCTGCGACGGCTTCGATAACCAGCGCATGCTCGCGCAGATCCTTCGGTGAGGCCAGCAGCGCTTCGGCCCGTCTCGCATCCTCGGCCGCATCCTCGCTTCGCGGCGTCGAGCCCGCAAGCGGATTGACATACACCCCGCAGCCCTCCCTGGCGACAAGCAGCTCCGGGCTCGCTCCAATCAAGGTCTGCGCTCGCCGCGCAGCCCGCAGCTGTCCCATTCCCGGCTCTGCGTAAGGAAGCGGCTTCGGAAGATCAACCGCGAACGTATAGCCGAGCGGATTGTGCCGCGCCAGATTATGCAGCAAGGCCTGCAGCTCGATCGGCTGCGGCGAAGTCAGTCTCAGCGTGCGGGAGAGTACGATCTTGTCCAGTTCGCCCGCACGCATGCGGGCGATCGCCCCCCGAGCGCCAGCAAGGAACTCTTCGGGCGACGGGAACGCTTCGATGCTGCATCCTCCTCGAATCGGGGTTCGCATCGGTTCTTGAGCCGACATTGACAGCTTCTCGAGCTTGCGCACGCGAAGCGGCACGACGAGCCGGGACGGCTGCCCCGGATCGAACGGCACGGCGCCGACCAGCATGGGCCGGCTTTGTCCGCTCTGCTTCAAATGGGCAAGCAGCCGAGACGCCCGCTCGGGAAGCGACCTCAGATCGCCTTCGCCGAACGCATCCGGCAACACGGCAAGCGAGCCCTCCGCGAGCCATGTCGCCCGCGGCGTGGCGAAGAAGAAGGCATTGCCCGGCTGATATTCCTCAATTAAATCGGCGGCCCTTGCTTCCTTAAGCTGTCCTATAGGATTCATGCTTTCCCTCCTCGTTCGGTAAGAGCGTCTCCATATAAAGGAGTCTGCTCTTATTCATTTGTTTATTCCAGGCGAGTGCGACAATTCTATTCGCGACATGGCGGCGCTGTTCAGCATGGTGAAGCAACTGCTAGGCATAGCTGAGCACTGAGCAGCGGGAATGGCGAGCGAACCAACCTTTCGGTGCCATTCAATTGCATCAAACGCCAAGCGTCGCGCCGCCGTCGATTCGCAAATCATGCATGGTTAGATGCCCCGAGCGCTCCGACGCCAGGAAGAGCACGCCGCTTGCGATATCCTGTGGCGTTGCGAGCTTGCCGAGCGGTATTCCCGTCTTGTAGGCGGCAAGAGAACCTTCAATTATGAGCTCCGCCCCATGGGAATCCTGCCACATATCTCGCAGCATCGGCGTATCCGTCGAGCCGGGCGATACAATATTGCAGCGGATGCCATGCCGGGCGAGCTCCAGACCGAAGCATTTCGTCAGCATCGTCGCCGCAGCCTTCGACGCGGCATAAGCGCCCATGTCGACGCGCGGGACGGATGCGGCATTCGACGAGACCGTCACAACAACCCCGCTTCGGCGCGGAATCATGCGTGCGCTCACAGCGCGAGTGAGATGAAACACGCCGCCCGCATTCACCGCCATGATCTCCGACCATGCCGCCGCCGAAAAGCTTTCGAGCGCCCCAAGCTTCAGCACGCCTGCCGCATGAACGAGAATCGCTATCGGGCCAAGTTCCTCCTCCAGCCTTGCGACTATCACCTCCACTTCAGCATGATCACTGACGTCTAGCTGGACCGCGTGCACGCCGCCTCCCTCTGCCCTCAGCTCCGCGCACATCCTCTCGAGCGGCTCGAGCTGCTTGTCAATGGCCGCTACCGTCGCCCCTTGCCTGCACAGCGAACGCGCCACCTCGGCGCCGATGCCTTGCGCCGCGCCTGTCACCAGCGCAAGCTTGCCCGCGAACTCTTTGTCCATTGCCGCCATCTCCCTTCATTCCTCATTTAAAACTTTTATTTTCCAGAATATTCAGTTTTCTAAGTATTCAAGCTCCTGAGCATTCGGGCTTCAGAGCATTCAAATTGCGAGAACCCAAGCTTCAGAGCAATGAGGTTTTGGAGCAATCAGCTACGAGACATCTGAGCCCCAAGGCATTCAAACTCTGGAGCTTCCAAGTTATGAGGCATTCAAGCTCCTGAGCATTCGAGCCTCAGAGCTCTTAGGTTGCGGAGAATCCAAGCTCCAGAACATTTAAGCTCGAGATCTTTCCTATGCCAGAGCTTTCAAGCTCCAGAGCTCCCGCATTCGTGCGCAATCCTCAAATAAACCTCAGCATCCGATTAATGAGCGCCGGCAGCACGGACACATGCCCCTCTCCTTCAAACTCATGATAGGCAACCCGAAGCTGCTCCTTCGGATAAGCCGACAAACGTTCAAACAGCTCTATCGCATGCGCTGTCATGCCGCTTGGATGCCCCTGCTCCCCCTCCGCCGTTGTGATATACAGCTTCAGCGGCTTCTCCACTTCGGAAGATTGAGGCGCTTCAGTCGATTCAGGTGCTCCATCCGGGGGGAAAAGTCCGGGCAGCTTCTCGCGAAATGCCTCCTCCTGCTCGTGAATAAGCGCCTTGTTCCAGTGAATCGAGGGACTGCCAGCGATATAGCATTGAAAGCTCTCCGGCTTAGTGAATAGGGTCTGCAGGACGAACAATCCGCCGAGCGAATGGCCGAAGATCGTCTGCTTGCCCGAATGGATGGGATAATCGCGAGCAATGCGCGGCTTCAACACCGTCTCGATAAACGCTCTTAAGTTGTCCGCCCCTCCAACCTCCGGACGCGGCTGCTCCTTATTCCGGACGGGAAGAGCGTCCAGCACCTCCTTCGGTGTCGGCATCGTGAAGTCGTAGAACCGCGACGCATCGAACGGTTGATTCGTCGGATAGCCGATTCCGACGATAATTGCCGGATGCACGCCCGTTTTCTCCGTTACGCGAGACTGCACGCGCATCGCCTCCACGGCCGTGGCGAACACAGCGTTTGCGTCCAGCAAATAAATAACGGGAAAGCCTTCGGGCGGCGCGGCCTGCAGCGGCTTTGCCACATAAATCCGGTACGGCTTCTCCCTCCCCGGAGCCTGCAGCAAGAACTGCTCGGTATTCGGCATCGTGAACGCTTCGCGAGCCGCCTCTTCCTTGGATAGCTTTGAAGCTTCCCCATACATCATTTGTCAAAATCCCCTCTCTATTGAAAAACCGCCAATCCATAGCGCTCATCCTAATCCTCACGTCTGAAAAAACGTTAATGCAGCACTCACCCTGATCCTCACGCCTGAAAAAGCACCAAAGCTGCGCCATTCTTATTCCCGCATCCAGAAAAACGACGCCAATATATCGCCTCATTCTTGTTCTCGCTTCCAGCAACAGGAGCTAAAGGACATTTTCGACCGTTAGAAGCTAAAATTGGCTAAATTCCTAGGCTAACGGACATTTTCGACGCTTACAGCACCACTTTTGCTTTCTCTGCATCAAAATACCGCTTTAAAGGTCGAAAATGTCCGTTAGAATCCTCGAACGTGTGCGCTTGTATGGCCCTCCCCCCGAAAACTCAAACTTGCGCGCTTGTATGGCCCTCCCCCCGAAAACTCAAACTTGCGCGCTTGTACTGACGGCCCGCAATAGAAGGTACGCTTTCACCGAAAAAAACCTCAATTGAAGTCGCGTTTCCAAACAACATTTCCACTGCAACTGCCTAACGAGCATTTCGACACTGCTGGTAGGCTAATAACGCTGTTTTCCCATATCATTCCAGACCTCAGCATACCTGAGTCCCCAGTAACGCTGGTTTTCCCCTATCATTCCAGTCCTCAGCATACCTGAGGCGCAAATCGCGCTTGTTTCCAACTCTATTAAAGCTTCAATGTCGCTGGCAAGCCAGTAACACTGGTTTCCAACACTACTTCAAGCCTCGAGTCGCAAGCTGGTCAGCAACGCCATCCTCAAACCTGTACGCATGCGATAGCCGCTGGCCCTTTCTTCCACCTCAGCCGCCAAATATGATAACGATTCTCATTATCGATTATAAAAGACCATCTCCTGCAAAACCATGAACGATATTCCAATCTTGAGATGGACAATAGTCAGATTGATTGCATCCAGGAACGGGCGAACCTCCAGACTCGTTCTATTGAGCATGAATAAGGAGGTTCTTATAGGAGGCCCGAGGTGTTCCGCATGACTTCCGTGCCACGCATTCAACCTGCTTCCTACGCCCTCCTGCCCCGATAGAGCAGCAATACGAAATAAGGCACTCCGATGATCGCGATGACGATGCCGACCGGAATCTCAATTGGAGCCAATGCCGACTTCGCGATAAAATCCGAGATGAGGACGAGCAGCGCGCCGACCATGGCGCTCATCGGCAGCAGCTGCCGATGAGAGAAGCCGACAAGCCGCCTTGCGATATGCGGCGCCATCAAGCCGATGAAGCCGATTCCGCCCGACACCGAGACGCAAGCGCTGACCATGCCGATTGCGCTCAGCAGCAGAATCGCCCGTTCTTTCTCCACCGATGCGCCCAGACCGCGAGCAGTATCCTCTGCCAGTTGAAAGAGGTCCAGAATCCGCGACCGCATATAAATAACCGGCGCCAGCAAAACCAGCCAAGGCAGCATCGACAGCACATACTTCCAGTTCGCGTTATAAATGCTGCCCGACACCCACACAGCCGCCATCTCGAAATCCTGCGCGCTCATCCGAAGCGTCAGGAACACCGTCACGGCAGACAGCCCGGAGGCCATCGCAATGCCCGTCAGCAGCAGCCGCTGTGACTCGATTCTTCCATTTTTGCGCGCATAGAAATAAATAAGCAGAGCCGCCCCAAGCCCTCCCGCCAGCCCGACGGCAGGCATCGCAAAGATAGCGGCAAGCCCGGTGCCCTTCACCTTCCCCTGGAAAAAATAAAGAAAAACCACCATCGCCATCCCCGCTCCCGCGTTGATACCGAGAATGCCCGGATCCGCGAGATTGTTGCGGGTCAGACTCTGTACGACCGTGCCCGCCATGCCAAGGCCCATGCCGACAAGAATCGCGATGACGATGCGGGGCAGGCGGAATTTTAGAATAACGAGATCATGGTCATGCTCGGGATGAATTCGCAGCAGTGTATGCACGACATCCTTCAAGGAAATATCGAATACGCCGTTCGTCAACGAAATATAGACTGTAATCAACATAAGCGCGGCGCTGACAGCGACAGCCAGGCCGTATCTGCGATGTCTATTTATTGCTCTCGCCTCCTCTTGAACGAATCAGATACAAGAAGAACGGCACGCCGAGAATCGCGGTCACGACGCTGATCGGCATCTCGAACGGATAGTTCAAGAACCGGCTGAGCACATCGCATAACGCCAGGAACACGCCGCCGATAACGGCGGAGCAGGGCACCAGCCAGCGGTAATCCATGCTCCTCGTCAGCAGCCTTGTCATATGGGGTACCAGCAAGCCGACAAATCCGATTTTGCCCGCGATCGCGACCGAAATGCCTGTCAGCAGCACGACGCTCAAAGTTGTAAGCAGCTTGACATAGACGGTCCGCTGACCGAGCGAAGCCGCGATTTCATCTCCCAGGGAGAGAATCGTGACCGACTTCGACATGCCAAGCGCCAGCAGCAGACCGATGACGGCGAACGGAATCGTCAGCCAGATCAGCTGCGGGTTCAACTGATGCAGCCTGGAATTGTACCAGAAGGAGATATTTTGCGACACTTGAAAATACATGGCGATCGCCGAAGACACGCTGCTGAGGAAGGTGCCGATCAGCGTGCCCAGGATCGCCAGCCGCACCGGCGACAGCCCGCCGGGCAAGAGCGCCGCCAAGCCGAAAACAAGAATAATGCTGAACGTGGAGCCGACGAAGGAGGAGAAAATCATCGTCATCATCGACGCATAGGGAAAGAGCACCATGCAGAGCGTTACGGCGAAGGCCGAACCGTCCGAGATGCCCATAATGGAAGGGGATGCCAGATAATTCCTGGTCATCCCCTGCATAAGCGCGCCCGATACCGCCAGTAAGGCGCCGACGAGCAATGCTCCGGCAGCCCTTGGCAGTCTGGCATGCACAATAATCTGATGATCCACATTTCCCGCGTCGAAGTGAAGGAATGCATCCACAATGGTGCTGTATGGAATTCCCTTCGTTCCATAGCTGATTGACAAGATCATTGCGAGCAGCACCGCGAAGGGTGCCGCCGTCAGAATCGCCATTGGCGCCGTAACGCTTCTCTTCATAGCCTTGTACGCTCTATTCGCCTGCAAGGTTCAAAGCGCTGATCGCTTCCAGGAACGAAATTTTGCTGTACGCCGTGCCGCCCTGAAGCAGAGGATCTACAATATTCGTGTACACATGACCTTCTTTGGACGCATTGATCGCCTGGAAGATCGGATTCGCTTGAAGCTCCTCGAACACCTTCGGCGTATCCTTGTTCTCGTCCTCGGCAAACTGTACGAACAGGTAGTCCGGATTCATTTCGGACAATTTTTCAAGCGTAATCTGTTGTTGCGCCTTCGCCGCCGTGACATCCGCAGGAACTGTTGCACCGAGATCCTCATAAAGGGACGGATTGAAGAACACATCCGCCGGATAGATGAACAGATTGCCCGCGCGAACGCGAATCGCAAGCACCTTCTTATCCTTCAGCGCAGGGCCGATTTTCTCCTCCAGAGCGGCTGCGTCCGTCTTATACTTCGCCAGCACCTCTTGCACCTTGTCTTGCTTGCCTGTTAATTCTCCAAGCAAAGCCAGGTTCGCTTCCCAGTCGGTCGCGATGTGGGAGACCGGAATCGTTGGACCGATTTCCTTCATCTTCTCGATTGTCTCCGCAGGGAACTTCGTGCTCATTAGAATGACGTCCGGCTTCAGCTTCAGAATCGCTTCCATATTCGGCTGCGACTTCTCGCCGACCATCTCCGACTCGCCCGTAATCGGCGCGAAGACTTCAGGGAATACGCCTCCGATCGTCAGAGCGCCGGCCGGTTTCACATCCAGCAGCAGCGCATCCTCCAGCGATTCAACGGAGCCGGTAATAACAAGCTTCTCCGCTGTCGCCGGCACCGTATATTCAGTACCCAGGTAGGTAATCGTTCTTGGCTCATTGCTTGCCGGCGCTTCCGTTGGATCGGCGGATGCCGTCGGCGATGCTGTTGGAGCCGTCGAGCTCGTAGGCTCCGTTGTCGCTCCCCCGTTTTCATTGTCCGAATTGTTGTTGCCGCATGCCGCCAGCACGAGCAACATAACTACAGTAATACTAAGCATGGCTAACTTCTTCATTCTTCTTCTTTCCCCTCTCTATCGATACGAATGATAATCATTCTCATAAAAGTATAAAAGGAATAACCTCATCCGAACATGGACAATAGTCGGAAATGTTCATGTACGATTGTCATATAGCCGCTCGTAGGCCTGCTCCAGCATGCGTTCCATCGCATAGGCCGAATATTCGCGCCACGGATCGGATGAGATCGCATGCACATGATTGCGGCGAACCGCCTTCATATCCTGCCAAACCTCCTTCGTCCGCAGCTCCTCCCAATAGTGCAGCGTTACCGATTCCTGGCGAATGTTGAACAGCAAATGATCCGCGTCAAGCGCGGCGAGCTCCTCGGGCGTGACGCTCTGGTTAGCCCCATAGGTCTCGCTCCCCACTGGACGCTGAAGCTGCAGCTCCTCGAACATATCCCGCATGCCGCTAGACGGGAATAGATAGAGCTGATCTTGATAGAGACTGACAATTAGAACAGTCTCCTCTCTCAGTCTCTCATGAATTCGCTCGCGTACAAGGCATAGCCGCCGATCATAACGCTCCAGCCATGTGCTCGCCTCTTCCGACGCATGGACAATCTCGGCGATGGCTCGGAGCTGCTCGCGCCAGCACATCGAATAGAGCGGCACCACATGCAGCTCTGACAGCTGCGACAAGCGATCCCGCTCCGGCGGCTGCAATTGATCGGTCGCAATAATGCAGTCCAGCGGCTCCTCTGACTCTTCGAGCGCGTCTATATTCGTCTCCCAGTCCAGATTGAAGCGATAGCAGCTCAGATGCAGCGGAATATCATGCCGATAATTGGCGTAATAATAGGACGTCCATTTCGGATGAATCGGTGCGGCGTACGGCATCATATGCAAGGCCAGCAATTGCCCCAGCACCGAAGCGCTGTAAGCGACAATCTTCTGCTTGCGGTTTTTCATATACGCCATCGGCGACACGCCAACCTCTTTCTTGAATATCCGGCTAAAATAAAACTCATCATGATACCCCACCTGATAGGCGACATCCCTCAGCAGCGCGCCCTCCTGCAGCATCAGCCGCTTCGCGCGATTGACCCTGACCTCCTTCACATAGTCCATCGCCGTTTTGCCATACGTTTTTTTGAACAGGCTGACATAATATTTCGGGCTGATTTCCGCCATTCTCGCAAGCTGCTCTATTGTAATGACTTCCTTATAGTTCGCCCCTATGTAGCTCAGCGTTCGGTCCAGAGCCGTCCGCGAATCATTCGCTGCGCAATGACGTCTGTGAAGCAGAATCCAGGTCAGCAGCTCCAGGAACAAGCTCTGACCTTTGAAGCGCTCGATCATGTGCTCGCTGCGGCTGCATTCCATTAAGGATTCGCACAATTGATGCAGCGCGTGATCGCCGTAGATGTCTATTTCGCTGGGCAGCGCAGCTTCCTTAGAGACTCCCTCGTCCCGGTGAAGGTCGAACAAGAGCAGATACACCTCCAGCCCTTCTCCCTTCTTTTCGCTGAAGGCAATCGTCTGCCCAGGCTCTATGAATCTCACTGCATCTCCGTGCAGACGATGCGTATCGAGATGAATCGTAATCGTTCCTTCGCCCTGATTGGCAAGAATCAACGCATGAGCTTGCAAAAGCTGCGGCTGGAATCCATCATGCCGAAGCAAGCGGATGCTGCGGAATTTGAACCAGAGCCCATCCAGGCTTAGCTCGCTCGCTGATGGGTCATCAGCAGATATGATTGATTCGGACACTCTCCGCCACCTCCAATTGTTGTTTCACTTCTTCAAACTCATATTTGATAATGATAACCATTATCATTATGGATTCTACACAACGAAAGAAGACCTGTCAATAAGAGACAGGTCTTAATAACGAATTATTGCTGCAAACCACTTCCAATCGAGCGGTTGTCCTAGATTATTCGAACGAGCCAAATAACTCACGAAGATAGTCTCTACGCCCATGCAAAATCCGATGGATAATTATCGTATCGTTCATGATCCGATAAAAGACCAAATACGGACTAACTACAATGCGGCATCAATCTTCCTCCGCATTCTTTCCATTACTTGATCATGATCGATTAATTCTGCACCTTCGGCAATCTGCTTTTCCGCAATCAGAAGCTTAGATTGAAGTTTGATACGAGACTCCATTCGTCGATATGCTTCATGACTCATAACAACTAGATCGGCTTCCCCATTGCGTGTTAAAACCACTGGTTCATCAATTTCATGGCAATATTTTGAAAATCCATTATAATCTTGTCGAATAGTTGTTGAGGGCTTGATATTCATTCACTATAAACCCTTTCCGAATGACATTATTCTGACTAAATTATATCACTAAACTAACACTGACTGCTACCCGCCGCTTAACCGCTATTTATGATAAGGTTCAGCATAACATTCAAAGGGCGAAATTTAAGGGCACTTCATTTAGGAGCCCACTTATCCCTAAGATCATTATCCCTAAGATCCTAACATCTCATTCACAATAACAAGGAGTTCTTCCTTAGAAAGAGTCGGCGATTTGCTTCCAACGCTGTAGACAAGGGTATAATCGGCATACGTTTCTATCCATTGAATATCCTGGACCATGTTCGACTCGCTAAGAAAGTAAGGTTTAATTTTGAAATAGTATACCTCTGCTCTATTTACATTTATTGTTTCTCTCTCTATATCGCCTAAGATCATTTTAAAATCTGTCTTTTGCTTAATTAACTGCATACTCACATAAATTTCATCCTGCCTTTCATTGTGATAGATCGTAGTGAATACATCTTCCACTTTCTTGCCGACCTGCTTCTTCCACACAACTTTTCCTTCAGCAGTTTCCGATTCTCTTTTCAGTTCCGGAAGAAACCTAAACGATTCCTCAGACACAAAGCCGCCGAAAGGCAGTTCTTCCTGACCTCCGACAAATTTCAGGTCGTTCGACCCAGAAGAGGGGAGCTTATACTCTTTCACATTTTGAGCTAGTACAGTCTCCCATTTCTTTAACTGAGTAACCACAGTAGGATTGGATACTACAGTGAGCATATCTTTCTTGTTGAATAACTTGGCCATTTCCGGTAAGTATACGACTGCCGATTCCCCTACCTCCAACTTCGCTTTAACATCCTTTAGGTCATTATAGATTTGGGAAGATAGTACTTCGTCATATCTAGAATGATGAGGCTTTGTATACTGAAACCTCACTCGATTATCGCCATAATGATACCAAATGTAGCTAGTGAATCCAGAGATTATAGTAAGAACACCGAGTATTAATACAATCTTAAGCAGCACTGGCCTCAACTGTTGTGCACCATGATTTCTACGTCTCTGATCTGCTTCATAAAGTCTCCTAATCACCTCCTCATGAGTAGCAGGTGGCTGTATTTCCATAGCTTTCGACTTATACTGTTCGGCCAATTGATCGCTATTGAACACGGATTGATGCCTCCTCACCCGCAGAGTGGATTTCGATGAGTTTCCGAAGACGACGGATGGCCAAGTGATGGCGTGATTTTACAGTTCCTAATGGAATGTTCAAGCATTCAGCCATCTCCTCGTAGGAACTGTTCTGGTAATACCTTAGTACAATTATTTCTCTAAGCTTTAAGGATAATTTATCCACATTTACGAGCATTTCATACTCGTTTTCCGCCTCAATCACTAGCTCCTCCGGTTGCTTAGGCGACTGCTGTGCATACACCATCCAACTTCGGGTGTTTAGTTTCATTTTTCTCCATAGTTTCCGTTTCCAATTACTTGTTTGTCTAAGGATGAGACCGTTTAACCATGCACGAAAAGGTTTGTTGAAATCGTAGGTGGGCAGTGCTTGAAAGAGTGCAATATACACTTCATTTACGATATCCTCGACTTCTCCCTTATTTCTGCTTAAAAAATATACCATCCGATAGATATGATCATTAATGCGATTATAAACTTCCCCAAAGGCCCCCTGATCCCCCTGCCTCATAAGTCGGAGCCACGGATGCAATTCGTTGTCTTCTACTCTGTCCACCCCCGATGAATAAAACCTCGTATCTGTCGAACCCTTAAGAGCATCTTGATTAGACCGATTAACAGTAATGTGATTGGAAGGAATAATAATGCATGTCCAGCGCCAGGTACATAGTTCAGAATTGTCCTCCAAGGCGCCATCAGTCTTCTCGGAACTTGTAATAAGACTACAAGAGGTATTACGAAATAGATAAAGATGTTTGCTAGAGTGATTAGAATAAAGCCAACCGATGTCCCTTTAAATCTCGGCTTTCTGTTTGTTGGGCTGTATATCGACCACAAAATCCATAAGACAACAACTATAATAAGGATATTTATGTATAGATCAATGTCTCCAAACTTGGTCGGTGCCAGAGTGCCCCAATAAAACAACTCTCCGTCTGAAACCAAATTTATTAGATTATAGGAAAGCTGCTGATAAACGTTGCCATACAATTTTGTCTTTAATGCATCATTCGTATTCATAAGCACAACAAGGCCCCAACCGCTTTCAATGAGAATAATGACATCTGAATGGAAATTTTCGGTGTCTCCTCCATGCGAAATCATTTGAGGATCTGTAAACCAACCCATACCGTAAGGGAAAACGGCGGAACGTTGATGCATTTCCCTCATTCCCTCTAAAGAAAGTAAAGAAGTATTCTGGTATTTCCCTCCGCTGATCTGAGCGACTAAATAATGCGTCATGTCCTCTGCTGAAGAAATTAAATAACCAGCAGGTACATTAGCCTGTTGAAACCTTGGATTTGTCGATGTCATCCTGCCGAATACGGATTGATAACCGCTAGCCAGTCCATTTCGTAATGCTTCCAATCTTACGGAAAAGCTATTCTTCATATCTAAAGGGATAAATATATGTTCTTCTATATATTGCTCATAGCTAAACCCAGAGACACGTTGAACAATTTCGCCTAGAATGATGTAATTTGTATTTGAATATTGAAAAGTGGTCCCTACTGGCTTAGCAAGCATTAAATTACTCTGCTCACGCACAACCTTCTCTAATGATTGATTGCCCGCATTTAGAATTTCCCTTCCCTCATAAGTGGATATCCCGCTAGTTTGGTTTAAGAGGTCACGAACGGTAACTTGTCTAACCCCTCCAGGATCATCCAGTCGTAACCAAGGTAAATAATGCTGCACATCCGTATCTAGTTCGATTTTACCTTGCTCTACTAACTGCATAATGGCTAACGCCGTAAAGGATTTACTAACAGATCCTAGTATAAAAGGGGTTTGGGGAGTAACCAACCTTCCGCTGTTATCCGCTGTTCCATACCCTTTGAGATACACCAATTTGTCTCCCTTGACAATACCCAGGGAGAGTCCCGGTATATTGCAATCTCTCATTCCTTGCTCAACCATTATATCGATCTTTTTCTCATCAATTGTTTGATTAGATGCATTGGCCTCAAGGATCGAACAATGGGTTATTAGATACATTACGACTAGAAGTGAGACTATAATTATTTTCATTATTTGAATAGCGATAATTCGCTTACAAAGATCATCTTCACAATATTCTGTTCCAGCAAGAATTCAATCACTTTCTGATTCCCTTTATCAACATATCCCTTGATACTCAGCGCATCCTGCTCGCGCGTATAGAAATCATTTCCATACGCATCGATAACACGCTCCTCGTCGTCCCCAATTTTTACCTGTTTGGCTGTCATTTGACCAGGCTTTACAGAATAAGAAACAACCCTGTCGTCGGCTAATATGTATTGAAAATCCAAATATTCTAAGACGACTTCTTCTCTATCCGTCCTCCCTCTCTGCAGCGGTTCCCCTCGTTGTTCAATAATCGTCTGCTCAGAGGCGTTGAGAGATTCAAGCTCTCCTGTCTCCGAACTTAAATCTGTACTTTGTACGGTTTCTACAAAATCCAGTGGAGTATTCATCGATTCAATCTTGCCGCTGCAGGAAACAAGACATAATGAGATGCCAATAATCATGATGAGCTTCCTCATTGATAGTACCCCCTTCTAAGCTTCTGTTATTTGTTCATCAATCTATATTGGTCCGAAGCTTGAAAAAGGTTCACTTAAACGTGAGTATAAAATCCCTCTTTTTCAAAAAAATTCCCAAATAATTTCGCCCTACTTACGATAAGCTTCAACCTATCATCTCTTGATCGAAAAAAAGAACCTGCAGTTAATTACAGGCTCTCACTCATAGATTGCTGACTTTCTCCATTGAACTTTCATGCTACTGTCCGATCATCCTGTTGATTTCCTCATTATTATAACACATTTCACAATCAGCTTATCATTGGAATACCTCGGGGTTACTCCAAGTCCTTCTGACTTTCTCTTTATTAAAAATTATAAATTTGCCAATTTTCCCTTTTCGGAAGCGCCCAGGATTTCGTAGTCGTGTCCACTAATTTGTTTAATCCGGTATTCATTGCTCCATTTAACTTGGAAGTCATTCCATTGACGGATGCAGAAGCATAGAATCCACCGAGCCCAGCCATTTTGGCTCCTCCGGCCCGAAGAAATACATTGACCGGTTGAACGGCAAGTTTAGCGCCATAAGCAAAACCCTGATGTCCATCCCGTACTCCTGCAGCTCTTCCTGCCTCATATTTGGCTCCTGAAATCGGTGACTTCACGGCAGCGCCAAATACAAGATCAGGGAGCACTCTCAAACCTCCGGCTCCTTTAATTCCTACTTTAGCTGTTTCCTTTACCGGATATTCAATCGCCAAGAAACCCGGGATTAGAACATCCGAATCTGCTGCTCTCACTATCCACATATCCGTTTCTTTGTACTTCGTGTTAAAAATTAGATTTCTGCCTATCCAACTGTCACGCATACCAATCGGAAGGAAGGAATCCAAAACCGGTCCACTGAAAATAATTCCAGTTACTAATCCTTCAAGACAGTCAAAGCCAATATCAATAAGCACTCTTTTCCACTCTAGTGCTGAATCATCTCCAGTTGCTCCGGAGATCCCGTTTGACACCATTCCTGCCCCGGCCGTAACAGCCATATTGGCTGCCACCGAACTGAACAAGGAATCTGCTGCCAAACCGATTTGCGGCAATGCAACAGGCAGCGCTAAACCCATGATAGCCAGACCCGCTCCTGCCGTAATCAAACCTGCTATTTGCAGCCCTTTATTATCCGTTACGGTTCCGGCCACATACATGCCGACCCCGGATGCGATCAATATCGCAGAGACGGCCATGATGATGCCAATAAAATGTCCGGACGGATCGTTGTACATCCCCGGCGACCGTGCGGCGTATGCATATCCATTCGTGTCACCGCCGGGAATCACCGAATCCGCTGTAATAAATGCCGCCAGGTTCGGATCGTAATAGCGTGCGTTATAATAATACAATCCCGTGGACGAATCATAGATTTGACCGGTGTATCTCAGCTCCGGCAGCGTTCCCTCTTCCAGTATCGTTTTCCCGTAGGGGCCGTAGCCGCTCTTCCCAACCACATGGCCCGAACGGTCCGCCACGCGTACGACAGAACCGAGATGATCCGTATACAAGTAGTACAGCGTGCCATTTTGTCTCCACGCAAACGGGGTGTATCTTCCGTCATAATAATATTTATCCGTTTCCTCAAGTGTCGAGCCGTCATACACTTCTTCATACTGCGGGAAGAAATAGTACGTCGTTTTGCTTCCTTCCGTTTTCTTCACGCGCTGTCCGGTGTAATCATACGCTGCGCTGAAGATTACCACGCCATTTTCATTGACTTGCGTTAATTGATTGCCGTAATCGTAAGAGAAGGTTCTTATTCCAATACCGCCGCTGCCCTGAGCGTGATACAAGGGAACGATTTCTTTGTCCTGACTGGCGCTTTCCCACTCCAGCTTGGCACTGGCGTCTCCCTCATGCTCAACGTATTCCATCTGAATGGCATAGGGCTGCCCCGCTGTTAAGGTAATCGTTGCTGAATGGTTCTCGATCCCCTGATCGTTCCAATCGTCAATGAACAACTGGCCGTTCACCCATAGGCGTACACCATCATCCGTCGTCGTATGAAAGGTATATTGCTCGCTATATTGCGGCATAACCTCCCCAGTCCAGCGAACGGAGAAGCTGTCAGTTTGAATCGAAGAATTCGGGGATCCGCTGCTCCAATCAAACTGGATCGCCGCATCTGTTCGCTTCAAATCAGGAGCTCCCGTCAACGTCGTATTATTGAAATATTCTCCCAGCGCTCCATACACTGCCGATGATACCGATGAATGGGTCTGTGCATCATACACCGCCGAGAAAATCGTCTGTGCACCATACACGTTCATTGCAATCGTTTGATTGATCGGGATGCGAGAAGTCATGTTTCCATTCACATCGTACGTGTAGACATACTCCCCGTCATTCGTCAGCGCATGGGATTGCGTTCCTTGATAACTCAGCGTTTCTCCGTTCTTCTGCGTCATGTTATCCATGGCGTTGTAGCTGTATAGATCCTTCGTGCCATCCGGATAACTCGCTTGAATCAAGCGGTCCATCGGGTCGTAAATCAACGTCTTATCCTGATTGTCACTAGACCTGTCGTCAATCGAGGTCAGATGATTCTTACTGTCAAAGCCGTAATGATAATCCAGATCCACGTTGCCGCCGCTAACCGACAGGCTGTTCAACTGATAAGAATACCCTTCGGATGGGGTGTCATTGTAGTTCAGATTCACCGACGTGCCGTTTCCATAATTCAGTTGAGAAACCGCTCCGTAGTCCGTGTACTGAGTTGAGTTGATATACATGTCCGTTCCAGTGATCGAATACAAATTTCCATAATGGTCGTCCTGTGTCACGACTTCTCCATCGGGGTAAGTGATGCTTTGCGTGGCTCCCGTCACGTCATACGTATAGTGCAAGGAACGTGTTTTCCCGTCAATCGTCCGCTGAAATTGGGTTAACCGACCGCTTGCGTCGTATTGGAATTGATCCTTGCCCGAGCCGTATGTCACGGTGGTCAGATGACCGATATTATATGATCCCGACGCGGTCTCATCATATGTATAAGTCACGGTGCCGGTACCGCCCGGATCCTCAATGTGCTTGACTCGACCGGCGGCATCATAGGACATCTGAACCGTCTGTCCCTTCGCATCCGTCGCACGGATCAAGTTGCCGGCATTATCATAGGTGTACGTCCAGCTGCCCCGATCCGGATCGCGGAAGCTCGTTTGTCTGCCGAGCAGGTCATACTGCGCCTCGGTGACATTGCCATCCTGATCGGTGATGGTCCCTAATTGATTCGTTCCACTGTAGTAGGCATATTGTTTCCAACTGTACGGCGTACCGTTTGCAACCGCAGATGCACGGTCATAGTTTTCGACTTTGACGACGTTGCCGTAACCGTCATAATAAACGATCTTGTTGATATAATCCGAGCCGTAATTCATCGTCTTCACTTGAGATCCGTCTTGGATCACCGTTGCCGTTTTGCCATCCGGTTGCGTTAATTTCATAATCCCGCCGCGGTTGTCGGCATACGCCTCTTCCACCGTCATCCCCCGGGATGTGTCTCTTGTCGTCAAATCGCTCGTATTCGTCGTATACGGTACGGAAGTTTTCATCGATAGGGTATGTGTCGCCGCATCGACGCTGTAATACGTATCGATCGTTTGATAGTGGTTCGTTCCCGTCTGCGTCTTCGTTTGGATGACGCGGCCAAATCCGTCCTTGTATTCCACTTGTCTCGTGCGATCGTCGTCGCCATAATCGATTATGGTTCCATTCGCGTTCGATAAGTAGGTTACCGTCTCATACAGATTGTCTGATGGCGGTATGGTTTGGGTTAGAACTCGAGACAATGCGTCATAGGTGATTTTCGTCTGTTGACCGTTGGGGTCCGTCTTCATTACCGGTCTCCCCAAGTCATCGTAGATTGTACGCTCCGTTTGATTGGAGTCATTCGCAAAGGAGACCCGCAATGCATAGAAAACATGATCATATGCCGCTGTCGTCGTATGCCCGTTCGCATCGGTCGATGTCAACGCATTGCCGTAGGCGTCATACGTATCCGTCTGCGTGGTCAGATAGCTGCTGCCGTTCCACTTCTGCCTCTCGGTGATGTTGCCATGAACAGGCGGGACGCCGTCCGCCTGCCCGTCATAGAGGAACTTGCTTTTGTCTAACACTTGCCAAGACCCATCGGGTGTATATCCGGATTGTGTCATGGTATGCGGGAACGACACCATGTAGTCCGCCGTGTTATACAGATAGGCGATCGCCACTGAGGTACCGTCGGATTCCGTTACTTGCGTCACATTTCCGTACTGGTCATAGCGGTAAGCCTCATCATTGCTTTCCTGACCGCCATTTGCACTGATCGTCGTTGTTTTTTTCTTTGTTAAATAAATCTGATCAATGCCCTCTGAACTCATAATACCCCAAAAGTTTCGCACCGTTTTCACTTTAATCCATTCTCCCGTATCCTTGTTAACCACGTAGTTGTCGATCCCGGATACCAAACCGTGTTTCTTATCATTCGAGATAAATTTGATGGAGTAGTTGCTCGGGTCCACCATTTGGACCAGTTGGGTTTGTATATAATGCGTGATGGACATGTTGCCGTTCGGACCTATCACAGTGACCGACTCGAATCCCAGATTCACGGCATCCTTTGGAAGGCCTGGAATGATTCTGCCATTGTCATATTGATATCGATAGCTATATTGCTCCCCGTACCCGTCATCGTAATCGACTTTCGCCACCACTTCATGACCCATACTATTCGCGACCGAATCCCCGATTTTCCCCGGGACAATAGCTCCATTCACATCCGTCACCGGTGTGTACGCAATCGATGCGGATCCTCCCATTTGATTCGTCACTTTCTTCAATTTCGGCGAGGTATAGGTCGTTGTGATCAGACCAAAATTATGTGCATAACCAGACGTCCCCTGTAGCCCAGGCGTCGCCTCTACCCCTTTCTCTTGCCGCAAAATATCTGCTTTCCCGTCCCCGTTCACATCGGTAATGAACAAATAAGAGCCGCTTTTATCATCTAGTCCGTCGAAACCCATATAATCCTTGTCAGGAAAAAAGCTTTTAACCGCAAAAGTCCCGTCTCCATTGGAGGTGTAAATATAAAAATCAGCAGCGTTGTCATTATCCGCAGTGCCCTTCGCTTGACGGATAAAGTCCGTCAACCCGTCTCCGTTAAAATCTCCAGGGGTGATTTGGGCAACTTCACCTTTTAGATCAAGCTGATATTCATCCCCCGCGGGCTGCACAATGTGAAACGTACCGTCGAACCCTGTTAGATTCGTTGCGAAATAAATTTTAAAGGTACCGTTGCCGTTATTATTCTTAGACCAGCCGCCATGTTCCTGACGGATAAAATCCATCTTGCCGTCCCCGTTGAAATCTCCGGGGATGATGGTGGCGCCATCATCAGATCTTAAATCATGTTGGTAAGCGCTCCCCGTCGGCGTCACAAGGTGAAACGTGCCATCCACCTCGGTTTGATTCGTCGCGAAATACATCTGAAAGGTACCCTTATCATCATTATCCCAGCCGCCATATTCCTGGCGGATGAAATCCATCTTCCCATCGCAGTTGAAATCACCGAGAATGATGTTTGCGCCATTACCGCTCAAATATTTCTGATAAGCATCCCCTGACGGCTTCACAATGTGAAACGTGCCGTCCTTCGCGGTTTGATTCGTCGCAAAAAACACATGAAAGGAATTACTATCATCCTTGCCCCAGCTGCCATGCTCCTGGCGGATAAAATCCGTCTTGCCGTCCCCGTTAAAATCCCCGGGAATAATATAGGCGCCGTCATCATATTTCAGAGCATGCTGATAAGCACTACCCGACGGCGTCACAATGTCAAATGTGCCATCCTCCGTCGTTTGATCCGTCGCGAAATACACCTGAAAGGTAGCCCTATCATCATTAGCCGCCCATTTGCCTTTCTCCTGGCGGATAAAATCCGTCTTGCCGTCCCCGTTAAAATCCCCGGTGATGATATTTGCACCCTCATACGCCTGGAGTGATTTCTGATAAGCATCCCCGCTCGGCGACACAATGCGGTACGTTCCGTCTACCGCGGTTTGATCCGTCGCGAAATAGATTTGAAAATCGGGAAAAGGAACATTCTTCCAGACTTCATATCCCCAATATTGACGGATGAAATCCATTCTGCCATCCCCGTTAAAATCTCCGGAGATAATGTGATCACCATACGTAAATTGAGCATGATAGGAATTATAACTAATCTGATTCATTTCCGTTCCCAAGGCATGCTGATACGGATCGCCATACTTCGCTTTACCGGGCGTCACCTCCGTTGCCGATACCGTCCCCGTATCATAGGTAAAGGTATAGGGTGGAAGCGCCGTCTGATCATCCGAGCCGAATTGTTGCACGGAGCTCAGCAAGCTAATCGCACGTTGTCCGCCGTAAGAATACGTCAGGTGATAAGATCTCACTTGCAAGTCGTTCACCTTCACCGTAATGCCCGTGATTCGTCTGGACATTTTGATCTCTGTCGGTTGATATTTGCTGTACATGTCATCTCTTGACTCGGTTTGAAACGTAATCGTTTTATACGCGCTCAAATCATTGCCTACCGTATAGACAATCTCGGATGGATAATAGTCATAATCAGGAGCGCCATTTTCGACATACTTGATCACATAGCCGTTTCCACGGGCGTTTTCGACCAGGCTTTTCGACCATAACAGCGCTTTGCCGTCTTTTCCGGCGGCATCTATGTGTCCATCGTCCGCTGTACCATTATGGTAGGTAGAGCTATAACCATAGTATATCTTCGTCCCGTCCGGCATGGACACTTTCCAGTAGGATGTGCTGGAGTTCGGATTCTTCCGTTCGAAAATCCAGTAAAGATCGCGCTGCGTCCGAAACGTGCCGTCAGACGTTCGGATCAATCGTTGTCCGTTATAGAGATAGTGGTCGTTCCCGTCGAAGTTGATCGGATAGGACGGATCCCGGGTGATGGTGTCAAACCCCGACAGTGTCCATCCATGTCCCAATAAACCGTCGCGAATCATGGAATCATACGACAGCGTAAGCTCCGGCTGCATGCCGTCCGTGCCGAGCGGAATATCAATGGGAATGCTATATTCGAACGAACCGCCGGAAGTGACTTGACCGAGCTGCGGCATTGCATTGAACTCGGATGCCGTCGGCGCCTCTCCGGGATTGTCCCCGGATGATGCCAAATTTTGCGTCAAATCGATTTCGGATACGGAATCGCCCTCAGATTCCGCCGCATTAGCAACAGTCGTAACCATTAACGTTATTGTAAGCACAATACTTAAAGCTTTATTGAACCTTTTGAGCAAAACAAACACATCCCCATATCATTTTTAAAAATTCGCGGCTATTTCTCTCCTGAAACTGCATTTTAAACAATAATTGTCGAGATCTTATGCAGATCTTGCACTTTTTTTGCGTGGACTTCTTCAAGCGCCTGTGAAATCAAGGTATAATCTGAGAACAGACAAACTTGAAAAGATGTGATTGGAATGGAAGCGAAATTGTTGCTAGTGGAGGACGAACCGTTCATGCTGGAGGAGATGCAAACCTATCTGCAACGGGAAGGGTTTCGGGTACTGACCGCCTGTACCGGCAAGGAGGCGCTCGCCATTGCCAGGTCTGATCGGCCTGAGCTTGTCGTGCTGGATTGGATGCTCCCGGAAAAAAGCGGCATCGACGTATGTCGCGAGCTCAGACAATTCTCGAATTGCGGTATTATTATGGTTACGGCCCGATCGGATGAAGCGGATAAAATCGTCGGTCTGGAAATCGGCGCGGACGATTATTTGACGAAACCGTTCAGCTTGCGCGAGCTCGCTACGCGCATCCGGGCTTTACTTCGCCGCTTGCGCGGACCTGAAGACAGGTTGATGTTCTTGAAACGAGACAACCTGACGATTTCCGAGGCCAAATGTCAAGTATTCAAGGACGGCCAGGAGATTCAACTGACACCTACAGAATTCAAAATTTTGTACACGTTGGCCGCGCATCCCGGAATGGTATTCAGCCGCCTGCAATTATTAAAAACCGCACTCCAGGACGAATATACGGGCTACGAAAGAACGATGGATTCCCATATCCGGAATCTTCGCCGCAAGCTGGGAGACGATCCGGCGAGTCCTCGTTATGTACAAACAGTCTACGGCTTCGGTTACCGATTCGGTGAACAATCATGATGCCCACCGTACGCCAAAAAATATTTATCTACATGGGACTGCTCGTTTTAATGATCGGCGCTGCCTATGCCTTATATAATCAGGTTTACTTGGCTTTTCTGTTCGATCAATTTCGTAAGGAAGAAATCAGCGCAGCTTTTTTGAATTCCCCGCCCGAGGAACAAATCGAGAGCTTGAAAATGTACGTTTTGAGCAAAATGAAGCTGTATTGGTTTGAGAAATGGGGCATTTTCTTAGCGGTCTGCCTATTCTTCAGTTTATGGATTTCGGGGGTACTGACGCGTCCGCTTCGAAAGCTTATAGCCGCTATCGAACGCGTGACGCAAGGGGATTTGGAGGTGAGCGTTCCTGTTCAATCCAAAGACGAATATGGAAGAGTCCTCCAGACATTCAACGATATGACGCTTCGCCTGCGGGAAGCGGAGGATGCCCGCAGAAGATTAATGGCCGATTTCGCTCACGAGTTCCGCACGCCGCTATCCATTATGCAGCTTAAGCTGGAAAATTATCAGCAGGCCGGTCATCATGTGCCGCCGGAAATGCTTCGGATTCACGATGAAGTGATCCGATTAAGCCTGCTTGTAGATGATCTCCATCTCTTGTCGCTTGCAGAAGCGGGCCGATTATCGCTCGAGCGCAAACCGCTCGATCTGACGGCACATCTGGAACGAATCGTGGAGGACGTGAAATACGAAGCGGAAGAAAACGGGTTGGACATTCGTCTCTCTACGATTGTAAGGCGGGTGACCGTGATGGTCGATGCCAGACGGATGACGCAGGTGTTCATTAATTTGTTGACGAATGCAATCCGCTACACGCCGGCAGGCGGGAAGATTTCAGTCGTCATGGAAGACAAGATCGTAGATGGGAATACCGTCTATGCACGTATCTCTGTGATCGACACCGGCATCGGTATTCCGGCCGAAGAGCTGGCACACTTATTCGATCGTTTCTATCGCGTGGAGAAATCCCGCTCGCGGCATACAAGCGGCTCGGGGCTTGGATTATCGATCGCTAATGAGTTTGTCAAAGCACACGGCGGGTTCATCCGAGTCGCCAGCGAGCCTGGTCAAGGCACGACATTTGCCGTTTACTTGCCTATGGAGCATGAAGTTTGAGAAAAGCTGCGACTACGTTCCATGGCAAGCAGCTTGTGCTCTACTCCATGCGGCATGAATCTGTTGTTCATCGAAACGATGCTCAACCGCAAATTGAATTAATGCTTCTATAGAAGCCGGAATATCAATTGAAGGAATATCCGCCATGATTTGATTCAGGGCCGACGTATCATATTCGTAACAGGGTCCGGTAAGATAAGGGCTAAAGATACTTCCGGCTGACCTATAGTAGATTTTCTCAAGACCTTTCAGGTGAATAGGCTTCTTATCGACAAATGCATAATTTGCAAATCCAACCGCATCCAATATTCGGGATAAATACTCCGCATGATCTATGGATTTGGTCTGGACAATGTTTAATTGACTCCGGTTTGTGTGACTCAATCTCAAGCAAGCTTTTGCTACATAATCAACCGGAACAATATTCATCCCCGAGTTCGGGTTGATATGAATTCTTATCCCGTCTCCCGTATCTTTCTCTTTCATCATCCAGAAGAAACGTCCCCACCCGTAAATCACATCAAATTTAGAAGTATAATAGAGAGGGGCGGTTAGCAATCGGCCAACGACAACACTCGGCCTCGCAATTTGAATCGTCATCTGCTTCTTGGCGCCATACTCCTGAATCATCGTTTCAATAGCCGCTTTCGATTGTTCATACGGATTTCGATATACATCGGAGGAAGAGTGAAGAAAATGATCATCGATTAATCCTGTTCGAATTCCCGATGAGAACGCCGTACTGATAAACATAAACCTGCAGTCATAGCTTTGCAGTGCATGCAGAAGCGACTGTGTGCCTAGAAAATTATGGTGAAACACGTCTTGTTCTGCTGCTTGACCCACATGCAAATTTACACTTCCGGCACTATGAAACACTTGGAGTCCAACACGGTCTGGAATATGCTTCTTTAGCTTCTTTGCCAAGTCACGGTCTCGAATATCGCCCTCTATGATCTGTATATAATCCATGGCTTGGTTGACAGATCCCTGTTGCAAAAAATCAGGAGTCCATGCATTTTGCAACAAACCGCGGATAAATGCCTCTCCATCTCTGCCTTCTTGCCTGCGAATAAGCAAGTAGATTTTCCCCTGCTTATGCCCTCTTATGTATTTGGGTAGTTGTTCGTACAAGATATGCTGACCAATTAATCCTGTACTTCCTGTAATCAATATATTCTGTTCCAATGTAATCTCCAATCTGGCCAGACTCTCCCTCTTCTTCTACGAGAAAGCGACCCGCTCCTATTCCTTAAAGACTCTATCTGTATCCAAGCAAGTATAATCGACAAATGTCGAGATCTTATGCAGATTTTCCTCTTTTTTTGTGTGAACTTCTCCAAGAATCTGCAAGATCACGGAAGAAGCAGACTAACTTGAAAAGATGTGATAGGAATGGAAGCGAAGTTGTTGCTTGTGGAGGACGAGTCGGACATGCTGGAGGAGATGCAAACCTATCTGCAGGCGTGAGGGGTTCGGATATTGACTGGCACTCCGCTAGCGCTAATGCGTCGATATACCGATAAACGGTTCGGGCGCTCATCTCCAAACTGTCAGCGATCTGCGCTGCGGTGAGCTTCCTTCCTGATTTCAACACCCACAGGATGGACAGCATGTTATCCCATTTCGCGATCGGAGCGCCCTCTTTTCCTCGCGTCAATAAAATGATTCATTATAGTAATTACGGAAAAATAGAAGCGAATGTTCCTATATGTGCTGGGACTCTTTTCACAATCATATTTTTCACCTCACTTATGATACGGTTCGGCTTATCACATTAACAGCGAAAACAGTACATAATTTGGAACACACTTGAGTTCTTTATTAAAAACTTCAAAATCGACCCAAGAGAAGTTGATTCTCTCTTATTTTAGCTTCTTCGTGGCTTACTAAAGCAATACTCCATTTTTCATTAGTCAGGTATTTGTCTTTAATCTCAATAATATTTGGCATTAAGCCTGGTGCATACTCTTCCCATATTTTCTCACCAAGCAGTAAAAACAACTTAGAATCTTTATATTCCTGCTTGTCGAACATTAACTCAGCCAACCATACATAAGCATAACCAACGTTGGTACAGGAAACATATGTATCGTCTTTTAATAATAGTTGCAGTGAGTTTATTAAATATTCTTTTGCTTTCTCATAATCTTTTAGCTTAAGATAACACCTTGCGCAATTACCAAGGTAAGTTGCTTCTTCACTCTCATCGTCTGTCAATCGTAATTCGTTAAATAACTCTAATGCTTCATTAACATCTCCTGATTCTCTTAAAGCCAATGCCTTGGTAAACTTAACATCCCTTATACCAAAAGATAAATCAAGCTTTTCAGAAAGAATTTCGCATTTATAACAGAGTTGAATTGACTTGGCATGTTCTCCAATCCTCCAAGCAATATCTGCTTCTAAGGTTAAATAATTTAAATATGCAAACGTGTTCGACTCTATTAATGATTCATACTTTTTTAAATAATATGAATATCGATTTATTTCACCCATATATACTAGTTGCTGCATAATATTCTTAATAAATATAACACTCTTACTGCGGTGGAGAATGCTGGACTCCTCCCAATCTATTGTATCTAGTATTCTGCATGCAATCGATTGATATTGATGATGAAATCCTCCATTTTGTAGTATAACTCTGTATTGCTCAATTAAAGCTAAAGCCTTAACCGTGTTTCTTGAATTCAAACAAGTTTCAAGAGATTCTAATAGTGAAACAGGATTAACAGAATCAAACTCATCTAATTCTGAATTCTGTGTAAATAAGATATCCACTATGCCGCGTGGTAAAAAAATGTACAGTACTCTTTGAACAAATTGCTCTTGAGCCTGCGGTGTAAATGTTTCATGAATAAACTCTCTTATTAAAGGATGAACTTGATAAGAAGTTATACTCTCATTAACACTTTCGTGTGGCTCTACCAGTCCTAATCTTTCAAGCCTTCTTAACTCCTGTTTAACTTTATGCGGTCCTCTATCCAATATAGATATTTCATCA
The DNA here is from genome assembly GCF_011947265.1 of Paenibacillus sp. HB172176. Classification (GTDB taxonomy): domain Bacteria; phylum Bacillota; class Bacilli; order Paenibacillales; family Paenibacillaceae; genus Pristimantibacillus. Next base: position 195,513 of record NZ_JAATHD010000009.1, read on the forward strand.
TCAGTTAAGGGTCTATGAGCCTCTACTAAGTATCTCAGCAACTTTTGCCTTTCCTTATTCAACTGATCCCATATATTCTTAAAGTACTCCTGAATTCGTCTTCTCTCTGGTACTTCCCGTCTTGAAAATTTCTCAACTAGTTTTTTTAATGTATCTCTTCCAGAGTTTATTTGTCCGGCAATTAACCCCAACCAATAGGGATGGCCATTTGTCATTTCTATAATTTTTTTACAAGAATTTTCATCATTACCTCTTTCAAAACGGACACCTCTCTTCTTAAAAAATTCAATTCCATCAGCCACTGATAATCCACTCAATTTAAGATTATAAAAATCAGCACTATCATGAATAAAAGATGGGCGGCATGTAAAAATGATTAGACTATCATGCTCTATATTAAGTACACTATTCAAAAAGGGCTCCAGTTCTGAAGTTGGCCCTTCTGTGTCTACTTTTACATATGCATCGATATTATCAAAAACAAGCAATAACTTATATTCAATTAAATATTTAGAAAATCTTTTGACCGTATCCTCTAACTTTTCATCTCGATATAGAGCCGTACTCTCTACTCCTCCTGAAAGGCTATCTAATGTTTGTATTATCTTAAAATGCAAAGAGTCCGGTAGTTCCCTGCAATCGATCCAAATTCCCGCTTCATACTTTGAATTTTCTCCTCTAGAGTATCTTCTTAAGAATTCTGACGCTAGGGCTGATTTACCTTGACCGCCCGTACCAGTAATTGCAAGTACCGAAGTTCTTTTTGAATCCAATAATGATAATTCATACCCCCTGCCTACCCACTCAGGTACTCGTTTCACTGAGTCCACTTCAGCAATAGATATATTAAATTTAGTCGGACTACCGGAACTAGTTGAAACTTCCCCCCACGTCTGTGGCATCTTATAAAATTGTTCAAAGTAGCCCGATTCACCAGCATTCTTATAAAGTTGAGTATCAGCTACAAAATCACCATTATCTCTTGATATTCTAAGCCAAGTGCTCATTTTACAATTCTGTACATCAAAATTATAAATTGAATACCTACAGCTACCATTTTTCAATCTTTCAAGGCCATTATTGCTTTTTTCAGGATACCCCAATCCTGATACCAAACTAATAATGCTACTGTCTGGGTTACTTAAAAATTCAATTTTACCTTCATGAATATGCCCATGTAATATTACATCAGACAGTAAACTTCTCTTGTCTGTCAAGTACTTTACTAATATTTTTTGTTCCGATTTCGTGAACCAATCCAATGGATGGTGCATTAATGCAAAAGTTATATCTGCATCTTTTTGAGCAATTTGATTTTCCTTTAATCGTTCTAACTGCCATCTACTAACCATTAATTTACCATAATCTGAGCTTCCTAATGTACCCCATGATGAGTTAATAAGTAGAAATTTTATTACCCCGTTAGATGTATTAACTAAACATGCACCACTACCTAGGTTTTCATCTAAAAAATCAGTTCTTCCTGTAAGCGATTCAACGAAATTATTGAATTTTTTGAATCTTGGATAAATTGCTTCCCAGTATTCAATTATTTTTGATTCATCATGAAAAGAATCTTCTGTTGCATTTTCTAATATAAATTTTATAGTGTCCCTTCTAGGTACATCATGATTGCCGGGGACGAAAATGATATTCTCCCGTTTTACTCCACATTGATCAATTAAATCATTAAAGAATTGTGTAGCAAGATCATACGATTTATCATTTCCGCCTTTATCAACCACATCTCCAGTCATGGCAATTGCATCTATATTAATATTTTTGTCGATTTTCATTTTTCTTATATCTTCAATAAGAGAATCTCTTAATCTAACAGAACTGGGATCTTCGGATGCACTTATGTGTAGGTCTGATAAATGTAGAATTCCAAAGTTTTTTAAAGACAAGATAAACACTCCTTTAATTATTAACTTATATGATAATTATGTCCCCAACAAACACCACCAATCCAATACTGGAACATTCTTTTACGAGATGGTACCTTCTTATTTCTGGTTTTATCCTCTCTACCCAAGTGCTATTTCAAACAATCAGTAACTTTAGAAAATCCAAATCCTTTTTTTTTCTTCTTGATGGCAGTATTTTCTTTATGTACTCTTGTTGGTCAGTACTAAGAATTGTTGATTGGCAAGCAGCTATCATATCTTTTTGTGTTAACAATAATCTTTTAAGTGGTAATGCTAAACAAGCGTGCTCTTCCAAGAAACAATAAATAAAACTTTTATCGTATATATATCTATTAAGCCATCTATTTAAATTATCATCTTTTATACTTTCATTAATTTCATTCCAAAAATCTGGTATTCCAGGTTCTACGAATGTATTAGATTTATAGTTTATCATCTCTCTTTTTTCCATTAACCATAAATACGGGTTTTCTCCATTGATATTATTTGTTTGTAGTTTATCATCAAATGCATATATTTTTATAAATAGCTTTATTGTTCCCTTATGATCCGTTTTATCCTCTGGTATTAAGAACTTTTCATTCTCTTTTGCATTGTAGTAATATAAGTCTCTAAAGTTCCTCAAAAATCCATAACCATTACAAGCAAGAGATGCTCGAAGCATATAAAAAAGTGAATAATATAGTTTTACTGTTGCCCATGAATATTGCCGTCTACTTATAGAGAATATTGCTTCACCTAGACTTATCACCCCTTTATAATAAAACCCCTTAGAATCTACCAGCAACGCTTCTTTCAGTTTTCTAGCTTCTACTTGATTCAGTACTTTTCCCTTTATATCCTTTGCTTTAACTTTCTTCCAATCCATCACATTACTTGCGCCAAATATTGACTCACCTGTTTTTTGTCCTTCAAACCTTTCAAAGTTCATATTCATCTTGCTCCGGTATAGAGTTTCTAATTGAAGTTTCAAGAAAGTCAATTACTTTATTCCTAGCGGTCTTTCCATCTAATCCTTTAATGTCTTTCTGAGTAAGAAGATCGTTTTGGTCTAGTTGAAGAAAGGACTTCATTGTACCAATAGAGAATGATTTTTTATTCGAGCACTTTGGTATCAGTGATGTAGTTAAAAATTCAATTGCACCAAAGAAACCCGCATTCTGTAAAAATGGATTTTTCGTTCTACTTGACCACATTCCCTCTTTCTCATAGTAATAATTAATTGCTGTAAAGTAATTCATGATGACCTGCTTTTGTATATTTAAATCTCTTAATTTATAATTCGGAAATGTACCGTTAAAATCCAAGTGTTTTTTTAGGCTTGAGACTACTGTAGACAAGTCAATCATTCCAACCCCTCGAGGAGAACCAGGAAATTTCACACAATTATAGTACGGCGAATCCGTATTATCATTTAAATCTGAAGCAATGTCGTTTGCCCTATTAATTGCATGATCATTGTTATCTTCTACTACTCCATACAAGTCATAAATCAAACTTCTTGGGACAGGTTTCTGCTCACTATTTATATTCAAAAAGATTGCAGCTGCTTGTTTTGTTGTTAATTTAATGCTTAGAGTAACTAATATATCTTTCTCACCAATTTCTTCTCTATCCTTTAACGCCTCTTGTAAGCCCGCTAACCTATGTTGACCATCTATTACCTGAGCAGCACTTGGTATGATCGGAATACTAATTTCCTCATCTGTATAAGTGGGCTGACTGTTTTCATCTGTCCAGTTTAGAATAAAAGAACTTACAAACATATTTCCATCAAGAATAAATTTCTTAATTGATTTTATACGCTGTTTATTCAAGATTCTTTGAACGGCACCTTCTTCATCATCCCTTCCCCTAGCGGCTACATAATAAATATGAACTATATCTTTTACCTTCATTGAAAAAGTTAACATTTCAACATCACCAAAGGTATTCCTAATTACCTTTGTTGTATATTCCCCTACATCCACCATATTGCCACCCCTAGTCGATTATTATTGATACATCAAATTATTTTTTCTTACAAGAATAGCCAGTAAGATATTTGAAAATATCTTATCACATTAACTCACTAGATAACACCTTATCACTTTACCAACACGTAGTTCGTTCTCAATAAATCAGCTTCACTTATTGCTTGTTATTAAATCAAATCGATATTAAGTTTTTTGCCAAAGCCCCTCGATTAATCTTCACTCAAACCAACCTCCAACTAATCCTCTTCCTCCTCATCCCCATTAGGATTCCAATAGCTATAATACTCTCTGAGCGTATCTTGAAACCCCCAGCCAATACCGCCTGTCCTATTAATAAGGCTAACCAGCCTAGGATTGAACATCTGATACAACCTCGGATTATCTCCTATCTTCTTGAGCGCATTCTCATACATGGACTCCATGCTGCTGTAGAAGTTTTCGGAAATATCACCATACGTATTCGTGAAGTCTACGCCCTGCTCGACGTAGAAGATCATCAGATCAATCATTCTCGTTTCATCGTCGCTTAACTTGCCAAATTCCGAGATGGCCTTCTTCGCTTCAGCAAGACGCATCTTGCCAAAACCTCTGTCGGGGAAGAACTCGTTCTCTATCTTCTTCTTAGCTTGCTCAAACAACTATTCCAGCGCTTCCTCCGGCTGCAGCAGCACATGCACGTAGTTTTTCACTTCTTTGCTCATCTTGTAACAATCCATCAGCATCGAAATTAGCTCGTCCTTCTCATACTCCTTCAATGCCTTCTTGATCTCTGGAATGGACGGCTTCTTCTTGCTCTTTTTCGTATCAATGTTTGGCAATATCGCCACTTCCCTTCCTCAATTCTATTTCACTCTCGCCAGCTACCCAATAATCGACTCCGCATTCGCCTTGATCCCATTCACCACATCGACCAGTTGCTGACGCCGCTTGCTGTCGAACAGTCGTACGAAGCTCTGGGGCTTATCGAATGGAGGCTTGGTCAACTCAGTGACGTTATCAATATAGCCATTGCGCGTAATATAGTCGATGACCTTCTTCACGAATACGATCTGAGCTTGGCTGAGCGATTCATCATTGATAAAGGTCGAAAATGCCGCCATCGCCGCTTCATACTCCAGCATTGCAATCTGACGCACTAACAAACCAAAGGGGGTATCCTTGAATTCCCGCTTATAATCCTCCGCCGTGCCCAGCTCTCCTGTGAAGATTTTCTCCAAGCTGGCATAATCCGATGCCGTAAGCGGAATATTGTTCCGCAGCTTGTGAATGGCGAGATGATCGCCGTTCTTCTCGATATACCGATTGACCTTCTGTTTGTAATCCTCGAACTCGAACGCAGGATCCAGCGACTCGCCCTCCCGAACCTCCAACACTTCATCCTCAAGCCTCGTATAGATCGGGCTGATCTCTCCTTCATTCACCGTAAACTTCATCAAATCTCTTAGCTCCACACGAACTCTCTCAAAATTCAACAAACCCGCATTCTGCCAAAATTCATCCGTAACAATCTCCCGGATAAGCGGAAGCTTCAGCTTCACTTCCGTAATCGTCGCTTTCTTCTTCAGCAGAACATCGCATAAGCCTAGCAATTGGTTTTTGCTCTTCTTGAATTGTGGCGAACCTTCCAAGCTTGACAGCATGATCCCGTACATGAGATTGTCGAATCGCTTCGCATATTCATCCGGCTCTTGCATCTCAACAATAGGTGCAAGGTGGTTTGCCAAATTGCTCTTATCCGCATCCTCAAGACAAACAAACGCTTCACGTTTCTTGTAGGCTTCCACATGCTGCAACTGCAGCTTCACCGCGATTAATTCTGTATTCAACTGTCTAATCTGCCCGTTCACAGCATCGATCAAGTCTTCGCGAAGCTTCCCGTGAGCATCATCGGCGAACCTGGCATCCTGCAACGAATAGATAAGTCGCACTCGCTTAATGAAGATCAGCTCCGATAACGAGTGGGATTCATTGCCCTCCAGCCCTTCCTGATGCTGCCGGAAGAACTCGAAATTGCCCAAATAATCGAAGATAACGAATTTCGTTTTATGATCGCCGTCGCCGAACAGGTCCTCGCACAGCCGAGTGCCTCGTCCGATCATTTGCCAGAACTTCGTCTTGGAACGAATCCGCTTGAAGAATACCAGATTGACGACCTCCGGCACATCAATGCCCGTATCAAGCATGTCCACCGAGACCGCAATATGCGGCTCTTTCTCCGCGACCTTAAATTCGCCGATTGTGGCGAGGGCATATGTATCCTCGTACGTAATCCGTCTCGCGAATCCACCACCATAACGCGGGTATAGCTTTTCGAATCGCTGAACGATGAACTCGGCGTGGCGTTTATTTTGCGCGAAAATAATGGTCTTTCCGATCCGGTCCCCGCCAGCCACCTTAATGCCCTTCGTCATCAAGTCCTGAAGCACCATGTCGACCGTCTTCTCATTGAATATAATCTTATTCACTGCGGGAGCAGGGACAGCATCCGGCATATGGCCGTCCTCATCCGTGAAGTCCTCTTCATAGCGATCCTTGTCCTCGGGGGATAGATCATCATAGGCAATGCCTTCCGTCAGAAACTTCGAAGTGACCTCAATATTGTAATAAGGCACGAGCACCTTGTCCTTCTCAACCGCCGTCTCATAGTCATACGCATAAGTTGGAACGCCATTCTCGATCTCGAAGAACTCATACGTATTTCGGTCAACTTCCGTCTTAGGTGTAGCAGTAAGCCCGACTAACACAGCGTCGAAGTAATCGAAGATCGCACGGTATTTTTTGAAAATACTGCGGTGCGCCTCATCGATGATAATCAGATCGAAATGCGCTGGCGTGAACAATCTTCTGCCGTCCTCGCTCTTCGCCGTGTCGATGGCATTCAAGATTGTCGGATAGGTAGAGAACACAATTCGCGCTGACTTGTTCTCCTTGTTATTAAGCAGATTGCATAGGGACATGTCGGGCAAATAATTCTTGAAATCATCCTTTGCCTGATTTACAAGCGCCTTGCGGTCAGCGAGAAACAGAATATTCGTCACATAGCCGCCACGCGACAGCACATCGGTGAGGCTTGAAGCCGTCCGTGTCTTGCCCGTTCCTGTTGCCATGACGAGCAATGTTTTGCGATGGCCTTCTTCCATATGCTCGCACACCGCACGAATCGCTTCCTTCTGATAATAACGATCCGTAATCTTGTCATCGATAACGATATCCTCCAGCGGCTTGAGCTGAGTGCGGCGCGCCATCAGCTTCTCCAAATCCGCCTTGGCGAAGATGCCGCTGACCTTGCGCTGCGTGGAGAACCTGTCACCTCCGAAATGCGTTTCGAACCCATTGGTTGTGAAGATCATCGGGCGCTGGCCTGTCATTCGTTCAAGACTATCCGCGTAAAAATTCGCCTGCTTGGTCCCGATCTTCGGATCCTTGGAGGTCCTCTTTGCTTCAATAATCGCAAGCGGCAGCCCGTCCTTGCCGTACAGGACGTAATCGACACTGCCTGTTCCATCGTTATTCGGCATGCCAATAACCGGCACCTCTGGTCTGGCATCATCCTGAGGACCATTGCCGATGCTCCAGCCAAGAGACTTCAGATCGACATCAATATAGATTTTGCGCGTCATGAATTCGGATAGATCGGACGGCGTGAAGCTTCGCTCTTCGCGATGTGTCGTCTTCTCAACAGTGAACTTGCCGCTCATGGCTTCGATTTGCGCGCGAAGCTTCTCAATCTCTGCATCTTTCTGCGAGATTAAGCTGTTCTTCTCTTTAATCGCGGCTTCATCCAGCACAACCTTCTCCGCTGGAATGCGTGCTTCATCGAAGCTCCGTTCGTCATATTGGGAGCCGTAGCAATAATCTAGCCACTGGACAAACTCGAATAAAGCCGAGAGAGACAATACGGCTTCGCTTCGATTAATCGTCTTCTCTGTATGTACCGCTAGGTTCCCAAGCTTGACAATGAATTGCAGCTTACCCCATGTTTGCGATTCCATGGCATAACGGAAGGAAGGCTCGTGAAGGAGAGCCTGCAAATTATCCTTATAGGGCATCTTGACCGTGTTGTCCGCCGCATATACCCACTTCACCGCGAGCTCCAGCGCCTTCCGGCTGCCAACCGCCGACATTGCGGGCGAGGTAGCTAGCACCCGCTCCGCTTCGATACAAGCAGCGGCGAACAGCTTATAGTCCTTCTGACCCGACAAAAATTCAAAATTCGCAGTGCTTCCCTTCATTTCCTTCACCTCTGTTTGGACTTTTTATGGTAGTGCTTTAGTAAAATGTTGTGAATCAGGCACGCAATATCGTTCGACTCACCTAAGTCACTTACGCATCGAAATACTCGCTCATCAGGCTGTCGAAAAGTAGCTGCGTCTCCTCGATGGCTTGCTTCACCAGCGCCTTCTGCTCCTCAATCTTCGCCACAATCTCAGCGAATTGGTTTTGGAGAGGGAGGGGAGGAATGTATAAATCTATGTTGCCTAATTCTTTTGCATTTATATTTGCCATTCCGACGATATTTTTCGCCATTTTCAAGAGTAGTTTCTTACCATATCCTGAATTAAGATATGCTGATATAAATTCACTGTTGGCTTTTTCATTAGGAATCAGTCGTACTAAATATCCTGCGAAAGCCATTGGTTGGTCATTTCGATACACAGCTGTTTTACCAACTAACTCTTTACTATTTGTTCGATTGAATAAAATCTCACCTTTACGAACTAAGTATTTCTGTTTGTCTTTCTCATCCATCTCTATATACTTCATTTGAGTAAAATCAAAATCACCTTGATAAGTAATATTGTTCATTCTCAGAATTGGAATTGCTAGTACCTCAGAAGATGCTTTTTGACTTGTACCGTAAGAAATACTTGAAGACAAATCTTTAATCTTGCCATATTCCCACCCCTTTTCATTCGCAACAGGATCACCAAACAATTCATAAAACGTAGACTTGATAAGATTATCCAACTCTGCAAGCCGCTTTTTGCGCATGGCAAGCAGATCTGCGGTGGTGTCTAGCGTTTTGGCGACTTGTTTTTGTGTTTCGAGTGACGGGAGTAGTATCTCAAGATCATTAATATTTCTCAAAGATAAATTTAATTGAGCCACACCTTGTTGTTGCCTCTTAAATTGTTTTATAACATAATTTGATTTTAATGAATATGTTATATATTTAGGCAAGCATTTCGAACTCGATAAACGTATAATTGCTAAAGCTTGATTTATATTTGCAGGAAGAATATCAGATGTTACTATACCAATTCTCCCCAATGCTCCTGCAATCGAAAAAAGAATATCATTTTCTTGCAACTGAGATCGTTTCATACTTTCATGACACTTTGCTGATATATGCTGAAACTTTCCTGTCACAAAAGATCCATATTCATTAATACTCTCGATTTTAATAAAATTCACACCAGTATCTTGAAAACTAAATCCTATTGTATTAGGTGTTGTTCCCTTTGTTATTAAACTACAGACTTCTGATAATTTAGTCTTACTCACCGAGAAGCCCCCTCAGCTCTTCCGTCTTGGAAGCAATGTCGAGGCTCAGCTTGTCGAGGCGGGACATGATAACCGCAGGCGCATCATACTCCACCCTCTCGTATACAACTTCCTTATATCGATTAATCGACAGATCATAGTCATTCGCTTCAATCGCTGACTTACCAATCAGAAAGCTGCTCTCCGTCGGCTTGCGATCCTTCTCTCCGTCCATATTATGAAACCTCGCCAAAATATCCGGAATATCATTCACCGCAATCGGCGAGCGCTTGTCATCCAGCGAATAGCCGTCCGCTTTCATATCATAGAACCATACCTTGTCGGTGCCGCCTGCGCCTGTCTTCGTGAACACAAGAATCGCCGTGCTTACACCCGCATAAGGCTTGAACACGCCGCTCGGCATGGAGATCACCGCTTGCAGCTGATGGTTCTCGACCAGCTCTTTGCGAAGTGTCTTATGCGCTTTTGTCGTTCCGAACAGAACGCCATCCGGCACAATGCACGCGCAGCGACCGCCCTTGCGAAGCATGCGCAAGAACAGAGCGACGAATAGAAGCTCTGTCTTCTTCGTAGCCGCGATCAGCTTCAGATTATCGTGAATGCTCTCCGCATCGACGGTGCCCGTGAACGGAGGATTCGCGAGAATGACATCGTAGGCGGAGGCAATGTTATTTTGCTTGGAGACGCTGTCTACATAATCGATCTGCGGCTGCGTAATGGAATGCAGCATGAGGTTCATCGCGGAAAGGCGCAACATCGTGCGGTCCGTATCGTAACCATGGAACATATCCCCGGCAAAATGCTCCCACTGCTCGCCCGTCATCTCCGCTTCATACTTCTCGCGAATATATTCTGCTGAGGAGACGAGGAAGCCCGCTGTGCCGCAAGCGGGATCGCATATCTTGTCATCTGGCGCTGGAGCCAGCAAGCGAACCATCATATCGCGAATATGCTTCGGCGTGCGGAACTGTCCGTTCTGTCCCGAGGTCGCCAGCTTGCCGAGCATATACTCGTACAAGTCGCCTTGCATATCCAGGTTCTGAATGTCATGCTCATAGAGCTCATCAAGTCCGGTAATCATCTTCTGCAGCACCTGCGGCGTCGGAATCAGGAACATCGCATCCTGCATATAGCGGGAGAAGGCGGAAGCATTCTCGCCGTTCAACGTCTTGATGAACGGGAATATTTTCGTACCCATTAATTCGAAAATCAGTCTCGCATCCATCGTCTTGAATCTGCTCCAGCGCATGCTTTGTCCTTCTTCATCCTGCGGGAACAGCTTGTCCTTCGACCCGGCACCCAGAGCCTCGAAGCTTTCTCTCTCGAGTTCCTTCTCATCCAGTGATCGAATAAACATGAGGTACGTTAATTGCTCTATAACGGTAAGCGGGTTGGAGATGCCTCCTGCCCACATGTCTGACCATATTTTATCCACCTTATTGCGCACTTCGCCTGTTAACATTGACTTCGTAACCTGCCTTCCGAATCTCATTATATAGTTCTCTAGACTTATTCCACGTTTGACCTGAAATTTCCTTTAACGATGCTAATCTTCCACTCTATTATAGCCCATTATTGCGACAAACGTGTGTCATTGAATCTATGTTTGCATGCAAAAAAGGCAAATCGCTTGATCTGCCATAATAATCACTATAATTCAATCTCGACTCCCTCCCTGTCTACATTAGCCTTTAACAGAGGGTTAATCTCATTTCCCATAAGCCAATCATTCTCATTGAAAAATAAACAGCTTAATAATACGTCATTTTCTATACTCATCTCAGCAGAAAGATCAGATAATAAAAAACGGTCATGTGCTGATTTCTGCTTTTCCGTCAAGAAAACAAGATCGATATCTGAATATTCTTCAAAGTCTCCTCTTGCTTTAGAACCGAATAATATGACACCTCTATCATACCATCCGCAAGCAGCAAATCCTATATACGCATTTGACCTTAAAATATATGCGGCACCTTCTTCGGGATGCTCTCTCCGCCGCAAGCATTCATTGCATAAGCATGAGAAAACCATCAGGAATGATCATCCTGATGGTCCTTTTGCGTTAAATCCAATTTTGATGTACTGGAAGTTATCATTCTCAGAAAACAGCTCTTTTCAAAGCATCAATCGATGAACCCTATCATCCGCAGCAAGCGATCGATCATAGCGGCTGCTTCCGCTCGGGATGTGCTTTTTTTCGGCATAAGTTGATTTTTCGCATTACCCATGATCAATCCAGTTTGTACCGCAGCGGCCATCTCGTTCTTCGCCCAGGACGAAATCATATCGCTATCCTGATAAAAGGAGAGGTCCACATCTACGTCTGGCTTCGACTGGGTATTTGCGTATCGCATCGCCGACACAATCATAACCACCGTTTCTTCTCGGCTGATGTGCTCTTCGGGGCGGAACTTCCCGGTCCCATCCCCCTGTACCAACCCTTCTCGGGCAGCTGCAGCCAACACGCTTGAGTACCAGCTTGCCGGGCTCACATCATTAAAGTGGGAGCGTTCGTCCTTGTCTGTCTGCAAACCCAGCGATCGAACCAGCATCGCTGTCATTTCCGCACGTGTTACCGGAGCGTCCGGATCGAAACGCGCCTCATCCTTACCATAAACAATCAGCTTTGAGGCCAAGCGTTCGATAACCTCTGTCGACCATATACCGTCCACATCTTCAAATGTTTTCAGGCGAATCAACACGGTTTCTATGCCGCCTGAACGACTCTGTATCGTTGCTTCTGCACCATCGATCCGGGACGGCACGAATTGGAATGCTCGTTCCGACAGATTATAACGAACCCCGGTCTGTTGATCCGGATCGCCTGCATCTTTCAAAGCTAGCGTTTGGGAGACGTACTGCTCGTAGCGTTGCACGATCCGCTTGCCCGCCGCGGTTGTCACCGCTAGCTCCGTTTCAACCGGAACTGCCGCCAATTGGGCGTCAATCGCCGCAGCAGCTTGCTCCATCTCTTGCATCATAGTTGAATCGACGCGCCCAATGCGCAGCGTGACTTCGGTCACGCCCAAAGTGTTGATTTCGGATAAGACCATTACCGGCAGGTCGTAATCTGTAACAGGGGTCAGCAAACGCACCGTTCCTTCGGGATTATGCTCTACAAGTGCCTGTATGGTTCGCGACGGAATGGTTAGTATCCAAGCGCCTGAAGGTTTCTCCTGCTGCAAGTGGCCGTCATCCAGCTCGATGACATCCAACAGCAGATCTTCTTGTTCGAAGGAAAAAATATGCCTGTTGGACGCGCCCTCCTCAGCCGTTAGTGTCATCACATACTTCGTATCTATTGGCGTTTGATCGTCATTGTCTTCTTCACTTTCATCATCGCTATAATCGTTGGAAGAAACATATTGTGCCCGCGTCACGACAATCATGTAGGTCTTGGTCGAGCTGTCCTCTGCCGTCACCACCACGGTGATCGTGTTCGCGCCGACGTTCAGCGCAATCGGATCAGAGGCGCTGCCGTTAGTTACCGTATCGCCGTTGACCGTCACGGTAGATGTACCGGCGTCCACGGTCGGCGTGACCTCAATCGTATTCACGCTGTTGGCAACGTTGGCAGTGTATTCCTCCGTGCCTGATGCAAAGGCAGGATCCAGACTGCCCGCGCTCAGTGTCAAACTGCTCAAGTCCGCATTGCTCGAAGCGGCCCGCGTCACTTCGACCGTGTAGGTCTTGGTAGAGCTGTCCTGTGCCGTCACCACCACGGTGATCGTGTTCGCACCGACGTTCAGCGTGATCGGATCAGAGGCGCCGCCGTTTGTCACCGTATCGCCATTAACAGTCACGGTAGATGTCCCGGCGTCCACGGTCGGCGTGACCTCAATCGTATTCACGCTGTTGGCAACGTTGGCAGTGTATTCCTCCGTGCCTGATGCAAAGGCAGGATCCAGACTGCCCGCGCTCAGTGTCAAACTGCTCAAGTCCGCATTGCTCGAAGCGGCCCGCGTCACTTCGACCGTGTAGGTCTTAGTAGAGCTGTCCTGTGCCGTCACCACCACGGTGATCGTGTTCGCACCGACGTTCAGCGTGAT
>NZ_JAATHD010000009.1:209069-236513 GCF_011947265.1 Paenibacillus sp. HB172176
CGGCCCGCGTCACTTCGACCGTGTAGGTCTTAGTAGAGCTGTCCTGTGCCGTCACCACCACGGTGATCGTGTTCGCACCGACGTTCAGCGTGATTGGATCAGAGGCGCTGCCGCTCGTTACCGTATCGCCGTTCACCGTCACGGAAGAGGTTCCGACTTCCACGGTCGGAGTGACCTCGATGGTATTCACGCTATTGGCAACAGCGGCGGTATAGTCCTCCGTTCCCGATGCAAAGGCGGGATTCAGACTGCCTTCACTCAGTGTCAAGCTGCTCAAGTCCGCATTGCTCGAGGCGGCCCGTGTCACATCAATCGTGTAAGTCTTCGTCGAGCTGTCGCGCTGTCACTTGCACGGTGATCGTGTTCGCACCGACATTCAGCGCGATGGGGTCGGATGCGCTGCCACTCGTCACTGTATTGCCATTGACCGTCACGGTAGATGTCCCGGCGTCCACAGTTGGCGTGACCTCGATTGTATTCACACTATTGGCAACAGCGGCGGTATAAGCCTCCGTGCCCGAGGCAAACACGGGATCTAGACTACCTTCGCTTAGCGTCAAGTCGCTTAAGTTTGCGTTGCTAGAAGCGGCCCGTGTTACGTCAATCGTGTACGTTTTGGTCGAGCTGTCCTCTGCCGTCACCACCACGGTGATCGTGTTCGCGCCGACATTCAGCGTGATCGGATCAGAGGCGCTGCCGCTAACCACGGTATCGCCGTTGACCGTCACGGACGATGTGCCCGCGGCTGTTGTCGGCGTGACCTCAATCATATTCACGCTATTGGCGACAGCGGCGGTGTAAGCCTCCGTGCCCGAGGCAAACACGGGATCCAGGCTGCCTTCGCTCAGCGTCAAGTCGCTTAAGTTTGCATTGCTCGAAGCGGCCCGCGTCACTTCGACCGAGGTCTTGGTCGAGCTGTCCTGTGCTGTCACCACCACAGTAATCGTGTTCGCGCCGACGTTCAGCGCGATCGGTTCAGAAGCGCTGCCGCTAGTTACCGTATCGCCATTAACCGTCACGGTAGATGTCCCGACGTCCACAGTTGGCGTGACCTCGATTGTATTCACACTATTGGCAACAGCGGCGGTGTAGCCCTCCGTGCCTGATGCAAAGGCGGGATCCAGACTGCCTTCGCTCAGCGTCAAGTCGCTTAAGTCCGCATTGCTCGAGGCGGCCCGCGTTACTTCGATCGTATAGGTCTTCGTCGAGCTGTCCTGCGCCGTCACCACCACGGTGATCGTGTTCGTCCCGACATTCAGCGCGATCGGTTCAGAAGCGCTGCCGCTCGTTACCGTATCGCCGTTGACCGTCATGGTAGATGTGCCGACGGCCGTTGTTGGCGTGACCTGGATCGTATTCACGCTATTGGCAACAGCGGCGGTATAAGCCTCCGTGCCCGAGGCAAACACGGGATCCAGACTGCCTTCGCTCAGTGTCAAGTCGCTTAAGTTTGCGTTGCTCGAAGCGGCCCGTGTTACGTCAATCGTGTACGTCTTGGTCGAGCTGTCCTCTGCCGTCACCACCACGGTAATCGTGTTCGTGCCGACATTCAACGCAATCGGAGCAGAAGCGCTGCCGCTAACCACGGTATCGCCGTTGACCATCACGGTAGATGTGCCGACGGCCGTTGTTGGCGTGACCTCAATCGTACTCACGCTATTGGCAACAGCGGCGGTATAGTCCTCCGTTCCCGATGCAAAGGCAGGATTCAGGCTACCTTCGCTCAGTGTCAAGCTGCTCAAGTCCGCATTGCTCGAAGCGGCCCGCATCACTTCGACCGTGTAGGTCTTGGTCGAGCTGTCCTGCGCCGTCACCACCACCGTTATCGTATTCGCACCGACGTTCAGCGTGATCGGATCGGAAGCGCTGCCGCTGGTCACCGTCTCGCCGTTGACCATCACGGTAGATGTGCCGACGGCCGTTGTTGGCGTGACCTCAATCGTACTCACGCTATTGGCAACAGCGGCGGTGTAATCCTCCGTGCCCGATGCAAACGCGGGAGTCAGACTGCCCGCGCTCAGCGTCAAATTACTCAGATTCGCATTGCTCGAAGCGGCCCGCGTCACTTCGACCGTATACGTCTTGGTCGAGCTGTCCTGTGCCGTCACCACCACAGTGATCGTGTTCGTACCGACGTTCAGCGCGATCGGATCAGAAGCGCTGCCGCTGGTCACCGTCTCGCCGTTGACCGTCACGGTAGATGCACCGACAGCTGTTGTCGGCGTGACCTCGATCGAATTCACATTATTGGCGACGGAAGCAGTGTAGGACACCGTGCCTGATGCAAAGGCGGGATTCAGAGTGCCCGCACTAAGCGCAAGGCCGGTAAGGTCAGTAAATCCATAAAATGTGTGCCCGTTATTCGCAGCATAAACTTTGGCCAGAGAAGAATCATAGCTATAGATCGTTAGATCAGTCGGGGGTGATTGATTGTCCTCGAACGCATGTGCTCCGATTATCGTGTCGCCGCCATTGATCGTAACATTGGACAGTTGGTTATTGGAGAATGCATATTCTCCAATTTCCGTTATACTGTCTGGGATCGTAATACTTGTTAATGCGTTGGATTGAAATGCTGCAGCCCTAATTGTCATTGAGCTATCCGGAATCGCAACACTCGTCAAACTGTTATTTAAAAATGCACTATCTCCTATAGACGTTAGACTACTCGGTAGGGTGACGCTGGTCAGATTGTTATTCATGAATGCCTGCGCACCAATAGTCGTCACGCCTTCCAGAATCGTGACGCTGGTTAGTAAATTACTTCTGAAAGCTACTTGTCCTATAAGCGTCACACTTCCCGGAATGGTGACACTGGACAGGTTATTAAGAGCGAATGCACTTTCCCCTATTGTCGTCACGCCATCCAAAATGGTAACAGAAGTCAGACCGCTTTCTCTGAAAGCATTTAATTCAATTGTCTTAACACTACTCGGGATGGTTACACTCGTCAAATTGTTGTAGAGGAAAGCCTGAGTCCCAATAGTCCTAACACTATCAGGGATCGTAACACTGGTTAGTCCATTGCTTCTGAAAGCGTCTGTTCCAATTCCGATAACTGTCAAGCCATTCAATGTCCCAGGTATGTTCACATCCGTAGCCGTACCATTGTAGTCGAGAATCGTTGCCGTCCCGTCTCCATGATTCGTGTAAGTATAATCGCCGAAATTATCCGCCAGAACGGGTTGGCCGGGGATAGACACCGAGACGACTATCAGGAATACCAAAAAAAGAATAAACTTCGATACAATCCTTTGCAAAACCATAATCCTCCTTCAAACATTCGTCTTTGTCTTCGGTTGACAAAGACTTTTCCCTCATCTTACTAGAGCGCTATGAAAGAAAAATGAAAGAATAAATGAACTTGCTTGAGGGGGATGCCACGAATGAGAAATTTTTCTCACGAATGAACAGTATAATGGGATGCCGAATAGCCCTCCACTTCTCAGAGGGCTGTCCGTTTACGTTATTTCGTGAATACTCGGCCAAAAAATATAACTCCTACTTCGGAATCTCCTCTCCGCCGCCTGCTAAAGCAGGGTCCATGAATTGACGGAGCAGGGTGTCTAGCTGATGCAGGGATTCATTGACGTCCTTCGTGAAAATGTCTCCCTTGTTTTCCGACCAATCAAGGAACCTTCCCGCGATTTTCAACAGGTTGTTGTTCACCTGCTTGTTGTTCCTCTTCAGATGCGCTTGGTCGTCCTTGCCGCTTTCATTCTTATACGGCCAGTCTACCTCGTACGAATCCGCAGCATTCAGCAGCACCTTCTTCAGGTCAAATGCCTGCGCCAGCTTATATTTCTTCTCAAGCTCCGACTTCTGGGCGGTGTCCTGGCATTCCTCCCACGCCTTCTTCGCATCCAACTCCAGCGACTTGGCTTGTTCCCACTGCCCGATCATCTCGTGAATGTTCGTTAAAATGCTCTTGAAGCGGCCTCCATTGGCATCGGTCCGTTCCTTAAGCTCCTTCGCCTTCGCTGAAGCCCATGTTCCAAGCTTGTCCGCATCAATGGAATCCACCTCGCCCGCCCACGCACGCAACACGGATTGGTAGGTGTTAATCAAGGAATTTTCATATCCTTCGCCGGGCCAAAGGTTTTTTATGTTGCTGTTCAGGTGGCTGAGCACGAGCTGCATCACCGTTTCGAGCTTCTTCGTCTCGTTCATCGTCGTTAAGTCCGGGATTTTGTCTAGCTGCTTCCGATGGAGCGCATTTTCCTTCAGGGCAAGCTTCGTCTCCAGCTCGACCTTCTTCTGGGCCAGCGCGGCTTCAATGCCAAAGTCCTTATACAGCTTCGTGAACATTGTGCTCAAACCCTTAAAGCCCTCGTCTGTCGTTTGCGTTCGCATGACATATTTGGCCACATTAGCGACTGTCGACTTGATCGAGTGCCAAGCGATGACGTGTCGGCGATGATAGTCATCAAGCATACCCGGCAGCTCCTGCGCTTCGGTCTCAAAGCCCGGCCGACCGCCAATTTCAATGCTGTTCGCCGTTGCTTTGACCGTCACCTTTCCCCCGCCGCCTCCGGATGATCTAGCCGATACAGGAGGAGTAAGCCTCTCTTCGGCCCAGTATAACGCCATTTCGGCCTCCGGATTCGTGCCCTTAATCTCCTTCAGCTTCTTGGCGACAGCATCCCGAATATCAAGCTCCGGAAAATAATTATGCTTTGACTTTTTCGGACTCTCGAAGTAATCCCCTATGTTGAGGTCTTGCGGCTTGTCGCGGATGAAGACAGGCAAGGTAAAGCCCTTAAGCAGCTTAATCATCTCCGCTTTGCCGCCGTCGTCGGCAATATTCTGTGGAGATAGATTCGTATTCGCCGCATTTTGTTGATCGACCAAGTAAACTGCGCTCATGACGTTGAAGGACGAGGCGGCTGTACTCTGGCTCGTATCCATCGCATTCAACATGCCGTCAATCGATGCGTTCGCGAGACGTCTGCGAATTTCCTTGGCAATCTCCTTTGCTTCCGGAACGTCTTCCTCCATCTCCTTCAGCTTCCGCTCGATCTCCTTCGCCGTCGCAAACCCGTCATCCTTGCCAAGCAGCTTGTTAACATAGGTCAGGATCTCCTCCGGTTGGTCGGTATCCAGTTCCGCGCCTAGCTCGTTCTTAAATCCGATCGGCTTCATTTGAATTGGCGCCGAATTCGTCCTCTGCGGCAGACCTGAAGCTCCAGCAGTCTTCAACAGCCTGATGCTCGCTTGATTGCCGATCGACTGCTGCATCTGTCTAAGCTGCGCCAGCCCCACGGGGACTCCCGTCTGGCTGCTGCGCTGTCCTTCCGCCTGAGTCGGTTCGCTTGTCTTTGGCCCCTTGGAGAATCGTTCCCGCACACTATTTCTCCCCTTGTCAATTGGCGTAGTAATACAGATCCGAATCGTGTGTATTTCACTTGTGACTAGGCGCACTTGGAGCTAGGTTATCAGATGAAGCTCCTTCGCTTTGTTAATGGCCTGTACCCTTTTGTTGACCTGAAGTTTACCGTAAATGTTATTCGTATGTGTTTTGACTGTACCTTCCGTTATCGACAACCGCAACGCAATCTGCTTATTGGACAGCCCTTCGCCCATCAGTTTAACAACTTCCAATTCACGAACGGTTAAGGCTTCGACAATGAATATGGAGGACGGGGAATCTTCCTGTCTATCCTTCTTTCCAGTACTATCCTCCAAATGCCATAGCTTCATATAAATCATACGTGAGAATATGAGCTCCAGCATATCCACGCGATCCGGCGTGAACGCATCGGGAGTTTGATTGTTCTCCAGATATACCAGCCCTTCTCGATGAACGGAATCATGAATAGGCAAACACAATATCGATTGCGCCTGCAGCCGTTGAATATAGGAATCGCTTGCGAACATACTCTGCAAGGCCTCTCCTAGAATGATAGGCTCCTTCGTTCGATGGACGAACTGAACGACGCTATTGGAATAAGGCTCTTCCCGCTCCGGGTCGTCCTCCCGCTTCCGATTGATCTCGATTGCAGTATGAATGACGAACCGACCGTCATTGTCCAACAGGATAAGCCCCCTCTCCGCACCGGTCGTATGAAGAGCAAGCTGCAGGAATCGCTCCGACAAGGGCATACTCGGTTGATCATCCAGGAAGGTTCGAGCCGTTTGCTGCAGCATCTCCATATCCAGGTCCTGACTGAGGCTCGCTCCAGGCGGCATATGGATTGTTTTCCGATTTTCTTCCGTTTTCGTCTCGGGGGCGGTTTTGTCAGATTCATGCCAATCATCAATAGATAGCGAATGGAGTGCCGGAACGGTCGCCTGCAAGCTCCTCGCTTTCCCGGTTGCCCCCCATTTGTTATAAGCCTCGCAAGCTTCCCGAAGATAATGTTCATACTGAGATGAATCATTCCTATTCGCATAGAAGCCTGCGGCTGATTCCGCTGCAATCGCCTCGTCCCGATAATCGCCAGCTTGCCTTGCTGCATGGATCGCCTGATCGTATAGCTTAACCGCGTCTTCATATTTACGGTTCAACCTGGCGTATTCCGCCTGCATGATCCGATATTTGGACAACGTCTTGGGTGAGGCATCCGTCCACCTTCTCATCCGATTCATCTGCTTCCGCAGCGCTCTTCGTTGCTTGCCTTTCCACAATCGAGCATTCTCCGCAGCCATTCTCATAAGAGACAAGGCATAATAGAAGCAATGCTTCTGTTGAATCGACAGCAGAACATCTCTTCTTATTCGGACGGATTGCTCGGCCAGTGCGACCGCATCCGAATATCGATTGCACACGAACGCGACCTCAAGCTTGCATGAATAGAGGTAATACCAGGTGCCTTTCTCCTCATTAGACATCACTTGCTCCAACCACCTGTCATTCTCCGGCATGTCCGCGATATGAAAGAGCAACTGCTGGTCATCGAGAGGCCGCTGCAATCGCTCGATGTATCGATTGGTAATGTGAACCGCCCGAAGTGTAATGGCATTGAGCCATTGGGCATTCTCCCACTCATAGGTGTGACAAATTTGGTCCAACCGTCTTAAATCCTGATCATAGGTGATGATATGGCAGGCAATCGCATTCCCCGCATTTACCATATCTCCGCATTCCAAGCTGAGCTGCGCCGCGCTTTCGAAGCTGGAGACGACTTCTTCTTTGGCATGAAAGTGTTGCTTGGCCAAACCCAGATACAACTGCATCTTTCCTCTGAGCACCAGGCTGTCCGATTGCTCAGCGTAAGTCCAGGCTATCTCGATCAAACGCGCCGTTGTCCGATATTGACCAAAACCAAAACCAATGGCGGCGGCATAAGAGCCAAGCGCAATGGAGAAGGCGTCGTCTCCAAGACCATGCTGCAGGGACAATCGGACATACTTCGCGAATAAGATAATGGATAATGCCGGATTGACGATAAAAATAACGGATGAAGCGACCGTCACGATTTGAGCCAAGGCTTGATGGTTCATCTCGCGATTAATCGGCAATTGGTCGAGACGCATACGATATCTGCTTAACAATAGCTGGGTCCGTGCGATTTCAACGAGCATGGATGGGACAGATGCCGCAGAAGGCATAGAGAGTCCACATTCATTCATCGCCAGCACCGCTATATCAACAGCTTCGTTCATTCTGTTATGGAAGCTGTACATCATGATCATGATTGAGTAAATTCGAGAACGATCGGATAAATCATCGGCATGCCGCAGCAACTCGTGCAAATCCGCCTCCGCATGACCAATATCGCCAGAGAAGTAGAGACATTCCGTGCGTTCCAGCACCAGTTGAAAGTAAAGCCCATCGGATCGAGACCAGCCCTCCGTTCCGACCAATTCAGCCCCGATCAGGAAGAAGCTCAGAGCTTGTCCATAAGCAGCGGAAGATTTCGCCTTCCTGCCTGCTTTAAGGTTCATGAGAGCTAATTGGTCGAGCTCCCTATCCCTCTTCATATACGCACGACCTGCATTGAAATGATGGACGACTTGAAACAAGTGATCTTCCGCAATGTCAGTTGGAATAGCGTGCAGCAGGGCACGTCCGATTTCCAAATGCACCTGCTTTTTCTCCTCATTAGAAATGAGATCATAAGCGACCTTCTGTACTTGATCATGCTGGAATCTTAACTGTTCATCCTCAATGACAATCCACCCTTCGTTGACAGCAGGCGAAAGCATCCTAGTGACATGCTCAGCATCCATACCTGCGATGAGCGACAGGGGCTCAATATCGATAGCGGCTCCCAGGCAGCCAGCCCGTTGCAGCAGCAGACGCGTCTCTTCCGGGAGGACTTCAATTCGGCTTCTTATTAAATCGATAACATGCTGAAAGCCCTTCATGTCTTTGATCGCTTGCAATTCCCATTGCCATCGCAATTGCTTGAAGTCGAAAGACAGAAGCTTCTGATCATAGCAAGTTTGCAGCATTTGCCTCAGGTAAAGCGGATTGCCCGCGGTTTGTTGATAGAGAATATCCGTTAACGGCTTCAACTCATCCGGGTCAGCGTTCAATGTTTCAGAAAGATACAGTGTGACATCGGAATAACTGAGGGCATGCAGCTTCATGGCTTGAAACCCGGCAGCATCCGAAAGGGATAGCTCCAGCAGCCAGGGATGCAGCTCATGCCGCTCGTCAACCTCATCCTCCCGATACGCTCCAATGATCATTACATGCCGAAGCGACGATTGCTGCCATAAATCGCGAAGCAGATGAAGACTTGCCGAATCTGCCCATTGCAGATCATCAAGGCCAATGATGAGCGGATGTTGCTTGCTCGCAAACGCTTGAATCAAATTGCCGAACAGCTTGCGGAAGCGGTTCATCGCCTCTGCAGGCGGCAAAGCCTCTACTGGCGATAGCTCTCCAACCAGCCAGGTTAATTCAGGAATCACTTGTGTAAGCACGCTCCCGCTTCGACCCAGGATCTTGGTAATCTTCGCTTTCCATCGCTCAACCTGTGCATCCCCGCTCGCCAATAGCTGTCGGAGTCGATGGGTGACAGCAGCGATTAAGGGAGCGTAAGGCTTCGATTCCCGGATCGATTCAGACTTGCCATAGACGAAAATTCCATTGTCCCGGGATACGTACTCCCGCAACGCCCTCATTAAGGAAGATTTGCCGTTCCCGGCATGTCCTCCTATGAAGAACAGCTCCTTCGAGCCGGAACAGACACGCGCATAGACGTCGAGCAATTGCTGCCATTCCCGGCTCCGACCATAAAGCTGGCTCGGCAATCGCAGAACGCTTCGCTCATCCAATTCGCCAAGCGGAAACCGTTCAATCTCTCCTGTCTTCGTCCATTGATCGGCGCATCTTAGCAAATCTTCTTGAAGCCCGCGAGCGCTTTGATAACGATCCGTCGGCGCCTTGGAGAGAAGCTTCATGACAAGATCATTGATTTGCTGCGGAATTCGCGGCTGTAAGGCAAGAGGCGGCTCCGGCAGCACGGCCATATGAGCATGAATCCATTCGTTTAACGTACTTGCCTGGAATGGAAACTCGCCGGTCAGCCATTCATAGAACAGAATGCCAATTCCATACAATTCACTGCGAAGATCGGGCTGCCGCGTCATGCGCCCGCCGTGCTCCGGAGACAGATAGGCGTAAGCATGACCATATTCTTCATCATCAACTGGGCGCCACTTCAGCAACAACTCGTCCCCTTCCATCTGCAGCGTTATATGTTCAGGATTCATGCTCCGGGGGATGGTCTGATTCTGATGCCATTCACTAATCAGCTCCACTGCTTGAAGCGCCAGCTTGAAGAAGAGCGGTATATCCATTCGATTTGAATCCATGAATGCTCTTAAGCTCATCTCACGTCTTTCATTCAAAGCAATCTACCCCTCCACTGTCGAACAATGTCACCTAATTATACTAGATATTCGATGAGATGAAACCGGTTATTCCGTTCCCTCATAGCGAAGGTGACATGCGAAGTGCACAGACAAAAGCCTCTTTATCGACAATTGTCCATAAAGAGGCTAAAGTCAGTCGTTCACTAGATTAAGCCCGATTGCTTAAGAAGGTTCTCCAGAATAGTTGCGACTTCGGCCCTTGTCATCCATGACTGCGGCGCTAATTCGGCAGGGGTTCTTCCGTGAATCAGCCCTGACTTCACGCCGGCAGCAACCCCGCTTCTAGCCCATGGCGAAACGTCGGATGCATCCCCATAGAATTCCAGGATTTGATTCGGATCGCTTGCCGGCAAGGTCGCATCCAGTCCGGTCAGCTTCATGGCATTCGCGAGTATCACCATCGCCTGCTCCCGGGTCAATTGTTCCATCGGGCGGAAGGATTCGTCCGCATAGCCGTTAATCAAGCGATAGGCATACGCCGTTTCGATCGCGCTGCCGTACCAATCGCTTGACTCTACATCATGGAATGCCGATGTGCCGTCGCCGCTCGGCTCCAGCCCTAACGCCCGTACGATCATCACAGCAAACTCTCCTCGAGTGATGTTCCGATCCGGGGCAAACTGATTGTTCCCGACACCGGCGAGCACGAGGCGCGATCCCAAGTCGTTCACGGCATCCTTGGCCCAATGGTGCTCCATATCGGCGAACGCGACCTCATGATGAATTAAGGCATACATACTGTTTGTCGTACTATTGATGATGGCTTGCCCATTCTCGATATGAGTCGGAACAGGCTGCAAGGAGCCGTCTATGTTCAGACGTACCGCGGTAGTTGCCCTGTTGCCCTCCGAGATGGAGATGGTTCGTTGCACGTAGCGATTGAACGTGCTAACTTCTACGGTTTGCCCATTGTAGGTCGCTTGAACGGTGAAATGAATCCCTTGTCCGACTATGGCAGCCCCGTTCTTTTGCGCTGCGTTCTCCAGCGTCGTCTGCTCTTCCTCGGATGTCTTGGCAATCTGGACGGTTATCTTCACATCGCTTAAATTCACATCCGTCCCGAATTGCTTCGCCAACTGCTCATTCAGTTGTTTTGCCGGAAGGGAATACGAAGCGCTGCCCGCTTTCACTTCCAATACCGCATTGCTCTGATCCATCCCCTTGATCATTTGTCCATTCAGCTCTGCGTTAACCATATCGGATGAATCGGGTCCCTGAATCGTTATGACCGCATTCTGCCCCTTGGCATCGAGCTGACTCTGCAGCTTTTGCTCATCTACAGCAATGGTCGTAACGGTCCTCCCATTGTCCTGCTTCTCGCTGACGGTCCCTACATCATCCCCTGTCGAACCGGAACTCGCGCCGACGCTGCCGCTTGTCCCCGAAGAGCCGCTCGTTCCCGAAGAACTTGGCGTCCACACCGCATACAACATCACATGGGCCGTACCGACGTTTACCGTGGAACCCGCTGCAAGCGAGGTGCCGCTGCCGTTAGCCTTCGTATTCCATCCGGCAAAGGCATAACCCGTTCTCGTCAGGGAACCGCTGTTCCCTGCCACGGTTGCCTTATCTCCGCTGAGGTGCGGATCGCTATCGGTCGGTACGCTGCCGCCCGTGTTTCCGTTGCCGAAGTAAGTGACCGAATATCCCGGGCCCATCTCCAAGATACGATTGTTCCCTGTATCTGCAACGTACACATTATCATAGTTGTCAACTGCCAGTCCCCGAGGATTATTCAGTCCGGCCGAGATTCCCGGTATTGGGCTAATCGATCCATTACTAGCTTGGACGATCCGATTGTTTCCCGTTTCCGAGATGTACAGCTTTCCGTTGCTATCCACGGCTACGCCGTAAGGTTGTTTAAGTCCGGAGGACGATGCTACAATCGTGTTGTAATTATAGTTCGTAATTCGATTGTTCCCCGTATCCGCAATATACACATTGCCGCTGCCGTCTACTGCCACGTCATGAGGATTTAGAAGAATATCCCAATAGAATTGTGTGAATCCGTCAGGATATCGTTTACCTCTTATATTCGCTTCCGAATCCGTGTAGTACATGGTCTGCTCACGATTTACAGCCACGCCCGTCGCTTTGACATATTCCGGTGCGGATGACAGAGTTCTAATGGTACCCGTTTCATCGACTTGCCGGAAGACGGCATTTTTCGAATCCGCAATGTACACATTCCCCTCCACATCCACAGCCACGCCTTCCGGAGCGTTCAACATGGCTTCCTTCGCGGGTCCACTGTCGCCGCTGTATCCAGCGGTACCAATACCTGCGAATGTGCGGATTGCCCCGGTGGAGAAATTCCGCTTCAGAATGCGATTGCTGCCCGTATCCGCAATATACACATTACCGGCGGCATCCACTGCCACATCATTCGGATTACTCAATCCATTTGCTATTGTTCTGACAATCCAATCGGGCTGCCACTGCGCATAAAGCGTCACATCTTCCGTATTTAACGTGATCGTACCGTCTGCGACATACGTTATTCCGCTGCCATCAGCCATCGTATTCCATCCGGTGAACGTATTCCTGGTTTTCGTCAAATTTCCGGTGTTCCCAATCACGTTCATCGTATCGCCACGCAGATACAAGCTGCCGTCTGTCGGTACGCTGCCGTCCGTGCTTCCATTGCCGTCATAGGTTACCGAAAGCGGCTGACCCGCCATCCTTACACGATCGTTGCCTGAATCGGCAATGTACACATTCCCGCTGCTGTCCGCGGCTATGCTATAGGGATGATCCAGCTCGGCTTCAGTCGCTAGTCCGCCATCGCCGCTATACCGGGCTGTTCCATTTCCTGCGACTGTGCTGATGATGCCATATGGATTCACAACCCGCATGACATGGTTGTTGTAATCGGCGATATATACATTCCCGCTGCCGTCCACAGCCAGGCCTGTCGAATTATTCAGTTCTGCGGCTGTCGCGGCTCCTCCGTCCCCGCTGTACCCTTCCGTTCCGCTTCCTGCGAATACGGAGATATGTCCAGCTTGATCAACCTTCAAGACGCGGTAGTTGTCCCAATCCGTGAAATACACATTGCCGTTGCCGTCCACAGCTATGCCATAAGGCTGGCTCAGCTTCACTTCCGTCGCCAGCGCTCCGCTTCCAATATCCTCTTGATCTCCGCCGCCCGCGAAGGTACTGATCTTCCCTTCACTGTCTACTTTCCGAATCACATAGTTATTCGTATCCGCGATGTACACATTCCCGGCCGAGTCCACGGCGACGTCTAAAGGCTGGTTCAACTCGGCAGATGACGCCGTTCCTCCGTCGCCGCTATACCCGGACGTTCCATTCCCCGCTATCGTGCTGATTTCCCCTTCACTGTCCACTTTCCGTATGACATGGTTGCTCGAATCCGCAATGTACATATTCCCGGCTGCGTCCAGGGCCAAGCCAAACGGTAATCTGAACTCAGCGGATGACGCGTCTTCTCCATCACCGCTATACCCGGACGTTCCGTTCCCAGCGATCGTGCTGATCTTGCCTTCGCTGTTCACTTTACGAATCACATTGTTAAAGGTATCCGCGATGTACACATTCCCATCGTTGTCCGCAGCCAAGCCGCCGCCTGTAAGTTTGGTTTGCCCAAAAGGCGTTTCCAGATGCAGCTCGGCAGACTTGGCCGCTCCCCCGTCACCGCTGTAATCAGGAGTGCCACTTCCCGCTATCGTGGTCATGAACCATTGTTTCCACTGCGCGTACAACGTCACGTTGGCGGTACCCATGGTCATCGGAGCGCCCGCGGCGTACGTTGTTCCGCTGCCATCGGCTTTCGTGTTCCACTCGGCAAAAATATAATCCGGCTTCGTCATGCTGCCGCTGTTTCCTGCCGCAAGCACGGACGCCCCCTGCTTGTACGAGTGGCTGTCGGTCGGCACACTGCCTCCCGTATTTCCATTGCCATCGTAAGTCACCACATACTCGGCTTCGGGTACAGCATTTACTTCATTGGAATACGCGCTGGAGCCGCCCTCGGAATTGACGGCTTTTACCGCGAAATAATAAGTGCTGCCATTCGTCAGACCGGTTACCGTATAGCTGTAAGTCGAGCCGTTTACGGTGCCAACCGCCGATGCGCCGTATGACCCCGATGCCGTTCCTGCATATACGCTGTATGAATCCGCTCCGGCCGTGCTCATCCAGTTCAGCGTGACCTGACTGTCTCCCGCCAACGTAAGCAGAATCGTCGGCGCCTCGACATAAATCGCCTCAACGACCGTCACCTGAACGAAGTCGCTAGAGATCCACGACGTTGTGCTGCCTGCCGTATTGGTGACTTCCACATAATAATAAGTTGTCCCTTGCGCTTCCGTCGGAGCCGCATAGGTGGCATGGGTTGCACCTGTGATTTCCTGCCAGTCAGGAGGGAAATTCACATTTCCCGTCGTGTTTCGATACCATTGATAGCTTAAAACTCCGGTCGTTACCGCCGCATCCACGCTTAGGCTTGCCGTCTCGCCCACATGTACCGTCAGATTACCCGGCTGCTCGTTGATGACAGGCGTGATGTCATCATAATCGGTGTCACCGCCGCCTGTGGCGCCGCCTGTTTCACCACCATCACCCGGATCGCCTCCGCCAGGGTCGCCTCCAGGAATGCCGCCGCCAGGAGGAATAACATCGACGGTTGTTGTGTCCGTTACGCCAAATGCCGTAATGGTAACCGTTCTCGATTCATTCGCTATAGGAAGATATTCCATACTGTTATTCGACAACGTCACGCTCCTGAGCAAGGCTTGCCAAGTAGCGGCATCCGTTTCTCCTACAAAGGTAAGAGAGGTTACAGGTGTATCCCCATTAGAAGCTTGAACAACAGGATCAGCAGGCTTTATCGTATTGTCGTAGTCGAGCATGTTCCCTTGCCCTGTCACTTCTATGGTGACCGACATATTCAATGGGTCCGTCCCATCATATTGAACAATCAGCCCGTCATCGATATTAACTTTGGCTTCTGGTGATACAGAAAGATCAAGTGTGGCATTGTCTCCGGAAAGCACAATCAGATCCTCATTCGATACTTCCGCCCTCGCTATTCCAGAGATCGGAAGAGTCATGCTAAGAATCAAGACCCACAGCATAATGCTCTTGTAAAATCGTTTATTGTTGACTATCAAACTTTACAACCTCCTAATCAATACGCTATGAATTTCAGCGATTCTTGTCGTTTCATAGGGACATTATCCTATATCTTTGCCTGCAATAACTCTACCAAAAGGTATAGAAGGCTAAAAAAGCCGGGCAAATCGCAGGAATAATCCTGTATTCGCCCGGCTTTATGATCTTATTCCACCTCTTGCTTTTAAACCGAATAATCAAACGTCGTTCTTGTCGTTTTCATGTTTGTCTTTATCTTTGCCTTTGTCAGCCTTAACTTCCGCCGGAACGGTCACAATCGCCGAAGCAGCAGCCGTATTACCCGCTTTATCCATCACCGTATACGTTACTGTATACTCTCGATAGCCATCTTTCTTCGAGCTCTCGGCAAGCAGGTCGAACACCGTATCGTATGTGCCGTAATCCGCATTCTGGATATCCTCCAACGCATGTTCTCCGTGCTTCTTGTTCTTAGAATCTTTAGCATGCTTGGAACCCTTATCCGATTCATTGAAGGTAATGGAAGTTAGTTGAATGAACGCTACTCCTGATCCCTCATCCACGCCTTGCACCTCGGCATGAATCTCCTTCATTTGATGTTTTGCAGGTGTCAATTCATCTGGAGTGAGGGTAATGATCAGCGACGGAGCCGTCTTGTCGATGTTCATCTCGAGTTGCTTTGTTTCTTCCCTGTTTCCGGCCTGGTCCATGCTTCGATATTGCAGCGTTTGCTCCCCTTCGCTTGCTAGCGTTATAGCTCCCTCATACGCTATCCAGGTTAGCCCACTGTCCAGACTATACTCCGTCTGTTCGATTCCGGATAAGTTGTCCGAAGCCTGCAGGCTGACATGGACATCCGTGTTGTACCAATGATCGCTGGAGGCAGATTCCGAGATGAGCGCAATTGTTAATGGAGCTGTTTTGTCCAAACTAATGTTCACGGAAGCCGTTCCGATCGCTTCCTCATCATCAACAGCTGCACCGGTAATCACTTGATCCATTCCCTCCGTGGCTACTAAAACTGGCGGATCAACGCTATAATTAGCGGAGTCAGAATCATAAACGTCGAAATATACATAAACATTCTCGTTGTACCAGCCGTTATAATCAGGCTCGCGTTCGACCAGCGCTGTAACGATTGGAGGATCATTCTTATAGAGCGTCACGGTTAAATTCCGAGTC
The DNA here is from genome assembly GCF_011947265.1 of Paenibacillus sp. HB172176. Lineage (GTDB taxonomy): Bacteria > Bacillota > Bacilli > Paenibacillales > Paenibacillaceae > Pristimantibacillus. The sequence goes on from NZ_JAATHD010000009.1 coordinate 225,195, forward strand.
CCCCCATCTAATAAGATCTCCTCCGTATACGTTTCAAATCCCGAAGCAGATATGTCAAGCGTGTACAAGCCCCCTTTGATCACACCGGAGGAAAAATAAGCGCCAGGCTCTGTCAGGGTCACTTCTGTTCCGGTCAAATTAACAATTGCGTCGCCAATCGGAGCATTGCTTTCATCTACAACTTCAATATTCAGAAGAGTATTCAACGCGCCCGGATAAACATCCCATTCCTGCAGATTGACAGTCTTCTGATCGCCAAGATGCAGCTCGACATTTGTCTCACGGGCATAGGTTAAATCATCATTATTCATGAGACTGTAGTTATTGGGGCCGCGATAACCATAGAATTCCCCAGGGATAGTGGAGAAGGAATAGTTGCCTTCGGAATCTGTAGTTGTATCCGCGATTTTAATCCATCCCTCGTGATGGCCCAGATAGACGTATAAGCTAAGCGGGTAATCTCCGATAGGGGTCTCGAACTCATCAGTGAACGTGACCTTCCCAGACACAGTAGCCCGCTCGACAGGCATCTGGAAATCGAAGCTGTCCGACTGTAAGTCATTCACGATTACGAATCCTTGCACCCGCAAAATAACGAACAGCGGGTCGCCAAACTTTTTTGTAAACGTTATATCATACTCCCCGTTCTCATCGGTTGTCGTTGTCATAAGCGCATGATAACCGTAAGGACCGTCCGAAGTATACGATCCCACTTCAATCTCCGCGCCTTCAATCGGGTTTCCCCCGGCATCCGTAATCGTTCCATGCAACGACCGTTCGACTTCATCTCCTACTTCAGCAGCATGACCGACATTCGCGAATGTTGTCAGGAATAACATGATGATTGCCAAAACAAATAAATTCTTACCCTTCTTTCCCACGCCGTAACTCGTCATTACTGACATTTATTCGCCTCTTCTCGCTATTCTTATTTGAGAACATACATGTTCTTTTATAAGAATACCACTTTATGGCTAATTTGTAAGCTGCAAGATTCTCGTCGATGAAGGCCGTAACATCCTCAAAGAGCTCTTTGTTCTTCATGCTCCGCTTCTGTTCCAACTGACCGAGAATCAAATCATAGAGCGTCTGCATGTAGCTAACCATGCTTTGCATCTTCTCCAATTCCAGCAAATCCGTGTAGCGGAGCTGCTGGATGATCGGCTGAAATCCGAGATTGGAGTCGATCTCATAGGTCCCCGTTCCACAGCGATGCGCCTCAAGATCTCTGTTTTTGTTTTCTCCCTGCCAGATAGACCCCGCTCAGAATGAATATCAGCCCCGCGAGCATCGTCCAATGTAGTTATGAACGATTCCAGACGGTCATGTTCTATCTCTCTCCTAGCGCGTGGAACGCGAGGGATCCTGAGCCTAGCGACTTCTATTATATAATGTGCAAGCTCGCTGGAATCATCGTGAATATTGCTGCTATAGTGGTTGCGTTCAAGGCGTTCTAGCGTTCCAAGTTTTCAACCTCCAACTGAAATAGCAGATCGACGAGCCCAAGCCCCTGGTCTGGCGAACATGGAGCCTCTTCAAGCGGCAAGCGCCCAACCTGCATAAGCAAGCAAAATGCCCAGCACCACCGATGTCGAAGCGTATCTCGCCGCTTTGGCCGTCTCTTTGTTCCGAAGCATCAGCTGAATCTCGTATCCGAAGGTGGAGAAGGTGGTGTATGCGCCGAGGAAGCCGGTGCCAAGCAGCAGCCAGGTCCAATCGGGAATGGACTCCCGCATATGCAGCGCAGCGAGAATGCCAAGCGCGAATGAGCCGGTCAAATTGATGATCCATGTGCCAAGCGGGAAGGTTCCCTTGATTCGGGAAGCGACCCACTTGCCCAGCAAGAAACGGGTCATGGCGCCGAAGATGCCTCCAAGTCCAACGAATAGCATTATCTCTCCCCTCCTTCTGCCGACTGTGTTCTCCCATGCACGGGATGCTGCGCGTTCATCCTCATCCCGAGCTTCGCTCCCAGGAGAGCTAATCCGATCCCTCCCAGCAAGCTAACCAGTACATACAGCAGAGCCTGAGCAGTGTTGCCGTCTCGAAGGAGAGTCGTCGTCTCCACCGAGAAGGTGGAGAAGGTCGTGAAGGCGCCGGTGAAGCCGGTGCCGAGCATAAGCACAACATTAGGATGGAAAGTCGTCCGCTTGACGATTACCGTGAAGAACCACGCCAGAAACAAGCAGCCAAGCAGATTAATGATCAGCGTTCCTGCCGGAAAATGACCCCTCACTCCAATTCGCTCCCCCAGCTCATAGCGCAATATAGCGCCTGCAAATCCTCCGATTCCTACAGCGATTACGTTCACAAGCCATTCCTCCCCTTTTCTTTCCCGCGCATGTTAACAGCCTCCCCAACAAAACAAACTCCTACCAGCACAAAGAAGCTGGTAGGAGTCATTAGTCGCATGGACGGTTATGGCGAACTCCATCGCCGATGTTATTGTTCCTATTAGTATATCCCAAGACTTCCCATGATGCAATCTGTTCCTAACGCTGCCGCATATCTATCCAGCCGAGACGGCTACTTCGTATTCTCAACCACTTCATCCCAGATGCCGCCATCCGCATAGATCGTTGATCTAACCTGAGCCCATCCGCCGAGATAATCGATATCGAACAGTCCTCCAGGCGTTGTATATTGGTCGGCGAACCGCTCGCCGACCTGGGAATCGACGGCGCGAAAGCCTCGCTTGGCAAATTCGGTCTGCGCCTCCTTGGTCCACAAGAAATCGACGAAGGCGTCGGCCGCTTCCTTGACGCCGTGCTTCTCGGCATTCATATCGACTACGGCGACAGGGTTGACGATGCGGATCGTGTAGTTCGGCACGATGATGCCATAATGCTCGCCCGCCAGGTTTCGAGCCAGCAATTCATTCTCGTAAGTGATGACAGCGTCCCCAATGCCCTTCTCGAACGTTGTCATCGATTCACGTCCGCTCTTGTCCAGCGCCTTCACATTGCGATAGATTCGGCTCAGCAGATCCTTCGCTTTCGACGGATCGGCCGCCCCGGCCTCCTCGCTGAGCTTGAGACCCGCGCCGTATATCGCGTTCACATCCCATTGCGCTCCACCGGATGTCTTCGGATTCGGAATCAACACCTCGACGCCGTTCTTCGTCAAGTCTTCCCAATCCCGTATATTCTTCGGATTGCCATCCCTTACGCCCAGCGCAACGACAGATTCGGTAATCATTCCGCCGTGAGGCTTGCTTCGCCAATCTTCGGTTATCAAGCCCGCCTCTTCGATCTTGTCGATATCTCCCTCCAGCGACAGAAGCGCGATATCCGCCTCGAAGCCCTGGGCGATCGCCCTGGCTTGCGCGCCAGAGGCTTCGTAGGATTCCTTGAAGATCACCGTCTGTCCAGACTTCTCCTTCCAATACGTCTGGAACAAAGGAATAATGGCCTGCACCGCTTCCTTCGGCACCGAATATGCGCCAAGCGTGAGCGTCACCTTCCCGGATGCGGATGCATCCCCGTCCGCCTCCGTATCTTGATTGCCTGCCGAATTGCCGCAGCCGCTCACAGCCGCCATGATAAACAGGCTTGCAATTCCCGCCGCCGCAACCAAGCGCGCTCTCTTCTTATTTAACTTCATCTTCCATCTCTCCCTCTCCCAAAATAATAGCTATATAAATACAGGCATGGGGTCCTCCAAGCTTTGATTCCCCAGAACCGCGCTGCCTTCCGGCGTGAAGACGGTGATACGTCGAATAAGCACGTTCACCACTTCGTCAACTTTGAAATCAGAGGAGCCTTGCTGCGAATAAGCTATGATGCGCGTTCCGCCGGCGTCAATCTCCAGACACCAAGCGTCGCCTCGGAAATGAATATGCTTAACCACTCCCCCTATCCCGGCAGAGGGAAGCTGCTCCGTGTCCGATTTCCTGACTTCCACCGCTTCGGGACGCAGAAAAGCCGACACGCCCTCCTTCCAGTTGCCTCCCGCCTGGAATTGCCGAAGCTCGGGGAAGGCAGCCCATTGCACCGGCTCCGCAAGCTGCGTCGACTCGCCGATAAACCTGGCGACAAAGGCGGAGCTAGGCTCCCTATAGACGTCATAAGGCGTGCCTTGCTGCTCTAACCGCCCCTGATGAATGACCAGAATTTCGTCGGCAACCTCGATCGCCTCGTCCTGGTCATGCGTAACGAAGATGCTTGTGACGCCGAGCTCGTTAATCAAATCGCGGAGCCAGCTGCGAAGCTCCTTGCGGATCTTGGCGTCGATGGCGGCGAACGGCTCATCGAGAAGGAGCAATTCCGGATTCGGCGCCAAAGCTCTGGCGAAGGCGACGCGCTGCTTCTGACCGCCCGATAATTGATGCGGATATTTCCTCTCGGAGCCTTCGAGGCCGACCAGCTTAAGCAACTCGTTCACCCGGAGCCGAATCTCTTCCTTCGATTTCTTCTGAACCATCAGCCCATACGCGATATTGTCGTAGATGGTCATATGCTTGAACAACGCGTAATGCTGGAACACAAAGCCGATCCTTCGCCGCTGAACAGGAATGCTGTTCGCGAGAACGCCGCCGAGATAGATTTCGCCCGAGGCAGGCTGCTCAAGGCCCGCCAGCATGCGCAAGATGGAGGTTTTGCCTCCTCCGCTCGGACCGAGGAAGCCGACAAGCCTTCCCTTCGCGATCCTGAAATTCACGCCTCGCACAGCATGAAATTGATTGTATTTTTTGTGCAAATTCCTGACCTCAATGTCCATTCTCTTGCCTCTCCCTTCTCTGCTTCACCCATTCCAGCGCCAATAGAATTGCGACAGACACAAGTCCGAGCAGCAATGCCGCCGAATTCGCGCTGACCATATCGAAGTTGCCCGCGTCTTGATACACCAAGGTTGTCGCTGTCTGCGTTTCATTCATAATGTTGCCGGACACGATCAGCACCGCGCCGAATTCGCCCAGTGACCTGGCGACCGTCAAGATCATGCCGTAGATGACGGACCACCGAATGCCGGGAAGCGTAACCTTCCAGAAAGTCGTTGCCGGAGAAGCGCCAAGTATGCGCGAGGCCTCTTCGGCCTCTTCGCCAATCTCCTCCAGAACAGGAGCGACCTCTCTCACGACAAAGGGAAACGTAACGAATAAAGTAGCCAGAATCATGCCCGGAAGCGCGAATACGACTTTCACGCCGAGATTGCCGAAAAACGCGCCCAGCACCGTCTCAGGACCGAATAGCAAGAGAATCATCAGTCCTCCAATAACGGGAGACACGGCAAAGGGCAGATCCGCAATCGCGTTCAGAATCGGCTTCAGCTTTCTCGCGAGCCATTTTCCCCGAACCAGCTCGAGCGCCAGGAAGACGCCGAAGAAGACGTTCAACACAACCACAATGGCTGCTATCGAAAAAGAAACCTGAAAGGCATGCAGCGCCTCCCTTCTCGTCATCGCTTCGATGAAGCCCGACCACCCTTGCCCGAAGGCTGCATAACCGACATAGCCTAGCGGCAGAACAATAATCAACAGAAAGAAAATATACGTCGCGCCGATCAGCAATTTACTCATTCGCTCCCTCCTTTCGCCGCGCAGCGGCATGAACCATCCACAGCGTCAGGAAGGACAGCGTCAGCATGATAATCGACAGGGCTGCGGCGCCGACCGGATCGTCATTCTCGATTTCGGAATAGATCTGTACCGAGGCGACCAGCGTCTGCTTCGGCAAGTTTCCCGACACGATCGCGATGACGCCGAATTCCGCCAGCGCTCTGGAGAAAGCGAGCATGCTCCCCGATAATAGCCCCGGCATCATGACGGGAAGAACGATCCTGCGGAACGTTCGCATTCGTCCCGCTCCGAGACTTGCGCTCGCCTCCTCCTCGAAGGGATCGAGCTGCTCGAGCAACGGCTGTATCGCGCGGATAACGAACGGGAACGTCACGAAAATCATGCCGATCAGAATCGCGTACTCGTTATACAGCAGCTCGATTCCATTGCGCGCCAGCAGAGCGCCGATCGGACCGTTCGGGCTGAACATCGTCAGAAGGATAACCCCGGATACAGCGGTTGGCAGCGCGAATGGAAGATCGATCAAGCTATTCAGCAGCCTTCGTCCGGGAAAGGAGAATCGCACCAGCGTGTAAGCGATCATCGCACCGACGACGGCTTGGATGAAGGCTGTAATCAAGCTCAGCTTAACAGTCAGCTTAATCGCTTCAACGACGGCGCCTTCGTGCGCTTTGCTCCAGAAAGTATGCCAGCCGTCGGAGAAGCCTTCGACATACACCGCTCCGATCGGGAAAACGACAAGCAGCAGCAAATAGCTGATTAACGTCGACCTCATGATGGATGCGATCATTTGCAATCCAACCGGTATTTCTCCGTTTTTTCGATCTGAACCACCTTGCCATCATGAATAACGATTTGTATCGTGCCGAATTTCATATCCTTAATGCCATCCAGTACATGGGACAAAACATTCAATTCCTGCTGCGCTGCTCTTCCCTCCGGCTTGCCATCTGATTTCCCCATGTTCATTCTCCTTTATTCTTATTTTTCGCATGCGGTTAGTCGGATTAATAACATGCCTTAATGCAGAAAGAGACACTTCTCCCTGACATGAAGGAGGAGTGTCTCCGGTGGACCGGTCAACATACCCAATAATTCCGACTAGTTTACTTTGTATAAGATTATGTTTGAAATAGTATCATCTTTCCTTATATGCTGTCAATGCTTTTTTCGCAAAAAAGTCCCCTGCTTCTTCCGCTTAATCTGCGTTGCTCTGATTTCGATATCTTGCTTTTTTGTTGCTCCGACGATGCGGATGCGGCCCGGCCGGGTTATACTGTGGAGAGAGGTGATAGGGAATGAATGATGAGCAATGGGAAGCCGTTGTGAGCAATAACGCCGAGTATGACGGCAAGTTCTTCTACGCGGTGAAGACCACGGGCATCTTCTGCCGTCCATCCTGCAAGTCGAAGGAGCCGAGACGGGACAATGTCCGAGTCTATGGGACGGCCGCCGAAGCGATGGCGGAAGGCTTCCGTCCCTGCAAGCGATGCCGGCCGACCGGCTCCATGCTGCCCGATGAAGAATGGGTTGACATGATCAAGAGCTATATGGATCGGAACTTTCAAAGCAACTTGAATCTGAGCTTGCTGGCCGAGGAAACGCATGGCACTCCCTTCCATCTGCACCGCATATTCAAGCGGGTAACGGGCCTGACGCCCATGGCCTATGCGCAGCAAGTGCGCGTCGCGGAGGCCAAGACGCTGCTTACCGACTCGCAATTGCCGATAGCGGAGGTCGGCGGCAGGGTCGGCATAAGCAATGCTCCGTATTTTATAACCCTGTTCAAAAAGTTAACAGGTCTGACCCCGGAGGCTTACCGGAGGCAGCAGCAATATGCCAAGGAGGCTGAATCGCATGACAATGAGCAATAAGAACGGGAGTGGGAATGAATTAGAGGATTCATCCGCGGAGGCTTCGCCCAAGCTGTATTGGTCGCAGCTAGAAAGCAAGGATTGGCGGCTCTATGCGGCAGCATCCCATGAAGGGCTATGCTTCGTCGGCTCCGAGGGAGCGGCGCTCGCCGAATTGAAGGACTGGGCGAAAGCGCGCATGCCAGAGTCTCATTTGGTGCGGGACGATGCCTTCATGAAGCCTTATCTGGAGGAGCTTTCGCAATATTTGCTGGGAGACCGTGAAACGTTCGAAATGGCTATTCATCTTAAAGGAACGCCGTTCCAGGAAAAGGTGTGGGCCGCTCTGCAAGCTATTCCATACGGTGAGACACACACCTATTCGGACATTGCCGAGAGGATCGAGCGGCCATCCGCCGTCAGGGCGGTTGGAGCGGCTCTCGGGGCCAATCCGCTGTTAATTACGGTTCCTTGCCACCGGGTAATTGGCAAGGACGGCTTCCTGACCGGCTATCGTGGAGGCCTGGAGATGAAGAAGAAGCTGCTTCAGCTTGAGAAAGGCGCTGCTCGGGGATGAGCGTTGCGTATGGCGCAAAGAGTCCTAAGACGCTGCTGAACAAGGGAACGGGCTTTCTTGACGGCTATTCGCATTCGTTGAATCCGTATACAGGCTGCGTTTTCGGCTGCTCCTATTGTTATGTTCGACGGATGCCGGTCGCGCTGTTTCGCGGCGAGTCATGGGGATCTTGGGTGGATGTGAAGAAGAATGCTGCGGCGCTGCTCGAGAAGGAGCTGCGAAGAGCGAAAGCGAAAGGGCCCGTCACCATCTTCATGTCCTCGAGCACCGATCCCTATCAGCCTATTGAGTATGAGGAAGAGGTGACGCGTTCGTTGCTGGAGGTCATGGCTCGGGAGCAGCCGAATTTCCTGCTTGTGCAGACTCGAAGTCCGCTGGTGCGCAGAGATGTAGACCTGCTGTCCCGGCTTGGCGGCAAAGTGAGAGTCAGCATGACGGTGGAAACGGATCTCGAGGAGGTGCGCAGACGATTCACTCCTTCCGCACCGCCCATTGCGGCGCGACTAGAGACGCTTCGCGTCTTGAAGGAAGCCGGCATTCCCGCTCAGGCCGCGATTGCCCCCGTGCTGCCGAGCTCCGAGCTCTTCGCAGAGAAGCTGCGCCCCCTGGTGAACCGGGTATGCGTGGACGATTACTTCATGGGCGACGGCAGCGGAGGGAAGCGTTCGAAGCAGCTTCATATGCAGAGCTTCTACGAGGAAGCGGAGCTGGAGGAGTGGTATCATCCTGAGGCTTATCGACGGGTGTACGATCGGCTTAGGGCGGTGTTCGCGGAGGAAGAATTATTTGTTAGTCAGAGAGGGTTTGAGCCTTGACCTAAAGAACAACTCGGGTATGACGAAGCGGTGAGTAGAGAGCTTCAGCTCTCTACTCACCGCTTTAGAAGTCTTTATCTCGCGCTAAAATCGTCTACTATGAAAATACGCTTGAAACGTTGCTCATCAGTTAATGCAGTGTCCTGCTTCACGGCCTCGTAGTCTTCGCGATTAATCGTGAACTCTCCGTATAATGTCCCTGGCTGCTGCTTCTCCAAATTAGATAAAGTATTTTGATAAATAGAGATATCCATATGGTTGACCGTCGGTAAATGCTCAAACGCCGTTGTTGCAGCCTTCATAGCATCGATCGCTAGAAAATCAGGATCAAAATTCGTCATTTCCGTGAGAAAGCGATCGTCCCCGGGAAAGCGGATATATCCACCAGACATACTAGTATCGTGTACTGCGTATGATAGCAGAGCCCCCATATCAGCGAAGGAAGCGCCTTCCCAATATTTTTCTCCCGTCTTGAGGTCGGTGTACATGTACAGCTTAATATCCTTCAGCCGTTCATGGTTTTCTGCTTGTTCTTCCTCGAATATTTTCTGCTGCTCCGCACTTAATTTCGTCGGATCGTAATCATTAGGGGGCATCTCGGCGAGCGCTTTCAACTCGCTCTCCGTCCATCCAGTCGCCGCTTTTTCTTGCTCTGCATATGTTTCTTCGAAGTCCGCGTCTCCTGCAGACGGATCCAAGTGCTCCTCGATCTGATTTGGAGCAGCCTGAGCGTTATGAGACGAGTTCGTAGATTTTAATTCTGTCCCGCAGCCATTAAACAGCAATAAGAAGAAGACTGCTGATAAAATAAGGTATGTGGATTTGCCAATTTGCATAAGAATACCTCCATTCGTCAATTTATGGTGTAAATCCGCTAAATAAGATCATATTAGGGGCATTAGCACCGCCTGGTAAAATATATTCAAAATTAGCAGTTCTCCAATAAGAACCCCATCTGCCGATATTTGCTGTTTGAGTTTGCGCTGCAATTGATGGCAATGAGAATCCACCGGCTAAATTGGGGATGTCGACCGATGAATATACGCCACCTAACATAGATCCTCCCCGAGGATTTAAGCCAGCATATAGCTGTTTTGTGCTACTATTGGTCGCCCAAGTTCCTGTATTTACATTTACCTTATATAAAAGCCCAAAGTTTCCTGTGAGAGTCCTAGTAGTAGGGCTTGAAACATTCCAAGTATAGTCGGATGTTGAAATAACTGAATCATTAGGGTAATTATTATTAATTCTCAGTCTTCTATTGTATAGATTATCGGGATTAAAAGAAACATCAATCTGACGGGTGTGCAGTGCATCTCCTCTTACAGTCGATTCTTGATTCGACCATAAATAAGCGCTTGAACTATTATAATTCGCCTGTGCAAAAGCAAGTGGTGTAGCATATGATGAAGCCGGTGTAACATAGGCTGTGTAAAGCCTGAACGTGCCACTATAAGTTAAATCCATGATCATGCTTGTTGTCTGCCCTGGTGTTAATGTCTTTGAAACAACAGTAACCCAGCCGTTTACAGGTATACTTGAAAATGTTGTATTCAAAGGCGAATTACTAAAATATTGTTTGGCAGCTGTTCCGCCTACCGAGAGCGGGTTTGATAACGTTGCCCCTGCACCATCTCCAAACTTACCTATCGTTAACGAACCCGAACTGCTACCAACATTTCTAGCCAATAGTGCAACAGTTACATTTGAAGAGGGACTATTATTATAGTGATGCATGTATACTCTTCCACCATCGCTTCTATATGCGCTGTTGAAGATAATTCCTTCATTTGATAAAACATCACCTGATGGTTGTTTGATAAGTGGTATTTCTTCGGGATTATTGCTATAAAAAAGGCGTTTATTTGACGACACATCTGTAGTAGTGGCGCTAACATCACTCCAAGTAAGTGGATCAGAACCTGATTGAGAGACATATCCCGGCTTAGAGGCTGTTTTGATCTCAGACGAATAAGAAGCAAAGATGGTTGCAGTTCCAATGATTAGACAACAAAAGCACACAAATACTATAACAAAAATCTTATTTCTTTCAACAAGACGCATACAATTACCACCTCACTTTTAAATTTCCTGAAAGTTGGCCAACTTCCATTAAAATATCCTTATGAAAAAAAATACCACTTTTTTTCTGTAGTGTCCACGAAAGTTTTTTTGCGGTATTCCGAAGTATAGTTTGCGTGAAACTAATTTAAGTTCTAGCACTCGGATGATATGGAGGAAAACAAATAGGGAATGACGGAGAGGGAAAGATGGAGATACAATGTATGTTGCCGCTCAAATAAAAAAACTATATAAGTTGAACTAAAGTATTAGAAAACTATGGTAAGGAAATTGCGACCTGCTTGTCGAATAGGTAAGGAAAGTTATTCGGACAGGTTGGGATACAGATGGAACAGAACAAATCGTTAGAAGAAGTTACACAAGCCATGAAGCAAGAAAAAGAACGCCGCATGTATGAACGTTATCAAACCGTGTACTTACATCTCAAAGGGAAGCTTGTCACGGAGATTGCACAGACTCTGAATCGCAGCAAGG
>NZ_JAATHD010000090.1 GCF_011947265.1 Paenibacillus sp. HB172176
GATTTCGATATCGTGCCAAGCGTCATCGAATACCGCGACTCCTTCAGTTTTGTGCCGAAAGACTTCGTCATGAATGGCTGCGCCTACCAGTCGCATCAATACAAGATCGAGCGAAATGGCACGTATATAACGAAAGACATTAAAGGTATGGACAAGACAACAACATATACGAGAAGCAATTACCCATGGCTCATAGGCGTAGGCGACCATACCGTCAGCATCAAGATCAAGACGAGCTGCGGCGAGTCAGATTGGATGGGACAGAAGACGCTTACGGTTACGGATATGGGCGATAACCATCCTCCACAATTCAAGGTGGGTTTTGTCAGTCCATATAACCGGACGACTCCGCTGACTGAGGTAGTCGAGGGAACGACATTGGACCTCGTCTACATTGACGATCCAAGCGTGCCAACGCCTACTGATCCGGATGGAGACCTGATCTATTTCATGGGCTTTGATACAGACGGCAGCAGTCAGGAATTCGTGAGAGCGATACCTTCCAACAGTCAGGAATACACGGACGGCTTTCATGGCATTGTGATGGATACGCTAGGTTTCTTCTCGGTCAGCGCTCAGATGCGGGATGAATTCGGACTAACGGCGAAGGCTTCGACCTACATTCATGTTGTTCCGAAAAA
>NZ_JAATHD010000091.1 GCF_011947265.1 Paenibacillus sp. HB172176
AGTCTTGACGAATTTGAGAACATGGAAACCACATGCCATGCAATAGCAGTTATTTTCATACATTGGGGTGACGGAGCGGCGTCATGAATGTTTTATCGCCAATTAGAATTTGTAAGTTCGGGCTCCGAAAACTTATAAATTCTTATGTGGTAAGAAAAACGCCTGATGGCGTCCTTTGAAAGCAGCGACCTGTTCTAACGGACTTTTTGTCCTCTTAGACGCCGTTTTTCAACACTCGCTTGCTCTAACGGACTTTTTATCCTCTTAGCCAACCAAACGAGCGAAAAAACAACAGGATTAACCTGCTAAGAGGCGAAAATGTCCGTTAAAAATCTGCGCTGGCTAAATAGAGCTTCTAAGGGTCGAAAAAGTCCGTTACAGTTGCAGGAATTACTCCCAAACCCCATACTTTCGGCCTTTCAGAGTCGGCGACCTAAAGCTTTACAGTTCAAAGCAGCCTCGTACGCACATTAAGATTTTATTTGTCATTTCCTATGACCCGAAATCTTATAAATTCTATAGTAGAGTAGAGAACTGAATTTCGTTGGAGGGCGCAAGCCCTCTAGTTACTTTCCAGTTCCCCCTTCATCAAACCGGACGTGAGGTTTTCCCTC
>NZ_JAATHD010000092.1 GCF_011947265.1 Paenibacillus sp. HB172176
AAAAAGAAAAGCGGTAGCCATTAAACGAGTAATCATTATAGTCTCCTTTGAGCTTGTTTTTTTATACGCACTTCATCCCTTTCACCTAACGTTCTTGTATTCACGAACCCTCACTGCCTTAAACGACCGGAGGGAGTGGCCGCGACGCGGTTAGGCAGTGCAGGGTTGTCCGGCTGATTAGGCTTCCCTGCTACTAGAACGGCTTCAGTTTAGCCGTTCTATTCCAGCTTCGGCCGGACCAAGGAGCCGGAGGCGACGCAGCGTGAATACTGTGTTATGTGATGTCATTGCCCTCATCGATTTGCTTTCAAAGGCCCTTTAATAGATTTATGACTTCTTTCTTATTTCTAACGATATAAGGTACTCTACGATAATTTCTTACAATTTCAATTACTCTTTCAATATCATATTGATGATTCCATCTAATCATCATTTCACATAAGTTTCTAACCGACTGCTTGTAATTCCATGGTCGTATGCCTGTCCGAGATAAGATAAATCTCTTGATAATCCTATAATCTCTTCTAAATACATTGGGGTTAAGTATAAAAACTGCATCGGCATTTTCGATTGACTTTAGTGTCCAATCCTTATACTGGACA
>NZ_JAATHD010000093.1 GCF_011947265.1 Paenibacillus sp. HB172176
GGTTCGTGAATACAAAAACGTTATGAGAAATTCTCGCAAAACCTAATGGCATAGGAGAAGATTCGATGAAGCGAATGATGATAATTGGGTCTGGTGGAGCAGGTAAATCCACTCTTTCAAGACAACTTGGAGATCTATTAAATTTACCTGTATATCATTTAGATGCATACTATTGGAAACCTGGATGGATGCCAACATCTAATGATGAATGGGATGATTTTCAAGAAAAACTTGTGCTCGAAGAATCGTGGATTATTGATGGAAATTATGGAAGAACACTTAATATACGAATGAAACAAGCTGATGTAATAATACTATTAGATTTTTCAAGATGGATAACTACTTATAGAGTAATCAAGAGAAGACTCATATATCACGGTAAGACTAGACCAGACCTAAATAAAGGTTGTCCTGAAAGTTTGGACTTTGAATTTATTAAATGGGTCTGGAATTTTAAAAAGACAAGAATTCCTGGAATTATGGAAAAGTTAATGAAATATCAAGATAAGAAGATCATAGTATTGAAATCACCAAAAAATGTAGAAGAGCTTATCAAAAAG
>NZ_JAATHD010000094.1 GCF_011947265.1 Paenibacillus sp. HB172176
ACGGTGACGCTGTATGACGACCAGGACCAGGCGGTGTCGAGCGCTCCGGCGGATCAGGGCGGAGGCGTGTGGCGCTTCAGCGGACTGACGGCGCGAAGCGACTATTATGTGGTGCAAAGCATAAATGGTGTGGTGAGCCTCCCCTCGTCAATCGTGACGGTTCAGCCGGATATTCCGGCGGCGCCAAGCGCGGCGGGCGGCGAGGAAAGCATCACGGCAAGCAACTTCACGTCGGGCGCGACGCTGAAGCTGTATCTAACGAACGGAAATCTGCAGGACACGGCGACGAACGTGACGGATGCGACGTACACCTTCGATAACGTGGAGCCGAACAGTCTGCAGTTTTATGTAACGCAGACGGTGGGCGGCGAGGAGAGCGAGAACTCTAGCTTTGTGGGCGCGAGCCTGTGCACGCCGTCGGCAGCGGCGGGCATCGGGTATGTGGATGTAACGAACGTCTACGCCGGCGCGACGGTGACGCTGTATGACGACCAGGACCAGGCGGTGTCGAGCGCTCCGGCGGATCAGGGCGGAGGCGTGTGGCGCTT
>NZ_JAATHD010000095.1 GCF_011947265.1 Paenibacillus sp. HB172176
AGATAATCGTTGGTTATCTCTTGATTTCGTCGCTGGAGGTATGATTTCCTTCATTTTTCAAGAAAATTTAATCATTCAGATCACGGATTCAGGGATATTATATAAACATGAGATTAGAGAACTAAAAAACTTGTGGGTAATACAAGAGGTCCGTCGTATAACACCGTATTCACGCTGCGTCGCTATCGCTCCTTGGTCCGGCCGAAGCTGGAAGAAGAACGGCTATAAAGGAGCCGTTCTAGTAGCAGGGAAGCCAATTCAGCCGGACAACCCTGCACTGCCTAACCGCGTCGCGGCCACTCCCTTCGGTCGTTTAAGGCAGTGAGGGTTCGTGAATACAAAAACGTTATACGACATGCCTTAAACCAAGGAGGACTCTATTGAAAATCCGATTATTAGTCTCAATCCTTTTCGTATTAATCTTACAAGCATGTTCTAATAACTCAACTTTCGCAGCTTGAAATAGGTAGGTAGGCCTTGATGTAGCTGGGCAAAGCGGCGATCCAGTGTTGGAGTTGACGCTGAATCAAAGTCG
>NZ_JAATHD010000096.1 GCF_011947265.1 Paenibacillus sp. HB172176
TTATGATGAATTGTCTTTCCAATGAAATACATGGTTGGGTCTTTTTTTGAAGTAATTCAGGATGTCAATCATTGAAAAACGCTAGAAAACACCGTTTGGTGGCGATGGCGGAGGGGAACCACGCGTTCCCATACCGAACACGACCGTTAAGCCCTCCAGCGCCGATGGTACTTGGACCGCAGGGTCCTGGGAGAGTAGGACGTCGCCAAGCGGGTAGATAATTACCCCGAGCGTAAGTAACATGATGCTCGAATTGTTCCTTGAAAACTGGATAACGAAAGTAAAAGAAGAAGAAATTCTTCTGCTGAAACATCCTTTAGCTGATTTAAATAGCAGCAAGCGGAGTTGGCGAAAGCGAGCGAGGTTTTGCTGTGAGTGAAGGTTGTTCGAGATTGTCCCAATAGGGCAAGCCGAATCAACCGGAACGCCAGGTTAAGCTAGTAAGAGCGCACGGAGGATGCCTAGGCACCAGGAGCCGAAGAAGGACGTGGCGAACAACGATACCGCCTCGGGGAGCCGTAA